>NZ_LPUS01000022.1:0-594707 GCF_001563515.1 Bacillus sp. JH7 | reverse complement strand
TAAGATCCCTGAAAGATGATCAGGTTGATAGGTTCGAGGTGGAAGCATGGTGACATGTGGAGCTGACGAATACTAATAGATCGAGGACTTAACCATATAATATGTAGCAATGTTATCTAGTTTTGAAGGAATATGCCTTCATAGTTTGGTGATGATGGCAGAGAGGTCACACCCGTTCCCATACCGAACACGGAAGTTAAGCTCTCTAGCGCCGATGGTAGTTGGGACCTTGTCCCTGTGAGAGTAGGACGTCGCCAAGCTATTTATATTGTCGCGGGGTGGAGCAGCACGGTAGCTCGTCGGGCTCATAACCCGAAGGTCGCAGGTTCAAATCCTGTCCCCGCAACCAAATGGTCCCGTGGTGTAGTGGTTAACATGCCTGCCTGTCACGCAGGAGATCGCCGGTTCGACCCCGGTCGGGACCGCCATTTATGTTGGCTCGGTAGCTCAGTCGGTAGAGCAGAGGACTGAAAATCCTCGTGTCGGCGGTTCGATTCCGTCCCGAGCCACCATTTTTTTTATGCCGGCTTAGCTCAATTGGTAGAGCAACTGACTTGTAATCAGTAGGTTGGGGGTTCAAGTCCTCTAGCCGGCATCATTTAGGGGCATAGTTTAAAGGTAGAACTGAGGTCTCCAAAACCTCCAGTGTGGGTTCGATTCCTACTGCCCCTGTAAAGTATATGGGCCTATAGCTCAGCTGGTTAGAGCGCACGCCTGATAAGCGTGAGGTCGATGGTTCGAGTCCATTTAGGCCCACCATATATTATTCCGCAGTAGCTCAGTGGTAGAGCTATCGGCTGTTAACCGATCGGTCGTAGGTTCGAGTCCTACCTGCGGAGCCATGGCCCGTTGGTCAAGTGGTTAAGACACCGCCCTTTCACGGCGGTAACACGGGTTCGAATCCCGTACGGGTCATACAAAAAAGAGTCAGCATTATGCTGGCTCTTTTTTATTTTGTTAATCCTTTTTATTGCGTTACTTTCCAGAAATAAATAAAGGAATTTTGGAAAAGCTATGGTATGTATAAAAAGGAGGAAATAAATAATGACACGAGTTAGAGACTTAATGAGTACCCATATTGTACATTGTACACCGCTAGACAATGTATATGAGGCAGCTGTTAAAATGAAGGAAGAATCAGTTGGATTAATTCCAGTTGTTGAAAATGAGCAAGTTGTTGGGCTTGTTACTGATCGTGATTTAGTCGTTCGAGGGATTGCTGAAAAACATCCTGGATCTAATAAAATTACAAATGTAATGACAACAAATATTATCTCAGTTTCTCCAAATGATTCTATTGAAAAAGCTACAGAGCTAATGGCACAGCATCAAATTAGACGATTACCAGTAGTTGATAGTGGTCAACTTATTGGCATGTTAGCACTAGGAGATTTAGCTATAAGGGAATCAGCAGATGATCAAGCTGGATTTGCCTTGAGCGAAATCTCAGAGCATACAGAGTAAATTGAAACTTTTATTAACCGAGAGTCTAATGGTCACTCATAAAGAGCTAAATTATATATAAAGTTCAGATACATTATTCTAGTATATATGGATTAAACTAATATGTTAGCGTGATGTATCTGAGACATTATATAATAAGGATACGGTTAATAATTTCGACAGTTTTTTTTAATTTGTTATTCTTCATTTTTAATAAGAGAAAAGATGATATACTGATAGATATAAGTATTATGAGGGATTTTGAATATAACAATATTAATTTTTAGTGGTGCGATAATAAATTAATATTTCCTACATAGATGAAAAGGGAAGGGGAATTATATGAAGGCTGTACAGGGCGATCCAAATTGGAATTTGGTTACAGATACATATATAGAACCAAATAATTTCGCTGAATTATTTTCTTTGCTTGTACCTTGTCACCCAAAAGGTCAGGGGAAAGAACGAACTATATTAGTATGGAAAGAAAAAGAATTTTATAAAGAAGAAAATTTAGCGGCATTTATCGTATATGGCATGAATAAAGCAAAGAAATTACCGCAGTTTCATAAAGATGAAATTCCAACTTTAGTGCGTATCCTTCGCTTATGCCAAGAGATTGGTTGGTATGAAGAGGCAAATGATTTTATGATAGCGCAAGGATTAGCTGAGTTTGTTCATACTTCATTGGAATATGAAACATGGGATCTTTTGACGCAATCAGTTGCTTTAAATTATTTAATTATTAAATATCGTATAGGTGAATTGACAGATAGGGATATTGAAATTTGGGATAGAGTTAAATTTAATGAGAAGTGTATAACCGATTGTAAACATTTATTATCTCATAAAGAAGTATTGGAATTTACATTCTTTTATATGTGCAAGAGAGCGAAATCATTATCAAAAGAGCAATTAAATAGTGATATGATGAGTTTAGCAATGTATTGTAATACTTTTGTATATGATTTGTATACACATGATTTATTACGGAAATATCGTAAGTGTACAGATTTCCTATCATATTATGGACCTAGTCAGGCAGTTTTAGCATGTCAAAGAGCTGTATTATCTCAAATTTCCGATCGCTTAGACCCATTAAAGACAACGCATGTAGATGATTATTTATATGTGATGAAAGAAATGATGGAGCATATGACGATAGGAGTAATGGATCGATACGGTCATTTTATTGGAAAGCTACTATCTTATGTGCCATTTTTCGAAATGATACAAGTTCCACAGCATGCATATTATTGTGAAGAATTACTGTATATTTGTAAGGGCATTGAATATAAAGAAGAAACACTACGCAATTATATATTTATACAATTACATGATTGTTTACCATCATTCTTTAGGCTATTTCTTAAAAATAAGCGTTACGCAACGATTCATGATATTCTTTTCTATTGGTGCGATGACGAACAACGAATGAGCTTAGAGAAAAAATATAATCTGAGCTTTATTTATGAAAAATATGCTTGTGGATAAACAATATTTTCGATATGAAAAATTAATATAAATTAAAAAGGATCTCCAGTTTATGTGAGATCCTTTTTTGTTAGTAAAACAAGGAGAAAGTGATTAAGACAAGAAACAACATTCCATATAGGAGAAGTTGTTCAGTATAACTTCCTTGTATACCAAAAAAATTATTGGCTTTCTTATACAAATTCAATATGTATTTTATTGGAGTATCTTTGAAAGATTGGTACACAGTGTCTCCTCTTTCTAAGCTTCTTGTTCTTGTTTTTGTTTATAAGGGACATTAATATATCTAGCTACAAATAATAAAACAGCCATAAAGAATACTGGAAATACAGTAGATAAATAAAAGCCATTACTAATTATATTTGTTATGAGAGCACTCAAAAGAAATATAGCATTATAAATATGGGCAATTTTTTGTTTTAGTTGCACTTGAAATGATTCCATCATAATTTCTAATGCAACAAAAGCAATAATAATAGATAAAAATACAATGTTTGTATTGTAAATGATTAAACAGCAGATTAAACCTAAAAAGGCTACGTATTCAATTATAAGAGGTATATTGCGTGGCATACAATTTACCTAACTAAATATGGCAGTGGATTTACTGCATTTGTTTTTTCAAAATTCCATTCTCCATTATGTAATTCAAAATGAAGATGTTGCCCGTATGAATGACCTGTGTTTCCCATATGACCTATTAATTGTCCAGTTTGTACTTGATCACCAGCTTGTACAGTGCGATCCTTCATATGAGCATAAACAGTTGTATATAATTTCCCATTGATTTGATGCGCAATGAAAACAACATTGCCATAGCTAGCTGAATAATAAGATTTCACAACTTTACCTGCAGCAGCAGCTTGGATAGAGACGTTTCCTGGAGCGGCAATATCTATACCATAATGCATTTGTTCCCAGCGTATATCAAAGGTTGAGCTAATTCTTCCTTGAGCAGGGAATTTGAAAGCAGCTGGAATTGATGAAGGTTGATCTGTTTTAGCTTGTGGTTGATTTTGTACTACATAGTGTTTTGCTACATATCCGTATCCTGTGCCAAAACGAATTTTATACCAAGTTCCTACAGTTTCTACTACTTGTACTTGTGTACCGTTTTGTAATGAACCGAGTAGAGCGCTACTTGTACTAGCGTTGCTACGTACATTTAGATTAGGTGTTGCAACAGTATATTTTGTATTATTTTGAACGGTGATTCCTTTTACTAAGGGTTGTGAACCATTAGAGATGAATGCTTTTTGTACGTAACCTGTTTGGCCATTATGCGATATTTTATACCATTCGCCTTGATCTTCTTGAACGGTAATAAACTTGCCATTTGGTAATACATCTAAAATGGAAGATTCTAAATTAGGTTCAGAGCGAACGTTTAATGCATTAGCATTAACGATGTATTGATCATTAGAATGAAGTTTGTTTTTTAGTAAAATAGTATCTTTTTGTACATAACCTACTTTATTATGAACAGATACTTTATACCACTCATTAGTTGTTTCAAGGATGTTCACTTTTGTATTAAAGCGAATTGTATCAATTGATGTGCTTTTTACGTTATCTTCTGTATGTAATGCTACTTGATCGACTTTGACATACCCAGTTTTAATATTAGATAATTGTTCAGCGTTTGCTTTTTGTACATTTGTTTCACCCATAGAAGGAAGTAAAGAAGCAATCGCTACAGTAGTTGCTGTTAAAGCAGTAGCTTTCATATTCATGGAATAGAGACCTCCTCTAGTTGTATAGTTGTAATTTTATTATAGTATAAAGATATAATATAGTGGGTGTATTCACATAAATGTAATATGAAATCAATATAAAAATAAATTTTTTGAGGATAATGATTCCTTCTTATGCAATTAATTGGGGTTTTATTTTCTAAAATAGAATGTATGTATTGTATAACTTTGATATTATGTTGATAATTAAGAAAATTAAAAAAGTTGATGATGTCTTATTAGGGTGTTATACTGACAGTGATAATTTTATAGTTTGCTAGGAGAGCTGGTGTTGCCAGCTGAGAGTAGGCCGTAAGCCTTTGATCCTTTTTATTACCTGATCTAGATTATGCTAGCGTAGGGAAGCAATTCGGACACTAACAATGAGTCCCCGTTTCTTTGCGTATAGAAACGGGGCTTTTTTATTTAAAAATTTCATATTGAAACCACTAGGGGTGCTTGATTTGCTGAGAGAGGAATAATCCTTAACCCTTACAACACCTGATCTAGGTAATACTAGCGAAGGGAAGTGGAACATCGAATAAATGTATAACTTTATTTGCTGTAACCACTTCTTATATATAGAAGTGGTTTTTTATTTAGATACATATATTGAAAGGGGATAGAGAAATGAAATTTTGCGATAGATTATTAGAAACTGTGCAACCGGTTTGGGAGATGAGTCATAATCATCCGTTTGTAGTGGGTATGGGAGATGGCACGTTAGAAAAAGATAAATTCCAGTATTATATTATTCAAGATTATTTATATCTGCTAGATTATGCAAAGTTATATGCGATTGGTGTTGTAAAAGCAACGAATCCACAAGTAATGGGAAAGTTCGCTGAACAAATTGATGGAATATTAAATGGCGAAATGACAATCCATAAACAATATGCAAAAAGACTTGGAATTTCTATAGAGGAGATAGAGTCTGCGAAACCATCTGCTAAAAATTTAGCTTATACAAATTACATGATGTCTGTATCTCAAAATGGCACACTTGCGGAATTAATAGCAGCGCTTCTTCCATGTATGTGGAGCTATTGGGAAATTGGAAAGCGTTTAAATGATATTCCTGGAGCAAGAGATCATGAGTTTTTTGGTGAGTGGATTCAAGGATATAGTTCGGAAGAATACGGTAATCTGTGTATTTGGTTAATAGATTTATTAAATAAAATGGCAGTTGGAAAGTCTGAGACAGAACTAGAAAGATTAGAGGAGATTTTCTTATATTCCAGTCGATTTGAATATTTATTCTGGGATATGTCCTATCGTAAGGAGATGTGGGGATTTGAGGAGCAAGAACATACTACAGTTTCATAATGTTTCTTTTCATTACGATGAGAAACCAATCATCCATGAATTAAATGCTTCTATACATGAGAAAGAGTTTGTCAGTATTATCGGACCGAGTGGATGTGGGAAAAGTACTTTATTTCGCCTTATTACAGGTCTAGAAAAGGTAAGTACTGGACAGATAGAACTGACAGAAACAAAGCACCATCCTGTAGGATATATGCCGCAAAAAGATATGCTTTTGCCGTGGAGAACAATTATTGAGAATGCTGCCCTGCCGCTAGAGTGCCAAGGTGTACAGAAGAAAGAAGCACAAGTAAAGGCAAAGGAACTGTTACATAAATTTGGTTTGCAAGGGTATGAGAAAAAATATCCGAAAGATTTATCTGGTGGTATGAGACAACGTGTATCTTTTATTCGAACTTTATTAACAGGCGGGGAAATATTGCTGTTAGATGAACCATTTAGTGCGTTGGATGCTTTAACGAAGACCTCTTTGCAAGAATGGTTGTTTGAACAATGGCAAGAGTGGGAAAAAACAATTTTATTCATTACTCATGATGTTGAAGAAGCGTTATTTCTTTCAAACCGAGTTTTAGTAGTGGAACAGCAGCCGATAACGACTTTGACTGAGCGGACTGTACCGCTTGATCATAACAGAACACGAAAAGATTTATATAAACCGGAAGTATTAGCGCTGAAAGATGAGCTTCTTAGTATGTTACAAAGGCAGGTACTTGTGTGATGAACCGATTGAAAGAATTAGTTCCTGCTATTACACTTTCTAGTATTTTACTAGCTGTGTGGGAAATAGGAGCAAGAATTGTAGATGAGATGTACATTTTACCGTCACCTTCTGCGATTGTAATGAAGATATGGAAACTAAAAGACATATTATTTACAGTTCATTTACCTGCAACGTTATACGTCGTTTTAATAGGTGTTGTTATCTCTATCGTATTAGGTGTAGGGCTAGCGATGTTAATGAATGCGAGTACATGGATGGAGAGAGCATTTTATCCATTATTAGTTGCTTCACAAACGATTCCGATTACTGCGCTTGCTCCGCTATTTGTTTTATGGTTTGGATACACAATTTGGAGTAAGGTTGTTGTCACAGTTTTAATTACGTTTTTCCCAATTGCGGTCAATACGTATGATGGACTGCGTAGTACGAAAAAAGAATGGGAGGAGCTCTTAGTTACATATGGAGCAACAAAAAGAGATATTTTTCTCAAATTAAAGTTGCCATCTGCTCTTCCTTATTTTTTCTCAGCTTTAAAAATTGCAGTTCCGCTTAGTGTTATCGGAGCAGCAATTGGAGAATGGCTCGGTGCACAAGCTGGGCTTGGATATTTCAGTAAGAGAATGATGACGCAGTTAGATGGAGCTGGCGTATTTGCACCTATTGTATTGTTATCATTATTAGCTATTTTCTTCGTCGTAATTATTTCCATATTAGAAAAGAAATTCATTAGTTGGAGGAAGTATTCATGAAATTTTTAAAGCGCATCTTTGTGTTTACATTATTAATTGCAATAATTGCAGGATGTTCGAGTAATTCAGCATCAGACAAAAGTAAAAAAGAGAAAGAAATAACAGTCATGTTAGATTGGTATCCAAATGCGGTACATAGCTTTATCTATGCAGCAATTGAAAAAGGATACTTTAAAGAAGAAGGTGTAAAGGTAAATATTAAATTCCCTTCTAATCCGACTGATCCATTAACGCTGGCAGCAGCAGGGAAGGTGACAGTTGGCTTGTATTATCAGCCAGATGTTGTTATGGCGAGAGCGAATGAGCAAATTCCAGTGAAATCAATTGGAGCTGTCGTACGTTCACCATTAAATCATGTTGTATCACTGAAATCAGCGGGCATTCGATCACCGAAAGATTTAGAAGGAAAAACAGTAGGATACTCTGGAACACCTTTAAGTGAGATGTATTTAAAAACGATGGTAAAAGAAGCTGGTGGTAATCCTGATACAGTGAAAGTAGTTGATGTTGGCTTTGATTTAGTACCAGCATTAATTACGAAGAAAGTAGATGCGGTAACAGGGGCATACATTAACCATGAAGTACCTGTTATGCGTCATGAAGGCCATGAACCAGCGTACTTTAATCCAGCTGATTACGGAGTACCAAACTACCATGAGCTTGTGTTTGTAACAGGTGATAAAACGTTGAAAAAAGATAAAGAAGCGTTGCAAGCTTTCTTACGTGGTACGAAAAAGGGCTATGATTTCATGAAGAAAAACCCAGATGAAGCATTGAATATTTTATTAAATCATCAAGAAAAAGAAAACTTCCCACTTGTGCCAGAAGTTGAAAAGGAAAGTATGAAAATTTTATTAGAGAAGATGGAAACGAAAGATGAGCCATTTTTATCAGATTCAAAAGAATCTTGGGAGAAACAAAATAAGTGGCTGAAGGACAAAGGAATGACGAAAGAAACCGTCCCAGCCGATGAACTATTCGAAAATATTTTAAAGTAGGCGAATGAATATGAAAAATGAGCTCCACGTAATCTCAAATGGCCATATGCCATTCGAAGAGTTAGTGAATGTAGCGATGCAAATTGAGAGTGAGATTGATTATTTGCATATTCGTGAGCGTGAGAAGAGTACGAAGGAATTATATGAAGGTGTGGAAAGTCTATTAATGGAGGGCTTTCCGGCTTCTAAAATTGTCATAAACGATCGAATTGATATTGCAATTTTATTAAATATACCTCGTGTTCAACTAGGATATCGAAGTACAGATGTAAAGTCAGTGAAAGAAAAGTTTTCGTATTTGCATGTCGGTTATTCTGTGCATTCGCTAGATGAAGCAATAGTAGCTTTTAAAAATGGAGCGGATTCACTCGTTTATGGCCATGTATTTCCGACAGATTGTAAAAAAGGTGTGCCAGCGAGAGGGCTTGAAGAAATTTCAGACATTGCAAGGTGTTTATCTATACCGATTACAGCAATTGGAGGAATTACCCCAGAAAACACAGTGGATGTTCTTACTAACGGTGTAAGTGGTATAGCAGTTATGTCTGGGATTATAAGTAGTAGTAACCCGTATAGCAAAGCGAAATCTTATAAGGAATCAATAAGAAAGTGGGCGGAAAAACATGTGTAAGAAGTATGATGTAGCGATAATTGGCGGTGGTGTAATTGGTAGTTCAGTTGCACATTTTCTAGCAGAAAGAGGACATAAAGTAGCGATTGTAGAGAAGCAACAGATTGCATCTGAAGCCTCGAAAGCAGCCGCTGGTTTACTTGGGGTGCAGGCAGAATGGGATGAATATGACCCGCTATTTGACCTTGCTAGAGAAAGCCGTGCTATATTTCCACAACTTGCAGCAGTTTTACGTGAAAAGACGGGTATTGATATTGGATATGAAGAAAAAGGAATTTATCGTATTGCTCAAAATGCAGATGAGAAGGAAAGAATTCTTCACATTATGGATTGGCAGCAGAAAACAGGTGAAGATTCTTATTTTCTAACGGGAGACCATGTGCGGGAAAAAGAGCCATATCTATCCGAATCTATTATAGGAGCAGTATATTATCCGAAAGACGGTCATGTTATTGCACCAGAGCTTACGAAAGCATTCGCACATTCTGCGGCAATTTCCGGTGCTGATATATATGAACAGGCAGAAGTATTTGATATCCGTATTGAAAATAATAAAGTGACTGGAGTTATTACAAGTGAAGGTATTGTCACATGTGAGAAAGTCGTTATTGCAGGTGGTTCATGGAGCACGAAGTTACTAGGTTATTTTCACCGTGATTGGGGTACATATCCAGTTAAGGGAGAAGTGGTTGCGGTAAGAAGTAGAAAACAACTTTTAAAAGCACCTATTTTTCAAGAAAGATTTTACATTACTCCAAAGCGCGGTGGACGTTACGTAATTGGGGCAACAATGAAGCCACATACGTTCAATAAAACTGTGCAGCCAGAAAGTATAACTTCTATATTAGAGCGTGCTTATACAATATTGCCAGCTTTAAAAGAAGCAGAATGGGAAAGCACGTGGGCAGGATTACGACCACAATCGAATCATGAAGCTCCTTATATGGGAGAGCATGAAGAAATAAAAGGTTTATATGCTTGCACGGGCCATTATCGAAACGGTATTTTATTAAGTCCTATTTCTGGTCAATATATGGCCGATTTAATAGAAGGAAAGCAAGAGAATCATTTGCTAGATTCATTGCTTTCTAGAAGCGTTTAGAAAGGGGATGGAAGTTTGAATTTAAAAATTAATGGTAACCAAATTGAAGTGCCAGCGAGTGTAAAAACAGTAGCTGAGCTACTTACACATTTAGAGTTAGATAACAGAATTGTTGTAGTAGAGCGTAATAAAGATATTTTACAAAAAGATGATCATACAGATACATCTGTTTTTGATGGAGACCAAATTGAGATTGTAACTTTCGTAGGAGGCGGTTGATTATGTTAAACATTGGACCATTTTCATTTCATTCTAGACTTTTATTAGGAACAGGTAAATTCCCTGATTTTGACGTACAGCAAAAGGCAATTGACGTTTCTGAAGCTGAAATTTTAACGTTTGCAGTACGTCGTATGGATATCTTTGATGCAAAGCAACCTAATTTATTAGAGAAACTTGATGTGAAAAAATATACGTTATTACCAAATACAGCAGGAGCAAAAAACGCTGAAGAGGCTGTTCGTATTGCAAAATTAGCAAAAGCCTCTGGGCTTTGTGACATGATAAAGGTAGAAGTTATTGGTGATGATAGAACGTTATTACCTGATCCGGTAGAAACGTTAAAGGCATCTGAAATGTTACTGGAAGAAGGATTTATCGTACTTCCGTATACATCTGATGATGTTGTATTAGCACGTAAATTACAAGAGCTTGGCGTGCATGCGATTATGCCAGGAGCATCTCCAATCGGATCAGGACTTGGTATTGTAAATCCATTAAATTTGAGCTTCATTATTGAACAAGCAACAGTACCAGTTATCGTTGATGCCGGTATTGGTAGCCCAGCTGATGCAGCATTTGCAATGGAATTAGGAGCAGATGGCGTGTTATTAAATACAGCTGTATCAGGAGCAAAAGATCCTATTAAAATGGCACAAGCAATGAAATTAAGTATTGAAGCAGGTCGTTTAGGATTTGAAGCAGGTCGTATTGCACGCAAGCGTTGTGCAACGGCAAGTAGTCCTTTAGAAGGAATGAGCGTAGTTGAATAATCGATATTCTCGCCAAGAACTATTTTCTCCAATTGGAGAAGAAGGACAGCAAAAGATAAGAGAAAAGCATGTGCTTATTATCGGTGCAGGTGCATTAGGTAGTGCAAATGCAGAGATGTTTGTAAGAGCAGGTGTTGGCAAGATAACAATTGTTGACCGTGATTATGTAGATTGGAGTAATTTACAAAGACAACAATTGTATGCAGAGAGCGACGTAAAGAATAATCTTCCAAAAGCTATAGCGGCTAAAAAACGTTTAGAAGAGATTAATAGTGATGTAACAATAGAAGCTCTCGTTCAAGATGTAACAGCTGAAGAGCTAGAAGAACTTGTTACAAATGTTGATGTAATTATTGATGCGACTGATAATTTTGAAACACGCTTTATTGTGAATGATATAGCACAAAAATATTCTATTCCATGGATTTACGGTGCATGTGTAGGTAGTTACGGTCTTTCTTACACAATCCTTCCTAGTAAAACACCATGTTTATCATGTTTATTACAGTCGATTCCGCTTGGCGGGGCAACATGTGATACAGCGGGTATTATATCACCTGCTGTATCTCTTGTCGTTTCTCATCAAGTAACAGAAGCTCTTAAACTGTTAGTAGAAGATTACGAATCACTTCGAGATGGGCTTGTATCGTTTGATATGTGGAAGAATGAGTATTCATGTATGAATGTGCAAAAGCTTCGCCAGCATAATTGTCCTTCATGCGGAGAGAATGCATTATATCCGTATTTAAATAAAGAGAACACATCAAAAACAGCAGTTTTATGCGGGCGAAATACAGTTCAAATTAGACCACCTCATAAAGAGGAAATGAATTTTGAACAATATAAAGAGTTGTTGGAAGGTCGTGTGAATGATTTAAATATAAATCCATATTTACTATCATTTTCTATTGAAGACAAGAGGTTAGTCGCCTTTAAAGATGGCCGTGTGCTCGTACATGGAACGAAAGATATAAGCGAAGCAAAAACGATTTATCATCGCTATTTTGGATAGAAAAGGATGAGTGGGATGAAAGTGAATAAAGCTTTAACAATTGCAGGGTCTGATAGCGGCGGCGGTGCTGGAATTCAGGCAGATTTAAAAACATTCCAAGAGCTTGGTGTATACGGAATGACGGCTATTACGGCAATTACTGCTCAAAACACGCTTGGCGTTCAAGGGGTATATCCTGTTCCGTTAGAAGGTATTACAGAACAGTTGAATTCAATTGGTACGGATTTAACACCAGATGCAGTGAAACTAGGAATGTTATTTAGTAGTGAAATAATTCAAATTGTTGCAGAACAAATTAAAAAGTTTGGCTGGAATAATATTGTGCTAGATCCCGTTATGATTGCAAAAGGCGGTGCATCATTATTACAGCAAGAAGCAGTTCAAGCATTAAAAGAATATTTATTACCAGTAGCAACTGTTATAACACCGAATGTCCCAGAAGCAGAAGTGTTAACTGGGATGGAGATTCATAATGTTGAAGATAGTAAGGAAGCTGCAAAAGTATTGCACGAATTAGGTGCTAAATATGTGCTTATGAAGGGCGGACATGCAGAATATCAAGGTAATGAAGTAATTGATTTCCTCTTTGATGGAGAAGAATTTATTGAGTTTAGAAGCGAGCGAATTCCTTCAAAGCAAACGCATGGAAGTGGGTGTACATTTGCTTCAGCGGTTACAGCAGGACTTGCGAAAGGATACTCAATTCAAGATGCTGTTCAAGAAGCAAAACGATTTATTAGTATAGCAATTGAAGAGCCATTGAATATTGGTAGTGGCCATGGACCGACGAATCATTTTGCATATAAAGTGAATAGAACGCGTGCATAGGTAAGTGAAAAGCCAGTTTTATAACTGGCTTTTTTTCTGTTTACTTTTTCAAAATACAGGAGTAATATATCAGCCAGAATACATTTTTTTGTAAACGCTGAGTCCAATTATATGGAGCGGAGGAACCAATTTGTGCGTAGGCACTAGGGGTGAATCTTTCAAGTTTGAAAGTAGGGCTACTCTCAAAGTCCGAATCCGACAGCTAACTTCGTAAGCGTCTTGAGAGAGGACGGTGCCATGATGGATACATCACTTCATCGATCTGATTAGTATAGGGGAATATCAATCTATGTTTGATTTCTTTTATACTAAGGAGGATGAGGTACATGGAACTAACACTTATTTGTGTTGGAGAAGAAAGTAAGGTAGATAGTTTAAGAGATCTAGTATCATTTCAACATGAGTTAATTATTTTTACAGCAAATGAAGAGATAGCGGCTGAAGTTAGGAATTGTGGGTTTGATTGGACTTATAGCTGCAGTAAGGAGCAGGACTTTACTAGTATTTGTGAGTGTATTAAGAAGGTGATTTTACTAGGGGATGAGCTTCCAATCGTTAGTTTTTTCACAGAACACATTCGCTTTTCTTTTCAAGCACCTATTACTGTTGTTACAAGGAATAAACGATATCCAGCGAGGCTCTATGAAACAATTGGAGCTAAGTTTGTCGTGTTTACAAATTGTGATAATATTTCTTTTTTATTTTTTGAATAGGGCGGGGGAAGAAATGATGAAGGTATTATTACTTGGAGATATAGCAAATCGTTGGGCAGTATCGGTAGAGCGAGTTCAAGAATTGGTTCAGATCGATCCCCTTTTTCCAGGGCCGTATATTATATTACCATCAAAAGATGCTTTGTATTTAGAGGTGGATATTACCGAGTATGAGCAGCTACATGCAGAATTGACACAAGTTTATATTCGCGGGAGAAATTTACGTGCATTTTTACGAGGAGAATAAAGGTTGAATAAAAAGAGCGAATGCTGAGTGCAACAAGCTATGCACTTCATCTCATTCGCTCTTTTTATTTCATATTTAAAAGGTCATTTTTAAGAAAAGAGAAGAGAAATAAAGAAAATAGATGAAATAATAGTAATAATCTTCAATGTAAGCGTTTAAATGAATGTAAATATTATTATTTTCAGTAATTTACCCCTTTACAAGTGAAATATAGAGGAGTATATTTACTCTCATAAATCATTCATAAAATTTCCAAAAAAACCTAAAATCGCTGAGTTCCAGAAATGGAGCGGGGGAACCAATTTTGTGCATCGTCACTTGGGGTGAATCTTTCAGTTTTGAAAGTAGGGCTACTCTTTAGGCCCGAATCCGACAGCTAACCTCGTAAGCGTTTAGAGAGGAGGTTTACTTTTTGTTGTTCATTTTTTGAACACTGAGTAGAGCTCAGTGTTCTTTTTTAATATTTAAATGGTAAATTTTAACAAAAATAAAGCGAGGGATAGCTATGTTAGATGTTGTAATGGTCGGGATTTTTATTTTATTAGTTGCATCGATGGCAAGTCTTGCAAGTTGGTCAGATAAAGTTGTGAAAGAAGGAAAGCAATCATGATGATTGTCTTATCGGTTATTGTCGTAGCAATTACAGTGTATTTAGTGTATGCATTATTAAATCCAGAGAAGTTTTAATTAGGGGGAATCATTCATTATGATTTGGGTTGCAGTCATTATTACAATGCTCTTGTTTATTTTAGTAGCAAAGCCAACGGGGGTTTATTTAGAAAAAGCTTTTCAAGGTAGCAAAACGCTAGATAAAGTATTCGGGCCTTTTGAAAAACTTATTTTTAAAATTACGGGTGTAAAAGAATACAATCAAACGTGGAAACAGTACGCATTATCACTAGTTTTACTCAACGGATTTATGATTGTTATTGTATATTTCATTTTCAGATTACAAGGTGTGTTGCCGCTAAATCCAGCGCATATTGAAGGGATGGAGCCTACGCTCGCTTTTAATACAGCGATTAGTTTTATGGCTGATACAAATTTACAGCATTATAGCGGTGAAAATGGTTTATCCTATTTATCACAATTAATCGGGATTACATTTTTAATGTTTGCGGCACCAGCAACGACATTAGCGCTCGTTATGGCTTTTATAAGAGGACTTGCTGGAAAAGAACTTGGTAACTTTTTCGTTGATTTTACGAGAGCGTTAACGAGAGTGTTTCTTCCTATCGCATTTATTGCGGCACTAGTTTTTGTCGCACTTGGCGTACCGCAAACGTTAGATGGAGCGGTTACAGCACAAACGATTGATGGGGCAAAACAAAGTATATTACGTGGACCTGTTGCATCATTTGTTTCCATTAAGGAACTTGGAAATAACGGCGGTGGATTTTTCGGAGCAAACTCTACGCATCCTTTTGAAAATCCAGGGCAAATGAGTAATATTTTGCAAATGATGCTTATGATGTTATTACCAACAGCACTTCCATTTACGTACGGACGAATGGTAGGAAATAAAAAACAAGGTCGCATCCTTTTCGTGTCACTATTTATGGTATTTTTACTAGGGTTTATAACGATTACGACATCTGAACTAAACGGGAACCCGGCATTAAATGGAATGGGTATCGAACATGTACAAGGAAGTACAGAAGGGAAAGAAGTACGATTTGGAACAGTATTTTCTTCACTATACGCAACAGTAACGACAGCTGCTGAAACTGGGGCTGTTAATACGATGCATGATACGTTAACACCAATTGGCGGTCTAGTTCCACTTGTAAATATGATGTTAAATACAGTGTATGGCGGCGTTGGAGCAGGCTTTGTAAACATTATTATGTATGCAATTATCGCGGTGTTTATATCTGGGTTAATGGTTGGACGGACACCAGAGTTTTTAGGTAAAAAGATTGAAGGTAAGGAAATGAAATTAATCGCGGTCACGATTTTATTTCATCCATTGCTCATTTTAGGATTTTCGGCATTAGCTCTTTCAACAAATTTAGGGACGGATGCTATCTCTCATTCCGGTTTTCATGGTTTAACGCAAGTTGTATATGAATATACATCGTCAGCTGCGAATAACGGATCTGGATTTGAAGGATTAGGAGATAATACACCGTTTTGGAATATTACGACTGGTTTAGTTATGTTTTTAGGACGCTACTTCAGTTTAATTACGATGCTAGCAGTGGCAGCTTCGCTGAAAGAAAAAACGGTAGTGCCAGAAACAGTCGGAACGTTCCGTACAGATAATAGTTTATTTGGTGGCATCTTCATCGGAACAATTGTAATTGTCGGTGCATTAACATTCTTCCCGATGTTAGTACTCGGTCCAATTGCAGAATTTCTTACATTGAAGTAATGGAGGGTAAATGATGAGACCGGTAGTAGTAAAAGAAAAACAATTAAATGAGTCACAAATACATGCTGTAGAAGATGAAGTTAGACAAGCGAAAACGATGGATCGTGATATCGTAACACATGCGATGAAGCAATCCGTTGCGAAATTGAATCCGAAAGTCATGATAAAGAATCCGATTATGTTCGTTGTGGAAATTGGATTTATCATTACGTTCATTTTATCTTTTCTTCCAAGTAGTTCTAGTAGTATACCAGGTTGGTTTAATATAACAGTTTCTCTCATTCTATTATTTACAGTTTTATTTGCGAATTTTGCAGAAGCATTAGCAGAAGGTCGTGGTAAAGCGCAAGCCGATTCTTTAAAGCAGTCGAAGAAAGATGTGTTTGCAAATGTAGTAAAAGAAAATGGAGACATTGTCCAAGTTTCAGCAACTGATCTTACAAAAGGTGACGTTGTTATCGTAAAACAAGGAGAAATGATTCCGAATGATGGCGAAGTAATCAAAGGATTAGCATCTGTAGATGAATCTGCAATTACAGGGGAATCAGCTCCTGTTATAAAAGAAGCAGGCGGTGATTTTTGTTCCGTAACAGGTGGAACGATGGTCGTAAGTGATGAAATTACAATTGTCATTACGAGTAATCCTGGTGAATCATTTATCGACAAAATGATTTCTTTAGTAGAAGGAGCTGCTCGTCAAAAAACGCCGAATGAGATTGCTTTAAATACAGTATTAACGAGCTTAACTCTTATTTTCTTGATCGTCGTTGTGACGTTGCCGATTTTTACAAATTATTTAGGGTTTCAAATTGATACTGCTGTGCTAGTTGCATTATTAGTTTGTTTAATTCCAACGACAATTGGTGGTTTGCTATCAGCGATTGGTATTGCTGGGATGGACCGGGTGACAAAATTTAACGTGTTAGCGATGTCAGGGAAAGCAGTAGAAGCTGCGGGCGATATTAATACAATTATTTTAGATAAAACAGGTACGATTACTTTTGGGAACCGGATGGCTCATACATTATTACCTGTAGGAAATGAAACGATTGAGCAAGTTGGAAAGTGGGCCGCTATTAGTTCTGTTTTAGATGAAACACCAGAAGGTCGATCTGTTATCGAGTATGTGCAGGGAAAATCTATATCATATAATAGAGAACTTGCAGAACAAGGTGAGTTTGTTCCGTTTAAAGCAGAAACGAGAATGAGTGGTGTTGATTTACAAGACGGAACGAAAGTGAGAAAAGGTGCTGTAGGTGCCGTTATTGAATGGGTTGAGTCACAAGGCGGAATAATTCCGAAAGATGTAAATCAAAAAGCAGACTTAATTTCAAAAGAGGGCGGAACACCACTTGTAGTTGCAGTAGATAATCGTATTTACGGTTTAATTTATTTAAAGGATACAGTAAAACCGGGTATGCGTGAGCGTTTTGAACAGTTACGCCAAATGGGGATTAAAACGGTTATGTGTACAGGTGATAATCCGTTAACGGCAGCAACGATTGCAAAAGAAGCTGGAGTAGATGAATTCGTTGCTGAGTGTAAACCGGAAGATAAAATTGCTGTTATTAAAGCAGAGCAAGATAAAGGGAAACTTGTAGCGATGACAGGTGATGGTACAAATGATGCTCCGGCATTAGCGCAGGCCGACGTTGGATTAGCGATGAACAGTGGTACGACAGCAGCGAAAGAAGCGGCCAACATGATTGATCTAGACTCGAATCCAACGAAAATTATTGAGGTTGTAGGAATTGGTAAGCAATTGTTAATGACGCGAGGTGCGTTAACGACGTTTAGTATTGCGAATGATATAGCGAAATATTTTGCAATCATTCCAGCAATGTTTACACTTGCGATTCCGCAAATGGAAGCATTGAACATTATGAAATTAACATCACCACTGTCAGCGATTTTATCAGCATTAATATTTAACGCTGTTATTATTCCATTACTCATTCCGTTAGCGATGAAAGGTATTGCATATAAACCGATGAGTTCTAATGCATTGCTTAGCCGAAACTTACTTATTTATGGGCTTGGTGGAGTTATCGTTCCGTTCATTGGAATTAAGGTAATTGATATGATTGTCGGCTTGTTTATATAAGGAAGAGGGGAAAAAGATGGAGAAGAAACAAAGTATACTATCACCAATTATCCGTATTACTTTTACATTTCTAGTATTGTGTGGACTTGTATACCCACTTATTGTTACTGGTATTGCACAAGCAGTGATGAAGGATAATGCGGATGGAAGTCTAATATATAATGATAAAAATGAAGTGATTGGTTCTAAATTAATTGGTCAAAACTTCACGGATCCACGTTATTTTCAAGGGCGTGTTTCTAGTATTGAATATAAGGCTGAAGCATCTGGTTCAAATAACTATGCACCATCTAATCCAGATTTAGCAAAGCGAGTAGAGAAAAGTATTGCGGACTGGAAGGAAAAAAATCCAGCTGTTCCAGTTACAGAAGTACCGATAGATTTAGTGACAAATTCAGGTTCAGGGCTTGATCCTGATATTAGTCCAAAGGCGGCCTCGGTGCAGGTGAATCGCATCTCAAAATTAACGAATATTCCGAAAGAAAAACTTAATCAATTGATTAAAGATCAAACAGAAGGTGCTGCGCTTGGTTTATTTGGAGAGACCCGCGTAAACGTCTTAAAGCTAAATTTGGCATTACAGAAATTAATGAAATAGTAACAGTGCTACCTCAATCTAATGGATTGAGGTAGCGTTGTTTCGAATGAAAGGTAGTGTTTATTTTGTATGCAGATGATTATGAACCGAAGTTTCAAAGGCGAACGCCAGAGGAATATTTAGAATATATTCGTCAGCAAAATCGCGGAAAGTTAAAGCTATATGTCGGAGCAGCTCCAGGCGTAGGAAAAAGTTATAAAATGCTCTTTGATGCAAGAGAAATGAAAAAAGATGGAATTGATATTGTAATTGGTTTAATTGAAACGCATGGAAGAAAAGAGACGGAAGAAGCAATTGCTGATTTAGAAAAAGTTCCTTTAAAAGAAATACAGTATAAAGGAAAGGTATTTTATGAGCTTGATGTGGAAGGAATAAAAAAACGCGCGCCGCAAGTAGTCGTAGTGGATGAACTTGCTCATAGTAATGTTCCTGGTTCTAAATATAAGAAACGTTATATGGATGTGCAGGAATTGTTAGAGGCTGGTATATCGGTATTATCAGCTTTTAATATTCAACATTTAGAAAGTGTTCATGATATTGTAGCTCAAATTACGAATGTAAAAGTAAGAGAACGAATTCCAGATTTTATTTTACAAAAAGCAAATGAAATTCAGCTCGTTGATGCAACGCCTGAGGTATTAAGGAAGAGACTAATAGACGGAAAGATATATAAAGAAGAAAAAATTCAGCAAAGCTTACAAAACTTCTTTACACTTAATAATTTAGGAGCACTTAGGGAATTATCACTTCGAGAAGTTGCTGATGATATGGACGAGAAAATTAGCCAAACAGTAATAGAACCAATTGGCGTAAAAGAAAAAATTCTCGTTTGTGTACAATACAGTTCAACAGCGGAGAAATTAATAAGACGGGGATGGCGCATGGCTGATCGGTTAAATGCTGAATTGTACGTATTAAACGTTGAGAGGGAAAATATAGATTCTATTTCAGCTGGAAAAAAGCAGACGATTGAAGAGTGGAAATCGTTAACCAATCAATTTGATGCGAGTTTTGTATTAGAAGAGGCGAAAGGGAGAAAACCAGCGGATGTTATTATTGAAGTCGCAAGAAGATTACAAGTGACGCAAATTTTACTTGGACAATCTGCAAGAACAAGGTGGGAAGAAATACGAAAAGGCTCTATTGTAAATGAAATTATGAGACAAACAAAGTATATTGATATTCATATTGTTGCGGATCAAAGAGGGTAAAATAGAGCCGACATTTTGGGGGCTCTATTTTAATTTTTGTACAGCATGAAAACTTAGCATTTTCATTGCATATAAGATTACAAGTAAAAACATAATTGCGCCTAGGAAGAAAATCCAAAAGTAATTTTGGTTAAATAAAAGAAATCCACCTATAAGTGGCCCTGTACCCATACCAAGATAGCGGATGAAGTTGTATATACCGATAGCTGTTGCACGTTCTTGTACGAATTCTTCTGTTAATAAAGTAGTGTGAGTTGGCATAGAAAGTCCCATACTAAAACCGTACAAAGATGTAACGATAATGATGAAGGGGATATTGATGCTATATGTGAAAGAGAATAAAACGACACATATAATATTGAAGAAACTCGTAATAAATAAAGCTTGCTTTGTTGTGAGGCGTTTTTGCAAAAACTTGTAGCAAAAACTTCCTAGCATGATAGAAAGAGACATTGGTACAAACATAAGACCAATTTTATTTACAGTTAAATGAAATGAATTTGTTAAAATACTCGGTAAAAAAACGAGAAAGCAAAAGTAAATACAAAATTGAATGAAGCCAATAAGAGTAATAGAAAATCCAGTTTTATTTTTTAAGATAAGAGAGTAATTCTTTTGTGCTTTAGACTGCTTAATTACATTTGGCTTTGTTTCTGGAAGTAGTGAAATGTTTATCATTAATAAGATAATGCCAAGTGTAGATAAAAAGAGAAATACAGATAAGTGACCATTTATACTGCCAAGATAACCACCTATGAGAGGAGCCATTGCAGGTGCGAGGGCAAGTAACATTTGGTATAGGCTCATCGCTTCTCCGCGTTCTTTTCCTTCAAATAAATCGCCGATAATCGTTGCTGAAACTACAGGTATAGCCGCTATTCCTATAGCTTGAACAGCTCTAAAAAAGAGAAATAAATAAATGTTTGCCGAAAAAGCACATCCGATTGAAGCAATCGTACTAATAATTAAACTAGGAATAAGGACAGATTTTCTCCCTTTTGTATCAATTAAAGGGCCATATATGAGCTGCATAATCGCAAGAACGAATGTAAAAAGTGAAACTGTTACATTTACAAGATAAAGAGAAGTATGAAAAGAATTTTGAATCATCGGTAAGATAGGTGTGTAAATATTTTGAGCGAAGGAACCGAATAAGGCACTAATACAGATAACATATAAAATGAAATTTAGTTTAGATTTTTTCATCTTGTTAACCCCCTTGTAATTTAGTTTCCTAGGAAACTAAATTTATTTTAACATGATTTTCTCACTTGTAAAGATGAAAAAATAATTTTAAAATGGTATATAGTTAAATTGTTTCTTCGGAAACTTAGGAGGCGAACGGATTGAAGCATGCAACGAAGCAAATGGAAATACTGTCGGACATTCGTACACTTTTGCATAAAAAAGAAGAACATTTAAAACGACAAAACGAGAAGTTTCTTCGTGAGACAGGTGTAAGTAGTATGTCTTTATCTGAGTTACATGTAATCGAATGTATCGGAAAAAATGGTTTGATGAATGTAACGGCAATTACGACAGAAATGGGCATGACGAAGGGAGCAATCTCTAAAATTTGTACAAAGTTGTTTCAAAAGCAATTCGTTGAGAAGATGCAAATGTTAGATAATCAAAAAGAAATCTTCTTCCGCTTAACGGAAAGTGGGAATGAAATATATAAAGCTCATGAAAAATTGCATAAGCAAGCTGAAGAAAAGTGGTTGTTACTTTTAGATGGATATACGAAAGAAGAGCAAGACTTTATTCAAAGGTTTATAAAGGATGTCTCCAATCATTTGGAAATATAATTGGAAGAAAAAACTCCTTCTTCTCAAGTCTTTTAAATATAATTTCTGAAAGAACTCATATATAATAGAAAAAGATACTTAACATGGTGAATAATTAAAGAGTCAATATATATAGAGGAGAGAGTAACATGCTTGAAAATACGGGGTTAGTATTAGAAGGCGGCGGTATGCGTGGTGTGTACACGGGCGGGATATTAGAATACTTTATGGAACAAGATTTATATTTTCCATATGTAATCGGTGTATCAGCTGGTGCTTGTCATGCAGCGTCGTATCTTTCCAGACAAAGAAATAGAAATAAAACGGTCAATATTGATTATGCATCACATCCGAAATATTTATCGTATAAAAACTTATGGAGAAAACGTCAGCTATTTGATATGGATTTCATTTTTCATGAAATTCCAGAAAAGTATGTGCCGTTTGATTTTGAAACATACTTTAATAGCCCGGAACGTTTCCTTGTAGGAACGACGGATTGTGAAACAGGGCAATCTGTTTATTTTGAAAAAGAAGGAACGAATGATGATGCGCTAAATTTATTACAAGCGTCTAGTTCATTGCCTTTCATTGCACCGGTAGTAAATTACCGCGGTAAACAACTGTTAGATGGCGGGATTTCTGATCCAATTCCAGTTCGTAAAGCGCAAGAGGATGGATTTAAAAAATCAGTCGTTATTTTAACGAGAAATCATGGCTACGCGAAGAAAAAATCAAGGTTTGGATGGGTTGCAGCGAAAGCTTATAAAAAATATCCGAACCTTGTTAACACGATGCTGAATCGTTATGAAGTGTATAATGAAACACTTCACTATATTGAAAAAGAAGAACAAGCTGGCAATTTATTTGTTATTCGCCCAGAAGTGCCGCTTCAAGTAGATCGTATGGAAAAAGATACAGCAAAACTACAAAATTTATACGAGCAAGGCTATGAAGATGCAAAGAGACAGTTTGCAGATTTAAAGGCGTTCTTGCAAAAATAAGTATTAGGCTGCGGAGAAGAGTTTCTCCGCAGCTTTTTTATATTGCTACTTATACGTTACTTTTTAAAAATGTATGAATGTTTAAGTGTTTAAAGAGTTTGTAAAACACCGGGGTTTCTTGTTGAGGAGAATTTATTTGAAGGATATTATGATGATGTAGCGCTACTAAACTATTAAATTTATGAGGTGATTGTTAATGAAAGGAAAAGTTTTTTCAATTACGACTTTAGTATTATTAGCAACATCAACCTCAACAAGTGCATTCTATCCAACTCTAAGCGGTAACCTACTATATTAGATGATTATACAGTTGTTGACAATGTAATGCTTCCGCTTATATATAGAAGAATTTCTCATAAGAAACGTATGCAAATATCAAAAAAAATGCTGAAAATGGTAGGGCTTGAGAGGCATATTAACAAATATCCTTACGAGTTATCAGGAGGAGAACAGCAAAGAACAGCAATAGCAAGGGCTTTAGCACAAGATACAAAAATTATACTTGCTGATGAACCGACTGGTGCTCTTGATCAAGAAAATGGGGAGAAAATTATGAGTATTTTACAAGAGATTAATAAAGAAGGAAAAACAGTGCTAGTTGTTACACATGATCAAAAGGTAGCTGCATATTGTCAGAGGACGATACGGTTACTTGATGGTTGTATGGTATAATATGGATAATGTTATGTGAAGAGGTGATACATATGGAAAATGTCTATAAAGGACTTAGGCATATTGGGTTTATTATGATGTTTATTTTTGGTAGCGTATTTTTACTTCGCTGGTTTATTCATGATGAAATGTTAATAGATCAACTTATTGGTTTTAGTGTGGGCATAGTAATGGTTATTTCATCAGTTTTCATTCAAAAGTATAGTAAAGAATTAAAGGTAGAAGAGAAGTATTAAAAGGTTATAACCTTCTTCATATTTTGAATGATTGTTGTAAAAGAAAAGTAGAGCATCGGATTTCGATGCTCTACTTTTTTAATGTGGTAAGAATATCAATTGATAAGCAAACAAAATTCCAAATACATATACAAGTGGGTGAACAGCACGGAATTTACCTTTTGCCACTTTCATAAGTGGATATGAAATAAATCCAAGTGCGATACCTGTTGCGATACTTGATGTAAGAGGCATGCTTAAGATTACTAAAAATGCTGGGAATGCTTCATCAAATGCGTCCCAATCGATGTGGCGAACTGAACCCATCATAAGACTACCAACGATAATTAATGATGGAGCAGTAATAGCTGATACACCAGAGACAGCACTTACTAATGGTCCGAAGAATGCTGCTAGTGCGAATAGAACAGCTACTGTAACAGTTGTTAAACCAGTACGACCACCAGCTGCAACACCAGCAGATGATTCAATGTAAGCTGTTGATGGTGTCGTTCCGAACATAGAACCAATAGTTGCTGAGAATGAGTCAGATAGAAGAGCTCGTCCAGCTTTTGGGAGTTTTCCGTCTTTCATAAATCCACCTTGTTGAGCTACCCCAAGTAATGTACCTGTTGTATCAAATAATGTAACAAGGAAGAATGAAAATACAACGCCGTATAATCCATAGTTAATTACGTCAGATACAGCAGTAATTGGATTTGAAACGATAATTCCTTCTGGTAATCCAGGCATTGATGTAACACCGTTTGAGAATGTTAATTGTCCTGTGAGGAAAGCGATAATACCAGTTAATAGCATACCGATAAATAGTGCGCCATTTACATTTAAAGACATAAGGATAATAGTAATTCCAAGTCCAGCTAATGCTAGTAGAACTGGAGCAGAGTGAAGATCACCAAGTCCAACTAAGTTTGCATCATTTTTTGTAACGATACCAGTTAATCGTAAACCGATAAAGGCGATAAATAACCCGATACCAGCAGTAATTGCATGTTTTAAGTTTTCAGGAATTGCTTCCATTAATTTTGTACGGAAAGATGTAAATGATAGCAAAATTAAAATCATACCTGCTACGAATACAGCAGAGAATGCAATTGCGAAAGTCATGCCTTCATGCGCTTTTACAACAGAGTAAGAGAAGTAAGCATTTAATCCCATACCTGGCGCGATTGCGATTGGTAAGTTTGTAAAGATTGCCATAAATAATGTTCCGACAACAGCAGCAATAATTGTTGCTGTAAATGCTTGTTCAAATGGAACACCTGCATCTCCAAGGATAACAGGGTTTACGACAATGATATATGCCATTGTTAAGAAGGTAATAATACCTGCCATAATTTCAGTTTTAATAGAAGTTTTATGTTTTGAAAGGTTAAACATATAAACATCCTTTCTGTTTACGAATAATTTTCACAACAGTTATATATAATATTCGTTTTTTATCTATTTTGCAATAGTTTTGCATAAAAAGTTTATAACAATTCATATTTTGTGTCTTAAATTCGAATATTAATCGTAAACCGATGTGTGAATTTCAGCTTTTTATTGTGCACATGCTAAGGAAAAGGAGTTGAAAGCAGCTATGCCACAGCAAAAAAACTTTATAACAATGCCTGCGCAACATCAAAATAAGCAGCCTGGTATTGAATCATTAATGAATCCTCTACCACAGTTTGAAGATCCCAATTATAAAGGTAGCGAAAAGTTAAAAGGAAAGAATGTATTAATTACAGGGGGAGATAGCGGAATTGGACGAGCAGTTTCCATCGCTTTTGCAAAAGAAGGAGCAAATGTTGCGATTGCTTATTTAGATGAGGAAGAAGATGCTAATGAGACGAAGCAATATGTTGAGAAAGAAGGTGTAAAGTGTGTATTGTTGCCGGGTGATTTAAGTGATGAACAGCATTGTAAAGATGTTGTTCAAGAGACCGTCCAGCAGCTAGGTAGTTTACAGGTTTTAGTAAATAATGTCGCGCAGCAATATCCGCAGCAAGGACTAGAGTATATTACAGCAGAACAGCTAGAAAAGACTTTTCGTATTAATATTTTTTCTTATTTTCACGTTGCGAAAGCAGCCCTTTCTCATTTGAAGAAAGGGGATGTCATTATAAATACGGCATCTATCGTTGCATATGAAGGAAATGAAACGTTAATTGATTATTCCGCGACGAAAGGAGCAATCGTAGCTTTTACAAGATCACTTTCTCAATCGTTAGTGCAAAAAGGGATTCGGGTAAATGGTGTTGCACCAGGACCGATTTGGACACCGCTTATTCCATCGAGCTTTGATGAGAAGAAAGTCTCTCAGTTTGGGAGCAATGTCCCAATGCAAAGGCCTGGTCAACCATATGAGTTAGCGCCGGCATACGTATATTTAGCGTCTGGTGATTCTTCTTATGTTACTGGACAAATGATACATGTAAATGGGGGCGTTATTGTAAATGGATAGTTTTCATTTATAAGAGCAAAGTAATGTTAATTCCACTTATTATAGTGAGCGCTAGGGGGGATATAGCTGAAAAAGTTATGTTTCGTCATACTATTATTTTTCATCCTACCGGTTAGTGCTTTTGCTAATACAGATCATTTAATATTAGTGAATCTTACGACAAATCAGTTGTCTTTTTTTGAGAATGGAAATTATACAAAAACATTTCCAGTAACGACTGGAAGAGATCGTACACCTACGCCTGAAGGTAACTTTTGTATTATAACTAAATTTAAAAATAAAGAATACCATCGAAAAAAAATACCTGGGGGTGCACCGAATAATCCTCTCGGTACGAGGTGGCTTGGACTAGATAAGAATGAATATGCGATTCACGGGACAAATCGGGAATGGACGATTGGAAGTAGGGAATCAAATGGTTGTATTCGCATGCATGACAGGGATATACAATGGTTATATGACAGAGTACAATTACAAACAAAAGTAATCATTTCTCGTTTTCATACGAGCCCCGAATATGAAGCGAATAAGCTTGGTTATCGCGTTGTGAGCTGGAATAGTCGGAAAATAGAAGAAGAACAAATTGGAGTACTTACGCTAGTAGACCGCGCGGATATATATTGGCAAGAACCAAATGGACAGTTAACAAAAGTGAAAACGGTATTGCCAAATGAAAGATATCCAGTGTACTCAAAACGAAAAGATGGAATATATTATATAGGAAACAATTTGTATATTATAGATGAAACAGGAGAGAAAATTCGTTACGAGCAAATTCCTTCTTCGATTTTAAGTAATATATATAAACGAGAATACAATGTTCCGTAATGGCTACCGTTTTATAGACGGTAGCTTATTTATACTTGGAGTTTAACTGCAACTATTATATTTTGCTGAATATAATACAGTACAGATAGGGGGCGGTTATATTATGAAAAGTGAATTTGCGTTTAAAGTTTTTTTAGTAACGACCTGTTTATTTATCGTGTATTTATATGCGTTTCTCGTCTTTTCTTTTTATGTTCCATATGTTGATTTAATATTGTTCTTCGGATTTATTTGGGCGTTTGTGAAAGCGAGGGAAGGAGAGAAGAGTATATATCGGCGCATTACCTTATGCGGGACGGCCGTTCTCGTTATTTTGTACTTTTTTATTATGCATGATTTTTGGAGGGGAATGTAAAAAAGCATACGATTAATCGTATGCTTTTATATCTGTTAATGATGGAAGAGAGGCAATTGCACCGTAATTTGTACATGTGATAGCACCTACTTTATTTGCAAAGGAGATAAACGCTGTTAAGTCTTTGAAATGATATGAAAGTGTATGTTCACTTTGGGCAATCTGATATAACATTGCTCCAACGAAAGCATCACCAGCACCAGTTGTATCGACTTGTTGAATGGAAATAGAAGAGACAATGGTTTGACCTTCATTTGTCGCAAGAAGTGTACCGTCTTTTCCAAGTGTAATAGCTACTACTTTTGCGCCATAATTTAATAATTTGAGTGCAGCTTGTTGTAAATCACTCTCTTTAGAGAGCATAGTAGCTTCCTCTTGACTTACTTTTACGAAGTGTGCATGTTTTATAAAGGTTAGACAATCTTGAGAGAATTGTTCTGTATTTGTAATGAGTGCACTTCGATAATTTGGATCAAAAGAAATAAAATGGCCGTTATCTTTCGCATATTGTAACAACTGAAAATACGTTTCTTTTAATGGGCTTGATAGTAAAGCTGTCGCTGAACCGAAATGTATTAAATCATTCGTTTGTATTTTTGATAAATCAATGCTATTGAATTGATATTCACCATCTGCACCACGCATAAAAGTAAAATCACGTTCCCCATCTTGATTGATGGATACGAATGCAAGTGTTGTTTGTTTATCTTTTATGAGCATGGATGTATCGACTTGCGCACGCTGTAAAGTTTGTTCAAGAAACTCACCAAATGGGTCATTTCCTACTTGCCCCATAAATGTAGCGTGTCCACCTAATTTTGTAATCGCAGCAGCAACGTTAGCGGGTGCTCCACCAGCTTTTTTTTCGAAATCTGAACCGTTTACTAAAGAAACGTTAGTATTTCGGCACACAAAATCAATTAATAGTTCACCTATACAAAAGACATTTCTCATACAATCCCTCTTTTCAGCTTATATTGTGTGATGATAAAGTTTAGTTTTGCATCTGAAAAGATTGCGATATGATGTTTCATGTCTTTTCGAGGAAAAACTCGGGACGTAAAGACTGTTGAACCATCGTATAAGAAAATTTCCACGATGCTTTTATCTACAAATATTTGTAGTTCTATCGTATCTTGAATATCGATTTTTTTACAGCGTTCAAATCCATATTCTCCGCCAAATTGATGGTAGAAGTTGCCCCTGTCTATAGAAATAGTACCTTGTGCCCGATTAAATGTAATGGGGAAACATTCCTCCTCATTGTGGAAGAGAGAAAGCCCAAAACGCTTTGCATCTTCTGTTTTAAGTGTAACAATTAATTCATAGGAGCCTTTATCATCAAGCGTTGATAATACATTTAATCCAGCTGTTATATCTCCTGAAATTTCTTTTTTTGTTGTTCGTAGTTTTGTTAATTCTGAAACTGGTTTTTGTTTTAAGATGTTATCTTCTAATGTTAATTCACGTGGAAGTGTTAGGCAATGAGCCCACATATAATCATCAGAAGGATATGTGATTTCACTTGATCCTGCCCAAGCAAACAATAGGCGACGACTAGTAGAGTCTTCTAAAGTTTGAGGGGCATAAAAATCGAATCCTTTATCAGCTTCGTAATAGGAATCAACATGGAAATATAAATTTTTAATATCGAAATGGCCTATGGCATAAACGACATTGTATATATTGTGAAAGTTTTCGCCGTCTTTTTCAATTCCTTGCGGTGAAAAGAGAAGTACATCTTTCCCTGATAATTGGAAGTAATCGGGGCATTCCCACATAAATCCGAATTCTTTTAAATTAGTTGTAATTTCACCTTGGAAATGCCAATTGTATAGGTCTTGTGATTTGTATAGTAATAGAGTTCCTGTTTTATTTTCACGTTGGGCACCGAGTAACATATAGTACATATCATTATGTTTCCAGACTTTTGGATCACGTACATGTTTTGTATATCCGTCAGGAATTATATCAATAACAGGATTATTACTATATTTCGTCACCGTATATTGTGAATCCATTGTTGCCATACATTGTTTTGCATCACGGGAATCATTAGGCTTTTTTATATTCCCTGTATAAAGTAAATGAAGAAGGCCATCTTTTACGATAGCACTACCAGAATATGCACCGTGTGATTCATAGCTTTCAGTAGGGATGATGGCTACAGGCATACGCTCCCAGTTAATAAGGTCTTTTGACTTCACATGCCCCCAATGCTTTATTCCATGAATGGGACCAAATGGATACCACTGATAAAAAACGTGATATTCATCATTGTAGTAGGATACACCGTTAGGATCATTCATTAATCCAAATGGTGGGTGGATATGATAAATTGGTTTCCATGAATCTTGGTTTGCAATTTCATATAAAGAATGTAATTCGTCTTTATTAGATTGCAGTATTGTTTTATATTTTGACATAGGTTTTCACCCCGTTATTATTTACTTTCTTTATATAAAATGAATGTGGCAACAAAAGCAGTGATAACTGCAATAGCGAAACCAATTATATAGTGAATCATGTTCATCATGCCAAGAGGTGCAACAATTGTAAGCATCGGAATACCTGTTAAACCGTATGCATTAGCCGCCACTTGCATCCAAACAACGTAAGCGCCTCCAATTGCGCCGCCAATAGCTGCTGCAATAAATGGTTTACCAAGTTTTAAATTGACACCAAAAATAGCTGGTTCTGTAATTCCTAAAAATGCTGAAGCTGCGGCCGGAATCGCAATTTCTTTCGTTTTTTTGTTTTTTGTTTTGAAATAGACAGCTAAAGTAGCACCGCCCTGTGCAACGTTCGCCATTGACCAAATAGGGAGTAAGAAATTGACACCGATATCTTTATTTGCGAGTAAGCCTGCTTCAATAGCGTGGAAGCTATGGTGTAAGCCAGTAAGAACGATTGTTGAATACAATCCGCCGAATATAAGTCCAGCTACTGGTCCTGCAAATTGATAGATTGTATTTAAAAGGTACGTAATGCCGTCACCGATTTTATATCCAATTGGTCCGATAATAATAAGTGATAAAAAGCCAGTTATAATAATTGTTAAGAATGGTGTAACTAATAAATCTAAAGAGTTCGGAACACGTTTTCGAAGTTCTTTTTCAATTGTACTCATAACATATACGCATAATAAAATAGGTAAAACAGTACCTTGATAGCCAATCATATCAATATCCATACCAAAGAAATGTAAAACAGTTGGTTTTGCATTTGAAAGAGTCCAAGGATTTGTTAAGCTTGGGTGAGTTAATATACCACCAACAACTGCACCTAAGAAAATGTTACCACCAAATTCTTTAGCGGCACTAACTCCAATTAAAATAGGTAAAATAATGAAAGCTGCACTTGAGAACATATCAAGTAATTGGATAAGTGAGTGATCTCCAGGAACTAATTTAAACGCTTTCAACATTCCGAGTAGACCCATAAGTAAACCGCTTGCGACGATAGCTGGAATAATTGGAACAAAAATATTAGATAGTGTCTTTGCTAGGCGGGCGATAGGGTTCATTTTTTTCTTAGGTATATCGTTTGATGTTGTAGAATCTAGTTCGGCTATTCCAATTAGTTTTGAGAATTCATCATATACTTTGTTTACTATGCCAGTTCCAAAAATAATTTGATATTGCTCGGTCGTTGCGAAAGCACCTTTTACTCCATCGATGCTTTCGATTTCTGCAGAGTTTATTTTCGTATCATCCTTTAATATAAGACGAAGGCGAGTCGCGCAATGTGTGGCACGAACAATGTTTTCCTTTCCACCAATGTTCTGTATTACTTGAGTTGCAATTTGCTTCATATCCATAAAAATTCCCCCTTACTATAAATTCTCTTTTATGGAACCGGTTCCGTAATGAGTTAAAATAAAAAACAGGGAAATGATGTTGAAAATCCTGTTTTTAAAATGTGGAACCGGTTTTAATTTTATTATAGAGCGCCTTTATATTTTGTCAACGCTTTCTTGGATTTTTAATGTATAACGAGAGTGTAATATTTTTGGTATAGTTTTGTTTTCAACAAGCTGTGAAAGAGAAGTGGCAGCAAGCTTTCCAGCATACTCATAGTCAAACGCAATTGTCGTTAAACTAGGGTGTACCATTTCTGAAATATCATATCCACCGAATCCTGTTACAGAAATATCACCTGGTACAGAAAGGGAGTGGGAGTGAATGACTTTCATTGCGCCAAGAGCGATGTTATCTGTAGCACATACGATAAGAGTTGGGCGATTATTATCTAAAATATGTTGTACTTGTTTCATGGCATCTTCTATGCGGAAAGTTGTTTCGTAATATGAAACGTTGCAAGTCGGTTCTAAATTTTCAATTGCTTTTTGAAAACCATTTTTTCGATGTATTCCAACAGAAATATCATCTTTTTCTATCCCTAAATAGGCAATATGTCGATGGCCTTGGGATAAAACGTATGCCCCTAACTCATAAGCTGCATCATAATCATCGTGAACGAGGCAATATTGATCTTTATATTCTTGCCCGACGAATAAAATAGGGATGTTTGAATTAGCCATAATTTTTTGATGTTCATTCGTTAATGTTTTTGTTAATAAAATAATGCCAGCTACCTTTTGTTTTATAAAGTTTTCAATTGCTTGTATTTCAGTTTCGGTTGTTTGATTTGCATTTGCTACAAGCATTTGATAGTTATTTTCCTGTAATGTTTTATCGATCCCGATAAGTGTTTTCATTGTAGCGAAGGAGTCTAATCGGGGGATGATGACACCAATTAAATTTGTTGTTTTTGCTTTTAAACTTTGAGCAAATGTATTGGGAGAGAAATTTGTTTCCTGAATAATACCTTCGATTTTAAGTTTTGTTTTATCACTTACATATCCGCCGTTTAAGTAACGAGAGACTGTGCTTTTTGCAACGCCAGCCAATTTGGCGATATCTGCAATTGTTTTAGCCATAGTATTTCACCTTCGTATTCATAAAAATGTTAACTTTATTATAGGGAGAATTAGAGATGACGTAAACAAGAAGAGAGAAAGAAAAAACCACCTCACGTATATGAGGTGGAATAATTGTTAATATTTAGGCTTAAATGTATGACAACAAGTCTCTACACTCGTTGCTACAGAACTTTCTAGCGTCTCGTTTGTTAAAACAGCAGCTGTATATGAATCATTTTCAGTTTGACCAGTTTCATCTGCATCAGGCTGAACGATGATCGCACTTGCTTGACAAAAGTTACCTTGTCCCCAAAAAGAACAGTTGGAAACAGAACATCTTACTTCTGGCATAAAACCCCCTCCTTATACATTAGTGTGGGATTTTACACCCATTTCATGTGTAGAAGGAGTTTCCTTTTCTAGTTACTTTTTCGTTTGCTCAAGCCATTCTTTTAATTTATCTTTCGGCTGTTCACCGCTAATACGGCTCACTTCTTTGCCATCTTTAAAATGAATGATTGTTGGTGTTCCTTGAATTTTATATTCATCCCAAGGAGCATCTAATTTTTCAATATCCATAACTTTCATATCAACGTTTAAGTCTTTAGCCATTGGCACTAGGACAGGAGATAATTTTTGGCAATGAACGCAAGATGTTTGATAAAAGTATACTGTTTCTTCTTTTTTCTCTTTTAAGTTCTTTTGAAGATCTGAAAGAGAGATTTTATTTGTGTAGTAGTCAGGACCGTTTGTCTTACTTTCAGTAGGATTATCAATCTTTTGGCTAGTAGCATTTTTTTCTTCCATTTGTGTGACAGCGAAAATTGCTACGAACAAGGCGATAATAATACCACCAAATATAAGCATTTTTTTCATTCTTTCATCTCCTTATTTGTTTTTGATGACAATAAAGCTACAAACAGCGATTGTAATAAAGCCGATAAGTGCTAAAAACGGGATTGTAATAAAACCAAACCAGTTTATAAATTCTCCGGTGCAGGGTACACGACCGCAAGCTGCTCCAGCAGCTGAAAACGCTGGGACTTTTTGAATTGCATAGTGATATAAAGAAATACAAGCACCAATACTTGCAATTGGTAAAGAATAACTTGCGATGCGATAATCTTTTTTTGCTACAGCGATACCGAGCCATAAAACGAATGGATACATAAAAATACGTTGATACCAACAAAGTACACAAGGCTCAAATTTCATGATTTCGGAAAAATAAAGACTTCCCAGTGTAGCGATAAAAGAAGCTCCCCATGCGGTAAGTAAAGCATATTCTTGCTTTTTTTCTCGTCCCATATTTTATACCTCTCTTATAATAGTTACATACTAAATTATAGTATGAAGTGGTATGGAAAAGAAAGAAAAAATATGTTTATCAATAAAAGTTTTATGAGGAGAAACTTTTATTGATATAAAAATTTAAAAAAAGCGCCATTCTCCGGAAGAGAATAGCGCTATAGTTTACATTTGAATTTGTTCTACTTCTTCTACATGCGACTTTTGGGATGCGTGGTCAATATATTGAAATAGGAGCTGCAATTGTTTATCAACTTCTGGCAGTTCCTTGCTGTATTGATAAGCGTGTAAAAAATGCTCAATACGCTTAGAAAATAATTGATCGTTCGTTTGAACCATGAGAACGAGTAATTTATCCCAATTACAGCAATACGTGTAATAGAGAGCTTTATCATAGTCGTTATATGTTTGCACTGTGTACCCTCCTTACCGAGAGTTATATATAGTGTGTGATAAGTAAGGAGAAATACACTTGAAAGAATTTGTTAAGAAAAAATGAGAATGAAAAGAAAAAACGAGGAATTCCCTCGTTTTTTAAGCTTTTGGCATTGGCGTAGGTGTTGGTTTGCCATAGCCTTCTTTGTATTTATTATCGATATAGTTACGAATTTCAAGCGTTGATTTTCCTTTTTGTTTCATGGAAGCAGATTCAACTGCAATTTCTAGGCAATTGACGCAAGTCGTTGCATGGGAGTCCCAAACAACTTCACCATTCTTTTTAATTTCACGAATAAAGCAGTTTTTATTATTTTTATGTCCTACACTTTCACCGCAACCACAATAGCATGGAATCCAATCTAATAGCTCTGCATTTTGTCCAGCGACGGTGTAGATATCTTTCATTTGTGGATCAAGCTTATCTAGGAAGGTTGGAAGTGTGTCGACTCCTTTTGTTTTCTCTTGAATGTCAGCTTGCTGAGTGTGCGATGCGTGGTCATGTTCTTCTTGTTTTGATTCAGAAGATTTTTGGTCATTTGTACCAGTACTTCCGCATCCAGCAAGAATTAAGCTTAGTACTGCAAGTAAAGAAAATACATACTTTTTCATTCGCTTGTCCCCTTTACAAATGTATTAATCAAATTGTATCAGAGATTACGGTGTATCGGTTGAAGATTTTTTTGACTGATTTTTGAAGCGACATCTTAGCGAATGGAATAGAAATAAAATTGGGATATAAGCGTATACAATATATAAACCCGCTTGAGATAGTACGGTATTTAATGTGTTGATACTTTCACGGTTTGTGAAAAGTAGAGAAGCTGAAAATATGATGAAAATAAAAAACGGTAATGTAAATTTAAATGAAATATGAAAGGAACGCTTCATCGTTTGACATGATGACCAAATGGTTAAGCAAAGGTTTGGTAAAATAATTAAAAACCAAACGAAAATAATAATATATTCAAAGCGCTGAATAAAAGGAACTTTAATTATTTTTAACATCGTTAAAGTAGGCCAAATAGTACGGTTTAATTGTCCCTCGCTGTAATACATAAAAGATACGATAGCTAAAACTACATAAATTAAGGTGCTAAAAGCAATTCCAGCATGGGCCCATCTTTTTAAAGATTTTCCTTTTTCAATAAAGGGATAAAAGATAAGAATTGTTTCAAACCCTAGAAATTCCAATGCAGAGTGTTTTGCAGATATAAGCATGTCAAAAGGTGAATGTGTAAAAATGGGTAAAATATTACGAAAATGTGCATACTTCATCGGATAGACTAAAAAGAATACAACGAACATAGGAAGAACAATACCCCAAAAACATATCCCTGTCACAGAACGGAAGCCACCTTTTATAATGTAGTAAGTGACTAATAAAAACATAAGCGTAAGTTTCCATAACTTAATGGTAGGGAAAATCCAAACTTGTATCACTTCTATATATGTACGAAGAACAGTAAGGCAAAATAATAAGCAATAAAGAGTGAAAATTACAGAAAATATAGAGCCAACCCATTTTCCAAAGGTTGTTGTATGAATACTAATTAAATCTCCGTCTTTTTCAAGCATTTTTAACATACAAAACAGTACAATATGAGTTGCAATACCTGCAATAATAAGAGAAATCCAAGCATCATAACCTGCATTTTTCAAAATTACACGTTGATATCCGAGAATTCCTATACCAACCTGGAGAGAATGCAATAAAATAAATGCAAAATATGGAGATACGGTCTTTGTTTTATTCATTGTATTCATTGCTTATTTCACCTCACTATTCTCCGATTCCAGATTGTACAATATTAAGATCTAAATTTATATCTACCGCTATATTTTTATACATATTTCGAAGTTGTTTTATATTCCATTTTCTCGTATGGCTTCTAATTTCATCTCGTATTCCTAAAGGATCAATTTCTTTTTCTTGAAATTGTTTTATTAAATCTTCACAGTCTTTTTCGACATTTCGTTCAATTTGTTTTTTTATATAGTTGATATTTGTTTTTTTTCTTAGATCAATCCAATTAGGAGAGTTTTTAATTAATCCATTTAGTTTTAAATGGATTTTTACTTTTGGTATGTCGCCAGTTTGATCTATATCATACTTATTTTCCCCAGCTAAGTTTTGTATAACAACCATACCTTTATGTTTATCCTTTTTTATTGCTGCTTCGTAACGTCCATTTTTCGTAGGATTAATAAGTAATTTTGCTAAAACAGAATGTCTTTTATCCGTATACATGACGACTTTATCGCCTTTTAAAAAGGCAAGTCCTTTGACAGCGACAGAATGATTATCGTCCATTTTAATATAAGGAACATAGGCATCACATACAGAAGAGTAATAATTATATAAAAAAATGTTTAATTCAGTTTGTGGAATGTTCTCATTTCTTATATTTTGCTCGAGTAAATCAGCAATATATAAAGACCCATTTTTTTTTCCGTAATTTAAAAGCTCTTCAGCCGATCCATCTACAATTGCTAGTTGTACATCACGCCCGATATTTGGGTCACGTTGTAAGTTAGTAATAATCTCTCCCATTCCGCGTTCCCCTAGAGCCTTTCCAAATAGGACGACACGCATTTGACCTACAACAACATTGTGAGGAGATTTCGCATTTAATCGTGAAGCAATTGTTTCAAGTGAACGGGCAGATGTTGTTTGCGTCTCTGGTTTAGACTTTACACCATGTGTGTACTCTGGGAATAGAATAGTTCCTTGGAATTTTTTGTTTTTTGTGATGTCAAATCCAGCAATATGAATAATACGCTGTGCATCCACTATATACGTTTGTGTACAGCCAGTTTGTAAAACGAAGAAGATAATGATAAGGTGCAATAAAATTTTTTTCATTCATTCTCACCATCACGTTTTTGCTTCGATTTGTTTGGATTGTAGCGCCATTTTGATTTTGGTCTAAGAAAAGAAGGTCTTTGTGCCGTTTGACTAAATGGTAATCGAAGAAAACCTTCTGCTGTACCTAAACCACGAAATGGATATAAAGGTAACAAATAAGGTGATCCAAGCGATTTTAATTTAATTAAATGAGCTAAAATAAATACAAATCCGACAGCGAGGCCTAATCCTCCGAATGCACCGGCTAAGAGAATAAGCGGAAAGCGTAACAACCGGATAGTAGAAGACATCTTTACGGTTGGTGTTGTGAAAGATGCAAGAGCGGATAAAGCAACTGCAATTAATAAAATTGTACTTGTCAAAGCTGCCTCCACGGATGCTTGGCCAATTACAATCCCCCCAACAATCCCAATCGTTTGTCCGACTTTCGTTGGTAAACGTGCTCCTGCTTCACGAAGCAATTCAATTGTAATTTCTAAAAAGAGTGCTTCTAGAATAGGAGGGAAAGGTACGTTAGCTCTCGAGAAAATAATAGGACCTAGTAAATCAGCAGGAATCATTTGATAATGATATGTTAAAGCCGCTGTATAAATAGCGGAGGAAAAAAGAGAAAATATAGCTCCGAAAAAACGAATAATACGAAAGAACGATCCAATCATCCACGGTAAATAATAATCTTCTGGTGAAATGAAAAAATCCAGTAACGTTGTTGGTCCTGATAAAGCATATGGAGAGCCATCTGTTAAAATTAAAACTTCCCCGTTAATTAATGCAAATACAGCTCGATCTAATCGTTCTGTAGGTAATAGAACAGGAAAAGGTGAATTGCTATTATCGCTAATAAATTGCTCAATCATAGTTGCATCAAATGGGACATCAAAGTCAATGTCTTCTAACCGTTGAATTGCGGTGTTGACAAATTGTTCATTTGTAATTCCTTCTATATAAGCAACTGCTACTTTCGTTTTTGATATAGATCCGACGGTAACTTCTTTAAAAATGAGTTGCTCCGTTACGATATTTCGGCGTAATAAGTGGATATTTGTATCAAGGTTTTCAACGAAACCGATTTTAGGCCCGATTACGCTATACTCATTTTCTGTATCGTTATATAATCGTTTTCCTAAAACAGTACTTTCGGCACGAATTAAAGCATATTGATCAGGATTCGAATTGTTTTTTAAGCGTATTAAAATATATCCACCTAATAATTTTTCACGAATATCATCAATAGAAGGGGAGGTAATAATGTCTTCAATAGAGATAATATTACATAAATCAGAGATGTTTTGGATTTGTTCCGATTCCTTTTTTATAGGAGTTAAAATGAATTGTTTAATAATAAGTGCTTCCACGACAGATTTATAATAAAACAAGCACAACGTTTCATCTTTAAGTATATTATAAGAGACAAAATCGCTTGATTCTTTCATGGTTTGTATAAATTCTGGAATAGAACAAAGTGTTTTTGTATTAGTCTTTTTTGATTTCTTAGATGATAAACCGAACATTTTCTCACCCCTAACTTACATCATTTACTTGTGTTAGTTTTTGGGAAAGACGGGAATTTATACTTAAAAATTGAAAGTTCATAAAGAAAAGGAAGAGTGGTGAAAGCCTCTTCCTTTTTAGCAGTTTAATTTGTTTTTTGTTCTTTAATAGACTTCACTAATTTCATCATTTCCGCTCGTATATCTTCTCTTTTTACATTTAATTTTTCGGCAATTTGTTTAATGTCCATTCCATCTTTTTTCATCTTTAATACATCATCAAGAGGGGTATTGCTTTTTTGAGAGATGATTGTTAACACAGTAAGATGACGCAATTTGATGTTATATTCTTTCATTTTTTGCTTTAGCTGATCAGGTGTGGATTTTTGCATAGTTGCTAACTGTTGTAGCAGTGCTTGCTTTGTTTCTTTATTCATATGATGCTTTTTCAGCTTACTTGGATCTACACCGAAATGCTCGGCTGTTTTCTCCCAAGATTTATTTTGCTTATAGTAAGCTAAAACATCTTTTATTTCTTTATTACTAATTCTTGCAATATGAGCAGCTTTCCAAATTTCATGTTTGTTATAGCCGAGTTTTTCTAGCGATTGCACTTCTTCTTCTGGAATTGGTTTATGGTGATGCATTGTTACTTCTTTTGGTGTGGCAGCGGATGTAGGGAAGGTGGATATCCCGCATAATAATGCTGCCATAGTCATACAAACAGCGATTTTTTTGTACATGTAAACTCCTCCTAGATGGATAATGTAGAAAACTGTACACATATCATTTCCATAAAATGTGAAATACTTGTGAACAAATCAAGTTTTTTTATTCACAGTATGAAATGACGTTTTTAGAAGTTTTCCAACATAAAACATTGATTAATAGTAAAAAACTAAGGTATAATCGAAATTGAAAATCAATATCAATGATGACGATAAACTTATACATATAGATAAAAATAAGGGAGAGATAAATATGACTACATATACTTCCATCGCTAATGTGATTAAAGAAAGACGCTCTGTTCGTACATTTACAGACAAAGCAGTAGAAAAAGATTTATTAATTGAACTATTAAACGATGCAACATGGGCACCAAATCATAAGCACCGTGAACCATGGAATTGTAAACTATACATCGGAGAAGGCCGCAAGAAATTAGTAGATGCAGTATTAAACTCTTTCACGGAAGAAGAAAGAGCGAAACGTGGTAAAATTTTATCAGATCGTTTTTTAAGCACGCCTGCACAAATCGTTGTATATATAAATGAAGATCCGCGTCAAATTCAACGTGATGAAGATTATGCTGCAACATGTGCATTCATGCAAAACTTCCAACTTCTTGCTTGGGAACGCGGATTAGGTTGCGTTTGGAAATCAGGCGGATTAAACTACAATCCATTATTTATAGAAGGAATCGGTTTAACAAGAGGCCAACGTATCGTTGGAATTCTTCATATCGGCTATTTCGATAAAGCGCCAGAAGGAAAAGCACGTACTCCGATTACGGAGAAGATGGAGATTATTGAAGGTTAATAGATGAGACATTCTCGTTTTTGCGGGGGTGTCTTTTTATTATGCAATCAATCCTCATGAAAGCTTGTTCTTCATCATACACTTTCTTAAGGGAAAGTGTAAGGAGGGAAAATAATGAGAGCAAGTGACGATAAAGCACTGCAATATGCGATTGCGGAAATTACGGAAATTGCGACTGGATTTGGGCTTGATTTTTATCCGATGCGTTATGAAATATGTCCAGCGGAAATTATTTATACATTTGGTGCATATGGGATGCCGACAAGGTTTTCACATTGGAGTTTTGGAAAACAATTTTTCAGAATGAAATTACAATACGATTTAGGACTTAGTAAAATATACGAACTCGTTATTAACTCTGATCCATGTTACGCCTTTTTATTAGATACGAACTCTTTAATTCAAAACAAATTAATTGTCGCGCACGTTTTAGCACACTGTGACTTCTTCAAAAATAATATTCGTTTTTCAAATACGAAGCGAGATATGGTAGAGAGTATGGCCGCAACAGCGGACCGTGTGAAAGCTTATGAGCATAAGTATGGAAAAGCAGAGGTAGAAACATTTTTAGATGCCGTACTTGCCATTCAAGAGCATATTGATCCGTCGCTTATGCGTCCGAAGCTCGCATGGAGTATTGATGATTTAGAAGAGGAAGAAGTAGAAAAGAAAAAGGTATCGCAATACGATGATTTATGGAATTTAGATAACCGAAATAAAAAACAAGAGCGCTCTAATATACGTAAAAAGAAGAAAATCCCACCGCAACCAGAGAAGGATTTACTTCTCTTTATTGAAGAATATAGCCGTGAGTTAGAAGATTGGCAGCGTGATATATTAACGATGATGCGCGAAGAAATGTTATATTTTTGGCCGCAGCTTGAAACGAAAATCATGAACGAAGGCTGGGCATCCTACTGGCATCAACGCATACTTCGTGAAATGGACTTAACCTCTGATGAAGCAATTGAATTTGCGAAACTAAATGCAGGTGTCGTTCAGCCATCAAAAACAAGTATTAATCCATACTACCTCGGTATTAAAATCTTTGAAGATATTGAAGAACGGTACAACAATCCGACTGAAGAAATGAAGCGACGGGGCGTAAAACCAGGATCGGGCCGTGACAAAATGTTTGAAGTACGAGAAATTGAATGGGACGTATCGTTCTTAAGAAACTACTTAAATAAAGATCTTGTTATGCGAGAAGATATGTACTTATTCCAGCGCCAAGGAAAAGAATATAAGGTAATAGATAAAGAATGGGAAAATGTACGTGATCAACTCGTAAATATGCGTACAAATGGTGGGTTCCCGTACTTAGTAGTAGAAGATGGAGACTACTTAAAGAACGGAGAATTATACATTAAACATAGTTACGAAGGAATCGAGCTCGATTTAAAATACTTAGAAAAAGTATTACCATATCTTCATCAACTATGGGGAAGAACGGTGCATATGGAGTCCATTGTGGAGAGTAAGGGCGTTGTGTTTTCTTATGATGGTAAGATGGTGCATCGGAAGTATGTGTGAGGGGAAGAACGGACATAGGATACTGTGTCCGTTCTTTTTATTTGGAACCAAGTTAAATATGCTATTCTTGAAAAAAGGGAGTTATATAGAGAAATGGAGTGATTTAAATGAGCAAAATAGGGGTATGTAAGGTTGATATTACGCCGCCTGTAGGTATTGATTTTGTCGGATATCATAGAGAGACAGGAATAAATAATATTGAAGAGCGTATTTATGGGACAGTTTTTGTATTTGAAAAAGATGAAATGAAAACTGTGTTTATAAGTATCGATAATATTGGGATGTTAGTAGAAGATACGAATATGATTCGTGAGCGAGTAGCAAGTAGGCTTCATGTGCCATTTGAGCGAATAACGGTTGTTTATACTCATACGCATTCCGGTCCAGAGACAGTCGGTGATGATCCGCTAGTGCAGTCGTATAAAATGATTTTAGTAAATAATGTAGTACATGGTGCTGTTACTGCAAATAACAATTTAAAGCGATGCGAAGTTGGATGGGGTGTTACGACAGGTGATATCGGTGTAAACCGACGAGAGAGAACATCTGATGGAAGAGCAAAGATGGGAACAAATATTGAGGGTGTTGTAGATAAACGAATTGGCATGTTGGCAATCAGAAATGCTGAAACGAAGGAGCTATCTGGGATTATAGTATTTTGTACTGCGCATCCGAATGTTTTAAAAGGTGATAGCGATGAATTATCAGCAGATTATCCTGGAATAACGAGAGAGATTCTAGAGCAGATAGTGAACTGCCCTGTTATTATTGTTCAAGGTGCCGCTGGAAATGTGAATGCGAAATATCGCGGTTCAAGGGAAGCGTTAAAACAAATGGCTTACATACTTAGTGGACATGTATTAACGATGTTACCAACAGTTACATATAGTCCAATTGTAAAATTAAGGACAGTTTCAAGTATGATGCAAATGAAGTTGAAGGATATTCCTGAAATTGATGAGATACGAAGCATGGCTCGATTAGCCGAGAAGCAGTGGGGCGTGAATACGGATGAATGGCTTGCTATCGTATTAGAGAAATATAGGCAAGGTATTCGGAAGTTACGTATAGATTTAGAAGTTCAACTGTTTCAAGTTAATGATGGTATGTTTTCAGGTATACCGATGGAACCTTTTTCAGAAACTGCCTTAGCAATGAAAGAGAGCCTTCAAAATGAATTGGCTTTCTTTGGTGGATATATGAACGGATATCTTGGTTATTTACCGACAAAAGACGAATATGCATATGGCGGATATGAAGTAGAATTAAGTCCTATTGTGTATGGAACAGTTACAAATTTGTTAATGCCACCGGGAGAGAATACTGCGGAGTTGATTGTGAAAAAGGTTATGGATTTATGTAATATGGTGAAACTTTAATGAGACAGGTTTTTGAACGCAGAGTAAAGAATATGACTTATTGTTTGATTTTGTTAAGTCAATGTAATTAATGATGATAATCATTATTAATTACATTGACTTCTAAAAAAAGAAAAACTAGAATTTATAAAGGGATCTTCAATTGTTCGCTATCATTTGTATAGGAGGTAAGTTATGTTGGATAGCTTTATTTCTATAAGATGTAGGTTGGCTCTTTATAGTTTTGGTGTTCTTTTTATCTTTTTTTGTACAGTATTTTTGGTGAATCAGAAGGTGTATGCAGAAGATGTACCGTGGACATCAGTTTCAAATGAGGGAGAACGTGTACTTTTTCAAGAACAATCTTTGTATAGTAATGATCGAAGGGGAGAAGATCTTGTTTCACCTTCATTTGAAGGGCGTAAACATGGTGGGGAAGATTGGGGAGTCTTCTTAGAAAATACGAAGTTAAATTATTCACCTAACATTCTTACCTATTCTGTTATAGGAATAGATGATCGAATACGGGTTAATGATACAACTTCATATCCGTATAGTGCTGTAGTCCATATAGCAACTCAGTATAATAGTGGAGAAATTTATGGATGTACAGGAGCACTAATTAGTAAAGATACAGTGCTGACAGCTGGACATTGTATTTACAATAAAGAAATTGGTGGATGGGCGACAAATGTTATTGTAACTCCAGGACGTAATGGAGGACAAGCACCGTATTTACCTTATAAAGGAACAAAACTTTACTCGGTAAGTGGATGGACTGATAACGAAAATTCAAATTATGATTATGGAACGATTAAATTAAATGGGTCTCCAGGAGATTATACGGGTTGGTTTGGATATAGAACTACCTATGTAGAATCACCAAAAGGTTTACTTGCGGTGATTCCTGGATATCCAGCTGATAAAATAGGAAATGAACGTTACACAATGTGGAGAGATTATGGTCCAATTGAAGGTGTTAATCCTAGCAGACTAACATACAAGATTGATACTTATGAAGGGCAAAGTGGATCACCTGTATATCATTATTTTGATACAGGTATCAAAATAATAGCCATTCATACAAGAGGAAATAAAAATATGAATTTTGGAAATCGGATAACAGACAATGTGTTTAATAATATTAAAAGATGGTCTGAATAAATATAGTAAATCCATTTGGAGTCATTTTCTTAGATTGTGGTATTTAAGAATTTTAAGCGAAATATATTCAACTTCAAGTGAAACTATTGAGTTTGGAAATTTAAATGTAGGTGTAGTTCAGTTATCTAAAACAAGTATTCCCTCATACTACACCATCTTTAGGTATTGATGTAATAGTAAAGAAAGTTATAGAACAGAACTATATGAAAAAGAACTTGGAAATATCTAAGTTCTTTTTTGTTTCAAATTTGTGAAAGAAAGACATATTGATTGAAATTAAATTTTTCATACTCTATTATATACCCATACAGGTATAGGTTTTTGTGTGATACATGAAAAAATTAAATAATAAATAACATGGAGGTTTGAAATATGTCCAGAAAGATAGTTGTAGTAGGCGGAGTTGCTGGCGGGGCATCAGTAGCTGCAAGGCTTCGTCGTTTAAGTGAAGAAGATGAAATTATTATGGTGGAGCGCGGTGAATATATTTCATTTGCAAATTGTGGCTTACCATACTATATTGGCGGTGTTATTACAGAAAGACAAAAGTTATTAGTACAAACTGTTGAAAGAATGTCAAAGCGCTTTAATCTAGATATACGTGTATTGAGTGAAGTTGTAAAGATTAATAAAGAAGAGAAAACAATTACGATAAAGAATGTAACTACAGATGAAACATATAACGAGGAATATGATGTTTTGATTCTTTCACCAGGGGCGAAACCAATTGTTCCACCTATTCCGGGCATTGAAGAAGCGAAGGCGTTGTTTACGTTACGAAATGTACCTGATACAGATCGTATAAAAGCGTATATTGATGAGAAGAAACCACGTCATGCGACGGTTATTGGTGGAGGATTTATTGGAGTGGAAATGGTTGAGAATTTAAGAGAACGAGGAATTGATGTTACTCTTGTAGAGATGGCGAATCAAGTAATGCCACCAATCGATTATGAAATGGCAGCATACGTACATGAACATATGAGAAATCACAATGTTGAGCTTGTTTTAGAAGACGGTGTAGATGCGTTAGAAGAGCACGGGGCTATTGTACGTTTAAAAAGTGGCTCAGTTATAAAAACAGATATGATTATTTTAGCAATTGGTGTACAACCAGAGAGTAGTTTAGCGAAAGAGGCAGGATTAGCATTGGGAGTTAGAGGAACGATAAAGGTAAATGAGAAATTTCAAACATCTGACCCATATGTATATGCAATTGGTGATGCGATTGAAGTGAAAGATTTTGTTACAGAAATAGAAACGATGATTCCTTTAGCGTGGCCAGCTAATCGTCAAGGTCGCATGTTAGCAGATATTATTCATGGTCATACGGATTCTTTATATAAAGGTACGATGGGAACTTCTGTGGCTAAAGTTTTTGATTTAACAGTTGCTTCGACTGGAGTGAATGAGAAAATATTAAAACGACTAAATATACCCTATGAGGTAGTACATGTACAGGCAAATTCTCATGCGGGATATTATCCGAATGCTACGCCTGTGCTAATAAAATTAATCTTTAATAAAGAAAGCGGAAAAATTTATGGAGCGCAGGCGTTAGGGCGTGATGGTGTAGATAAGCGTATTGATGTTATTGCAACGGCAATGAAGGCAAACTTAACTGTAATCGATTTGCCGGATTTAGAATTATCATATGCCCCGCCCTATTCTGCTGCAAAAGACCCAGTAAACATGGTGGGGTATGCGGCAAGTAATATAGTAGATGGTTTTGTGGACACAGTGCAATGGCATGAAATAGATCACATTGTTAAAAATGGTGGATATCTTATTGATGTTCGAGAGCCTAATGAACTAAAACAGGGAATGATTAAAGACTCTATTAATATTCCGTTAGATGAATTACGTGATCGATTGGATGAAGTGCCAATGGACAAAGAAATATATATCACTTGCCAACTTGGTATGAGAGGGTATGTTGCAGCGCGCATGTTAATGGAAAAAGGATATAAGGTAAAGAACTTAGATGGTGGCCTTAAATTATACGGAACAGTAGTACCAGAATGTGTTGTATATTAATATTTTTTCATCTTCCACTTCAAAATTTGGTGGAAAATGAAAGCCTATATAGTAAGGTTTCACTTCTTGTTTTGTGAACATATAAGATAAATATTAAAAATAGGGGTTTACAAAATACCCTATAGGGTATAATATATTGTCATAGGTTATAAATAGTGACATAATGGTAATGAGGTGATTATAGGATGGAATATAATCAAGATATGAAAAATAGATTGAAACGTATTGAAGGTCAAGTTCGTGGTGTGCTTCGTATGATGGAAGAAGGAAAAGATTGCCGAGAGGTTATTACACAGTTAACGGCATCTCGTTCTGCCCTTGATCGTACAATTGGGCTCGTTGTTGGGACTAATTTAGAGCAATGTTTGCGTGAGCAGTTTGAAAGTGGTAATGGTTCAAATGAAGAGTTAATTAAAGAAGCTGTTCAATTACTTGTAAAAAGCCGATAATCTGTCAAATATAATTGTTGACAGATTTTCAAAAACATTTTAATATACCCCTACAGGTATATGTATATAAGTTGTGGAGGAATCAATTATGAGTATAAAAGTGGATATGAGTTTAGATTGTAAAGGGTTGGCTTGTCCGATGCCGATTGTGAAAACGAAGAAGGCGATAGAAGGATTAGCACCAGGGCAAGTGATTGAAGTTCAGGCAACAGATAAAGGATCTACGGTAGATATAAAAAGTTGGGCGGGTAAAGTAGGACATCAATATATCGGGACGAAACACGAGGATGATGTATTGGTGCATTATGTTAGGAAAGCAAACGAGCATGAAGTGAATGAAATTGTGAAATATCCACATACAATTACGAATGCAGAATTACAGTCTATATTGTCTCATGGAGAAGAGAGCATTGTATTAGATGTTCGCGAAGCAGCGGAATTTGCTTTTGGTCATATTCCATCCGCCATTTCGGTACCATTAGGTGAATTAGACAGCGCAGTATTAGATAAGACGAAGCAAATTTATGTTATTTGCCGAACTGGTAATCGCAGTGATATAGCTTGCCAAATGTTGAAAGAGAAAGGTTATTCAAATGTGAAAAATGTCATTCCAGGTATGTTAGAGTGGCAAGGGAATATAGAGAAATAAATTTTTTTGAATAAAAATATACCTATGGGGGTAATAGAGTGAGTGTTAAACCGTTACAAGCAAAAGATGTGGCAGAGAAAGTGTTATTCGGAGAGTTATTCATTTTAGATGTTCGTAATGAGGCGGATTATGAAGATTGGAAAATTGAAGGGAAACAAGTTTCTTCTATTAATAAACCTTATTTTGACTTGTTAGATGGTGTAGATCATATTGTCAGTGAACTACCTAAAGATAAAGATGTTTTAGTAGTATGTGCAAAAGAAGGGTCTTCTATATTTGTGGCAGAGCAATTAACAGAGGCTGGATTAGAAAATATTTATTATTTATCTGGTGGTATGAAGGCTTGGAGTGAATATGTAAAGCCTATAAAAGTGGGAGATTTAAAAGATGGCGGAAGTATGTATCAGTTTAACCGTCTTGGAAAAGGTTGTTTATCATATATGGTTATTTCAAACGGTGAAGCAGCAGTTATTGATGCAGTAAGAACAGTTGAAGCGTACGAAGAGTTTGCGAAAAATCATGGCGTTACGATTACGAATGTAATGGATACACATTTACATGCAGACCATATTTCCGGAGGACGTAAGTTAGCGGAAAAGGTAGGTGGTACGTATTGGTTACCACCAAAAGATGCAGAGGAAGTTGTTTTCTCATACGAACCGCTTGTTGAAGGATCTGTTATTACGGTGGGGGGGACTAAAATTGTAATTGACGCATTATACTCACCAGGGCATACGATTGGAAGTACGTCATTCATTGTAGATGATTCTTATTTATTATCAGGCGATATTTTATTTGTAGATTCAATTGGGCGTCCTGATCTTGCTGGTAAGGCTGAAGATTGGGTGAGTGATTTACGTAATACTTTGTATAGCCGATATAAAGAGCTATCTCAAAATTTAGTTGTGTTACCGGCTCATTATTCAAAAATAAGTGAAATGAACGAAAGTGGTATCGTTAGTGCAAAATTAAAAGATTTATTTGAGCATAATGCAGGATTAAATATTGAGGATGAGGGAGAGTTCCGTAAAGTTGTAACAGAAAACTTACCACCTCAGCCAAATGCATATGAAGAAATTCGTCAAACCAATATGGGTAAAATTCACCCAAGTGTGGATAAAGAGCGTGAAATGGAGATTGGTCCAAATCGTTGTGCAGTGCACGAATAATGAAATAAATAAAAAATGGAGGAATTGATGATGAATATAAAACAAGTGTTAGATGCGAAAGGTTTAGCATGTCCAATGCCGATTGTAAGAACAAAGAGATCAATGGATGCTCTACAAACTGGAGAAGTGTTAGAAATACATGTAACGGATAAAGGGTCAGTTAAGGATATTCCAGCGTGGGCAAATAAATGTGGCCATGACATCGTAAAGCTTGAAGAAGAAGGCGATGTGCTGAAGTTTTGGATTAGGAAGGCGTAGTGAAGCAATAGTTTTGTAAATATAGAGAGGTTGGTTATATGAACACAATATTAAGTACGCTTTTCATTGTACTTGCTGCATGGTTTGTTATTTCACGATTTTTACCAGTGAAAGGTGTTCAAAATATAAATGGCAAAGAATTGAAAAGTATAGTGGGGAAAAAGGGGAAGTATTTTATTGATGTCCGTACAGTAGGTGAATATAGAGGGAATCATATGAAAGGCTTTCAAAATATCCCCCTAAATGATCTAGCAAGTAAGGCGAATCAATTAGATAAGAATAAGGAAGTAATCGTTATTTGCCAAAGTGGAATGAGAAGTAAGCAAGCAGCAAAGGTATTAAAGAAATTAGGATTTCAGCATGTTATCAATGTTTCAGGCGGTATGAATGGTTTGTGAGGAGGGAGTTTAAAATGAAAGAAATGACAGTAAAAGAATTGGAAGAAAAATTGTTACGTAAAGAAGCAGTAAATATCATGGACGTACGTGAAGTAGAAGAAGTAGCCGAAGGGAAAATTCCAGAAGCGTGTAATATTCCACTAGGACTATTAGAGTTTCGTATGCATGAGTTGGATAAAAAGAAAGAGTATATTATCGTTTGTCGTTCTGGCGGAAGAAGTGCACGAGCAGTTCAGTTTTTAGAGAGCTACGGTTTTCAAGCAATTAATATGGTAGGTGGTATGTTAGCATGGGAAGGTAAAGTCGTATAGTACAGGGATACATGATTTGAGCCTTTTTATAAATGATAAAATACCCCTATAGGTAATCGGAGGGAGAACAACATGGAACAACAGAAGAAAACAACAATCGTTTTATTTAGCGGAGATTATGATAAAGCAATGGCTGCTTATATTATTGCAAATGGTGCAGCGGCGTATGATCAAGAGGTAACTATTTTTCATACTTTTTGGGGATTAAATGCTTTAAGGAAAGATGAGCATGTGAAGGTAAAGAAAACTTTTATAGAAAAAGTGTTTGGAAAAATGATGCCACGCGGTGCGGATAAGATGGGATTATCAAAAATGAATTTTGCAGGTATGGGACCAAAGATGATTAAAGGTATTATGAAAAAACATAATGCGATGCCTTTACCAGATTTAATCGATTTGGCGAAAGAACAGGGGATTAAACTTGTCGCTTGTCAAATGACAGTAGATTTATTAGGGTTAAAAGAGGAAGAGATTATGGAAGGGGTAGAGTTTGCAGGAGTAGGAGCTTATTTAGCAGATGCTTCGGATGGGAATGTAAACTTATTCATTTAATTCATCTTCTTTCTAGAAGGGAGGGGATGTAAGATGAGCTTAGTCGTATTACTTTTTATAATTGGATTTATAGGATCGTTTATATCAGGAATGGTTGGAATTGGCGGTGCGATTATTAATTATCCGATGATCTTATACATTCCGGTATTGCTAGGATTTTCTGGCTATACATCACATGAAGTGAGCGGTATTACAGCGGTACAAGTATTCTTTGCAACTTTTGCAGGGGCATGGGCCTATCGGAAAAGTAATGATATGGATAAAACGTTAGTTGTATATATGGGAGCTAGTATATTAATAGGAAGTTTCATAGGGAGTTTTGGTGCTAACGTATTAGCGGAACATACGGTCAATGTTGTTTATGCAGCTTTAGCCACAATTGCTGCTATTATGATGTTTGTACCGAAACAAAATAATAGTGGAGATGTGAAGTATAATAAATGGTTAGCAAGCTTGTTAGCGTTCGTTGTAGGGGGAGCTTCAGGCATTATAGGAGCTGGAGGTTCGTTCCTTTTAGTTCCCATTATGCTAGTTATTTTAAAATTACCACTGCGCATGACGATCGCAACATCTATCGCTATTACGTTTATTTCCTCAATAGGGATTACTACAGGAAAAATGGTTACTGGGCAAGTAGTTATCATTCCAGCTCTAATTATTGCGGTTGCAAGTATATTTGCTGCGCCACTTGGAGCACGAGTCGGGAAGAGGCTAAATCAAAAAGTACTGCAATATGTATTGTCCACTTTAATTGTAGGCACTGCTGTTAAAATGTGGATCGATATGATATCAAAATAAAAGGATGGTGCTGCTTACAGCCCATCCTTTTATTTATTGCCCGTAAACCTAACGGATTATAGTTTTACTTTATGCCCAAATAACTTTCATTAAGTTTTTATATTCGTCATTTGCTAATTTATATAGCATTCTCGTATGTTCAAAGACAAGTGCTGGATTAAAGTTTGGTTCTGAGAATGCAAGAGATGTTGAAATATCAATTGCATTTTGCTTATTTAATGTGAATTTTGCAAAGCGATAAGATGTATTTAATTCATTGATGACATGTAAAATATCATTTGTTGATGTTGCATCAGGCACGTGAGCAACATTGAAGCAGTATATATCCACCGTAGGATGTTCGTTTTGGAAAGCAGCGATAAGTTGAATCTTTGCGCCAGCTTCAGTCTCTAATCCTACTGAAAAATGAACAGAGCCATCATTTTCATCTATATTTTCTTCCATGTATATATCGTTAGATTTTAAGTAGTCTTTAAAATCTGAGATGTTATGTTTTACTGCAGCTTTCATATGTATGAGCCCCCTGATAATTGGAATAGATTGCTACTATTTATTATAATTTAAAAATATTAAAAAAGATAGTTAGAAAGTTCTGATTTTTATATTTGGAAGAATATAAAGAAGCGGTTCTCTACCTCCATAGAGAACCGCTTCTATATTATTCATTGTCATTAGACGATGTTTCTGTATCTTCACTGCTATTTTTGTTCTTATTTTTCACTTCATTGTTATTTGATTCGCGTTCACTTGAATTTTCAGACTTAGATTCTTTTGTCTTTTTCGAATCAGAGTTTGAGTCAGACTTTGTATATGCAGGTAGCCCAAGATGAGTACGAAGTTCATTTGTAACATTAGCTAATTCTTTTTTATCTGGATTGTAGTAGTAAGTTCGACCACCACCAGCAGATTTGCTACAAGTATCGTCACCTTTTGCCATGTAGCAATCATCACCTTGGATTTGTAATTTCTCAATTTCCGAATCCGATCCATATTTATAGAATGAAAGCATATCATCAAATGTTAAGTTTGTAACGAATTGTCCGTTAATATCATCAATGATGTTGCCAACTTTTGTTACAGAACCAACACTTGTTAGTTTCTTTAAAATAGCCTCGATAACGAGTTGTTGACGTTGTCCACGCATTGCATCACTATCGATGTGCCTTGTTCTAGCAAGAGCAAGAGCTTCTTCGCCATTTAGCTTTTGAACACCTTTTTCTAGATGAATAGCCTCAGCATTATCATTGCTATCTTGCTCAGTAAATTCAACTGGTACATCAACTTCAACACCGCCCAAGTCATCGACGATTTTTATAAATGATTTAAAGTTGAATTTTACAAAATAATCGACAGGAACATTCATTAATTTTTCAACTGCATCAATGCTTGCTTGTGGTCCACCATTTTTTCCGTTTTTAGCAGAACCGAATGCATGAGCGTGTGTAATTTTATCTTTTTTCTTTTCTATTGGAATATAAGTATATGTGTCACGTGGGATACTTAATAGTTTAACAGTTTTGCTATCTTTATTAAATGTTGCAAGTAAAAGCGCGTCTGTTCTTATAGCTTCACCATATTCTTTTCCACGGACATCGCTTTCATCGACACCCATTATTAAAACAGAGACATTGTTTGTAATAGGTTTTACAGCCTTATCACGTAAATCAGATTTATCACCGCGTGCTAAATCGTGTGCGGCATTTCGAACAGCAGAAGATGCTTTATTTACTAAAAACCAAGTATAACCGCCGCCTATTAATAAAACGAATAGTATAGCGCTTATAATAATTTTTATTTTTTTCTTATTTTTTTTCGGTTTATTGCGTGTATTTTCTTGCAAAGATGGGTTTTGCTCCATTTCCTGTACTCCTTCATTTGGATTGAAATACGACACTCATATCCACTTATTATAATGAAATTTAGCGAAAAAAAACATTACAAAACATTTACATTTCGTAAAAATTCAATATATTTATAAAAAGTCAGATTTTCTATATATTATTTGTCAGATGTAGAATAAGTATAAGGGCTTTTAGTAGAAATGAAAATATATATTATGAGAAAGTGATAGGGAAGTAAGATTTGTTGAAATATAGCCAAGAAGAAATGAGTAAGCTTACTTATTTCTTCTATATAATAAAGAAGAATTTGACGGATAAAGGAGAGAGCATAATGAATCATACATCATTCCGAGCAATCGTTGTGAACGAAAAGGAAAATCATCAGTTTGTAAGAAAAGTTGTTGAGAGAGAAGTAAGTAGTTTACCTGAGGGAGACGTATTCATACAAGTTCATTATTCTTCATTAAATTATAAAGATGCTCTTTCAGCTACTGGTAATAAAGGTGTTACGAGAACATATCCTCATACGCCAGGAATTGATGCTGCAGGAGTAGTTGTGAGTAGTGAAGATGCTACCATTAAAGCAGGAGATCAAGTTATTGTAACGGGATATGACTTAGGTATGAATACCTCTGGTGGTTTCGGAGAATATATTCGCGTGCCATCATCTTGGGTCGTGCCTTTACCAGAAGGAATGTCATTAAAGGAAAGTATGATGTATGGGACAGCAGGTTTTACTGCGGCGTTGTCGGTATATAAGCTTATTGGGGCAGGAATCAAGCCTAATATGGGAGATGTTTTAGTAACGGGTGCTACAGGCGGCGTAGGCAGTGTAGCTGTTAGTATATTAAGTAAGTTAGGGTTTAACGTAGTAGGAGCGACAGGAAAAATGGAAGAGAAAGATATGCTACTACGTCTAGGAGCGAAAAAAGTGATTCATCGCGCGGAATTGAATGATGAATCAGGAAGACCGATGTTAAAAGGGATATACGCCGGAGTTATTGATACTGTAGGTGGACGTATGTTAGAAACAGCTTTAAAAACAGTAAAGTATGGTGGTTGTGTAACGACATGCGGTAATGTGGCAGGCCAGGAATTACAAACAACGGTATATCCGTTTATTTTACGAGGCATAAGCCTTTTAGGGATAGATTCTGTGCAATGTCCAGCAGATGTGAGAAGTGATGTGTGGACGCTCTTAGCAAATGAATGGAGTAATAAAGAGTTAAGATCTTATACAGGAGAATGTACATTAGAAGAATTAGAGGAGAAGTTTACACTTATATTGCAAGGAAAGTTAAAAGGAAGAACAGTTGTTAAAATATAATAAGAAAGAGACGCTTACATTAGCGTCTCTTTCTTATTATAATGATTGTTTTAAATTGATTTTTCCTTGTTCACCTAAAACACCGTCAGCGATATTTACAGCGTGATCGCCAATGCGCTCTAAGTTACTTACCATATCGACGAAGATGATACTTGCATCACCTGAACAGCTGCGTTCGTTTAGACGTAATACGTGACGTTTACGAAGAACACGTTCCATTTGGTCGATTTTGCGTTCTTTTGCAATAACAGTTTGAGCTAGTTCAGTATCGAAGTTTGTTAAAGCTTCAACTGAGTCTTGCAGTGTTGAAATTGTTAACTCAAGCATTTCGTTTAATTCAGCTAATGCTTCATCTGATAGTGAAACACGGTTTGAAATTTGGAAATCTACAAGTTCTACAAGGTTTTCTACATGATCACCGACACGTTCAATATCTCCAACAACACCTGCTAAAACAGAATGTTTTTCAGAATCCGTAGGTGAAAGTGGCTTTTCTGATAGTAAAACTAAATACTCGGTAATTTTTTTATCTAAATTGTTAATAGCTCCTTCTAATTGAGTAGCCATGTTTGCGTGTTTTTTGTCTTGTGTATTTAAAAATTGATTTGCTTCTTTTAATCCATGTAATGAGAACTCAGCCATACGGATAATCTCTTTTTGAGCTTCAGTTAAAGCGATGGCTGGAGATTGTTCAATAAAGATTGGATTTAAATGTTGTGGTTTGAAGTCAATCGCTGCATCTTCACCACGAATAATTTTTGTTACGATCCATGCTAACACTGCAATGAACGGGAATTGAATGATTGTATTTGTTACGTTAAATGTTCCGTGTGCAAATGCAATAGTCATTTCTGGGTTCAAGTTTAATGATGTTTGGAAATATTGAATTAAACTTGTAAATGGTACTAATAAAATTGTAAAGATAATTGTACCGATAATATTAAAGATAACGTGAACTAATGCTGCACGTCTTGCGGCAATAGAAGTACCGATTGCTGCTAATACAGCTGTAATTGTTGTACCGATGTTATCACCGAATAATACAGGAAGAGCTGCTTGTAAATCGATTGCACCTTGACCAAATAGTTCTTGTAAAATACCGATAGTTGCACTTGAGCTTTGTACAATTAAAGTAAAGACTGTACCGACAACAATTCCTAAAATTGGATTATCACTCATGCTAACTGTTAATTCTTGGAATGATTCTAAAGAACGAAGAGGTTTCATACCTGCACTCATTAATTCTAAACCGAAGAATAACATACCAAAACCGAATACAACTTGACCTACAGAATGTACTTTTTTATTTTTAAAGAAGAATAGTAAGATTGCTCCAATTGCCATAACTGGGAGAGCATATTCTCCGATTTTAATTCCGATAATAAATGCAGTAACTGTCGTACCGATGTTTGCACCCATAATAACACCGATTGCTTGTCTTAATGTCATAAATCCGGCACTTACAAGTCCGACTGTTAAAGCAGTTGTTCCTGAACTGGATTGGATTAATACCGTAACTAACATACCTGCTAGTACACCCATAAGTGGGTTTGTTGTAAAACGATCTAGAATATCGCGAAGACGATCTCCAGCTGCTTGTTGCAGTCCATCGCCCATGTATTTAATCCCGAATAAGAAAATACCTAATCCACCAATGAACTGGAAGATCATATCTTGAACATTATATTCCACGCATTCCACTCCTTAAATTTCATGTACGATGTAATTATTAACTGAACCTTGAGGCACTGTAAACGGTTTGCTAGTAAAATTTACACTAAATTTACAAAGAGAAGAAAAGTTTACAATCCCTTAAAGAAACAGCTGTGTTCTATTGGTTTTCATCTTGTATAAATCTTAATTTTGTAAAGAAATCACACTTTTTAGAATAATGTTGTTCAGTCGAATATTAAGGAAAGCGTCTGCGAGTTCATCGTATATTTTTTGATGAAAGTTAAAAAAATATGTAGGAAAATGCATGTAGTTTTATAACAGCAAAACGAGGGGAAATAATTCTTTTAACACGATAAAAAAGCCACTGAATTATCCAGCAGCTTTTTCCGTGTTTTTATCGCCATGCTTTTGTTTTCTTATGCTTGTAATGTAAATGAAGAGAAAAGCAATAAGTAATAGAGAGGAGTAACGATATACAGTTGCATAGTTTGTAAAATGAGCAATAAATCCAAATATAATCGCTCCAGCGCCGATTCCAAGGTCAAATGCGGAGAAGAATGTAGCTGTTGCTACGCCGCGTCGATGCGGTGCTACGCGGTCAATCATCCATGCTTGTAGTGCAGGTTGGATCGCTCCAAAACCACTTCCGTAACATGCTGCAGCAATAATTAAGCTCGGAATTGTCGTCGTATACGACAATAAAATAATGCCTGTAAAAGTTATAATAACTCCCGGAATGATGACGAATGTATGGCCTTTCGCATCATATAGCTTTCCAGAGAATGGACGAGTTACAGCGATTGCTAGTGCGTTACATAAAAAGAAGAGACTAATATCAGCTATGCCGACTTCTGTAGCAAATAGAGTGATAAAACTTCCGATTCCTCCGTACATTAATGTAATACATAATATTAATAATGAAGGAAGTAAAGCTTTACGCTCAATAAATCCATCGAGAAAAGTACTAGATGATTGTTGTGGAGGCTGTTTCGATTTTTGGATTTGAAGTAGTTTCGTTAATATTAATGAAACTACTGTGCACGATAATGCACATAAAAAAAGAATTGTGAAGTTATATGTTTGCATAAGCCATAGTCCGATAAGTGGACCGAGGGCCATTGCAATTGTTCCAGAAAGGCCAAAATATCCCATGCCTTCTCCGCGGCGAGCTGAGGGAATTAAATCAGAAACGACAGTTCCATATGTAGTCGTTGTAATACCGAAACCAGCTCCGTGTAAAATACGAACAGCAAGCAAGAGAAAGATAGTTGAGGCGAAAAGGTAACTGCCCATAGCGAGTAAACAGATAGCAGTGCCGATCATTAAAATGATTTTTTTATTGAATTTTTGCAAGGCGTTCCCAGTTAGCGGTCTAACAAAAAGTGCCGCAACGGTAAACATGCCGACAACAAATCCGATATTGGAACTTGTGCCACCAATTTCTTTCACATAAACAGGTAAGGTTGGAATTAACATTTGAAACCCTAAAAACATACATAAGTTTGCAAAAATTAAAGCAACAAACTCTTTTGTCCATAACGGTTCTCGTTTTACGAGTATTGCTTCTCCCATATATTCATCCCCTATATAAAATTTTCTCTTTTCTTTCGAGTATATGTATTGGTCAATGCAACAGTCAAGGAAGGCGTCTTGAAAACGGATAACAATTTTTAAGATGAAAAACTGACAAATTTGTGTAAAAGCTACACAACTATGAAAAAAAGATGTAAAGTATAGATGTATAGACTTGTAGGTGTTAAGAATGATAGAAATTGTTTTTTCTTTAAAGAAAGCGGATTCAAAAGAGTAGTGAACAAGAAGGGGATATATACTTTTTCACTACATATATTTGAAAAGGTTTACAATATGATGAAGAAAGAGGCGTGTACATATGAGACGATTAGGTATTTCTATTTATCCAGAACATTCAACAGTAGAGAAAGATAAGGAGTATTTAACATTAGCAAGTAAATATGGATTTACACGTGTGTTCACATGTTTATTATCTGTGGATGGAGAAAAAGAGAAAATTATAGAAGAATTTAAAGAAACGATCTCTCATGCGAATGCATTAGGGTTCCAAGTATTAGTTGATATTAGTCCATCTGTTTTTGAACAATTAGGTATTTCGTATAATGATTTATCATTCTTCCATGAATTAGGTGCGTACGGTATTCGTTTAGATGTTGGTTTCTCAGGATTAGAAGAATCAATTATGACTTATAATCCGTATGGTTTGAAAATTGAGATTAATATGAGTAATGGTACGAAGTATGTAGATAACATTATGAGTCATAGACCAAATCGTGAAAATTTAATTGGTTGTCATAATTTTTATCCGCATCGTTATTCAGGGTTATCATACGATCATTTCATTAAATGCTCGAAACAATTTAAAGATTACGGTATGAGAACGGCAGCTTTTATTTCATCATTTGATGCAACATACGGACCTTGGCCAGTAACAGAAGGGTTATGTACATTAGAGCAGCATCGTGAATTACCGATGACAACACAGGCGAAGCATTTATTTGCGACTGAATTAATTGATGATGTTATTATTGCAAACGCATATGCGTCAGAAGAAGAATTACAAGCACTAGGTGCATTAAATAAAGAGAAACAAACATTTGATATAGAAATATATGATACAACGACAGAACTAGAAAGAATTATCGTATTAGACGAACCACATTTTTATCGCGGAGATGTATCTGAATATATGATTCGTTCTACACAAAGTCGTGTGAAATATAAAAAAGAAGAGTTTAAACCTCTTAATACACGTGAAATTAAGCGTGGAGATTTATTAATTGATAATGAACAATATGGCCAGTATAAAGGCGAATTACAAATTGCATTAAAAGATATGGTGAATACAGGAAAAACAAATGTAGTTGGTCGAATTGTAGAAGAAGAGATTTTCTTACTAGACTATTTACAAGCATGGGATAAATTCGGATTCACATTAAAGAAATAGAGAGAATATAAAGGGGAAAAACTACTGATTTCAGCAGCTTTTCCCCCTTTATATATAAAGAGCGAGAGGAAGAGCTATGACAAAGGTGCATCAGCGATTAATTTCTATTTTAGAGGAATTTTTAGAAGAGAAATCGATGTTAAATCGAGCTTTTTTAGCGGGCCGTTTACATGTATCAACGAAGACGATTCAAAAGGATATAAAATTATTAAATGATATATTGGAAGAAAATGGAGCGAAAATCGAATCGCAAAGAGGGACTGGGTACGAATTAGAAATTATACAAAAGAAGAGATTTGAAGACTTTTGTGTGAGTCTATTTCAAAAACAGATGGAAAAGATCCCAACTTCTTATGAAGAAAGAATAGCGTACATTCTGCAGCGTGTTTTAATGATAGAGGGATATGTGAAGCTTTCAGAATTAGCGGAAGAGATGTATGTGAGCAAATCAACGGTCAATTTAATTATGAAAGATGTTACAGATATATGTGGTTGCTATGAATTACAAATTGAGAAGAGACCATATTATGGTATACGTATTGTTGGAGAGGAATTTAATATTCGTTCTTGTTTATCACAATATGGTTTACCGCGTTATGACCATACTCCGTTCCATGAGCAATTTGAGCAGACGGAGACATATTTATCGCTACCTCATATATCACTTATTCGTTCAATTATATTAAAGTATATTGAAGGCGGAACAATATATTTATCTGATATAGAAATTGATAATTTAGTCATTCATATTGCAATCGCATTAAAGCGTTGTCAAAGTCAACATTATATGAAAGGACTGCATGCGGAGCAATCAGAACTTATACTAAAGAAAGAATATACAATTGCGAAGCAGATTTTAGGAGATTTAGAGAAAGAGTTGAAATTTTCATTTCCAGAAGAAGAAGTATTATATGTGACGATGCATTTATTAAGTACTGCTGTTACAACGAGAGATTGCTATGAAAATGTAGAAGAGCTATTAGGGAAAGATATATATGCATTTATGCAACATATTCTTTTTAAAGTAGCGGAAGAACGGAATCTTATTTTTTATTATGATGAAGAATTATTATTTGGATTTGGTATTCATTTAAAAACGTTATTAAATCGTTTGAAGTATAAGTTAAATACGAGAAATCCTCTTTTGGCAGAAGTGAAAAAGAATTATCCGTATGCTTTTGAAATTGCGGTTCTTGTTGGAGATATCATTGGTGAATATACGGGTGAATCGATCCCTGAAAGTGAAATTGGTTATATTGCAATTCACTTCGGCGGAGCGATGAGCCGTTTGCAGGAGCAAAATCAAAAGAAAAGATGCTTATTAGTTTGTGCGACTGGTCAAGGAAGTGCACAACTATTAAAATATAAAATTTTATCACAGTTCCGAGATAAATTAGAGATTGTAGGTATTACAGGCTATTATCAATTGAAAGTAGAAGATCTTTATAAAGAAAAAATAGATTGTATTATTAGTACGATTCATATACCGAGTGGCTTGCCTGTTCCAGTTATAAAAGTGAATTCAATATTTGATGATAAAGAGATTAAATCGATTGGTCAGCGGTTGTTTACGCATGTGAATACTAGTGTGCAGCCTTATATTAAGGAAGATTTAATCTTTTTAAATCATAATGCTTCTACGAAAGAGGATGTTATTCAGTTTTTATGTGAGAAAGCTGCTGAGAAACGCTATGTACCAGAAAACTTTTATGCTTCTGTTATAGAAAGAGAAAATACGTCTCCGACAGCGGTTGGGAATTCGGTTGCAATCCCGCATCCGATGCAGTTATTAAGTGAGGAAACTTTTCTGATGTTTTGCACACTTGAAAAGGCTGTTGATTGGGGAGATAAAAAAGTACAAGTAATTATTTTATTTAGTGTAAAGCGCAATAATAATGAAGATTTGCAAAGGCTTTATGATTTTTTATATGATATTATGTCTAGTCAAACTACGATAGAGAAACTTACTCAGACCGAGGTAATTGAAGATTTTCAAGAGATTTTATTATCATTTTGAAAAAGTATATAAAAACTTCCGTTACATAACGGAAGTTTTTTATGTTTAATTGTATGCGTTTTCATAATAAGATAAAAATATAGAAAACATATAGCTTGGGGGAATTTAAAATGGCTGATATGCAAACTCCATTTGCGTTAATTTTACATGGTGGCAATGCGAGAAGCGCGGCGCTTGAAGCAATTGCTTTTGCAAGACAAGGAGATTTCGGGAATGCCGGTGAAAAGATGAAACTTGCTAGTGAGGAAATTTCAGCAGCGCACCGTATTCAAACGGATTTAATTCAAGAAGAGGCAAGAGGAAATCATGCAGAAATTAGTTTACTGTTAGTGCACGCACAAGATCATTTAATGAATGCAATTACAGTGAAAGAACTGGCTGAAGAATTTATTGCTCTTCATAAACGAGTAGAAGAGAAAGTGACCGTATAAGATGTACATTTTATTATGTTGTGCAGCAGGTATGTCAACGAGTATGGTCGTAAGAAAAATGCAAGAAGAGGCAAAGAAACAGGGGAAGAATTATAAAATTAAGGCGGTTGATTCAGAACTAGTGAAGCTTGAAATTAAGGAAGCCGATGTCGTTTTAATTGGCCCACAGGTGAAATATTTATTTCCAGCTGTAGAGTTTCTTGCAAATTCATACAATATACCAGTTGCGATTATAGACCAACGAGATTATGGTATGTGTGATGGTTTGAAGGTGCTTAAGCAAGCAGAACAATTAGTTTTAGCATAATTATATCTTTTTAAATATAAACATTATAATGTTATAAAGTTTATTTCATTCTTTTATAGTAGAGAGAAAGAGGAGGGCTATTGATGAATGGGTTTATGAGTTTTATGGAACAAAAGATTATGCCAACAACGCAAAAGATTGCAGGACAACGACATTTATTAGCAATTCGAAACGGGGTTATTTCTACATTACCGTTAACGATCGTCGGATCATTTTTCGTTATCTTTTTAAATTTACCAATTGATGCATATATGGAATGGATTGCACCGTTTCGCCATATTTTAGATATTCCATTTCGATTTACAGTAGGACTAATGGCATTATACGCAGCGTTTGGTGTAGGGGCTTCGCTCGCGAACTTTTATCAGCTCAATCAGTTAAGTGCAGGGTTATTATCTGTACTCGCCTTTTTACTAGCATCAGTTGAACCAATTCAAATTACGAAAGCTGTACCAGGTGTTATTGATGCAGGTAGATATATTTCAGTAGGAACATTAAGTGCAACGTCTTTATTTGGCGCAATTGTTACAGCATTAATTGCAGTAGAAATTTATCATTTTATGATTAAGCATAATATCTCGATTAAATTACCAGATAGTGTACCACCAGCAGTTTCAAATTCGTTTGCAGCATTAATTCCAACATTAGCAGTTATTCTTTTATTCTGGGGCATTCGCTACGGTTTGAAATTCGATGTAAATACAACAATTACATATTTAATCGCACCATTAAAATCAGTATTAGTAGGAAATAATTTATTCGGTGGTTTATTAACAGTATTCTTAATCGTGTTTTTCTGGTCATTCGGTATACATGGACCAGCGATTTTAGGACCAATTATTCGTCCGATGTGGGATTCAGCAATTCTTGAAAATATGGAAGTATTCACGGCTACAGGAAATGCACATCAGTTACCAAACTTATTTACAGAGCAGTTCATTCAATGGTTCGTATGGATTGGCGGATCAGGTTCAACGTTAGCTTTAGTTATTATGTTTATGTTCTCTAAATCTAAGTTCTTAAAAGAGTTAGGTAGATTATCATTCGTGCCAGGCTTATTCAATATTAACGAACCAATTATTTTCGGTGCACCAATTGTAATGAACCCAATCTTAATTATTCCGTTCGTTATTACACCGTTAGTGACAACGACAGTATCATATTTCGCAGTTGTTTCAGGTATGATTCCACTTATGATGGCGAAACTGCCATTTACGATGTTAGCACCAATTGCAGCGGTGATTAGTACGGACTGGACAATTATGGCTGGTGTACTTGTACTTGTTAACTTTGTTATCTCGTTCGTTATTTACTATCCATTCTTCAAAATGTATGAGAAACAACAATTAGCAGGAGAGGAGAAAACAGAATGCTCGGAGCAATTATCATCTTAATTACATTCGTGGTCGGACAGTGTATTGCCCATTATTCGAAATGGGTACAAAGTAAATCTTTATTAATGTTACTATTAGTATCAGTTTTATTTATCGGTTGTTCAATGGGTGCATATGTAATGTTAGGATTGCAATCACCGTACGTAATTATTGTACCGACAATTTTATGTGCAACGTGTTTATCTGCAAAATATAGATTTACGAGCATGGCATTAATACAACGTGTGAAGGAGATGCAAAAGCATGGAGCGTAAATTAGGAATTTCACTTTACCCAGAACATTCAACGAAAGAAAAAGATATGGCTTATATTTCCGCAGCGGCACGACACGGTTTTTCAAGAATATTTACTTGTTTGTTATCTGTGAATCGTCCGAAAGAAGAAATTGTAGCTGAATTTAAAGAGATTATCAATTACGCAAAAGATAACAATATGGAAGTTATTTTAGATGTAGCTCCGGCTGTGTTTGATCAGCTTGGTATTAGTTATAGCGATTTATCATTCTTCGCGGAGTTAGGCGCAGACGGTATTCGTTTAGATGTAGGCTTCGACGGGTTAACTGAAGCGAAAATGACGAATAATCCGTACGGTTTAAAAATTGAGTTAAATGTAAGTAACGATATTGCGTACTTAGAAAATATTCTTTCGCATCAAGCGAATAAATCAGCTTTAATTGGTTGCCATAATTTTTATCCGCAAAAATTCACTGGTCTTCCGTACGATTATTTCATTCGCTGTAGTGAACGCTTTAAAAAGCATGGTATTCGCAGTGCAGCTTTTATTACATCACATGCCGCAAACATCGGTCCATGGGATATTAACGACGGATTATGTACGTTAGAAGAGCATCGTAATTTACCAATTGAAGTACAAGCGAAGCATTTATGGGCAACAGGGCTAATCGATGATGTCATTATCGGAAATGCTTATGCGAGTGAGGAAGAGTTAGAGAAACTAGGAAACTTAAATCGCTACATGTTACAGCTAAAGGTACACTTTGTAGACGAAGCGACTGAAGTAGAAAAGAGAGCCACGCTGCAAGAATTACATGTAAGGCGCGGTGACATAACAGAATATATGGTACGTTCTACAGAAGTGCGTAAAAAGTACAAAGACTATGACTTCCCAGTGCGCGAAAGTGTGCTGCAGGAAAGAGGGCAAGTTGTAATTGGAAACAATTCATTTGGTAAGTATAAAGGTGAACTGCAAATCATTCTGAAAGAAATGCCGATAGATGAACGGAAAAATATCGTCGGTACAATTGCGGAAGAGGAGTTATTCTTACTAGATTATGTAGGAGCTTGGACGCAGTTTACTTGTGTGGAATAGGGAAGAGAAGGAGAGGATGCTGTGGCATTCTCTTTTTTCTGTTGATATAGTAGTCTATCGTATATAGAATGCAAAGAGATAGATTTGATTTTGACGGGAGCGAAGGAGATGGAAGAGTATATAGATGGTTTATTAAGGCGGATGGCTGATGAAGATACAGAGGTTAGGCATCGTGCTTATGATGAAGCAAAAGAGCTAGATGACCTATTAACGTTTCCTTATTTACAGCAGAAGGTAACCAAAGCAAAAAAAATAGCAATGAAGAAAGATATGTATTATGTAATGACGAAACTTGCTATTAATACGAAAGAGATCAGTATTGCTGATTATCTTATAGATTGTTTGGAATGTGAACAAAACCCGACTTTGTTAAGTGAACTGCTTAGTAATATTTATACACTGCCAGAAGTAAGTGATACAAATAAAATTATTCCGTATATTTACCATAAAAACGATAGTGTTCGTTTTTGGGCAGTTTCTTCCTTAAAGTTATGTAAATCATTAGAAGCGGAGAGTGCTTTACTAAAGTTGCTGGATACTCAAGAAAATAAAGATGAGATTACAAATATTTGTTATACCTTGCTTGAGATTGGAACAAATCAATCGATTCTGCCGTTAACAAAGCTTTTATATAGTAATAGTGCCTATGTTCGTTCAACTGTTATTGAGGTGTTAGCAAAAATAGGGGGATCGGACTTACAAATAGTTTATATTGAAGCTTTACAGGATAGAAATGTGATGGTGAAATATGAAGCTGTTCGAGCTATTTATACGTATGGCGACGAAATGGCAATGAGACCAATTTGCGAACGTGTGAATAAAATTGTTGCTAGAAGACGGAAAAATGAAGCAGAGCCTACGGATGAAGCAGAGATTATCATTGCTCTTCGTTTCTTACATAAGTTTGCTAATCATGAAGAAGTTTTAAAGATATTTGATAAAGTGTATAAAAAACGTGGAAACTTGTTTGTGTCGGAGAGGAAGTGGCTTCGAGACAATATTACTTACTTTCAAGAGAAAGAAAGAATGTAAGAATCATAAAAAAAGAGCCAGCCTCAACGATGAGACTGACTCTTTTTTACTAACTAGTTTAATACTTTAACTGTAACTGTTTTACGTCCCCAGCTACTTGATGTACCTTTATCTGGCATTAAAACGTCGATTTTATTACCTTTAATAGCTCCACCAGTATCACCAGCGATTGCTACTCCGTAACCTTCAACCCATACTTTTGAACCTAATGGAATTACACTTGGATCAACTGCAATAAGTTTCATGTTTGGATTAGCTGTTAAGTTATGACCTAAAGCTGATTTTACTTGGTCGCCTGCTTTATAACCATTTTCAAGTGGATCTGCTGTGTAAGCTGTTGCTACAACACGTAACTCACGAGAAGATGATGGTGCACTTGTTTCAGTTTCTTTTGCAACAGGTTGTTGTGTAGCTGGTTTTTGAGCTTTAGCCGCTTCACGAGCTTTAGCTGCTTCTTGAGCTTTAGCCGCTTCACGAGCTTCAGCTGCTTCTTGAGCCTTAGCTTCTTGAGCTTTAGCCGCTTCACGAGCTTTGGCTGCTTCTTGAGCCTTAGCCGCTGCTTGAGCTTCAGCATCTGCTTGAGCTTTAGCTGCTTCACGAGCTTTAGCCGCCTCTTGAGCTTTAACTTCTGCTTGAGCCTCAGCATCTGCCTGAGCTTTAGCTGCTTCTTGAGCCTTAGCCGCTTCACGAGCTTTAGCTGCTTCTTGAGCTTTAACTTCTGCTTGAGCTTCAGCTGCTTCGCGAGCTTTAGTTGCTTCTTGAGCTTTAGCTTTTGCTTGAGTTTCAGCTACTTCCTGAGCTTTAGCAGCTTCACGAACTTTAGCTGTATCTTGAACTGTAGTCGTTTTTTCAACTTTAGCTACTGGTTGAACTTTAACTGGTGCTTTACCTGTTAAGTAAGGAACATGAACATAAGCTGTTTTTCCGTTATATTCAAATTGAATCCAATCATTTTGTACTTGGTGTGTTGTTTCAATTATATCATCTTTTTTCAACTTACCAAGAATCTCTGAGTCTGTGTTTGCTCCAGCACGTACGTTTAATACGTTTGCTGTTACGTAGTAAGTGTCTTTTGTATAGTCAGCGCTTATGAAAGCTTCTTTACCGCTATTCAATTGAACTTTTGACCAACCATTTTCTGTATGTAAAACATTTACTTTATATCCATCTAATAATTTTCCTACAACTTTTGATTCAGTAGTTGGGTTTTCTCGTACGTTTAGTACGTCAGTCGTTACGATTGTTTCTGCTTTAGCAGATGTTGTGAAAATCCCAAGACCAAAAACCGCTGCTGTTGCTATACCCATAAATTTTTTCATAATAGCCTCCATTGCATTTGTTTTCGTTGACCTCATTATAGCAACCATTATTTTCTTATTTGCGAAAAACATAAAATTACAAAGCTTTCGTAACGGGGCATTAATATTCTGTAACAATTCCATAAATATCCTGATAGCGCTTCCTTGTTGTTTTTTGGCGTATCAGGGCATATGAAACACAAAATGAGTAGCATTTCAATTACTGTAACGTTAATAATATTACAGTAATATTTCTAGGTGATATCTATAGCGTTACGGAAGTAGCATATTTTACTGTTTGAATGGAAAATTAGTTATAAAACGATAATCTTTTTAGGCGTGAAAATATATAAATGAGGTGAAATTTAATAAAATATCGGTATAATTGTTACAAAATCAGTCGAAGTATGGAAAAAATTACGCCTTGATTTTCGTCTGTTACATAGTATTTTTGCAATAATAGAATTAGATAATAGCCTTAGTACCTATAAATAATGAAGAGTATTAGAATGATAGTTGTAACGTGGAACATATATAATAGAAGAAACTCAATTTAGTAGATAAATAAAAAACGTAGGAGTGTAAACTCCTACGTTTTTGTTTATTCATATCGTAAACATTCAATTGGATCCAGTTTGGCAGCTTTGTTAGCTGGTAGTAAACCGAATATAATACCGATTAACATGGAGATACCTACTGCAAGAAGTCCAAGTTCTTTTGAGACAACGAGTGGCCATCCAGCAAAGATTGAGACGATCCAAGCGAAGAAAATACCGAGCATGAATCCGATGAAACCACCAAGTCCTGTTAAAATACAAGATTCGATTAAGAATTGTGTTAATACTTTACCACGTGTTGCACCAAGTGCTTTACGAATACCAATCTCACGTGTACGTTCTGTTACAGATACGAGCATAATGTTCATTACACCGATACCACCAACAAGTAAGGAGATAGCAGCAATACCACCAAATACCATTTTCATCATACCGATTGATTCGTCTAGTTGTTTCGTAAATTCACCTAAGTCTTGTGCTTCGAATTTGTGCTCAAATTTAGGAGCTTTCATTTCGTTTAAGACAGAAACGGCTTGTTTTTCTACACTTTTACGTTCTGTCGGAGAGGTCATTGTTAATCTTACAGAGTCATACTCATTTACTCCTGAAATGACAGGCGCATTTTCAAGTGATGTATAACCTTCAGGCATAGGCATTCCAAAGTCGTTTTTCGTTTCGTATACACCAACTATTTTATACGGCTTTCCTTTTATATCTGTGTATTGATTTGATTCCCAACCACTACTAAATAATTTGTTGAAAGCTTCTTCATTTAATATAACAGCAGGGATTGCTTGGTTTAGTTCACTGTCATTTAATTCACGACCGTGAACTAATTTTATTTTCGAATCTGTCATAAAGGCGCCTGTTCCACCTTTTAAATCAAGATTTACATCTTTTGAACCAGCAGATGCTTTTACTTTCATACTTACGTCTGGATACACATCTTTAACGCCTGGTACAGTTTGCAGACGGTTTAGCATATCAGGTGTGATTTTGGCACTATCTGTTCCGTAATCAGGATTGTTGTAGTAAATCGTTACTTCGTTATCTTTTCCTTGGCCTAATTCTTTTTTAAACTTTGCGTTTGTACCATCACCCATTGAAATGATAGTAATAATGGCACTAATACCGATAATAATACCTAACATCGTTAAAATAGAACGCATTTTATGAGCAAAGATAGAGGAAAGGGCCATGCGTATATTTTCACTCGTATTCAAAATTAACCTCTCCAATCTTGGACGATATTTCCGTCACGAATTACAATTTGACGTGCTGCAGCTTCCCCGATTTCACGGTCATGGGTAATCATAATGATTGTTGAGCCTTGTTTATTTAATTCGTAAAAGAGGTCCATAATTTGTGTGCTTGTTTTTGTATCAAGTGCTCCCGTCGGTTCATCGGCTAAAATGAATTTTGGGTTATTTACGATTGCACGTGCAACAGCGACACGCTGCTTTTGTCCACCTGATAATTCGTTCGGTAAGTGAGTAGCGCGATCAGCTAAACCGACTTTTGTTAAAGCAGCTAATGAGCGCTCGCGTCTTTCTTTTTTATCGACTCCAGCGTAAATAAGAGGTAGTTCTACATTTTGAAGCGCTGTAAGTCTCGGTAATAACATGAAGTTTTGGAATACGAATCCGATCTCTTTATTACGTACGTGTGCAAGTTCTGTTTCAGTCATGTTTGAAATATTTTGACCGGCTAGTTCGTACGTACCTGTCGTCGGTTTATCTAAGCAACCGATAATGTTCATTAATGTTGATTTACCAGAACCAGAAGGTCCCATAATAGAAGTGAATTCTCCTTGGTTCAGTGTTACGTCAATTCCGTGTAATATTTGAACGGATTCTGCACCATTTTGGAAGGATTTCGTGATGCCTTTTAAGTTAATCACTGGGCGACAACCTCCATACCATCTTTTAAGTCTTTTTCAGGTTTAGAGATAATTTCCTCTCCTTTTTTCACTCCAGAAACTTTTGCTTCGCTATCAGTCTCGAATTCAACAGTAACTGCTTGTTCTTTCGCCTTACCGTCTTTTACAACGAAGACAACATTTTTGTCACCTTTTTTCACGATACTGCTTTTCGGAACAATTGTACCAGTTGCTTCGCCAGATTTACTTGTTACGTAAACGTGGAAGCCGTTTTGTAATTCGTCACTATTATCTAATGTGACAGTGAATTGATAGTTAGAAACAGTTTTATTTTCATCCATGCTCTTTAATGGTGTAGAACCGATTTCTGTTACTTTTCCTGTCCAAGTCTTACCAGCGACAGTTTTTGATGAAATAGTTACTTCTTGCCCAACTTTCATACTAGCAAGCTCATATTCAGAAAGTTGACCTTTTACTTTAAATTGACCAGCGTGACGAAGAGTAATTCCGCTCATACCTGTTTTTTCGTCAGCAGTTTTTACGATATCATCAATTACGCCATCAGCAGGACTTGTTACAGAAAGAGTGTTTACTTTCTCTTTTGCTGCTTTAATCATTTCATCAGCTTTTTCAACTTCAAACTTTTTCATTTCAAGTTGTGATTCTAATTGCCCAACTTCAACTTCTGATGCTTTTAATGCTTCAGCAGGAAGGCCTGCATTTTTATCTTTTTGTAATTTTTGTTTCGCCGCATCAATTTGTTTTTGGAACAACGTTACTTCTTTTTGTGCGATTTTCTTTTGCATTTCTGCTTCTGTTATACCTTGTTTCGCAGTCGGATCATTGTATTTAAATAGAAGCTGACCTTTTTTCACTTCATCGCCTTTTTTTACAGCTAATTCATATGTTCCTTTTGTTGGATCGAATGAAATAGTTTCAATTCCATTTGGAATAACTTCGCCACCAAATTTTTGCGCGTTTTGGATTTGTTTTTCAGTTACTTTATATCCGCTATATGCCATTGCTACTTCTGAACCGCCCCCAGCAAATGCAAAGTATGATCCAGCTGCAATTCCGATTGCTACTACACTAGTAATTAACACCTTATTTTTCTTTTTCATCTATTTATCACCTTTTCGTTCGTTTTAGTATCTACATTAAGTATAGAAGAGGTGAAGAATCTGACAAATCGTTTTAGCTTACAATAACCTTACAGTTTTGTAAGGTATGAATATGTAAATGTAAGGTAGAGGTTGTCCTATTGTAAGCAAATGAATTGACTCGTTGTTTCTTTCTTACAATAATATTGTATGAAGGAGAGGAGGAAGGAAGATGGAAGCTTATTTTAGTGCGCATCCATTAAAACCGTTTATTCCATACTCAAGGCAACATGCCATTATATTATTTATTATGTTGGTGGGGATATTTTTTCTGTATCAATACCAAGATTTATTACGTCAAAATGAGTGGAATATAACGGTTCGATATGCGATTGCATTTTTATTTATAGGTAGTGAAATTGGGCTTCATATGTGGGAGTGGAAAGCGGGGATTTTTGAGCTAGCTACTTCATTACCGTTTGAGTTATGTACAATTAGTTTATTGTTAGCGTCGATTATGATTGTAACGAAAAGTTATCGAATATATGAGATTGTATTTTTTACGGGAATTATTGGTGCATCACAAGCCATTTTAACACCAAATTTGCAATATGCTTTTCCGCATTTTCGTTTTATTGAATATTTTATCGCGCATGTATTGCTTATTTGGGCACCACTCTTTATGACTTGGGTGGAAGGCTATAGACCGACCTTGCAATCTATTAAGCGTACGATGATATTTTTAAACATATTGATTCCGCTTGTTTCGTTTGTGAATTACAAAACAGGTGGTAATTATATGTTTTTAGCTCATAAGCCAGAAACAGCTTCATTACTCGATATGTTAGGGCCGCATCCTTACTATATTATTTCATTAGAAATAGCTGCGCTTATTGGATGTTTCATTTTGTATATGCCGTTTGCGAAAAGAGAAAGGCATGCGCATAAAGAATCACTAGGATCATAGCCTAGTGATTTTTTGCCTTTAAAATATTTACAATTCAGAAAATTAAGAATAAAATTAAGAGGTAAATTATAGAGAGAGAAGGGCGAAAATGGTCAAAAAGGTATTTTTGAATGGGATGGAAGTGACGATTCAATTTCTTATTTCGATTTTGGGGATTATTTGTTTAGGAGCACTGCCGAAATTATTTTATGGATTTGAGCTGCATGCATCAGAGTACATACAGAGTTTAAAAGAAGTGTTTGTGAACTTAATGGATATTTCCAATTTGCAATATGTGAAAGGTAAATTTTTATTTCCGCAGCTGTTCGTCCATTATAAAGAAACGATTATTATTTTTTTGGCTGCTTTTTTTATTTCATTATTTGTAGCATTTTGTATCGTTTATGTAATTATGAGTAGTTCACCGCGTATACAACATCGAATTAAATCATTTCTTATCTTCCTAGAATCCATTCCAGATATTCTTCTTATTTTAGTATCACAAATTTTAGTTGTATGGTTTTTTAAACAAACAGGTTTTTTACCTTTTCAAATTGCTTCAATTGGAGGCGAGTCGATTAGGGGGTTGCCAATATTGTGTTTGAGCATCCCGACTACGATTATGTTTGTAAAAATGGTCGTGCTTCGTTTTGAAAATGAACTAGAAAAAGATTATGTACTATTTGCTAAGGCGAAAGGGCTGGGGCGCTTTCATATTTTAAATCGTCATATTTTACGAAATGTGTTGCTTAGTACATTATTTTTTGCAAAAACGAATATCTTTTTTATGTTATCTAATTTATATATTATAGAATGGATTTTTAATACGGGTGGTATTTTTATGTTTTTGAAATCGTATTTTGGTATTAGAGTTGAGGTTTTCATCGTTAGTGTGCTTCTTATATATATTCCGATTTTTATTTTATTTAAATTGTTTCATTATCTCATTCCGGCTGCGATGAAGGAGAGATTATAATATGTGGACGTATATAAAACGTGATAAAAGATTTTGGATAAGCATTGGGTTTCTTCTCCTATTAGTTCTTTTGAGCATCGGAAATACGTTATGGAATGATGGACATATTAGACAAGTTACATTGCAATATGATGCGGATGAAAATCCACAAGTGCCACCGTTTCCACCTTCATTCCAATTTTTACTCGGGACAGACCGGAAAGGGTATGACCTGTTACATTTAGTCATTGAGGGCGCGAAGTGGACGATTGGTATATCTATTTTAATTGCGGCACTTAGAATGGTAATAGGTGTGTTTTTCGGTGTCGTACTCGGAACGTATATAAAAAGAGGATTTTCAAAAATTGAGGCTTTCTTTGATAGTTTTACAGTTATTCCGACAGTTATGATTGCGTATTTTTTTCTTCAATCTGCAAATGCATTTGGAAGCGGAGAGGAGACAACAACCTTTTTTGAAAGGGCTTCGTTTCAAGTGGTATTACTTGTACTGCTTGTAATGCCAGTTATTGCACTGTATGTTGCGAAGGAAGTTCGTAAATTGCGAACGGAAGAATTTGTTGATGCCGCGCGCATATTAGGCGGATCGAGAAGACGTATTGTTATAAAACATCTTTTTCCGCATCTCTATATGACTTTTATACTCGTATTTCTTCAACAGTTTACGCAGAGCCTTACTATTTTACTGCACTTAGGATTACTTGAAGTGTTCTTTGGTGGGACTGTTACGTTTGGTGGACCTATAAAAGAGGTGGAATCTTATACGCATGAATGGTCAGGTTTAATTGGAGTATACTTTAGATCATTAACAGTGCATCCATGGATTCCTCTCGTCCCAATTACATTTTTTGGGCTTACTATTTTTTCAGGAAATATGATTGTGAAAAGTATAGAAGAGGCGATGATGAAAGTAAGGTTAGGAGGAGAGCTAAAGAAGGATGTTGTAGAAGAGGAACAATCTGTTGTGCAGTCGAAAGAAGAGTTATTTACTTTTAAACATACGATGTGAAGAGAAAGAAGAAGCAAGCATGGATTTCATGCTTGCTTCTTTTCTTTATTTTGTAGAAACTTCACCTGCAGCTTCTGTTTGCGGAATAAAGTATCCAATTATACCACCGATTATTGCTGGAATGATCCAGCCAATTCCTAAGTTATAAAAAGGAATGGTGTGTACGATATTAGCGATAAAATCTGGTATCATTTCCACATTATCAAGTGCATGAATACAGCTAATAATAAACGCTGCGATCATCGCTCCAATGTAGACAGAAGGTTTACGTTTCGTATATTTATCGATAAATGATACGAAAACTAAAATGATCGTAATTGGGTACAAAATAATTAATACAGGTAAAGTAATTTTAATTAATAAGCTTAATCCTAAGTTTGAAATAACGAAACTAAAGATACAAACGTATAGTACAAGCTTTTTGTATGAAACATTTGTTAGCACTGTTGTGAAGTAATTTGCAAATGCACTTACAACACCAATTGCCGTTGTTAAACAAGCGAAGATAATGGCGATACTTAATAAAATATTACCGCTTGTCCCAAAAAATTGATACATAACAGTAGCTAATAGCTGCCCACCATTTTCGAATTGTCCCAAGTTTCCGTTTGAAGCTCCGATATAACCGAGTAAGAAGTAAACAATTGTTAAGAATAGAGCAGCGATACTTCCGCAAATGATTGTATATTTCGCGATAGATTTCTTCTCTTGTATACCGTTTTGACGAATTGCATTTACAACAATTGTTGATAGTACGAGAGCGCCAATTGCATCTAACGTTAAAAATCCTTCAAGAAATCCTTTGAAAAACGGGATGTCTTTATAGTCACCGATAGGCTCTGCAAACGTTCCTGGTGAAAGAATCGCTTTTGTTGCCATAATTGCAATAATTACAAGTAAAATTGGCGTTAATATTTTACCGATATGATCTACTAGCTTGGATGGATTTAATGATAAGAAGTAAACGACTGTAAAGAAAATCGCACTAAAAACTAACATAGAATACCATTGATCTGGGAAAAGTGGTGCAATCCCGATTTCATAAGATACAGATCCAGTTCGTGGAATAACAAATAGTGGGCCGATTGAAAGATAAATAATGATAGCGAATACTGCTGCGAATTTTGGATGAACACGGCTCGCTAAAGTGTTAAAACTACCACCAGCAAGGGCAACAGCAACGATAGCAAGTAAAGATAAACCGACGTCTGTAATAATAAACCCTGTAATGGAAACCCACATATTTTCTCCGGAAGAAAGACCGAGAAGGGGCGGGAAAATCATATTACCAGCACCGAAGAAAACTGCGAATAGTAATAAACTAATCGAAAGTATTTGCGCTGGTTTTAAAGTTGTATGCATATAAAGAAAATCCTCCTAATGAGTGTTTTTGTCGAAAATTCAAATAATTTGTCGAGTAACTGTTATTATTTTAAAGGTCTGATGACTAGAAAGCAATAGGGAATTTTGAAAATATTAAAAAATAATGCATTAAATCGAATAAATATACTATTTATATGTTTAATAGGAAGGATTTAACTTTTAACATAAAAAAACACATATCGCTAGGATACGTGTTTTAAAAAAATATTTTTTTATCGCGTTCTTCTTTTAAAATTTCAACTGCTTCTCGGAAACGTTGTGAATGGACAATTTCTCGTTCACGTAAGAAGCGTAGGCTGTCATTTATATCTGGATCATCTGATAAGTTAATGAGCCATTGATATGTTGCGCGTGCTTTTTCTTCAGCTGCAATATCCTCGTATAGATCGGCAATTGGATCACCTTTAGCCTGTATATAGGTTGCAGTAAATGGAACACCAGCAGCGTTATGGTAATGAAGAGCACTGTCATGATCAGCGTAATGAGGGTCAAGACCAGCAGCTTTCATTTGTTCAGGGGTCGCATCTTTCGTCAGCTTATAAACCATTGTAGCAATCATTTCAAGGTGAGCAAATTCTTCTGTACCAATATCAGTAAGTAGGCCAATGACTTTATCAGGAATTGTATAACGTTGATTTAAGTAACGTAGTGCAGCAGCTAATTCTCCATCTGCACCACCGTATTGCTCGATTAATAATTTTGCAAGTGCGGGATTGCAAGTTCCCACTTTAACTGGGTATTGTAATTTCTTTTCATAAATCCACATAGTTTCTCTCCTTTATATTTGCCATGGCCAAGGACCTTTGCTCCATTCCCAAGGGGCATTAGAATAGCTATTTCCAAACTGTTGGAGTGGTCCGTATTTTTCTTCCATCTTTTGTTTTAATACTCTCCGTTTATAGGAAAAATCATTAAATTGATTAATCGCAGCGGTGTCATCTGGATGTGTATCTAAATAAAGAGTGAGTTCAACTAGTACAAAGTCTAATTCTTGAAGCTCCAGTAAAAGCTGATAGTATTCTTCTGGTAGCGATTGATTCACGTCAGTAGTCACCGCCCTTTTTTATAAGGATTTTCATAATAGTCATAAAAAACAGGCCATAAAGTCCCTTTTTGTAGTGCTTCTTTTGGTGTGAATTGCGGCAAGTTTGGCGGTTGAAAGCCTAAAAATAAATTAGGAGGAGTAGAATAATATTTTTTTCCGATAGGAGGACAAGGATCGAGAGGGCTATGATAGGGCACGAATGATCTCATATATTTATTCACGAATAAACCTCCTTACATGTTCATTACTACGTATTGTATTCAGACATAATGAGCATTTATGACACATATAAAAAAGTAATAGGTACGGGGGGAATGAATGTGGAGACTGTGAAACAATTCATTGTATTGGAAGTAAAGAACTTAAAGGAAACTCTGTATTTTTATGAAGGGATTTTAGGGATAACACCTAGTTCAGAAAGGCCGCAATTAGATATTACAGGGATTTGGTATGATACTGATTCAACGAGAATTAGTTTTGTGATGAATCGCAGTTTGGGCGGGCGTGAGAAGAGTGTTACGGACTCAGTTGATGTTCTAACCTTTTCAATTTCTAACATAGGGAATGTAAAGAAGAGGTTAGTATTTTATAAAATCGCATATACAGAAAACAAAAGTGAGAAGAGTATTGTGGTACAAGACCCGGATGGATATAAACTTCAAGTGATAGAGAAGGATGAATAGACGGAGGGGATTTAGTGGAGAGAAATTATGAAGAAAGTGCGTTGTTTGAGCATCAATTTTGGTTAAAGGTACTTACTGATCATGCACAATTTTTACTGGATGCATTAGCTCCGAAGGAAAAAGAGGATATAAAAAAAGCTACTTACTTTGTTGAAACATTTACGAATTTGTTAAATAAAGTTCGGAATGTGAATCTGATGGCATTTTCAAAAGAGGCAGAACAAGCCGCTAAGGAGATTCGGGCGTTTAAATTAAATATTATACAGAAACAGCTGGAAGGGAAAATTACTATTCATTTTACGCCAACTTTTATTAATCATATGGTAAACGAAGTGGAAGAGTATATAACAGTTTTAGAGTTTTTGAAGAAAGGGGAAGTTCCGCCTGTTTTTCATGAATTACATTATCATCTCGTTTGGTTAACGGATGCGGCTGGTCATGCAGGCTCTATTTCTGGTGGATTAGATCTTGTTGAAAAAAGATTGAAAGAGAAAAGCGAAGAATTTACGAAGCATTTTGAACAATTTTACTTAAAGGCAGTTGAAATGACAGGGTATTTACGGACAGAGCTGCATCATTTTCCTGCATTAAAGAAGTTTACGAAAGATGTTTCACTTGAATTGAAATTATTTTCGCATTTTTTACATGAAGTGGAAGAGCTCGAGTTATCTCATGAAGTATTAAGTGCATTATCAGCTAGAATGGCAGATCATATGGCAAGAGAAGAATGTTACTACTTATTAAAACTAGCTCAATCGTCTGGACTTGAAATGCCGAAATGTAATCCGCTTTAAAGAAAAAGAGGTCAATTTTATTTGGCCTCTTTTTCTGTTTTATTGTCTCTTTTTATTTTTGCTTGTTCAATGCTTGCCTGTAATGTCTCCATAATATTAATGATGTTCGGAGCTGGAGAGATTGTTTCGGTTTTTTCCTGCTGTTCAATTTTGTTTTCGATTAGTTCGGTAAGGGCTTCTTTATACTCATCTGTATACATCTCTTGTTCAAAAGGATTTGTAAGATGGTGGATTAAATTGATTGCTGCTGTGAGTTCTTGTTTTTGAATCGGATAATTTTCGTTACTTGGTAAGTTAGGTGTATTTGTTATAGCGCGAATTTCATTAGGGTAGTGAATAGTTTGCAACATAAGACCATCCTCAAAGTTACGGATAATAGCTAAATGTTGTTTTTTTCTAATAGAAATATGAATAAGCCCAAGTTTATTTGTACGTTCAAGAGCTTCTTTTAATAATAAATACGATTTTTCATGTCCTGGGGTAGGACCTATAAAATAAGAGCGATCATAAAGAACAGAATCGATTTCGTTATTTTGGACAAAAGATATAATACGAATGGATCGTGGTTCATGAGCTTGTTGTAATTCAGCTAATTCTTTTTCATCCATAATAATATATTTATGAGGTGCGTATTCATAGGCTTTTACAATATCGTTATCATCAATTTCTTCATCCGTACAATCAGGAGCAAATTTTTTATATTTAATAGGTGTTAAACATTCTTTATGGAGGCTTAAAAATTTTATATCGTTTTCTTCTACGGCACTGTATAGTTTAATTCCTATATTTAATAGTCCAAGTGAAAGTGCACCTTTCCAGACGGTATGCAAATGAAACATCTCCTTTCGTTCAAAAATGATTATGTATATTATGAGATAGTAAGAAATTTCCTATACGTTTTTTGTTTTTTACGAAAGGGATTGGGATATAAAATATATTGACAAGCCCTCTGAAATATTTTAATGTGAGTGTATAAAATTGTGTATAAAGGGGAGTAACTTATTACAGTAAAGTCGTCATTACAGGGAGAAACCCTCGGCTTTATTGGCAACGTTTCGTTGTTAGTGAGACCTTTACCAGCAATGGTAAAGGCCCCTTTCTGTCTTTTTGAGGACCCTTACCATATTTGGTAGGGTCCTTTTCGTATACAAAGAGAGGAGATATAAAAATGAAAAAACTTATTAGTAGATTAAGAGTTGTATTTCATGTTCGCCGATTTGTTCCATTCCTATTTGACTTTTTTACTTCAAAAGAGGTTTCAATAAAGAAGAAAATTTTATCTGTTGCTTTTTTAGTTGGTTATGTTGCGATGCCGCTTGATTTAATTCCAGACTTCCTACCGTTTATCGGTATTTTAGATGATATTGGAATTGTGTTATTTATTTTGAACCGAATTGTAAAAATGGCGCCAGTTCAATTACAAGAAAAGCATAACGTAAACGTAGGATAGGAGTTAAAATATGGAGCAAATGATTTTAGATATAATCGAGTTTTTAAAGCAGTTTTCTTATTTTGGAGTTGTATTGGCTTTAACGTTCGAATTTATTCCGGCAGAAGTTGTTTTGCCTATGGTTGGGTATTGGGTATACGAGGGAGATATGAATTTTTGGCTAGCTGTATTAGCTGGAACACTTGGCGGAACGACAGGACCGTTAACGTTATACGCACTTGGTTATTATGGTGGTCGTCCGCTATTAATAAAATACGGAAAATACTTCTTTATTAAAGAAGAACAAATTCAAAAAGCAGATGATTTCTTTGAGAAATATGGACCAGTTGTAGCATTTGTTGGACGCTTTGTACCAGGGGTTCGAACGCTTATTTCTGTTCCGTGTGGTATGGCGAAAATGAACATATGGAAATTTAGTATATATACATTTGTAGCAATGTTCCCGTTAACGACTTTGTATGTTTATTTTGGAATGAAATTAGGTCCGCATTGGGAAAAAGCAGCGGATGTTGTTGGACAATATATGCTACCGATATTAGGAGGCGTTATTCTTATTGTTGCTAGTATCTTTGTCTATAAATATATGAAGAAAAGAAACAAAACGGAATCTATCTAGTCATTTGAATATTTTTTGAAAATAGATGAATAGTACAGGCAAAAGACTCTGAGGGACATACACATATAGGGAATATAAAAGAGAGAGGGGAAACAACTATGTCTTGTGAGTGCTCAGGGTCAGCATTAACTTGTTGTCCAGATAAAAATTATGTGCAAGATAAAGTGTGTAGTCCGTGGTCTGCTACTGTAGTTGCAACAGCAATTGATAATGTTCTCTATACAAATAATATTAACCAAAACGTAGTTGGTACTGGTTTTGTTAAATATGATGTTGGACCAGGCCCAATTACTGTAGAAGCGCTTGATTCTGCTGGGGGTACAATTGATACACAAACATTAAACCCAGGAACGAGTATTGCTTTTACGTATCGTCGCTTTGATAGTATACAAGTTGTGTTACCTGCAACACCTGCTGGAACGTATCAGGGAGAATTTTGTATTACAACACGTTATCCACTTTCATAGCAGAATAGGAGAGGATCGAAATGGGAATGAGAAGTTCCAGTTTGTCTTGTTGTTCTAATAAAACACTTGTGCAAGACCAAGTATGTACAGACTGGTCTATTACAGGTGCTGGTACTCAAATTGTATATACAAATAATATCACGCAAGAAGTATATGGTTCAGGTTACGTGAAATATGATGTAGGTGCGAACCCGATTACAGTTGATTTTTTAGTTGGAGCTACAGTAATTGATACAATTACTGTACAACCGCAAAGTAGTGGTACTTTCACTGTCCGATATTTTACGACTGTTCGAATTACTACGACAGGAACAACTGTTAATCAAGGAGAGTTTTGTATTACTGTACGTTATCCGATTTCATAAAAAAGCATACCGTAAATGGTATGCTTTTTTATTGAGAAAGCAATGAAATTGGTATTCTATAAGCAACATGTAAATTCGCAACAGTACTTACCTTCTAAATATAGTGAAGGGTTACTTTGTATATTGATAATACTGACTGACTCTAAGTCTTTTCCTGTGTAAGATATTGTATTACCAGGAAACACAGTGAAAACATTAGTTACTGCTCCAACAATTTGAATCATAATTGCTTCCGTGCTGCTAGTACTATTGTAAACCGAGACAGTACCTGATATAAGTAGTATCCCATCACTTTGCCACAGTATCATTGATTGTGATCCATCTTTGACAGAGGGGATGGTGTTATTCGTTATGAGGAAATTTCCTGCAAATTCATTTGTTACTCGTTCACAATTTGGATTTGGAGGAGGGGGCGGTGGACAAGGGTCTGGATAAATGATAGATAAAGGAGCGAAACAGCCAATATTTTTTTTGTTCTTCAATACAACCCCTCCTTTTAAGTTGTCTTTTATTACTATTAAATGTAAAAGCATGGCCGATGTGTTAAAAAAAGAAGGAAATATTAAAAATTAAGATTGTCTAATAGGCTTAAACCTTAACTTATCATTAGTGTTATAGAAAAGATTATATGTAAATGGTCATAGGAAAAGAATGATTAGACTCTTTTAGACAAAAGGTGGTTGTATACCATAGTACGAGGAATGTTGGACTTAATTTCTAATTAACTGTATATTTACAAAAATCTAATAAAGTTCATTTGTTATTTAAACGACATTAACATATATTAGATAAAATAGCCCTTGTAATGAATCAATTATTATGAGGAGGATTCACGTGGACAGAAATGCTTTAAGAAAAGTAAAAGGCCTTATTGGATTATTAATGGTTTTTGTATTAGCATTCGTATCATTTCCGTGGAGTACATCAGTCAAGGCGGAAGAGAAAAAGCAAGAAAAGGCATCAAGTGAGAAGAAGATAGTTTTTCCAGTTGTAAGTGATGTGCATATTAAAAATAGTGGAACGGATGATACGTTTCGCTGGAAAAGAGCGATTGAACAGTTTAATACATTAGCACCAAAGCAAGATGCGTTTGTTATTGTAGGTGATTTCACAGATACAGGATCAGTGCAGCAATATGATCGTTTCATGCAAGTGTATAATGAAAATGCAAATAAAGATGCAGTGCGAATGAATTCTCTCGGTAACCATGATTATTGGAACGGTTTATCCGTAGAGGGTGCACAGAAGCGTTTCTTAGAAAAAACAGGTATGGAATCAATTTATTATCATAAGGTGGTAAAAGGTTATCACTTCCTTGTTATGTCTCCAGAGAATGGAACAACACATGGTTATTATTCGGACAAGCAAATTAATTGGTTAAAAGAAGAAATGGCAAAAGCACAAAAAGATGATCCAGAAAAACCGATTTTTGTATTTTTACATCAACATATTAAAGATACAGTGTATGGTAGTCAGGAATGGGGAACACAAGATAGCGCAAAAATTAATGCAGTGTTAAAAGAATATCCACAAGTTATTACGTTTTCAGGTCATTCACATTATCCGTTAGATGATCCGAGATCGATACATCAAAAAGACTTTACATCAGTTGGTACATCTTCAGTAAGTTATATGGAAGTTGAAGGTGGTAAAGTACAAGGGAATATCCCGCCAGGAGCTAGTACGTTAAGCCAAGGTTTATTAGTAGAAGTAGATGAAGAAGAAGTGACGATTAATCGCCGTGATTTCCATACGAATTCTTGGACAGGCGAGCCTTGGAAAATTAAATTACCAGCAAAGAAAGAAACATTTACACATGTAGAAGATCGTGATAAAGAAAAGCCTTACTTTGCTAAAGATGCAAAGCTTGCTGTATCAAATGTAACGGAAAATGCGGCAACAGTAACATTCCCGCAAGCATTGGACAACCTCCTTGTTCACTCTTACCGTGTGCAGGCTAGAGATAAGCAAACGGGTGAAATAAAAAATAAATTGTTAGCATTCTCAGAGTTTTATCGTGATCCAGTGCCGAAAGATCTTACGTTTACGCTTGCAGGGTTAGATGGCGGGAAAGCATATACACTTGAAGTAGTTGCGATTGATTCATTTGGCAATGAAACCGCACAGCCGTTAACTGCGGAAATTACTACGAAAAAAGATAATATTGACCCGAATGTGAAAGTACCAAAAGCTGATGTTTTCGATGTAAACTTTGCAGATGGTACATTTAAAGACAATTCACCATTTGGTACAAAAGGTGATGTGAAGGGCAATGTGACTATTGAATATGATAAAGCATTGAAGAAGAATGTTATGAAGTTAAACGGAAAAGCAAATACATTTGGATACCTTCCATTTTCAGCAGCACAAAAAGAGAAAATAGTAAATACGTTTACATTAGAAACTGTATTTTCAATGAATGAAATTCGCGGACAAGGTATTTTGCAAAATACAGAGAGCGGCGGAATTGGATTTGAGTCTACAGGAAGTGGATATGTTGAATTATGGGCTCACATTGGAGGTAGCTATAAACGTGTTGGTGTTCAATTAGAAGCGAACAAAACGTATCATTTAACAGGAACGTATAACGGAAGCGAATTGGCAATTTACGTAGATGGTAAAAAAGTAAATAGTCAGCCAGCTCAAGGAAAAGTTTATAACCCGAACGTACCATTTGCATTTGGAGCGGATCCTGATAGTAACGGAAATGGTGGTATTCCGTTAAATGGACAAATCGCGTTAGCAAAATTATATAGTAAAGCTTTAAGTTCTTCAGAAGTATTAGCATCATACAATGAGTTTTCTAACCGTACGAAGTTAGAGCAAGTAAATGCGTTATTTGAAGAGCTTGGAAAAGTAAAAGAAGTGTTAGTTAGTACGTATGAATTTGGTGATAAGCCAGGTCAATATTCAAAGGAAGCCTTTCAAGAATTAGAGAAAAGCTATAACATTGCAAAGCAAGCATTTGAAAATGTAGGAAGTACTGGGGAACAAATTATTCAAACATATACCGAATTAAAATCAGCTAATGTAACATTCGTACAATCTAAAGTAGTAGAACAACCGAAAACACCGAAAGAAAAATTACAAATCAATATTGAATCTGCAAAAGTAGTAGTGAAAAAAGCACAAGATGCAAATGTAACGGACGGTTCAGTGAAATCATTGCAACAAAAAATTACAGTTGCAGAAGCTGTATTACAAGATGTGCAAGTAAAAGATGCACAGGTAGAAACGATGAATCGTACATTAGAGTATGCGATTTCACTTGTTGAAAAAAGTATGAACAAATAAGAGAGAAGAAAAGAAGCTTATCATGATAGGCTTCTTTTTTGTTATACTAAAAGTAGCATAGAAAGAAGGAGCGAATAATTTGGAACAGAAAAAGCTAAAAAGAATTCTTGAATATGTATGGATCGCGGTTGTGCTCCTTGTAGGATATTATTTATTAAAAGATAAAAGTATTTGGGTTTTATTCTTAATGACGTTTTTATTAGCAGGATTAGGAACGTTATTTATTAACTTCTTCTTTGATAGTTTGAATGCCTGGAAGAAGAAAAAGAAGGGGACGAAGTAAAGGAGGGAATATATGCAAAAGTGGAAGCTCATATATCAGGTGATTATTTTCTTAGTGCTTGTGGGTATTGGAATGATCAAATACTCGACACCAATAGGAAATTGGGCATGGTTTACAGCTTGCATCGGCATATTTTTCATTTTACAATCGTTAACGAAAAAATATAATAGTACAGAAAGATAGCTCGCCGTTTTATCGGCGAGCTATTTTGTTATGCTTTTTTCTGTTCATCATTTGTTTTTTCAATAGCTAAATGACTATGCTTTCTAGAGTAGAAGAAATAGAAGCATAAGCCGACTATAAGCCAAACTGCAAAGCTAATCCATGTTGTTTTAGACAAATTGATCATTAAATATAAGCAGCAAAGAATTGCAACAACTGGTAATACAGGTACGAAAGGTGTACGGAATCCGCGTTTTAAATCAGGGTGTGTTTTTCGTAAAATAAGTACTGCGCAGCAAACGAATGTAAAGGCTGTTAATGTGCCGATGTTTACTAAATTCGCTAGCAAATGTAAGTCTAAAAGGCCTGCTAATAAAGCAGCAACAACGCCAGTAATCCACGTATTTAATAAAGGGATTTTTACTCTTTTATTTACACGTGCTAACGCTTTTGGAAGTAGACCGTCACGGCTCATTGCATACGAAACGCGAACTTGTCCATACATAACGACTAAGAGGACGGTTGTCATTCCAGTCATCGCTCCAACAGCGAGTAGTCCTGCAATTGTATCCTCACCAACGAAATGCAATGCAAATGCAACTGGATCAGAAACGTCTAATTGCGTATAAGGAACCATACCTGTTAAAACGAAAGATACAATCATATATAAAACAGTACAAATAAGAAGAGAACCGATAATACCAATTGGTAAATCACGCTGCGGTTTTTTCGTTTCTTCTGCAGCGGTTGCGATTGCATCAAATCCTAAGAAGGCGAAGAACACAGTGGCAGCCCCAGTAATAATACCGTCGTATCCGAATGGAATGAACGGTGTCCAGTTTTCAGGTTTTACATATTTTGCGCCTGCTACGATAAAAGCGATAATAACTGCTAGCTTGATAAGAACCATAATATTATTAATGCGAGCGCTTTCGCGTATACCGAAGCTTAAAAGACCGGTAATGATTAGTAAAATACAAACAGCGGGTAAATCGATGAGGCCACCTTTTCCTACGCCAGGCGCCGAGGCGATTATGGCGGGCAGGTGTATATTGAAACCTTGTAGTAATGATTGTAAATAACCAGACCAACCGACAGCTACTGCTGCAACGGCAAGTAAATATTCGAGCATTAAACACCATCCGACGATGAAGGCGACGACTTCTCCGACTGTCATATATGCGTAAGTATACACACTTCCTGAGACAGGAATAGAAGAAGCAAATTCAGCGTAACAAAAGGCTACACAAGCACAAGTAAATGCAGCAATAAGGAATGATAGCATAATACCAGGACCAGAATGTTTTGCTGCAACAATACCTGTTAATACAAAGATCCCTGTCCCAATTACGGCGCCGATTCCTAAAAACGTTAAATCGAGTGCAGTTAATGTTCTATCTAGCTGCTTTGGTGATTCAGTACTAAGCGCTTTTTTTCGTAATAATGACTTCACTTTGGACTCTCCCCCCGTTTTTTCATTTCCATAACTGCGACTATAGTATGAGCCCATTAAAAAAGAGTAAGTAAGGAAGTGGAGGTGCAGTTATGGTATGTAGTTTTTTAAAATTGCTGGATTAATCTTAATATAATTCAGAATATTTTGTCAAATAAAAATATGACAAATAAAATGCGGATCAATAGGGGAAACTACTTGCAGAAATGGACGAGGGTTAACGACCCACTGATTAAAGTTAAAGTAGGAGCAGATGCTATGTTATTTTATTTTGAACTTGTCGTCATTTTACTTTGTACGAAATTAGCTGGTGACATTAGTGTGAGACTTGGTCAGCCTTCTGTACTTGGTAAGTTAATTGTCGGTATTATTATCGGTCCGGCTGTACTCGGTATTATTAATAGTTCTGAACTGATTGATGAACTGAGTGAGATTGGTGTTTTGTTACTTATGTTTATGGCGGGACTTGAAACGGATTTAGAAGAGTTAAATCGGAATTTGAAATCGTCATTTGCAGTAGCGGCTGGTGGAATTATTTTTCCTTTCATCGGTGGTTATGTAACAGGATTGCTGTTTGGATTAATACAATCCCATGCCATTTTTTTAGGGTTATTACTTTGCGCGACATCGGTTAGTATTACGGTGCAGACGCTACGTGATCTAGGAAAAATGAATACGAGAGAAAGTACAACAATTTTAGGTGCTGCCGTATTTGATGATGTCATTGTCGTTATTTTATTAGCATTTGTAATGAGTTTTTTAGGAACACAAGATGTGAATATAACACTTGTCATTGTAAAGAAAATTATTTTCTTTGTAAGTATTGTTTTTATTGCTTGGAAAGTCGTTCCTTGGATTATGAAAATGCTTGTCCCGCTTCGTGTAACAGAAGCGTTAATTAGCGCGGCTCTTATTATTTGCTTCTCTTTTTCTTATTACAGTGAAATGATGGGAATTGCAGGCATTATTGGAGCATTTGCAGCAGGAATTGCTATTTCTCAAACAGAGTATAAGCATGAGGTGGAACATAAAATTGAACCGATTGCTTATGCAATATTTGTTCCAGTATTCTTCGTAAGTATCGGAATGGAAATTACATTTCAAGGCATTGGAAGCCAGCTTTGGTTCATTATTATTATGACTCTCATTGCAATTTTCACAAAGTTAATCGGATCAGGTTTAGGAGCGAGACTGACAGGATTTAATCTCCAATCTTCTATTAGTATTGGCGCGGGGATGGTATCACGTGGTGAAGTAGCGCTTATCATCGCTGCAAATGGACTTACGGCGAATTTATTAGCGAAAGAAAATTTCACAGCGATTGTTATTGTTGTTATATTGACGACGATTATTACACCGCCACTTTTGAAGAAATATTTTGTATAGAGAGGAAGGGCTTATCTGATGTAGGTAAGCTCTTTTTTTATTCCCAAAAGCAATGATCATATAGCATGAAGGGTTTGTAATTATGGTAAAATCTATGTATGTGATATGACAAGGAGAGGGAAGTGTGAAGATTACGAAGGAGAAGGTTATCGGTGTAATCGTACTTATTGCAGTATGTATACCATTTACGGCATGGAAAGAATCAAAAGTGAAAGATTTTCCGGTTTCTATTTTTTCGGAAGAAGCAGATGGTGAGTACGGTCAGAAGCTGAAATATACTGCTTTTTTACCTGATGTTGCGATTTGGATGAACGGTTGGGAAAAGAAGTGGACAGAAGGGGAAAGAACTGTTTATCAAAAAGGGAATCGCATTGTAAATGTGTTTCATCCTCCTGGCGATGATGGTTATTACCTTCTTGAAGCAAGAGAAAATAAGTGAACGCAACCGTAAGAAGTGGAGGTTAAATAGTGAAAGCTTCAACATTACTATTTAAAATTGAAAGTAATATGGATCAATTTTCACCAGCTGAGAAGAAGGTTGCCATGTACATAATGGAGAATGCAGAGATTGTTCCGAACTTAACGACGAAAGAAGTGTCAACGAATGCAGGCGCAAGTGAGGCGAGTGTCGTTCGTTTTTGTAAGTCGATTGGGATTGGGAGCTTTAAAGCATTTAAGATAGCACTCGTTCGTGAATTAACGATTGCTGATTATAATATTAACGATTTTTCAGTGATGAATACAGAAGATGGACCGTACGATTTATTTAATAAAGTTACTTATGTGAATAAAGCTGCAATTGAGGCGAGCGTGACGGCGATAGATAAAAAAGAACTTGAAAAAGCTGCAGATCGTATTGTAAATGCCGATAAAATTATCTTTTATGGAGTAGGCGGATCAGCTACTCCGGCGATGGACGGAGCTTATAAATTTACAAGGCTCGGATTTACAGCGATGATGCTATCTGATTTTCATATGATGCTGCCGCTTGTGACGAATTTAAAAGAAGGCGATATATTTGTTGCGATTTCAACATCTGGTCGAACGAAAGATGTGCTTGAAATGGCGCAGTATGCAAAGAGACAAGGTGCAACTGTTATTGGAATTACGAAACTAGATCAATCATCACCGTTATATAAAGAAGCGGATATTCGCCTTTGTATGCCAGATGTAGAACAAGATCATCGTATTGCGAGTATTGCTTCGAGAATGACGCAATTGAATATGATCGATGCTTTATATGTGATTACTTTCAATCGAATTGGTAATAAAGTATTGAATCAATTTATGGAGACACGAGAAGAAGCGTTGCGGTTACGGAAGTTAAAGTAGAAGAAAAGATGAGGAGACTCATCTTTTTTTATCCCGCTATTTGCCGTGCAGTAAGACCCTCACTTCAAAATTCAGCGGAAGCAAAGAAAGTTAGGTGGGGATCAACTGCCCGTTAATGCCCGATTGGTGCGGGCTAATAATCAGTGGGGATGAACAAAACCCCCACTGATTAAAGTTTCACTTTATGATCTTTGACAAAAATATGTCATGTTGTGAAATTTTATTTCGTAAAATAAGAAAGAGTCATTGATTTTTAGTTTCTTAAAGTTATAATAAAAGTGTGAAATATAATTTCAAAGAGGGTGGCAATATGTTAGAAAATTTATCGACAGAACATCGTAATGAGAAAACAATGAATTTGGATGAGATGAGCATAAAAGAAGTGTTGCAAAGTATGAATGAAGAAGATCGAACTGTTGCGTTAGCAGTTGAAAAAGAGATAGAACAAATTGAAAAGGTTGTACAGACTGTTATTAAATCTTTTGAAGAAGAGGGACGTTTAATTTACATTGGTGCTGGTACGAGTGGTCGTTTAGGTATTCTAGATGCAGTGGAATGTCCGCCGACATTTGGCACGGATGATAAAATGGTGCAAGGATTTATAGCCGGTGGATTGAAAGCGTTTACTAAAGCGGTGGAAGGTGCTGAAGATCGCGAAGAGTTAGCAGAAGAAGATTTAAAAAGTATTGGATTAAATGAGAAAGATACAGTGATTGGAATTGCTGCAAGTGGTAGAACTCCTTACGTAATTGGCGGCTTGAAATACGCACAGAGCGTAGGAGCGAGTACAGCGAGTATTTCTTGTAATAAAAATGCTGAAATAAGTAAATATGCAAAGTTAAATGTGGAAGTAGAGACAGGTGCAGAAATATTAACAGGATCAACACGTTTAAAAGCTGGTACAGCACAAAAATTAGTGTTGAATATGATTTCAACAGCTTCGATGATTGGTGTAGGAAAAGTATATAAAAACTTAATGGTAGATGTTCAATCCACAAATGAAAAGTTAGTAGAACGGTCAAAACGAATTATTGTGGAAGCAACAGGCGCTAGTTATGAAGTAGCGGCAGAGTATTATGAAAAGGCAGAACGTAACGTAAAAGCTGCCATTGTTATGGTGTTGTTGCAGTGCGAATATGGGGAAGCACTGGAGAAACTAAAATGCGCAAAAGGGTTTGTGAAGAAAGCACTATAAAATAATAGGGAGGGGGATTCTATTATGAAGAAAGAAGAGAGAATGGCCAAGGAAATTTCGGAGCAACTTGGAGGAATAAAAAATATTCGTAGTATTGCTCATTGTATGACGAGACTACGATTAACGCTTCATGATGAAAGTAAAGTAAACATGGACCTTTTGAAAAAGGTTGAAGGTGTTATGGGTGTTATAGAAGATGAGACGCTTCAAGTTGTCGTTGGTCCAGGAACAGTAAATAAAGTAGCAGCTGAAATGGAAGGCTTAACAGGACTACGAATTGGTGAGGTAGCAGATCATCACCTTGAAGATATTGGGCAAGAGATGAAATCAGAGATTAAGAAGAAAAATAATACACCGGTGAAAAACTTTTTACGAAAAATAGGAAGTATTTTCATTCCGTTAATTCCAGGACTTGTTGCGTCAGGAATTATAAACGGGGTTGCTAACTTTGCGAAAAATGCTGGTGCTGATCCAAATGCAACGTGGTTACAAATGTTACTACTCATTGGCGGCGGTATCTTTACATTCTTAGGAATTTTAGTTGGTTGGAATACAGCGAAAGAGTTCGGTGGGACACCGGTTCTTGGGGCAATTGCTGGTATTTTAATTTTCAACCCGGCGATGGCAAACGTAAAATTGTTTGGTGAAGCATTAGTGCCTGGACGGGGCGGATTATTCGCAGTTATTTTTGCAGCATGGCTTATGGTTGTAGTGGAAAGACAAGTTCGAAAAGCAGTGCCAAATGCAGTTGATATTATTGTGACACCACTCATTACTGTATTAGTTGTAAGTATCGTAACGATGTTAGCCATTCAGCCATTAGCAGGTTTCTTATCAGATGGTATTACGAGCGGAATTAATGCGATTTTAAATATTGGCGGAGCATTTGCTGGCGCAGTACTTGCGGGAACATTTTTGCCTCTCGTTATGGTCGGATTGCATCACGGTTTAACACCAATTCATATGGAATTTATTAATCAAACACACGTAACACCTTTATTACCAGTACTTGCAATGGCTGGTGCTGGCCAAGTGGGCGCAGCAATTGCGATTTATGTGAAAACAAAAAACAAACGACTTCGAAATGTAATTAAAGGTGGATTGCCAGTTGGCTTTTTAGGAATTGGTGAGCCGCTATTATACGGGGTTACATTACCACTTGGGAAACCGTTTATTACTGCTTGTTTAGGAGCGGCTGTCGGTGGTGCATTCCAAGCAGTTATGCAAACGGCTTCACTTGGAATTGGCGTATCAGGGCTATCTTTAATTCCGTTAATTGCTGACAATAAATATTTACTATATTTCTTAGGTTTAGTAATTGCATATGCTTTCGGATTTATCTTTACGTACTTCTTCGGATTTAAAGAAGAAATGGCAGAAAACATATAGAGAAAGGGATTCCTTTCTCTTTTTCTATTAATAGAAAGGGAGATTTACATGATCGGAGTTTCCATTTATCTTTCAAAAGAACGAGTAGAGAAACAAGAAGAGTGGTTAAAAGTAGCGAAGGAAAATGGGTTTACATCTATTTTTACATCACTGCACATTCCAGAAGATGATCCAAATACGTATAAAGAGTTAATTCAAATATTAGGGAGACAAGCTCTTGCACGTGAAATGGAGCTAATGGTTGATGTTTCTCCAAAATCGTTACACCATTTAGGGCTAACATATGAAAATGTGGAAGAGTTATTGAACTGGGGCATTACCGGTTTAAGAATGGATTACGGCATTGCGCCAAAAGAAATTGCAAGCGTATCTCATAAGATGAAAGTAGCTTTAAATGCGAGTACGATTACAAAATCATTTTGGAAAGAATTACTTGCAGAACATATAAGAGTAGAGAATGTAGAAGCATGGCATAATTTTTACCCGCGCCCAGAGACAGGACTAGCAAAGTCTTTCTTACAAAAACAAAATCAATATTTACAGAAGTGCGGAATAAAGACAATGGCATTTATTCCAGGAGATGCGGAAAAACGAGGGCCGTTATATGAAGGGTTACCAACGTTAGAAAAACATCGCAATATGCGCCCACTTGAAGCGTACTTAGAACTTGTTCAAGATTGTGGTGTTGATAAAGTATTGATTGGAGATATAAGCGCAAGTTTAAAAAGTATGCAAGAAGTAGCTAGTACAAGTAGAGGGATTATTCCATTGCGTTACAAATCATTTATAACTGATAAAGAAGTATTAAAAGTGGTAGAGCAAGTGCATACAAATAGACTAGATCCGGCTCGTGATGTTATTCGATCTGTAGAATCAAGGGAAGGAAATAGAGTGGTGATAAAGCCGATGCATACAATTGTAAGAAAGAAAGGGAGTATTACAATTGATAATGAATTGTACGGTAGATATGCAGGGGAGATGCAAGTTGCCATAAATGATTTATCTGTAGATGAGAAAGTGAATGTTGTTGGAATGGTTGTAGAAGAGGACGTGTCTTTACTGCCTTATATTGGTGCTGGAAAAATGTTTCAACTTTTTCTATGCGATAGAATAAAAGCTTGAATTAGCGCTATTTCGTATGAAAACATTATCCGTAAAACGGATAATGTTTTTGTTTTCTTTAAAAAAGTATTTGACGAATGAAATAAAATACCGTATTGTTTTGACTTGTAAATAAAAGTTCACCATAACAAAACAAAAAGGAGAGTTCAAAATGAATCAATATATTGGGAATTTAATTATTCGTATCGTGTTAGGAGTTACGTTCTTTGCACATGGTTTAGCAAAGTTTCAATCAGGTATTGATAACGTAGCAGGATGGTTTACAAGCATCGGTTTACCAGGTGGCCTTGCATACGGCGTAGCAACTGTAGAATTAGTTGGTGGTATATTATTAATTATCGGTTTAGGTGTACGATATGTAGGATTGTTATTCGCTCTTATTTTAGCTGGAGCTATCGTAAAGGTAAATGGAGCAGCAGGTTTATTAGGAGATGGAAAGAATCCAGGATATGAATTAGATCTTGCATTATTATCAATGGGTGCGTATTTATTCGTAGTAAAAGCAGAAGGATATGTAGATCGTTTCTTAAAAGAGAAAGTAATGAAAACGAAGTAAATTTTATTTATAAATTGTTGACTTGAAGAATTAATGTAACTATAATGATTACAGCTAATAGATTAAGAGTAAAACAATTTAAATGTTTTTTTATACAAGATGTAACCGTGATGGTTACGTCTTGTGTAAAAATAAATAAACGGGAGGAAGTAATATGCCTAAATCAAATTTAGAAATTATTAAAAGCACGTATGAAGGATCAGCTTCTTCGAATGCAAAGCATTTAGCAGAAGCCCTCTCTGAAAAAGTGGAATGGACAGAGGCAGAAGGTTTTCCGTACGGCGGAACATATAAAGGCGTAGAAGCTATAATGGAAAATGTATTTAGCCGTTTAGGATCAGAATGGGATGATTATAAAGCAAGTGTAAATACATATCATGAAGTAAACGGAAAAGATGTAATTATTGCTGAAGGTATGTATTCTGGAGTTTATAAAGAAACAGGAAAATCATTTGAAGCAGAATTTGTTCATGTATGGCAACTTGAGAACGGAAAAATCGTGAAGTTTAAGCAATATGTAGATAGTCATATTGTTAGGGAAGCGATGAAGAGATAATGCTTTTTAAATGGATCGTAGGTATATGCATTACAATTATAGTAATTTTCTCGTCTATAGTTGGCGGAAAGAAATTGCTTGCATATGTGGAAAAAGAAAATAAAAATATTCAAACCGAGCGAGCGGCAAACGAAAAAGAGAAAAAAGCTGCAGAAGAAGCTCCGCAAATTAGTGAAGGTGAAATTATTTCTACTATGCATAAAATGGTGCACCAAAAGGTAAAATCCTCTGAAAAATGGGGATTTGTAGAGATGACAAAAAAGGAAATTTCTAATGTAAAAAGAGATATTGAAAATAGTACAGGTTTTCAATATAAAATGAAGTTATTTTCTATTATAAATAGGTGGGAAAAAGGAGATTTTTCTCAAACTGTTGAGGAGCATAACTTTTTATGGAGCCTTCAAGGTGGAGATACTGGCAAGGCGACGGAACGTTTATCGCCAGAAGAGGAAAAGCAGTATATAAGAGAAATGAAGAGTAAATAAAAACATCGCCAACCTAGATGACGATGTTTTTTCATTAAGAATGTTTTCGTATTAAAGGTCTAGTTGGCTGAACGGCAACAGTTTTGAAATGAGAAAATAAATAACATCCTGTTACAACGACAACTGTCCCTAAAATTTGTATCCACGTTAATTCTTCTCCGAGGAATATGAATGCTAAAATGGCTGTGAAAATTGGATTGAAGTTTAGAAAAATACCTGATGTAGTTGCGCCTAATTTTTGTACGCCAATATTCCAAAATACCATACAAAGAACTGTCGAAATAAGCCCAGTATATAAAAGTGATGTGATGAAAGAAGTATTTATATTTGAAACAGTGAAGCTACCTATGTTGAACGGTAGTAATAAAATAACGCCGAAAATACCAGAGTACAACGTTGCCATAAGTGGTGTAGTTGTTTTTGTTGCCCATTTACTACAAACAGAATAGATTCCCCAAATACAAACTGCTGCAATCATCCATAAATCACCGCTATTAAAATGTAGTGAAAATAAAAGCGAGAAATCACCTTTTAATAGGACGAGGATGACCCCGAAGAATGAAAGAATCATGGATAGGATTTGAAGTGTATTTATTTTTTCTTTTAGAAATAATACTGAAAATAATGCGATTGAAATTGCATTCAATGTAGAGATAAGACCTACATTCGTAGCGGATGTTTTTTCTAATGCTAAAAATTGAAAGATGTTAAAAAGAGCGACTCCTGAAATTCCCATGAATATTAACGGAAGTATCGCGGTACGTGGTGGAAGGATTTTCTTTTCTTTAAACCATACCATTGGTAATAAACAAACAATCGCAATCAGCCACCTTAAACTTGTCAGTGTCATCGGTGATGCATGATCGACGAGTGATTTTCCAACGACGAAATTTCCTCCCCATAATAAGCTCGTTAGTAATAGTAAAAAGACGTAAAAATAAGGCATGATAAAATCCCCTTTTTTGTAATCAATACTAATTGTAAATAATTTTAGCATTTTTCTTTATTATGTAATATATTCTTTTGTATAATGGTGAAAACTCGATAAAATATTTAGTTTAAAATGATATTTACAGAAAAATATTCAGTTTTATATAAATTATAAGTTGTTTTTTCGAATAATCATCGGTAAGAAAAAAGGAGGAATTGTAATGGAGTCGTCTGTTATTAAAGTGTTGGATGATTTGGATGTACAAATTTTAGATATATTGCAGAAGGATTCACAAGTAAGTAATGCAGAGCTGGCACGTCGCGTTAATTTATCACCGGCTGCGATGCATGCAAGAATAAAAAGGTTAGATGGGGAAGGTTTCATCGATAAGCAAGTTGCGATTTTAAATCAAGAAAAGCTTGGGTTTGATTTATTATGCTTTATTTTTATGAGTACGAATATTCATCAATTTGACAAGTTGGAAGTGTTGGAGAAAGAATTAGAATCAATGCCGGAAGTGTTAGAATGTCACTGTTTAACAGGAGAGTACGATTATTTATTAAAGGTTGCAAATCGTGATCGTAAAGAACTAGAGCAGTTTATTAGAAAGCTGAATAAGCTTGGTATTACACGTATACAGACGAGTTTGGCACTTCGTGAAATTAAATATTCAACAGTATTGCCGATACGAGATGAGGAACCGAGCATCGATTAGATTGCTTGGTTTTTTGTTTGTATAAAGTGATTGACGAGGAGAAAAGAGAGCTGTATTATTATATAAAATTATGAATTAAAATTCATTTAAAGTTATAAATATTAATATCGAGGGCAAGGGGATGTAATATGAAAATCTGTAATGCGGTGACGAGTGATGTGAAAGAAATTTATAGTCTTATTGAGGTTTATGCAAAAGAGGGAGTTGTTTTACCACGTTCTCTTTTGTCTCTTTATCAATATTTGCAATGTTTATATGTTATGAAAGAAGATGAGAGAATTGTTGGAGTTGCTGGATTGCATGTATTAGGGGAAGATCTTGCAGAAATACGATCGTTAGTAGTTTCGCATACATATGTAGGGAAAGGAATAGGGCGTATGCTCGTAAATCATGTAATGGAGGAAGCTACGAAAATAAATGTAAGAAGAGTAATTTCCTTAACATATGAAACAGTATTTTTTCAAAAGTGTGGATTTGATTTTGTAAATAAAGAAACGTTGCCAGAGAAAGTATGGATTGATTGTAGACATTGCCCAAAGATGGATTATTGTGATGAGGTGGCGATGGTGCGGTATGTTGGATAAAAAATTTATAGGGAAAAAGTTCCCACTATTATTTACATATATAGTGGGAATATATATTTCCATAAGAAATGGATAGGTTATTAAGAATTTGAATTCGTTTGTCTTACGGCAAAATTATAAAGTGGATCTTTAAGTTCATAGTTATACGTTAAACCGTCGACAATTCCTACAACTTTATCATTATCATAAAGGTCGAGCATAAATTGTGCCATTTGTTTTGCAGTGTGGAATTTTGGTACAACATTATCGTATTGGAATTCATCAATATCAAATGAACGCTTCGCAAATTCTGTTTCAGTTGCAGCAGGAGCTAAAACTTTTGCTTGCAGTTTTGCGCCTTGTTCTTTCAGTTCGTGAGACAGCCCTTCTGTAAATGCACTTACATAGAATTTCGTAGCGCAATACGTAACAGCATCAGCAACAATCGTGTATCCGCCGCCCGATGAAACGTTAATAAGCTGTGTTCCATCAACCATTGAATAATCTCTAACGAAAAGAGAAGAGAGTATTGTTAGTGCTTCTATATTGACATGCAACATCGTCTCGATTTTATTTAAATTTTGTTCGGCAATTGAGGCGAAATTACCAAAACCTGCGTTATTAATCCACGTTTCAATTTGAAAAGCTTGTAGGCTTTCATAAAGTTTATAAACATCTTCAGTAACAGATAAATCAGTTCGTCGAATGACAACATCCAACTCTGGATGCATTTCGTTAATTTTCAATTTTAATCCATCTAATTCTTCTTGTCTTCGAGCTACAAGTACTAAATTTTTCCCGCGAGATGCAAATGCTAAAGCTGCTTCATAACCAATTCCGGAACTTGCACCAGTAATAACCGTATATTTCATATAAAATCCCCCTAAATTCAAATTCATTTATGGTTAGATTGTATTTGTTAGAGTATACTCTAAGTCAAATGTTTTTTATAAATTTGATACGTTCATAAAATATATAAGGATAAGCATGTGGAGGGAGTTTAGTATGTATACAATTAGTGAGGTAGCAAAATTATTAGGATTGAGCACACATACACTACGTTATTATGAAAAGGAAAATATATTGATTGCAAATCGTGATACAAATGGAAATCGACTTTACGAAGAGTCACATATAAAGTGGTTGCAGTTTGTAATGAAATTAAAACAAACGCAAATGCCAATAGCGAAAATAAGAGAATACGCTAGATTATATACAGAAGGGGCGCATACAACAGAAGCTCGTTTACAGCTCCTAGAAGATCATAGGAAATCTATTCAGATTCAAAGAGAAAACTTAGAGGTTACAGAGAAGATGCTTGAGAATAAAATTATTGCATACAAGGCCTCTTTGGAAAATAAATAGAAAACAAAATCCGCTCCTTAGTTATAGGATAAACATGGATTTGATCTCATAGTGTGTTGGCAAATAAAAAAGAGCAGCTAGCAAAAGCTAACTGCTCCATTCAAGGGATCTCTCCAAGGGGGAGTGGAGAAAATATTATGTTACTAGCATTATTGACAGATTATTAGGAAATATACAAATCGGATGAAAGAAATTTTAAATAAACTTTCGGCATTGACAATTTTTAAAATGTTCATGTACAATACATATGAATGACATTCAGTCATTTTTTTATGTGACAGGATGCATTTAGCTTAGAAATGAACAAATACAATGGTAAATGAGGATGATAGTTGTTTTTATATAGTATTGATGAAAGAGTATATTTTTTAAAACAAAAATGACTGATAGTCAGTCATAAGAGGTGAGAGGTATGAAAAATAGAGCTTGGTTATATGTCATATTAACATGTATCTTTGAAATTTTTTGGGTGTTTGGTTTTAATACGGCTAATACTTGGTGGCATTGGATTATTATTTTAGGAGTTATCGCTGTTGATTTTCACTTCCTTTCTAAAGCGTGTGAACATCTTGCAACAGGAACTGTATATGCTATTTTCGCTGGAGCTGGTACGGTAGGTACTTTCTTAATGGATGTATTTCTTTTCGGTGGAAGTTTCAGCGCAGGCAAACTATTCTTCATTCTTATGGTAGTAGCCGGCGTTATCGGTTTAAAGTTAGCTGACAATAAAGAAGAAACTGTGGAAGGAGTTGCTTAAAAATGGGTTGGTTTTTCGTATTTTGTGCTGCAATTAGTGAAATAGTCGGTGTGATAGGACTTAAAATGTATAGTAAAGATAAGACATTAGCCAATGGTGCGATTTATATAGGTGGGTTTGCTACATCCTTCGCATTTTTGTATACTTCCTTCTTATTTTTACAAGTAAGTGTCGCGTATGCGGTTTGGATTGGTATCGGAACAGCGGGTGCAGTTTTGTTAAACATGTTCTTGTTTGGTGAGTCGAAAAGTAAAGCGCGTATCATTAGTGTGTTTCTTATTGTATGTGGAGTGACAGGATTAAAGGCACTTTCTTAAAGATATATTGTATTTTTATCTCCTAATTGTTTATTAGGAGATTTTATTATAAAAAAATGATTTCCTCTTAGAGTTCACTATCATTGACAGTACAATCGATTATCTTATAAAATGAGTGACAGTCATTCAATATGCGTGTGAAAGGGTTTAGATGATGAATAAAAAAGAGAAAATTGTCTATGCAGCTATTGAAGTGTTTCAGGAAAAGGGCGTCGAAAAAACGAAGATTTCTGATATCGTGAAATTAGCTGGCATTGCGCAAGGAACTTTCTATTTATATTTTCCTTCTAAGTTATCTGTTATGCCTGCAATAGCAGAAGTGATGGTTGAAAAGATGATACTTGCAGTGAAAGAAAAAGTGCAAAACGATGCGCCTTTCTCAAGTAAAGTGACGCAAGTAATAGATGCGGTGTTTCACTTTATAGCTGAATATCGTGAAATACAAGCTTTAATGTATGCTGGTCTTGCATCTACAGAACATATAAAAGAATGGGAAGCTGTGTATGAGCCTCTTTATATGTGGCTAAGTGAATTTTTAAATGAGGCAAAAGAAGCCGGTGAAATTCGTGATTCGGTTCACGCAGAGCGAACAGCGAAGTTATTTATCGCTCTAGTTGAATCAGCAGCGGAACAAGTGTATTTATATGATCATAAAGATGATGAGCAAGTCGATTTGCAAAAGGCAGAAGTACTAGATTTTTTAACACATGCACTACATATAAAGAAATAGTGAGATGAACCTGTCTGAAAAGGTAGGTTCATTTTTGAGGAAAACTGAATGATAGTCATTCACCTAATGCGTATGTATGTGTGGAAGGATAGTGTGAAATTCTAACGAGTAGGGGGCATCTCTACTCATGACCAGCCCACAAATAGAAGGATAGAGAAAAAGCTTCTTGGGCATTATTTTTTGAGAGGAACTTACGGGAAGAGGTGTTAAAAAGTGAAGAAACCGATAAAAGAACAAAAGATGGTATTGGTCATTCTTTTGAGTAATATATTTATCGCTTTTCTAGGGATTGGATTAATCATTCCGGTTATGCCGTCCTTTATGAATGATATGCATTTAACAGGGAAGACGATGGGATATCTCGTTGCAGTGTTTGCAATGGCACAGCTCATTACTTCACCTATTACAGGCCGGTGGGTTGATCTTTACGGTAGAAAGAAAATGATAATCATTGGATTATTTATTTTTGGTGTTTCAGAGCTTCTTTTTGGATTAGGAAAAGATGTATGGATGCTTTATGTAGCAAGGGTATTAGGCGGAATTAGTGCTGCTTTTATTATGCCTGGTGTTACGGCATATGTTGCGGATATTACATCTATTCAGGAACGTCCAAAGGCGATGGGATACTTATCTGCGGCTATTAGTACTGGATTCATTATAGGTCCTGGAATCGGCGGATTTATTGCAGAATACGGTATACGTGTGCCGTTTTTCGTTGCAGCAGTAATTGCTTTTATAGCATGTGTGATTTCGATCTTTATTTTAAAAGAACCGTTAACGAAAGAAGAACTTGCAGAGATTTCTTCTAATACGAAGGAATCAAGTTTTATTGGTGATTTAAAGAAATCATTACATCCAATGTATGCAATTGCATTTATTATCGTATTTGTACTCGCATTCGGATTATCAGCGTATGAAACAGTGTTTAGCTTGTTCTCTGATCATAAATTTGGCTTCTCGCCGAAAGATATCGCAGCAATTATTACAATTAGTTCAATCTTTGGGGTAGTTGTGCAAGTATTTATGTTTGGCAAATTGGTAGACATGTTCGGTGAGAAAGTATTAATCCAAATATGTTTAATTGTAGGTGCAGTATTAGCATTCGTCTCAACTGTAGTCTTTAATTATTGGATTGTACTTCTCGTTACTTGTTTCATTTTCTTAGCATTTGATTTACTTCGTCCAGCTTTAACGACATTTTTATCAAAAGCAGCCGGAAAAGAGCAAGGATTCGTCGCTGGTATGAACTCGACTTATACGAGTTTAGGAAATATCGCAGGACCAGCGATGGGCGGAATATTATTTGATATGAATATTCATTATCCATATGCATTTTCAGGCGTTGTTTTAATAGTTGGTCTCGCTATTACATTTATGTGGAGAGAGAAACAGTTGGCTGAAAGTTTTGCGAAGTAATAAAACCCCTTACGACGTGAGGTAAAGTGACCCCCGACAACGGGACACATATCAAAACACCTAAACCATCTGTTCCCTAAATTCTTTAGGGGATAGGTGGTTTGATTTTCATTGAATTTTCACATAATTGTAGTGATGAATGTATTCTAGCACAATCTTTCGCACAGTTTGGATACTTTTGTTATCTTTTGTGAATCGAAAGCTTCACTTTTTAAATGGCCAAAGAAGCTTTCCATGACGGCATTATCATGGCAATTTCTTTTACGGGACATGCTGGTGATGATGCCGTTTTGTTTGGCATACGCTTGAAATTCCTTCGCAGTATAAATACTTCCTTGATATGAGTGAAGGATGACATTTTTTACTTTTCACCCTCTCATTGCTTGTTTCAATGTCTTCGTCGCTAATGTCAGTGTTTGTAATTCGTTGATGACACAACTAATAATTTCGCGATTAAGGGCATCCATGATCGTTGATAAATATAAGGTACGCTCTCCTAATAAGAGATACGTCACATCCGTAAACCTGGATGTATTGAATTGGCACTCCAATCGATCAGGGGCTACCATTGGTTCCGCACCATTGATATATTTCTTTTTTTCGACGTCCTTTACTTTCTCTTCTAAATGGGATACCACCCGCATTTTAACGAAAGTATACGCTAAGCAAATTTTGACATAAAAAAAGCCGATTTTTCTACTCTAAGAAATTTTCGATTCTAATTCGTTATAGGTTAGTTGTTACTTTGTGTGCTTCATATTCTTTCACTATTTTATAAAAGTATTTTTCTTCAGTTTTAATAGTTTCATAAACTTAACTCCTATTATTTCACTATTTTTCTACCTTGGATAAATTTCTTGTGTGAATATTTTACATATAAAATTATCTCTTTACATTTTCTACCATAATTATACCTCTACAAACTAATATTGATTTCCCAATAATCTGTTTTAATATTTAAATCTTAAAAGTAATTAATCTTTTATAGGAAGATATTTTTAAGCACATTTATTTTGCTTAAAGGTATCTTTAAATAGCATAAGTGAACAAGGCTTGCTGGAAGTAATGAAATAAGAGCAATATTTAAAATAAGATTGCAAAATGCAGAGAGTTTAAAAATTTAATGAAAATTTTATATTTGCCCTACATTTTATTTAATTAATTTTCTCTATCTTATACATGTTGGAATTCATATAATACCTTTCTGTTAAAGAAGGAATTGTACTGAGCTACGCATTAGATAAAAAAGTGATAATGAAAGGTAAATGTATAATGAAAAAAATAAAAAAGTTAATTGTTCCAATTAGCTTTAGTTTATTGCTAATTGGATGTAGCGGTAAAGAATTGAATGGGAATTGGAGATTAGCGGATAATGACACTACTTGTCCTGTTTCTTACCAGTTTGATAAGAAAATCGAAGTTAATCCAGAAAATAAAAAAAAGAAAACTATATGGTTAATAGAGATGCATACTCAAAAAATAGCAAATGAATATAAAAATGCAGGGACATACACTTGGCTTGATAATGAATGGATAAATATTGATTATGGAAACAATTTTACTCAAAAACAAAAAATGGTACAAGATAAAGACAAATTAACAATTTATTTTCCATGGGTAGAAAAAGTATGTACGTATAAAAAAACAAAGTAGGATGCCTTCAAAATTATAGAAGAAACTATGGATTGATAAAGGAACTTTAGATGTATGGCTAAAAAGCAATCTAGATATTATATATATTTGATATGTATGTAATGGAATACAAGCTGGTTTTGCTTGTTATCTAGTCAATGATACTTTATTCCAAACTTGGCTGTATGCGATAAGTTCTATTCATAATGGAGCTACATTTTCAATGAGGGAAAATATTAGAATGATGCTAGTAAGGTATTTAAAAATATGCTTTATTAGAGACATTCTGCACTTTCCTTCTGAAAATGATAAGATTTCAATGTAGAAACGTGGAATTTTATAGCCATTCAAAAAATACTAAAAGAATTTGTCTTTTTAAGGGAATGATAGGAATTCAAACTATTTTCAAAAAGAATGAATTACACATTAGTAATTTTGCAGATGAAATTAATAGAGTAATCAATTTTTTATTTGAATATAAGGAAGAAAAAGAAGAGGTAGGATAAAATGAAGCCGATTACAATTCTAATAGCTGATGATGACTTGAAGATTGCTGAATTAATTGAAATACATTTAAAAAAAGAAGGATACCAGGTTGTAAAAGCAACTGATGGAGAAGCCGCAATTGAAATTATTCAATCGCAGGCAATTGATTTAGTGGTTTTAGACATCATGATGCCAAAAATGGATGGTTATGAGGTGACGCGTCAAATCCGTACTAAACAAAATATGCCAATTATTTTCTTAAGTGCGAAAACATCTGATTTTGATAAAGTGACGGGTCTTGTACTAGGTGCAGATGATTATATGACGAAACCTTTTACACCAATTGAATTAGTTGCACGTGTGAATGCTCAACTTCGCCGATTTCTTACGTTAAATCAACCGAAAGTAGAAGAAACATCTGTTTTAGAGGCTGGAGGCGTTGTCATTGATTTTGAGAAAAGAACGGTACATGTATACGGAGAACGAATTGATTTGACACCAAAAGAGTTTGATATTTTATATTTATTGGCAAGTCATCCGAAAAAAGTATATAGCCTTGAAAATATTTTTCAGCAGATATGGACAAATGATTATTATGATGATAACAATAATACAGTTACGGTGCATATTCGTACTTTACGAAAGAAACTTGGAGAAGATAAAAGGAAGAACAAGTTAATAAAAACGATATGGGGAGTAGGTTATACTTTCAATGGCTAAAATAGTAAAAAGTTTTAGGTTTAAAATGATTGCCTTGTTTGCACTAAGTATGATGTTAGCAGCTTTCGGAACATATATAATTTATAAAACATTAGGGTTCTCTTTTAGAATGATGGTTAGTCATGAAGACTATGTAGCAAATAGAGTGGTTGGGGGAAGTATTTATTTCTCTTTCCTTTCCTTCACTTTGCTATCTATTTTATTCTTTTTCTTTTTAACGAAACCTTATTTAAGGTATTTTGATGAAATTTCTAATGGCATTCATCATCTCTCTAAAGGAGATTTCACACATAAAGTTTATATTTCATCAAATGATGAATTCAGCGATATTGCACGCGCAATTAATATTGCAAGTGAAAAATTAAAAGAGGCGGTTGAACGAGGAGACTTTGCAGAAAGTAGTAAAGATCAACTTGTTGTTAACTTAGCTCATGATTTAAGAACACCATTAACATCTGTCCTAGGTTATTTAGATTTAATTCTCAATGAGAAAAACTTAACTGCGGAACAAATTAAATATTATTCTACAATTGCATTCGCAAAATCACAACGACTTGAAAGTTTAATTGATGAGTTATTTGAAATTACACGAATGAACTATGGTGTACAACAAATAGATAAAAAAAACATTAATATAAGTGAATTGCTCGTGCAATTAGATTTGGAATTATATCCATTATTAGAGAAAAATCAATTAGAGGCTAGATTACATGTTGCACCAAATTTAACTATCAACGGTGACGGGAATTTGTTAGCACGAGTATTTGAAAATCTTCTAACAAATGCGGTTCGATATGGAAATAATGGGAAGTTTGTTGATATGAATGGATACATTGAAGATGGAGACGTTGTTGTACAGATTATTAATTATGGAGAAAGTATACCAGAAGAAGAGTTACCTTATCTTTTTGATATGTTTTATACAGGTGATAAAGCAAGAACAGTACAGAAAAATAGTACGGGTCTTGGATTATTTATTGCTAAAAATATTGTTGAGAAACATAATGGGAAGATTTCTGCAGAAAGTAATGTAGTGAGAACAATTTTTGAAGTGAGATTACCAAAAGAAGAGAATTGAAAAATTTAATAAATATTTAATTATTACCCCACTTTTTATTTAATTAATTTCTTCTATCCTATTTATAGGTTAGGCCAAAGAGAAATTACTAATAAAAGGTGGGGCTTTTTATATTGCGAAAAGTATACGCCTAGATTTTTATCACAATTTGATTTTAAAAGAGATATGTTAATACTTTGAAATCTAATTTATATATAATTTCTAAAAATGTTAACTAATTATACAAACGGAAATAATGGTCTCCAAAAATAAAGTACAAGAAATAGTGAGGATAATATGAAGACAGTAAATAAGGTAGTCATTGTTGGTGTATTAACAGTTGGTATAGGAGCTGGGGCTTATATGAATTTTGCCGGAAGTTCTGAACCAGTTATGACCTATAAAACATCTGAAGTACTAGAAAAACAAATCGAAAATCAGCAAAAGTTTGCTGGTGAAGTGATTCCAAATGGAATGGAGATCATTTCATTTGATCCAACAAAAGGTACGAATGAACTAGCTGTTAAAAAAGGCGATGAAGTAAAGAAAGGACAGCTTCTGTTTAAATACAATGATCCAACTGTTAAACAAGGTGTAACAGAAGTGGAAATGCAAAAGAAAATTGCACAAAAAGAAGTAACATTACAACAAAAACAAATTGATGCAGCAAAACAAAAGCTACAAAAAGATAAAAATGCTGGTCTTCCTGCAGAAGCAGTAAAAGCGTCAGAGATTGAAATTCAACAATTAGAATCACAGCTTGAAATGAAGAAGTTTGAAGTAGAAAAAGCGGATGAAATGATTAAAGTAGCAAAAGAGAAAGTAAACACACTTTCTGTTATGAGTCCTGCTGACGGTGTAATTGATGATATTATTACAGCTTCTAATGAAAGAAACGGTATGAGCGGAATTACACTTCGCCATGCAGGTCCATTTAAAGTAGCAGGTCAAATGTCTGAATTTGAACTTGCTAATGTAAAAATTGGACAAGAAATAACAGTTTCATCAAAAACTGTAGCGGGTAAAACATGGACAGGAAAAGTAACAGAAATTGGTTCTACACCATTAAAAAGTATGGATGAAAACAAAACAGTTTCTAGTTATCCATTTACTGTGACGTTAGACAATAGTGAAGGCTTACAAAATGGTTTCCACGTATACGTAGAAACTAAATCAGGCGAAGCAAAGGGTACAGTCATTCCAAAGACCAGTATTTTAAAAAAAGGTGATAAAAACGTTGTCTTTGTTGTAAAAGACGGAAAAGCAAAAGAACAAGTTGTTACGGTTGAATTTGAAACAAGTAATGAAGCAAAAATTTCCGGAGTGAAAAAAGGAGAAAAAATTATCTCTAGACCTACTGTAAATCTAAAAGATGGTATGGAGGTTGCCACGCAATGATTAATTTACAAGGCATTACAAAATCTTTTCAAAATGGTGAAGAATCCATTCAAATATTGCACGGAATTGATGTAACGCTAAATCAGGGAGATTTCACTTCTATCATGGGGCCTTCTGGTTCTGGTAAATCAACATTAATGAATATTATTGGGTGTTTAGATAAGCCTACGACAGGTTCCTATGAATTAGCTGGACAAAATATTTCAAACATGTCTGAAACCGAGCTTGCGCATGTTCGTAATAAAGAGATTGGATTCGTATTTCAAAACTTCATGTTACTGCCACGACTTACAGCGTTGCAAAACATTGAATTACCACTTATTTATGCGGGAGTCGATAAAAAGGAAAGACAAGAGCGTTCATTAGCAGCCTTAACAAAAGTTGGTTTAGCTGATCGCGATACCCACTTTCCAAATGAATTGTCAGGTGGACAAAAACAACGCGTTGCAGTTGCACGCGCAATTGTAAATAACCCGAAATTTATTTTGGCAGATGAACCAACAGGTGCACTAGATACGAAAACAAGTGAACAAATTGTAAATCTATTTTATGAATTAAACAAGCAAGGTTCAACGATTATTATGATTACTCACGATCGTGAAATCGGGGAAGCCGCAGCACGTCAAATCGTTATTCGTGACGGAAACATTGTTCAGGATTGGAGAGAATAAAATTGAATATACATGAAAATATACGTATGGCTATCTCTTCTATCTTTGCCCATAAAATGAGATCTATTTTAACGATGCTGGGAATTATTATTGGAATCAGTGCGATTATTACAATTCTCGCAACGGGGGATGGAAATACTGCAAAGATGCAAAAAGAGATTGAAGAGAGCCGCCATATGGATGAAATTAATATAGAGTATATCAACCCAGATTTTCCGCTGGAAATAGCGAAGATTACACCAGATATGGTAAAGCAATTAGAAGTAATACCAGGTGTAAAGGATGTGTACCCACATGTGAATATGGACGTAAAAGCATATGTAGGTTCAAAAGAAGCTTCTCTTAATTTAAATGTGGGAACAGGTAATTTTATGCAGGATCACAAACTACGAATGATACATGGGCGTGAGTTAACAGAGACTGAGCTGGAAAAACCAATTCCTGTTTTGATTATCAGTGAAGCTCTATTTAAAAAACTATATGATACATGGGAAAATGATTTATATATAGATATAAAAGGAAAACCATATAATATTGTCGGGGTGTACAAATATGATAATATATGGCAATCAAATGTGTATGCAGGATATACCTCGGTTGACAATGCACCGTTGATCTCAGGTGTTGAGGAATATAATGCAGTGACCATTAAGTTATCTTCTTCTAGCGAGCGAGAAATTGTAGGGAAACAAGCTGTATCTGTATTAAATGGATTGAAACCACCAGAATTTGAGCATCTATTTACAGTAGAGGATGAGACAAAAAACGATTTGGTCGTAGAAGAATCATTAGATACGATGAAAATGGTATTCACTGGTGTTGCTGGAATCTCTTTAATCGTAGGTGGTATTGGTGTGATGAATATCATGCTTGTATCTGTTACAGAGCGTACACGTGAAATAGGTGTTCGAAAAGCACTTGGTGCAACGAGAAGGGAAATATTAATGCAATTTCTTATTGAAGCTTGTATTTTAACAGCATTAGGTGGAGTAATTGGTTTTGTGTTAGGTATTTTCTTTGCTTGGGTATCAGCAATCGTAGGTGGATGGCCACTTGTTATTTCAGTAAATCTAGGTCTACTATCTGTTGGAATATCTATATTGATTGGCATTGTCTCTGGTATACTTCCAGCAAATAAAGCAGCTAAACTAGACCCAATTGATTGTCTACGATATGAATAATAGTTGTAGGTGAAAGATAAGATATTCTAGAAAAGAGTAAATACCCATATGGGTATTTACTCTTTTTGGAAATAAGGATTTTCATGGTATAAGCAAAAATCTAAACAATCTTAACTCTAATTTTATATAGATTTCTTGGCTGTAAATACTAAGAGGAGAGAGGAATATAAAATGAAAACAGTGCTAGAAGCAAAAAATATTAAAAAAGTATATGACACAGGTGGAAATACATTTGAAGCGTTAAAAGGGATTAACTTACAAGTACAAGAAGGAGAATTTGTTGGGATTATGGGCCCTTCTGGTTCAGGTAAGACAACTCTATTAAATGTTCTTTCAACAATTGATCATGTGACGAGTGGTGAGATTTTAATAGATGGAAAAGATATTGTAAAAATGAGTGATGATACGTTGGCATTATTTCGGCGCAATCATTTAGGTTTTATTTTTCAAGATTATAACTTATTAGATACGTTAACGGTCAAAGAAAATATCGCATTGCCTCTCGCTTTATCAAAGGTGAAGGTTAGTGAAATTGATCGGCTTGTTCTTGAAATCTCTAAGAAGTTTGGCATGGATCATATCTTAAGTCAATACCCATATCAAGTATCTGGGGGACAGAAACAACGCTGCGCAGCATCACGTGCCATGGTTACGAATCCGAGTATGATTTTTGGGGATGAGCCAACTGGGGCGCTTGACTCTAAATCAGCAACGGATTTATTAGAAAGTATGAAGTCATTAAATGAATATGATAACTCAACCATATTAATGGTAACGCATGATGCGTTTGCGGCAAGTTATTGTAAACGAGTGATTATGATTAAAGATGGTGAATTATATAAAGAATTACACCGTGGAGAATTAACACGTAAGCAATTCTTCCAACAAGTCATTGATGTAATGTCTTCCATTTCTGAAGATAAGGCTGATGATCTTATCTAATATGGCCATTTATAACATAATGTGTGATTAAAACAATGTATATTTTGTAGAAATAGTTTTTAGGAGGTTAAAATAAATGACTTTAATTGAAATCGTTCAACGAAATATAAGGCGAAATTTTAAGGAGTATATACTTTATTTTGTATCTTTAGCTTCGAGTATGCTGATTTATTTTATATTCGCGTCACTTCGATATAGTACGCAAATAAAAAAAGAAATGCTTAATAATGTAATGATTAATAGTGTTCTTCAGTCTTCAAAAGTGATACTCATTATTTTTATAGCCATATTTATTATTTACTCTACTAATTTTTTTATAAGAAAACGTAAAAAAGAGATAGGGTTATATTCTTTACTAGGTATTACTAAAAAACAAATTGGTACGATGTTATTTTGTGAAACATTAATAATGGGGGGCGTAGCTTTAATAGTTGGGATATTGATTGGCAGTATAAGTTTTAAGTTATTTTTAGAACTTCTAATGAGTTTGATGAAATTAAATGTGCCAATTACGTTCGAGTTATCTATAAAGGCCATAATAGACACAATTATTGTTTTTTTATCGATTCTATTATATACAGCTTGGAAAAACTCGCGCTTAATTTATCAATTTCCATTAATTGAAATGTTCCAAGCGAATCATAAAGGAGAGAGTATGCCAAAAGGATCTAAATATTTGGCATATATAGGTCTTATTTTAATTGGCTTTGGTTATGTTTTAGCATTCTTTTTTCGCGAAGTCGTAAAATTTGTGCAGAACCCTGAGGACCCTATGCGTCCGCTAATGGATCCTAAAATAATCCCGTTATGTATTTTGATTGCGATTGTTCTTGCAACCTACTGTCTATTCACGTCTTATACAGTTATTGTATTAAAGAAAATTAAAAGTAAGAGCAATATCTATTTTAACGGTATGAATATACTAAATATTTCACAGTTGTTATATCGAGTAAAAGGAAATGCCAAATTACTTGCGACTATTGCTATCTTAAGTGCCACAGCTTTAACGGCTGTTAGTACAGTTGTATCAGGATATTATGTAGGGCAATCTGAAACAAATGAAGATTTTATGCAACTGTATGGAGTTACATTATTTATTGGAAGCTTTTTAGGAATTATATTTGTACTAGCAACTGGTTCTATTATTTATTATAAACAACTATCTGAAGCACATGCTAATCAGAAATACTATGAGGTTCTTCGTAAGATAGGTGTTACGAAAAAAGAAGTAAGAAAGTCAATTTCTAACCAAGTTAGCTTTAGTTTTATTTCACCTATAATAGTCGGACTTACTCATAGCTTATTTGCTTTACCAATAATAAACAACATGCCTATATACAGTATTATGATTCCTATTTCCATTAGTTCTATTGCATATTGCATAATCTATTTTGGATATTATATATTAACTGTTAATTCGTATTTTAGAATTGTGTATAAATAATAAATTCTTTTGATATTGCGTAATAAAATTAGGAAATACAACCTATCAAGTTCTAAAGAATAATGAAATGAACAAAAGCCGATACCCTTAACGTGTAGGGAATCGGTTTTTTCTATATGGGGTACCGCCACATCGCTATCAAGCTAAGAAAACAAAATTCCTCCTAAAATGAAAAAATAAGCTGTTCTTTCTGTAGAATCGTAGGAAAGGATGGCGTTTTTTAATTTTTATAGATACTTTGTGGTAACCTCAAGTAGGAGGATTTAGCACAGTCAAATAATAATATCTTTTGTCTAGAAAGGAGAATGTTTTTTGAAATATAAATTAAGAAAAAAATTAAGCGTGTTTTTTATAGGATTATTAGTACTAGTACTAATCGCTTCTATTTTCGTTTATTATAAGTTTTTAACACCTTCAGCAGATATTCAACAATACAAGGCATATTATGCTCCAAAAACAACACAAAAAGTATTGAATCACGGTGAGGTAAAGGTCACATTCTTAGGAACATCATCTTTACTATTTGATGATGGAAATACGCAATTAATGATTGATGGTTTTATTTCTAGGCCATCCTTACCCAAAATATTGTTCAGCAATATAAAAACAGATGAAGATACTGTGGATAAAATTTTTAATCAAATAGGGGCTGATAATAATAAACTTAAGGGATTATTTATTGCACATACACATTATGATCATGCGTTTGATTTAGCTTATATAGCTAAACGAACTGGAACACATGTATATGGTTCAGAGTCAGCAACTAACATAGGTATTAGTGGTGATATAAATAAGAACCAGATGTCTGTATATGAAGTAAATAAGGGTATGAAGTTTGGTGATTTTACTGTTACTGTCCTTCCAGCGAAACATTCACCAACCTTTGATGAAGGAGAAAAAATAAAAAAGCCACTTAAACAACCAGCTAAAGCCCTAGATTATCATGAAGACTCTTCATATGATTACTTGATTACGTATAATAATAAAACTTTTCTTGTTAAACCAAGTGCTAACTATATAGAAGGTGTATTAGATGATATTCGAGCTGATGTCCTGTTCTTAGGAATAGGGGGATTAGGAAAGCAGGAAAGAAATTTCCAAAATATGTATTACGAGCAAGCTGTACGAAAAGTACAACCGAAGCTTGTTATTCCAATACATTGGGACGATTTCACCAAACCATTGACAGATACACTTGAAGCAATGCCTAAATATGCGGACAATACTAAAAATGGATTAGATTTTATAATTCAAAGGACAAAAGCAGATAAAATTGATCTTCAAATACTACAAGGTGTTAGAAGTATTTACTTCTAAAAAAGGGACCCACCACACCTCTATCAAGTTAAGAAACATAAAAAACGATAATAATGAACTTCCGTGCTAAAAAAGCTACAAAATTTTCGTTTAGGGACAAGCTGTTCTGTTAGCTTGATGGCGATGTGCCTGTACCCCTATATCATCTTTCAGATCTTCCGTTCGTTGTAATGAGCGATAAAATGTGGAAGGGGTAATTCTAATACGTTACGCAATTCTTTTACTGTTATTTTTGTTTGTACATTTTTCCATAAAGTAACTACAGTTTCTGATTTCAGCCCCTTTCGATTTCTAGATAATTTCCCCATACAAGTAATTTTGTTTTTAGGTGTTTATTTTCTATACGTAGCTATTCTAATTCACTGAGCTCTTTTGGTCTTTTTCCATAAGAATATTGTTTTCCTACAGGTTGTTGAAACTGATACGTTTGATCTGTACGATACCATTTCATCTATATCTTAATTTGGGAAACATTTTTAATTCCGAGTTTCTCTATAATGGTCCAATTGGAATACCCATCCTTTTTCATTTCAATCACTTTCCACTTTACTTCTTCGGGGTAATGAACTCTTATTTTTTCATGTACCACTATTCGGGTTCACTTCACTTTAACGGTAAGGCTTTTTTGTTTTATAAGCTTAATCCAAACCGTTTTAATTCAATAAAAATCCCCTCTAATTGCTTTCCTTTATCCGTTAATGTGTACTCTACACGAGGCGGAACTTCTGGATATACTTTTCTCGTTATAATGCCTTGAGACTCTAATTCTTTTAGTCGAAGTGATAATGTTTTTGGACTAATACCATCCATTGATTTTTGTAAATCACTAAAGCGTAATGTTCCTTCGATAAGAAGATCACGAATGATTAAAAACGTCCATTTTGTACTAATTACATCAAGCGTTTTAGCGATAGGACAAGGTATGCCAGGTAAACCTTTCGTTAATTCAACTGGATCTATATTGCTCATGGAACTAGCCTCCATAAAATTTTTTTAGATGAATTTGCTTTATAGTATCACAAAACTATACTTTTGGTAACTATATGAAAAAAATATCACTACTTCCATAAAGGAAGTTAGTGCATATACAATAGCAATACGAAACAAAAAGGATTTATATAAGGAGGTGGTGATTTCCATGGGGTTAAAAAAGTTACTTGGATTTCTTAGTTTGTTTGTTATTTGTATTGTGCTTGTAGCATGTGGTGTGGAACAAAAAACTGAAGTTCAGTTATTAAAAGAAATGCCAAAGCCAAAAGCAATGACAATTGATCCCTCACTAAGTAAAAAAGAAGCGACAGAAATGGTTCATGCGGCGCAGCGTTTTTATGCATTTTGGGATACAGGTAAGGAGGAACTTATTCCGCAGACTGTTAATAAAGATTTCTTCGATAATACATTGCCGAAAGGGCGACCACAAGGCATTGAAGGATTAAAGTTTGCAGCGCAAAATTTTCGTAAAGTTGTGCCTGATATACATTGCGAGATTGAAGACTTATTAGTTGTTGGTGATAAAGTAACGGCCCGTCTTTCTTTTACAGGAACGCATAATGGTAAGAAAATTAATTTTTTTGCAATTGATATTTTACATGTGAAAGACGGAAAGATAACAGACGATTGGCATTTAGAAGATAATCTTACACTACAGCAGCAACTCGGCTTAATAGCTGAAGAGTAGATCATATAGGGGAGAGAAAAACGATGAAAAATATATTTATTATAAATGGACATGAAAAATACGGTACAAAGGAAGGACGATTAAATAAAACGTTAGTAGATTATATGGTTACTGTATTAGGCGAGAATCATCATGTGAAAACAACAACGATTCAAGATGGTTACAATATTAAAGAAGAACAAGATAAGTTTTTATGGGCTGATGTTGTGATTTATCAAACACCAATTTACTGGTTTAGTGTTCCAGGCTTATTTAAAACGTATATGGATGAAGTATATGAATACGGTTTGTTCTTTAAAGGTGCAGATGAATATGGAACAGGTGGTTTATTAAAAGAGAAAGAGTATATGTTCTCTACAACTTGGAATGCACCTGAAAAAGCATTTGGAGATAAGACGAAGTTCTTTGAAGGAGAAAGTTTAGAATCAGCGCTTAGTCATTTACACCGCGTGCAAAAGTTTCTCAGTATGAGTCCGTTAAAGAGTTTTGCTTGTTATGATGTGGTGAAGAATCCGGATATAGAGAAGTATTTATTGAACTTGAAAGATCACTTAGATGGAGTAATTAAATAATAGTATGTGAAGAAGGTACTGCTAAGGATGTAGTACCTTCTCCTTTTATCATGACTCACATTTTAAGACATGGATGGCTGTATCCATAACTTCGCAAAATTTGCCCAACCGAATGAATCAATTGTTACGTTTTTTAAAGAAGAAGGGTATGTTTTTCTTTTTAGAACGTGATAGTTAAATAAAATGATGTGTTCTGCTTGTAAAAACTCTTCAATCTCATACATGAGTTCATAGCGCTTTTCTTTATTTTCTTCTAATAAAAATGTATCTAGTAAACAGTTAATTTGTTTTTCGTAGTGCGGGTCCATGAACCGATTTACGAAGCAACTTTTATTTTTAAATACATTTAAGAATGCAATTTCATGATTGGCAGCAAATACTTCTCCCATGAAAATAATATCAGCATGTTTATCAATAGAGTGATTCATATAATCTGAAACGGGAAATGGGTGAAGCTCTACTTGTATACCTAAACTTTCACAGCGTTCTTTTAAGAAATATGCATCATTTGCACTATCTTTAAATGCGAAGAAGTAAATATGTATCGTTTCTCCATTATATGTACTCTTTTTCAAATACTCTTTTGCCTTTTCTAAAGAGTAGGATCTTCTTGTTGCAAGGCGGCTTCTATCAGGGAAAAAGCTTGATGCAGCAATTGTCCGTCTACCCTCTATGTTACGAAGTATCATTTCAACATCATATAGTTCTCTCCAAGCTTTTCGAAAGTAAATGTCGTGATGAGGACCAGGTTTTGTAAAGTTGAAGCTAGCATAAATACAACCTATTTCTTCTATTTGTATATCATGCCTTTCATTTTCCTCTTCGTTTGGTAGTTCATAATCAGCATCTATTTGCACATGGTCAGGAATACCCCAAAATTCAATACGGTCTAATAATGCGCGCTCTTTAAAATAATGGGTGAACGCTTCGAGTACGATATTATCTTCAGAGTAATGAGCAAGTTTGAAAGGTCCAGTACCTATATAATGATGATTTTGAATACTCGTATCACGCGGTAAAATTGCGAGCTGCATTGAACTTACATAGTGTAAGAAAAATAAATTTGGTTTTGCTAAATGGAATCGAATTTGCAGTGGTGATGGTGTTTCAATTTGAACAATTTCTTCTGTTAACCATTCGAAAGGGGATTGAACTTGCTTTAGTCTTTCAAATGAAAACTGTACATCTTTAGAAGTTAAAATTGATTCATTGTGAAAATATATATCTTTTCGTAAATAAAAGGTCCACGTAAGTCCATCTTCACTTAATTCCCATGTATGCGCAATGTGAGGCTCCATTTTTTCAGTAACATCGTTATAGACAACTAACGTATCAAAAATTTGACTCGTAAGATGACTCTCTGTAGTTACAGCCACAAAAGCTGGATCTAATGGGAATATCTTTCTCGATATAGGAATCTTTAATACGTCGTACATATCATTTGAAGGTTCGTATCCAAAATGATGATGTAGTTTATTTTCTATCTTTTTTTGAAGTGCGAGGGGGAGGGGTTCTTTTAAAAGAAGAAAGATATCTTTTAATTTTTCTTGGGCTAACAGTTCATCTGTATAGGACTCAATCGCTTCTACGAAATTATGTATAAATAGAATTTCCGTTTTATTTCCGCGGCCTCGCCCTGGAGTCCAGCTAATTAATTGCTCCTCGCTCATTTTCTTTAATAAAATCTTTACGTTTTTCGTACTGCAATATAAAACATCCGCTAATTCTTGTAAGCTATTTCGCATATGTTGTTGATCTTGTGCATGTAGTCTTAGTCTAATGTAATAGTCCATAATTTTCATATATACACTTCCTTCTATCATAAAAGGGGAAACTCTTTAGAATATTCTAACCTTTTTCTCCCTTTTTTTCAAAGTAAAATAAGTAAGCATAAGGAGGGGAAACAATGGGATTTTGGAGTATGCATCGAAATATAAAAATTAGAATTATAACATCGTTTTTAACACGTACTGTGTCCACGATGATTTTTCCATTTATGGCGATTTATTTTTCCGTAAAGTTAGGTAGCGCGATTGCTGGTGCGTTACTACTTATTAATGTCATAGCTTCATTAGTAATTGGTTTATACGGTGGATATGTTGGAGACCGGCTTGGGCGTAAAAAGGTTATGATTATCGGTCAAAGTATACAAGTCATTTCCATTGCTTGTATGGGAGTTGCGAATTCGGATTACGTTGACTCACCGTGGTTAACATTTATCTTTATGCTAGTGAATAGTTTAGGATCGGGACTTATGAATCCTGCGACAGAAGCGATGTTAATTGATGTGAGTACATCTGAAAATCGAAAAGTGATGTATAGCATTAATTACTGGGCTATTAATTTATCGATTGCGATTGGAGCGATATTTGGAGGATTACTATTTGAAAACTATAGACTACAATTGTTTATCGTATTAACGCTTGTTGCCATTATGACTTTATATGTGATGGCTGTGTATATGGAAGAAGTGTATGTAGCACGAAAAACGATGGAGAAGAAAAATGTATTAAAAGATATGGCAGATAGTTATAAAGTCGTGATGAAAGATAAAGCATTTTTAATTTTTTGTGCAGCGAGTATATGTACATTATCGTTAGAGTTTCAAATTAATAATTATTTAGGGGTACGTTTGCAGAAGGAATTTGAAACGGTTCACTTTTTATTCGGGAATGGTTTTACGTTTGATTTAACAGGGATTCGCATGTTGAGCTGGATTTCTGCAGAGAATACAATTTTAGTTGTGTTATGTTCAGCACTTCTTATTAAAATGCTGAAAAGCTTCAACGATTTGAAAATCTTATATGTAGGCTTATTTATTTACACGATTGGATTTACAATACTCGGAACGAGCAATAGCTTATGGATTTTATTAATTGCAGGGCTTTTCCAAACGGTAGGCGAGATGATATATGTGCCAGTGCGTCAATCTATTATGGCAGATATGGTGCCAAATGAGGCAAGAGGTTCTTATATGGCGATTAACGGAATGGTCTTTCAAGTTGCAAAAATGAACGGGGCATTAGGTGTTATGCTAGGTTCATTTATTGCATCTTGGGGCATGAGTGCTCTGTACTTTATCGTTGGTATGAGCAGTATTTTATTATTTATGAAGGCGATAGGGAAAGAGAAGTATGAGGGGGAGGTTTCTCAGATTGGATAAAACGATATGAAAAGCGATGCTAGAAATCGCTTTTCATATGGCTTTTAAAACGGATCAACTTCAGCTAAATCAGGATTGCTATTTGGGTTTGTTAATAAGACTTTCAGCTCACCTACTTCAGAGAGCGCAACGAGGATATAACCACTAATAAGGACGACGAGTCCGATGACCCTTAATGTTTGCAGTGTGATATCACGGCTATTGTTTTCGGAGTTGTCTTGGGGCGTTGAAGGTGGATTGTTATTCATAAATAGGGCTCCCATCTTTTGTATTTATATATGTGCGAAATCATTATTTAACTTATGGATAGGAATTATATAGTCATTTTCACTATATGAGAACTGCCTATGAAAAGTGATAAGGAATTTTTGGGCGAGAAAAGAGGGGAATCCAAAAGATTATTAAAACTGAACTTTTGGATTCCCCTCTTTTTATTTATCTTGCTATTTGTGGTGGTCGGATTTCCTGTAAACGACCAGTTGATGAGGGCTAATGAATCAGTGGGGGATGAATAAAACCCCACTGATTCATTATTTTCATGTAAATACAAGGTTAGTTAACCAAATTAGTTATCCTAATATACGCAACGATTCTTCAATAAACGCTGGGATGTCCTCTGGCTGTCTACTTGTTACTAGCTGATTTTGACATACGACAACCTCTTTGTCATGAAAGTTCCCGCCGGCATTTTTCAAATCGACTTCAATAGATTTATATCCAGTTACATCGCGTCCTTCAAGTGTTTGTGCAGTGATGAGTAGCTGAGGTCCGTGACAAATAGCGAAAACAGGTTTTTCCGCATCCATAAATGCTTTACTAAAGCGAACAAAACGTTCATCGGCACGAAGTATATCTGGAGAAAATCCACCCGGTATGAAGAGGGCATCAAAGTTCTCTGGAGAAACATCATCAATACTTTTATCAATCACGACTTCACTTTTTCCTTGCTTACCGTGTACCGTTTTCCCTTTTTCCATTTCAATAGTTGTGAATTCATATCCCTTTTGTTTAAAAGCTTCTACTGGCTCTGTGTATTCTGTATCCTCGAAATAATCCGTTATTAAAATAGCAATTTTTTTACTCATTCTAATCCGCTCCTTATATTATATTATCGGCTCCAGAATCTTCCTTGGGCAATGCCTTCTATAAATGATTCAATTGAAGTATTTGTTAAGTTGTAAACTCCTGCTCCATCCAGTTTAATCTTACTATGGTCCAAAGCATGAGGATTACTAAGGACATGAGCTATCGGTTTAAAATGTTTAAAAGTAGTTTCTGCAAATTCTAAAACAGGGGGTTGAATGACAGACTCACTACTAAACACTAATACTGCATCAAAAAGGGAGGAGTCTGTTGTTGTATAAGTATCAGTTACTTTAATGGAATCATTGAACTGATAAATTTTATTATCTATGATACTATAGTTAATTCGGTGTTGTACAAAAGCTTGAATCCATTCGGACAGAAGTGAGACGCTTGGGTCACCATTTAATAGAATTGCAACATTTTTGGAATCAGATTTAAAAATAGTATTGGACATACTTAGTGCAGGTGATTTTGCATCTGAATTTACTTCGTGATTTTCCTTAGGTAAAGGAGCTCCAATAATGTTAGCGACTTCTTGTGCTAATTGACGATCGACGTGGTTTAAGAGAGCAATTACATTTGCCTTCACCATGTCTGATTTACACTTCCCAACTTCAAAGCAAAAAGCTTCTTTTATGTGCTGCTTTTCAATAGGGCTCATACTATTGTAGAAAAGTTTAGCCTGAGAATAGAAGTTAAGAAAGCTTTTACTGCGACCTCTAATTTTATGCCCATCAATCTTTTCTTGATAATGTTCATATCCTCCTTGTTCGGCTTGGACGGTTGCAGGTTGATTGTTATTTAATCCATTAGGATGATAGCTTGTTTGACCGCGATGAATCTGCATTTGATGCATACCATCACGTTGATTATTATGAAAAGGACATACGGGCTGATTAATAGGAATTTGATGGAAATTAGGGCCCCCTAAACGAGATAATTGTGTATCTGTATAGGAGAATAATCTTCCTTGCAGAAGAGGGTCATTTGAAAAATCAATACCTGGTACGACATGACCAGGGTGAAAAGCTACCTGCTCTGTTTCAGCAAAGAAGTTATCAACATTTTTGTTCAGTGTCATTTTACCAACTAATTTTACGGGAACTTCTTCTTCTGGCCATAATTTCGTTGGATCTAAAATATCAAAATCAAATTTATGTTCATCTTCTTCTGGAATTAGCTGTAATCCAAGCTCCCATTCAGGATAATCCCCTTTTTCAATTGCTTCGTATAAATCTTGACGATGAAAATCAGGATTTTTCCCGGCAATCTTTTGAGCTTCATCCCATACTAATGAATGAACCCCGAGGGTAGGTTTCCAGTGAAACTTTACGAAATGGGCTTTTCCTTCTGCGTTAATGAGTCGAAATGTGTGAACTCCAAAACCTTCCATCATTCGTAAACTACGCGGAATAGCTCGGTCGCTCATTTGCCACATGACCATATGAGTGGACTCAGGATTATGCGCAACAAAGTCCCAAAAGGTATCATGAGCGCTAGCTCCTTGAGGAATATCATTATGTGGTTCTGGTTTAACTGCATGGACAAAATCAGGAAATTTAATAGCATCTTGGATAAAGAATACCGGCATATTATTACCCACTAAATCATAGTTTCCTTCATCTGTATAAAATTTTGTGGCGAATCCGCGTACATCTCTTACTGTGTCGTTGGATCCTTTAGAACCTTGAACGGTTGAGAACCGTACAAATACAGGTGTTTTCTTTGAAGGATTAGTAAGAAAATCTGCTTTCGTATATGTTTCTAAAGATTCATAAAGCTGAAAATAACCATGAGCGCCAACCCCGCGTGCATGAACAATCCTTTCGGGAATTCGTTCGTGATCAAAATGGGTCATTTTCTCACGAAAGTGAAAATCCTCCATTAAGGTTGGGCCTCTTAAGCCCATCTTTAAAGAAAATTCATCTTCAGCTATTTTTACCCCATGATTTGTTGTTAAAGCATGTTTGCATTGATTGTCAGTAACGTGATGCTTCAATTGTTCCGTTTTTTTATTCACAATATAGGCCCCTCCTTTACTCTGTTAATTAATAGATACCCTTTTTATTAGGTCGTAAACATGTATTATCGTTTTTGTATGTAAAATCATAAAATATCGGTTGTCTCAGTGATTCTTGTTTGAGGAAGCAAAATAAAAAAGCCAAGGAGAAAATTTATTTTCTCCTTGGCTTTTAAGATAATTCTTTTCGTTAAAATGCGGAAATTCTTTGCTTCGTTTTTGGTACAATAATAAATTTGATCCAGAGTAACCCGACAATCATAATGATAAGGCTATGTAAAAATTGACCTGTAGCAATGAGTATAACACTCGAAAATACAATGAGTTGAATACTTAGCAATATAAAGATTAAGTGAAGAAATTGCTTCATCCTTTCTTCAGTATGGGTTGGATATAATGCTACAATAATATTTCCCGAAAAATATTTCCATAGTGAACGAAGCTGCATAGAGATCATATATAAAACGATGTAAGTAATAGCACCTTTTACGTATATATTTGGTATGAAATATAAGGCGAAAGCACCGATCAATCCTAAGCGAATATATATACCGAAATAATCATTTCCACGTAAAAATGCTAGTGTATGTAAGTAGAAGAAAGTTGCTCGTTTTTTATGTAATAAAGGTTCAATCCAATTTGTAAGCCATTTTCTTTTATTTACTTGTTTATTCAGTTGCGGAACATCTGTGAAAATGCTAGCAAATTGATAAAAACGAACGTTCATTTTTTCTTCTTGCTCAATTATGTAATCCCACGGTATTCGTTTTGTAGGCTGTTTTTTCGTATATAGAAGTAGGAAAGCAAGTAGTAAGAGTAGTCCGCCCAATATGAGAACATTTGCGGAATAAAACAGCATGTAAATGATTAGGGCGTTACAAGTAATACGAATGATCAGCCATATATTTTTTTCGTGACTATCACGCCACATCCAATGTATGTACATGTTCCAGGCTTTCGTAATCATTAACACGATAAAGATTGTACATAAAAAAGGTACAGTTAATTGTAATGATTGCATAGCAAGTGGAACGAGAATAAGGTACGTAAATAACAATGGGAAAAGCTGAATGATGTAATTGTATAGAAGAGATTTTTTGAAATAAGATGTTAATTTCTCTTCTAGTGCTAGTAAATAGACAGCATCAGGTTTTTGAATAAATGTACGGATAGGGCATCTCGTTATAAGGAATGTAAGTACAATCGTTATAATTATTAAAGATATTCCTTTAGAAGGAGAGGCTTTTAGAAACTGAGCATAATAATATGCGCCAACGCATGAAATAAAGATAAAGCTATATAGTAAACCGTTAATCATACGTGCAAAGTATGTAATGATATTTTGAATATGTTGTTGGAAGCGACTGCTCCATAGCGATTCGATTGACATGTTTTTCACCTCTTTGTTCTATTATATATGTTTTACAAAAGAAAAAACGAGCAAATTGCGTTATGCAACTTGCCCGTTTTTCTTTTCGTTATTTTTTTTCTGATCACGATTCATTAATGGATAGAAAGCAAATCCAATTACGAATAAACCAATTCCGAGAAGGAACGTTTTTATATCGGATGCGCCAGTTTTAATAACCCATAGTGCGTAGCAAAGTGCGATAACTGCGACTATGCCATCTGTAATTCTTGCCCGCATTTCATTTTTATATGTTTCACCAGTTGCGACTAGTTTTAACTGGAAGATTGGTGAAACGAGATATGGAATGAGGTAGGCCAGTGTTGATACGGTAATAACGAATGTATAAGCTTCCGCAATGGTTCCTGATAATGTTGAGAATAGGAATACTTGCGACATAATGTTTGTTAATCGTAATGAGTAAATTGGACTTCCTTTTTTATTTGTTTTCGTGAAGAAGGAAGGGAAGAAACCTTCTTTTGCTGCTTGATAAGGTACTTCTGAGCTTAATAAAATCCAGCCTAAGATAGAACCGAACAGGGAAGTAAGAGCAAGTAATGCCATCAGTTTCCCGCCGCCGTGACCCATTGCAGCATTTAGTGCATCTGCTAATGGACGTTCAGAAGCTTGTAATTTATCAACGTGAAGTACACCCATTGTTAAAATTGTAATTCCTAAGTAAATCGCAACTGTAATAAGTAATCCCGCAACTGTTGCACGTTTTACCGTTTTTGGAGAAACAGCACGGTTTGATAAAAGAACGGCTGATTCAATTCCGATAAACGCCCAAAGCGTTGTAAGAGCAGCTAAATTTACTTGTGAAAGAAGACCATGTGATGCACCTGATTTATCAATCATCGGTGTGTACCATTGTCCAAACTTAGAAGCTTCGAATGCAAATAACGTAACGACGATGAATAAAAGGAATCCAGTTACTTTCGTTGTTGTTGCTAAGAAGTTTAGTTTTCCAGCTCCGCTTACACCGTTTGTTAATATAATATGAGTTCCCCAAAGTAAGATGGAACAAATCGTAAATGTAATTAGTTTTCCGACTTCTACGTTAAACGAGCCGATTGAAAATAGTAGTCGCGTATCTTTCATAATTGGGAAGAAGAGTGATAAATATCCCGCAAATGATGTAATGATGGCAACGTTACTTGCCCAGTTTGCAACCCAATATCCCCATACCATACTGAAGCCAGCCATTTTTTTCTTTTTTGGTGTTGAGAATAAAGCATATGCATGACTTTGTGGCCCTGTCGTTAAATCAGGACGACGAATTGCTAAATTACCGAAAACAAGAGCTAGCATTAAAACACCAAACCCTGTAGTTAACCAAGCTAAAGTGACACCGAGTGGGCTTGCTGTTTGTGCCAACGTACTTGGTACCATGAAAATACCAGCGCCAACCATGTTACCGACAACGAAAGCTGTTAGTACCCAAAAGCCCCATTTTTTTTGTTGCATAGAAAAATACCTCCAAAGTTAGTATAACCAAGTCAAGCGAGGAGATATGTATGTCTTCCTGAGTCAGGAAGAGAAGTCCCAAACAAAACAAAAAAAGCACGTAATCTGCCGCTACATGCCTTCTATCTTATAAGAAACCCACGACATACCTCTCGATAGCTCTCCACAAACGAAACGTTTGTGACAGTTCTGCACTTATTAAATGCAGACCCAGCAAGCGTGCATGGTGGACACGACTTACTTCGGCAACCATTCCTTTCTCATTCCTTCATCAATGCCACTACATCTCCTGAAATGATACTCTTAATGATTGCAACCTCTACCTCACCGAGATACGAATGAGGATTTAAATATTAAATTAACGTCTTTAAGAGTAACAAATGAATTTTTATACGTCAATGGATATAGTAATAATCAGATTATAGAGAAGAGTTTGTGATTAAAAGTAAGAGGGATTGTTATGTGATATTTGAATTTTCGTAATATAATACATGTTATTAGCGCTAGATGATTGAAAAGGGGATGAAGTAAATGTCTGTATGTCATAAACATTCAGTAATAGGTGTGCTAGATTCGGGTGTTGGGGGATTAACAGTTGCGAGCGAAATTATAAGACAATTGCCTAAAGAAAGCATTTATTATATTGGTGATAATAAGCGTTGTCCGTATGGGCCAAGAAGTGTAGAGGAGGTGCAATCTTTCGTATTTGAAATGGTTGGGTTCCTCAAACAGTTTCCATTAAAAGCGCTAGTCGTAGCATGTAATACTGCTGCAGCTGCTGCATTGAATGCGCTGCAAGAAGCACTTTCCATTCCAGTTATTGGCGTTATACATCCAGGAGCAAGAGTGGCAATTAAAGTTACAAAGAAAGGGGAAATCGGGGTAATTGGAACTGTAGGTACGATAAAATCTAATATGTATGAAAAAGCATTACACGAGCTGGATACATATTTGGAAGTGCATAGCTATGCTTGCCCGACTTTAGCCACAGTTGTAGAAAATCAATTAGAAGATACAGCATATGTCACGCAGCAAGTGAAACAAGCTTTACTTCCATTAACGAAAGAAGATATAGATACGTTAATTCTTGGATGTACGCATTATCCACTTTTAGAGTCCTATATAAAAAAGGAACTAGGAGAAGACATAACGATTATTAGTTCGGCAGAAGAAACAGCGATAGAGTTAAGTACCATTTTACAGCACAAAGGAATTTTGTCTGACAATCTGAATCCGAAGCATCGCTTTTTTACAACGGGATCTGTTTTATCATTTGAACATATCGCTGAGCGATGGCTAGGGTATCAAATTTCTGTAGAATGTGTACATTTGCCTATGAAAAATGCGTGTATACATAATTAAGATTTAGTAAATTACTTTTTTTAATAAATGAGGTTCGTTTCATAAGAAGGAAAGAATAAGCTTTTAATTGAAGTGTTTAAGGGCAGTTCAATTAAAGGGGAGATTGGATTATGGAATTATTAAGATCTCAATTATTTGCTTTAGAGTATATTTCAAAATATGCAGAGAACGAAAAACGTGAGGCTAAAGCAACGATTAATCATATACTTAAAATGTCTAATATTACAGATGAAATATTTGAAGAAGCTGTCGCTAATTTAAAATCTCATGCAAGGATTGCTTTACACTTTCATCCAGACAGACTAGATTCGAATATGAAAAGTGTTGCTGAAGCACTGTTTGAGCAAGGAGTATATAAAAGTCAGTTTGAAACATTGCTATCTAATGGAAGCGTATCTGCTTATCCTGGTGGTGAACGTGACCTTTGGGAAAAGAGAATATTTGGAGGGGCATATCAATTAGAAGGCGTAACGAATGATCAACGGCCAAAATACGGAGCGCTAAATTTAATGTTACATCCAGATGGGCCGGCTCCGCGTTTTGGTTCATGTTATTTTCTCTTATCTCCAAAAGTTTCTTCGCGCTCTACATATACATATTTAGATTCGCATCAAGATCCGAAAGAAAAGGGGACTTATGAGGAGTTTGATATGATTTTAGCTGCTCTTTTGGAAGAGACATTCGTAAGAGATTTTGCAATTGGTGAAGGGAATTTGACTCCAACAAGACTCATTCATCATTTGCTGGATAACCTGGAAAGACCGTTTATAGATTTCGCAGATAAAGAGCCAGCCCGTAATCTTAATCATTATATCGAAGCGCAAATTCATGGAGAGATTTCTCTTAAAGAAGACGTAGAGGTGCTTGTTGCAGATCCTTCATTTAAGGGTACGGATGTAGGAAGAGTTTTAGAAGAAATTTGCCTGAAGTATGCGATTGATTTGTATTGGCACATCGGTTTTGTACTTGCGGTAGACGAAGTTCCGATGGATTTTAGAGGTTCAAAAATGCCATCTTTAGCAAGGCGCATTGCACGGAATCATTGCATCGATGCAAATATAATTGGCTCTGCTGTAGTGGATTTGAAACGCAATCCATTATCTTGGAGTGATCGTGGAACTTATGAAGAAGTGCTTCAGGAATTAAAATTATTATGGCATGTTTTAGTTCGATTTGGAAAACCAAATCGGAAGTAGAACGAAATACTCCGTTTTTCGGAAGTATTTATATAGAAAAGAAGCTGATCTAAAAATAGATCAGCTTCTTTTTATAAGATTAAACTAAGTTTAATACAGTTACTTTTTCACGTGTCATAGACTCAAGGCTCTTACGAATACCTTGTGCGCCCATACCTGAACCTTTTACACCGATGAATGGGAAGTGGTCAGGGCCGCGCTCTGTGCGTCCGTTAATTTGTACAGAACCAGTTTCGATTTTGTTAGCAATTGCAAATGCTTTGTTAATGTCTTTAGTGAAGACACTTGCTTGCAGACCGAACTCTGATTTGTTAGCAATTTCAATTGCTTGCTCATCTGAAGAAACGCGGATGATTGGAAGGATTGGGCCAAATGGCTCTTCCCAAGCAACTTTCATTTCTTCTGTTACGTGGTCGATTAATGTTGGGTAAATTAAGTTACGCTCACGTTTGTTACCCATAACGATCGTAGCACCTTTTTCAACAGCGTCGTCAACTAAACCTTGAACGAAGTCAGCAGACTTGTCATCGATTAATGGAACGATTGTGCTATCTTGCTCTGGAGATCCAACTGATAGTTCCGCTACTTGCGCTTTTAATAAGTCAACAAGCTCGTCTGCTACGTTTTCGTGTACAAGTACACGTTTAATAGCTGTACAACGTTGACCAGAGTAAGAGAATGCACCGCTTACGATATGGTTTGCAGCATCTTGTAAGTCAGCATCTTCACGAACGATACCAGGGTCTTTCCCGCCAAGTTCTAATACAAGTGGAATCATTGCAGCTTTTTTCGCTAAATGTTTACCTGTGTTTGTACCACCTGTGAACGATACCATATTGATGCCTTCGTGTTCTACTAAGTAGTCACCAATTACAGAACCGCGTCCTGTAGCTACGTTTACAAGACCTTTTGGAAGGCCAGCTTTATGTAGTGCTTCAACCATTTTGATACCGCTAATTGCACCTTGAGTTGCTGGTTTGAAAATAACAGCGTTACCCATAATTAATGCTGGTGCAAGTTTTGCAGCAGATAAGTTTACTGGGTAGTTAAACGGTGCGATTGCTAATACAACACCAAGTGGTGCGCGTTGGATGATCGCAAGTTTAGATTTTGTACCGCCCGGGAAGCTATCGCCCATCATGCTTTCTCCGTGCATATGTAAAGCTTCTTCGATAGTGTAACGAATGAAGTCAGCTGTACGAACAACTTCTTTCTTCGCATCTTTATATCCTTTACCGACTTCTTTCATAATGATATCGGCAATTTCATCCTGCATATTTACGAGCTCATCAGCCCATTTATATAAATATTTTGCGCGATCTTGTAGAGAAGCTTCTGCCCATGATTTTTGAGCTTCTTTTGCAGATGCAATTGCTTCATCCACTTCTCCGCGAGTAATTGCTTGTACTTGTCCAATTACTTCGTGTAAGTATGGAGATGGAATTTCGATTGTTTCTCCTGAAGAGCTTTCTCTCCATTCTCCGTTTAAATAAAATTTGTACGTATTGCTAGTTGTCATGATTAGTCCTCCTAAAATAGCAACTTGTAAGAGTGAGTATAAGGTGATTGTAGGGGGTTTGATAACATTTTTCAAATGAAATGTTTGTGAAAACGATTTCTTATTCTTTTTTTTTTTTTGTATGCCCTTTCTTACAGAACATTCCCTTATTTCAAAATGGTGTATCATATATTTTTATTTGAAGTGTGAAAAAATAATTGACAGAATACTCAATAAAGTTGTAAGATTATAAATGGAAAATAAATGAAGGGGGTGTGCGTAATGATTGTAATCGTAAATGTAATGGGCTTAGCTCTGTTAAATGGCAGAAAACATTCATATCATTACGCAACCCGTACGGATATATAGGGCATCTTTGTCTTATAAAAAGCGTACGTTGCGTATATCGTAACGTACGCTTTTTATGCATTCCTGTGCATATCGTCAAGCGGCGGTATGCTTTTTTTTGTTTATTTTCCCTTGTTTAGTTCCGATAAAAAACTTTGGAAGGTGGAAAAATGTGATGAGATTGTATGGGTTACGAAATGTAAATGTGATGGGTCTGGATAGTGGATAAAGAAATGAGAGGTAAACGAGAACGAGAAGGGAGAGGTTACATTGTTATCAGTATTACTAAAGTTAAAATGGTTTTTTAGGGAGCACTGGAAGAGATATAGTATTGCTATTGGAGCTCTTTTAATTGTGAATATAGTTGAAGTTATTCCCCCGAAAGTGTTAGGGGTTACGATAGATAATATAAAAACAGGAACGTTATCGAACGAAGCAATTATGCAATCTATTCTTATTTTAATAGGGGTTACAATCGTTGGGTATGGTCTTACTTTCGTATGGCAACATCAATTGTTTGGAGGTGCATTTGTACTTGAGAAAACGATGCGCTCTAAATTTATGGGGCATTTACTTAAGATGACGCCGACTTTTTATCAAAAAAATCGTACTGGCGACTTAATGGCGAGGGCAACGAATGATTTAAAAGCAATCGCTATGACAGCTGGTTTTGGTATATTAACGCTTGTGGATTCTAGTTTATACATGCTTACGATCGTTTTTATGATGGGATTTACAATTAGTTGGGAGCTTACATTTGCAGCGCTTATTCCGCTTCCAATTATGGCGTATGCGATGAATATATATGGAAAGAAATTGCATGAAAGATTTACCGTTGCGCAAGATGCGTTTGGTGATATGAACGATAAAGTGCTTGAATCAATCGCTGGTGTGCGTGTTATTCGTGCATACGTACAAGAGAATGCAGATGAGGAAAGATTTCATCACTTAGGAGATGACGTCTACGCAAAAAATATGAAGGTAGCAAAGATTGATGCATTATTCCAACCAACTGTGAAAATGCTTGTCGGTCTTAGTTATTTAATTGGCTTAGTGTACGGTGCATATCTTGTGTTCCAGTCAAAGGTGACGCTTGGTGAACTCGTTTCTTTTAACGTGTATTTAGGGATGATGATTTGGCCGATGTTTGCAATTGGTGAATTAATTAATGTTATGCAAAGAGGAAATGCTTCGCTTGACCGTGTGAATGAAACGTTAGCGTATGAACCAGATGTAAAGGATCCGAAACATCCAAAGCTTGTGCAAGAGCCGGATTATATTCAGTTTGATGACGTTACCTTTTCATATCCTTCATCAACTGAAACAAATTTAAAAAAGGTTTCGTTTACCTTAAAACAAGGGGAGACGCTTGGGGTTGTCGGAAAAACAGGAAGCGGGAAAACGACGCTTGTACGTCAGCTTCTTCGTCAATATCCACTTGGAGATGGAGATATTGCAGTTTCTGATGTGACATTAGATAAAATGACGAATGAAAATGTACTCGGCTGGATTGGTTATGTACCGCAGGAGCATATTTTGTTCTCAAAAACAGCGCGAGAAAATATTTTATTCGGAAATAGGGAAGCGACTGAAGAAGAACTAGAGAAAGCAATTGAAATTGCTGCGTTTAAAAAGGATTTAGAGTTTTTACCAGAAGGGTTAGAAACGCTCGTTGGAGAGAAAGGTGTTTCTTTATCAGGAGGGCAAAAACAAAGGATCTCGATTGCAAGAGCTGTTATTCAAAATCCAGAAATTTTAATTTTGGACGATTCTTTATCAGCTGTAGATGCTCGTACGGAAGCAGCGATCATTGAAAATATAAGAACGGAAAGAAGCGGAAAGACGACGATTATTACGACGCATCGTTTATCAGCAGTGCAACATGCGGATTGGATTCTCGTTATGGATGAAGGCGCAGTTATAGAAGAAGGTACGCATGCTCAGCTTATCCAAAAGGGAGGCTGGTATGCTGAACAGTTTGAAAGACAACAAGGTGAAAGTGAAAGTGCGGATAGTGGGGTGAAAATATGAGCGTTTCAAAACGATTGTTTCAATACGCGATGAAAGTGAAAGGGACGATTTTTGCTGCGATGTTAATGTTATTTATTTTCGTCATCGCAGAGCTTGCTGGTCCTTTCGTCGCTAAAACGATGATTGACGATCATATCGTCGGGATAGAGAAACCTTGGTATGAAACAGAACAGAGTGAAGATGCTGTTTCGTATAATGGGGCTTTTTATAAGCGAAGTGATCGCTTTGAACAAGGCGAGAAAAAAGGAAAAGAAGTACGCGTGATGCAAGTCGGTTTTCAATATTATTTTGTACCGAATAAGGTAAATGTGGAAGGGTCACGTACTGTAAAAGGGGATATGATTACCGTTCAAAATGGTAAGGCGGTGCAAGTGTATAAAGCGAAAGCATTAACAAAGGAAGAAGTATTTGCATTTTATAAGCCAGAAATAAACCGTCTATTATTACTTGGTGGTGGCTATTTCGCTTTATTAGTAGTCGTGTCATTATTTGCATACGGAAAGCAGTTCTTCTTGCAAAAGGCAGCGAACAAAATTATTCAAATTATGAGGGAAGATGTGTTTTCTCATATTCAAACGTTGCCAATTCGTTACTTTGATCATTTACCGGCGGGGAAAATTGTTTCGCGTGTGACGAATGATACAGAGGCCATTCGTGATTTATATGTAACGGTGTTGGCAACATTCGTTTCTAGTATCATCTATATTATTGGGATATTTGCTGCGCTATTTTTATTAGATGTGAAGCTCGCTTCATTATGTTTATTAATTATCCCAATTTTAATTGTTTGGGCGATTCTTTATAGAAAATACGCGTCTGTATACAATCATAAAATGCGCTCTCGTTTATCTGATATTAACGGAACAGTAAATGAATCCATTCAAGGGATGCCAATTATTCAAGCGTTCCGTCAAGAGCGTGAAACGAAAAAAGAATTTGAAGAATTAAATGGCGATTATTTTAAGTATCAAAATAAAATTTTGAATTTAAATGCAGCAACTTCTCATAATTTAGTATCCGTATTAAGAAATATCGCTTTCACAGGTGTGATTTGGTATTTCGGTGGCGCTTCATTAAGTGCTACAGGCGTCATTTCTCTAGGGATACTGTATGCGTTCGTTGATTATTTAACACGATTGTTCTCACCGATTACAAATATGGTGAATCAGCTTGCTAACTTAGAACAATCGCGTGTTGCATCAGAGCGTGTTTTTGAATTGTTAGAGGAAAAAGGAGAAGCAGTAGAAGAAGAGCGTATGCCTCGCTTACAAGGAAATGTGAAGTTTGATAATGTATCGTTTTCTTATAATGGGAAAGATGAAGTGTTAAAAAATATTTCTTTTGAAGCGAAACAAGGGGAGACCGTGGCACTTGTCGGTCATACTGGATCAGGAAAAAGTTCTATTATGAACGTACTCTTTCAGTTTTACGAGTTTGAAAAAGGAAAGCTTACGATTGATGGTCATGATGTAAAAGAGATGCCGAAACAAGCAACTCGTGAACATATGGGAATTGTACTGCAAGATCCGTTTTTATTTAGCGGAACAGTAGCATCTAATGTAAGTTTAGAAAATGAAAAAATTTCAAAAGAGCGCATCGTAAAAGCATTGCGTGATGTTGGTGCTGAAAGATTTGCGAACAATATAAATGAAGAAATTACAGAAAAGGGAAGTACGCTTTCCACTGGAGAACGTCAGCTTATTTCGTTTGCTAGGGCGCTCGCTTTTGACCCAGCCATTTTAATTTTAGATGAAGCGACATCTAGTATCGATACAGAAACAGAGGCGATGATTCAACAAGCGCTAGAAGTTGTGAAAAAAGGAAGAACGACATTTATTATCGCTCACCGACTTTCAACAATTAAAAGCGCAGATCAAATTATTGTGCTTGATAGAGGAACCATTTTAGAAAAAGGGTCTCATGATGAGCTAATGAAAAAGCGCGGGCGTTATTATGATATGTACAAAACGCAAATGGAAGGGAATCAGAGCGCTTAATAGGTATGGGAGAGAACTTGTGATTTTCACAAGTTCTTTTTTTAGTGAATCAGGGCAGTTAAATAAGAAGTATTATTTTACCTTTCGTACAATAAATGCTATATTAAAAAATGTTACTTATTTTTTGTATGTAGCGTTATTTTTCCCTTTTGTTTGATTATGAAGAAAAAGGATAAACTAAATAAGAACATTTTCATTGAAAAATTGTTCAAGATTGCATACAATCAATATAGTTTTTAAATTCCTATCAGAATACTTGGAGGATTACTATCATGAAGAAATTATTTTCAGTGCTTGCAGTAACTACATTAGCGATCGGGATTGTAGCCGGCTGCGGTAAAGAAGAGAAAAAAGATACAGCTAGTCAAGACGCGTTACAAAAGATAAAACAAAGCGGTGAACTTGTAATTGGAACAGAAGGTACATACGCACCGTTCACATTCCATGATTCAAGCAATAAATTAACTGGATTTGACGTTGAACTATCAGAAGAAGTTGCAAAACGTTTAGGTGTAAAACCTGTATTTAAAGAAACACAATGGGATAGCTTACTTGCTGGCCTTGATGCAAAACGTTTCGATATGGTTGCAAACGAAGTTGGTATTCGTGAAGACCGTCAAAAGAAATATGATTTCTCTAAACCGTACGTTTCATCTTCAGCGGCATTAGTTATTGCAAAAGATAAAGATAAGCCTGCTACATTTGCTGATGTAAAAGGATTAAAAGGAGCACAATCTTTAACGAGTAACTATGCAGATATCGCTAAGAAAAATGGTGCGGAAATTATTGGTGTAGAAGGATTTAGCCAAGCGGCAGAATTATTAGCTTCAGGACGCGTTGATTTTACAATTAATGATAAGTTATCAGTATTAAATTATTTAGAAACGAAAAAAGATGCGAAAATTAAAATTGTAGATACTGAAAAAGAAGCTTCAGAAAGTGGATTCTTATTCCGTAAAGGTAGCGATAAGCTTGTACAAGAAGTAGATAAAGCGTTAGAAGATATGAAAAAAGACGGTACGTATGACAAAATAACGAAAAAATGGTTCGGTGAAAATGTATCTAAGTAGTGCATTGGTTTCAGATCGATTGTCTACTTGGATAGATATTATGCAGACTTCCTTCATGCCTATGCTGAAGGAAGCTGTTTTTACAACAATTCCATTAACGCTTATTACATTTATTATCGGGATTATACTGGCAACGTTAACAGCGCTCGCACGTATTTCTGGTAGTCGTATTTTACAATGGATTGCTCGTATCTATGTATCTATCATTCGCGGAACGCCACTTCTTGTACAATTATTTATTATTTTCTATGGTCTTCCAACTCTTAATATTGAAGTTGAGCCATATACAGCAGCAGTTGTTGGATTTTCATTAAATGTCGGTGCATATGCATCTGAAATTATTCGTGCTTCTATCCTTTCCATTCCGAAAGGGCAGTGGGAAGCAGCTTATACAATTGGGATGACATATCCACAAGCATTAAAACGTGTTATTTTACCACAAGCAACGCGCGTATCAATCCCGCCGCTTTCGAATACATTTATTAGCTTAGTGAAAGATACTTCGTTAGCATCGTTAATTTTAGTAACAGAAATGTTCCGAAAAGCGCAGGAAATTGCGGCGATGAACTACGAGTTTTTAATTGTTTATTTTGAAGCAGGTCTTATTTATTGGGTTATTTGTTTCTTATTATCAATCGTACAACAGATGTTAGAAAAGCGTTCAGAACGCTACACATTAAAATAATCCTTTTACAAAAGGAGTTTTTGTTTTTATGATTTCAATTCAGCACTTACAAAAAAGTTTCGGAGATAATACCGTACTAAAGCATATAGATTTAACAGTTGAGAAGGGGGAGGTTGTTGTTATTATTGGTCCGTCTGGATCTGGTAAAACGACATTCTTACGTTGTCTCAATGTATTAGAAACGCCAAACGCTGGTAATATTCGTATCGGTAATAAAGAGCTTAACTTCTCTCAAAAAGTAACGAAGAAAGATATTGTTAATCTTCGTACGCAAACAGGTATGGTATTCCAGCACCATAATTTATTCCCGCATTTAACAGCACTTCAAAATGTAATGGAAGGGCTCGTTACAGTGAAAAAGATGGGGAAAGAAGAAGCAAAGAAAAAAGCACACTATTTCCTTGAAAAAGTTGGTTTAGCAGATAAAGTGGATTTATATCCGTTCCAATTATCAGGCGGACAGCAACAGCGCGTTGGAATTGCGCGCGCGCTTGCGATGGAGCCGGAAGTGTTACTATTTGATGAGCCGACGTCAGCGCTTGATCCTGAACTCGTTCAAGAAGTTCTGAAAGTAATGAAAGAACTTGCTAAAGAAGGCATGACAATGGTTATTGTAACGCACGAAATGCGTTTTGCACATCAAATTGCGAACCGTGTTATTTTCATGGATGGTGGTGTCGTTGTCGAACAAGGTACACCAGAAGAAGTATTTACAAATCCAAAAGAAGAACGTACGAAGAAGTTTTTACAAATGTTGCAATAAATTAAGGAAGGTCTCAAGGCATATGCCTTGAGACCTTTTTGCCATATATATTTATTTGTGGAATCCGCCAAGGCTTTGCTCAGCCATTGCAACTAGACGTTTTGTGATTTCTCCACCAACTGAACCGTTAGCGCGAGCCGTAGAATCTGCTCCTAATTGTACACCAAATTCTTGAGCGATTTCGTACTTCATTTGATCGATTGCAGCTGTTGCACCTGGTACTACTAATTGATTTGAAGAATTTTGGTTTGCCATAGGAATATATCCTCCTTAGAGTTATAAAAGTTTTTTTGGTTGGACTAGCTGGAGTTGAACCAGATTATCGCCCCGATTGGCGCTAATCCATCGGTAATTAAGTTTGTACTCATAGTATGGATGTTACCTAGAAAGATATACAAAATAATAATTTGTAAATTTTGTCAAAAAAAAACTTATTGATTTCGTAAATTATGAAATAAGAGTAATCGTTGTATTTTTAAGAAAACAGGCCAAACTAAGGAGGATATTAAATATAATTTTCTCATTGTAGCCTGCTACTTGTAGGCTAATTATTAGCTTCTTATATAGGATTTATTGAAATAAAAATGAAATCGGTAGCAACTTTATAGTTCTATTTTTAAGTAGGGATGGAGTGGGCACTCCTATGTCTGGATAGGTTGCTCTCTTCACTCTAAAAAAGAGAGGCTTTAAACGATAACGTATGGAGGAATCATGATGGGGATTTGCCCGCTTTGCAACGCATTAGAATCACAAACATATTCTTGTCAAAATTGCCAAAGTATACTCCAAGATTATGGGAAGTCTGTAGATTACATAGACGATTATAGTGCCTATATGGATCAAGAATTATTAAGTGCAGTAGATGGTTTAACGCATAATAATTCAAATGAATATTGCAATCATATTTTTTATTGCGGAGTATGTAGCGTGGAAACTGAGGTTGTAGTAAAACTTGTGTAAATAGAAAACTTCCACCTTATTATCTAGGTGGAAGTTTTTGTTTTTGTATTTGTGAGTGAATCATAGGAGAAGGGATATGTTCGGTGTTTGATGAAGCCCCTGATTTTATTTGAGACATTTTTTCCTTTGTATCACGTAAAGAATGTTCAGTTAAGTAGACGGCATATTCGTAAAATAATTGGCGTGTCAGTTCACTTTGTTCTTTTAATTTGGCATCTTGGAATACAGTTCGCCCAGGTTTAGAGTTGGCTTCAAATAACCACGGATTTTCCTTTGTGTCTAAACCGATATCGAAACCAATCTCACCGATGTTTCCAGTTACTTGCTCGTCGAGTGCATAACTTATTTGCAGAGCTGTTTGTTTTAATTTATTTTCAATTTGAACTTGCTTCGTTGAATCTGGAAAAAGCTCTTGTAGCAATTTTGTATTACCGCCGCTATTTACATGCGTTGTTAAACTGCCTTTGCCGGCGATTTTGGCGACGATTGCACTAACTATCCAATTACCGAAATGATTTTTATTTGTATGAATGCGGAAATCAACAGGTTGACCATCAAAGCGAAGTAACGAAATACCTTGCTGTACGATAAACTTTTTTAAATCATGCCCTTTTAATACGTGGTTTAGAAGAGTTTCTAATGATTGATACTTTCTTAGTTTATTTTCTTCATTTTCGCGATAACGACAGTAGTAGCAATTCTCTGTTTGAGAATAAAATATTTGATGAATATTTCTACCGAAGCTCCCGTGTATTGGTTTCATGTACACAGATTTATACGTGCCAAGAAACCGTTCTACTTGTTCAAAATGCTGAAATGCTTCTGTGTTTGGTAATAAGGGTCTAATTGATTCGTCTTTCATAAGAAGTTGATGAACTTCCCATTTGTTGAAAAAACCTGGGTTAAACCATGGAATGGAGTAGTCTTGTTCTAACTTTCTTTTTGCTCTGACGATTGGTTTATAATTTTCCGCTTGTCGATTCGGTAATCGATCGTAAATGACGTTTGGTAAAGGGACCTTTTTCTTTATCCATTGTTTCTCTTGAAAGAAATATCCTTCAATCGTTTCTTCTTCCCAGTTTATATGTTGAACGCCAAAGACGAATACGAACGGTCGTAATGAGAATGGTGGTGTTAACAACTCACTGAGAGCAATTGAACGATTTCCTAAAGGATTAGAAGAATCATCGTTAAAGCCAGTTGTGAAAATGCCGATTAATGGTCCGAAAATAATTGTTTGGTTTTGTGTGAATGCATGAATAGTAGTTGATTGAGGTAGTAAAAGTTTATCGGCAATATGTTTTCCAATAATAATTTCGCGAGTAAAGGAATAATGAATTTTTACTTCTTCACTTGCTATATGACGTATGCCGAAGGAGAGGGATGTAATAGGTGGCGTAATAGAAAAAACGTAAGGTAAAGTAATACTATTTGGATGTTCATCTGAAATGTTTAATGTATATATATGTTCTTTCAAAATAGGTTTACCTCCTTTCATTATGGTGTAAAGCGACTGAATTTAAGTGGTCCGTGAAATATCTTTTCAGCTAATGAATCACTATGACGAATGTATTGTTCGTAAGGAGGGATCGTGTTGACATACATAAGCCAGATTGCACCTTTTTGATCCATAATTGTGGAAAGTTCTAGTTCAAATAACGAAGAATAAGACTGATCTAGTGTTTGGAATACTTCATTTATAATGTCGTGTAAAGCGTCGTGTAATAGTTGCACACCTGTACTAGATAGTACGTATTTAATTTTTGAAAATGAATGTAATGAATCATCGTCCGTTGTTGAGGGTAAAAGCTGATTAGGAAATGAGCTTTTTTGTATAAATTGACCGATAACATTCCAAGTTTGTTCTTTGTTTTTTTGCAAAATGGTTCGAATGTGCAGTGGATATGTTAATTGATTTGGTGGTTGTAGCATAGTGTGCGCTATGTAACGTGATGAACGTATGTTAGATTTACACCAAGATATAAATTCGTCTGTGCGTTTGATTGGAATAGAAGTATGGTATTTTTCATTTACCGTATCGATCTGAAACGTTTTATTTTTGTAAGCGACTCGATATAAGTTATCTTTAGAATGTATATTAGTGGGGCGTATAATAATATCTTTAGTTTTTAACAACAGTTTGAAAATGTTTTGTATCGTCGCAATTTCAAATTTTGGTATATAAGGAGACAGTTTTTTATTAGTGAGAAATAAATCATGTAGTTCACTTGAATTAATAAGTGTGTTATTTAAAAAGGTAGTGGAAGGACGATTGTGCAAAGAGTGAATAATTGATTTTACTTTTTCAAAGTCTGTTTCCTCTTGAAAAGAATAACGATCATATATATAAGAAGGAATAGGGAATGTTTGCTTTTTCCATTTTCCTGTATCTGTATCGTAAATAAGACCAGAAACAAGGTCTGTTTTAGGATCAATACAAAATGGCGTAAACTGGGCAACGACATTATGATAAAGCCGAGCGCGTTTAGCGATTTCGGTGTAATACGTTTGCTCATAATGAAGTTTAGAAGTTAAAAGGCCGAGAACCAACGAAATCACTCCTTTACTACTATTTGCATAATAGGCGAAGCTATATATTGCAAATACGTTTTTATACCATTATACTTTTGTCCGTATGATGATATGCTATAGTTTTGGAGTAGTGAAAGGTTGATTGTAATGAATATATGGTTAAATATGTTAACGACGACAGGACTCGGAGCAATTATTGGAGGATATACGAATCATTTAGCGATAAAAATGTTATTTCGTCCTCATCGTCCTATTTATATCGGAAAGTTTCAAGTTCCATTTACACCAGGGTTAATTCCGAAGCGGCGTGATGAACTTGCTGTTCAATTAGGAAAAATGGTTGTAGAACATTTGTTAACACCAGAAGGAATCGGAAAAAAGCTAACAAATGAAGAGTTTCAAAAAGGTTTAATTCACTGGGCGCAAGTGGAAGTGGATAAAGTAATTACGAATGAACAATCACTGCGATATATGTTAGAAAAATGGAATGTAGCACATGTAGAAGAAGAAGCAACTCGAAAAATCGAACATGTGATTACAGAAAAAATTCATGCATTTTTAGCAGAGTATTATACATATACATGGGAACAGGCTTTACCTCATTCTGTACATGAAAAGATAGAGAATGCGATTCCGAATGCCTCGGCGTTTATTTTAGAGCGAGGAATTAGCTTTTTTGAAAGTGAAGAAGGGAAAGCGCGTCTTTCAAAAATGATTGATGATTTCTTTGCTTCTCGTGGAACGCTACTTAACTTAGTTGGGATGTTTTTAGGAAATGTGAGTCTAGTGGATCGTGTGCAGCCAGAAGTTATTAAGTTTTTAGGGCAAGATGCTACAAAGCAGCTTTTAACTGACGTACTGCAAAAAGAGTGGGAAAAGTTAAAAGGAAGAGATGTAAAAGAATTAGAAGCATTTGTAGAGAAAGAAATGATTGTAAGCTCCGTGCTGTCAGCAGTTAAAGTAGAGGAAACAGTGAGTAAGTTTTTTAATCAATCGGTTCAGCAAGTATGTGAACCAGTTCGAGAAACAATTATTGAAAAAGTGGTTCCAAGTGCAGTAACGAAAGGCTTAAAGTGGGGAACAGAAAACGTAGAGAGTATACTAAACAATCTACACCTTGCGGAAATTGTCCAGCAAGAAGTGTCTACATTCTCAACAGAAAGATTAGAAGACTTAGTTCTGTCTATTACGAAAAACGAATTAAAAATGATTACGTATTTAGGAGCGTTATTAGGCGGAATGATCGGGCTCGTACAAGGATTGTTACTATTGTTTCTTAGATAATAAGGTGAGTACATAGAAATAAAAGTGAAATTTCTTCACATCTCTTGCATAGTTTGATATGGTAAGAAGAGGTGCGTATGTAAATGCACTGAAAAGGCAGTGCGTATGAAAAGCGCTAGCCTTCTAAAGGAGGAAAAATAAAATGACAAAGAACATTCATGATGTTGCATATGAATTACAAAAAGCAATCGCTGAAAACGATGACTTCAAAACTTTAAAAGAGAGCTACGCAGCAGTTCAAGCTGACACAGCTTCAAAGAACTTATTCGATGAGTTCCGTACAATGCAACTTAGCCTACAACAAAAAATGATGCAAGGCCAAGAAATCACTGAAGAAGACAACCAACAAGCACAAGAAGTTGTAGCTCGCATTCAACAAGATGCTAAAATTACAAAATTAATGGAAACTGAGCAACGCCTAAACGTTGTAATCGGTGACGTTAACAAAATTATCATGAAGCCACTTGAAGAATTATATAGCGCGCAACAACAAGCGTAATAGTGGAAGACGCTCCTAGTTTAGGAGCGTCTTTTTTGTTTAGGGAATTTAATAGTTATATCACAAAAACTCCCTTTCAAAATAGCCATTTCTTATTGATTATTTTGAAAGGGATATGTAACACATCGGTTAATTTTTTTTATTGCTGTTAATTGAAGTTTTAATATTTTTTTCGTTCAAAAACTTTTCAATCTCTTTTTGTTTCCTCCCATTTATTTTCTCAAGGCGTTTCGTAAAAGAAAAATTCGCCTTGAATAAGTTACCATCTTGGGCGAGTTTGTCTAACTCTTGATCTAGTTCTACTGAAAGTGCTGTAGACGATGAAATAAATTCATATATTTCTTTTGAAGGCTTTTTGTAATCATCAGGGATTGTATTGTTACTAATAAAATTATGGAAGTTTGCATCATTTTGCTTCGCTAACTCTATTAGTTTTTGTAATTTTTCTCGGTCAGATTCAGTGAAATTCTTATCAGAATTTGTTGAAGCGAGAGGAATTATATTTTCAGCTAACTCCCAACTATAATCTATATAATTTTTTATATTTTGTTTCATTTCGTCTTCACTAATAGTTTCATTTTTCTTTGAGGAACTAAATATATTTTCTGGAACTTTAATAGCAACATCTTTAATAGATTGTACATCATTTTTTTCCTTAGGCTGTACACTGTTTGAACAAGCTGATAGAAATAACATTGTAAGTAACATGAATGGGTATAAAATATAATTTTTCATCTTAATCTCCTTTTGCATTAGTGTCGTTGCAAAATAGCTACATTCCATTTCAAATACTTAACTAAAGCTACGTATAGATGTTTTATTATTTGATAACATATGACTGATATTAGTAAGCCGATGCAAAAAGCTATGAATACATTGTAAACATCGGAATAACTGATTTGGTGAAACCCTTTAAAGAATCCTAATCCTATTAATAAAATAGGCGAAATAATTAATACTGGCGTGGCAATGATAAGTGCTAGAAGAATCGGTAATAAAAAGAGTAGTACGAAAAAGGCGATAATGATACATATAAAGTTTAAAATACTTAAGCTCATAACAGAAAACAGTGCTGTCATAATATTTTTTAGGCTGCGCCTATTGTCAGCGTTACTTATTACATATGAAATATTAAGTTCTTTAGCGATAGTTTTAGGGTTTCCTAGCTTTTTAGAAATTTCCTCTTCAGATATTCCATCTTGTTTACCACTAATAAAATGAGTTTCGTACTCCGAGATAATATCCTCTTTTTCTAAATTAGGCATATTCCGTAGGGAAGAACTAAGTTGCTCTAAAAATTCATTTTTGTTCATAACAATCACTTTCCTTTATAAAATGATGAATTATGGCTGAAAATCCTATCTTTTTTCTAAACAGCACACTCAATCTATATCTACTTTTTGAAAGGAGATATACTAATTGTGAATAAAATTCCAAATGATGGGTATTCCATTATTTACAAATATATCACTTACTATTATTCTTTGCAAGGTACTATAAATTTGTTAATAATGTGAATAGGTGGAAGTATTTTTGTACATTTTTAGAAGAGATATAAAAATGTTATTTTAAGATAAACAAAAGGTTGTAAGCGTATTCTTTAAATCTTGTCAAAATAATGTCGAATTCATATTGTTGGAAAAATAATGCATTTGTAATATAATGATAAATGATACTTCACCAGCTTAATTAACTAGGTGAAATTAAAATCTTTATTACACACATTATGAAATAAAGGGATGATTAGTTTTGAGTACAGGTGTAAAAGCAAACGACGTGAAGACAAAAACAAAAGGAGCAGATCTTGTTGTTGATTGTTTAATTAAACAAGGTGTTACACATGTTTTCGGTATTCCAGGAGCAAAGATTGACTCTGTATTTGATGTATTGCAAGAAAGAGGACCAGAGTTAATTGTTTGTCGTCATGAACAAAACGCAGCATTTATGGCAGCTGCTATTGGTAGATTAACAGGGAAACCGGGCGTATGTCTTGTAACTTCAGGACCAGGGACATCAAATTTAGCGACAGGTCTTGTTACTGCGAATGCGGAGAGTGATCCCGTTGTTGCTTTAGCTGGTGCAGTACCGCGTACGGATCGATTAAAACGTACGCATCAATCTATGGATAATGCTGCACTATTCGAACCAATCACAAAATATAGCGTAGAAGTAGAGCATCCTGATAATGTGCCAGAAGCACTTAGTAATGCATTTCGAAGTGCGACTTCCACAAATCCGGGAGCTACTTTAGTAAGTCTTCCGCAAGACGTTATGACTGCGGAAACAACTGTAGAGTCTATCGGTGCGCTTTCTAAGCCACAGCTTGGAATCGCTCCCACACATGATATTACATATGTAGTAGAAAAAATAAAATCAGCGAAATTACCAGTTATTCTACTTGGTATGAGAGCGAGCACAAATGAAGTGACGAAAGCTGTTCGTAAATTAATTGCGGATACAGAACTTCCTGTTGTTGAAACATATCAAGCAGCTGGTGCGATTTCACGTGAGTTAGAAGATCATTTCTTCGGCCGCGTTGGATTATTCCGTAACCAACCAGGTGATATTTTACTAGAAGAAGCAGACCTTGTTATTTCTATCGGTTATGATCCAATCGAGTATGATCCAAAATTCTGGAATAAACTTGGCGACAGAACGATTATTCATCTTGACGACCATCAAGCAGATATCGACCATGATTACCAACCAGAGCGTGAATTAATTGGTGATATTGCCTTAACGGTAAATAGCATCGCGGAGAAATTACCGAAACTTGTATTAAGTACGAAATCAGAAGCGGTATTAGAACGATTACGCGCGAAATTATCAGAACAAGCAGAAGTTCCGAACCGTGCTTCGGAGGGTGTTACGCATCCACTTCAAGTGATTCGTACACTTCGTTCTTTAATTAGTGACGATACAACTGTTACATGTGACATCGGTTCCCATTCTATTTGGATGGCGAGATGTTTCCGTTCTTATGAACCACGTAGATTATTATTTAGTAACGGTATGCAGACGTTAGGTGTTGCACTTCCTTGGGCAATTGCTGCTACTTTAGTAGAACCAGGTAAAAAAGTAGTTTCCGTATCAGGTGACGGTGGTTTCTTATTCTCAGCGATGGAGTTAGAAACGGCGGTACGTTTAAATTCTCCAATCGTCCATCTTGTTTGGAGAGACGGCACATATGATATGGTTGCATTCCAACAAATGATGAAATACGGCAGAACATCAGCTACAGAGTTTGGTGATGTTGATCTTGTTAAATATGCGGAAAGTTTCGGGGCGTTAGGTCTTCGTGTTAACACGCCTGATGAATTAGAAGGGGTATTGAAAGAAGCACTAGCAGCAGACGGCCCTGTCATTATTGATATTCCAATTGACTATCGTGACAACATTAAATTAAGCGAAAAATTATTACCAAACCAATTAAACTAATGGAGGCAGATTTGAGATGACTGTTGCGCAATTAATTGATATTGATGCAAAAAAAACGAAAACGAGTAATGAAGTATATCAAACATCTACAATGCTTGCGCTATTAGATGGTATATATGATGGTGTAATTAGCTTTGAAGATTTGAAAAAACATGGTGATTTCGGCATCGGCACATTTGATCAATTAGACGGTGAAATGATTGCATTTGATAATGGATTTTATCATTTACGTTCAGACGGTTCAGCGGAAAAAGTAGAGCCAGAAGAAACAACGCCATTTGCAACTGTAACGTTTTTTGAAAAAGAAATGAGTTATACGGTAGAGCGTTCGATGAATCGTGAAGAAGTTGAAGCGTTATTACATGAATTAATGCCAAGTAAAAACTTATTTTACGCTATTCGAATGGACGGTACGTTCCGTGAAGTAAGAACGAGAACTGTTCCAAGACAAGAAAAACCGTATACACCACTCGTTGAAGTGACGAAATCGCAACCAATCTTTTCGTTTGAAAATACAGAAGGTACGCTTGCTGGATTTTGGACACCAGATTACGCACAAGGTATTGGGGTAGCTGGATTCCACTTACATTACATTGATGATGAAAGAAGCGGAGGCGGACATGTTTTCGACTATGTTGTAGAAAACTGCACGATCCAAATTTGTCAAAAAGCTCATATGCATTTAGCACTTCCAGAAACAGCAGATTTTATGGCGGCTGAATTATCAAGAGAAAACTTAGAGGATAATATTGCAACTGCGGAAGGTGCGGAGTAAAAGGAGAAGACTGTTCCACTTTGGAACAGTCTTCTTTTATTTGTCGGTAAGTCGATATCGTTTATTTCTTTGAAACAAACGGATGTCCCTCATAATAAAAACGCCACGGATAATGTACAGCTTCTTCTGCATAGTCGATATTAATACGAGGTCCTGCTGTTATTTTATATTGTAATGATATGTGTTCTTCTTTTGGAACTAATTCAATATGTAACGTATCACTTTGTAACGATACACCGCGTTCTTTTAAAGTGATGCCAAGTGCACGGCATAGTTTGCCAGGACCGTTCGTTAAATTTTTGTACTGCGCTTTTGTAATTTCTGTCTTATTGTAGCGCGCTAGTTTTATTTCTTCTATTCCATCTACCGGCTCAAGAGCTCGAATGAGAACACCTTGCGGGGTGCCCACTGGCGCTGTAATAACGTTAAAGCAATGATACATACCGTAAATTAAATATACGTAAGCATGCCCTGGTGCACCAAACATAACTTCTGTGCGATCTGTTCGTCTGCCTCCGTAACTATGTGCGGCCTTATCATCTGGGCCTTTATATGCTTCTACTTCTACAATGATTCCGCTTCGCTTTATTCCGTCTACAATATGAACAAGTTTTTGCCCGAGTAATTTTTTTGCGACTTCTAACGTATCGCCTTCATAAAAGGAAGGAGGTGCCTGCATTGTACTATCTCCTTTACTAAGTGTATATGTATATAGTAAACCAAATTTTCAGTAGTAATTCTAACTCGTTCTATTTATCGGGTTTATTTCATAAATTATGGATAGAGTACAACAGCGAAGAGGGGGAGTGCGACATGATTTATCGCTTACTAGCTCTTAATATAGATGGGACACTACTATACAACAATGGAAAAATTGCAAAAGGATTAAGAGAAACAATTGAATTTGTGAAAAGAAAAGATGTATACGTTACGTTATTTACGAGTCGTAATTTTCAATCCGCTCATAAAGTAGCAAAGGCGTTAAAATTAGATTCTATATTAGTGACACATGGTGGTGCTTTCGTTTCAGCAACGTTAGATAAGCCGTACGTTCAAAGAAGATTATCTGAAGAGAAGACTTTTAACATTGTGCAAGTGTTAGAGCACTTTGATTGTAACGTACGTATTTCTCATGAACGGTTTTCAATAGGAAATCGTGAGAGAAATACACCAAACTTAATTGCGCGCACTGTATTATCAAGCGCAGATCCGTTATTTTATCCAGTTCAATTTGTAGATTCGTTAGGTGACGCGCTTCGTGACCATCCGGTAGCAGCGCCAAAAATTGATGTTCTTTTCCAAAGTAAAGGTGAAAAAGAAAGAGGACTGAACACATTAAGAAAAGCATTTCAAGATGTAGAGTATGTTGAATGTGATTCAAAACGAATAGAAATTTTACCGCAAAATGTATCAAAGTTACGTGGATTACAATTGCTTGGAGAGCATTTAAATATTTCGCTAAATGAAATGGTTGCGATTGGAGATAGTATGGAAGATTTAGAGATTATTGAAAACGTGGGACTTGGGGTAGCAATGGGGAACTCGCCTGTAGAATTAAAGCAAGCAGCAGATTGGATTACACGTTCAAATAGCGAAAACGGTGTAGAGTATATGATTAAAGAGCATTTCCGTAAGCAATTCCCGCTTCCGTTTTTGAAGAATCATAAAAATACACCGAAACGATGACAGAAAAACGTAGCTTTTTGGCTACGTTTTTTTGTTTATCTTATTAAAAACAGTGAAAGCGTTTTAAAATATGAATTGTGTATGAAATCTATACAATTCACTTGAATCCTTTAGAAAACTAATGTAAAGTGAATGATGTTGCCAAAATAGTTACACCACATGAAATATTCTTCAGATTAATTTTATTGGGCTCCCATACGTAAAAGTATTTCCGCATGACAGTTTAGTTCAAGTATTATTTCAAAAATGAATTGTAGCAATCTTATTAAGTAGTTGTAGTGTTTCTTTGTTTTATTTAAATGGATTATTTTAAGTTAATGTGAGTAAGGTTTGGTACATATGATATGTACTTCTTTTTGTGGTTTTAGGAAGTTTAAAAGGGGGAATGAATTTCTTGAGGAAATCATTTAATCAAAAAATTAAAAAGTTAAGTAGTAGTTTAATAGTTGTATTACTAATATGTATGAATTTTTTAATCCACTTACCATTTAAAGCAGAGGCAGCTACAACAGAATTAAAAGGTTTAGGTGATGTATCTTATTACAATGCCATCATTTTTGGAGATCATAGTGCAACGAGTGCGGATATTGAAGGTGCGATGGCTGTTCAGAAAAATATGAACGCATCAAGTTATACAGTCGTAGCGGCTGCAACTGGAGCAAATAACTTAGCTGGAGCAACTTGGGTAGATGAAGGATATCCATCATTATTACTAGGCGGTCAATTTACGAAAGCGGGAGCAGGACAAGTAATTATTCAAGATGGAACAGTGGCGATGACAAAAGACGGTGACCCAGATGGCGCAATGAAAACATCATATGACCGTATCTCTTATAAAGAGCAAGCGGAGATTGATGCTAAGTTTAAAGAATTTAGAAAAGACGTTGATGGTGTAATCGGGGATGCAAGTAAACTACAGACTGATAAGCCAAAACCTAATATGAGCTTTGGCATCGGTGAAGATTTAAATAACCCTAATATTTATGTCTCTTCAGGCCAAACTGGAAAGAAAACATTTGATGTAAAAGACGTTTTTCTTCCGAATGTAGAGAATAAAGACTTTATTGTTATTTATTCAGATGCAGAAGAAGTGAGTTTTGGTGGCGGTGCAATTTTGTATGATACAAGAAATACTGGGATGGCGACGGATTTAATTAATACATCTCAAGCATACGATCCTAATTCATCTTTTACTGAGTTAGCTAGTAAGGTAATTTGGGTATTTCCTAATGCTACAAAGATAACAACTAAAGGTTATGGTGTAGTAGGTAGTGTGTTTGCACCTAATGCAGTTGTAGAAACAAAAGGTGGTTCTATTAATGGACAAGCCTATGTTGGAGGATTACACCAAAGAGATGGTTTTGAGGTTCATAACTTTAAATTTAACTGGCCAAAGTGGAATAAACCAGCAGTTGAAAAAGGACATTTACAAATTAAAAAAGTTGATGAAAAAGATGAAAATATTGTTTTAAAAGACGCAAAATTTGATGTTATAGACAAAGATAATAACGTTGTGGCTACTGTTACAACAAACGAAAAGGGTATTGCGGAAGTTAAAGATTTACCACTTGGTGACTATTTTGTAAAAGAAATAAATGCACCAGAAGGATATATAAAAGTTGATACACCAGTCAAAGTAACAATTGATAATACAAACGTAATTGAACTTGTTATGAAGAATACGAAAAAAGTAGAGAATGGCCAATTTAAATTATTGAAAAAAGATAGTGAATCTGGTCAACTTCTACCAGGTGCAAAATTTGATGTTATCGATAAAGATGGGAAAGTTGTGGAAACGATTGTTACAGATGATAAAGGTGAAGCCTTATCGAAACAACTTCCAGTTGGAAGCTATATATTAAAAGAAGTAGAAGCACCGAAAGGATATGAATTATCATCTAGTTCAGTTTCTGTTGATGTAGAGGCTAATAAAATAGTGACTGTAGATGTGGTGAATAAAAAGATCTCCGAAAAAGTAACGGGTCAATTTGAAATCGTGAAAGTAGATGCGGAAGATAAAACGAAAGTATTATCAGATGCAGAATTCGAAGTGTATAAAGATGGTAAAAAAGTAGATACGTTACGAACAGATAAAACTGGTAAAGTAGTTTCTCAGAAATTAGAACCAGGAACATACACATTAAAAGAAACGAAAGCACCACAAGGATATAAATTGTTAAAAGAAGAAATTGAAGTCGTTGTGGAAGCAGACAAAGTAGTAGAAGTACAAGTAGAAAATGCGAAAGAACTAGGAAGCTTACAAGTAATCAAAAAGGATGCAGAGAGTGGAAAAGTTCTAGCAGGTGCAGAATTTAAATTAAAGAACGAAGCTGGTCAAGTAGTTGGAGAAGCGAAAACAACGAATAAAGACGGTGTTGTGAAATTCGAAAACTTAGTGCCAGGAAAGTACACGTTAGAGGAAACGAAAGCGCCGGAAGGTTATAAAGCGCTAGAAGTGACAGTAGAAGTGAACGTTGTAGCGAACGAAGTAGTAAAACAAGAAGTCATGAATGAAAAAGTAATGGGTCAATTCGAAATCGTGAAAGTAGATGCGAATGATAAAATGAAATTGTTATCAGGTGCAGAATTCGAAGTGTATAAAGATGGTAAAAAGGTAGCAGAACTAAAAACAGATGAGAGTGGAAAAGTGATGTCACCGAAATTACCGCTAGGTGAATACACAGTGAAAGAAACGAAAGCACCAGCGGGCTACAAGCTTTCAAATAAAGAATGGAAAGTAACAATTCAAAACGAGAAAGAAGTAGTAAAAGTAGAGGCAGAAAACGAAAAAATCTTAGGTTCTCTACAAATTATTAAAATGGATGATAAAGATCAAACGAAACGCTTAGCAGGCGCACAATTTACATTGAAAGATGCGAAAGGAAATGTTGTAAAAGAAGGAATTACAACAGATAAGTCTGGAACGGTTAAAGTAGACGGACTTGTGCCAGGTGAATATACGTTAGAAGAAACAAAAGCACCAGAAGGTTATGAGTTAACAAAACAAATAATTCATGTAACAGTTGACGGTGAAAAAGTTGTTGATGTAAAAGTAACGAACAGTAAGAGCCTTGGTCAATTCGAAATTGTAAAAGTAGATGCGGAAGATAAAACGAAAGTATTATCAGATGCAGAATTCGAAGTGTATAAAGATGGTAAAAAAGTAGATACGTTACGAACAGATAAAACTGGTAAAGTAGTTTCACAGAAATTAGAGCCAGGAAAGTACACATTAAAAGAAACGAAAGCACCACAAGGATATAAGTTGTTAAAAGAAGAAATTGAAGTCGTTGTGGAAGCAAACAAAGTAGTAGAAGTACAAGTAGAAAACGCAAAAGAACTAGGAAGCTTACAAGTAATCAAAAAGGATTCGGAGAGTGGAAAAGTTCTAGCAGGTGCAGAATTTAAATTAAAGAACGAAGCTGGTCAAGTAGTTGGAGAAGCGAAAACAACGAATAAAGACGGTGTTGTGAAATTCGAAAACTTAGTGCCAGGAAAGTACACGTTAGAGGAAACGAAAGCGCCGGAAGGTTATAAAGCGTTAGAAGTAACAGTAGAAGTAAATGTTGTAGCAAATGAAGTAGTAAAACAAGAAGTTATGAATGAAAAAGTGAAAGAAGAAATTACAGGTCAATTAGAAATTACAAAGGTAGACGCTAATAATACAAATAAAATATTAGCAGGCGCAGTGTTTGAAATTTGGAAAGACGGAACAAAAATCGACACATTAACAACAAACAAGAGCGGTAAAGCGACTTCTAAGAAGTTAGAACCAGGAGATTACACTTTAAAAGAAATCCAAGCGCCAGAAGGATATACTTTATCCGATAAGGAAATAAAATTTACGATTTCTAATGAAAAAATTGAAGTTGTAAAGCTTCAAATTACAAATAAAAAAGATACAGAAAAAGGTCCGGAAAAACCAGGTGAAGGAACAGAAAAGCCGGGTGAAGGAACAGAGAAGCCAGGTGAAGGAACAGAGAAGCCAGGTGAAGGAACAGAGAAGCCAGGTGAAGGAACAGAGAAGCCAGGTGAAGGAACAGAAAAGCCAGATGAAGGAACAGAAAAGCCAGATGAAGGAACAGAGAAGCCGGGTGAAGGAACAGAAAAACCAGGTGAGGGAGTAGAAAAACCTAATTTACCAGAAAAAGGACAAGGTTCTTCTAATAATCAACAACTTCCAGCTACAGGACACAATACGAATTACGTTCCATTCATCGGTTTTATGCTTCTGCTATTAGGCATACGTTTAAGATTCATGGCTAAAAATAGCTAAAAGATGTATAAAAGGCATCAGAGATATATAATCTCTGATGCCTTTTAAGTGAATACAGATAAAATGAAAATATCTATATGGAATGATAAATATGTTAAGCTTCAATTACGCTAAGCATTCTGTTTATAAATGCAGCTGCGTGTGCACGTTGTGATGGTCCTTTTGGTACGAATTGATTAAATTCATTACCTTTTACAATTCCATATCCATACACTCTTTGCACTTCTTCTTTAGCGTAAATTAAGTTTTGGTCTACGAATGGTAGTTCAACTTGTTTTGCAAAAATACCAGCGTGTTTTAGAGAACGATCGATCATAATAACAGCTTCTTCGCGTGTAATTGTAGTATTTGGATCAAATGTATTATCACCACGTCCGCGGATTATACCTGCGCTTGCTGCACGATTAATACCGTCTCTTAACGATGGGTGTACTTGTTCTAAGTCTGTGAAATTAGCATTTCCACTTGGTAATTGTAAAGCACGAGTAATTAGTGTAGCAAATTCAGCACGCGTTACAAGACGTTCTGGGAAGTACTTGCCGTTCCCTTCTCCTTGCATAATGCCTCTAGCTGCTAATTGACGAATGTCTTGTTCATACCATCCACCTGTAATGTCATCAGTTACGGGATTTTTTTGATTTTCTTTATAGTATGTTTCAGTTCCTTTTAAGAAAGCATCCCATTGTCCGCGTTGAATCATAAACGCAGGGCAGTTTTTTCCTGACCAAAATTGGTGTTTTTGGACCTTATCTAGAGAAATATTTAAGTCGTTCATTAAATAAGCTGCCAATTTACGGGCATTTTCTACCGCTTTTTCATAGTTTCCATCTTGATTAACGGCAATTTCAATTCCGATAGATTCATAGTTTCCAGTTTTATTTCCAGCATGCCATCCAACTTCATTTACTGGAAGATGTTGATAAATTTCTTTATCATCTACTGTGAAATGCCAAGATGCGGCGCGATCAGCTGTTCCGCGTGCTTGATTATCTAAGAATTTTGCATGATTTAGAGCATTGGCACCCTTCGCTGTATTAGCTGTTTCGTGAATCGTAATATATTTAGGTACCATCGGGTAGCCAGGGCGAATATCGTCATTTCCTTTTGGGACAATCATTTCTTTAAATGTAACGCCATAAATATTGTTTGTTTGTAGAGCTTCTGGTGATCTCAATAAACTATTTTTAGCAGTACGACTGTTTTTTAATAATGAAGCTTTTGTACCTTCAAATGTAGCAGAAGGTGCATAAATCCATTTTGTTGTTTCATTTATTTGGACTTTAAACCAATTTCCAGCTTGTTCAGTAGGAGTTATGACTTGTGGCTGTAGTTTCCCTTCTTCTTTAAATGATTGGAACGGAAGGGCATGTATGGAAGCTTCTTCTTTTACGATTAATTTTTGATTAGATAGTTTATGAATCTCTTGAACTTCTAAGCTATTATCATTGTTATCTATCCATCCAGCGCCAGTTGGCGTCGTTATGTAATAAGCATTTCCTTTTTTCTTTGTCGCCGTTACGACTTGTTCTGTAATCTCGATATTCGATTTGTTTTTTAAATCATTCGCGGTATATAATGACTGTTTTTTTGAAGTGTATAGTAGGAATTGACCAGTAACCTCGATATCTTCTTCATGAGTACTATGCTCATTAACATGCTCTTTAATACTTTTAAAAACTTGATCTTCCGTATATACTTCAGCGGATTTTTCAGCACTCTCTGCAAATGAATAAGTAGGTGCAAGAACAGTTTGTAATGCAAGAGAGAGAGTTAAAACACTATAAAATTTCTTTTTCATATTTTTTTTAACACATTAGATTATGGAATCTAGTGTTAACATTCCTCCTTTTTATATTGTATTTTCACTATGTATCGATTTTAGTACTAATAAATTTTAACAAGAGAAAATGATGATGTCTATATACAGGAGCGATATTCATAAAAAGAATTATTTGAAAAAATGTAAGAGAAACAGGTAAAACCTTCTGTATTGACCTGTAAACGCCCTTCAAGTAAACTAAAGAGAGTTTGCAAATGAAAAGGTGATAATGTTGTTAATTTCAATTAAAACGTTACAAGATGATCGTTTTTTACGTCCGCTACAAAATATTGGCGGCTTATTTTTTGAAGATAGTACGATTGGATTTGAACAAGAGGAAGCGAATCTTATCGTTGATATACACATTGAGGATAATGTGAAAGCATCCGCTCGATTAACGGATGTTAGCACAGGAAATGTGTATGAAGAAACATTCTCGAAAGATTTATCTGCTTTCACAGATGAAAAAGAGCGTATGAAGCAAGTGAAACACGTTGTTTCTTATGTATATCTTTCTGTTCTTCAGCAGTTAACTGGTATTGAACAAAGCTGGGGTATTTTAACGGGAGTACGTCCGACGAAACTTCTTCATAAAATGCTTCAAAATGGTATGTCAAAAGAAGAAGCGCATCAAGAGCTTCGTGAAAGTTATTTAATTCATGAAGAGAAAATTGAACTTCTTCAGCGCATTGTTGATTGCCAATTAGCAGTTGTTCCAGATTTATACCGTTTGAAAGAAGAAGTAAGTATTTATATCGGTATTCCGTTCTGCCCAACGAAATGTGCATATTGTACATTCCCGGCTTATGCGATTAATGGACGCCAAGGGTCTGTTGATTCGTTCTTAGGTGGTTTACATTATGAAGTTCGTGAAATTGGTAAGTTTTTAAAAGAAAAAGGTGTAAAAGTTACGACGATTTATTACGGCGGAGGTACACCTACAAGTATTACAGCAGAAGAGATGGATATGCTGTATGAAGAAATGTATGAAGCGTTCCCAGATGTGAAAAATGTGCGTGAAGTAACAGTTGAGGCAGGTCGCCCAGATACAATTACGCCAGCAAAGCTAGAAGTGTTAAATAAATGGAACATTGACCGTATTAGTATTAATCCACAGTCATACCATCAAGAGACACTAAAAGCAATTGGACGTCATCATACTGTAGAAGAAACAATTGAGAAATACCATTTAGCTCGTGAAATGGGAATGAACAATATTAATATGGACTTAATTATTGGTCTTCCTGGTGAAGGGTTAGATATCTTCAAGCATACGTTAGATGAAACAGAAAAGTTAATGCCAGAATCATTAACAGTTCATACGTTATCATTTAAACGTGCTTCTGAAATGACGCAAAACAAACGTAAATATAAAGTAGCAGGTCGCGAAGAAATTACAGCGATGATGCACGAAGCAGAAGAGTGGACGCAAAAGCATAATTACGTACCATATTACCTATATCGTCAAAAGAATATTTTAGGTAACTTAGAGAACGTTGGTTATGCAATGCCGACGCAAGAAAGTATTTACAACATTGTCATTATGGAAGAAGTACAATCAATTATCGGACTTGGTTGTGGTGCATCAAGTAAATTTGTTCATCCGAAGACGGGAGCAATTACGCACTTCGCAAATCCGAAAGATCCAAAATCATATAACGATGGCTTTGTGAAATATACAGAAGATAAACTGAAAATTTTAGAAGAGCTATTTGCATAAGAAGAAAGAGGTTGTTCCGAGTTGGAACAACCTCTTTTTATCCTGCAGTAACGGGCGGTCCGATTATATCTTGTCAGTTTTTGTCGGTAAGTCGATATATTCGAAAAATCGCTGATATAATTCGAGTTGCGCTGATATATTTTGAAAATCGCTGATATATTTCAAGTTACGGTCGATATATCTGGAAAATCGCCGATATAATTTCATTTACCGTCTAGCGGTACCGTATGTAAAACTATGTCGATAATAATCAGAAAAATTAGTCAAATCATTAAAGGACAATGTCTACTTATGGACGAAATGATAGATTTATGAAAGAGAAAAGGGGGAAATTGTTGGCATGTACATGACGATAGGGAGAATTTTTGATTTATCAGTTGGTAAGTATCCGAATAAAGAGGCGTTAGTGGAACCTGAAAAGAATATTCGCTGGACGTATAAACAGTGGGATGAACAAATAAATAAAACAGCGCACGCTCTATTAGAAGACGGAGTAAGAAAGGGAGATACGGTATCTGTTTACTTATATAATTGCCGTGAATTTGTAAACGTTTACTTAGCCTGTGCGAAAATCGGAGCGATCTTTAACCCGATTAATTTCCGCTTAAAGGCGAAAGAAGTATCTTATATTCTTCAGGACGCATCCTCGAAAGTCGTTGTCTTTGAAAAAGCAGTTGAGTCAACTGTTGCTATAATTGAAAGAGATTTTCCAAATACATCTTTTTGGTCTATAGAAAACGATAAACCTTCCTATGCAAGTTCCTACCATGAAAAAGTGAATGCAGCATCTTCTGAGAAAGTAAATATCGAAATTGATGAAATGGATTATTGTTCAATACTTTATACGAGCGGTACGACAGGTCATCCGAAAGGCGTATTACATCGTCATCGCGAAATGACTGAGCATAGTATGATTTGTACGTATTTCCTTAAATATAATAGAGATAGTGTAGGGCTTGTCGTTGCGCCTTTATATCACTGTGGTGAATTAAACGCTGGAATCATACCACGCATTCAAGTTGGCGGAAAGAATGTTATTTTGCATCATTTTGATACAGAAACAGTATTACATACGATTCAAGAAGAAAAGATTACGACGTTCTTTGCAGCGCCGACAATGTGGAATATGTTGTTGCAAAAAGATTTAGCTCAGTATGATTTAACTTCGATGAAGATTGGTATATACGGCGGAGCAGCAATGGCACCGGCGTTAGTAAAAGAATGTAAAGAACGTCTTTATATTGATCTTGTTCAAATATACGGAATGACAGAAATGGGGCCAGTTGTTGCGTTTCTCGTAGAGGAGGATCAAATTACGAAAGCTGGTTCAGCAGGCACGCCATGCTTTAGCCATGAAGTTCGTATTGTGAAACCGAACGAGGATGCACCGGCAGAACCAGAGGATGTATTACCTCCTTATGAAGTGGGAGAAATTATTTTGCGCGGCCCAACTATGATGGCTGGCTATCATAATCGTGAAGAAGCGAATAAAAAATCGATGTATAAAGGATGGTATCATTCGGGTGATCTAGGCTATTTTGATAAAGACGGTTATTTATTCGTTGCTGATCGCGTTGATGATATGGTAATTAGCGGTGGCGTAAATATTTATCCTCGTGAAATTGAAGATTTCCTTCATAGTCATCCAGGTATATTAGATGTGGCCGTACTTGGTGAGCCAGATGAATTATGGGGAGAGCGTGTTGTGGCGGTTATTGTGAAGAAAGATGAAACAATAACAGAAGCTGATTTAGAAACGTATTGCAAAGAAAGTGATGAACTAGCAGATTATAAACGTCCGCGTCATTATTTATTTGTAGATGAACTTCCTCGTAATGCGAGCGGGAAGTTGCAGAAGTTTGTGCTGAGGGAGTCATTGAAAGGTGCGAAAAAATAAAAAATGAAGGATACCCCATATCTATGGGGTATCCTTCATTTTTCTGTATTAAACAGAAGAAACAATATCTTTGTTAATTCTCGTTTCTTCTTGGTGAAGGTTAATTAGTGCATTTGAAATAAGGTGGAAAAACAAAATGGATGTAATGTCCAAAAAGAAAAGACACCTTAAGGTGCCTCTCTCCGACTTGAACCATTTCATTTCATACGAATCTATCCGTATTACCATTACCCCTTTGTTATGAGTGTAAACACATACTATAAAGCAGAATCGTCTATATACACTAGATTGTTAGTTCACAAAAGACAAGAGATTTGAGATCAATATTGAAGTGACGCCACATCCCCTATAATAATTGATATGTTACGCCTTTTAAAAGAATCTGCTTTATAGAACGTGCCCACAAGTTATATTTTACTACATGTAATATTCATTTAGTGTATTTTTTGATGAATATGTATAATTACATAAACTGTATGAAAAAAAGAGAGTATACTCTGATGTTGTGTAATAAAGATAAAGCCCGCCTACGGAATAGGGGGCTTTTCTTACTTTTTATAAATATTTATTCCAATTATATTATCAGATGAGTCTAAACGAATATAAACGTCAGCTGATAAAAGGTGTGCATTATATATTCTTTGTTTATATGTTGATATCTCGAAGCGTTTTCCATTTAATTCACATTCTAGAATAATCATATCGCCATGTTCTTTCCAATTTATTAATTTAGCAGTTGTATTCATATAAACCTCCTCTGAATCATTTTATGAAAATTAGTAGAGATAGTGTGAGAAAGGAGTTTATATAACAAAAAAAGACACCTTAAGTGTCTTCTTTGATTACTATAAAAGTCGTTGAATGAAATAGGTTTCTATTTTTATTTGCGTGAAAAGCCTTCTTCATCAAGGTATTCCGCAGCTTCTGGATAAGAGTTGAATGTACCGTCTAAGTTTACACCAGCGTACACGTTCCACATGTCATCCTCTGAAATAAGAGTAAGAATATGACCATCTTCGTTCTGCCATTCTTCTTCTTTCGCAGGTTCTACAGGTGCTACTACCTCTTCTTGTGATAGAAGGTCAATTGATTTCTCGATTACTGAACGTAACTCCTCTGCTGAAAACTCACGGATGTTAACCATGCCTTTATCATCTGTTTTATAACCTTTAATACCGCTTGCATATACAAATCCATTTCCATTTGGGTGTAAATGAAATACAACGTTCTTTTTATCTAAACGACTTTCTTCAAAGTGGAAGTTTACACGTTTTAATGATACGTTCTTTCTTTCTAGTTCTGGGAAAGATTCAATAATCGATAATTTTTCTTCAAAAGTTAGCATAGTGCCTCCAAGTATATAGTAAAAGATTTAATTTGTTCATTATAGCATAGTTGCAATTGTTTCCAAAGATAAGGGGAAAACTTTTCGTTGAATACGTTTACGTCACGAGAATGTAAAAAGTGAGCTAACGAATGTATCTTTTTAGGTGTACAATGGAACATGGACTTTATACAAAGGTGGTTTTTTTATGTTTCAAAAAATAGCAAAGGAATGTTTAGCAGGATTTACTGTTGCGATTGTTGCGTTACCACTTGCGATTGCATTTGGTATTGCCGCGACAGGAACGTCTGAGGGAGCGCTTGTTGGATTGTATGGTGCGATTTTTGCAGGTTTATTCGCAGCGTTATTTGGCGGGACACCTGGGCAAGTAACAGGGCCAACTGGACCAATTACCGTTATTGCAACAGGAGTTATTGCGACGCACGGGTTAGAGGCAAGTTTTATTGCCTTTATGATGGCAGGGTTATTTCAAATTTTATTCGGTGTATGTAAGCTCGGTTCTTACGTTCGATATATTCCGTATCCTGTCGTTTCAGGATTTATGAATGGTATTGCATTAATCATTATTTTAGGCGAAATAAAGCACGTACAAAATAGTTTTTTACTTGTTGTGTTAACGATTATTGTAATGATTGTTTCTGGCAAATGGATTAAGGCGATTCCGTCTAGTTTAGTAGCACTAGTCGGTGTGACAGCTTTGCTTCCTTTATTTTCTTCTCTACTCGAAGGACTTACAGTAAAGTTACCGATTATCGGAAATCTTTCACTAAATAAAGTAATTGAAAAGATTGGAACCATTCCAGAAGCGATACCTACGCTTCATATTCCATCTTTAAGTGGAACAGGAATAGCAGCACTTATTTTACCAGCGCTTAGTATTGCTTTATTAGGATCGATTGACTCGTTGTTAACATCGGTCGTAATGGATAATGTGACAGGTACACGTCATAAAAGTAATAAAGAGCTCGTTGGACAAGGTATCGGTAATATGATGAGCGGATTGTTTGGCGGATTAGCAGGTGCAGGTGCGACTGTAAGGTCTATCGTGAATATAAGAAGTGGCGGTAAAACGGCACTTTCGGCATGTATGCATAGTGTTATCTTATTTATTTTTATTATGGGTCTTGGTTCGGTCGTACAATATATTCCACTTGCTGTATTATCAGGTATTTTAATTTTAACTGGTATTGGAATGTTCGATTGGGGAAGCATGAAAAAGATGCATGTCGCTCCTAAAGGTGATGTCGTTGTTATGCTCGTAACGATGATTGTAACGGTGAAGTTCGATTTAATGATTGCTGTTGCCTTCGGTATTATTCTTTCGTTCATCATATATATGGTGAAATGTAAAGAACGTAAAACTTCTATCGTAAAAGAAAAAGAAGAAACGTACACAATTCAAGGGCCGCTCTCTTTCCTATCAGTAGATCGTATTTTCTCTACTTTACAAGATGTGAAGTCACCGGTTGTTTTACGTATGAAAGATGTGCGTTATATGGATGTATCAGGAGCTATGGCATTATTAAATTTTGTTGAGCAATCAAATAAAGTAGGAGCAAGTGTAAAGCTTGAGCAAGTACATCCGAGTATTGAAAAAACAATCGCAGTAATGGCAAGCGATGAACAGAAAGAGCAATTGAAAATCTTAAGTGTTTAGATAGTAATTAGAATATCTCACAATTTTACATAAATTATAATGTAGAGTTGTGGGATGTTTTTATAATGTTTTTAGTAATATGTACGCAGTGACAGAGAGGAAGGGCTCTTTTGGCGTAACAGAAACGCTTATAGTGTGTACATATATAATGGAAGGAATTAGAAAAATATTGTGAAGAGACAGGCTTAAATGGGTTCGCTTTTCTATTTTGAAAAAAAAACCAAGTATTCAACCTATAATAAATTTGTTATGATAACCAATGGGATAAAATGAATCCCTATCGCTTAAAACAATATGTTTGAGAGTATATGTATAAAAGAAAAGAGAAAAAATATGAATAAAACATTTGTAAAAGGAGCAGCAATTTTAACCATTACAACTTTTTTGTCAAAATTGCTTGGTAGTTTTTTTCAAATTCCATTACAAAATATTGCAGGAGATGAAGTGCTCGGTATTTTTCGCCTTGTTTTTCCTGTATATATGATTGCTCTTACATTATCGGTAGCCGGAGTTCCACTTGCAATTTCGAAACTAATTGCAGAGTTGAACGAAAAAAATAAGCAAAAGGAAATTGCGAAATTATTTAAATCAGCGTCAATTATTGGGATAGCATTTGGCGTTTTCGGCTGTTTAGTCATTGTATTATTTTCTATTGAAATTGCGAATATGCTCGGTGGACAAGAAACTAGAATGCCGTTGCTTATTACTTCATTAGCATTACTCATTGCGCCATACATGGCGGTGTATAGAGGGTATTTTCAAGGTTTCGGTGATATGAAACCCACAGGGGTATCACAGGTCATTGAGCAATTTGTACGTGTGTTTTTTATGTTAATAATTGCTTACATACTAGTATCATGGGATAAGAGTAATACTGTTATTACTAGTGGTGCGATGGTTGGCTCTTTTCTTGGAGTCATTAGTTCGCTTATATATTTGCGTATAAAATATAATAGAAGTCCATACTACAATAAAAGCAATTCCTATTCGCTCCGAGATTTAAGAGAACACGGCAAAAAGATATTGCGGGTATCGATCCCAATCGCTATCGGAGCTTTATCAATGCCACTTTTAAATTTAGTAGACTCGCTTACAATACCACATGTATTACAAGGATCATCAGCAGAAATTCAAGAACAATTTGGAATATACAGTCGCGGTTTTGCATTCACGCAAATAATTGTTATTTTTGCAAGTGCAATTGTATTTCCGTTAATACCACTCTTAACTTCCGCATTGGCCAAAAGAGATATAAATTTGGCGAAAATAACAATTCAAAATACAAATCGACTAGCGCATGTTTTGACAGCACCGTTAACAATATGGTTGATGGCATTAACAGTACCGTTAAATGTCGGATTGTTCACAGACGTAAAAGGCAGTAGTATGTTAACAGTTATGATTGGCAGTTCGTATTTTACTGCGGTTATGGTATTATCAATAGGTGTTTTACAGGGCATTAACCGTTCTGCACAAGCTGCATGGATTGTTATTGGTGCGAGTTGTGTGAAAGTCATGTTAAACATGATGTTCGTGCAGAAGTTTGGCATAGATGGAGCGGCGTATAGTACACTAATTACTTACGTATTGATTTGTATTGTAAATCATTTGTATATTCGAAGCTATATTGCCTATTCTATTCATTTAAAAAGCTTTTTCGGTGTGTTAGCAATAGCATGTATTTTGGGACTAGGATTGTATGAATTATGTAATGTGATAGATGTTACAACTTCAAGAATTATGACGTTATTATTCAGTGGTATAGCATTAAGTATTACAACCATTTTGTATGGTGTATGTGCTTTGAAATTAAAATGGATATCAATAAACAAAATACCATTTTTGAAAAGATAAATATAGAAATTTAATTTTTTATTATAATTCATATGAACTGATAAAGAGGAAACTATGTAGGGTATCAAGTGTTTAGGTAAGGAATGGGTACTAGTTTATGTTAGATGAAATAAACGGTTACCTAGTTTTGGAGGAGATTTAGGGTGCGTTTAGTCTTATCAGGATATTATGGTTTTTATAATGTTGGAGACGAGGCGATTCTACAATCAATTATTGAATCGTTAAGTAAAGAGAACCCGGATATAGAACTAGTAGTACTATCAAATGATTCTAAATATACAAAGGAAATGTATGGTGTAGAATCGGTAGATCGCTGGGATATAAAAGCTGTTTATCATGCGATAAAAAACAGTGATGGAGTTATTAGCGGTGGCGGGAGCCTTCTTCAAGATCAGACAAGTACGAAGAGTATTCTATATTATACGGGTATTATGGGACTCGCTCGATTATTAAAAAAGCCGTATTATATTTATTCACAAGGAATAGGTCCAATTACAAAAGGATATAATCGTCTATTAGTAAAATGGAACTTGTCAAAAGCTTCCTATGTATCAGTTCGAGATGAGGATTCGTTTTTATATTTAAAAGAACTTGGCATAAAAAACGATATTGAAATTGTTCCAGACCCTGTTTTAACATGGAAACGGACAAAACAATCGGATTGGTTGCAAAAGCATTCGATACATGGAAAAGTAATTGCGGTTAGTGTGCGTTATTGGAATGCAAAAGAAGATTATATAAAAAAATTAGCTGAGGCATTAAAAAAATTAAAGCAAGAAGGATACCAAATTCTATTTGTTCCAATGCATGAGCCATTTGATCAAAAAGCTTCGCGTGAAGTAGTAGACTTAATGGGAGAAGAGACGTATATGCTTCCGTATAAAATGGATATCGACGAGAAAATATTCATTTTATCACAATGTTCATTACTAATTGGTATGCGTCTTCATGCACTTGTTTTTTCTGCCGTAGCCAAAACTCCAATGGTCGGGATTTCATACGATCCGAAAATTGATTCGTTTTTAAGTCAAGTGAATCAGCCAGTTATAGGAAGTGTGGATGGCGAATGGAGTGCTGAGTATTTATATGAAATTGCGAAAAAGCAATTAATGCAACAAGGAACTGTGCAGCAAGAGTTACAATTGACAATAGATGAGCTTCGGTTGCAAGGCAAACAGGCAACAAAGAAACTCATTGATCATATGGAAAAAGGCACTTTATTAAAAAAGTAAAGTGTCTTTTATTTTGTTTTGAATTTAATGAAAATTCTAATTAAAAAACGTTTTATTTTAATTCCTATTTATTATGCTAAAATGATTGTGATTATTATATAATCAAATTTGTGATAATAAATTCGTAGATTACGAGGAGGATAACCTTGAAGACTTTTTCAAAAGGTATAACAGCAGTGGCATTAACGGGATCATTACTTTTAACTCCTATTTCAAGTTATGCGGCAAATGATGATATTACAGGACATATGTTTGAGACGAATATGCGCTCACTTATTACTAAAGGAGTTTTAATGGGGTATGGAGACAATGTATATGCGCCTGATAAATTAGTAACAAGAGCAGAGTTTGCTACATTCATAGCAAGGGCTTTAAATTTACCGAAAGCTGATTCGAATTTCGAGGATGTGCCGAAGACTTACGGTTTATATGATGGTGTAAGTAGAGCATATGGAGCGAAAATTATTAATGGTCGTACGAACGAGACATTCTCACCAAATGATGTGATTACACGTGAAGAAATGTCGATAATGGTAAAGCGAGCGTTAGACTATAAAAATATTAAAGTAGCTGTAAGCCCGCTTACCTTTACTGATAAAGATAGTATTAACTATAAAGAGCATGTACAAGTTATGGTGGCTACTCAAATTATTAAAGGGTATCCAGAAGATAATACATTTAGACCACATTTATCAGCTACAAGAGGGATGGCTTCAGCTATGTTGGATCGTATGCTTCAGACGATTGAAAAAAACGGAAATAGCAACCCTGTAGAAACTAAGAAATATGTTGTGACAAATGTAAGAGAAAACGGAACAGAGCAAGAAGTAGAGCGCTATAATACGTATAAAGAAGCGGTTACGGCTGCTCAAAATAAAGGTATGAATGCGGTAAAATACGAGAACGAATTTTTATGGATTAAAGATGGTTTTGCAAGTGCGAAAAGAATAACTGGGCAAAACATCATTAATATTTATGATGAGAATTTGTCAACAGTATATACGTATATTCAGTATGGAACAGAATTGAAAGTGTTAGAAGTTGGCGAAGATCGTGTGAAAGTTCAACTTTCTGGTTTAACAGGTTATGTGAAGAAGAATGAAATCACTTTAATTCCTACAAATGAAATGAAACAGTCGTCTTATTATGTGAAATCAGATGGATATTTATACCATAAATATTATACATATAATACAAGTTCACCTGGATATACAGAATTTAGATATGGTGTGGCACCTTCTTTCATGAAGCAAGGACAGCAAATGTATAGTGTAGATGGAAAGACATTTGGAGACGAAACTTTCTATCAATATTTCAATTATTTATCATTACGTTCGAAAACAGATTATACAGCTGAACAACTAGATAGTTATGTGAAATCGATTAAGCCAGACTCTCCATTAATTGGTTTAGGAAAGAAATTTAAAGAAGTAGAAAGCAAGTATAATGTAAATGCATTATTCTTATATTCATTAGCAATTCATGAAAGTTATTATGGAACAAGCGCTCTTGCAAAAGACAAAAATAATTTATTTGGTTTAAAAGCAACAGACGATAGTCCGTATGGTAACGGAGAAGCATTCAATTCAAAAGAAGATTGTATTGAACATGCAGCAAAATTATACATGAATGAAGGATATTTAAATCCAGGACATTGGCGTTATACAGCAACATATACAGGTGATAAAGCTGCTGGTTTAAATGCGAAATATGCATCTGATGCGAACTGGGGTAAAAAAGTAGCGGGGCATATGAACCGTTTTGATTCTTATTTAGGTAAAAAAGAATACAACAAGTACAAACTTGCACGTGTGATGAATAACGTGGAAGTGAAAAAGAATCCTAGTATATCAAATGAGCGACTGTATCGTTTAAATACAAATGTAGTTGTTACAGTTACTGGTGAAGAAATAATAAATGGAAAAGCGTGGGTTAAAGTTATTTCAGATAATCCTACTGTAACAGAAGCGTATATTGCAAAAGAAAGCTTAGAATACGTAAAACATTAATTAAATAAAAAAGAAGGTGCTACTAATATTTCGTAGCACCTTCTTTTTATTCAATTTCAAAATCAACAATGATATAAGCGAGTATAACAACGAAGAAAATACTAACGGCTGGCGCTGTTAATACGTGGCCAGACATAAAGCCGATGCCAAGTGATAGAACGAGTGTGCTCGCTAATAACATATACTTTACTTTCATGATTTTCTTAAAGTTTGTGATCATGCGGATAAATAATTTAATACCAAAGTATAGAAGAGGTATTAAGTAAATAAGGAAACCGACAATTCCAAATGCGAAAAATAGGTCATGGAAGTCCATTTCAATTAATTTAATTTTATCTGTGTAGTTACCAGCGTAACCCATTCCGAATAGTTTTTGTGAAAGCGGTGCGTCTTTATAGTATTGTTTGTATGTTTTTAAAAATTTGTCGCGATCACTGTAAATTAAACTTTTTACTTCAGAATCTGTAAGTTCACCTTTTGCATGTTTTTTTGCATCTTCTGGATCTGCTTTAATTACTTTTCCTTCTTTTCGATCTTTCTCTTCTTGTACTGATTTTTTGTATTCGTATATTTGCATGTGAATGCCCATATTTTTTGCGATAGGAGTATGCGGTGTAAGAGCAATTAAACCTCCTAGTATAACTGCGACAACAACGGTATTTACAATATGTGTGAATCCTTTTCCTTCTTTTTTACGATTTATCATATATTCAATGAATGAGAAGAAAAGTGCTACGCCTAATGTAATAACAATTGCGCCATATCCGACTTTCGTTCCGACCATAATACTTGCATACATCGCAAGTATTGTTGGAATCCAGTAATATATTTTCGAGAAAGAAGTTGTTTTATGAATCGAATATAAGACAATGATTGGGAACATAATGGCGAAAAGAGAACTTAAATCATTTCCAGCGAAGAACCAACCTCTTGAACCGATTTTTGAGTGAGGATAGCTTGGGAAATCCGTTCCAGTTTGCATTGCGACAATCATTGTAATGCTTAAAATTAAAGTTGCATATAAGAAATATGTAATGATTTTATGGAATACATACTCTTTATTTTTTAGCTCTTTAAAGGCGATAATATATCCAAACAGTAGCACAATTGGATATACGCTCTTTAAGATGAATTTAACTTCTTCTCCAAATGAAACTGGAGATTTAACCATCATATTATTTACAAGACCGATTGCGAGTGCGATCCCGAGTAAGCATAAATAGAGGATGTACTTTTTCGCATCTTGTTGTTTGTGATGAAGAAGTAGGTACCCTAATGCAAGAAGCATAAAGGCGAAACGGACTACAACTCCAACTGTTGCGCTCATGTGTAGTATATAGATTGAAAAAGATGTTAATAAATCTAAAATTGGTTGAAACACAATGAATAGCAATAGGAAATGTGGGAAGTAGTTATCCGTTTGTTTCAACTTATTAACCATATGTTCCTCCAGTTCTTCATTCCTTTATTACAACACCCAAAAGATGGGTATAAAGCCTTTTTTACATAGTAAGGCGAATGAATTTCAATATTTGTTTTTTATCAAACTTAAGAATACACCATTTCATTGTAATGGTAAATAGATGAAAAGCATGGATAAACCGACTTTAATTTCTATATTTTTCAACGGAATTGTATGTTTTATACGGTAAATGTACAAATTGCGAGATTATTAGACAGAAAATTGAGAAAAAAGAAGGATTTTTCAGTGGTTTTCTATAATTATATAAGTATAATCTTTATGGAGAAAAGAGGGGTATATATAATGGAAATAACAAGTAAAACAGAATCTGTCGTTGTGAAATATGAAGGCCACGTTGCAACGGTTATGGTCAATCGCCCAGAGGTGTTAAATGCGTTGGATGAGCCGACCTTAAAAGAGTTATTACAAAAGTTGAAAGAAGTAGCGGAAAGTTCTGCGCATATCGTTGTGTTATGTGGGAACGGCCGTGGTTTTTCTGCGGGTGGGGATATTAAATCGATGCTTTCAAGTAATGATGAAAGTAAGTTTGATGGCATTATGAATACCATTTCTGAAGTTGTCGTGACATTATATACGATGCCAAAGCTTGTTATTAGTGCAATTCATGGACCGACTGCAGGTCTTGGGTTAAGTATTGCGTTAACAGCTGATTATGTAATGGCGGATATATCATCTGTTATTGCAATGAACTTTATTGGAATCGCTTTAATTCCAGATGGAGGCGGTCATTTCTTCCTTCAAAAGCGTGTCGGTGAAAATATGACGAAGCAAATTATTTGGGAAGGTAAGAAGTTATCAGCGACAGAAGCGCTTGATATCGGCTTAATTGATGAAGTAATCGGCGAAGATTTCCAAACGGCTGTGAAACAAAAAATTAATGAATGGTCACAAAAACCGATTAAAGCAATGATTCAAACGAAGCAAATTTTATGTGAAGTAAATCGCTCTAATTTAGAGCAAACATTGCAATTAGAAAAGCGTGGTCAATATGCAATGAGACAAACAGCGGATCATAAAGAAGGAATTGCTGCGTTTTTAGAGAAACGTTTACCAGCATTTAAAGGGGAATAAAGTGAAGTGAGGATTTTGTCCATTCCTCACTGATTATTAGCTCGTTAATTCGGGATAAAGGGGAGAAAGTGCTAACACATTTTAGTATAATTGTGTTAGCACTTTTTTTAAGGAGTAATACATGAAGAAAATGATCGGTGTTATTACTATTATTTTGCTTACATATTCTGTTTTGCATAGTACACCATCTTTGGCAGTTCGGACTGCGTTATTTTTTGAGGGACATCCAAGTGTTGCATTTTCTGACGAGGTGACGAAAGAAAAAGATGTGAAAAAAGAAGCGATTCCAGATGAGTATCAAACTCTATATGGTAAGGAAGAAGACTTAGAGCACTATTTCTTTCCGCATGTAAGAGCACATGGATCAGGAATTGATATGTTAAGTGCGTGCGTGAAGAAAAAATGGTTTTTCTATAAAGCAGAGCTCGGATGTTATTAAATATAGGAGGATGAATGATGTCAGCATATAACAAGTTAGTAAGAGATCGTGTTCCAGAGAAGATTTTAATGTCTGGAAAAACATATACAGCACAAAAATTAACAGGGCAAGCATACATACAAGCTTTAGCGAAAATTGGAACGGAAGAAATTCGTGAATTTGCTTCTATGAAAGAACGCGAACATGCGCTAGATTCTCTTGCGGATGCGCTAGAAGTTATCATCTCATTAGCACGTGCAGAAGGTGCATCGATTGAAGATGTAGAACGCCTTCGTAAGCAAAAAGAGATAGAGCGCGGTGGATTTGAAAAAGGGATTTATTTATTAGACGTTTCAGAAGAATAGTTTTATAGGAAAAGCATAGCGTTAATGAGTAACGCTATGCTTTCTTGTTGCAATGAAGCTAATAATGAAGAAGATAGCTGTTAATATCCAGCCGATTGTAATAGAAGTAGTAGTATGAACGGCATAAGAGATTTGTAAACAAAATAATGATGCTAAAAACCAAATGAGTGCAATGTGTATATATTTTTTTGATATATTCATATTTCAAGGCTCCTTTTGTATACTAAAAAGAATTTTACTACAATTTAGAAAATTAGGCCATATAAGTAGAGGTTTTCTGGCGAATTTTGTATACTGAATAGTAGAGAAAATGAGGAGGAAACGACAATGGCACATCATGCGAAAGAAACGATGGAACTGATTAAGGAGCTTGTCTCTATTCCAAGTCCATCTGGAAATACAGCAAAAATTATTAATTTCATTGAAAACTATGTCAGTGAGTGGAACGTAGAAACGAAACGTAATAATAAGGGAGCTCTTATTTTAACGGTAAAAGGGAAGAATGATGCGCAGCACCGCTTATTAACGGCACACGTTGATACGTTAGGTGCGATGGTGAAAGAAATTAAGCCTGATGGTCGCCTGAGTCTTTCTATGATTGGTGGATTTCGCTGGAACTCTGTAGAAGGGGAATATTGCGAAATTGAAACATCAAGTGGCAAGACATATACAGGAACGATTTTAATGCATCAAACATCTGTACATGTATATAAAGATGCAGGTGAAGCAAAACGCGATGAGAAAAATATTGAAGTTCGTATTGATGAGCGCGTATTTTCAGCTGATGAAGTACGCGAATTAGGAATTGAAGTAGGAGACTTCGTTTCATTTGATCCGCGCGTTCAAATTACAGAGAGTGGATACATAAAATCACGTCATTTAGATGACAAAGTAAGTGTTGCAATTTTATTAAAATTAATTAAAAGATTACAAGACGAAAACGTAACATTACCATATACGACGCATTTCTTAATTTCTAATAATGAAGAGATTGGATACGGTGGTAACTCTAACATTCCAGAAGAAACTGTTGAATACTTAGCAGTTGATATGGGAGCGTTAGGTGATGGACAAGCATCTGATGAATATACAGTATCTATTTGTGCAAAAGACTCTAGCGGCCCGTATCATTATGCACTGCGCAAACATTTAGTAGAGCTTGCGAAAACGAATCATATTGAATATAAAGTAGATATTTATCCGTACTACGGATCTGATGCATCAGCTGCGATTCGCGCGGGATTTGATGTGAAACATGCGTTAATTGGAGCGGGTATTGATTCTTCCCACGCATTTGAACGTACGCATGAAAGTTCTATTGCGCATACAGAAGCATTAGTGTATGCATATGTAATGTCTAATTTAATTGAAGAATAATTTCATAGATAATAGAGAGCTGATTAAAGATATTATTTTTAATCAGCTTTTTATTTGGCAAAGCGATTAGGAGACATGTCCTAATCGCTTTTTTATCCCGCTATTTGCCGGGCAGTAAGACCACTACCTCAAAATTCAGCGAAAGCAAAAAAGTTAGATGGGGGCGGGCTGCCCGTAAAAGCCCGATTGGTGAGGGCTGATTAAAGCTTTTTATATACATTCATTATAAGTTATATATATGCGATTTTTTTTATACGGCCGGAAACGTATTTACTATAGATATATAATGTTATACACTATGAAAGGAATTAATTAATAGTTAATATTTTTTAGTTAGCTTGATTAAAAAAATGAATGAATATGAAGTTTTGAGAGGAGATTTATTTTTCATGAAGTACAAAGCAATAGCCGCAGGTTTATTAGCAGCAAATTTACTAGCACATCCAATTAGTAGTTTAGCAGAAACGAAGAAATTTCCTGATGTTTCAGATAGTGCGTGGTCAAAAGACGCAATTTATTATTTAGTAGAGAGAAATGTAATTAACGGTATGCCAGATGGTAACTTTATGCCATACGGAAATTTAACACGTGCTCAGGCAGCAAAGATTATCGCAACAGCAATTGGTGCTAAAATAGATCCAAATGCAAAGCCGTCTTATAATGATGCAAAAAATAATTGGGCAGCTTCATTTATTGCAGCCATGGAAAAAGAGAATATTATTAAAGGGCGAGAACCAGGAGTATTTGATCCTGAAGGAAAAGTAACTCGTGCTGAAATGGCAGCTATGCTTGTAAGAGCATATAATCTGAAAAGCAAAGTAACAGGACCAGTTCCTACAAAATTTGCTGATTTAGAGAATCATTGGGGTAAAGAAGAAGTTAATATTTTAGTAGAATTAAAACTTTCGTTAGGTACAGAGAATGGCTGGAAACCGAATGATTCTATTACGCGTGAACAAGCAGCTCAACTTACTGCGCAAACAGATAAATTTAGCAAGAATAGTGATCGTCCAGTAGAAACAAAGAAAATGTACATAGATAGAAAATTCATTACATATCACGCACCATCATTAAGTTCTGGGATTAGTGCAAATCAGCATAATCCACAAATGGTTGAAATTAAAGAAGAACGAGATGGATGGATCAAAATTGCAACAAGTAAAGGTGATAAATGGACACCTTTAGTAGAGAAAACAGAAGTTATTAATGAAGGATTCACTACTTATGCAGAAGCTTCTTCTTCTTCAAAAGTAATGGGAACACATAACGCACAACAAGTAACTGTTATTGAAGAGAACGGCAGCTGGATTCGTATCCGTATGGGCGCTGGTTTCCAATGGGTTAATAAAAATCAATTAAATCCAGTCAAGCAAGGTAACTTCTTAGAGGGCAAAGCGATTATCATTGATCCAGGTCATGGGGGAGCGGATTCAGGTAATCCAGGTTATTATGAGAAAGAAAGTGAAACTGTATTAGATGTATCACTACGATTACAGAAAATATTTGAGAAAAAGACACCATTTACTGTGTTATTCACTCGTACAGATGATACACGTCCAGGAACAAGTGCTTCTGATTCTTTAAAGAAACGTGTAGAATTTGCTCAAAAAAATAATGGGGATATTTTTGTAAGTATTCATGGTAATGGCACGGAAGAGAAAAATGGACAAGGTACAGAAACGTTCTACTATGAATCAGCGACAGCAAGAGGAACAAATCCTAACGTATCAGAAAGTCGTTTACTAGCAGAAAAAATTCAAGAGCGTCTTGTAGATGCACTGGGAACAAAAGATCGTGGTGTGAAAAAAGGCGATTTATACGTAATTAGAGAAAATACAATGCCAGCTGTATTAGCAGAATTAGCATTTGTAGATAATAAAAGTGATGCAGATAAAATAGCTACACCAGCGCAGAGACAAAGTGCAGCGGAAGCTATTTATCAAGGTATTTTAGATTACTATGAAGAAATGGGTAACAACGTGTCTTCTTTCCGTTAATAAATAATAAGAGATTGCCATTGGCAGTCTCTTTTATTTATTAACGTTTCTCTTTATTTCCGGCATATGATATCATTTAATTTTATATACAAAAGAAAAGTATTTGAGTAATTGTAATCAGAAGAATTTTAAACGATAGAGGATGATAATAGATTGAATAATCATAGTAAAACACCTGCCTGTATATATACGTATGCATTTCGTGAGGAGGAGCGTGCTTTATGTTACTTGGAAATGCGCTCGTTCTTTGGAATGGAGTCCCACGTTAATATTTTAAAAAGTGATGTCAAAATTGACCCGAGTAGAAGTGCGTTTATAAAAGAGCGCGTTGAGGTTATGTATGAAGGGGACGACTTAGAAAGCATTTTAAAACAAGTGGAACAAATTGATTTGGCGGGAGCGACATTTAAAGTTATCTTCGTTAAAATCAATGACCTCGTTGGAGAGAATAAAATTGAATATGGAGAAAGACGTCTTATTGAACGAGACCTCGGCATGCATATTGAAGGAGAAGCGGATGTTCGTAATCCAGAGCGTGTATTCGGGATTGTTCCTCTTGGAGGACGCTGGTACTTCGGGCACTATGTAGAAAGCGAACCCGTTTGGTATCATCACATAAAAAAACCGCATAGTTATTCGACATCTCTTAGCACACGTGTTGCGAGATCAGTTGCAAATATCGCTGTACCAAATCCAGAGGGAGTACGAGCAATTGACCCGTGCTGCGGTATTGGAACAGTAGTAGTAGAAGCACTTTCTATGGGGATTAACATCGTTGGTAGAGATATAAATCCACTTGTAGTTCTTGGAACGAGAAAAAATATCGCGCATTTCGGATTTGAAGGAACAGTAACAAAAGGTCCAATCGAGGAAATTACTGAGAACTACGACGTTGCCATTATCGATATGCCGTACGACCTATTTACGCACGCCACACCAGAAGATCAACTATCAATTCTCTCAAGTGCACGCCGCATCGCGAAAAAAGTAGTCGTTGTCACGATGGAAACAATGGACGACATGATCCATGAAGCAGGATTCGAAATTACAGATCGCTGTATTACAAGAAAAGGATCATTTACTAGACAGATTCTTGTTTGTGAATAAGAAAGAAAGGTCACCCAAACGGGTGACCTTTTTTGTTTGTATTGATGTGTAATTGGTTGGTGGTTTAGGTAGATGAATTAGCGAAATTTGTCTGTAAGTCGATATTGCATGTCGAATCGCCGATAAATTTAAAAAATCGCTGATATATTGTGTTGAATCGCTGATATATTGTGTTGAATCGCTGATATATTCCGAGAATCGCCGATATCGTTACATTAGAATATTACTGTTCTTTTAATTTCTCTTGTTGTGCAAGTAGTAAATTGCGCAAGATGTGTCCGCGGTAACTTTCTAGTTTTCGTCCTTCATGATAGCGTACGCCTAATTTTTTTAGTTCAGCTACGTACCAGCCTTTTGTTCCGTAATACATGGGATCACTTCCTTTTTGCTTTTGAACAGTATATGTTTGGGAGCGAAGTAACTTTACATTGAAAATAATAATGATAAAAGGAATTTTGCATGTGTATACCAGTGAAATTGCAAAGTTATCGAGGTGTTTTATAACGTAACGTCCAAGCCGTGTATAAAAAAGTAGACAGTTGTATATGAATTTGTTGAAAAAAGAATACACATTACTGAGGGGATTTGAAAAAAGTAATGCTATACGCTTTGGCATGATACTTGCGTTGGAAATAGTATCAACATATAGGGGAGAGATCGAAATGAAGGTTAGTAAAATATATACAACGATTGATGCACACGTAGCTGGGGAGCCGCTTCGAATTATTACGGGTGGTGTGCCAGAAATAAAAGGAGAAACGCAGCTGGAAAGACGCGCCTACTGCATGGAACATTTGGACCATCTTCGCGAAGTTCTTATGTATGAACCGAGAGGACATCACGGTATGTACGGTTGTATCATTACACCGCCTGCAAGTGCTCATGCTGACTTTGGCGTATTATTTATGCACAACGAAGGATGGAGTACGATGTGTGGTCATGGCATTATTGCTGTTATTACAGTCGGAATTGAAACAGGTATGTTTGAAGTGACAGGTGAGAAACAACAGTTCATTATTGATAGCCCTGCTGGGGAAGTCATTGCGTATGCAAAATATAACGGGAGCGAAGTAGAGTCCGTATCATTTGAAAATGTTCCTTCATTTGTATATAAGAAAGACGTTCCTATTAAAATAGATGACTATGAATTTCAAGTAGATATCGCGTTTGGCGGAGCTTTTTATGCGGTAGTAGACTGTAAAGAATTTGGTTTGAAAGTTGATTTCAAGGATTTATCTGCTATTCAAGCGTGGGGCGGTAAAATTAAGCACTACATCGAGAGCAAAATGGAAGTGAAGCATCCACTTGAAGAAGGATTAAAAGGGATATACGGCGTTATTTTCTCAGATGAACCGAAAGGAGAAGACGCAACTTTACGAAATGTAACAATCTTTGCTGATGGGCAAGTAGATCGTTCTCCTTGCGGTACAGGAACTTCCGCAAGAATCGCAACTCTTTTTGGAAAAGATGCTTTACAAAAGGGAGAAATTTTCGTCCATGAATGCATTACTGACGGGAAATTCGAGGGGGAAGTATTGTCGGTAACCGCAGTAGATACATATGAAGCTGTCGTTCCAAAATTAACGGGGAATGCCTTTATTACAGGATTTCATCAGTTCGTTGTAGACCCGAGAGATGATTTGAATCGAGGATTTTTGTTAGGATAAGAGGAGGGGGTGGAAAGATATGCTAGTCATAAGCGCGAACGAACAAAGAAACTTAGTAAATATGAATGAAGTTATTGAATACGCGGCGCTTGCTTTAAAAGAATTTTCCGCAGAAAGAACGATTACACCAATAAGGGGCTCATTACCATTTGCGAACGAGCAAAATACGGCATTAATTATGCCTTCAGTAGCGGAAGGGCTTGAGGCGCTTGGAGTAAAAATAGTAACGGTAGTCCTGCAAAATAAACAGATAGGAAAGAAAACGATCAACGGGATTGTGATGCTATCAGACTTTCAAACGGGAGAACCGCTCGCACTTTTAGAAGGATCGTACTTAACGATGATCCGAACAGGCGCCTTATCAGGAGTAGCGACAAAATATTTAGCTCGTCATAACGCAAAAACTTTATGCATTATCGGCACGGGTGAACAAGCGAAAGGAATTGCTGAAGCTGTATTTGCGGTAAGAGCTATCGAAAAAGTCATTTTATACAATCGAACAGAGGAAAAGGCGTATGCATTTGCGGAGTATATACAAGAGAGATTCAACAAACCTGCATATGTTCACACCAATGCGAATGAAGCAATAAGCGAAGCAGACATCATCGTCACAACTACGAATGCATCCACACCAGTCTTCTCAGAAACACTACAAAAAGGCGTCCACGTAAACGCCGTCGGCTCATTCAGACCGAGCATGCAAGAACTACCCTCACATGCCATAGCTAAAGCAAACAAAGTAGTAGTTGAATCAAAAGAAGCAGCACTAGACGAAACAGGAGACCTTCAAGTTCCGATAAAAGAAGGTCTATTCAAAGCAAACGCCATTCACGCTGAACTTGGTCAAATTATAAGCAAAGAAAAAGCTGGACGCGAAAATAATGAAGAGATTACTATTTTCAAATCAGTTGGTTTGGCGGTAGTGGATATTATCGTTGCGAAGTATTTGTATGAGAAAGCGGTGGAGCAAGGAGTAGGGAATAAGATTGAGTTTTGAGGGACTGCCTTTTGGTGGTCTTTTTTGTCAGGATGGGTGTGCTAGTATTTATAATTAAATACTTTTAATATTATGTTTGAATATATGAATTCTGCGCGGACATCACATCATTCATTCAATTGGTATATGAAAAAAGCTGCACCTCTAACAATTAGAGGTGCAACTTTTTACCATTCTCGCCATTCTTCTGTTATATCTTCCTCGGATTCTAAGCCAGCTATTCGTGCTGCTGTATCGATAAATTCATAGAGATCTTCTCTTTCCATTGTTTCAATAAAATAGTCATGTTCGTCATTTAATTCATTTATGTTAAGAACAACCTCTTTAACAACATGCATTATTTCAATTTCAGTTGGATTTTTTCCCAATTTCTCTAAATTATTTATGTAAGTATCAAGAACTTTATTTGTTGCACTTATATTTTCTTCAGTGAAAAATTCCCCATCTTCATCATTCTCAATCCATTGGGTTGTTGGTTTGTTTTTTTTCAGTTCATCAAATGTCATGATAACCTCCTAAATGTGTTTTTTGTCTTTAATCCCATTCTACATTTTCGGTCATATATAACAATCATTTTAGAGGGATTTTCTGTAAGTTGATAGTTTTTTAACTCATTTTATGAGGCTACTTATTCGTGGTCTTTTTATTTTCTCCTCCGCATAAATATAGTTTATCGCAAGAATGCATTAATAGATTACAAACTTTCTACCTTTGCGAAAAAGTTTGACAATACATACGGGTAGTGGTAATTTAAAACCTATAAGAAAACTCGGTATTAATTCCGAGTTTTCTTATAGGTGTAAATAGTCGAGAGGGGTCGAAATATGAAGAAGAAGTTGTTTGTATTACCATTTGTCCTACTATTATTTATTGCATTAGCTGCTTGTTCAGGGGAAAAAGATTCGAAGCAAGCGGGCACTAGTAAATCAGGGACTCCGAAAGATGGAGGAACGTTAACGATTGGTGTTAGCGATAATCCAGATACGATGAATCCGCTTTATGCGAATGATCGTGTGTCATTAACTGTGCAGCAGGCTTTATATGCGCCGCTATATCATATGGAAGACGGTAAGAAAAAGTTTGTTCTTGCTGAGAGCTTTACGCCTTCAGAAGATCAATTAACGTGGACATTGAAATTAAAAGATAATTTGAAATGGCATGATGGTAAGAAAATTACATCAGACGATATAGCATTTACATTCCAATCTATTTTGGATGAGAAGCAAAATAGCTCAAGTCGTGAAAACTTTATTTTTAAAGGAAAGCCGCTTGAGGTGAAAAAGGTAGATGAGTTAACAACTCAATTCGTTTTACCACAAGTAAGCGCATCTTTCGAAGGTGTAATGAATGATTTCTTCCCAATTCCGAAACATGTATTTGAAGGGGAAGCAGATTTAGCGAAGAGTAAGAAAAACTTACAGCCTGTAGGATCAGGGCCGTTTAAGTTTAAAGAGTATAAATCAGATGAGTATGTTGCATTAGATCGATTTGATGATTATGTAGGTGGGAAAGCTAAATTAGACTCTATCGTATACCGCGTTGTAAAAGACCGTAATACAGCAAATGTTTCACTGCAAAATGGTCAAATCAACATGAAAATGATTGAGCCGCAAGACTTTAAAAAACTAGATAGTACTGGGAACTTCTCAATGGTGACATTCCCTGAAGGTAGATTATTCTACTTATCTTATAACATGAATACAGATTTGATGAAGAAAAAAGAAGTGCGCCAAGCAATTGCGCATGCGTTAGATAAAAAAGAAATGATTAACTCAGCATTCGTTTCGGGTGAATTTGCAGAACCAGCAAATTCAATCTTAACGCCAGACGCTATGTATTATGCGAAAGATATTAAAGGCTATAAGTATGATAAAAAAGAAGCGAAAGATTTATTAGCAAAAGCTGGTGTGAAAGATAAAGAAAAAGTACGTGTGATGTATGTCACGAATAATAAAATTATGGAAAGCTTAGCGCTTTATACACAACAAAAATTAAAAGAAGTTGGCTTAGAAGTTGAACTAAATGCATTAGATGCTAGTGCGGCAAGTGAAAAAGGCTTAGATAAAGAGAATAAAGAATATGACATTACATTTGGTGGTTACATAATGGGACCTGAGCCAGATTCATATAAAAGCCTATTCTTAAGTAATGCTGAATACAACTATGCACGATATAAAAACGCTGATTTCGATAAGTTATGGGAAGAAGCTGCAGTTGAAACAGATAAAACAAAACGTGCAGAGCTATACCATAAAATTCAAGAAACAGCTAGAGAAGATGTACCTTATCTACCAATTGCGTATCCGAAAGCAGTTATTGCAGTAGATAAAAAGTTTGATGGATTAAAAGAAGCGAAAGCAATTCCTGTCACAATGTTTGAAGATCTATCTAAGATTTATGAAGTGAAATAAGAAACAATAAAGAAGCTGGTGGAAATCAGCTTCTTTAGCTTGAGGGGGGAAGTTTGTGTATAAAGTAATTGCGAAGAGGCTTTTAAATGCAATTCCGCTTTTATTTGTTATTTCTATTATTTCTTTTCTATTAATAAAGCTAGCGCCGGGGGATCCTGTTCGAAACTTTGTAACGCCAAATATGAGTCCAATTGATGTGGAGCGTATTCGTAAAAGTTTAGGACTAGATCAACCAATTTACGTGCAGTATTTTTTATGGTTAAAAAACATTTTAACAGGGAACTTTGGTTATTCACTTCAAAATCATCGTCCTGTTTTAGATCTTATCGCAGAAAGATTACCCGCAACAATCGGCTTAATGGGATCATCTTTACTCGTCTCATTCGTAATCGCAATACCACTTGGACTATTTACAGGTGTGAAAAAGAATTCATTCTTTGACCGCATTGTAAACTTTATTTCATACGTTGGTATTTCTATGCCGGTTTTCTGGTTTGCACTACTATTAGTCTACTTATTCTCTTTAAAATTGGACCTACTTCCGAGTATGGGTATGCGCACCGTAGGTAAAGATTCTGTTTGGGATATTGTGCAACACGGCATTTTACCTTGCATGGTGCTAGCGTTCCAAAACGTATCTGTTTATATGAGATATATTCGTTCAAGTACGATTCAGCAATTAGAAGAAGAATATGTACAAATTCAATATGCGTACGGCGCTTCAAAGAAAACGGTGTTATTTAATCACGTACTTCGAAATGTATTAATACCGATCATTACAATTTTCGGATTATCGATTCCAAGTTTAGTAGGCGGAGCATTTATTACGGAAACAGTATTTTCATGGCCGGGTCTTGGTTCACTTGGGGTAAATGCTATTTTTAGATTTGATTATCCGATTATCATGGCAATTACATTACTATCATCATTCATGTTAATTCTCGGTAACTTAATTGCTGATATTTTATATGGCGTAGTAGATCCGCGCATTCGAATGAGGGGGTGATTTGGAATGAATAATAGGAGATTTCAAACGATAAAACATAGCTTTACGAAAAATAAGTTTGTTGCAATGGGAGTTATTATACTTGCGATTTTAACGGTCGCATCAATTTTCGCATTCGTATCGCCGTACGATCCTAGCAAAATGTCGATTCCAGATCGCTTACAAGAACCAAGTATGAGTCATCCTTTCGGAACGGATGATTACGGAAGAGATTACTTAACGAGAGCGTTATATGGTGGACGAGTTTCACTTGCGGTCGGTTTTCTTGCGATGGTTGTTTCTATTACAATCGGTACCGCAGTTGGAACAATTAGCGGATATTTTGGTGGAAAGTTAGACAACTTCTTAATGAGGGTTGTTGAAGTACTTATGTCAATTCCATCATTCTTTTTAATGCTACTATTAAATGCGTATTTAAAACCAGGAATTACGACGTTAGTTCTTATTATCGGATTACTAACATGGATGGACACCGCCCGTATTGTAAGGGCAGAAACGTTATCTGTAAAAGAGCGTGAGTACGTTTTATACGCAAAAGTATCAGGACAAAAATCACTTATGATTATTGTAAGACATATCATTCCTAACATTTTATCAACCATTATTATCGCTGCGACATTAACAATTGCGACATCGATTTTAATGGAATCATCACTTAGTTTTTTAGGTTTAGGTATTAGAGAACCAGATTCTTCTTGGGGCAGCATGCTAAACAATGCGCAAGGATATATTGGTGAAGCTTGGTATTTAACACTCTTCCCAGGATTCCTTATCCTTTTAACGGTACTTAGTTTTAACGTAATTGGTGAAGCATTGAAGAAAGCTTTCGCGCCAAAAGGAGCTGGAAATGAAAACTAAAGTGTTACGTGAAAGGAGTGAGAAGCGTGTCTGAAAAACTACTAGAAGTGAAAAATTTAAAGACTTCTTTTTTCATAGAAAGTGGCGAAGTTGAAGCGGTTCGCGGCGTTACATTTCGCTTAAATAAAGGAGAAGTAGTTGGTATCGTTGGGGAATCTGGAAGCGGAAAGAGTGTAATGGCGAAGTCCGTTATGTCTCTCGTTACGTCACCAGGAAAAGTGAAAGAAGGGGAAATCCTTTTTCATAATGAAAACATACTTTCTAAATCTGAAAAAGAATTGCGTTCTATTAGAGGAAATCAAATTTCACTTATCTCTCAAGACCCAATGTCAGCGCTAAATCCGGTCGTGAAAATTGGGAAACAAATGATGGAAGTAATTATACGTCATCAAAAAGTGAAAAAGAAAGAAGCAGAGCAAATCGCGGTCAACTTGTTAAAACAAGTCGGTCTTTCTTCACCAGAAGAAAGGGTGAAACAATATCCGCATGAACTAAGCGGAGGTATGAAGCAGCGGGTTATGATCGCAATGGCGATGTCTTGTAATCCGGACCTTCTTATTGCTGACGAACCGACGACTGCACTTGATGTAACGATACAGGCGCAAATACTAGATTTAATGAAAAACTTAAAAAACGAAACGAATATGGCGTTACTTCTTATTACGCATGACTTAGGAATCGTCGCGCAAAACTGTACGCGCGTTATCGTTATGTACGGCGGGCTTATTATGGAAGAAGGACCTGTACTTGATATTTTCCAATCGCCGAATCATCCATATACGAAAGGACTATTAAACTCTCTGCCAAAAATATCGAACGGCGTAAAAGAAAGACTCGCTCCTATTCAAGGTGTAACACCAAACTTATTAAACCCGCCACAAGGTTGCCCATTCGCAGAGCGTTGCCCGCATGCGATGGACATTTGTGAAAAAGAACGTCCACCATATTTTGAAATCGGAAACGAAAGACGTTCCATGTGCTGGCTAAACGATAGGGCGGTAGGTGATTTTCATGCATGAAGAAAACTTAATTGAAGTTCGGAACTTAAAAAAGTATTTTCCTATTAAAAAAGGACTATTCGGCAGAAAAACAGAGCAATTAAAAGCAGTCGATGACCTAAGCTTTACAATTAAAAAGGGTGAAACATTCGGACTAGTAGGAGAATCGGGCTGCGGAAAATCAACGACAGGAAGAAGCATCATTCGTTTACACGATGTCACTTCAGGTAACGTTTTATTCGACGGAAAAGACATCGCAAGTTTAAAGGAAAGTGAACTAAAAGAATATCGAAAACGAATGCAAATCATTTTCCAAGATCCATACGCATCATTAAACCCGGCAATGAATGTATTCCAAATTATTAGCGAACCGATGAACATTCACGGTTCTTACGAAAAAGAAGAACAAAAAGAAATCATTTTAGACCTTCTGAAAAAGGTAGGATTAAAAGAAGAACACTTATATCGCTACCCGCACGAATTTAGCGGAGGCCAGCGCCAGCGCATTAGCATCGCGCGTGCATTATCTGTAAAACCAGACTTTATCCTATGTGACGAACCAATCTCAGCACTCGATGTCTCAGTCCAAGCACAAGTCGTAAACATGCTGCAAGACATCCAAGAAGAAACAGGAGTCACATATTTATTCATCGCACATGACCTATCTATGGTAAGACACATATCAGACCGCATCGGAGTCATGTACTTAGGAAACATAGTAGAAATTGCCGACAGTGAAGACCTATACACAAAACCGGCACATCCATACACACAAGCACTACTCTCATCCATGCCAGAACCAGATCCAACAAACATAGGCAAAGAACGGATCATTTTGCAAGGAGAAGTACCAAGCCCACTCAACTCACCATCCGGCTGCAAATTCAGAACGCGCTGCAAATTCGCCACTGAAAAATGCGCACAGGAAGTACCGAAGATGGTTGAGATTGCGAAGGGGCATCAGGTGGCTTGTCATTTGTTTTAGAGTGGGGGAAAGCATCGGGGGGACCTGGTGCTTTTTTTCTTTGTAGGTGAACGTGATGTGGGATTGGTTGTTAGTTTAGGAGATAACGCGCTCGAAATTTGTCGGTAAATCGATATGTTGTGTCGAAACGTTGATATATTCGGAGTTACGATCGATATAATCGAATAATCGTTGATATATTTTTTTAAAGAGTGGGATTGGTTGTAGATTAATGTAGAAATTTAATGTTTTCGAAAAAAAGAATTGACTTCTATATTAGTTGTAACTAAAATAGTTACATAAAGATGTAATTAATTTAGTTACAACTAATATCTGCTAAAAATATGATTTATATATTTAATTAAGGATGGTGGTCCATACGTTGCCACCCGGTGTAGAAAGTTACTAACACATTCAAATCAATGCATATTCCAAGCTTTAGTATTTTCTGTTACGGAGCAATAAGGTGCAATGTTATCTTTTGTTAAAAACCTTGGTGGATCTTTCTTTGGAAATATTAGTTTTGGGGAAATATAGTAAGGTATCTAAAAAAGAACAAGGTATAAAAAGATGTACCTATATAAACCAAAAATTTAGTTGAGCTGGATAATAAAAAAAAGGTAGGAGATTTAAATGGAGACGAAACAAGATAATCTTATTTACGTATGGGATGCATATTGTGGATGGTGCTATGGTTTTTCAGAAAGTATTAAAGGATTTTACAAAAACCACACTGAAGTACCATTAACGGTTTTATGTGGAGGGCTATTTTTAGATAATTTACCAATGAAAAACTTCTCATATATAGAAGAAGGAAATAAAAGAATTAATCAACTTACAGGTGCTGAATTTGGTCCTTCCTATCAAAAATTGGTGGAGGAAGGGACTTTTAAAATGAATTCGAAAGATGCTGCAATTGGCTTTTCAGCTTTACGCTCATTAGCGCCAGACCGTTTATTAGAATTCACTTCGGCTATGCAAAAAGCGTTTTATTATGAGGGCCAAAGTCTGAGTGATCCTGAAACATATCGCAAAATTGCAATCGAGCATGGTTTGGACCCTGAACAAGTATTGGAACGTTTAAACGCTCAAGAAACAATAATAGATGTCCAAAATGATTTCAATAAAGTTCGACAGCTTGATGTTAATAGCTATCCTTCATTACTTTTACAAAAGGATAATCAAATTATTCCTATTGGTGGTGGCGTAATGACACCGGATAAAATTGAAGCGCGTTTTAAAAATTTATATTAAGAAAATTTAGGATATAGTAGCAAACATGTTATCTTAGGCCATCTGACATTCATCTCCGGAATATTCGCTAGTACTATTACACTTTCAGATAAATGGGAGTGGGAGATTTTATCCCGCTTTAACGGGCAGTAAGACCCCCACCTCAAAATTCAGTGGAAGCAAAGAAGTTAGGTGGGGGATCAACTGTCCGTAAAAGTCCGATTGGTTCAACTAATAATCAGTGGGGGATGAACAAAACCCCCACTGATTAAAGTTTCACTTTATCGGAACAAGATAAAAATATGATGATTAGTTAATAACTTTAACAAAAGGAGAATAACATACTATGTTTAAAACAATCGATACAAATCAAAAAGATGTGAAATTAACGGTGTTTAGTTCGGACGAAAAAAGCTTTATGGTCACAGCAACATTAGTTGAGAAAGCAGGACATGCATTTTTAATAAACTCAAAATTTACGCAGTCTGATTCGAAAGAAATTGTAGAGTATTTGAAAAAAAACAACTTATCTCTAGATAAAATCTTTATTATTCATGGGGATCCAGACTACTACTTTGGATTAGAGAGCATTAAAGCCTTTTACCCAGAAGCTATAGCGTATGCAACAGAGTCTACTGTTGAACATATCGTTCATTCTGTCTTAGGGAAATTAAAAGTTTGGAAAGACGTCCTTGGAGAAAATGCACCAAGTAACGTGGTATTACCTCAAGTATTTAAAGAAAAAGCGATTGATTTTCAGGGGTTAACATTTGAACTAGTAGGCTTAGATCATTACAGAACTAGCCTATTTAATAAAGAACTAAAAGTATTAATTGGTGGTATCGATGTATTTAACGAAATACATGTATTCTTAGCGGATACTAGCTCAAAAGCGGATATGGAGGCATGGATTGAGAACTTGAAAGTATTACAAGCATTACATGCTGACATAATTGTGCCTAGCCATGGATCAATCGAAAAATCCCTAAATAATCAAGCACTTACTGCGACAATGGATTATCTAAGAACGGCGGTTCAAGCTTCTGAGGAAAGTGGAACTTCAAAAGATTTTGTGGCAAAACTTGAAGCAGCATATCCAGGCTATGCAAATAAAGGTGTATTAGAATTAAGTGCAAAAGTTGTAACAAAAGAAATGCCTTGGGGTTAATGATATGAATAAATATCAAAAACTATTACATGAAACGTATGTGTTAACTGGCGAAGGGAAATTGGATGCGTTCAAAACGTATTTAAGTGAAAATGTATCTTGGACAGAAGCTGCTGGGTTTCCATATGCAGGTACTTATATAGGTCCAGATGAAGTAGTGAAAAACGTACATGAACGTCTTGGCACAGAATGGGATGACTATAGCGCTAAAGATGAAATTTATGCTTTTAATAACAATACTGTTATCGTTTATGGAAAATATAGTGGAACATATAAAGCTACAGGGAAGTCATTTGTAGCAGATTTTGGTCACCTTTATAAGTTTGATGAGAACGATAAGGTTAAGAAGTTTATTCAAATTGTGGACAGTGCAACTGTTAATGAGGTATTAAGTTAGAATTAATCGTTTCTAATATGCCTTGTATAGGGGGAGGTTAGGATAAATGAAATTCCTAACATTACCCCTGACATTACATTTTGGGGAAGGTTTCTCCTTCTTCAAGCTTTTTATAGAAGAAAACTTATTTAAGTAGAAGAGGTAGGTATATATGAAATTAGAGAAAAGTTTAATCATAACAATTATTTCTGTATTTATTTTAGGAGTAGTTTCGACTTTGGTATATCAAGCTTCCAACGGTAATAACAAAGGGAACTCAATAAAGAGTGAAAATGTCGCTTCTGTATCAAAAGAAGTAAAAGAAAATGAAAAGAATAAAAAGATGGTAGTTGATTTCTATAATGAAGTTTTTAACAAACATAATATCGATATTATCCCTAAATATGTTAGCGAAGATTATAAGCAACATAATCCTTTTGTTGCTGATGGACGAAAAGCCTTCATGGATTTCTTTAAGGAGGATTTTGTTAAAAATCCTAATTCCTCTGCAGAGATTAAACGTGTAGTAGCTGAAGGGGATACAGTTGTTCTTCATGTACACTCTCGTACTAATTCTCAAGATAAGGGAGTTGCTATAGTGGATATATTTCGTATCAAGGATGGAAAGATTGTCGAACACTGGGATGTAATTCAAGAGATTCCAAGTGAAGCAGCTAATGATAATACGATGTTTTAGAGAGAAGATATATTTAATAATTGTTTAATTGATAGTGCTTTGTAGAATTTAGAAATTTAGATAATTAGTCATCAAATTTGGAAATCATTTAAAAATAGCATATTAAATGATGGCACAAATTAATACGAAATAGCTCTTTAATAAAAAATCCTACTCATTAAAAAATGAGTAGGATTTTTTATTAAAGAATAGTGCTAATTTTGTGGTTCGGCACCATCTAAATTTGGAAACCATGAAAGTATAGGTACTCTATATCCACGTAAAGTAAAATCGTAATTTTTTCCTTCTTTTATGTTTGCTTGCAGATTCACTGAATGAAACTTCATCATAAGAAGGCTATCCTCATTAGAAATAACTTTTTCGGTTCCATTTTTTTGCTCAACCTAGTACAATCTTACCAATTTAAAAAAGACCACCATTACTGGCAGTCCTTTTTTGGTAGTTTTAGAAATTAAATTATAACATGTTAATATACAAATTATAAATATACTTTTACAAAAGATACTATAAGTTTTTTATAATTCTTGATTTCTCAGTTTCCATTGCATACTGAATTTTCCTGTAAGTATTAATAACTACCATTAAAATTATCAATTCACTATATTATTAGAAAAAACTGGTTATCTACATAATTGTTTGGTAAAATATAGATATAATTTAAGAGGGTAAAGTTAATATAGATCAACTAAGTAATGCTAAGAAAATGTTTTATTGCATAAAAAAAGGCTCCATTGCTGGAGCACTCAAAATAAACAAACGAATTAAAACAAGAAACAGACAATTTAACTATATAGATAAAACATAAATAAATCTATATATATGTAAAAATGTATATAAAAACTCTATTTATTGATGCTATAATAGGTTTACTCGATGATTGTTATATTTTTTTATGGTTTTTAAGCAATAAATACCTTCTTAACACCAAGTGTACAAGAAAAGAAGACATCTTAAGTGATGTCTTCTTTTCTTATATAATAACAACACAATAAAATTAAGATGGTTCAAGTGGGAGGAAGGCACCTTTGGGTATCTTTTCTTTGTCGAATTTGCCTAATAGGTGTAGCACCACATTGCTATCAAGTTAAAAAATTTTTTCACCCAAAACAAAAAAACGAGCTGAATTCACATAAATAACTATGGAAGAAAACAAAAACTTAGGATTAAAGAACTTGTGATGTATGACTATATTGGCTGTTTTTATTCAGAAGGATATATTAATCCTGAGTATACATTTGTATTTAATCATGAGGATATCGAAGAAATTATATTTGTAGGTTTTATAGATGAGGAAGAAGAGGCATTTGTAGGATTGCTTAATTGAATAGAATCTAGAAACAGGTAATTTTCAAATTTCGATAAAACTAGCAATCTCCACGCCGAACTTGGACAAATCCTAAGCGGGGGAAAAACGGACGCGAAAATGATGAAGAGATTACTATTTTTAAATCAGTTGGTTTGGCTGTAGTAGATATTATCGTTGCGAATTATTTGTATGAGAAAGTAGTGGAGCGCGGGATGGGATTGAGTTTTGAGGGACTGCCTTTTGGTGGTCTTTTTTGCATAAAATCTTGTAAAGTAAGAAAAAGTTGAATATTAATATTCTAATATTCAATAGAAAGATAAAATGTTTTAAAGTTCAAAATAATACATTATAATATATTTAGTAAAATTAACCAATTTATATTTTGCTCATTATGTATTAAAGGGGAAATGAAAATGGCTGGACAAATTCGTATGTCACCAGAGGAGCTTAAATCGAAAGCGGCTCGATATGGACAAGGTGCAAATCAAATTGAGGACATTTTAAGTCAACTACAAAACTTACAAAATGAATTAAGAGGAGAATGGGAAGGTCGTGCTTTCGAAGGTTTTGATCAACAGTTCAATCAATTAAAGCCAAAAGTACAAAACTTTGCACAGCTATTACAAGAAATTAATATGCAGCTTAATAAAACTGCAGAAGCTGTTGCTTCTCATGATGAAGAATTATCACGTAATTTCGGTTTGAAATAAAAATTGTCATACTCTATATAACAGGCATTTCAAATGAGCCATACAGCTTATAGTGTATGGCTCATTTGATTGCATGCCCAACTTAGCTGGACACACGTTTAAAAAGAGTGATATTAATAGGGAATTTTCATATATTTATTGGGGTTTCTTTGGCATCTTCTGAAAATTAGAGAAAGGATTTGAGTGATGGGACAATTTCAAAGTAATTTTCAAACGGCACAACAAATTGCTACGCAGATGAGAACAGCTTCGAATATAATCCAAAGTGCAACAAATCGTTCTATAACAAAGGCGACGCGTACAACATTATCTGTTAATTTCAAAGCACAAGAAGCGAATCAACAAATGTTAGACTTGACGAAACAATTTTCCGCTGCCTTTCAACAAGCGGTTGATAATATTCATTCAGTAGCCCAAGAGTTTGAGAGAATGGATAACGAACTTCACAACACTTTTCGCTAATGTGACAACCTACGTAAAGGTAAAATGGCAGGAGGAATATAATGAGTCAAGATATTGAAAAACAAATCAATCAAGTAAATCAAAAGTTAAGAAGTGTATTTGAAGAACAAGACCGAAATCAATCCGCGATTCACATTCAGGAGCAAGCGGAAGCAGATTTTTATGAATGGAGAGGTCGAAACCATCGTTTGTTTGATCGAATTTTAGGAACTTGGCATGGTGATAGAGAAATGTCTCAGTTTTTTATGAATACATATCAAGAGGCACAACATATTGAACGAAAAGTCACATTTGAATTAGAAAACCAAAAAGAAACGTTGCTTAAAGAAAAACGAGACCTTAATGATTTAGAAAACGATCTTTCCTATCAACAACAACAATTAGCGAGGGAGGTCAATGCATGAGCTTAAATATGTATTTAGGAGAAGTACAAGGCCAAACTCAAAGTATGAATGCTGTATGTAACGCTACTATTCAAGGTATGGAACAAGTCATTCAGTCAATTGATGCCTTTGCAATTGATACTGTGTTACAAGGGCAAACGTATAGCAGTGCAAAATCATTTTTTGTACAAACCTTTCGTCCTTTAGCGCAAGGAATCATTTATCTGTGTGAAGAGTTAATTCGCCAGAACGATGCTTTTCCAAGTCAATTTCAATCACAAGTCGCTTCCACAGATGTAATTGAACAAGAAATATTAGAACAAATTCGAGAAATTGACCGAATGAAAGCAAGTATGGAAGCCATCAGTCAAGCTATGCCAATCCCAGGTATGGAAGCTATGGTAAATCTTTTTACTGTGATGAGGCAAAAACTGCAAGAAAAACTAGAACATCTATATGAATTTAATTATACTTCTAGTAGTAATTATGATACTGCTCTCCAACTAGCTGTTAGCATTGCGACAGGTTTGGCGGAAGTTCAAAGTGGAAAAGGCTTTAGTCCTGCAAGTGGTACATTTAGTACGCAAGGGTTGAATATGGATTGGATAGCGCCTATTCAGAAAATTACAGAAAAGAAAATTACAGAAAAGAAAACTCTTGAAGCAGATAAGAAAAAGTCACGAGACGAAGATGCTAAGTTCATGGAGGGATCAGTAAAGGGTAAAGAAGGAAAGCGAATTGGATTTGAGGCTGAAGGGTCTATAATGGGAAAAAAGAGCAGCTTCTCTAATGGTGATAAGCTTACTAAGGAACGATATATTGATGAGCTTTCAACAAAGGCTATAGCTGGGCAATTGGATGTGAATATACCCTATGATTGGAAGAGTTTAAAAGAAGATGTATTTGCTAGTAAAGTTATTGGTTTAAAAGGGGAAGCAGGTATTTTAGATAACTCATATAAATTTAAATCCACAATTCCTTTCATGACACCTTTAGGTATTATACAATTAAAAGATAGAGAGGTTACAGTTACTCAAAAAATTTTTTCAGGAGAAGTTGTAGCAGGTATTGACGATTACTCCTTAAAAGCAGCATCGGAAGCTTCTACACTTAAGTATGAAGTAGAAGTAAGTATGCTACATTTTCCAGATTGGTTGCCAATTATTGGAGATACAGATCTAAAAATTAAAGGTGATTTGGGATTGGGCGCAATAGGTTTGAAAGGTAGCGTTGGAAAAGAAACTGGTATAACAGTTCCTGTTTTAGAGGGGTTTACTGTGGGAAGTAGTTTTAAATTTGAAAAATCTGAGGAGAAAAAATGATATGAAAACACCATCGTATAAACCATTATATATTTTAGTTTATGTCGTAATATCCGTATCTATTATAGGGTTAATGATTACTCCATCCAACAATTGGTGGGAAAAGTTGTTAGGAACTATCGTTCTCATTCTTTTGGGAGCAGGTTTAATATGTTTTTTAAAATTTGGACGGTGGGCGCAAGAGAAATTTTATGATAAATTTACAAAAAAACGGGATTAATATAAGACTGGAGTAATTAAGATATGCGTACAATAAATAGAATTCTGACTTTTACTGTATGTATTATGTTTATGTTGTTAATTGGGGCTTCTTCTACTATACGGTTAGAAGATAAAATTTTACTTATAGGTTTGCTGCTAATTTGCAATGTTATTGCATACTTTACAGTAGAGTATATCTATAAACGTATAGACAATAAGAAAAAATAGTAGATTTATAATTCTCGGAATTTATTCAATATTTAGGAGGCAAAAGTATCAATGAAACTATTACCAATTGGAACAGTAGTTAAGCTAGAAGATATGGAACAAAGCGTTATGATTATTGGAAGAATGGCTATTTCAGAAGATAAACGTGAATTTGATTATGTAGGTGTTCTTTACCCTATTGGATTTATAGGTAATGAGAATGTGTTGTGTTTTAACTACGATAAAATCACAGAAGAAATGCATAAAGGATACATGACAGATGAAGAATTAGTTTTACGTGAAAAGTTATTAGAAATGTAAATAAAGCTTTTGTTTATAAATATCCTTTTAGTAAGAATACTTTAAACGTTTTGGTAGAAATCTTTAAAAGATGACATGCTATAATTTAGCATGTCTTTTTTATGAAAAAAATTCTTCCTATCTAAATATCTTCCTTTCTGCCAATTTCATATGCTGCTCTAGATGCTTCGAATAACTTTTGATTACGTTGGTATTTAACTTGTTTTATGATAATTGTGGCATACTGATTTAAGGTGGTTTTGGTGCGAAGTTCTTGCAAGTAATCTACTAAACTTGGACATACCAGCAAAATCTCCGGCTTTTTGAAATTTTTGATAAGCCTAGATTTTATTAATGGGTTGATCTTCTTTTCGAGAAGGGAATAATATTTCACAGAAGGTGTGAAATGGGATGTTGATTTAGATGATGATGGTGAAGATGATAGTATTAAAGATATGGTGAAAACGGGTGTGAAAAAAACTTAGTCAACAGTAGCGGGGTGGTTTAATTCACATGAAAAAAAATACAGATTTTAATAAAAAAGCTTTTGAATATTATATGGCTCTTTATGCTGTAAATGATATAAGATCGACTATAATTACTCTTGTGATTGGGATAGCAGATATATTTGTGCTTTTACCTGCTTTTGCGAATCCTGTTCAACCGATATATATGTACATAATAGTTCCACCAGTTGCTTTTTTAAATGTATGGGCAATATGGATTGTTATAAATCCTAGGAAGCGGCAATTACAATACACTCTATTTCGTGGGGTATTTGGCATCGTATGTTCAGTAGGATTATTAATTATAACCCAAAAGTTTGCATATGGAATGTTAGGATTACAAACTCCTATCTATTTTATTTTTTCGGTTGGTTTGTATATTTTTGCTTTGCATTATTATTATAAAAATCATATTAAAAAACTTCAGGAATCAATCAAAAAATCAAAATCATCGAAAAAAAACTCTAGTTTTGGAGTAGTGGCTTTTGTAGGATTGGGTCAACTCATTGCTAATATCAGTCTTGGTTTTGCAACACAAAAGATGGTAGCAATTGTATTAATGTGTGTATACTCCATGCTTTCGTTTATGTTGTTTCATTTCATTATGGAACTCCATAGGTACTATTATTTAAGGAAGCATATAGAAGATGGGGGTAGAACACATGAAACCTTTTAAAGAGGTTTATTGAATTTTAAGTATTGTGATTTATGGAAGGAAACAAAAACTTATGGTTAAAGAACCTGTGATGTATGACTATATTGGCTGTTTTTATCCAGAAGGAGGAAAGCTGATATGCAAGCATTTAAAGTTGGGAAATTAGTCACATTCGTTGCAATTATAATACTTCTTGCAGTTGCTATTTTATCTCCTTACAACTTATTTAAAAAGATTTATTTTATTATTGGTGTTCTTATTATTGGCGCAATTTCACTTGGTGCAAATAAATTCTTTGAACTGATACACAGTAAATTTGATAAGAAATGATATTACTTATGTGATATGGAAATTCCCCTCTAAATCATTAAGGTTTTAGAGGGATTCATAACGCAGAAAAAGCGATTGGAGCATGGGGAAAAGATGCAGAATATGTAGAAATGCTTCAGAAATGTATTGAACATCATACATTAGGAGGTAAATAAAAAAATGAAAAATGAAATGGAAAATTGTTTTGATAAAATAATTAGAGAGTGGCAAGACTCTAATAATTCATTGCCAAAATCTTTATGGATAGAAGAAGCAGAGGCTTTTATCTATGAAGGAGAACCAGATACAGAGGGGTACGTATTTTGGAAACCTTTAGAGAAAAATATAATTCATGATTTTTCTGATATAGAAAAAGATTTGGGGATACAATTACATAATTCAATTAAAGAATATTATAATTCTTATTGGTTTTTAGACTTAGGAGGTAATTATTTAGGTTATGATTTTGAATTAAATCCCGTTATACCAGGAATTGAACTGCATGATTTTTATGTATCTTTACAAGGATACCAAGGCGCACATGATAATCAACTGAATAATATTCCTATTGGTATGGAATTTAATGGTTTCCTGGTAGTTGTAGATAATGGAAATGGACAAGTGAAATTAGAAGATTATGAAAGCGGAAGCTTCGAAGTTATTTGTGATAGTTTAGCAGAATTAATTTTAAATCTTTCATAATTTATATTAAAAAATAAAAAGTAAAAGTTGGCATTTATGAGTTCGCTTTTATTTTTTTAAATATATAGTTTGGATTTGTTTTTAAAAATTAGATAAGGAATGTATAAAGGACATTTGAAACGTTGATAGTGTTACAAACATATGAAGCGGAAATTACTAAAATTAAGATACCTAATTATATACCTGTATTAGGTGATTATGATATAAGTTCCAAAGGTGAGATTGTAATAGGTGGGTATGGTTATAGATTCCGCAGGAGTTTCATTTAAGTTTGAGAAGGAAGCGAGATAATAGAATGCGAAAATTTTCAAAAATAGTTATATGTGTTGGTGCGTTAATAATGATTATACTAGGCATGATTGTATATGATACATGGAAGGATAGGATTTATTTTTCTTTAGCTGTACTTTTTGTTACCGTACTTTCTTTACTATGGAATATAGTTGCTCATAATATTATGGATAAATTTAGGGGGAGAGAATGAATAGTTATGAAACTTTTACTGATTGGAACAGTAGCAGGGTGGTTTAATTAACATGAAAAAAAGTATAGATTTTAATAAGAAAGCTTTTGCACATTATATGGCTCTTTATCCTGTAAATGAAATAAGAGTCCACGTAATTGTCCTTGTCCTTTTGGGGGCAGACGTGTTTGTTCTCTTGCCTGCGTTTGCGAATCCTTTTCAATTACTCTATGTATATGTAATAACTCCTCCAGTTATTTTTTTAAATTTGTGGGCGATATGGATTGCTATCAATCCTCGGAAACGACAGTTACAATACACTCTATTTCGAGGAGTATATGGCACCATATGTTCAGTCGGATTATTAGTTATAACTCAAAAATATGCTTATGAAGTGTTACAATTACAAACTCCCATCTATTTTATTCTTTCATTTGGTTTGTATGGTTTTGCTTTGTATCTTTTTTATAAAAATCATATTGAAAAACTTCAGGAACCAAGAAAAAAATCAAAATCGTCGAAAGGAACTGGTGGTGTAAAAGTAGCAGCTATTGCAGCGGGATCGGGGCAGTTAATTGCTAATATAATTCTTAGCATTGCAACACAACAGATGGGTGCGATTGTATTTATGTGTGCATGCACAGTGTTTTCATTTGGTTTGTTTTATATGATTATAGAACTCCATAAGTATTATTATTTACGGAAGCATATAGAAGATGGAGGGAAAATACGTATAGGCTTTTAAAGAGAATTTGTTGCATTTCAAGTATATAATCGCATTCTTCTTATGGAAGCCATTCACGAGGCTTATAGCAATAAAAGATGTATAAGTGGAAGATTATATTGTGGTAAAACATCTGAAGGAATGGAAATTAGGTTTGTTCTTATTAATGATAAGATTATAGCTGTTTATCCCGTGTATTAAAGAATGTGAGGTACTCAAAAATGAAAGTAACTAATCAGCCCATAGTTAAAAATGTAAGAAAATATAGAGGTAATTGCTAAGAAGCACTCCCCCTAAGTTTCAGATGAAATTAAATGATTGAATATTTACATTTAAATAATCGACTATTTATGCTTTAATATTTATATGTACATAATTGGGATAATTAGGGATTTAAATTTAATATGTTTTAAGAAAGGGGAATGTTTTTTATATGGAAACTCCAGAAAATCAATTTAAACGTGCGCTTAATCCTTGGTTCTCCATTTGGACAAAACCACGTGATACAATGAAAGAAATTTTTATATCCAAACCAAAGAATGTGTTTTTACTCATTTTACTAGGCTCATTCGTACAGACTTTAGATCGAGCATCTTCTAAAAATATGGCGGATTCAATAAGTAGTCCAGTTTCATTAATCTCAATGGTTATATTCGGTACCTTCGTTGCCTTCTTAATTTATTATTTTTTGTTACCAGCGTTATTTAATTGGGTGGCAAAAAAACTTGGTGGACAAGGTACCTTTGAGAAAACACGTTACTCAGTTGCCTATTCTTATATCCCTTACGTTTACTCTCTTATATTAGTTTGGGTGCCTTCATTTTTCTTGTTTGGGATAGAAAACTTTACGAGTGAGACACCGAAAATGGAGAGTAGCATAACTTTAACGATTTTGTTTCTTATTTTTGCCATAATTGATATAGTTATTGGAATTTGGACAATCATTATTTCCTTAAAATGTTTAGGAGAAGCACACCAATTTTCAGCATGGAAAGCATTATTAACAATAATAATATCCTTTATGATTATCATTCTTCCTTTGGTAATAATAGTATTTCTTATAGTAGGGGTTACAACTTTTTAATCATTTATTTGCCTCTTATTTATCCAAATGTTTTCTACGCGCTGTTAGTAATTGTTACAGGGTGAACAACCACATGATTCGGATGTTCCACTTGGCGAAGCGTATGACCTATATGATCAAATTGATCGCCCGTTTTACGGCCTGTTCTTCTTATTATTAGTGTTAACAGGAATTTGTGAAGGCAAACTTGAAAATCAAATATTAAACTATTAAAACCTTAGGAGAGCTGAGTAGATTGTCTTTGTTCGTCTCTTATTTTCCAATTGGAGGCTAATTATTACCAATTGGTTCTGTAGCTCTTATAGAAGAAATTAATCAACCTCTTATGATTTATGGAAGAAAGCAACAACAAGCTGATAATAAATTATGCGATTATGTTTCTTGTCCATATCCTCATGGTAATTTATCAAAAGAATATAATGTGTTTTTTAATCATAATCAAATAATTCATTTATTATTTAAGGGTTTCGAAACAGAGGATGAATTAGAATTAAGAAGTAAATTATCTGAGTTTTAGTGAAAATGGAGAAAATATAATATGGTTTTAGGAATTTCATATTCTGATATTTTTCATATCATAATTATTGTTTTGGTTTTTTTCATTTTTTGGAGATTGAATACTTGGTATAATAAAAAATATAATGTTCCTAAGGTTTTTCAATGGTTTCCTAGAAGATGGGGAAAAAGAAAAGTTTCAGAGCATTTGTCTCAACTAGATAAAAAGTTAGAAGCTGAAGGTAAAGGTATCTGGGTTACAATCTATGCTATAGATTTGTACATTGTAACTATTCCTTGTACAGTAAAAAAATATAAATCTTAATACATATATGTGTATAAAAAAGACCTTTTATTTTAAAATAAAAGGTCTTTTTTATGATGATTGAAATAGTAATTTTAAGTGAATTAAATTTGAAATGTATCAAGAATATTATCTTTTTCTTCTTTGTTAATTCCAATATATTCCATATGGATGTGTGGTGTGCTATGGTTAAGAATTTCTTGTAACATAGCAACATCTTTTGTTTGTTTATAGAACCAATAGCCGAAGGTTTTTCGCATGGTGTGAGTACCAATGGATTCTACATTGGCAAAATCTCCGGCTTTTTGCAATTGTCGATAATACGTGTTTTTTCGTCATACAAAAACCCCTACATATAAGTAGAGGTTTTTAAATTATATCTTAATGAATTATGCCTTCTTAGATAAAGTACATCGAGTTCAGATAAACGAAGATTATAGAATACATCATTTTAACTAGATTTATTATTAACTAATGTATCCCCACTACCAAGCTCCGCCTCAATTTGCGAAGTCTTCGATGACTCATCCATACGCCAATACGTAATAAAGCTGATTGCGATACATCCAGCTACATAAAAGTAGAATAGTGATTCCATCCCAATACTCTTTAGCCATAATGCGATGAACTCAGCTGTTCCGCCAAATATCGCAACTGTTAGTGCATATGGTAAACCTACGCCAAGTGCGCGAATTTCAGTTGGGAAGAGTTCTGCTTTTACAATTGCGTTAATCGAAGTGTAACCAGTAACGATAATGAGACCGACCATCATGAGTAAGAATGCTACGATTGGTTCTGTCGTTTTTTCCATAAAGAAGAAGATCGGTGCTGTTAGCAATGTTCCGAGAATACCGAATGCCATTAATAGTGGGCGGCGTCCAATTTTATCGGATAATAGCCCTGCAATCGGTTGAAGTACGACGAAAATAAGTAGTGCGACAAAGTTAATCCAGCTTACAACTTCTTTCGGAAGACCGACTGTGTTTACCATGAACTTTTGTAAATATGTTGTGTACGTATAGAATGCGACAGTGCCTCCGAGTGTTAGACCGACTACTGTTAATACTGCTTTCGGGTGTTTCATAAGCGTGCGAACGGTTCCTGCGCTTTCGCGTTTTTGTGATTTTATGTTTGTGAACTGCTCCGATTCATCCATTGTGCGACGAAGCCATAATACAGCTACTGCACCCATCGCTCCAATAATGAATGGAATACGCCAGCCCCAAGCTTTCATATCTGGTTCGCTTAGTAATTGCTGAAGAACAATTTGAACGCCTAACGCAACCATTTGTCCGGCAACGAGCGTGACATACTGGAAGCTTGAATAAAAGCCGCGGCGTCCACTACTAGCCATTTCAGATAAATACGTTGCGGAAGTTCCGTACTCTCCGCCGAGTGATAATCCTTGTAGTAAACGGGCAAGAACTAAAATAATTGGTGCCATAATACCGATGCTTTCGTAACTAGGTGTACAGGCGATAATTAAGGAACCACCGGCCATAACCGTAATGGAAAGCGTTAATGCTGCCCGGCGTCCGTGCCGATCCGCATAGCGTCCCATTAATAAACTTCCGATAGGGCGCATTAAAAACCCAACTGCGAAAATAGCCGCTGTGTTCAGTAACTGACTCGTTGGATCGCCTTTAGGAAAGAACTCTGCTGAAAAGTAAACAGCGAAAGCAGAGTAAACGTACCAGTCGTACCATTCAATTAAATTGCCGACAGAACCTTTGAAAATATTGCCGGCGACTCGATTAGATTTTACTTGAGCCATAATCGTTCCTCCTCTTGCTTATAAATAAAACGATAATTATGAAAGCGTGTTCATTATAGTTGGATTGTACTATCTATAGAATGAAATCTCAATATTATGACAATTTTATTCTTTTTGTACTTTATGTACATGGAGAGTTTTAATAGTTGCTTCCTTATTCGTTTTGTCATAATAATAGAAAAAGGAGATTGATAGTTTTGAATATTTTATCAAAGGATATGAAGTATGAAGAAATCACGAAAAGTGTCATTACAAACGAAAATAGTAAGCTTAATTATCGCGTTAATTTTATTTGTCGTTCTCCTATTAGCGGGAATATTTGTTTACATTCAGTCCGTTGATACGAAGCGCCAAGTGGAACAATTAGCACTGCAAACAGCGAAGTCGCTTTCTTTTATGCCAGCTATAAAAGATGCTTTTCAGAATAACGAGCATAAAAGTACGATTCAATCTATTGCGGAACAAGTTCGTGAGCAAGCTGGCGCAGATACTGTCATTATAGAAGATCGCTTTGGGGTGATGTATTCCCATTCTAATTCGGAGTTAATTGGTACAAAAAGTAACAATCCATATAACTATGAAGCACTCACTTTTGGTGGCTATTATACGCTTGAAGGAAATGGCGAAAGTGGTCCTGCTTTAATGGCGAAGGCGCCCATTATTGTTCATAACGGAGACTACGATCAAGTCGTAGGCGTTGTGACAGTAGAGTTTTTAATAAAAGGTATTGAATCTAACATACTGAGCAGAACGAAAGAAATTATACTCTTTTCCTTAGCTGTATTAGTAGTCGGAATTATTGGCGGCATTCTTTTAGCACGTAGTATTCGTAAAGACACACTCGGTTTAGAGCCGAATGAAATTGCAGCGTTATACCGTGAAAGAAGTGCGATATTACTATCTATAAAAGAAGGAATTATAGCTATTGATCAAAACGGTTTTATTACGATGATGAACACCTCGGCAGAAGAAATGCTACATGTAAATTGTGATTATATGCAGCAACACATTTCAAAAGTTTTACCAGAATTTAATATGGAAAGAGTGCTAGAAAACGATCAAGAAATCGCGTTTCAAGATAAAGTGTTTATTTTAAATATGACACCGATACTTGAAAATAACAGTACGGTAGGAATTGTATGTAGTTTTAGAGATAAAACAGAACTGCAAAACCTTGTGAACACAATATCTGAGGTAAGAAAGTATTCTGAGGACTTACGCGCTCAAACACATGAATTTACAAATAAGCTTTTCGTTTTATCAGGATTACTTCAGTTAGGCCATTACAAAGAGGCGATTGAATTTATCCAGCAAGAATCTAATATTCATCAAAGCCAAAATCATATTTTATTCCATCAAATTCATGATGCAAAAGTACAAGCAATTTTATTAGGGAAAATCGGAACAGCATCTGAGAAGAAAATTGATTTTCATATTGAAGGAGATAGTGCGCTTCATCCGTTACCAGACCATATAAAAGTTTCGCACCTTATTACGATTCTTGGAAACATAATCGACAATGCATTTGATGCGGTGAGTACACAAGAGGAAAAGAATGTGTCCTTCTTTGTTACGGATATTGGGCACGATATTGTGTTTGAAGTGATAGATAGTGGGATAGGGATACCGGCAGAAAAAATCACGACTATTTTTCAAAAAGGATTTTCAACGAAAGGAAATGATCGTGGTTACGGACTAGCAAACGTGAAAGAAATGGTAGATCTACTAGGGGGAACAATTGAAATTCAAAACGAGAAAAATGGGGGAGCTATTTTTACAATTTACCTTCCGAAAACATTGAAAGAAAGTACATAACAAACAGGGGGATGGACATATGTTGAAGGTTGCAATTGCAGAAGATGATTTCCGCGTCGCGCAAATTCAAGAGGAGTTTTTATTAAAAATAAAGGATGTAAAAGTAATCGGAAAAGCATTAAATGCAAAAGAAACGATAGAACTACTACAAAAGGAAGAAATCGATTTACTTCTATTAGATAATTATTTACCAGACGGAATTGGGACAGACTTATTACCAAAAATTCATGCCGACTTTCCAAGCGTTGACGTCATTATGGTAACGGCGGCGAATGAAAACCACATGTTAGAAAAAGCAATTCGAAACGGCGTAAGCAACTACCTTATAAAACCGGTCACGTTAGAAAAATTTGTTCGTACAATTGAAGATTATAAAAGAAAGAAGCAACTATTACATAGTAACAATGAAATAAATCAAGCACTCATCGATAACTTCTTCGGGACTTCGCAAACACAAGACATAAAAAACTTACCGACAGGTGTTGATCCGTTAACACTGCAAAAAGTGAAAGGGATTATAAAAGGATTCGAAGAGGGCATTACAATAGAAGAAATGGGAGAACAAATGGGGGCCTCCAGAACAACCGCAAGAAGATATTTAGAATACTTAGTAGCGACCGGCGAATGCACAGTAGAATACACATACGGTATTATCGGACGACCAGAACGAAAATATCGAATAGGACGAGGACTATGAAAAAACGATTATTACTATGTATATGGATCATGACAGGAGTAATAGCTGGTTGTTCCTCGGATAAATCCCATACGAATAAAGTGAACATCAACAAAGTAGAAATCGTTGCGCCAAACGTTCAAGGGGCAGGCTGGGACTTAACAGCACGGGCAATGCAAAAAACGCTCACGGAAGAAAAAATATTCACAAAACCAATCACAGTCACAAACAAAGTAGGTGGCAGCGGTGATGTCGGATGGAAATATACGAAACAAAAAGGTGGTCACGTACTGGCGATTAACTCAAGCTTACTCATAACGAACAACCTACTAGGCCACAGTAAACTAACATATAAAGACTTCACCCCGCTCGCAACGTTAGCATCGGACTGGGAAGTTGTTGTCGTATCAAAAGACTCAAACATAGAAAACGCAAACGAACTAATGAAACAACTAAAACAAAACAAGAAAAACTTCAAAATCGGAGTTGCCCCCGGCCTAGGAAACGACGATCACCTATCCTTCGTACAAGTAAGCAAAGCATTCGGCATAAACCCAGCCGAACTACAATTCTTCGTCTACGAAAACAAAGAAAAAATCATAAACGCCCTAACGAACAAACAAATCAGCGCCGCAACCATGACCCTATCCGAAGCCGAAAAACAATACAAAGCCGGCAAAATAAAAATACTAGCCGTATCCGCACCAAAACGACTAGACCGACTACCAGAGATCCCAACGTGGAAAGAACAAGGAATCAACGTCATCTTCCAGCACTGGAAAGGCATTATGGGCCCGAAAGATATGACAGAGGAAGAGGTTGCTTATTGGGATGGTGTTATTAAGAGGATGGTGGAGAGTGAGAGTTGGAAGGGGATTTTGAGGGAGAGAGGGTGGAATTCTTATTATAAGGATAGTGGGGAGACTAGGGGGTTTTTGGAGGAGAGTGATTTAGGGTATGGTGAGTTGATAGGAGGAATTGGTTTGAGATGATGGGAGATAGCATGCCTACAATAAGAGTGTTATATAAATAACAAAACACCTTCTTATTACATGTACTAAGCATGTAATAAGAAGGTGTTTTTATGGTATAGAGATTATAGATTAAGGTAAATTATTCGTTAATGTTATTGGCAACAACAGAAGCAATATAAGAATTATTCAACCAATAACACTGCTTTGTAATCTGCTGTCCATCAGGTAAAGTGACCTTGTCAGCCCCATTACGAGCTTTTGGTCGAATATGTGCAACGCCGTTGAAATTCATTTTTGGTAGGTTATTTACTTCAACGGTTTTATCACCACGTGTTTTATATTCAAGTTGAATACCTTCATTTACCACCGTGTTTACTTCTTCCCAAAGTCCACGTATCTCTTTTTCTATTGTAGGGACAGGCATGTTCCAAAGTTTTATACCTTTAAAGTAGAGCTCGCGGTTTGGGTTTTCTTTTTTTGTTTGTTTAAATTCAAAAATTACAAATAAGAATTTGGTTTGGTAGAAGCGTTCTCGAATTTCGCTCTCTTCCCATGATTCATTTGTCCATTGGTGGAAATCAATAGTTTCAAATGACATGCTTTGTTCTGGCTTTCCGTTCGGCTCTAGACGAACTGTTTTAAATTCTATATTTGCTTTAGCGAATTCTTCAATATTAGTAAGACGTGTGTTTTTAATACCTAGTAAAGAGCTTACCAGTGATGGAATGAAATTTTTTGCAGTAGGTTTAGAATCTATTTCTAGTGAATGAGCAATCTCTTTATCTGTCAAACCTATATAAGGTTCGAATTTTGAATGAAGGAATTCCTCTAATGATTTTCCTTTTAAGTCGTTTGCTGTTGTGAAGCTTATTAACTCTTCATTTTTGATATATCTACGAACTAATGTAGTCATATAAGATGGCTTTAATGAAAAAGCTCGTTGCATCGCTTGTATTTCGGAAAATGGTTGTGGACGGATTGAATTTTTATTTGCTCCTTTTGTACAAGCTCCCAAATAATTTGTATCACCTTCAGATAACTCATGTGCTTTTCCAGAACGAATCTTAGATACAATTGTTTCCCAATCTTGCTTTATTATTTCTAAGTCAGCTTCAGGATATGAAAATAGAACACTTTTTGCGATATGGAAGTCTTGACGATTTAAATCTGCTTTCCATTCATAAAACATAAGTAATAATTTTTTGTTCTTTTCCCAGAAGCTAGACTCTTCAAAAGATGTATTAACTTCTTCCATGTAGTTAATGATATTTAAAACTAAGCGTTCTTTAGCAGATAAAGAACCATTTTTATTTTGCTTAAAAGGTGTTACTTTTAGTTTAACTCCAAGGTTTGTAAAGTTAATATCCGCATCTGAGGCGCTTTCATACCCAAAAAATTCTTCTTTTACTAACTGACCAAGTTCACCTTTAGAATTTGCTGTTGTAAGTTTATTGGTTGAATCAATTTCACTAAATTTTTGTCCTTCAGCTTTTTTTGCCTTTAACATTAGTTCATCTAGTGTAGCGTATGTAACCATATTAATCCCCTTTCGTATTCTATATTAATTAGTTTGCTGAGAAACCGTTAAATGAAAAGTTGTGATATAATAAAAAGCTGTTTTAATTTTATAGAGATAAAAATTATGTAAAGGAAGATCAGAGGATTTCTTACTAAATAAGATATGGAAATCCAAAATCCATATTATGGAATAGAAGTGTTTACTCTCATAATGGAGGGATTGATCTTTTCCTTACTTTTTATTATAATGAAGCATAAAGAAATAAAACACCGAAGGGATGTTCGTGTATTTATGGTGAAAGTAGTAGAACTTTTTGCGGGAGTGGGGGGTTTTAGGTTAGGACTTGAAGCGAACGAGAATTTTGAGATTATTTGGGGGAATCAATGGGAGCCCTTAACTAAAGCACAGCATGCATTTAATTGTTATGCCACTCAATTCGAAAATAAAGGAATACATGAAAATAAAGATATAGCAGAGGTTTGGCCAGAAATACCTGAGCATGATTTATTGGTAGGTGGCTTTCCATGTCAAGATTATTCAGTAGCACGCACAATATCAAATGAAAAAGGGATACAAGGGAAAAAAGGTGTTCTTTTTTGGGAGATAATGAACATAGTTAACTCTCGCAAGCCAAGATTTGTTTTGTTAGAGAATGTAGATAGATTATTGAAATCACCAGCAAAACAAAGAGGTCGTGATTTTTCTATTATGCTGGCGAGCTTTAGAGACGCGGGGTACGCGGTGGAATGGCGAGTTATTAACGCTGCAGATTATGGGAATTCACAAAGAAGGCGAAGAGTATTTATTTTCGCGTATTTAAAAGAATCTCATTTTGCATCAGTTCAAAGTAAAATGAAGTCGTTAGAGATATTATGTGAAAATGGATTTTTCGCTCCGATTTTTAATGTGCATGAAGCGCCTAAAGAAAACAAAAAAAGAGGGCAATTTGAGTTGCCGGTCGATATTATTGAGGTTTCTGATACATTTAAAGCTGAATACTATAATTCTGGCGTGATGATAGATGGACAAGTATATACTGAAGAAGTAGTTCCAGTAACTGAAAATCCAAAGACTTTAGGTGAGATTGTTCAGAAAGCATATAATAAATTTGGTCCTGCAGATGAATCATATTACTTGAAAATGGATAAGGTTAACAAAAAGGGAAGAACGGAATTTGAGGAACTTAAGTACCTTAAAGGGCCTAAAAAAGAAGAAAGAATATCAAAGGCGACAGGTCATAAATATTTCTACTCTGAGGGAGGAATGGCTTTCCCTGATGATTTAAATAAGCCTGGACGTACAATGTTAACAAGTGAAGGGACTTGTAATAGAAGTTCTCATGTAATTGAAGATCCTTACACAAAAAAACTAAGATACTTAACACCAGTTGAATGTGAGTTATTAAATGGATTTCCGATGGATTGGACGAATACAGGTATGCCACAAAGAAACAGGTACTTTTGTATGGGAAATGCTTTAGTGGTTGATTTGGTGGAGCGAATGGGTCAAAGGATTTTAGAGATTAACAAAGAAGAAGAGAAGATGGATAGTGTTGTACAGTTAAGTTTATTTTAGAAAGTAAATGTAGTATGTTTTTGTGAAAAATTTAAAAGTATATAGTGTTGGATAACCTGGGTTCTATAGTTAAAGACTCAGGTTATTTTTTATGTAATCTTTTAAAAGTAAGAATGGAGTAGTGGGAACTGTTTAATTTTATTATGAATGGAAAATCCACTAATTTCCTTTTTTCTTAATACCAACAATTCTTCTATAGATATTGTATAATATGGAATATATTCGAAACGTATTTTTAGATTAAGAGGTGTTACATCATTGGAGAAATATACATTTGATTTTCTACAAGAGATATTCCCAGAGTTAGCGGAGATGGGTAGGGATATTGAAAATATTTTTTATCAAGATCCCCAATCGGTTTTAATTAAGGGAAGAATATTTGCGGAGCTATTATCAAAACGTATTGCGGAAGAGCATGAACTGTACGACGTACAATATTTAAAGCAAGTAGAGCGTATTCAAAAATTAGAAAGAGAAGATATTTTATCAAAGGAAATTTCACGTTCATTTGATACTGTTCGCTATTTAGGAAATAAAGCGGCACATGAACATATTGAAAGTGGGGTAGAGAGTGCTTTTAAAATGCATAAAAATCTATTCCAAATTGCAGTATGGTTTATGGAGGTATATGGGAGTTATGAGTTTGTTGCCCCGAAATACAAACATCCACAGCCGAAGAGTAGTGTACATATTGTGGAGAAATTAGAAGAAAAGATATCTGCTAGTTTAGAAGAAAAGTTAAAAATGCTAATTGAGATTGCAAGTAAACAAAATACATCAAATCAAACTGAGAAATTAACAGAAATAAATAATGCTGAGATTGCAGTAGGGTTAGAAATTGAAGATAAACAGTCTGTGGATAATGAAGAAGAAGCAGATAACAATTTTGTGTATGATGATTTTATTTTAGGAGAAGGAGAGAGTTATTTACTAGCAGAACTCTCGAAGCTGAAAGAATCATCTCAAGAGGCTATCGAAAATCCTAATGAATTTAGTTCGTTTAAGGATTATTTGCATGTAGAAAGAACGATACAGAACGATATGATGTCTGCTCTAACAGCAGCAGCTGGGCAAAATACAAGTCAATTAATTTTCTTGTGTGGTAGCGTTGGAGATGGGAAATCACATTTATTATCGTATGTAAAAAATAAATATCCTGAATTGATGGAAGAGTTTTCGGTGCATAATGATGCTACGGAAAGTTTTGATCCACAAAAGAGCTCCCTTGATACATTAGCGGAAGTATTAAAGCCATATAGTGATAGTGAGATTGATGGTTCTAGATTCAAGATGATTTTAGCTATTAACCTAGGAGTTCTGCATAACTTTATTGAATCAGATTATGCAAAAGAGCACTATCAAATTTTAACAAAATTTATTGAGGAATCAGGAATATTCGAGGCAAATGAAATTGCTACTAATCAACAAAGTGGTAATTTCCACTTGATTAGCTTTAGTGATTATCAACCTTTTGAATTAACTAGTGAAGGGCCAAAATCAGATTACTTTTCATCTATTTTAAAGCGAATTGTGGTTGAGTCAGAAAAAAATCCATTCTATCAAGCCTATTTAAAGGATAAGCAACGTGGTATAAATGGATTCTTTATGGTGAATTATGAGTTATTGCAACAGCAACAAATACGAGATGGTGTTTTAAGCATTTTAGTTGAAGCAATAGTTAAGCATAAGATGATTATTTCGACACGCTCCATGCTTAATTTTATTTATGATATTTTAGTGCCCTCTCATGGGAATGAAGATTTTCTTGGGGCAGGTATGATGGAAAAAACCGAAGCTTTATTGCCGAATTTATTATTTGATGGTCAAGAGAAATCAAATTTACTAGCAGTTATTTCTAAAATGGATCCTATTCATCTTCGATCAAATAGTGTAGATCAAATGCTAATTGAGCTAAACAATTCAGTAAATATGAAGAATACTTTCCAAAAGCATTTAGTTTTAAATGGACTTGATGGATGGATAGAAGGGCTAGAAGAGATGGGACCTTTCTTCGAGTTAAGTGATTCATCTAGACAGGTATTCAATAAAACATTAATACGTATGTCATTGTTTTTATCTCCTGTTTTGAATGAAATGTTCGCGGATGAAAATTATAAAAAATATATGGAATATTTATATGCCTTTAATAAGGGAAATCGATCTGACTTAAGAGAGATGTATAATTTAGCGAGAGAATCGATATTCTTGTGGAACGGACGTCCGAAATCAGATTATGTATTTATGGATTATTCAAATGATACTACTCAGGTGGCACAGTCTCTTAAAATCAAGCCATTTGTAGGACATTTGAAAGGGGTAGAACCAGAGGTTTTAAATCGATTTAAATTAAATATATTACTTGCTTTTTCTAATGAAGATAAAGTAGCACCTGTATATTTAGAAATTGATTATCCGTTATATGAAATGATGGTTAAACTTTCAAAAGGTTATCGTCCGAATAAAAAGGATAAAGAAGATTGTATTCAGTTCGTTGAATTTGTGGATAAGATAATGAAATTAGGAAATAGAGAAAAAGAATTATTGTTTGTTCAATCTAATGAAAATGGAATGTTTAGACTAACATACGACGAAGATTTTGAAGAATTTACGTTTAGAAGGGATTAGAAAATGATTGTAAGAGAGAATTTAGAGGATTTGAAAAACTCGCTGAGTATTAAACCAGAAAAGTTAGGATTAAAACATACAATAAATAAAAAAGCTCCTCTGTTACCTTTCTCTACCCGAGGAACAGAGCGGGCAAAATTCGCAAAAGGGTTTCAGGGAGTATTAGGAGAGTTTACGCGTCTAGTCAGCGGAAATCAGTTAAAAATGGAAGTTAATCTAGAAGAACTTATTGGAGAGATTAGTAAATCTGTTGATGTATCAAAGCAAGATAAGTCGCAATTTGAACAAATACTACGTACCTTTCTGCAGGATAGTGACAATACAATTAAAATTTTTCATTTACATTTGTTTCAATATTTACCATTAAGTGATAAAGCTGATAAAAAAGGAGAACAAGATATTGCTAGATTCCTTTTAGACGTCTTATTAGGTGAAAAAGAAACAGTAGAAGAGATTTTTGGAAAAAGCGATTCAACAGATTTAATGTCACGTCTTGTGTTAAAACAATTAAATCATTTGGAGAGCGACGAAAAAGAACGCCGTCCTTATATTAATCAAATTCCATTTATCTCAAAGCTATTCAAAGAAGATTTTCAATTTTTAGCGGAACATAAAGATTATTTTAGAACTCATTATCATTTGTTTCTTAGTTATTATTACTTTTTATATATTACTCAATTGACTTTAAAGCTTTCACAAGTTGGGAAAGCGAACTTTAGTGAGAACAACGAAGTTTATTTTACACTTGACTGGGAGTCTACGAGTAAGAATAGAAAAGGTTATACTCATGGTTATCAAATGATTAAAGATACAGGTAGACATTTACTACTACATATTAATTGCTTAGAACATTTAAATTTCCTAATGGGAGTAGAAAAAGCAGGTGGCTATCCTGAATTAAAGGAAACATATCAGCAATTATCCGATGAGGATAAAAAAGTATTTTTAGAGATGCTTTGTGATTGGGTTATGGAATATAGAAGACATTTAGGTCTTGGGGCTTATGAAGGAAATTTAGAATTAGAATATGATACGCTGGTACAATCCTTATTCCGTAGTATAGAAGAAGCCTATGAAAAAGATACGATGCAAGGCCCTCGACATAGATACTCTTTATCAATAGAAGAGGTTGGGAAAAAATATTTCTTAAAAACTCGAGGTTCACTTGGTTATATGCTTAATATTAGTCAAGATATGTTATTGCTACTAACAGCATTGAGTTTAAAAAAGGAAAGAAAACCTTTGAAGCAAGTATTTATAGATTTAGAGGCTAGAGGTCTATTTTTCGATCGTTACTCAAAAGAAGAAATTGTACAGTTATTTGATAAGCTGAATTTAATAGACAAAAAAAGTGATAGCGGTGATGCACAGTATGTTAAACCAATTTTATAATTATCTTTCAGATAAACTAATAAATTATTTACAAGCGGAAAATCTTAGAGGTGGAGAGCGATTTTACCTTCAATTTGATAATCATGAACAAGTACAAGCATTTTATGACACATTAAAAGAACAGGATTTATCGCACGCGTTTTATTATCAGCATAAGCAGGGAACTCCATACGAAACGATTGCCATTAAGGTTTCAGAGGAGATGAAAGTAGTTGTTGCGACTACATCGGCAAATGTTACTCCGGACTTTTTAGTAACACTTCGTAATGAAGTCGGTGAACAAAAGGATGTTTGGGAGAAAACAGCTTTACTTAGTATATGTCATGAGACGCTGGACAGTATTAAGGGTGGTAGCAGTGATTTGCAAAAAGAAGGTATGCCATTTAATGTAAAATCAATTTTGAAAACATTAAAAGAAGAAATTGAAACTTCTTCTTTAAATAAAGAAGAGAAGGAAGTACTTTCATTTTATTTACGTAAAAAATTAGATGATACAATTGTGCGACCATCTCTTTGGGATTATGAAGAAATTCTTGGATTTTTATCAAAACAAGAGATTGCGAGAGAAGATTATTCTAATCTAGGTATTTTCTATGATGAAAATTTAAATCAATTTACTTCAGCTCAAATGAAAAAAAGGCTAGAAGAAAATGCTTCATTCTTTGAGAAAGTTCAACAGATGCATGAGTATGAACATTTAGAGAGTCAATTAGAAAAATTATTTGATGAGAAAGGTGTTTCTCGCCTGAAGAAAGATGATTGGCAGCAAGCGGATTATGTTCTTGTTAAAGATTCTTACGACAAAATGACTGAGATAGATCGCCCATTAGAATATATCGAATCACCAAAGAAATATTCAAAAGAAGGTCTGCTATATTGGGAAAAAGCACAAGCTGAGACAAAGGCTGGGAGGCGTAAACGCCATATTATCGTTTTTAATCCTACACAGATAGAAGATATCAACCTGAACTTTGAATTTGAAGAAAAGTTGAAGAAGGAATATATTCATAAAAATTCACAGGGTTTTTGTGGAGTATCTGGGAAAAAGCTAACTGTTAGTTTAGCGCATAAGCAAAATGTGACTTCATTCCATAAAGCTGTATATACGCATAAAATGCAATCTAAGTCGAAATATGAGTTTCATATTGCTGTTGTAGAATGTGAAGCCGCGTTTTTACAATCACTTCAAACAATTTATGAAGTGAATGTGAATAAGAAAAATGTAGTTATGAATAAAGCTGAAGAATGTATTGTTTTTGGAGATATTTCTAATGACCCAGAAGAAGTATTTATTGAGGAAGATGCGCAGATTATAAATTGGCAAGGTGGAAGTTTTGAAGTCTCTGAATCTTCCCCTGCATGGAATGATGATAGTTTATCGTTTTCTGTTCAAATTGAAACATCTTTAATTCCTTTTCTTATTAGAGAGCAAGTTGCAAAGACTGTTCCAGTATCAGGAGAAAGGATATGGAAATTAAAAAGAGAACATCAAGAAAGCTTTGAATATAACCTTGATACAAATAAATTAAAACAAGGTGCAAGGGAATTTTCAGCACGAGAAGGATTCCGAAATTATTTACAAGATGAGAGAGTATGGATTGAAAATGAAATCGCTTTTGCAGTTAGAGGAGTATCAGGCCTAAATAAGGTTGAATTATCAATGAACCCATCATTGAGAGAGGCGTACCAACAATTATTAAATTACTATAAATTTAATAATACGGTTCCTAGTCTTTGTTTTGTGGATGATCAATTAAGAGAGCTATCTATAAGATACTTGAAAGCTTTTAACGAAAGCGTTGCTCATATACAAGAAAATGTAATGTTAAAAGAAGAAGAAAAGAATCTGTTTAAATTGGGAGTTATTGAAGAGGAACAAAGAGTCATACTGACACCGTTGCATCCTCTTAATGTTGCCTATCAGTTAAGTATTAATGATGAAATTAAAAACGAAGTAGTTGAAATGCATATTTTAAATCGTTTGCATCCTAACAATCTATTGCCATATATATACGGACAGAATGATGAATTGTATAGGCCAGTTTCTCAAAATGAAGCGCCTGAATGGACTGTTTATGAACCGCTTCATAAGGTTGCGATTGGAGAATCTAATGCGTTTTTAGCTAATGTAGTTGAAGAAAAGCTTCAACAATTTGTGGAACATTTCCAATACTTATTTTTACAAGAATCTAAGTCTCCGATACGAATTAATGTGATTAATATAAATAATGATAAAGAAGTTGTAAGAGGTTTAGTACAGTTTATTAAGAAGCAGATAGATAAAAAAGGGCCGTCCAAAATTATACCAGTAGAGGTTGCTTTATATCATGAGGGTAATATACTAAGTGCTTTTGAAAAATTTTCTATATATGATGATGTTCAAAAATTCGAGGAGTTCTTTGAATTATCGTTAACATCAAAGAATCTTGATGCTGTAGACGTATTAAGGCTGATTCGAGAAAATGTGTTCTATTATAAACTTATTGGTACGAAAGAATATGGTTACGCTCATATTTCATTCTATAAAATGATTTCAAATGAGAAGCATGCGAAAAGTACAATGGAAGATATTGAAACAGGATTATCTTTAAATGGAATGTTATCATCCCTATCATCTATTAGTACAGAAGTAGATTATCGTACAGGATTTGGATTAAAAAATGTATTGAATAATGAACATTTGTTAATTCAAACTGCTAGAGGAATGAATGAATTAGGAAGTAATTTAAATAACGATGGTACAAACCCTTATCGTAAGAATGAAACAATTGTTACGAGAACATCTACCTATGATGAACAAGTTCTAGAACATTTATATGAATCTTCTTATTGGGTAACATTTATTGAACCTAATGTAGGTTTAGATTTCTTCCAAGATTCATCACGTAATTTATTGGTCATTCATTATAGTGATCAATATTCTTCATCAAGCCAGTATGATGCAATTACAGTAACGGATAAAGCAAGACAATACCGAGCGGTTATTGAACAGTATCTGGCAGAAAAAGAAATTGTATCGACACCTGAAAAAATTAATACAGCTATTAGAGCTTTCAATAGTTTAAATGGTGAGTGGTTACTACGAATTATAGGAAGTAAGGGACAATTCTCAAGAGAAAAGTTAAGCATTATTTCAGCTGTGAAGTATATATTAAGTGCTTTAGATCATGAGAATATTTTATGGGTTCCTATCTCATTAGAAGAAATATTGCGTGTTGCTGGAGCGGTGAAATTAACGAAAAGTGAAGGTGTATTTTCTGCAAAAAATCTAGGCGGAAAAGGTGCACATAGTGACGATTTACTGTTAATCGGAGTAGAAATGCAAGATGATAAATTATCAGTGCATTATTATCCAGTGGAAGTGAAAATCGGCTTAAATCAAGACAGTGCTATTGCGAAAGCAAAAGAGCAAATTAATGCTACTAAGCAACTATTTGATACACAACTTTCTAAAACAAGTGAAGACGGTTTACATGTGTTTAAACATAAGTTTTTCCGAAACTTCTTTGTGCAGTTATTGCTAGCGAATGCCGAGAAATTCATTACAAACAACATTTGGCCAGAAAAATCTTATGAGAAAATTGAAGAACTAAAGAAAAGATTATTAAATGATGATTATGAAATGAGTGGACATTTGAATGATAAAATCGGAAAAGGAGCAATTTTATCATTCAAAAAGGAACAATCATGGAGATCCATTAAAATAGAAGAAGATATTTTATTAGTGGAATTAACCGAAGAGGATGGATATGAAGGAGTAGTCGAAGAAATTGAGGCACTCAAAATGAAAATCCATTCTGGCGGAACTGATATTAATCCAGATAGATTATTGAATCAGAATCATGATTCTAATCAAGTGTTAAAAAAAACTAGCAATAAAGTCGTTCCAACTGTACCTCATTCTGAAGAAGAAAAGGAAGAAAAAGGAACGGGAGGAACAAAAGAATTAAAAGACATCCGCGTTTTGTTAGGAACAGTAGAGGGATCGACTCAAGAAATATATTGGGAATTCGGAAATTCAGAGCTAGCAAATAGACATATTTTAATTTCGGGTAAATCAGGACAAGGTAAGAGTTACTTCATTCAATGTTTACTACTTGAGCTGGCGCAAAATGGAATTTCTAGTATGATATTTGACTATACAGATGGATTTAAGAATTCTAAGTTAGAACCGGAATTCAAAGAGAAACTCCAAGATAATATTGAACAATTCCTAGTAGCAAAAGATAAATTCCCAGTAAATCCATTTAAGCGAAATCAAAAAGAATTGGATGAAGGAATTTATATCGATGAAGATAATACAGATGTTGCTGAAAGAATTAAAAGTGTATTTTCAGCTGTATATAAAGATTTAGGCATTCAGCAACAAAACGCTATATATGAGGCGGTAATGCGCGGTTTAGATAAATATGGCGAAGGTATGAATTTAAATTATTTATTAGCAGAATTAGAAGAGGATACTTCTGGGCCGGCTAAAACAGCAAGATCACAAATTAAGCCGTTTATTGATAAGAATCCATTTAATCATAATGCTGTATATGATTGGGGAGACATACTGAACCAAAAAGGTAAAGTGTTTATTGTACAATTAACGGGCTTTAATAGAGATGTACAGCTCATGATTACAGAGTTTATCTTATGGGATATTTGGAACTATCAATTACACCATGGCGACAAAAATAAACCATTCCCAGTTATATTAGATGAAGCGCAAAATCTTGATCATAGAGAAAAGTCACCAAGTGCCAAAATTTTAACTGAAGGAAGAAAATTTGGTTGGTCAGGTTGGTATGCAACACAATCATTAAAAGGCCAATTTACAACGGATGAAATTTCGCGACTACAGAATTCAAGTCAAAAAGTATATTTCATGCCACCAGAAAATGAAATTAGTGCCATTGCATCAAATCTTGCTCAAGATTCAACTGTGCGAAAAGAGTGGGAAAAACGACTTGCAACATTGAAGAAAGGTCAATGTATCACTTCTGGACCAATGTTACAAAAAAATGATACGTTGAAGTCGGGTAGTCCTGTAATTATTAATATTAGTGCGTTGCAGGATAGATTGAAGTAATAATTTAATAGTGATATGGAAGTTTTAGAAAACCACCTTGGACGGTATGTTTGTTTGAGGTGGTTTTTGTATTACTAAGTGTGTTGAACTTTTGAAATAGTAGGGGACCTACCTTGTCAAGTTTTTTGAAGTTTAAAGTGATTTTCATAGAGATTAATATGGGGGAAATTCGTGACTAGATAAATTCTTAGTATTTAAAGAGGATACATACAGTGGATCTTTTAATTTAGTGGAGATATAATAGGGGGGAATCATAAAAATGAAAGGGGGAAGAAGGATGAATTTTATGATTCCTTTGACTGGTATCTCAATCCTGTTTCTCTTCTATTGGTGTGTTGTGAATCAATATATTGTAGTTAAATGGAATGCTATTTTTAAGAAGGTTAATGAAAATATAGTGTTTGGGATATTTATTACGTGTATGTTATTTTGGTTGGAGTATTTATTTCAAATGTTTTTTGATAGATAATCAATTTTTAATAAGATAAATAGAAGCAATGGAGTATACGAGATCTTCCGTTGTTTCTATTTTTTATAACAAATTAGAGTTTATTCTTGCACCTCCCCCAACGTCAGCCCCTAACCTAAAGAAGACAAATCAAAAAGGGGGGACCAAACCACTCATGAAAACCACCAAAAAAGAAACACCATCATCATGCTACTACTCTCAGCCGCAATAGGAATCTTTTCACCACTATTCATGTACATCACGCTGGCACGTAAAAATGAAGTGTACAAATACCATTGCCGAAAGGCGTTCAATTTTCATTTGTTAATTTTTCTTCTATTTAATATTAGTTCGCGTATTAGTGATGTTTTGTTTTGGATCGTGTTTGCCTTTGAGGTCGTTCAAGTGATCATTGTTGCGTGGAAAGTAATAAGCGATGAGCCATATCGTTATTTCATTCGAATTCCGTTATTTAAAGAAGATAAGTATGCATTGGAAGGAGAATAGGTGATGAAACAAGAAGTGGAGATAAAGGGAAAGCAATTTTTCGTTATGATTGCAGTTTTGTTTATTGCGATTTATATCGTTTTACGAAAAAGAAAATATGAGTACTTTTATGACGGTATTAGCGAGTATGAACATCGTTATAGAGGGAATGTTCCTTTTTTGTTACTTGTTGTAGGTTTGTTTCAATATTGTAGGCAGAATGGGATGAGTTTTTCTCGTATGCTTCAGTATGTGAAAGATAAGTTAGTGGAGTAGGTGATGATATGGCTTGGATGATTAGTGAGTTTGCAAGTGTTGGGGATGTTACGGTGCGGACGCTTCGTTATTATGACAAGATTAATTTATTAAAGCCGAGCGATTATACTGAGGGTGGGCATCGGTTATATACGAAAGATGATTTATATATGTTGCAGCAAATTCAATCGTTTAAGCATCTCGGTTTTTCGCTTGGTGAAATTCAAAATATTATATTGCAGCGTAATATTGAGACTGAAGAATTTTTAAGACAAATGCATTTTCAAAGGGAATTGCTTTTGGCAGAGCAAGAAAGAATTGTGAAGGTGCTTTCGCATATGGATGAGATGACGAAGAAGTTTCAAAAGGAAGAACGAGTGGATGTCGCTTTGTTTTCTTCGTTTTTGCAAACCTTCATATGGGAGAAAGAAAATAAGGAATGGTTAGAGGAACACTTTTCAACTGATAGTGTTCAAACTTTTTATAATAATAAGGAACTAAAAGAAAAGTTTGATCGGCGATTTATGCATGTGATAGGAAAGTTGAAAAAGTATAAGGAAGAGGGGAAGGAGCCAGATAATCTTGATGTTCATGTTGCCTTAAGAGAATTTTTCAAACTGATTAAAGAGATGATGGGATATCTTCATATTTCTCATGAGGAGTTAACGAATATAATTACACAATCTAAAAGTGGAGTTCCTTTGGCTGAATTTCCAGCACTCTTCACAAGTGAGGAAGAAGAGTATATAAAGAAGGTGGTAGATACATTGGATAAGCCAGAGGTTTTTAATGATAATAGATAAAACTTGTATAAAAATTTTTCAGGTGAAAAATGTAAAAATATCCGGGTGAAAATAGTACTTGTTTAATAGAAAGAAGGTTCTGGATGCAGAACCTTCTTTTATGTTTAGTAGAGAGTTGGTTATTTGTTTGCCTTATTAAATATTTCGTTATTGTGATAGTCAATAAACTCTTTAGATATGTTATGAACCTTAACGTTTTTTAACATCGAATAATTTAATGGGATTGCTCCGTAATCACATAGAGCATGATGATTAGGGCACAAAACAATAATGTTTTCACTTATATCTGGACCATTATGAGGACTACCTAATGGCTTAATATGATGAGCTTCAGAGTAATGTTTATCTGTAGATAATTCAAGTCTTTCACCACAGATTTGACATGTGTGATTATGTAATCTTTTTAAATCGCGGGTTAAACTTGTATCTCTTAGAATTCTATATACTTCAGTTTTAATTTTTTCAGGTGGAGTTGTGATATCGGTAGCTTCAATTAAGCCTTCTTCATTTCGAAGTGCCCAAGTACCTTCTCCTAATCCATTTACTGAGTAAAATAAATCTTTTTTTTCATTAAAAATTTTAGAATGGGATGAATGTGTTTCGATAGTATTTCTTATAATGCTTCTCCAGGAGTTTGGTAATGGTTCAGTTCTAATTCTTTTTACTTCTTCATAAAGTTCGTCATAATGGCTGACACCATCTAAATTATTAAAAGCTGTTACAATGTCTTCTAACCAAGTTGTCATAATGTATCTCCTATTCTTTTGAAAATATATTAATATAATTTATATATTCTTCCTATTATTGGAATATCCTCTTTTTAGAATGGAAAATTAAAAAATAAATTGGATTTAATTATAACTAACCCCTCATAAGCCCCTTACAAGCCCCTACCAAGTAATAAATCACTAAGAAAAAACATAACAAAACAAAAACACCAACAAACACCGTAGTAGGAGTCGAAAAAAAATTTGAAATAACACGCCAAAAACCCGGCCATCCTCCCATATATATTATGAAGAGGTTTTTACATTTGAACGGAGACGGGAGGAATTGGGATGGCGGTGTATCGTACTGTGCAGGTGAATTTTTGGCAGGATGATTTTGTTTTGGATTTGACGCCGGAGGAGCGGTATTTTTATGTGTATTTGCTGACTTGTTCGAAGACGACGCAGTGTGGGATTTTTCCTTTTCCGAAGCGGTTAGCTGAGATGGAGACGGGTTATAATCGGGAGACTGTTGATAAGCTTGTGCAGCGCTTCATTGATTATGGGAAGATTCTTTATGATGCGGATACGCGGGAATTATTCGTTTTGAATTGGCTTCGTTATAATCCTGTGACGAATACGAATGTGGAGAAGTGTGTACTTCGTGAGCTGAAGGGTGTGAAGAATAAGGAGTTTGTACATATGTTTCTTCAGAAGTGCGTAGAAGAGGAGCTGAGTGTTCCGATACTTTTAGCGCATTTCGGTATGCCTGGTGATTTGGCTGTGGATGATGTTGAGCCGATTTGTGAGGAGGCGGAGGAAGAAGAGGTTATAGAGGAAGAAACGGGAAGTCGCGTGTTTTCTTTTTATGAGCAACATTTTGGTAGTTTGTCTCCTCATACTGTGGAGGAACTGAGTGCGTGGATGGATGATTTGTCTGAGGATCTTGTGCTGAAGGCGCTTCAAATTGCGTTTGAGAATAATAAGCGGACGATTGCTTATGTGAAGGGGATTTTGAGAGGATGGCACGGGAAAGGGTTTACGAAAGTGTGTGAGGTTGAGGCGGATACGGCTAAGTTTCGGAAGAAGGAGTTGTCTGTTAGTACGGGGGAGACGGAGGAGTTTTTGGCGAGGTGTGAGGAGTGGGAGAAGAATGCGCCATCTGAGGAGGAGTTGCAGCGCTTTTTAGCGGAGCGCGGGTGGCGTCCATGAGTATTCAAAATGTGGAGGCGGAAAAGACGGTGTTAGGTTCTCTATTACTTGATGGAGAGCTTATTAAGGAGTGCCGTTTGACGGAGCAGTATTTTTCTCTGTCAGTGCATAAGTCTATATTTCAGTTAATGCGAAAAATGGAAGAAGAGGGGCAACCGATTGATCTTGTGACGTTCATTTCTAGGGTAGATCCGAAGTTTTTAGAGGGGATCGGGGGAATGGAGTATTTTATAGGGTTAATGGATGGTGTGCCTACAACTGCCAACTTCTCTTATTATGAGGGGCTTGTTCGAGGTGCCTGGAAAATGTATCAGGCTGGTGTTCTCGGGCACAAGATGGGGGAGCGTCTTATTGCGGAGAAGAGTGAGAAAGTTATCGGTGAGACGATTACGGCACTTTGTGAGTTAGAGGAGAAAGACTCTGTATGTGAGTTTGATTTGAAGGATGCGTTAGTTGATTTGTATGAGGAGCTTCATCAAGATGTAAAGGAGATTACTGGTATTGAGACTGGTTATACATCGTTAAATAAAATGACGTGCGGATTGCAGGAAGGTGATTTTGTCGTTCTTGGTGCGCGTCCTTCTATGGGGAAGACTGCGTTTGCGCTTAATGTTGGACTGCATGCGGCGAAGTCTGGAGCGGCGGTTGGATTGTTTTCGTTAGAGATGAGTAGTAAGCAATTGTTAAAAAGGATGGCTTCTTGCGTAGGCGAAGTGTCAGGAGGTAGGCTGAAAAATCCGAAGCATCGTTTTGCGATGGAAGATTGGGAGAAGGTAAGTAAGGCGTTTGCGGAGATTGGTGAGTTGCCATTTGAGATTTACGACAATGCAGGCGTTACGGTACAAGATATTTGGATGCAAACTCGTAAGTTAAAGAGGAAACACGGTGATAAAAAGCTTTTAGTCATTGTAGATTATTTGCAGCTTATTATAGGCGATTCGAAGCATAAGGGCAATCGATTTCAAGAGATTAGTGAGATTTCTCGTAAGCTTAAGGTATTAGCACGTGAGTTAAATGTTTGTGTAGTAGCGTTATCACAGTTATCTCGTTCTGTAGAGTCGCGGCAAGATAAGCGTCCGCTTTTATCTGATTTAAGAGAGACGGGACAAATTGAGCAAGATGCGGATGTCATTATGCTTATGTATCGCGAAGATTATTACGATAAGGAAACGAAGCAGAAAGAGATGACGGAGATTCATGTGGCAAAGCACCGGAATGGGCCTGTGGGGAGTTTTAAGCTGAGGTTTTTGAAGGAGTTTGGGCGGTTTGTGGAGAGGGAGAAGTAGTGAGAGGAAGGTGTTTTGAAAATAGCATGTGCATGTGAACCAAAGTTGTAACGCTAATTTTATAAGTTATATAATAAAGAAAATGGTAACTAATAGTTAAGGGGGATTAGCTATTGGCAGGGAATGATATTTCTTATCATAATAAAGATATTCTGATGAAGTTTTTAAGTGAATGTTATAGGGATAAAGGGCTTGAAGCATATGGGTTAAAAGGTTATCCAAGAATAAAAGAATTGTTGCTAAATGAATTTTCGAGAGTTCGTGCAGATCAAAGGCGCTCAGATACTTTATTTGAAATGGAAGATGGTTCAATTTTAATGTTAGAGTATGAAAGTAATACCCGTTTCCTCGAAAACCATTTGAAGTATATGGATTATGCGAATCAAATTATGTATCGTTACTATAATAAGAGGAAAGAGTTACCGGATATTCGAATCGTAGTTATTTATACAAGTGAGGTAATGAATCCTATAGAAGAAATAGATGTATGTAGTATACGTTTAAATTCTAAAGCGGTTTTACTAAATGAATACAATGGTGATGCCATTCTTCAAAAGATTATTAGAAAAATGGAAGAAGGAAAATCTTTGACGGATGAAGAAACCATGAAATTAATACTTGTACCACTTATGCATAGTAGAGAGAAAAGACAAATTTTAATTGAAAAAACGATAGAAGTAGCAAAGTGTATCTCCGATGAGCAAGAACAAATTCAAGTTATTGCTGGGATTCTTGTAGCTACAGATAAATTTATTGATGAAGACTACGCGAAAAAGGTAAAGGAGTGGTTACGGATGACAAAAGTAGGTCGTTTATATGAGCAAGAGAAGCAAGAAGAAATTGATAAAGCACTTTCGGCAGCTGGAATGCTCTTTAAAGGAATGAGTGTAGAAGAAATAGCTAAAAAATTAGATGTAACAATTGAAAAGGTAAAAGAGTGGGAGAAGCGTTTATCTCATTAATCGCTGGGGTAATGGCAGCGTCTGTATAAATTTATACAAAAATAGCCGAATATTTATTATATAATAGTCGGCTATTTTTGTACGGAGAAGTTGTTAGGTTTAATACGCAAATCTTTTGGTTTGCTCTTGAATATGTTCCTCATTTCCCCATAAAGAAAGATCTTCTCTCTGCAGTAATCCATTGCTGCAAGTCATCTTGGCTACGTCGGACGAGTCGATTTACTAAAACATCATGCCATACATAATCCTCTAATAAGTATATATGAACGGGGTCATCTGTATAAAAAGCAATATTACGCTCTTCAAGTGATGGTCCATAAATCATCTCTTTAGAATCTATCGATACAATAAACCAATGTTCTGTAGACAAGGTTTCTGTATAAGGTGTTATACGATGGGCTTCTAGATTTTTAATTGGGTTTTCAACATGCAGGGTAATACCTTGTATTGTAACTTTATCAGCTACTTCAGATAGATCTTCTTTTAACGCTTCATACATCTCATCCCACATTGAAATGACAATACGTCGTTCTGCTTTTTTTATTAATGCCTGACAATAGCTAATGATTGTTTGATTGTCTTTTAAAGTAATCACTCGATTATCCGTTTTTTCCTCGGAAGTTTCTAGTTTTTTTAATGAATCACTTATTCCTTCGTAAGTAGACTGCCATTCTGTTTGCGCCTTCTGTAAAAAGATTTCAACAGGTAGAGGTGAATAGCGAGTGGTGTCATTTATTTCTTCCTTCATGACAATTCCTTTTTCTACAAGGTTACCTAAAATCTCATAAATTCGCGCTCTTGGGACACCCGAATCCTTACTCACTTGGTAGGCTGTGACAGGCCCTTGTTTAACAAGAGATACATAAGATTTAGCTTCATATTCATTGAAACCAATTTTTTTAAGCTGTTGCACTATGTAGTCCACTTTTTTCGTCCTCCGATGTTTGCTTTTATATTTCAACGTTACAATAACTCTTTACATTTAGCAAATTGGTAGTTACTATTACAATAGTGACTAAAGGGGAGGCTACTAGTATGGATTTGTATTTAGACCCATCTATATTAATTATTTTGATTGTTTTTGGGTTTGTAGCTGCATTTATTGATTCAGTTGTAGGTGGTGGAGGACTCATTGCCTTACCAGCTTTATTATTTACAGGGCTGAATCCAGCAAGTGCAGTAGCCACGAATAAATTAGCATCAACAATGGGGAGTGCAACTAGTAATATTGTGTTTTATCGTTCTGGTAATCTTGATTTGAAATCGGCTTTAAAATTATTTCCAATCACTTTCATAGGTTCTATAGTAGGTGCATGGACCGTTCATTTAATGAACCCAGAAGTACTGAAGCCATTGATGCTGATCATGCTCGGTGCAGTCGCTATTTATACGATATTTAAAAAGGATTGGGGTAGTATTTCTACTCATAAGAAATTATCTGGTCGACACGTCATTATTTTTACCTTTTTTATTTTTGCTATTGGTTTTTATGATGGATTTCTAGGGCCTGGCACAGGTTCGTTTTTAATGTTTTCTCTTTTATTTATTGGGTATGATTTTTTAAAAGCAGCAGGTACTGCGAAGTTTCTTAATTTAGGAAGTAATGTTGGTGCATTGTTGATGTTTATGTACGTAGGGCAAGTAAACTATGCATATGGTTTTATAATGGGGATTGCTCAAATTGCTGGAGGAGTTGTTGGCTCCAAGTTTGCTATAAAAAAAGGAAGTGGGTATGTTCGTGCTCTTTTCATTACAGTAACTTGTTTATTGTTAGCGAAAAATCTGTATGACTATATTCAGTAAGTAATTAAAGAACGTAGAAAAGGTCAAGTATGCAAACTACATCGAGTATAAGAAGATACTAAGGAGAGATTCCTTTTAACATTTTTTAGATGCTACCTTGTTTGAAGATAGCATCTAAAAAAATTAAGGTAAGAGGGTGAAAATAATACAAACGAATATTTTCGGGGTATGTTTATGTAATTTGGCGAAATAACTATTCCATATTCTTCTTATAATTAACCCGCAACAATCCTTTAAAATCCACCTCAGCAATCAACACACTTACTAATATAAGCGTAGCCCCTAAGTATCCTTTTCCTGTCAGCGTTTCACCTGTGAAGACGAAAGCAAAGCCTGCGGAAAAGACAGGTTCTAATGAGAAGATAAGTCCTGTATGTGTAGGCGTCGTGTATTGCTGGGCAATAACTTGCACGATGAATGCGACTGCGGTGCAAAATATGCTTAAGGCTAGAATGATGAGCCATGAGTTGGTTGTGCTAGGCAGTTTTGGCGTTTCGATAATGAATGAAAAAATAAGACTAAATAGGCCGACGAAGCCGAGTTGCACTACTCCAAGTGCAATGGAATTCACATGTTTCGTTACACTTCCAGTAATGATGACGTGGATCGCATAAAACAGTGCAGACAGTATGCAAAATATATCGCCGTTACCGATTTTGAATTCGCTCGTTAATGTTAATAAGCCGATTCCTATTATCGTTAAAATGATCCCTACTATCACTTTCTTTTCCGGAATGTGTTTTAAAAATATAGCTGATAATATTGGAATAAAAATGACTGTGAGACATAGTAGGAAACCAGCATTAGAAACACTCGTATACTTTGTACCGAAAGTCGCGAAAATGTAAACGATAAATAAGACAGAAGCGAGTATAAATGCATATTTTACAGTTTTAAAATCGATCTTAAATAAATGTTTGTAAAATATTAAACCTGATAAAAGAAAAGCGATAATAAATCGTAATGCGATTAAATTATATTCTTCTATGCCATCAAGTCCAAGTTTTGTAAGTAGGATGGATGCACCCCAAAAAAATGTAACTAGTAGTAACATTAAATCCGCTTTTAATTGTAGTTTCATTTCTATTCCCTCGTTATGTATAAATTTTATAAGCCCATACCCCTATCCCTATTGTTCATTTTAATATTAATTCTGAATATTTGTAACTTAAATTTATCGACGTTTTATTCCATAAAAAAGAGGCTGTTTATAAAACAGCCTCTATGTATCTGAAAATCCGAACCTTGATTAAAGACTACGTAGAATCTCCAACCCTTTTCTTGTTAAATGAATCCCTGCTCTACCTTTTTTTATTTCCACATAACCTTTCATCTTCAGGAAGTTCAATCGGTGTCTAACCTGTGCCTCAGTTAATTTCATTTCGACTTCTTGGCTCTTTTCAGAAATAATTCTTCGTCCGATTGCCTTTCCTTTTTCTTCATAATTCATGATAAGGGTAAGGATGAAAAGTGATTCTTGATCAAGAGCGTTTGAATTTGAAGAAAAGGGTTTAATATTTTCTGCCTGATCGCTATTTGTTTTCTTATGTGGAGGCTTTTGAAAATAATGTTGATTAGGCAAATCATTTTTTGTTATTTGGTTTCCGGTACGGACAGCAAGCATATAATCTATCGTATTTTTAAGTTCTCTTACATTTCCGTACCATGGATATCCTTGCAGTTCTTCAATTAGTTCTTGTTCAATTTTGACTTTAGGGTCCGATAGTGCGACAAAATGTTTAGCTAATAATTCAATGTCATTTCGGCGTGCCCTTAATTCGGGGAGGTGTATAAAGAGTACTTTAAGCCTATGGTATAAATCTTCTCTAAACATATTTTCTTGAATCATTTTCAGTAGATCCTTATTGGTTGCTGCAATAATCCGGACGTCTATTGGGATAATTTGGCTTCCGCCAACGCGCATAATCTCTTTTTCCTGCAATACTCGAAGTAGTCGTGCTTGAAGTTTCAGGCTAATATCTCCAATCTCATCTAAAAAAATAGTGCCACCATTTGCTTGTTCAAATAGTCCCATTTTCCCGCCCTTTTTTGCTCCGGTAAACGCTCCGTCTTCATAACCAAATAATTCACTCTCGACTAAATCATCCGATAAAGCACTGAAGTTAACAGCAAGAAAAGGGCCGCTATTTCGCTGGGAAGCGTTATGAATAGCACTTGCAAACAACTCTTTTCCGGTACCACTTTTACCCTCAATTAATACAGTTAAATCCGTCTTAGCTAACCTTTTGGCAATTTGTTTCGTGTCTTGGATTGTAGAGCTAATCCCAACGATGTTATGAAAATTGTATTTTGCTACATAACCTTTTTTGACAAATTTTTTTCTCAATTTCCGTTCAAATCCGATGGTCTTAAGGGCATTTCTGAAAGTAACAATAATCGATTGATCATTCATATGTAGGCGTTCCACTATTACATCCAAGCCGTTTACAACAAATATTCCGCTTTCTTGTTGCTTATCTGAAAGGATGAAGTTCACTAAATCGATATTATCAATAATGGCATCAATCGGATGACCAATAGCGTTTTTACTTTTTATTTTCAGCATGCTTTCTAAGAATTCATTAAAGACAACAATTCTTCCTTCATAATCAATAGCTAGTATGCCATCACCAACACCATCAATAACTTGATGAAGTTGTCGATGAGCTTTAGCTAAATTCTTTGTTAAATCTACTATTTTTCGATAGTATCTCTCAGAAACGTGATTACCTGATTCCTCCATTAAATGAAATCGATCTAGAATGGACATGATTGTCGTAATATCTATTAATCTATGACCGATATTAATTACTTTTTCTACAAAATCAGGGATAATTTCAAGTTCGCCAGGTGTGATTGCGAGCTTAATCATTTGTATATTCGTTTTTCCAGGATAGTATGGGACATATTCAATGTGGTTCAGCCCCAATTGACGCATCGTTTCAATGGATTCGTATACTGTTTCATGATTATCATTCACATATAGGGCTTGTGTTCCTTCTGGTAAAAATAAAAGCTGGTCCACGTTTTCGTAATTTAATGTTCGTTTTGCTATTATTACTTCGCAGTTTTCCCCAATAAAGTCTTTCACCGTTTCTATCGTAAATGTATTAGGTAATACAATTAATGTAGAATGAAATACTTTTGGAATACTTTCTTCTACAGAAAAACTTTCGATATCTATGAGGTCACCTACCATCTCCGTTAGTTGTTGATGTAGGGCTTTTCGTGTTTCTTTTAAAACGGTGATCAATACAATGTGGTTAGTTTCAAATTTGTTCATAGAGCACCTCTTTAGTTGAATGGAATTGGTCTAAAGTTGGTTATTAAATGGTTATTATGTAACCATTTAATAACCAATTATAATACATTTCAACATAGTAAACACCGATAAAGTGACAAAATATTTAAATATGTGTAAATAATTGTTTGAATTTTAATGTTGGCACGATATTTGCTTATATCAATGGTGTGTAAAGAAATAGGGAAATGAGTAGAGTCGTAATTTACATATTTAATTCTTTACCACTTGCTAGAAAAGGGAGGTTAAGAGTATACAATTTCAACAGAGAAAGACAACGAAACCATTTAAATTATGAGGTGAGAGAAAATGAAACCACTAATTGGTGTTACTGGGTATTATATTGATCATAGTGAAATAGGGAAGGAGGGCTTACGAGGGCTACCAGGTCAAGATATGGCTATCTTTTCTTATGACTACATTCGTTCAATTCAACGAGCAGGTGCAACGGTTGTTCTACTTCCAATTGAGGAATTTGATCAAATTGAGTCCACACTTAATCAATTAGATGGATTGTTATTGGCTGGTGGCGCGGACATCAATCCTGTTTATTACGGTGATATTCCAAAAGCATATATAGGTACTGTAGAGGAAGAACGAGATAATTTTGAATTAAATCTGGCAAAGCAGGCTTTAGAAAAAGATATTCCTATTTTAGGAATTTGCCGAGGATTACAAGTGTTAAATGTTGCAGCTGGTGGAACTCTTTATCAAGACTTAGAGCACGAGATGGGGCCAGAATATTTCCATGTTCGAGAACAGTTCCGTAAATGGCAGGGCTCTCATTCCGTAGATCTTCTGGAAGAGGGGAAAATTTATGAGGCTATTGGCCAAAAATCTTTAATGGTTAATTCTTTTCACCATCAAGCAGTGAAAACATTAGGAAAAGATTTTGAGGCAAGCGCATGGTCCTTTGATGGTGTAATAGAGGCTATTGAATCCAAAGCTCATCGTTATGTAGCAGCGGTTCAATGGCATCCAGAAATGATGTCGGAAAGGGATGTCTTGCAGCAACGTTTATTTAACCAATTTGTAAATGAAATTAGTAAAAAGGTAGTTAAATCCTAGCGTGTTATAAATAAAAGAATTGGTGGATAGCTTGGTACGTCATGGTAGTGGGGAAACCAGACTGCCAGCTGCCCGGAAAAGTAATAATCAGTGGGGGATGAACAAATCCCCCATTGATCAACGTTTCATTTTATTGCAAAGGGGATTGGTATATGAGTCAAGTATCAGAGAAGGCAGTTTCATTCGAGCCAGAAGAAAAAAAGGAAAGAAAAGAATGGAAAATAAACGTATTTGCAATGTTACTTGTCTTGCTAGTTATTGCGGCTGTTATTACACATATATTGCCGGCCGGAAAATATGAACAGATTGAAAAAAATGGGTATACAACAGTAGATCCAAATTCATTTAAATGGATTGAATCAACGCCACTTGGATTTTTTGATACGGTAAAATCTATTCCTACAGGTATGGTAGAAGCTGCTAATATTATCTTTTTTATTCTTATTATCGGAGGTTTTTTTGGTGTATTAAAGGCATCCGGTACAGTTGAGGCTCTTGTTTCAACGATGGCAAAAAAACTCGCTAACCGTGAAAAGTTAATGATTCCTATTATTATGCTGTTCTTTGCACTTGGCGGGTCATTAATGGGGATGGCTGAGGAAGCTTTAGTGTATGTGCCTCTATTTATTCCGCTAGCTCTTGCGGTTGGATTTGATACGATAACAGGAACTGCGATGGTACTAGTAGGAGCGTCCGTCGGATTTACAACGGCAATTATGAATCCGTTTACAGTTGGGCTGGCTCAAGGGATAGCGGGTCTTCCTATGTATTCGGGGATGGGGTTCCGCCTCGTTTTATTCGTAGTCATATATGTAATTGCTGTTACATTCGTTTATCGTCATGCGATGAAAGTAAAGAGGGATCCTGCAAGCGGAATTTACGGAAAATTCGATACAAATAAGCAAGACAGCCTACTAACAGCGAAAGTAGAGTTAACAAAAAGACATAAATGGATATTAACGGCCTTTTTAATCAATTATATTATTCTTGTATTTGGTGTTATTAAGTACGAGTGGTATATAAAAGAAATTGCAGCCTTATTTATTATTTTAACTATAATCATTGCAATTCTTGGCAAGATATCTCTTGATGATACAGTAGAATCTTTTACACAAGGATCGGCATCTTTAATCGGGGGAGCTTTAATTATTGGTGTATCACGCGCTATTTTAGTTGTCTTGAATCAAGGGCATATTATAGACCCACTACTGTATCAAGTGTCGGAAGGAATGGAACATATTTCTCCTTTTTTAAGTGTTGTTGGAATGTACAACTTCCAAGTAGCGATTCATTTTATTTTAGCATCAGGTAGTGGTCATGCAATGTTGACAATGCCTATCATGGCGCCACTTGCAGATTTATTGGACATTACACGCCAAACAGCTGTATTATCCTTTTCATTCGCGGATGGTATTGGAAATATTATTTTTCCAACAGGTGGTACGCTAATGGCTGGATTAGCAATTGCAGGAATTTCATGGACAAGGTGGGCAAGGTGGATTCTTCCTTTAATTCTAATTGAATACTCGATCGGTTTAATAGCAGTTATAATTGCTCATCTTATTGGTTATGGTCCATCTTAATAAAAGGTGAATATGCTTTCAGTTATAGAAAGTTCGGATTTGAAGAAGATCGCTAAATAATGGTGATAGAAAAGCCCGGTTTAGAAGGGCTTTTTTTTATGTAAAATTTCATTTGTTTGGTTTACATAATATCTTTACAATCATTTGATAAAATATATGTAACTGCATATTGTGAGGGTGGGTGGTTATCCCTTCTTTCCATTTGGAAGGAAAGGGGGTGATAATATGGAGTTTTTGTTTGACCTTGTAAAAGAATTTGTAAAAGCGACTGTACGTGAAGTTTCAGCGTATTTTTTGCGGAAGCAACTTCTGGATAAGGACAACAAAAAACCCACTCTGCGCCGTAGGAAGCAAAAGGGTGGGTTTCGTAAAAAATAGTAACGTGTAATAACCACCACCCTATACGGTAGCAGTTAAGGAAGAGATGTTAGCGCATCTCTTCTTTTTATTATATGCCATTTTATTTGATGTCATACTTATATAGTATTCTACGGAAAATATATCATATTCCTATTTTGTGGTCAATTTGATCCCGCTTTAACGGGCAGTAAGACCCCCATCTCAAAATTCAGTGGAAGCAAAGAAGTTAGGTGGGGGTCGGGCTGTCCGTAAAAGTCCGATTGGTGAGGGCTGATAATCAGCGGGGGATGAACAAAACCCCCCACTGATTAAAGTTTCACTTTATTGCATGATTGAAAAGGTGTAGTCTTATTCCTCTTCAAACTGAAAAATATCCCGATTAATAAGTTGGTGGAGATACCTATCCATTTCAGCAGCAGAAACTTTTCTTTCATTTTTAAACCACCATGCGCTTAATGAGGTGATTGCCCCTGAATAAAATTCAATGATTAAATCATTTGGCATCGTATGATTTTTGCGTAGTTGATGTAACGCTTCTATTTCTTGTTTTCTCGTTTCGTGACTTAAATACTGTGTCCGGTTAATAAATTGTTCATCAGACATTTGTGTTTCTAATATTTTACCGATTTCTTCATGATGTAGAAATTGTTCCATTACTTGAAATGGTTTACTTAATCGATCTGAAACCGGTATTTCAGCAATCATCTTGCTGTATCGTTTAAATCCAAATGCTAATAAAGCATCTTTATCTTCAAAGTGTTTATAAAAGGTTGTTCGGTGTACCATCGCGCGGTCACATATTTGGTTAATTGTGATCGTACTATATTTCTGTTTTGATTGTGTCATTAATTCAAATAAGGAATCCCATAGTAATTTATGTGTACGTCTAATACGTAAATCAATTTGTTTTTCATTATCGTTCATCTACAATTCTCCTTTTTTGTAGATTAAATATACAGTGGCTGAAAATTGATTCTCCCTTTTTAATCTACATATGTATATTATATTACATGTGTTCTGGTGTATTTAAAGTTTTTTAGTAAGAAACAGGAGGAGAATTTGCAAATGAATATGACAACTAAGAGCCCAGCAAGTGGCAAAGTTGATACTTCTAATATGAAACATACCCCTATTTTAATTGCATTACTTTTAGGGGCAATGGTTGCATTATTAAATGAAACATTACTTGGTAATGCGTTAACGGTATTAATGAAAGAATTTGATGTAACAGCTTCAACGATTCAATGGCTTTCTACAGCTTACATGTTGGTGGTTGGGGTTTTAGTCCCAATTACAGCGTTACTTCAGCAATGGCTCACAACAAGACAAATGTTTTTGATCGCTATGGTAACGTTTTTAGCTGGTACATTAATTGCGGGATTCGCACCGACATTTTCTGTTTTATTAGTCGGCCGTATCGTCCAAGCAGTAGCGACGGGATTAATTACACCGTTATTAATGAATACAATTTTAATCATTTATCCACCTGAAAAACGTGGTGCGACAATGGGATTAATCGCACTTGTGATGATGGCAGCTCCGGCAATTGGTCCTACATTATCTGGAGTAATTGTGGATTCATTAAATTGGCGCTGGTTATTCTACATTGTTATTCCAATCGTGATCATTTCCATTATGATTGGGATGAAGTACATTCAAAATGTTTCAGAGTTAACAAGACCAAAAGTAGATTACCCATCAATCCTTTTATCGACACTCGGATTTGGCGGACTTGTGTATAGCTTTAGTGCATCAGGTGACTTAGGATGGTCCGATGCGAAAGTGTATGGCACTTTACTTGTTGGGCTTATCTCATTATGTATTTTTGTCTTTCGACAATTGAAAATTGAGAATCCAATTTTAGAATTACGCGCATTTAAAGTCCCGATGTTTACATTATCAGTTGGATTAATCGTCATTGTGATGATGTCGTTATTTTCAACGATGACTTTATTACCGATGTTCCTGCAAACAGTTTTACTCGTTACAGCTTTTAAATCAGGAATCATCATGCTTCCGGGAAGTGTTATTAGCGCCATAATGGGACCAATCGCAGGTAAACTATTTGATAAATTTAGTCCGAAAGTTATTATCGTTCCTGGTATTGTGTTAGTAGGAATTGCAATGTTCTTATTTAAAGGCATTACTCCTGATACATCAATGGTACAAATTATTGTCATGCATAGCGTATTAATGGTTGGACTCATGTTTGTTATGACAGCACAAACATACGGCTTAAATCAATTAACACCAGATTTATATCCGCACGGAACAGCACTGTTTAGTACACTGCAACAAGTAGCTGGCGCAATTGGTACAGCTATCTTTATTTCGAAAATGTCTTCAGGAACAGCTAGCTATATGGAAAGTTCCGCAAATCCAATGGATCCAGTAGAGAAGTTAAACGGTTTAACGTCTGGATTCCAAGGTGCATTTGCACTAGGGTTAGTCTTTATCATTGTTGCTTTTATCGTATCGTTGTTTTTAAAAGAAGAGAAAGAGGGAGTAAAGGCAGCGAGGGTTTTACAGAACGAACATTAAGATTTAAATAAAAAAGACATCTTTAAGAGGTAAAGATGTCTTTTTATATTTCTTTCGTAACACTTGTTTTTGATGTCTTAATACATAAGAATTGGTATGTAAAATATTTGTATTTTTTGAACATGAATAATTATTGAGAATAACGATGCAAAGCTGTGCTAATAACTAAAAGTCCAATAATGAGAGAAAGTGTTCTTATAATAAGTTCTGCCACTAATAGTTCACCAAATGATTTAGTGACATCGTATATAGATCCTGTTATGAGAATAGGTGCAATCATAATTATAATTCCAATTATTATTTGAAGAAGTAGATTGATGTTTTTATTCAAGACAATCACCTCCAAAAAAATAGGGAATGAGAATATGGGTTTTTTTGTATTATAAAATGATTATATCGTATTACATTAAACGATGAGAATATTTTTAAATAGTAGAAATTAGAGACTCTTCAATAAAAAGGAATTAAATATGGTATTCTTTAGTTAAGATATGTAAACCAAGACGGGGGAAATGAAGATGGATAAGAAGCTAAAGTATTGGCTAGCATCTATTATAGGGGGAGTAGTACTTGCAACTGGTATGACTTATGGAATATTACAGTTTGCTGAAGTCCCGCTTAAGGGTGAGGACCATGTTTTTGCAGAGGTTAATAAAGAAGACATACTATCGAATGAAGCAGAAGTGAAAGGTTCAAATGCACAACTTCACATTACAGTAACTTCTACTGAAGAAGAAGTTATTTCAGCTATGCATAGCATGACTCATCAAAAAGTAAAAGCGTGTGAAGGAAAGGGAGCAACCCCTATGTCCAAAAAGAATGCAGAGAAAGTAAGAAATATTCTAAACGGAAACAATTTCAAGAACAAAGAAGAGCTATTAGCAATTACTGAAAGATGGGCAAATAGAGATTTTAGTAAAATTGTAGAAGAACATAACTATTTTATTAAACTTCAAGGTGGCGTGATAGGTGAAGCTACAGTGATGGATAAGGTAGACGAGCAAGTATTCTGTCTCAATACTTTCGGTGATGATGTAACGGCCACATTAATTAAATCAGGAGATCTTCAAGCGCTGTAAGGTGTTTTTTCTCTGATATAAAGAAAGCCTCAAGTATTCATATACTTGAGGCTTTTCCAATGGAAAGATAGGAATGGTCCGAATTCTTTACATTAAGAACAAAGTGGAATTACTCCTAAACCAATTAATAAAGCTGCAGCAACTGCTGGAATTGGTACAGGAATTTGAATACCTTCTACAAATAAGAAATATTGACCACTTACTATTTTAAAACAAACTAATTGCATGGCTATTCCTCCCTTCTTTTAGGATTAATACATTATATTAATTTATCTATCTATTGATATAGTTAAATTATTTATTTTTAAAAATATAGTTAATATGTGAATAGTTTTCGAAAGGACCTGCTCAATCAATGCGGAAAAACATAAGATGAAACGAATCCATTAAAATACATGAGTGAACCTTAGTTTTCCCCTCTTATCTAAAGGAGGAACTATTATGGGTTATGGTGGTAGTTGTGGCGGTTGTGGCTTTTCTGGAGGCTTTGCTTTATTAGTTGTGTTATTCATTTTATTAATCATCGTTGGAGCTTCTTGCTTCTGCTAAAAACTATTGGAAAAGACACTCATATAGAGTGTCTTTTCTTTCGTGCAAAATGATTCCTGACAATAGCCAACTGTATAAAGTATACGGTATACTTTTGCCTCATTAGACATATAAAAATGTTGGAGGGATGTTATGAAACTAGTAGGGAAGCACATTTATATTCGGCTTTATAAAACTGATGATGCCAACGAGTTAGCTAACTTACATATTAGAAATCGCGAATTTTTTCAACGAGTTTGTCCATTGCTCCCAGAAGTTTTTTATACAGAAGAACATCAAAAAATACGTCTTGAACAAGCTCTAAAAAAGACAGCTGAAGGGCAAGTATACCCTTTTGGAATCTTTTTAAGAGAAAATGATAAGCTTATCGGAGACATTTCATTAACTCAAATTGTTAGGGGAGACCTCCAAAGCTGTTATACGGGATTTACTTTAGATAAGGAGCATAATGCAAAGGGCTATACAACAGAGGCTCTTCAACTTGTTGTAGATTTTGCTTTTAGGGAATTAAAGCTACATAGAATTGAAGCAGGAGCGATGCTTGATAATATAGCATCTATTCGTGTATTAGAAAAAGTGGGGTTTAAAAAAGAAGGTATAGCGAAAGAAAATATAAGGATTAATGGCAAATGGACAGATCATCAAATATTAGCTATTATCAATAGTTTGGATGTGTAAGTTTATTTTGATTCCAATAAAGATAATCATGTAACTCTTCAAACTCTACCAACAGTTTTATAGAGACCCTTACAATTTTCGGATCAGAAACTAACCTTACAAGTCTTGAAATTCCACCTAACTCTACAATTACTCTATTTGAAAATTTTACAACTAACCACACTAAGACTCTTATTCGTTTTAGTTTTAGCTTTGTATTTGCTGCGTTCGTCACATTGACTAGTAGACCATTTAAATCCACAACTCCACAAACAATTAGATTAACACCAGGGAGATACAAGGACTTTCTTATTTGAGGATGTTAAATGCCACTTCAGTTAACGCCTCATCAAGGCCATTATTTATCCAACAAACAACATATATTTGTTGTGATAAATCAAATTCATATTACTGTGAGAATAGTGACTATGGTTAGTATTAGTTATTAAAGAGAGCTTTGGCTCTTTTTTTATTTTCTTTCGACATAATATGACAATATATGAATTAATAGTTTGGTATTATTATCTAGAAATCTTACATTTATCTACAAATTATTATTGTATTTTCAGGTTTTTAAATGTAAAATATTTCAATGTAAATACATACCATTTAGGGGGATAAAGAAATTTATGAAAAAATTATTAGCTTCAGCAACAGCGGTAACACTATTAACAGTGGGGTACAGTTCTTCTGCATTTGCAGCTAAGAGTCCTAATGATACAAAAAACTGTGGTCATTTTAAAAGTCAACAAGATGCTCAAGCATTCTGGGATCAAAATGGATATGGTGTTGGAAATGATCCACACCGTTTAGATAATGATAAAGACGGCATTCCATGTGAAGATTATAAATATCCAAAGAGCACAAATACTACAACAGAAAATAAACAAACTACTAAACCTCAAGAACAACCTAAACAAGAAAATACTAAACAGGAAAACACTAAACAAGAACCTGTTAAACAAGAAAACACTAAGCAAGAGAATTCAAAACAAAATAACCAAACAACAAATAATAAACAAGAACAAACTAAGCCTCAAACAACTGCAAAAGAAACAAAGAAAAATACTAATACAGTTGTGAAAAAAGAAACGAAAAAACAAGGTGAAAAATTACCTAATACAGCATCAAACGGTGTTACAATGATGTTAGCAAGCTTAGGATTAGCATTAGCTGGTTCTGTATTAATGTTCCGTCGTAAAAAGACAAACGCATAAAATAGTTCCTTAAAACGGCAGGAGAAATCCTGTCGTTTTCAAATGGAGTGATAAAAGTGAATAAAAAACAATGGATAGGCTTATGTTTAACTGTTATTGGACTTACTATCTTTTCCTATTATTTTCTAGAATGGTATAGTGCTAGACAATCAGCAGAGTCGTTAACAACTAACGAGGCTAAACAATATGAGACCTCCACACCTTCTAAAGAAAATGAAACGCAAAACATCAATCAAACAGAGACAAAGATTGACACTTCATTACAAGAAGAACCTGTGCAAATTCCCGCTTCAAAGGTAAACCATCAGTTAGGAGATAAAGTAGCATATTTAATTATCCCTAAAATACAAAAGAAATACTCTATATATTGGGGAGCTGATGATAAAGTACTAAAAAAGGGTGTAGGTATGTTTGTTAGTGACTTAACTACTACACCATCTGGAAATGGTCATACAGTTTTAAGTGGACATAGAGATACTGTTTTTACCGAGCTTGGTCAATTAAAGGAAAATGACCAACTTATCGTGGAATATGAAAATAAAACATATACATATGAAATTAACAAGCATTGGATAACAGATTCAGAAGATCGAACAGTTATTGTAGAAAAAAGTGAGCCAACATTAACATTAACAACTTGTTATCCTTTTGACTATATAGGAGACGCTCCAGATCGGTACATAATTGAAGCATCTCTACTTTCCATTCATTGAGGATGGAAAGTCCAATACACATTAATTTTAATAATATGTATTGGACTCCCATTCAAGTATCATTTTTCTCAATGAATAATTGGTATATTTTAGGGTGTTTTTTACTATTTTTATGTTAAGATATTTTGGTTGATATTCATCTTATTTTAGGAGGTTGGAAAATCTGTTACATGCTTTTCATATGGATTTTAGTTTCTATACCGAAAGTATAAAAGTTTTAGGGTTATTAGGGAATTCTACTCGCTTATCAATTGTTTGTAAATTGATTACATATGGATCGTTGTCAGTTTCTGATTTAAGTAAGCAAACAAGAATTACAGAGGATTTGATTGTACAACATTTGCGTAAATTAGCCTTTGGAAATATTGTAATTAGTGAACGTATAGGGAAAAGGCTTTATTTTAAAATAAAAGATAATAAAACAATTGAGATTATTAAGGTATTAGGATTACTAAGTTAATTTTCATTACTTTCAATATAAATGATTTTGCTATAACTCAATTGTGCAAAATCACATTTAGCCTGCCTACGGAAATAGGGAGGTTTTTAATATACAAAAAGGCGCCCATATAAGGGTGCCTTTTCCAATAGTTTTTAGCAGAAACAACTGCATCCGATAATGATTAATAAAATAAACAATACAACTAATAAAGCGAATCCTCCAGCGAAACCGCAGCCTTCACCGCAACTACCACCATATCCCATAACAATAGTGCCTCCTTTAGATTAGAGGGTAAAACTAGGGTTCATTCCATGGATTTTAATGGGTTCACTTTACCTTATGTTTTTAAGAATTAATTGAGCAGGTCCTTTTGAAAATAGAAAAAAGACGCCATAAGGCGCCTTCCTTTTAGGTAGATAAGACTTTAGTTTTCCAATCTAAAGAAATTTTGTATCAGCTCTTTGAGAGTATATCATGATATTCGCTTGATTTATTATGCATTATTACATATCATTGTAAATCCCTCTATTTTCCATTTGATAAAATGCAATCCCAATATTGTTAATAATTAAATAAATATTTCTACAAATTGAAAATATTTACAAAAGATATAAAAGTGATACATTTAAGGTGCAAGTTATAAAAAATATTTAAGGGGGATTTATTATGTTTAAGAAATTAGTAGTAGGAACATTAACAACTGGTATCGTATTAACTGGAGGGATTGGAGCAACATCAGCAAGTACAGAAGGTGTAGATAATACTAAAAATTCAGCACCAATTATCCAACGTACCCAAATACTTAAAGATGATTTCAGTCTGATAAATGGTGAAAGAGAAGTATCGTTCGAGCATGTAAAAAAAGCAGATATGAGAGTTCATATGACAAACAATACTAAAGGTACACTTGATTGGTCTTTAAAAGACTCAAAAGGTAATGTTATTGGTTCTGGATCGTTAGCAGCAGGAAAGGGTTTTACAAATACGTACAATACTCTTCCAAAAGGTAAATATAAGCTTAAAGTTACTCACAGAAATGGTGGTTCTGGATCATTCTATGCAGCTGCTCGTACTTTAGACTAATATACATAGAATCATCTTAAGTATATTAAAGAAGAACAATCGGGGAGTTTGAGGATTAAGGAGTTTTGTTATAATATCATCGTGCTAATGCAAAATCAAAAAAGGCCTACCTAGGAAAATAGGTGGGCTTTTTAATGCAGAAAAAAAGACACCCAAAGGTGTCTTCTGACTTGAATTAATATTTCAAACCGGACGGTTCGGTCTGAAATAGAGTTAAGATATTAACAAATTAATTTTCTTAATATTCACCTGTAGCATATTCTCTCTTATTCTTTTAGTTAAAAATAATAAATAGCAATCACTGCTAGCGAATTATTAATCATGTGCATTATAATTCCCACATATAAACGCCCGGTTAACTTATAAGTACAACCTAAACCAATTCCCAAAAGGAAATATGGAATTGTTTCTAAAGAAAGAAGACTAACATGCATACCTGCAAAAATAGCTGAAGAAACAAGTACACCTAACCAGGAATTTTTAAAAATTCCATGCTGTATAACACCACGATAGACAATTTCTTCACCAATGGGTGCTACTAGAGCAATAGAAAATGCGAAGACTAAAATGGGTAACGTTACTTGGCTTTCTAATTCAACTTGATTAGATGACTGAAAACTTATAAAGTCTGCTAGTAACAGCGGTAGGGATTTACATACTACAGTTAGTACTAGACCTAAAAGTAAGCTTTTTGGCAAACTCATCGTAAAATTATTTTGATTTGTAAAAGGCTCTTTAGATCTACGATAATAAAAATAAATTATTAGAACAACTTACAAATCAATTGCGTCAAACGAAATGCTCATCCCGCCAAACTGTTCATCACTAATGAAATAAACTAGTGCGATAAGTTGCTTTAAAATCATATAAAACACAAAAATCCCTAACGATATTGCCGACATTTTATTGAATCGACATTGTTTTTTTAATATACCAAACACAAAAAATCCTCCTTGAAATAATTTTAATTCGTAGAACATGATAACAAAGTCTAACTTCTTTTGCACTACTTATATAATAAAAATACAATTTAAATATATCTAAATTATATAATATCAACTTAGAAATATTCAAATAAATGGTAATAGGGGTTATCATTTACTACACCTACGGAAATAGGCGTGCTTTCTATTCATAAAGAAAAGACACCCTAAGGAGCCTTCCTCCGACTTGAATCATCTTAATTTAAATAATATGGGGCCCGCTAACATATTAAAAAGTACACATTTACGAATCATGTCTGGACCAACTCTATCAATTTGCTATACTTATATTTGGAAGTTTTATACATATAGGTGAAGGAAGGAAATTAGTTGAGGCAAGTACGTGTTGATCCAGATAAAATGGAAGAGAATTTTTCACAGACAGAAAATATGAGCCGAATGATTATGTATGGGGAACTGTTTCTACAGTTGTAGGTGGCACTCCTAAAGTTATTGGTCGAGTATTTGGTAAATATGAAGAGTTAGAGCAAAAAGCGAAGGATTTAGTAAAAGTATCAAAGGTAACTGAAGAGATTGGATGGAGTATGCCAAGAGGTGGCGGCGTCATTGATGGACGTAAGTACTCTGAACATGCACTTGAAAGAATGGCACCTGATACAGTTCAAGTTCGAGCGGAGCTTACAAAACGAGCACGTGAGCGAGCTGAAAGAAAAGGGTATACATTCGGATCAGATAAATACATGGAAGAATTAAAAAAAGTTGATCCTCGAGGAATGACTCCAAATGTAGTTGAAGATATTATAAAAACGGGCACTCGCAAACCAGGAGACAATCCTGGTACTTGGAAATACGTTAGAGACGAAGGCTACGTAGTTATAAATGATAAAGGTGACGTTATCACAGTTGTTCCCGCAAAGAAAAAGGAATAGAATGAATAGCATAGTAAGTAATCTATGACAAAAAGGTTGAGGAATATTGGATATTAAACATGATAAGTATGAGTTACTAGAAATTTTCGAAAGCGAACCAGAAGATTACTATATTCCAGGTGCAGGTGCGTATCGATATAGTAAAATTGATAAACTTGGATTTGAACTGGTTATGAATATGTTCTATTATGATGCAACAGTTGAATTAATAATGCTATACGAAGACAAACGTATCATAGAAACCAAGATGGAATCAGTGAAAGAAATATATACTCGTAATGATTCACTATACATTCTAGGTACAGAAGAAAAGAAAAAAATCGAAGTAAAATTCAAGCCACATTTTACAGTTACAATAAATGAGTTTTAAAAACTTGAAATCAATGCTCGTAAATATTCTGAACATTCTTTAGAAAAATGAATCCGGATACAATACAAGTTCGAGCTGAATTAGAGGCACATGCCAAAAGTAGAGGGCTTGTACGTAGTACACAGAAATTTAAAGAATTTGTTAATCCTAGAGGCATCACAACTTCTGTAGTAGATTTTCTGTGCCTTTCCATTGGAAAATCAAGACTGATATAAAAAATGAGTAGAAAAAACAAGGCTCTTACTTCGTGGATACCGCTACAAAGTAAGAGCCTTGTTTCATTATATTTGTTCATACAGTTTTCCTTGTAGTCTTCTGTTTTCATCCTTCAATCGCTTATTCTTTATCAATTTTTCGAACAGGTTGCTCCCAAAAGTTTTTTATACAAAATAACATCAAAAAATACGTCTTGAACAAGTATGAAAAAAGAAAGCTGAAGGGCAAGTAATCCTTTTGGAATCTTTTTAAGAGAAAATGATAAACTGATCGGAGACATTTCATTAACTCAAATTGTTAGGGGAGACCTCCAAAGCTGTTATACGGGATTTACTTTAGATAAGGAGCATAATGCTAAGGGCTATACAATAGAGGCTCTTCAACTTGTTGTAGATTTCGCTTTTAGGAAATTAAAGCTACATAGAATGGAATCAGGAGCAATGCTTGATAATATAGCATCTATTCGTGTATTAGAAAAAGTCCTACATAAGGGGACTTTTTCTAATACATATAGATTAAAATAATAATAGAAATTTTTTATTTTTTTCCACAACTATTAATTAAATCATATTGTTTAGAAATCATTTCATTTCGAATTTGATTGAGATGTTTATGTAATGTTTCTTTTATTGCACTACCTGTTTTGCTTTCAAAACTTTTGTTTAATTCAATTCCTTGTTCAGATAAACTTTTGCATACATCATGAAATGCTTCTTTATTTTTTTGAATGGCATGTTTTTGGCTTGCTACTATGCTATTTGTTTTGAATGCTACATCAGTTTTTAAAAGTGATTGTTGCAGTTCTTTTTCTAATTGCTTTTTAACAGCTTGCAACTCATCTATAATAGTTCCAACTGCACCAACTGTAGCTTTCTCTATTTCTTTCTCTATTTTTTGAATTTCCCCTATAAAATCCATCATATTATCTCGCCGCCAGTCCTTCAAAATTTGTTCCTAATTGATTATCTTTATCTCGTAATGAATTAGCTGCATAAGCAATATCATCTCCAAAATGAATCAATTCTTTTTGTTTTTTCCGTAAAAGATGAATTAGTTCTTCTGCTAGTTGTATATCATGAAAATAGTCTTTTCCGTTTTGGGATATTTTCGCAACCTCTCTAATTGCTTCATCTACTTCATGTTCTTCTAACAGATGATATTTTCCTCCAGGGCCTGTCTCATGCTTCAATTGACTCTTTAATTTCGCAACTTCCTCTTCTTCTTGTTGTTGGAATATTTCTATATTTCTAATAATATCAGATAATATATCGCTTATTTTTTGTATCTCTTTTGCATGACGAATGATATCATCTGGTTCTAATTCTAGTCGAACACTACCATTATTGTGGAACATTTCTAGAAATGTTGACATTGGATGTTGTCCCATAAATACAGCCGCGAGAATACTATCTGTTCCATTACTTTTTGTTGTAAATTGTTTACCAATCATAGGTGCTCCAAATTGATTGAAATTTCCTACAGCATCTTCTTTATGAGTATAATCTACTACTTTATTTTCCATTACGCCTTCATCTACTCGTTTTTTTGCTTTATCACTTAGTAATCTATAAATATTTGGTGCAGCATATGTTGTTGCATAACAATTCATTTCTGCTGCTACATACTGGGCTTCAGCAGCACCTTTACTATGTCCGGTAGTGTGAATAGAAGTAGGATTATATTTTTTCTTAATTTTTTCTGTAAATTCTAATGCACTATCAAATGATGTCGGTACCTTTTCACCTGCTACACCAAGGTTCTTTTTCTGTCCAAGTGTAATTTGAACTATATCTGTGGTTTTATCTCCATCGAATCTACCAAATTCAGTACCGCGGTATGCAATGATTACATCGTCATACTGTTTTTTACCAGATTTATACTTATCTGCGGGTACTACAGCGATTGCTTGTAATCCATTTTTCACTTTTGTGTCATCTGCATCAAATGTTTCTATAACTTTCCATTCTTGACCATTAGATCCTTTGATTTTTGCCTCTTCGTGCAAAAAATCTTTATTATAAACGTTATCTGATAGTTTGAAATAATCTTCATCTGTCGCAATTGGATTCTTTTTAAATTCACTCATATGTCTCAACTCATTTCATGGTATATTTTAACTATATTCAAATACAAGGGGATTTTAAATGAAAAAGAAATTGGTAATTGTTTTATCCATTATTTGTATTATAGCAGGAGGATATTTTACTATGGAATATTTAAAACAAAAAGAAATTGAAGAAAAGTTTTGGAACGAGCAAAAAGAACGAGTAGAAAAGTATATTCACTATAATATTAAAGATGTAAAATCGATTACATTTAGAGAACATAAGGTAAGTCCAATGGGCGTTCCTCATATAAGAGGTTATATAAATGGTGATAAGGGATTATGGTTTGATGCTGGTATAGGTACTACGGAAAATTTTGAAGATGATTTTGGATGTTCTGGGGAATTAGATAAACTTATAAAAAAACCTGATAAGTCGGTATCTGAAATTGAAAAAGAAGAGAAGGAAAAGAAACAAGAGTAGTCTTTGTACTATTCTTGTCTTCTCTATCCCATTTTAAGAAGAATACATTGGTAGGCTTTTTATAAGGAGATTTCTAATGAAGAAAGCAATGATTTTGGTTATATCTGCTGTGATACTCATAGCAGGAGGATATTTTACTATGGAATACTTAAAACAAAAAGAAAAAGAAGAAGAGTTTTGGAAAGTACAAGAGGCACGAGTAGAAAAGTATATTCACTATAATATTAAAGATGTAAAATCGATTACATTTACAGAAAATAAGATAAGTCCAATGGGGGTTCCTCATATAAAAGGTTATATAAATAATAATAAAGAATTAGATTTTACAGCTAGTATAAGTACAACTGAAAACTTTGAAGACAAATTTACGCGTTCTGGGAAATTAGGAAAACTTATAAAAAATCCTGAAAAATCAGTATCTGAAATTGAAAAAGAAGAGAAAGAAAAAAACCAAGAGTAGTTCTTGCGACTACTCTTGGTTTCTGTACCCTACTTTAGAAAGAGCATATGTTAACTAGCTTGGAATATAAGGGGATTTCCAATGAAGAAAGTAATGATTTTGATTGTATCTGCTGTGATACTCATAGCAGGAGGATATTTTACTATGGAATACTTAAAACAAAAAGAAAAAGAAGAACAATTTTGGAAAGTACAAGAGGCACGAGTAGAAAAGTATATTTATTATAATATTGAAGATGTAAAATCTATTACGTTTATAGAAAAGGGTGTAAGTCCTATGGGAGTCCCTAAATTAAAAGGTTATATAAACAATAATAAAGAATTAGATTTTATAGCTAGTATAAGTACAACTAAAAACTTTGAAAATAAATTTACGCGTTCTGGAGAATTAGATGAAATGATAAAAAAAACTGCAAAATCTGTATCTGAAATCGAAAAAGAAGAGAAAGAAAAAAAACAAGAGTAGTCTTTGTACTACTCTTATTTTCTGTATCCCATTTTAAGAAGAATACATTGGTAGGCTTTTTATAAGGAGATTTCCAATGAAGAAAGTAATGATTTTGATTGTATCTGCTGTGGTGATCATAGCAGGAGGATATTTTACTATGGAATATTTAAAACAAAAAGAAATTGAAGAAAAGTTTTGGAACGAGCAAAAAGAACGAGTAGAAAAATATATTCACTATAATATTAAAGATGTAAAATCGATTACATTTACAAAAAATGATGTAAGTCCAATGGGAGTTCCTTCTGTAGAAGGATATATAAATAATGATAAGGAATTATGGTTTGATGCAAGTATAAGTACTACAGATAAATTTGAGGATAAGTTTGGTTGTTCTGGGGAATTAGATAAAATGATTAAAAAACCAGCAAAATCTGTATCTGAAATTGAAAAAGAAGAGAAGGAAAAGAAACAAGAGTAGTCTGTTTAACTACTCTTGTTTCTTTATTCTAGGGGTACCGCCCATCACCGTTAAGCTCACAGAACAGGTTGCTCTTAAAATGAACTTCATTGCTATAAAAGACTCTAATTTTTCGTTTTGGGGCAAATATTATATAAAATAATAGCTATCTCTGAATCACTAGTTTCAAAAAGCCTTCACGCAATAATGATTGCATGAAGGCTTTTGATGTTTGCTTATTTTTTTGTCTCGTTAACCCATGTAATAATGTCCTGGATGACGTATTCGGGAACGTTAGCAGGGATTTCATATTCACTAGGGAGGCTTAATTCCCCGTCACCCTCCGTGAAGAAATGATTCAATTTCGGATATTTTTTGAACTGAACATTCCCGCGGTTTGAAAGTCCTTTCTGCCATTTTGTATATTCATCTTTTACTGTTACTTGATAATCACGTGCTCCTTGCAGAATGAGTAAAGGCTCTTTTCGTGATTTTGCCTCTTCAACTGGACGCCACCTAGAAACATCATACATAAAATGAGGTGACCCAAAATTGTAGCCAGCTGGAGGATGATTGGGATTGAAAGTAGGATCCTGAATAAAAGCGACCTGTCTTTTTAGTTCATCGATTTCTTCCTTTGACGCCCCAAGGTATTGAGAATGATCAATAGCAATGTCAGTCAAAGGGCGTGCAGGTGGTGCGAGTAAGATGCTTCCTCGGACAAGTGTGGAAGGTGCTTTGCTTAGTATACGTGGCATTGTGCCAGCTCCTAGGCTATGTCCAAGAATGAAAATATTATTTGGATCAATGCCTTCCTGCTGCGCTGCTGATTTTGCTGCAAATATAGCATCATCTGTAGTGTCACGGTCTAACGTAACAGGTTCTGTACTCATCTTTAATGCATGTTCTAAGGTGCGTTTTTCATAGCGCAACACTGCAATTCCGTTGGATGAAAGGCCCACCGCAATGTCTCGTAAGATTTTTGTTCCCATATATGTGCTATCGCGATCATGGATGCCAGCACCATGAACAAGAACAACTACGGGCAGTTTTTCACCACGCTTATGTTTCGGAACTGTTAATGTCGCTGGTAACGGATAGGTAGAATTTCCAATGACGATTTCACGTTCTTGATAGGAGTCAGGTTGATCATAGCTAGGATGCGGGATAGTATAAGATTCCTCGGGTGGCCTTTCTCCAATTTCATCTACTTTCCCGCCAGGTGTGAATTTAAGGAGTAGCGGTATGGTAGTTCCTTCGGTATCTGCTGGAATTTCCACCGTCTGATGGACCAAGTTTCGTTCTTTTATCACGGGGGTTCCCATACTTTTTATCCCGCTCCAGCCACTTTGTGTCCACCAGTTTTGTAATGTGGTTGCTGTAAACTTGGATTGAAAAGCAGCAGACGTCAACTGTAGTGCCTCTGCATACTTACCTTTCTGGAGATATTCAAAAAATAATGATGTACGCTCCGTTAAAGAGACTAGTTTCTTTTCAGCAGATTGTTCCTCATGTGTATCTGCGTGAATAGTTGTTGTAAGCGGGAAAGATGAAACGCCTAAAGAAAAGAGTAGGGTAAAGGTAAGGACTGATTTTTGTATTTTCTTTTTTTTATTCATGTTTCAACCTCCAATATGTGATGGTACAAAACAGGTATGGTAATTAGAATTCTGGTGCGAAAACTTCAAAATATTTGCAAGCAATCTCCAAAACTTGGACATACTAATATTATTATTCTAAAAAAATGTAGATTTCTTCTCTTGTTACATGCATATTAATCCTAGAAATCATCTTTCTTCCTTCGCTTTATATTTTGATTATACGAAGCAAAGCTCTCGTTTTTCTTACTTGATACTTACAAATTCCTTAAGTAGAGGATATTTAAAAATTTTAGCTGTATGAATATGTAGCGGTACTCCTATGTTAAGAGATAGCTTAAGGAATGAGGATTATATTGTTTTTATAAAGAGTTGATGTTATGTTTGTTTTGTAACATATGGTGTTTTATGCATGTAGGAGGATTTATTGAAGAAATTATTAATATTGTTTTTATTAGCTACATTTTGTCTACAGATTACAGGATGTTCTAATAATATGGGTACACTAAGGGAGAAGTCTAAAACTTTAACAACTGTGAAGTCTAAACGCATCAATAAAGGGTGGTACAAACATATGTAATAGTTTGTATCACCCTTTATTGATGTTAAAAGTCATAAGAAAAAGGTTATAGATATTTTTCATAAAGAAAAGACACCCATATAAGAGTGTCCTTTCTAATAGTTTTTTAGCAGAAGCAACTGCATCCGATAATGATTAATAGTATAAAGAGTACAACAAGCAAAGCAAATCCTCCAGCAAAACCACAGCCTTCTCCGCAACTGCCACCATAGCACATAATAGTTCTTCCTTTAGGTAAGAGGATTAAAACTAAGGTTCATTCATGTATTTTAACGGGTTCACTTTACTTTATGTTTTTAAGAATGAATGGAGTAGGTTCTTTTGAAAATAAAGAAAAGCCCCCCTAAAGTGCCTTCCTTCGACTTGAACCATCTAATTTTAATAATATATTGGACTCCCATCCGAATACTATTTTACTATGTTAATTTTTTTGTTCATTGAGGGGTACCGCCACATTGCTATCAAGCTAAGGCTAAGAAAGGTCAGTTTCAGAAGGGATTTTTTCTTATTCTAAAAACCAGTGCAAATCATTGGGGATTCTGCATATCAAATAAATCCTAACGGGTTTCATTTTTAAAATTAAGCGGCTTAATTATCAGACATGGTCCAATTGTAAACGACACCTAATATATTAAAGACTGTTTTCTCCCTGTATCGATGGGGATTTTCGTCCGTTTCGCTGTAAGAGTTTCAGCAGGCGAAGAAGAATATTTGAAAATCTAATATTTTTTAGAATCGTAACCTTTATAGGTGGAGTTGTATTAGTAAATTCATGATAGCTATAATAAAAATTTTTAAACAATACCAATTAATTTTGTATTTTAAAATTAATACTTGCAAATCCAATACGCCTCGTATACAATCTGTATACGAATTGTATACAAAATGTAACGAGAGGTGAAAATGATGGCAGAAACATATCGTAAAGCTAAGGTATTAAAATTTCTAGACAAATTACGTGAAATGAAAGAGATGAATATAAAATATTCACAAATGTATTTGATAAACTTAAAAGAATTAATTCCTCATATGGAGAATGATATGTTTTTTCTAGAAAATGTAGAAGAAATAGAAGATATTTTAGAAAATCTACAGTTTAAGAAAGAGGAAGAAAATATTGTTTTATCAAGAGAGCAACTCATGTTTTTTAAGGAAGCAACTAATGCTATAACAACAATTAAAGATATCAATATTATTTTAGAAGAAGCTGGAGAGTTTTTTGACTTAGATATTCCTGAAAGAAAAGTGAAATCTGGAATGGTAAATTACAAAATCCAATCCATTGATCCAATGGATATGACTGGTATTAAAAAGCAATATTATATTATGTTAGGGGAAATTGGTGTATCATACCCTGATGGAACAGGCGATGAAGAATTTGTAGCGGCTGCAAATAAAGTATTTCTGGAGTATGTTACACATAATGATATTACAAAAGTAGATGATGGTTTTATTGTTTCGCTACCGGTATTTGCTTCTCATCAAGTGATAAAAGATTTAACGAATGCAGATTTAACAGTTCTTGCAATGATTCCTATAAAAGAAAAAGAATAAGAAGTCATAGAAAATAAGTAAATGGCTGAATTGAAAAATCAAGTATTAGAGAGTTTAGAGGAAATATGTGAAACCGATATAATAAAAGAAAATCCATAAAAAGCTTTGAATTTCTTGAGCAAATAGTTATAATTCATCAAATACAGAAATAGACATACAAAAATACCATCCTTTCCTATGATTCTACAGAAAGAATAGCGTATTTTTTATTTTAGGGGGGATTTTTGAAGAAGGAATTAATACAATATGTAAAAATACTCTGCTATCTAGTGAACAGTTTTATACTTTCCGAATAATAGTCAAATAAATGGATGATACTATACTTATATAATCATTATCAGGAGAATCTGCAGATTTGCAGATCCTTTTTTATTTTATCGAAAGTAAACTTTTAGCCAGCAGTTTATTTTCCTACTATTGATTTTTTATACGTATTTGGTGAAAAATCAAGGAGCTGCAAAAAAATACTATACCGAAAGTTCGGTATAGTAACGTGCATATCAAAGATTCCACGTTGGTATATCTCCAAAAGAGTCATAAAAATCTATGTTTTTTTAATTCAGTTGCAAACTACAAAACTTCTTTTTAAAGAAATGTATGTACATACAAATTATATTTTATTCCATAACTCTCTAACTTTTGTTCATGGTAGTCTGATATTGAAAAAATATAATATTTGGTACGACATCACTTTGTTTTTTTATAAAGTTTTGTAATTAAACTATAATATTGTATTTTTTTTTGTATTATTGAAATTAGTAATAATAAAATGTATTATTGAAAAGCACAATTTATAATTCAAGTAATCAGGACTATGCGCCCATTATAATTTGAACATTCAGAAATTATAATATTGTCTAAAAATGAGGTGAGATTCATAGAAACAGTACATATTAAATGGTATGGAATGTATAGTATAAATGATTTTTATAATAGGGAAGAAGCTTCTAAGAAGGGGATATTTGCAATCTCTAGAGTATGTGCTAAGAGTGTAACATTGCTATATATAGGACAAACCAAAAGAAGCTTTATACAAAAGATAAGGGAACTTAATAAGGAGTGGCCTTTCGATGAGAGCGAATTAAAGATTACATTAGGAATAATAGAATTCCCTAGTGGTGAAATTTACTCTGAAAAGAAGGTAAAAGAGATAAAATCCCTTTTGATTTTACGACATACCCCATTAGAAAACGAAACATCTTTATTATACTATAGAGGGAAATTTAATTTAAAAATTATAAATAAGGGAAGAAGAGGTTTAATTGTTAAAAAGCTTTCTACAGGAGATCTAATATGGACATAATTGGAATCACCTTTGAATAAAATTGAAGGTTTCTTAAGTGCAGAAGCTTATCAATTTTTAATGTATTAAACTATTTTGAATAACATATGTCAGATACTTGAAAAAACACAAATTTTATTATGATATGAAATCCTGTATGGAAAGTGTAGTTTATTTCTATTGTTTAATAAAAATATTAAGAATTTTAGGGATAATACATAAAGAGTAGAGGAGAAAGTAAACACGGAGGTTTGAAGAATGGGACAAGTAAGCAGATTTCAAGAAAAACAACAGAATCGTCGTCAAAAGGCAATTTTTAATATTGCATTTACTTTGGTATTAGTGACAGTTGGTATAGTGACATACCAATTGTTTACCCCTTCTAATACATCAACGAAAGCAATTGCTCAAGAAAAGAAAGTAACAAAGATAGAAGAGAAGAAAACTGAAGATAAAGAAACAGCAAAGATAGAAGAAAAGAAAACTGAAGATAAAGAAACAGCAAAGATAGAAGAGAAGAAAAATGAAGATAAAGAGGCAGCAAAGATAGAAGAAAAGAAAAATGAAGATAAAGAGGCAGCACAGCTAGAAGAGAAATCAAAAACAGAAAAATCGGTAAAAACGAACGGAACTGAAAATAATGAGGAAGAAAAAACGGCATCTCAAGAAAAGGGTTCTCAAACTAATCCTTCTTGGAAGCCAATTGGTACCGAGCAAGGAGCAAAACCTGAAATGAAATTTAAAGAAGGAACAGTAGATTGGAGTGAGATGAAAAAAGCAATTTCTTATGCTGTTGATGTTCCAGAGAGCCAATTGATTTTCGATTTTATTGGGAATAATGGTAATAATAAAGCCTACGGTAATGTACGAGATAAGCAAAATAATAAAAAATATAAGGTTAATATTGATTGGGTAGAAAATCAGGGGTGGAAACCAGTATCTGTACAAGTGGTAAGATAAATAATAGAAATGTAATGATGTAAATCAGCTGTCCATATGGACAGCTGATTATTTTTTTTGCTTAGCGTATTTTTTTGAAAATGCTGGTGGTACCTCGTTGAGAAACAGGAATTAAATCTATATTTTGTTTTATTTACCTCACTACTTTATCCATAACTTCTTTATATTTATAATAGTAATTAGTTTCAAATAAATAGTTGTACGGAAGAAAATGTTCCTTGTAAGTAGTAAGCATCCTTTGCAATTTTAATTTATAATTATTTATAAAAAAGAAAAGACACCCTAAGGTGCCTTCCTTCGACTTGAACCATCTTAATTTTAATAATATATTGGACTCCCATCCAAATATTATTTTACCATGTTAAATTGTTTTATTCATTGAGAAATATAGTTTCATTTTATATTTAAAAGAATTCTATAGGCTAGAACCACCTATTAATTAGGGGGAACTGACATGTTAAGCTAATATTATAATACTTCTAGAACGGAAATTTTGAGCAATATGTATACGAGCCACATATTAAAAAAAAGACACTCTCAAGAGTGCCTCTCCTTAGCAGCCGAATCCGCCGCCCCAACAGCTAGCGCCAACGATGATTAATAAGATGAAGAGCACAACAAGTAAGGCAAATCCGCCGCCGAAACCACAGCCTCCACCACAACTACCGCCATAGCCCATATTAACTCCTCCTTCCATAAAGACCATTTATTAATGGATTTAATTTACTTTATGTTTTTAAGGATGAATGGAGCAGGTCCTTAAAAAAATAAAAGGACTTTGGAAGTTAAAAAGAGTTGACGACCTTATTTTTGTCACCGGCATTTCGTCTTCTACATATTGTATTTTATTCTGTGTATTGGGGGAAGGAGGATCTTATGGCTAATTCTGAGATGATTTTACGTTTACTTACGGATTTAAAGATTGAACAACAATTGCTGAAAGAACAGTTAGAGAAAATGCAAACAGCTGTGACTATTCTTGAAGAAAAATCAGTGACGCTTAAAGAAAAACCAGCGACGCTTAAAGAAAAAACAATGACTCCTGAAGAAAAACCATCTGTTACAAAGCAAAGAGCTTTTTCTGGACGCCCAACATCTTTTCGTGATTGGAGAGCATCTAGTCAAAAAAATTAGGGAATGTTATGTGAAATAAAAAATAAAAAAGTACAGTCTGCTGTAGAAAAGACTGTACTTTTTTATGTTAGTAGAGAATGTTAAGGAAGACGTATTTATTTTGCCTATTCCAATTCCACTTTTAATTGGAGCTCTTTATCTAACTTATCATTATTAAATTTTAAAGTTAATCCTCGCGTGTTTTTCGGTACATCGAATACAATGTTTCCGTCCGAATGTTCATCAGGGCTAACAATACCAAATTTAAATGTAGAGGTATTTGCAGCTTTAAGTACGGATTGATATTCATTGGAAATGTGATATTCTCTTCCAAATCCATCAATTAATTTAAAGTTGTTAATATCTAGTGTAATGGGTTCTTCTTTACGATTATAAACTGCGATGTCTAATACTTTAAAGACACCTTGTGCTTTAACTTCTCCAGTCCCTATAACATCTAATGACTCGGCAGATCCCATTGACATGTATACATCAGAGGAATCTACATTGGTAGGAAGTTCTTTTTGCGAATCCTTGCTGCTAAGTTTGTCATTCTCTGTTTTTTTAGAAGTCGCCTGCTCATTTTTCGCAGGCGCATCATGTGAACCGCAAGCTGATACTCCAAACAAGAATGTGCTACATAATAATGGGGCTAATAACTTTTTGTTCATCGTTTCTTCCTTCCAAAATAGAAGCACTTTAATGAGTGCTATATATTTGTCTTTATATGTATTACATTTTATATCTTATTATATTAATTTTGGAAGGAAAAGGGAAAATATTGTGCATTTCTCTGATTCGAGTTATTTATCCGTCTAAAAGTTGAAATTAAAATGAGCCCCATAAATGATAAACCATTCCACTAACAAAAAACACTAATCCTAAAAATAAAACAATTAAAGCAAGTATTCCATTTTTATTATGTTCCATAAAATTAGCTCCTTTTTCATTTACTTACATACAAAAAGCCTTTAGTCGTAATTATGGCTAAAGGCTTGGATCTTCATACTTTGTAGTTTATAAAAAAGTTGCACTGCTGTATTAATTTGGAATATGATTATTTAAAGAGAAGGTGATGAGTACATGCAGGACAAAAAACAATTCCCGCTTATATCTGGAAATCTCTCATTAGATTTAGTAAATACAGAGCTAGTTAGGCGTGGACAACGTTATGATTTATTAATAACAAATGAAGATGTATTAGAATGGCTACATGTAATAAAGGTTAATCTTCCTTTTTGGAATGAAAAAACATTTATAAGGATTCAAGAGCGCACGAATCAAGTTACATCTAGCATATTAGAGGTAAGAGAAGTACTGAGAAAACAGTTTGAGGCAATTGCTGATCAACAAGAGATTTCTAATGATTTTATTACGTATTTAGAAAAACAAATTGAGAAGGCACCATTTACATATAAAATCATTGAACAACAGCTAGTATCTATCCCGGTTGGAGAAATCGAGGATATACTCGCATCGTTAATTGCATTTGATGCTTTAACGTTAATAGCAGAAAATAAGCTTATTTTCCTTAAAAGGTGTTCAAATCCTGACTGTGTTTTATTATTTATAGATAAGAGTGGGAAACGAAAATGGTGTTCTATGAAAATATGTGGGAACCGGAAAAAGGTAGCAAAATTTCAGGATCGAAAATTTGAAGAAGTCTAGAGAATCAACTTATAACAGTTGATTCTTTTTTTATTCTTTAACTAACCTCTAAAATTGATATTTACAGGTTAGTTATGTCGAGTTATAATTGTTGGTAAATAAAGGAGGAGAACGATGGATAATATAACAGCAACTAAGCAGAAAGATCCTCAACCAATAAGTGTACGCTATTTTACAAAAATGAAAGGGAAAGGAAGAAGTCCATTACAAGTAAATATAAAGGACTCTTTAACAGGACTACTAGGGGGATTTTTAACGATTATTACTTTAACATATTTAACGAGCATAACCTCTACAGAATTATTAATGGCTCCATTTGGGGCGAGTTGTGTATTAGCATTTGGAGTTTGGAATGCGCCATTATCTCAGCCGCGTAATATTATTGGAGGACATTTGATTTCAACTTTCATCGGTCTATCAATATATCATTTGTTTGGGAATGAATATTGGACAATTGCTTTAGCAGTGGGGATGGCAATAGCCGTTATGATGTTAACGAGAACGACGCACCCTCCGGCAGGCGCCGATCCGATTATCGTAATTTTAGGGGCAAATAGTTGGAGTTATTTAGTAACACCAGTTTTAATTGGCTCCGTTGTTATTGTAGTTATTGCTTTATTCATTAATAATATGAGTAGTAAAAGAAGTTATCCAACTTTTTGGATGTAGTTTGTGAAGTGAAAAATAATTTAAGTGAGTATTCTATTCTTACTATGTTTTATTTTTTATATAGTAAAAGCCTTAGTCGTAATTGCAGCTAATGACTTGGGGCCTCATACTTTGTAGTTCATAAAGAAAAGACACTTTAAAGTGTCTTCTACAGATTTGAATTATTTAATTCATGTAATTAATATTCGTTAGCATAAAACTCTTTTATTAATTTTATTTCATTTGTATCTGGATTAAACTTAAATATTTTAATTTGATTCGATTCGTCTTTGTATGCAAATGTATTCTCACCAACTTGGGTCATATTGCTGGTGTTTAAGATAGGATCGCTACCGTGATCAGTAATTTCCACAGTTTTCTCACGATCCCAGAATGCAATGACAATAATCAAAATGATAAGACATACCCGTATAAAACGTAATTCTCTTGCAACAGGATGTTCCATCTGTTAGTCTCCTTTACTGTTTGATAGAGTTTGTTTATAAAAGAGATAATTGCAATGAATATAAATAAAAAAGACACCGTAAAGTGTCTTTTTTATTTTAGTTATGCGCATTACTTAATAAGACGCTAGTTCCTCAGTCTGGCTATGAGTAACTATGTAGGGTGATTCCATTATAACATTTTAACCAGTAATGGGTCTATATGGAATTTAATTGATTTTCTTTTTGATTATTCAGAATCACTTACCAAGTATTTGGATGAGGAAAGCAGTGAGACAGAAGCGACTAAACTTGTTTTAGAAGAGTGTCTTCTTTTTTGTATCATTGTGAGTAAAGTGTAGAGCTATATTTCCCTTTACACGAACATAAAGGTATAATATAGTTTAGTTAAGTTAACTAAACTATATAAAAGCGTGACTGGAGGAAGAACGCTATGACGAGATCATATAAAGAAGTAATTAATGAAATGAATCGAGCCTACACGGAACTCTACATTTTACTATTTCAAGATTTAAAGGATGAGTTTGGTCTTACTGGACAGCAAGAGAGCATGCTATTTCATATTCATTTAAATGAAAACACGACAGCAAATAACATTGCGAATACGTTTAATATAACGAAAAGTGCGGTGAGCCAAGTTTTATCGAAATTGGAAAAGCAACAGATGATTTCAAAACAAGTGAATCCGAATAATAAAAGGGAGTATTTTCTTACACTTGGTCCAAACGGTAGTAAGTATATGGAGCAATTGTCGAAGTTAGATGATGTATTAATTGAGAAGTATTTCTCGAAAATTGATATTGAAGCGTTGCAGCAAATGACAGAGACGTTAACGAAAATAAATAAAGTGATATTGGAAGAAAAGCAGAAGGATCTTGATTGTAATGAGTAAGAACTTAGATGAAGCAATTAGTAGAAAGGAGGAGAAGCATGTGATGAGTTACATACCAAATATGATTACGATAGCAAATTTTGTGTGTGGGCTTTTGGCTATTCATGCTGTTTTCGTTGACGATATGTACGGTGCAGTTATGTTCATTATTACAGGTATGGTCCTTGATTTGTTTGATGGCATGATCGCTCGGAAACTTGATTCTGTTTCAGAAATTGGTGGAGAGCTGGACTCATTTGCGGATTTAGTTACTTTTGGTGTGGCACCATCTATTCTTGCATATAATGCTTCGTTAAAAGATTTGCAGTCTATCGGGATGATATGCGCGCTCGCTTACAGTATTTGCGGAATGCTTCGGCTTGCGAGATTTAACACACAGCAAAGCAAACTCCCAACATTCATCGGAATGCCCATTCCATTCGCGGCGATGTGTCTCCTCATTTTATGTCGCCTAAATAATCCAGTTTCCGTGGCATTTGGTACAAGCGTACTCGCGTATTTAATGGTGAGCAAAATCAAATTTCCTCATTTTAAAAAAGATATAGCTGAAAGCTTGGATTCTGAAAGCTTGGATTGATAATACGGAATTACAATGAGAAAGATAAAGGAGAATAACATGATTCGTATGGCATTAAGATCATTCAACATACAAATGTATTGTTTGCTAGGCGTAATGTTATTGGGATGGCTCGTGACACCTTTTTCAGCCCAGTTTGTCGGGATAAGCATTGGCCTTTTGGTGAGTATGTACTGCGCCTGGATTTTAGGAAGGCGTATTGAAAAGTTCGGAGATAGCATTGTAAAAAAAGAAAAAGCACCGATGCTCGGAATGATAAATCGGTTCGCAGCCGCAATACTCGGCGCGATTATTATGTATGAAATTGAACATCATGAATTCATGTGGACATTTGCAGCTGGAATTATGGGTGGGTATTTCTTGATTATTATTAATTTGGGGTATTACAGTATGAGGGATGAGAAGGGATAGATGGGTAAACTCTCAAGTATAGAATGATATACTTAAGAGTTTACTCATTTTAAATTTATCTATTACTTGTTGTAACATATCCATTAGAAAAATCCCCATTGCTGTACTGTTTAGCTTTTTCAGTACGTCTAACAATATAACATATATATTCATTATTTTTGGAAATCTTAATCTATTAAATGTCCCTTTTTCGGAGGTCACTTCATTTCGCTAGAAGGCTTTTTTATTTTTCCCGAGAATGAACAGTAATATATAATCTAATTTTCGTGAATGTAATGGGGAGGCAGTAAAATTTGAACAGAAAAATTTGGTTTGTATTCACTTTTTTTGCTCTTTTAGTATCTGGTTATATTGTTGTCCAATATTCTATTATGGATGGATTTCAAACAGGGCTTGTAAAAGCGAAGCTTATGTTTGGATCTAAATTAAGTGATTTCTGGTATAGTATGTTATTTATACATATTACGACTAGTATAGTAGCATTAGTAATTGGTCCTTTCACATTATCCACTAAATTTAGAGATAGGAATATCAACCGTCATCGAATAGTTGGGAGAATCTACATGGTTGGTATATTATTAGGAGGCGTTTCTGGACTATACCTATCTTTTTATGCTACGGGAGGATTGGTAGCGAAGCTAGGCTTTGGTTTGTTATCCATACTTTGGCTAGCATCAGCATATCAAGCATTACATAGAGTTAAGAATAAAAAAATTAAAGAGCATCGGAACTGGATGATTAGAAATTATTCTTTAACCTTTGGAGCAGTTACATTAAGAATTTGGCTACCGTTGTTTATAGTTCTATTTGGAATAGAGCGGTTTGAATTTAGTTACGCTATTATTGCTTGGTTAGCATGGGTACCTAATTTAATTTTGGCAGAATTATTCATAAGAAAAAGACTTAATAAAGGAAAATACGAAGGAAATGAGGATTTACATTTTTGATGTGAATCTGCTGTTATATTGAGGACAGAATTCTTCAGTAATTCAATACTTTTATAGGTGTAAGCATGGCGTTACCTAACAACGAATAGCGGATTCCTAATAAGAGTAATAATAAAAACTAACATAAAATTTAAGAAAAATTTTATATTTACCCTACTTTTTATTTTAAAAGTTTTTCCTATCCTATAAACAAGTTACATCAAGGAGGAGACTGAAAATGAAGGAGTGGGGATTTTTTATTTTTAGTATATCCCTGATATCCGAAGACAAAGTAGAAGATTAAATATATGAACAAATTACCAGTTCTTAAATAATAGATGAAAATGTAAAGTTAGGGGATTCCACATGCATACAGGAGTTTTGATTAGTTATTTGTATACGTATTTTTTTACTATAATTTTTTGTATTTTGTTTCAAATTAGATTTTATTTTAAAGCGAAAAGAAACATATCTATTCGGCATTTTCTATGGGTATATATTTTTCTATTCTATCTTTCGCTAGTGTATAAGGTGACGCAAATCGCGACTGTATGGGATATAAGTAGATATGAAACGTGGATTCGTGTAAGTCAAATCAACTTGACTCTATTTGATACGGCAGGTAGTACGACGTATCTTTTAAATATTGTACTGTTTATGCCGTTCGGCTTTTTATTACCGACTATTTGGCCGCAGTTTAGAAAAATGAAAAACACCGTATGCGCGGGATTCCTTTTTTCATTGGCAATTGAGTTAAATCAATTACTAAATAATAGAATTACAGATATTGATGATTTATTTACGAATACCCTCGGAGCGATTGTTGGGTATGTATTATATAAAGTATTATATACAGCGTTATTTAAATTGATATTGAAAAGAGAGGAAAAAGAGTTTGATACGAACTCTCCTTTAGTCATAAAATACGAGGCTGTTTTTTGTTTAGTGTGTTCATTTGTAGGTGCAATGTTAATTTATCATCCAGCTTTATTTGGAAGACCTGTAATCATCCAGTGAGGTAATTACGAATTTCTTTTGAACGCTCGTGCGATATTTCAATTTGTAAAAAGCCTTTAACTTGTTATAGTTAAAGGCTTTTATCATCATAATTTTTACTTACCAATTACCCACTCTAACATCCACCTTCAACCACTTCACCCAATCCAAATCCTCTACCTTAAGCAAACTAAGCGAAACACCCTTCATATCTAAAGAAGTTAACAGTGTACCAACTTTTACGAATGTGACTTGCAATCCTTCCAGTTCAAACAAACGGCGAATGTCGTTTGCGAAAATGTATTGTTCCATTAATGGAGTTGCGCCGAGTCCATTAATGAGGATAGCGAAGTTGTCTTCTTTTCTCCAGCGATAAATGCTTTTAAGTTTGTTCATTAGTTCGATTGCTAATATTTCAGAAGAGGATAGTGCTTCTTTACGATATCCTTTTTCTCCGTGAATGCCGACGCCGTAAAACACTTCATCGTCATTTAATGTGAATGAAGCTTTTCCTTTTACTGGATCGTTGGCAGGGGAAAGGGCAACTCCTAATGTGTGTAAGTTTTCAGTGATAGAACGGCCAAGTGTTGTTAGTTCTTCTAAAGAATGGCCTTCAAGAGCGGCCGCACCAAGTATTTTTTGAACGAAAACAGTACCAGCGACGCCGCGTCTTCTTTTATTAAAAGAAGCATCATCTTCAATTGAAACGTCGTCATTTACGATGATATGGTCAATTTTTCTTCCTTCTTCTTTAGCGATCTGCTCAGCCGCTAGAAAGTTCTCAACGTCATCTTTAAAGTTTTTAATGATGAATAAAATACTTTTATCTTTTGGCATGAGGCGAGTAGCCGCTACAATTTGTTCCACTGTAGGCGGAGTGAAAATGCTGCCGTTTACTGCCGCTGTAAGCATACCTTTTCCTACATAGCCAATATCAGCGGGTTCATGTCCGCTACCACCGCCGCTTATAATCGCGACGTTTTGCTTTAGTTTTTCGATATCCTTTACATAAATGATGTTATTTGTTTCGTCGTAATTTACTTTGTCGTTATGTTCAAAATAAAAGCCATGCAGCATATCTTGAACGATATTTTGTACATCATTCATAATCTTTTTCATTGCTTTTGCCACCCTTTAATTACTTTGCTGATTGCTCAAGTAATAGTAGTAATTGATTGTTTATCATATTTTTCATAAGAGAAGACATAATGGAAGGATCTACTTCGCACTTGCTTTCAATCCAATCTTTTATCGTTCCAACGAAGCCGTGACTATAAAAGGAGGCAATCGTATTTTTTGTCTCATCAGAAAGGCTGAATCCACAGCTTACAGATAGTTCATCAATAATCTTCATATATAAGTTTTTCGTATGCTCAAATAAATAGTGATTAAACGAGTTTTGCTCAATAACTTTAAAAGCATTTCGGTAAAATTTTTGATTTTCATAAAAGTAATCAAATAATAAATCAAAAATGTTTTCCCATTTTTCATAATCGAGAAAGTCTATAATATTTTCTTTCGTTTCTTCTCTATAAATCCAGCTTAATAGTTCAAATTTATCTTTAAAATGATAATAAAAAGTTTGCCTACGCATTTGACAGTGTAACATAATATCGCTCACTGATATTTTATGAAACGACTCTGTTTCCATTAAATATTTCAATGAGTTCGCGATTATCTTTTTAGAAATTATAGAAGAGGTCATCTGAATCATCCCTAGAATGTTAGTAATATAAAAATCCTATCTATAAATGAGAGCGGTGTCTTTAGACAGATTGTCCATTTTGTCCGTTTACTATAAAACGCTTTCATTTTAACATGAGTAGTAAGAAGAAGATTTCAAATATATCACAATATATTAAAGGAATTGAGGGATAATCACAATGAAAAAGATTATAAACAAACCAGAAACATTAGTAATGGAAATGTGTAACGGAATGGTTATGGCTCACCCAGAGCTTGAACTTTTGAAAAAATATAAAGTTATTAAGAAGAAAGAAATGAACGAAAACAAAGTAACGTTAATTAGTGGCGGCGGTAGTGGCCATGAGCCGGCACATGCAGGATTAGTCGGAAAAGGAATGTTAGATGCGGCGGTGTGCGGAGATGTTTTTGCTTCTCCTTCACAAATTCAGGTATACCAAGCAATTAAAGAAACAGCTAGTAAAAAAGGTACGTTATTAATTATTAAAAATTATAGCGGCGATATTATGAATTTCAAAAACGGTGCGCATTTAGCGAAAGAAGATGGAATTGAAGTCGACTACGTAAAAGTGGACGATGATATTGCGGTAGAAGATAGTCTGTATACAGTAGGACGCCGCGGCGTTGCAGGAGTTATTTTAGTTCATAAAATTGCCGGCGCAGCAGCGGAAGCAGGTATGGATTTAGGAGCGGTGAAAGCTGTCGCAGAAAAAGCAGCGGCTAACGTGCGTACAATCGGTTTAGCGTTAACGTCTTGTACAGTTCCAGCGAGCGGATCACCTACTTTCACACTTGAGGAAGATGAAATGGAATACGGCGTAGGTATTCACGGCGAGCCAGGAATTAAACGTGAAAAAATGTTGTCGGCTGATGAATTAGCTAACCGTATGACAAATGATCTTGTAAAAGATTTAGGAGTAAAAGATGGCGAAGAAATTGCACTTCTAGTTAACGGTTTTGGCGGAACACCACTGCAGGAACTTTACTTATTTAACAACGCCGTTACGAGAGAACTAGCTGCAAGAAACATTAAAATTAATAGAGTATTCGTCGGCAACTATATGACGAGTATCGATATGGCTGGTATGTCTTTAACTGTAATGAAATTAGATGATGAGTTAAAAACATTACTATCAAAAGAATGTAATACACCAGCGTTTAAAGTAGATGGACCAGTTGAAAGTGTAGAGTATGTAAATGTACTTGAAGAAACAGAAGAGAAGGAAGTTTCATTTGAACTAGAAACGGCGGAAGAACACGCTGTTATTAAAGATAATGTCATTACATTAAACAACATGATTTATCTCGTTGATAAAATGAGCGACGTTATTATTAAAAATGAAGTACCGTTCTGTGAGCTAGATACGCATGCTGGCGACGGTGACTTCGGAATGAGTGTTGCAAAAGGATTTAAACGATTAAAACGTGAATGGCATTCTATTGTAGATCAAGAGAACGTAACGATCGGATCATTCCTTGACGGTTGCTCCATGATCATTATGGAACATTGCGGCGGCGCATCTGGTCCAATTTGGGGCGGTGCATTCCGCGCAGCTAGTAAAGCAGCAGGCGAGAAGCGTGAGTTAACAGTGAAAGAATTCGCTGAAATACTGCAAGCAGCACTGCAAGGCATCCAATCTATCGGTGAAAGATCATTCGGTAGAGGAGCAGTAGTTGGTGACAAAACACTTGTTGACGCACTTGCTCCATGTGTAGATTCTTGGTTAGATAGCACCTCAAACGAAGTAGACGTAAAAACTGCCTTTGAAAAAGGAGCAGAAGCAGCGGTCAAAGGAGCAGAGTACACGAAAGAAATCGTAGCTCGCATGGGCCGCGCTGGTACAGTTGGCGAAAGAAGCTTAGGATATCCAGATGCAGGTGCACATGCGCTTGGAGTTATCTTTACGGAGATTGCGGGTAGTTTGAAATAGGAATGAGAAAGTCCCTCTACCTTAAGGTGGAGGGACTTTTATATAGTTGATATGTAGAAGACTTCTTTCGGTGCTCTCCCTGTAAAATATGAGTTTGTTACTATTTTTGATAAAATCTTATTTCAAAAATACAACTAATATTTCTCAACATTAATATATTGAAAATAGTTAGAATATTTAAGATAATCATTTGTGAAGAAGTAAATTATAAAAAAAGGGGGAATTTATTTTGTTACGTCGTTTATCTATTTGTACAGTACTAACAGCTTTTATATTTACTTTATTTACATTTAACGGCTCTGCTTTCGCGGCTACGAATACTACTGAAAATGAAACAGTAGTAGCAGCTTGTGCAAAGGGAGGTACGGTAGGTGTATATGGTGCAAAGATGCGCAGTGGTTATACTGTCGATTCACCTGTCTTACATACATTTAATGATGGTACGAAAATTACTGGAACATGGGTAACTGGTGAATATGTTCAAGGTCATTACAGTAATTCTAAACAGTGGTTAAAAGTTACATATAAAGGGATGACAGGTTATGTATCCCATACAACACTATATAACGTTTGCTCATAAAACTATGTACCATAATAGCTTTGGATATATTGAGCTAATCTCTTCTAGAGATTAGTTCTTTTTTATCTCTTAGTTTTTAATGGGGCATTTTTTGAAAAAGACCAACGATTCATTAAATCGATGGTCTTACGTTTATATAGTATTCATTTGTATCTATATCAAATTTTTCATTGCTTTTTGCTTATTTCAGATTTAGTTTGTTTGTGATTGCAGCTTATCAATTTTCCAGTATGTTTGTAGAGGGTCTAAAGAGCTTTCAATATAAAACATATATTCATCTGCGGTACGTGGTACTTCAAAAGCTATTTTCAATTCTACCGTTTCATTTGGTTTAACTTGTATATCAGAAGGGTTTTGATCAAGCACCTTTCCTTTATAGATCTTTCCGTCTTTTTCATCTTTTAAGTTATATTTTAATTCTGATAATCCAATCGTTTGACCTCGTACATTTTTTACAGAGACATTAACAATGACGGAATCGTTGCTAGCATTTAAATATGCACTTTGAACAGCGGTCAAGTAATAGCCTCCCTTAACACTCTCACCAACTAATAAAATACCTTGTTCCAAGCGGCTTATCTCTTCTTTTTCTTCAAAATTTATTAATTCTTCATTTTCATTTTTTGCGGTTGGTTCTTCTATTGGACCATTTTCAACGGCACTATCTGTTTTATCTTGTGTGCAAGCAGCCGTAATACTGACTAATACTAGAATGAAAGTAAGTAATATAGATAATTTTCTCATAAAATTTATCTGTCTCCTTAAGTTTCTCAATTTTGTGCAGCTATACATATAAGATTAACATAATGTCTCATTATTGGCTCAAAATAGGGGATCTTTTAGACATCTTATTCTTTTTACTTTTAATATACATTCGATTGGTTCTCGCGATATTTGTTAATCTTTTAAAACATTGGCTTAGTAATACCAAGGGTTATTATAAATATATTAATTACATAATTTGTCCATATCAAAATGAACGTTTTTTGCATTTAATATATTGTAAATATATTTTATTTTGGAAGGATCTGATTATATGGCTCATAAATCTACTGGAGTGTTTCGAGTTCCAGTTTCTGAAAATGGGATTATTCCAACTGCTCTCAACATTATGTTAAACAATGATTCACGCTGCCATACTAGTAATGTAACGGTAACTGTTAAGAGAAGTCGAAACACCTTTTTCCCAACTCAAAATGAATTAGTTGAAATCTCTCGTACTTTTGTTTCTTTAGAACCAAACAGAACAACTAAGATTGTGTTGTTTACTCCAGAATTTCAAGTAGAAGATTTCCTTGATGTCATCATTAGTGGAAATAAAGAGGATGTTAAGGATGTTCTTGTATATTCTTTCTTAGCAGATTCAGTAGGTCACAATCTGCCATCTACTGTTTTCAGAAATGCAGAATACACTTTTGCTTGCTGACACTGTGATAATGTATTCTTTACTGTCGTATATCTAAATTGAAATGTTACAAGTAGCACTTCACGGCATATAATCTATCGGTGAAAGGTCATTCGGCAGAGGAGCGGTAGTTGGTGAAAGAAGTTTAGGATATCCAGATACACATGCGCTTAGGGTACCTTTACGGAAATTTCGGGTAGTCTGAAATAGAAATTAGAAGATCCCTTCTACCTTAAGGTGGAGGGGGTTTCTTAATATTATTTTTTGATATATATTGCTAAATATGTTCCAATAATTCATTCTATTGTATTGAGAATAATGTCATCTACATCAAAAAAACGGCTTATAAAAGGAACTGGTATTTGAAGGAGTTCCACCTCAAACATACTCCAATGCATATAAATATGTTTGAGGTGGATTTATTAACGAATTTTATATAGCATGAATGAAAATGGGATAAATAAAACAATGTTTCTTAGTATGTTTTTAAGAATTAATTGAGCAGGTCCTTTTGAAAATAAAAAAAGACACCCTAAGGTGCCTTCCTCTGAATTAAAACAATAATATGGTTCTAAGTTTAAAAACTATTGGGATTTTTCCTGTGAGTTTTATAAGTAGTTTTTAAGAAATTATGAGTGGTTATTTTTGTTTTCGAAATATTCTTCTTTAATTATTTGTAATTTTTTTTCGTTTTTTGTTAATTCAAATATAAATAATGATTTTCTCATGTTATTAGCAACATCTTCTTCATTATATTGTTTAAGCTTTAATAAATTTGAACCTTTTCCATAGTATAGTTCACCCAATAAGTAAAAAGTATTTAGATTAATAGCTAATTGGATACCCTTATCAATGTATTTTATTGCTTCTTCGTATTGATATGTGTAACTTAAATTTTTTGCTAAATTATAAATGATTTTCAATTTAATTTCTTTATCTCTAGGAAAATCTAATTTGTTAAAATTATTTAAACATCTTTTAAGGATAGTAATACTTTTTTTGTATTCTTTGTTTTCTGCATGAAGTATAGCCATTGTATGTAGAATATCTATTTCTCTCTCTGATAAAAAATCAATATTGGTTACAGTTAGTTTTAGTGCATTATTTAAAAGAGTTAAAGCCACTTTTGTTGAGTTATTCACACAATATATAGCAATTGCTTCATGCCATATTAGAAATTGTTTATCTTCTTTTGTTTGAAAATTATTTGTGTATTTTTCTCTTGTTACTATTTCATAAAGCTCTTTATATTGATGTTGCCTTATGCAATCCCTCATTACGTATTTTACATTTTCTGTATATTTTAATTTCTTGTTTTGAGTTAGTGCAAATATACTATTTGGATCAACACCGAGTCTTTCTGATAATTGATATAACAATATGCTAGATGGATAAATCACACCTTTTTCGATCTTACTAATTTGACTTTGTGAACATATTCCGTGACATAAGTCGGATTGTGATATATTTTTTTTAATTCTAAGTTCTTTAATGGTAATACCCAAATCGTTAAATTCCATTTTTTCACCTACTATTTAGCACTTTATTAATATAAGAACATTCTCTAACCTTAATGTAATGTAAAGTTAATATAGTTGCAATTATTGTTTTAAAGGGCTTATCGTTTCTATAAGATGGTAAGATTTTTTTATGTACAAAAAAGACACTCTAAGGTGCCTTCTTGCGATTTGCTCCATTGTAATATGGTATTGGATGCCAGTCCAATTATTATTTTACCACGTTAAATAGCTTCGGTTATTGAGAAAAAAGACAATTCATTATTTGAATGCAAAAAGTCCTAGGGGGACTAGGACTTTTTGCTAGAATGAATATGATTTAAAAAAGGACTTATATAACGTAACATATGAATGTTTCGTAAATGTATCAAAAAAGTGAACAAAAGCGTTAATTTAAATAAAAAAAGCTCCGCGATAAAAGCTGCGGAGCTTCATAAGGTCGAGTTATGTCGTACTCACAAGGGATTTTAACATGAATGTTGTGGTAAAAATACTGGTAAATTTATCCCGTAAAATCCCGATTGGTTTAACTAATAATCAGTGGGGGATGAATAAAACTCCCACTGATTAAAGTTTCACTTCATTCGAAGGAATTCATGTTTTATAAATTAGATTATGAGAGTTGATATTCTCCATATTGACCAGAAAAGAACTAAAAATTCTAGTGAAATTCCAAGTGTTCGTTTCCTAGTTTTTTGAAATTCTTTTATTAAATAGCCAACAGCACTAATTGCTATAAGAATGAAAAGAATAAGTTCGAGTGTAACTGGCATTTTATCTACCCCTAATACTGTAATTTATTATATAAAGATTATAAGATATTTTTGTGGCTAGTGGTGAAAAATTCAATAGAACTATTTCTAAATGGAGTAAACCTTTCAACGGACCAAGCAAAGGTCAATACAAAAAGTGTTATACAATATACGCATGGAGAGCCGTGGGGCTAAAGAAATATTGGAGTATAAAGAGTTGTTAGATCAAAGGATTATTACAGAAGAAGAGTTCGAAGTGTAGAAAAAAGTAATTATTAGGTATATAGATGAAACGCTCAAATGAGCGTTTTTTTTATTTATATATTCGCAAGTAAAATAACATAATATTACTATGAATCCTTATAACAATATGAATTTTTGCATATTTTAAAATTTAATATATCCCTTAAAAACTTTTAATTGTATAATATATTTTGTCATATTTTTAGATTTTTCGACATAAACCAACAAAAATAGAGAACGTATTGGGAGAAGACATTATGTACACAAAACTATTAAAATCAATTACATCATTATCACTTATTGGTGGTGCGTTGTTATATACAAATGGCAGTGATGTGAAAGCTGCTGAAGTGGGTGTTTTTTCTGATGTGCCGACATCACATTGGTCATATCCTGCGATTAAAGATTTAGCAAGTAAGAATATTATTTCTGGTTATGGAAATGGGATATTTGGTTTTGGAGATGTTGCGACAAGGGAGCAAGTTGCGGCTTTAATTTATCGAGTGTTAGTACCGAATAAACAAGGCGGTTCGTTTAGTAATGATGGAACTCGTTACGTATTAAAGGATGGATCTACGTTTAAAAATCCTTACGGTGATATTAATCAAAATTCTACAATGTTCCCAGAAGAGGTATTAACTTTAACGAATTTAGGAGTTTTTAAAGGTGATGAAAATGGCCAATTTAGACCGAAAGCTTCTGTGAATCGTGCGGAAATGGCACAAATTCTTACGAATGCTTTCCATCTTGCGGCAAAACAAAAACATACCTTTAAGGATGTTCCAAATCCATTTTGGGCAGAAAATGCAATTAGTGCAGTGCAGTCAAATGGAATCGCAGATGGCACAGGGAATGGGAATTTTGAACCGTATGGCACAGTAACACGTGAACAGTATGCGCAGTTTTTATATAAAACTTTGAAGTATAAAAATGCTGATGTGAAAGATACAGGGGATGCGGCATTATTAACAGCGTTTAAAGAGGAAGTACAAAAGCGTATTAATACATACGAGACAAATATTACACTGCCATATAAAACGAAAAATAATAATACAGACGAAGTGATGAATACACTTTTTAACGCATATAAAGAAGTGGCAAGTAAAAATGAGTATACAAATAATAATAGATCGAATGTTTCATATGGACTTTCTGGATCACCTGGAAATTATACGTTTACGCTTAAGATTACATATCGTGAAACGAAAGAACAGACGGAATATGTCATGAAACAAGCGAAAGCAATCGTTTCTTCTATCACTCAAGTTGGAATGGATGATCACGAAAAAGTGAAGGCGATTCATGATTACGTAGTAAAGCATGTTTCTTATGATACGTCTTATAAAGCTTACACAGCATATGAAGCACTTGTAAATCGTTCTGCGGTTTGCCAAGGTTACGCACTATTAACTTATCAATTATTAAAAGAAGCAGGAATTGAAAATCATTTCGTGACAGGAACTGGGGACGGACAACCTCATGCTTGGAATTTAGTGAAAATCGAAAACAAATGGTATCACCTTGATACAACATTCGATGATCCGGTTCCAGATGAGCAGGGCCGCGTAACGTATTCGTATTTCAATTTATCAGATGAACAAATCGCAAAAAATCATGAGTGGAACCGCGGAGACTATCCGCAAGCGACAACAAATTATTATAGTACACTGACAAATAAAATTGCGGCAGGTAGTAAGAAAACGCCTGCATATCAGCAAATATTAAAAGATACAAAGTTAAACTATTTAGGAAATGAATATATTGCAAATAACTATACTGAATTAAAAAATAAAATGCAGCAACGCTATAGTGCAAAACCAGAGAAAATTGAAGTGTTATACAAGCAATCAATGAATGGTGCACTACAAGATGTGAAAAAGGTAATTGGCGAAATCGATTATCCGCAAGGGGCAAACCGAGTTTCTTATAAAGCGGAGCCGTACAATGCGAAAGAAGGGTATTCTTTAGTGACGATTACGTTTACGTATTAAAAACAACCTAGATCCTATAGGATCTAGGTTGTTTTTTATTATTCTTCGACAAAACATGACAATATACAGATAAATTCTTTGCTACTATGAGATGAGAAATCTTACATTAAAAAAACTGTTTAAAATAACTAATACAGATAGGCGGAAAAAAATGAACCGAAAGTTACTAATGGTATTAACATGCGGTACATTGCTTATGGGAATGGCTGCTTGTAGCTCAAATGAGAAGACTACAACTGAACCAAAACCTAAACAAGAAGAAAAGGTTCAGGAAAAACCGAAAGTTCAAACCATTCAAAAGCAGCAAAAAGATAGTTATGTAGTAAGTGAAGATGAACTCTCTAAAGCAGCACAGTCGATTGGTGAAATCCAAAACGAGCAAACTATAAATGATATGATGATACATATGTCTTTACAAAAACTCACATTCAATGGGAATAATCTTCATGTTTCCGGTACCCGTGATGTAGGACGATTTCAAATGACGAAAGAAAACATTCAATACTTAAAAAACAACTTAAATGTTATTAATAATGATGAAAAACCAAAATATGAATCTATTCTGAACAAATGGTATGATGGAGAGTTCGAATCTGTAGTTAAAGACTTTGAAGAAATTCATTATTTACGTTCAGGAAAAAAGCAAAGTATGGAGGGATCTAAACTAGCTAAAAAAATTGATAGTGATGAAAAAGAATTTATTCTCCATTTCTTTGGTCAAGAAGGATTAGATATCCATAATAAAGAGTGGAAACAGGGCGAGTTATAGAAGTAAAACTGAATTTCTCTTCACTAGGAAGTACAATGTTTTACGGAACAAAAAAATAATGAAATTCCCTTAAATATAGTCCCATCCGGAGGTTGTCTATACTGAGATTCAATAGATACACAGTAAGGCTTATTTTTCTAGCCATTGGCACAAATGCTGCATTATCTATGTGGATTAAGCAGGGACTTTTAGGTGTCATCAATGCTATTATTTTCTTGTTAACCGCTGCACGGAAGTCCAATACATATTATTAAAATTAAGATGGTTCAAATCGGAGGAAGGCACCTTAGGGTGTCTATTCTTTTTTTATAAAAAGAAAATTGTACGTTTAGACGCATTTTAAATACAAAATAACCGATTCCTTATACGTTAAGAAACCGGTTATTTATTCCCCCACTTTTTTAGAGGGCTTTTTCTTATAATGGTCTTAAATGATTGATTTAAGGTTATAAACTTAAATCATAAATAAAATATAGAGTAAAAACTATATACGAAATAAATGTAACGAAAACAAGGAAACATATAAACTGAGAATTAGATACATATTGTTCTATTCTTTTTTTCATGTTAATTCGTATTATTTTTCAAATGTGAAGTATCAATTGGAATTTGAGCTTTCCAAGAACCAATTACTTTTCCAATTCTAGTTATATTTACGTCTAAAGTAAGAGGCTGTTTAAAAACGTCTTTTTCTTCAGTAGTTATAACAAATGTAGCAACACCTTCAGGTCTATCATTATCACGAATGCCTATTTTATCTAACTTTTTACCTGCTGCCATAAGTTCAAAAGGAAGATAATCATCTGAATCATGGATAAATGATAGTCTCCCGTCATTTTTAATCTCAGGGTTTTCCTCTTGTTGCCCATCAATTTTACCATCATTCTCAAGATCTAATCCTGATGTATCAAATTCAAATGGTACTAAACTTCCGTCCGCTTTTTCCATTCTATAATGAACTGATATACGTGAATCTGCGATAAATACTTCTTTGAGATGTACAGTAATACCTTGATCTGTAATTTTTTCATCAATAGGAATATATTTACCATTCTTCATCATATCTTGTGTGATACCATTTTCATCTTTTATTCCTTCATTTACAACCTTATCGTTTGTAACTGCATTAGAAAAATACGAGGCAACATTTGTAGCCGCCACTTGTACTTGTGGAATCATTGCTGCTGTAAAAAGTGCTGCTGCAGCTACTGCTGTATAAATGAAACGTTTTGATTTTTTACTCATGTTTGTAAAGAGTCCCTTCTTTTGTTGTTTTTTGTGATTTATATTAGAAACATTGTCTAACTTGGAACGACTTTCAAATGTTTTCCATGCTTGTTCTATATCAATTTTGATTTCTTGTGGTGAATTTGCAGATTCTACATCTAGCATTACGTTTTCCCATTGATTTAATTTACTAATTTCTATTAATAAATCTTGGCATGCTTCACATGTATCTAGGTGTTTTGTGAATTCCTTTCTTATATCATGAGAAAGTTCTCCATCAATATATGTTTGAATAAACCCGATATCATAACATTTCATTTGTTATGCCTCCTCCATTTGTTTATAAATCTTGCGAAATTTCATTTTGGCTCGGACCAATAATGTTCCAATAGAAGATATTTCAATTTGAAGTACTTCTGCAATTTCTTTATATTGAAAACCAGAGAATTTCATTAGTAAAAGGGTTCGTTCTCGATCATTCATTTTATTTAGTATCGTTTGGACCTTTGTAATTTCTTCTTTTCTTATCCAATCATCGTCTAATGATGAAACATTTTGTACTTCATGGTATTGTATTTCTTTATCAATCTTCGCTTGCTGCCTTTTTTCAGATCGAAAATGGTTATAGGCTACATAAGTAGAAGATTTAATCAACCATCCAGGTATGCTTTCAATCCCTTTCCAATCACTACGATATAATTGTAAAAATACTTCTTGTGCTAACTCTTCAGCGATAGATTGATCTTTAACGATCCAGATGATTTGTTTCACAGCGTAAGCATAGTACTGCTTAAATAAATCTTCAAAGGTCATATCAGAAGCATGACTTTCTTCATTTTCTATGGTTAACATGTTCGTTTAAACCTCACTTTCAATTTGATACCTGTATTATAGAGAAACCAGAAAAACGGATTTTGTGACAGTTTTTCTGGATATTTTTTATTATGTACTAAAAAAAGCATTCGTCTAATTAAAAGAGAAATGCAAAAAGGAAATGAAAACATAAAAACTATAACTCTTGCAGTAGTTGTCTATTAATGCACAAGAAAACAGTTAGTTTGTTGCCAAACTGTATCTAAACGTACAATTTCACTTCTTCTATTTTCATGAATATGTATAATTACATAAAATTTCAAAGAAAAAGAGAGTATACTTTCATATTGTGTAATAAAGATAAAGCCCGCCTACGGAAATAGGCGGGCTTTTTTTACTTATAAAGAAAAGACAACCTTTAAGGTGTCTTCCTTTTGAAATCTAGGTTGTCCAGTTTGTTTTACTTTGGTGCAATAGCAATATTGTTTGGAATAAAGTTTCACCATATTGCTATTAAACTAAAATATTAAGATTGCACTTAAACGAAATTTATAGCATCGAAGTTCATTTTTGAGGGGGGAATGTAATACTACATTTTTAAAGTATTCGTTACACTTGAACCTCTGCACATTGCGTAGAGCTTTTTTCATGAAGAAAGGACACTCACGTGAGTGTCCTTTCGATAGTTTTTAGCAGAAGCAAGCAGCTCCAACGATGATTAATAAAATAAACAATACAACTAATAAAGCAAATCCTCCAGCGAAACCACAGCCGCCACAACTACCACCAAAGCCCATAACAGTTCCTCCTTTAAATAGGAGGAGAAAAACAAAGGTTCACTCATGTGTTTTAACGGATTCCATTTACTTTATGCTTTTTACGAATAAATGGAGCAGGTCCTTTTTAAAATAGATTTATGCCGCTATTTTTCGGATAGTAAGACCCGGATTGGTGGGGGCTGATTAAAGTTTCATTTTATTCTTTAAGAGCGAATAAATGAAAAATAAAATATCTAATAATATAGATAGAAATCCGCTTTTATACCTTTCATTAAAAGAATAGTAGCATTATATATTATAAGGAATACTTGTCCTTAATTGTAAATGAAAGGGGGGAATTGATATGAGCTATGGCTATGGTCATCCTCCTGGAAGATGTCATAAACATCACAATGAAACTTTGTCAACGGGTGTATTACGTAGACATTCCGCTACGTTATTTCTTACTGTTGAAGCTATGAATGTTGATCCAGATGATACTCGTAGAGTAACAGTTGAAATGTTTGATTGGTCATCTGGTTCTCCGGTATTGTTACCATTAATAGACCCTTCAACACAAACATTGCCACCTAATCGATATGTTACTTTTCGTTCAGCAGCTCTTCCTCCAGCACTTTTTGCTTATGAAGTAAGAATCATTCGTCCGAAAGATAGAGATGTTGTTACGAATGTTTTTGGTCTTAGTGCAATCATATTTAACCCACAAGAAGGAAACAATGTTTTACAACATGATTTAGCAAAATTAGACCTTAAATAGATTTTATAAAAGTCTATTTATTGGACATGATTAAAAAAAGAGTAGGATGTAATCCTACTTTTTTTACGTTAATTAGAATTTTAAAAGAAATCCTTCATTATTTTAGCATCTTTAATATTCACTATCACACCTTCTACCTTATCTTTCTTCTCATCTTTAGCAATCGAAATTTGCTCCTTATTATCAGCCCACACAAGAAATTCTTCTTTTGAGTCATCTTTATATGTAACAGTAATAGTAGAATGTGCAGATTCTCTCTTTTTTTGATCTAGTGTGATTTGTTTAGGAGTGCCTTTTTGGACTGCTGAAACGATAGATTGTATCATTTTTTCGTTGTCTGTTTGAGATTTGGAAGTAGTATGATTTGTTGTTTTCAGTATTTCAATGTCTGTAATATTAGCAGAATTTAATTGAAAGGTATTTTGTTTATGCTCTTGCTTAACTTGTGAAGCTTTATCTGTAGCCGAGGTACTTGTACAACCTATTAAAGTGAAAGATAAAGCGGTTAGAGCGCATATAGATATGATTTTTTTCATAGTATCCCTCCTCAATTTTAATTATAACAATTTTCTGTTAATTTAGGTAGTTATTGTAAGGAGAAGATGTTTTAAAGTGGTAAATGATGATGTTCATTCTCTATTAAAATCAAAATTCACATAACTTTTTTCATATTTTATGTTTAACATTTCGAAAATGGGTGTACTACATATAATATAACAAATAATTCATTTTAAAGGAGGAAGTTAAAGATGGAAACGAAGTATAGTAAACCTTTTGTATATGAATTTATTACGGAGAAAGAGGTCATGAATGCGGCGAATGATCTAGTGAAGAAAGGGATAGACCAAAAAGATATTTACGTATTAACACATGAGAAAGAGAGGACAGATAGAATCGCAGACAATGCAGACGTGAATACAATTGGGATAAAAGAGGAGGGACTTGGGACAAGCATTATTAACGTCTTTCAAAACACAGGAGATCAGTTAAGAAATAAGATGCAAGAGTTAGGGCTTAATGAGGAAGAGGCGAACTTCTACGAAGAAAAGCTGGATGAAGGAAAAATCTTGTTATTCGTTAAGGATTTAGAAAGAGTCGGTGAATGGTTACAAGAAAGAAGATGCATGTATTCTATTTAAATTTGTATCCTGTAAATCTATAAATCTATTACGAAAAGGAGATTGTAAATATGAGTGAGAACGGACTAAAAGAACAAGTTAAAGGTAAAGTTGAAAAGAAAAAAGGACAAGTAAAAGAAGGAATTGGTGAAGTTACAGAAGATAGAGAGTTGAAAAATGAAGGGAAGTGGGAAAAAACGAAGGGAACGATAAAAGAAAAAGTCGGAAAAGTGAAACAAAAGATAAGTGATGAATTAGATAATAAAGAATAATATATGTTCATCAAGCTTTGGTTACATACTAAAGCTTGATGAATCCAATATAAAACGAATATAGGAGGTTTAATTGTGGGACTTATTATTACGTGTATTGTAGGTGGACTTATTGGTGCGTTAGCTGGAATGATTACAGGAAAAGACTTTCCGTTAGGTATAGTTGGTAACGTGATTGCTGGTTTAATTGGATCTTGGGTAGGTAGTGCGTTATTTGGTCATTGGGGTCCTGAATGGGGAGGCATCTTTATTCTTCCAGCGTTATTAGGTGCAATCGTCTTTATTTTAATCGTTACATTCTTCTCTAGAATGCTGCGGAAAGCGTAAGTATGATAATGAATAGTAATCTTAAGTTTATTATATATAACTATAAAGTGAATGAACTGATAAATATACATAAAAAAGCATCCAATTGAACTAATTTGGATGCTTTTTTAATGTAATCTGCATAGGAATGAGCGGGGGATGAAGGCCCCCGCTCATTGAAATTACACTTTTTATTATGTATTAAACCATCGTTACTTTTTCACAATTATTTATCTTTACGACCTGCCTTGGCTCTATATGAGATAAGTCCTCGCTATTACCTATATCAACTACAATTGTATTTGTTAGTATGTTAATAATGGAACCAACTAACGTTGTAGCATGATCGTGTCGATAAGAAAATTGAACAAAATCTCCCTTTTTAAAGTTGTGCTCTTCCATAGATAGATCCCCCTAAAAATAATGTTTATACATTATACATACACAAAATTATAAGTTTTAAACATTTATTAGTACGATTTAAGTGTTAAGCCGAGAAAGGTGTAGAAAATTTATTTATAATGAAAATAAAAAAATATGTTTAAAATTAATTTTTATGGGTAATTAAATAGTAAGAGTTTGAGATAAGGGGGCGGAAATGATGAATTTGGCAATAAATATTTTGCAAAATGATGTAGGTTATACAGTACAACTTAATGGTGAAATTGATGCTTATACGGCATCAGATTTGAAAAATAAGATTATGCCTATTGCAAGCGAAAAAGAGGTTCATATTGTAGTAGATTTTCATAACGTAGATTATATGGATAGTACTGGTTTAGGCGTTTTTATAGCTCTATTAAAAGCAGTTAAGAAAAATGATGGAAAACTAGAGTTTATCGGTGTGTCTAAAAGGCTAAAAAGATTATTTGATATTACAGGGCTAACAGAAATATTAAATTTGAATTCCGATTTTGAAAAAGTAGAAAGAAGGTGACTAGGGATGATGGAGAGATTTGAAAAGATAGAAATGAAAATTCCTGCAAAAGCAGAATATGTGGCTATTATTCGTTTAACAATGGCTGGTGTTGCGAATCGAATGGGCTTTGCTTATGACGATATAGAAGATATGAAAATTGCTATTAGTGAAGCATGTACAAACATTGTACAACATGCATATAAAGAAGACGTTGGAGAAATTACAATTGTCTTTGGCTTATATGAAGATCGATTAGAAATTATGGCTGCGGATAATGGAGTTAGCTTTGATTTTAATAGCTTAAAAAGTAAAGTTGGTCCGTATGATATTAATAAACCAGTAGAGCATTTGCCAGAAAATGGTTTAGGTTTATATTTAATCAATACGTTAATGGATGATATACAAATTATGCATGATGAGGGCATGACAGTTTTAATGACAAAATATATACAAAGAGAGCAGGTGGAGAATGATGGAAATCCAATCTCAACCTACAAATCTTACTAAAGAAGACGTTATTAAACTAATTGCAGACTTCCAACAAAACCAATGTGATGAAGCACAGGAAAGATTGGTTAATCACTATAAAAATCTTGTATACTCCATTGCATATCGCTATTCAAAAGGTGGGCCGATGCATGAAGATATTATACAAGTAGGAATGTTAGGGCTCTTAGGTGCAATAAGAAGGTATGATTATTCGATAGGGAATGCTTTTGAGCCGTTTGCAATACCTACAATAGTAGGCGAAATAAAGAAATATTTACGTGATAAAACTTGGGGTATTCACGTTCCAAGGCGAATTAAAGATTTAGGCGGGAAGATTAAACTTGCGATAGAGGAGCTAACAGATCGTTTCCAGCGTTCACCGAAGATTATAGAGATTGCAGATCATTTAGGACTATCCGAAGAGGAAGTGCTAGAAATTATGGATGCGAAAAATAATTATCGCGTATCTTCCTTAGATGATGTAGTTGAAAATTCATCTGATGGCAGTTCGGTAGCGAGGATTGAATCTGTAGGTGAAGTAGAGCAAGGATATGAAGAGACAGAAAGGCGTCTCGTTTTAAAGGATATTTTCAACGTATTAAATGACACAGAAAAGAGTGTTATTCATTATATATTTGGAGAAAATTTAAATCAAAAAGATACAGGGGAACGGTTAGGTATTTCACAAATGCACGTTTCTCGTATTAAAAGACAAGCGATAAGTAAATTGAAGCAAGCAGCATTTTTAGATACATAAAAATTTAAAATCATTATGTTTAAAACATGAGAAAAGGGGTAGTTATTAAATATAGGAGGAGATATAAAAATGTCACACGATGTGAAAGAACTAATCGAAGGATTGAATGAAGATTTAGCAGGAGAATACTCAGCAATTATTATGTATAACCATAATGCAGCTACAGTTTCTGGTATATATAGACAAGTGTTAAAACCTTTCTTTGAATCTGAAATTAGTGATGAACAAGGACATGCCCTATATTTAGCGGAGAAAATTAAGACGTTAGGTGGTACACCTACTACAATCCCTTTACCAGTGAAACAAGTAGAAGATGTTAGAGAAATGTTAGAGTCCGCTAGACAATCAGAATATGAGACAATTAAGCGTTATGAAACGAGAAAAGAACAAGCAGCGAAATTAAATATGACAGAGTTAGTTGTAAAACTAGAAGATATGATTGCAGATGAAACAAATCATATGGAAGAATTAGATCGTCTTTTAAATGACAAAGCAATGGTGTTAAATTAATAGTGGGAATTTATAGAATGAAAGAACAAACTCTCATTTCTGGGGGTTTGTTCTTTTGCTGTATAAAAATTATGTTAGAGTAGGAAATTTTCATTTTGTAACTGAGTATGCAATACTAGAAAAATAGAAAATGATAATAGATTTACATTTTAAATAAGAAAAGGGGAAATAACTTGTGTCCATTTTAATTGTCGATGATAATCCGGTTAACATCTTTGTAATTGAAAAAATTTTAAAACAAGCCGGATATCAGGATCTTGTATCGCTGAATTCTGCACAAGAGCTTTTCGAATACATTCAATTTGGAGAAGATTCTTCCAGGTATAATGAAATTGATTTAATACTGTTAGATATTATGATGCCTGAAATTGATGGACTTGAAGTTTGTAGGCGATTACAAAAAGAGGAGAAGTTTAAAGATATTCCTATTATTTTTGTTACAGCTTTAGAGGATGCCAATAAATTGGCCGAAGCTCTTGATATGGGGGCAATGGATTATATTACGAAACCGATAAATAAAGTTGAACTATTAGCACGTATGCGTGTAGCATTACGCTTGAAATCGGAATTAAATTGGCATAAAGAACAAGAAGAAAATCTTCGGAATGAACTAGATTTAGCTACGCAAGTACAAAGAAACTTATTAAGTAGCCCATTAAGAGAAGATTATATAAAAATTGAAGCAAGTTACTTACCTTCATTTAAATTAGCTGGAGATATGTATTATTGGTATAAAATCGATGAAAACCGCTACGGTATTATATTATTAGACGTGATGGGACATGGTATATCTGCTTCATTAGTTTGTATGTTTATTTCGTCTGTATTACGTGAAACGATTAAATCTTTAATCGATCCAGAACTTGTCATTAAAGACTTAAATAAATATATGACTCTTTTACATAATGAGAATGACGATATTCCATATTATTTTACAGCGGTATATTTAGTAGTAGATACAGAAAAGAGAACGATTGAATATGTAAATGCAGGGCATCCTTCTGGATACGTTTTAGTTGATGAAACAAATATGGTTGAACTAAATCACGGGAGTTGTGCGGTAGGATTTTTTGATGAAATAAAAGTTGAAAAGACAGTTATACCTTTTGAGAAGAACGCTCAAATCGTATTGTTTACAGATGGTGTTCTTGAAGCAATTGCAAATGATGAATTTGAGGCTGAAGAGAAATTACGTACTTTTACAGAAAGAAAATGGGGAGATTTAGAAGGCGAGATAGAAGGGTTTTACAAGGAAGAACAAAAGAAAGCGCAATCAGATGATATGTGTCTAATTATGATACAAACGAATGCGAAATAAAAAGCGTATGAAATCCAAACAGAGGATTTCATACGCTTTTTATTGTATTTTTTGATAAATTTGTTCGCTAGGATTAAATTGGGTATAATGCGGCATTATATTTGAAAAACGAAGAGTTTCTTTATTTCCTAAACATAGAAATCCATTGTGACTTAAACTTTCATAAAATAGGTGCTGCACTTGATTTTGAAGTTTACTTGTAAAGTAAATTAAAACGTTACGACAAAGTATAATATGAAACTCGTTAAAAGATTGATCGGTTACTAAATTATGCTGTGCAAAAATAATGTTTTGTAAAAGTGATGGATTAAAATAAGCAAAACGATTATCTGTTGAATAATAGTTAGAAAATGCTTGTGTACCGCCAGCTTGTAAATAATTTTTCGTATAAGTTTGCATTTTATTTAACGGGAGGATAGCTTGTTTTGCTTTTTCTAACACATTTGTATTCATATCTGTTGCGTAAATAACCGACTTTTCACTTAATCCTTCTTCGTGAAGTAAGATGGACATTGATAATACTTCTTCACCAGTTGCGCATCCAGCATGCCAAATTCTAATTTCAGGTTGCTTTTTTAATTCAGGAATAACATGCTCTCTAAGCGCTTTAAAAAAGGCAGGGTTACGGAACATCTCAGTTACATTAATCGAGAAATCATTTAATAACTGTTCTAAAACCCCTTCCTCGTGAATTACTTTTTCAATTAATTTTGAAATGGTAGGGATATTAGAGAGCTGCATTCTATTACAAATTCTTCTATAAATAGATGTGCGAGCATATTGGCGAAAATCAAATCCTGATAGTTTAAATACTGCTTCTAATAGTAATTCAATTTCTAAGTTCGTGCGCTCATCTGTATCTACTGATGGATCAAAATTATAATACTTATTTTCCACTCCAACTAAACCTCACTTATTTTATTAACCATACACTCATTACCGAATAGAGTTGATGTAGATTTAATGGTTTACTTATATAATCTGAAGCGCCAGCAGATAAACATTTTTCCTTATCATTTGGCATTGCTTTAGCAGTTAATGCGATAATAGGTATTTCACTTAACCCTAAGTTCATTCGGATATTTTCCATCGTTTCATAACCGTCCATATTAGGCATCATAATATCCATTAAAATAAGGTCAATATTTGTATTACTTTTTAGTATTTCTAAACACTCTAAGCCGTTTTGGGCAGTAATAATGTTGGCATTTTGTTTTTTTAATGCGTTTTGTAACGCAAATATATTTCGATGATCATCATCGACAATTAAAATGGTTTTCTCTTGGAAGACGTTATTTGTTTCGGGAGTAACGATAGTTTCTTCAACAACTTCAGCAGGAATAACATCTTCTATCGTTGCTGCGACTTCTAAATTGGATAACTGTATATCTGGTAATCCATTTGGAAGGTTAGGAATATATACCGTGAAAGTACTACCTTCTCCTACATTACTCTCTAACGTAATCCAACCACCTAACAATCTAGCAAACTCTTTACAAATAGATAAACCTAATCCTGTACCACCATACTTCCGAATCGTTGCGCCATCTGCCTGTTGAAAGGCTTCGAAAATAAGTTGATGCTGTTCTTTAGCGATACCAATACCAGTATCTTTTACTGAAATTGTAATCCAATCTTTACTTATAGACTGCATATCATGACTTAAATTACTTGTTTCTATCGAATCGAAATGTAAAGAAACGGATCCTTTTTCTGTAAATTTAAATGCATTGGATAATAAGTTTTTAATAATTTGCTCAATCCGTTTTGCATCTGTATAAAACAGATCAGGAATCGTATCACTGTCTTCAATAGTAAATTCGACATTTTTTTGTGCAGCTATATGTAAAAAGTTTTGATGCATATTGGCTGCCATGTCACTTATGTTCGTTGCTTCAAAAATGATGTCTAGTTTGCCTGCTTCTACTTTAGATAAATCGAGTATGTCATTAATTAAAGTAAGTAAGTCTTTCCCTGATGAATGAATGACAGTTGCTAATTCAATCTCATCGTCGGATAAATTGTTATCATGATTTTCTCTTAACATTTCAGATAATAGTAAAATACTATTTAACGGTGTGCGTAATTCATGTGACATATTTGCTAGAAATTCAGATTTGTATTTTGAACTACGCAACAACTCACTTGCTTTTTCTTCTAATTCTGATTTAGTAATTTGTAAGTCAGCTGTCTTTTGCTCCGCCTCTTCCGTTCTAGACTCTAATTGTTCATTCGTTGTTCGTAATTCTTCTGCTTGCATTTGTAGTTCTTCCGCTTGCGTTTGCAATTCTTCTGATTGAACTTGTAACTCTTCTGTCATTGCTTGTGATTCATGTAAAAGAGTTTGAATTCGCATACGTCCCATAATGCTATGGATTGTTAAACCTAGATTATCAACGGTTTGTTGAATTAAATCTTGATGTAAATCTGAAATCTCAGTTACACTTACTAACTCCATTACTGCGATTACTTCATCCTCAAATAAGATAGGGATGATTAATAGATTTTTAGGACGTATTTCTAATACTCCGCTAGTGACATAACGAAACTCTTCGGGTATATCCCTGAGAATAAAACTTTTCTTTTCTAAGGCAGACTGTCCAATGAAACCTTCACCCATTTGAATGGATTGTTTCCCAATATCAGCACCTTGATCGGCGAAAGAAGCTTTTTTCACATAGTAGACAGTTTCTTCATATTCTTCACGTACATAAAATGCACCGCAAGAAGTTTGCGTTTTTTGTATAATTCCACTAAGAATTTTTTTACCTAACATCTCAATAGAAGATACACCTTGATACATTAAAATTAATTCTGCAAGCTCCGTTTGTAACCATTCTCTTTTCGATATTTCGTCTAGTAGGTGATTCGTTGTATGAGCAAGATCTTTTATTTCATCACGTGTGTTTACATGAATTCTTTCCGTGATTTTTTCTTTAGAAGAAATGGATTTAATAGCTTGAATTACATTTTTAATCGTTTTTGTAATGGAATTCGAAATATAGAGTGAAATGATAATAGAAATACAAGAAAGTAAGAACAATAAACTGTATAACCAAATCTCTAATTTATTATTTTCAGTATCTAATTGTGCTGCTCTTTTTTTCGTTAATTGCTCCTCAGTGCTACGGAAGTTAGTTACCTGTGACTGTAATGACTGAATTTGAGTCGTGTCGATTGTTTGTACATTATTACTATTATGATTTGCAATTAACGGGTGAATCTCTTTATTTATCCAACTAATAATATTTTCGTTAATCTGTTTTAATTTTTCTTGCTGAGATGGGTTATCCTCTAATAATGAGAAAAGATCTTGATAATGCTTTTCGTAATCCTTTTCCGCAGAATTAAGAGATTGTACGTAATTTGGATTATTAGAAATGATAAACCCTTTCGCTTTATTTTCAATTGTTAGTAAATCTTTCTCCACTTGATTTGTTAAATTGAGAACTTTAAAATCGTGATCAATAATAAAATTACGAGATTTTTGTAAATTAGAAATCTCATTGTTCAACATAATGAAAGAAACAAGTAAGAACAAAATGATAACTAAATAACCAGCCATAATTTTGTAGCGAATACTAAATTTTGCTTTCGAGTTCATTAAAAATTCCTACCTTCAAGGTTATTAAAACTTTTCTATTTTAAAGAATGAAAAACGTAATATATATTATATCAGTTTTCATAAGGCTAAACTAGAAATCCCCCTATTGTATTAGGGGGTTCTTTTTTTATAGAGGAAATCATTTTGAAATATAAAAACATATATGAAAGGTAGTAAACGAGGGAATAGAGGATAACAAATATTCTAAGAAGGGAAGAGTGTTCTTAAAGCTCTTTTTGCATCTATTCCTTCAAAAATAAATAATACAAGATCTCTCTTTTTTACAGTAAGGAAAAAGGATACTAGAGTGCTTAAGTTTTTAATAGAAGTAAGTGTTCCGTGTTTACTTATAAATACATTCGTTTGAAATGTTGTCATTAAAGCATAAAAATGATGAATCTGAGTTATTGTAGGTGTTTCATTATAAGAAATAGTAGTAGAGTGAATGGCGTTCATCGTAATATTCCTTTCCATATAGTAAGCATAACAATATAAACATACCCGTTTTAAAAAGTGTTAAACATATAAATAAGAAAAAATATAATTATAGTTTTTTACGTTTAGAAAAGGTTAGGAAGGGTATACATATACTACAAAGAGATTAACTGAAGATGAATTGTAAGATGTCTATGTTTAGTAGATTAGTCTATCAAAATATACTTTTACTTTAAATAAAAAGGAGCCTGGTATACATGAATGAAATGATGATTAATATTACATTTGATTTAATTTACTTGTTAAGTAGTTCACTTGTAGTGCTTTTACTATTCGCTTTTTTCGTAAATGGTTATGTTAATAAAAAGATTAGTGTATACAGAAATGAAGAAAAATAAAGATACATTATATAAAACTTTAGGAGGTTAATAGTTATGAATGTAGATAGAAAAATAGTAGGTGTTTTTAGAACAATTGATGATGCGGCACTCGTTATTAATGAATTAAATGAAAAAGGATACTCAGCAGATAACATTTCAGCTATTGCGAAAGATCAAAAGGAAATTGAACATCTGGAAGAAAAATCGGGTGAAAAAGTGAATAGCGAAACTGCACATAAAGCAGATATCTTTTCAGCGACAGGGCTTGTAGCTGGAGGAGTAGCAGGCGGACTCGGTGGTTTATTAACAGGTCTTGGTATACTTGCCGTTTCTGGAATGGGTCCAATTGTAGCAGCAGGACCAATCGCAGCAGCTATTGGAGGAGCTGGTATTGGCGGAGGAGCTGGAAGTTTAATAGGAGCATTTATCGGCTTAGGAATCCCTGAAGACCATGCTAAAAAGTATGAAGAATATATTTACGATGGAAATATATTAATTTTAGTAGATGCAAAATTAGATGATAAGTTAGAAATCTATAAAATATTTGATAAGCATAATGCCTATAACTCTGATTTCTTTAAATAAAATGTAAACAAAGTGAATATCGTTTTTGATCTTACAACTTTGGCGCGGCCGAGGAGTCGTATGACTATAAGAGAGGAAGGGCTTATAGTAAAAAATCAAGTCCTATTATGATATTGAGAAGGGAAGAGGTGTCTATTCGTGATTGTAAAAATATTAAAGGATAGTAGCAATAGTTTCCTTTGCACAGTTCAAAGTAAAAATGGAGATCAGTATGTGAAAAAATGGTTTAGTAAACATGAAAATAATAAAGAATTAGGGCGACCAACTTTTAAAGAAGTAGAAAAGGATTGGAAAGAAAATAGAGACTCGTTTATGTATCCTAATGTTAAAGCGCTTTATTGAACATAATGGGGGTTTTATTCTTACAAAATTGTCACACTCCTGTAAGGTAATTCAATAGATTAGATATTTTTTCTGTGTCATAATAAAGACATAAGAAAGCGCATTAAAAAACTACAACTTATTAGGAGAGTGTCAGTCATGATTGTAACAACAACGTCTGGAATTCAAGGTAAAGAAATTATTGAGTATATCGATATTGTAAATGGTGAAGCTATTATGGGTGCAAATATTGTCCGCGATTTATTCGCTTCCGTTCGTGATGTTGTCGGTGGTCGTGCTGGTTCTTACGAAAGCAAGCTAAAAGAAGCTCGTGATATCGCAATGGATGAAATGAAAGAACTTGCAAAACAAAAAGGTGCGAACGCTATCGTTGGTATTGACGTAGATTACGAAGTTGTTCGTGATGGAATGTTAATGGTTGCTGTAAGTGGTACAGCTGTACGTATATAAGTAAATAAAAAACAGGCTCCCCCTTAAAGTTCATGCTTTGAGGGGATTTTTTTGTTTCATGATTAAAGTTAAAATGAAGAAGAGTTGATGGCGTATTATAAGTACAAAAAATAAGCAAAACGTTATTGTAAAAGATGCTAGGATTGGGGGTATTGCACGGGAATTTAGATACTAAGCAGACGCACCCGCTTATTTCAAATATAGTATATATCGTTTTCAAGGAGAAAAGTAAGAAATACAGCAATCTTTATATTTGTTTAACGAGAGTGTTAACTTTATGATAAATAAAAAAATTGTTATTTGAGGTAAGGGGAGAAATAATGGTATGAATAACGAGAGTGTATAGTTTATAGAAATAAACGATTGAGCATGTAAAGGGTTGTATTACATAAAATTTATAATGAATAGAGGCGGTTACATTATGTTTTGGTTAGGGTGTTTTTTAGGATATATTGTAGGTTCAGTTATTACATGTGCTCTACTTTACTATGGGTATAGATCCAATGAAAATAAAAAAGTGGATATACAAAAGAGGGAGGAGAGGAAAGTCAATAAAAAAGGTGTATAGGATGTGGAAGGTAAGGTGATAATGTTGATGCAACAATAAAGGACAGTACATATTTTATATGACGATTATGTACTGTTCCGCTTATTCTTTTTGGATTATGAAAAATTGTTGCCTGTCTTGCTATAAATTTCATAGGCGAAATAACCAAATAAATAGCCTATTCCAGACCCTAAACTAATGGAAAACAGTGAGAAATCTGGGGAAAACATACCGGAAATCAAACCAATCATACAGCCGACAAGCATTCCCATAGGTATGAAACTATCTAATAACAGTTGAGCTTTTTGAGATTTTTTCTTACCTAATTTTCCGTTCTTATATTTATGTTCCAATCTTTTAATTACAAATACTACAATTCCACCAACTATTACAACAGGCGCGATTGCCGTGATTAGCCACATGTGAAAATCTCCTTTCACCTTTTAATAGGATTATACCAGATACTTACAATTAGGTGTTCCTAAACGTACTATCTAGTCTATTTAAATGGCCAATCAAAAAGACTCCTTCAATTGTAGTCAGTAACCCGTCAAAAAAACTTTCCCTTTCGTTTTCTCCGCAGATTGCACAACATCAACCGCCGTTTTCACATCCGCTAAGTCATATGTAGAATGGACTTTCATAAAACGTAATTGCTCATTTTCTACTAGACGAATTAAGTGACGAAACGTCTCCTGCCATTTATATGCTGACACATTTTTATTCCAATGTCGTAAATGAAATATGTTTGCGTGTACTTTTGCTTTTGTGACAATCTCGGCCCAGTTCACTTGTATTCCTGATAGAAGACCGATCGTTAAAAAATGCCCGTTTGGACGTAAGGAAAAAGCTAATTCATTTCCATCCGGTCCTCCGATAGAATCAATCGCAGCATCCGCACCAATCCCGTTTGTTAATTCCATAACAGTTTCATAAAGCGGGGCAGTGGAAGTATCAATTACATATGCAGCACCAAGGCGCAGTAATTCTTCTGTATGCTTATTATTTCTTGTAACGGCAATTAATCGGAAATTTAAAATTTGGGATAACTGCGCAAATAGATGTCCAATAGCGGACCCACAAGCATTCACTAATAAAACGTCATTACGCTGTAAGTTTAACGTTTCTGTACAAGTAACCCACGCCGTAAGGGGATTAATATACATTTGTGCCGCTGTGAAATCATCAATGGAATCAGGAATAGGGACTACAAAATCAGCTGATGTCTTCACATATTCTTGCCAAGTACCTTCCCCGCGTAAAGGTAACACTCGTTTACCGATAAGCTCTCGAGAAACAAAAGCGCCAACATTTTCTACAATACCAACACCTTCATAGCCAGGTATGTTAGGTAAAGGAATTCTATGAGCGTATGCTCCTGTGATGGGAATTAAGTCAGATGGATTAATCGGTCTAACTAGCATACGGACGAAAACTTCATTATCTTTCAGTGGTTCTATATTTTTATATTCAACTTGTAATACGTCTTTTGGATTGCCAAACTTATGAAATTGAATGCATGTTCCAAGCAAAGTAATTTGCCCCCTTAGTTTGATTGGGTTTATTATAGCATTTTTAGTTTGGGTGGTTACTTTGTTAGTGATAAATAGGGTTTTTAATTTACGTATTTATCAGAATTTTATAAAATGTGTATATAACTATAAAATGGAGGGATTTCTTCATGTGTACTAGTTTGACGTTACAAACTAAAAATTTCCAACATCTTTTTGCGAGAACAATGGATTTCACATTAGATATGAATCAGGAAGTAATAATCATTCCTCGGCGTTATCAGTGGAACAATATAACTGGTGAAACTATCCGAGCGAAAAAGGCTGTTGTCGGAATGGGAATTAATCATGAAGGAAGGGTCATTATGGCGGACGGAGTAAATGAAGCTGGTATGACGTGTGCCACTCTCTATTTCCCGGGATTCGCTACTTATAGTAACAGTATAGATAACCATAAAACGAATTTAGCGCCATTTGATTTTGTGGCTTGGAGCCTCACGCAATTTAATTCTGTTGAAGAGTTAAAAAAATCTGTTGATAACATTTCCCTTATAGATATACCATTACCAGTTTTAGGAATTACCCCACCGCTACATTGGATTTTAGCAGATAAATGGGGAGAGTGTATTGTACTTGAGCCGACAACTGATGGACTAAAAATGTATGACAATCCATTAGGAGTGATGACTAATAGTCCGGAGTTTAATTGGCATTTACAAAATTTAAGACAATATATTGGACTTAAATCGCAGCCATTTGCGCCAACGGAGTGGGGAGATGTACTATTAAGTGCTTTTGGCCAAGGTTCAGGAACGATGGGACTTCCTGGAGATTTTACCCCGCCATCAAGATTTGTGCGGGCAGCATATGGAAAACAAAACATTCAAGGTATAGAGAACGAAGAAGAGGGGATATCTGCTATTTTTCATATCTTATCAAATTGTGAGGTTCCTAAAGGGTCAGTAATAACAGAAGACGGAACATTAGATAATACCATCTATACGAGTGCAATGTGTATGGAATCTGGAACATATTATTACCATACTTACGATTGTAGACAAATTATAGCTATTCATTTATTCCATGAAAATTTAGATACAGCTGAGATTAAAACTTATCCGTTTCAGCGGAAACAAAAAATATTTTATGAAAACTGAAGCGCCCCTGAAAAAGTGAAACTAATAAAAACACCTCCATTTAATTTGCATACTTAGTATGCGAATTTAGGAGGTGTTTTTTATTATATGCCACTATTCGGATTCGTTTTATTTTTTACTTTTCTATTAAGCCGAAGCTCTCTTCATTCTCTCCAGTAAACTAGACAACACATGCGTACGATACGATTCTAGTTTTTTACCTTCATAAGTACGGATACCTAATTTTTTAAGTTCTTTTACATACCAACCTTTGCTTCCGAAATACATGTGATCGCTCCCCTTCAACTTTGTTTTATTTATTCTGATTGCATATGGAGGTACAGGTAATATAATGAAGGAAATGAATTTCGCGCGAAAATGGTTAACTTTGTTGCAAAAGACATATATACTAAAGATAGTATACAACGAGGTGGAGAAGACGTGATTATAGAGAAGCACGAAATTCAAATTGACCAAATTACTAGCGGTAAAGTGAATATCTTTACTTTCTATCGAAATAGAAAGCAAATTGATGATCATTTTTTACGATTGCAAGAACCATCGCTTACAGCAAACTACTTCTTCCATTTTCATTTTGATGCAGAGAGCTTGCATCTACTGCAGAAAGAGTTTCCGAGCGTATATCCGTACGACGGTAGTGAAACGATTCACGACTGGACGGAAAAGATGAAAGCAGAATTGCAACATCAGATCCAAACAGGTAAATGGAATAAACGCGTACGTATCGGTAATCGTATTCTAGATGTGGTGTTTACGTGGTGTGACGAAGATATAGTAGAGTGAAAAAGAAGCGGATGACGCTTCTTTTTTTAGCGCTGGAATAAAACGAGCTTACCTGCAGTAGATGTACAGCGATGTGTTTTTTCATACAATCCTTTTTCTTGTAAGATAGATTCACCTTTTGCTTTCGCTTCTTTTTCAGTTGCCGCCTCGAATGATTCGTCTAATGCTTTTGAACCATCTTTTTCAAAGACTGTTAGAACGTATACTCCCATGAAAATTCCCTCCAATATTTAAAATCAGAATCTTATAATTATTTTGACATAAAATACTACAATATGCAAAGAAATATATGACATTGCGTGGTAAAATAGAATGAAACTTTAATCATCGAGAATATTTTTATTCTCGATGATTATTAGTTTTCAGCGATTTAAATTTTGATAAAATGAAACTTTTGAAAGATAGAAAGGATCGTTATTTGTGAAACAAGTAAAGTTTATACATGCGGCTGATTTGCATTTGGATAGTCCGTTTAAAGGGATGGAGATGAATGTTACGCAGTCTGTGTGGGAGAGAATGAAGCAAAGTACGTTTGAATCATTTGAGCGTATTGTTGATAAAGCGATTCAAGAGCGCGTTGATTTCGTATTACTAGCTGGGGATTTGTATGATGCGGAGACGAGAAGTTTGAGGGCGCAAGTGTTTGTGCGTGAGCAAATGAAGAGACTTTCGCAATACGATATCCCTGTTTTTATTATTCACGGTAACCATGATCATTTAGGGGGAAGCTGGGCAGCAATTGAGTTTTCGGAAAATGTTCATGTATTTACTGAGCCTTATGTAGAAGAGAAATCATTTTATAAAAATGGTGAGCTATTAGCTTCTATTTATGGTTTTAGTTATTTGCAGCAAGCGGTAACGGATAATATGACAGCGCAGTATACGAAAATGAGTGATGCGCCTTTTCATATTGGTATGCTTCACGGAAGTGTGGAAGGAGATGCAGAGCATAATCGCTATGCACCGTTTCAAATTCGTGAGTTGAAAGAAAAACAGTTTGATTATTGGGCTCTTGGCCATATACATAAACGTGAAATTTTATCAGAAGAACCATACATTATTTATCCAGGGAACATACAAGGTCGTCATCGTAAGGAAACAGGCGAGAAGGGTGCATACCTTATTGAACTTACGAAAAAAGGATCGCAGTGTTCATTTTTCCATACGGCGGATGTTGTGTGGGATGAGATAGAAGTGAGTATCGATGGACTTGAAACGGTTGATGAACTTATGACGAGCGTATCAAGTGCGATAAATGAATGCCGAAGAGAAGAAGAAGGGACATTATTAACTGTCATATTTACAGGACAAGGCCCACTTTCACCTTATTTGCGCGACGAAAAGCGTGTGGAAGAGATTTTTCACATTTTAGCATCTGGAGAAGAGCGAAAAGATTTCGTATATGCGATGAAGTGGAAAAATGAGACGGTTTCTTTTGCGGAAATCGAACGTTTGAAAGCGGAAAATCATTTCGTCGGTAGTGTGCTAAAGGAGTTAGAAGCTTTCACTAATATGGACGGAGTATTGCGCACTATTTGGACATCTCCTGTAGCGCGTAATAGTATTGAATCTTTTACAGAAGAAGAGAAGAAAGAGATTCAAAAGGAAGCAGAAAATATTATTTTAGAACAATTATTCCAGCAAGAGAGGGATAAAAAATGAGAATTGAAAAACTCCATATTTATGGGTACGGAAAATTAGAAAATGTGGAAATGGATCTTACCTTGCTGACAGTGTTATACGGTGAAAATGAAGCGGGGAAATCGACAATTCGCTCATTTATGAAAAGTATTTTATTCGGTTTTCCGACGAGAGGACAGCGCCGTTATGAGCCGAAAGAAGGCGGGAAGTATGGCGGTGCGATCACTGTGCAAACAGAGCAGTACGGTCGTTTGAAAATTGAGCGATTGCCAAAGACGGCAGCTGGCGAGGTGACCGTTTATTTTGAAGACGGGAAAACGGGCGGAGAAGAAATTTTAAACGATATATTAAGCGGGATGAATGAAAGTTTATTTGAATCTGTCTTTTCATTTGATATGCATGGCCTTCAAAACATTCATCAGCTCGGCGAAGCGGATATTGGCAATTATTTATTTTCGGCAAGTGCAGTCGGAAGTGATGCGCTATTGCAGTTAGATAAAAAGCTAGAAAAAGAAATGGACCAGCGCTTCAAGCCAAGCGGGCGTAAACCTGAAATTAACGTGTCACTGCAAGAGATGAAGAAGCTGGAAGAGAAGATGAAAGAGTGGCAAGGGAAAATTGGCACGTATGAAAAGCAAGTGGAGCAGCTAAAAGCAAGTGAAGAGAAGCTAGCTACTGTTCGCGTGGAAAAAGAGAATGCAGAAAAGCGGAAGCAAGATTATGAAATATTAGCAGCGCTTGAGCCTCTCGTTATTGAAAAGCGTGCGCACGAGAAAGTGTTAGAGAACGAGAGCGGGCAGTTTCCTGTAAACGGAATGGCGCGTTATGAAGCAATTAAGGCGAAGATGGAGCCGCTTCAATTACAAGTTGATTCGCTCCACAAGAAAATTGAGACAGTGCAATCGGAAATTGCCTCGATTCAAATAGATGAAGAGTTTTTACAAAAAGAAAGTTATGTAGAAGAACTTCGTATGCAGCATATGTCTTACGAAAATGCACGCCAAGAAATGCGTGATTTGACAGGAAGTATTACGAATATAAAAGAAGAACTGGCAGAACTAGAGCAACAAATTGGTGCTACTTTTGAAAAGGAAACAGTTCTGTCGTTTGATATGAGTTTGGCAACGAAAGAGTTAATTACGCAAACAGTGCAAAAGGCGCGTGAATTAGAAACGCAAAAAGCACAGCTTGATGATCGTTTTAAAGTAGCGCAGGAGCAATTAGAAGAACAAGAAGAGAATATAAGACAGATTAAGCAACAAATGTTAGCGGATGAAGAGCGAAATGCGTTAGCTGAGAAAGAGAAGTCGTTCCAAGATGCGGCGTTTATCGGTATGGGCGCAGAGAGAATGAAGCGCAAGTACGAGGAAAAAGCAGGAGCGGCTATGCAAAAGAAAAAGCAGTGGCAAAGAGTTTGTCTTCTGTTACTCCTTATTAATACAGGCATTTTATTCACGAGCTTATTTATAGACAATCGCCCGCTTTTATTTATTAGTGTCATCATATTTGTAGGGATTGTTCTCGCCCTTGTTTTATATAAAGATCCATCAAGCGGATTACAAGAAGAGCTTCTTACTCTTCAGCAAAGTGCCGGCGGGAGACAAAGTGAAGAAGCGATGTCTGTACGCTATGAGTTAGAAAAAGATGAAGAGATTCGGAAGTTATTTGAGCGCGAGTCTTATAAGTTACAGCAGTTGGAACGAGCGTATGATAAAGTCGTTTCATCGTATGAGGAATGGGAGAGAGAAACGTTCCAGGCGGGAGAACAAGTCGATGCATATAAAACGCGCTATATGTTTCCTGAATTTTATACGTATGCACACATATTGCCGGCGTTTGAGCGTATTGAAAAAATGCAGCAATTATATCGGGAGTTAGAGAAGCAAGGTACGCGAAAATCTTCATTATATGAAATGATTTCGCAATTTGAACATAAACTAGAAACTGTTATCGGTAGTGCGGAGTATAGTAAGCTACACGAGGCACAAAGCCGTATGCAAAATGAGAAAGAGAAGCGCCAAACTTGTAAGCAGTTAAAAGAAAAACTGGCGGAATGGCAAGAAGAATATGAGTTTATGCAAGAACAATTAAAGCAATTACTAATAGAACGAGATGGTTTATGGCATATTGCAGAGTCTACAGATGAAGAGATGTTTTTAGAAGCAGGTAAACTGGCGGAAAAACGTGAGGATGCAGAGAAACAAGTGGGGCGTTTATTACCGCAAATTGATCTGTTGGAACAGCGTTTAACGAGTTTATCATTAGCTGAACATTATGAAGCTGACGGTTATGAAGGAAAATTAAAGCAAGAAATTACAACTGTCCAAAACTGTCTTACGAAAGAGAAAGAACTGACAGAGCGTATTGCGAAACATCGTATGGAAATTGCGAATTTAGAAGAAGGTAATACGTACGGCGATTTAATGCATGAATGGGAAATAAAAAAAGCGCAAGTGCGTGAACAAGTGAAGAAGTGGGCTGCTTATGCGGCCGCAAAGACAGTGTTAACGAAAACGAAGCACTATTATCATGAAGTTCATCTTCCTCGTATTTTACAAAAATCAGAAGAGTATTTCGTCTATTTAACAGGCGGACGCTATAGTAAAATCTTTTCACCGTCAGAGGCAGAACCGTTTATCGTTGAACGTAACGACGGTATGCGTTTTTACAGTCATGAACTAAGCCAAGCGACAGCGGAGCAGTTATATTTATCGCTGAGATTTGCACTCGCGAAAACATTCGAACATGATTATCCATTTATTATTGATGATAGTTTCGTGCATTTTGATGCGGTAAGGACGAATCGAACGATTGAACTTATAAAGGAAATTGCAAAGGATAGACAAGTCATATTCTTTACATGTCATGCGCATTTACTTGCGTATTTTCCAGAAAAACAGATTATAAAATTAACACATATGCGTAAAGAAAATGAGTTGTAGTGTGCTATACTAAAAGTAACTGATTTGGTGGAGGAATTCGAATGAAAAAGAAAATTGCAGAGTATGAAGTTGGTGAACAAGTCGATATTTTCTTGTTAATTAAAACAGCGACAAAAGGTATCGCAAGCAATGGAAAGCCATTTTTAACAGTAATCTTACAAGATCCAAGTGGAGACATTGAAGCGAAGCTATGGGACGTATCACCAGAAGTTGAGAAACAATATGTAGCGGAAACAATCGTGAAAGTAGCTGGTGATATTTTAAACTACAAAGGACGTATTCAATTACGTGTGAAACAAATTCGTGTTGCGAATGAAAATGAAGTAACAGATATCTCAGACTTCGTAGAAAAAGCACCAGTGAAAAAAGAAGATATGGTTGAGAAAATTACGCAATACATATTTGAAATGAGAAACCCGAACATTCAGCGTCTAACAAGACATTTATTAAATAAGCATCAAAACGAATTTTTAGACTATCCAGCAGCGACAAAGAACCATCACGAGTTCGTATCTGGACTAGCTTATCACGTCGTATCAATGCTTGATTTAGCGAAAGCTATCTCAAATCTATACCCATCGTTAGATAAAGACTTACTATATGCAGGCGTTATTTTACATGACCTTGGTAAAGTAATCGAACTATCTGGCCCAATTTCTACAACGTATACGTTAGAAGGAAATTTACTAGGCCACATTTCTATTATGGTGAACGAAATTGGTAAAGCAGCAGACGAATTGCAAATCGATGCAGAAGAAGTATTAATTCTTCAACACATCGTCCTTTCTCACCACGGAAAAGCGGAATGGGGTAGCCCAAAACCACCATTAGTAAAAGAAGCAGAAATTCTGCATTACATCGATAACTTAGATGCAAAAATGAATATGATGGACCGCGCATTAGGACGCACAAAACCAGGCGAATACACAGAGCGTGTCTTTGCACTTGATAATCGTTCGTTCTATAAACCGACGTTCCATAATTAATAGTGTGAATAAAGTGGCCTCATTAAGTGTTAATACGCTTAGTGGGGCTGTTGTATAATGATAATAAAGTTATTGAATTTTGATTATTAAAAAGCTAAGAGCCTTACTACATTCTACGTAGCAAGGCTCTTTAAAGTTGTTTCAAATTACATCCATCTGTTCGTTCAAGTGTAACTATTCGCAATTATTTGATATTATATAGGTGAATAGAAAGATACATTAAAAATTAGTTTCGTAGTTGTAAAAGGAGGTTATTTATATTATTCTCTTATAATTTTTCCAAAAGGGAGAGTTTATGAAAAAGATTATTGTTTTTGTATTAATGATATTTATATTATTCTCAGGATTCGCAACACAAAGTTATGCGTTGTCAGATTCGCAATCTGCGGCAATACAAGCGTTGCTAGATGATGCCTGTCGTATATCAGGTGTGCCGGGAATGTCAATCTCAATACTTGCTGATGATGAAGTGTTCTACTTTTCTTCAGGGTATGCAGACCGTGAAAAGGGGTTGTCTGCAAGTGAAAATACACTCTATGAGTTAGCCTCGGTCAGTAAAGCTTTTACCGGTATGGGTATTATGCTATTGGAAGAGCAAGGGCTGCTCTCAATGACTGACCCTGTCCAAAAATATTTACCTTGGTTTACATTAAAGTATCAAGGGAAACCTGTTGATATGCAAAGTCTTACACTAAATAACTTTCTTCACCATACCAGTGGTCTAACAAATATTAGGCATCTTCAAAATATTCCACAAGGCAATACACCGGATATGTTGCAAAAGACTGTGGAAATGCTCGTTGATGCTGAATTGGCGTTCCCTCCCGGTGAACAGTATAACTATGGAACCGTTAATTATGACGTATTGGGTTTGGTTATTGAGATTGTGTCGCGACAAAGCTATGAAGACTTTATGAAGGAACAGGTATTTCAGCCGCTAGGTCTTCACCAGACGTATGTTTATAAAGAAGATGCTCAAGCTACTGGACAGTTGGCACAGGGCTACCGTTCTTCCTTTTTTATGACAACTCCATTTAAAGCTCCGGATTATGCTGGGAATAAACCCGCAGGCTACATCATTTCTAATACAAAAGATATGGCTCGTTGGCTGGGCATACAGATGGGTATCGTGCAGGACATACCCGAAATATTTCACACGGTTATCGAAAAATCACATAGGGGTGATATGTCTGTTTCGGCTGTCAACGGTATGTATTATGCGGCAGGTTGGTCCGTAAATGCCGAACAAACGATTATAGAACACACTGGGGGCAATCCAAATTTCAGAACCGAAGTAGTCATACTGCCAAATGAACGAACAGCCGTCTCCTTGCTGAGCAACGGCACAAATACCAATACAAACATGGTACTAAAAGTTAAAGATATATTAGAAGGCAATCTAACTCAGTCATATGAAATAAGCGGCACACAGCTTTTGGATATCATTTTGTCGTCTATCACAATTATTTTTTGCCTATTGGCCGTTTTGCTATTTCTCTTAGGATTACGCAGAAGGAGAACGAATGAGCGACAGCCAATGACAAAAAAGAGAATAACCGTAACAGTTATTTTCCTGATCGCTACGATTGCTCTGGGTATACTGTGCTGCGCTTTCGATTGGTCAACAATACTTATGTGGCAAACATATAGTGTTCTTACAGCTTTGATTTCGTCAGCATTATTAACAGCAAGCATTACATGGCTTGTATACACTCACCGATAAAATACCTCGCTCCTAAGATAAGCATAATGTTAAGTCATTAAAGTCCGATTGGTGAGGGCTGATAATCAGTGGGGGGGGAAGAAAACCCCCACTGATTAAAGTTTCACTTTATTAAAAATGAAATAAAATAGTTAAGAAGTACGCATGGGTGTAACGAAGAACTAATAAAACATATCTTGCCACTAGAATGGGGGCATATCAACTTTTAAATTGAGTACCGCCAGCATTTCAGAAAAAATATGTTAAGCAAAAAATACAGTAAGCTGTCCATATGGGCAGCTTATTTACATAATTCTCGATATTGGAAGTTGATTAATATCAGTTCATTTGTTTTTCGAAAGGAGTTATTTTGTTCGTTCAAAGATAATATCAAAGTAATTCGCGTACCCCATAGTTGGTGGCGCAAATAGTTGATTTTATAGGGGGAAAACCTGTAACTAAAGCCTAACATAGGTGTTTTTGTTTAAATTTTGCTTAATTCTCACTAGTAATTAACTAAAAATTTAGAAATCGTTATATAATGAATTTAATTTAAAATTAGGAGTGATTAAATTGCCAGATATGATAAACCTCGTTCTTTTCATCATTATAGCGAGGTGTTAAAACTTCTAATAGAAAGCATATTCGATTAAGAAAGAAGGGGTAGTTATGAAAACTAGTGAAGAAACGCATTGGCAAAGGTTTAAACGTAAGAGTAAATCCCCGAAAGAGTGGTTAAAGAAAGTATACGAATTTTTTATTAATGAACACGTATGGGATGCTATCTTTAAAGTGTTCCTTAAACTAGTATGGGCAGTAAAAGGTATGGGGAAAAGCTTGAAACGGGTAATAGAAAACATATTCAATTAAATTCTATTCTTTCATAATTTCCTCATACGATCGATAATTTCCAATAAATTTGTTTTATATAATGGAGTGTGAATACAACAGTTGATACAGCAATGGCTATAATACCTATATGTGCGTAAAAATTGAAGTAATCATATTTCTGGAAGAAAAATTCAAGGACAGGAAATAAAAGAGTAAGACTAGCAATTAATATTAATTGTTCTTTTTTCATTATCATGCCTCCTTCTTTGTATAATTCAGCATTGATAGAAACAATTTCTATATGAATATCCTATACATGATCAGTTAACATAACGTCCTATTATCGGTAGCAAGGAAAAAGGAGGAACCTTACTCTCACAAGGGAACCTCCTTTTTTTGTTCTATCAATCTATGCAATTTTTTATACATTCCTATTCTGGTGCGGTTTTAGGGTTCTTGTCTGTTATTGGATTAACGAAAAAACTGTATAAAATCTCGCATACTCTTAGCGTGTTTTTTTCAAAAATGCTGGCGATATCTCACATCCATCAACTTATGAATTTTATAATGTCCTCAAACCAAGAATTTCTCGTGTTTTTAGTCCAAAATGTTATTTAATAAAAAAATATCTCGAATTCGAGATAAAATACTTGCTTTTTAATCACTTGAGTTGTAAAGTGATAGTAACGAAAGCGATTGAGTCATATGAAAAACATACACTCAGTTGTTTTCGAGTTAAAAACGAAAGTAACTTATGCAGTAAAAACTAAGATGAATTTACAAAAACATAATGAGAATAAATTGAACAGCTAAAAAACATATTATTTTTTTATCATCACTTGACTAGTAAAACGAAGTGGAGGAATTACAAATGTATAAAATTAAAGGGCATCATCACATTTCAATGGTTACGAAAAATGCAAATGAAAATAATCACTTTTATAAAAATGTGCTTGGATTACGTCGTGTGAAAATGACAGTAAACCAAGATGATCCGTCAATGTATCATTTATTTTACGGAGATAAAACAGGAAGTCCGGGTACAGAGTTATCATTTTTTGAAATTCCTTTAGTAGGAAGAACATATCGCGGTACAAATGCGATTACTCGAATTGGATTACTCGTTCCTTCAGAGGAAAGCTTACATTACTGGAAAGAACGATTTGAGAAATTTGATGTGAAACATAGTGAGATGACAACATATGCAAATCGTCCTGCTTTACAATTTGAGGATGCTGAAGGTCTTCGCTTAGTACTACTCGTTTCAAACGGAGAAAAAGTAGAGCACTGGGAAACTTGGGAGAAATCAGAAGTTCCTGCAAAGCATCAAATTCAAGGAATGGGTTCTGTGGAAATGACAGTTCGTAGACTTGATAAAATGGCGAGTACACTTACAGAGATGTTTGGTTATACAGAGGTTAGCCGAAGCGAAGAGGAAGCAATTTTTCAGTCCATTAAAGGAGAGGCTTTTGGAGAAATCGTTGTGAAATATTTAGATGGTCCTACTGAAAAGCCCGGCCGCGGTAGCATCCACCATTTAGCAATTCGCGTGAAAAACGATGCAGAGCTTGCCTATTGGGAAGAACAAGTGAAACAAAGAGGCTTCCATTCTTCAGGAATCATTGACCGTTTCTACTTTAAAAGCTTATATTTCCGTGAATCAAACGGAATCCTATTTGAAATTGCGACAGATGGACCAGGGTTTACAGTTGATGGAGATGTAGAACATTTAGGAGAAAAACTTGATTTACCACCGTTCTTAGAAAATCAGCGTGCAGAGATTGAAGCGAATTTAGCACCTATTGAAGAGAAGTAATAGAAGAAAATATACAACTTTAACATATAAATGAAACCCATTGGAGGAATATAAAATGAACCAATTAAAAGGAATTCACCACGTTACAGCGATTACAAGTAGTGCAGAAAAAAACTATGAGTTTTTCACTCACGTTTTAGGAATGCGTTTAGTTAAGAAAACAGTAAACCAAGATGACATTCAAACGTATCATTTATTCTTTGCAGATGATAAAGGTAGTGCAGGAACAGATATGACATTCTTTGACTTCCCAGGTATTCCAAAAGGAGTACACGGTACAAATGAAATTTCAAAAACTTCATTCCGTGTTCCAACTGATGCAGCATTAGAGTATTGGGTGAAACGCTTTGACCGTCTTGAAGTAGAACATACAGGAATTAAAGAGCAATTTGGTAAGAAAACTCTTTCTTTCGTTGACTTTGATGATCAACACTATCAATTAATCTCAGATGAACTTGATAAAGGAATCGAATCAGGTACACCATGGCAAAACGGGCCAGTACCATTAGAATACGCAATTACTGGTTTAGGACCTGTATTCATTCGTATCGCAAACTTTAGCTTCTTTAAAGAAGTGTTAGAAAAAGTTTTATTATTTAAAGAGATTGCGCAAGAAGGAGAATTCTATTTATTTGAAGTGAACAAAGGCGGAAACGGTGCCTCTGTCATCGTAGAACATAATACAGTTCTTCCTGAAGCACAACAAGGTTTTGGTACAGTGCACCATGCGGCATTCCGTGTAGAAGATCGCGCTGTATTAGAAGAATGGATTGAGAGAATCAGTAGCGTAGGACTTCCTTCATCTGGCTATGTAAACCGTCACTTCTTCGAATCATTATACGCAAGAGTTGCACCACAAATCTTATTTGAATTTGCAACAGACGGCCCAGGATTTATGGGAGACGAGCCATACGAAACACTTGGCGAAAAATTATCTTTACCTCCATTCCTAGAGCCAAAACGTGAAGAAATTGAAAAATTAGTTCGTCCAATTGATACAGTGAGAAGTACGAAGGAATTTATTAAAGAGTAAAAATAGAGATAGTAAGTAGGAGAGCAAGTAGTTTTAGCGGAGTGCTGGAACTACTTGCTTTTTTATTTATCCTAGTAAGTTTTCTGACAATTATTTCTCAAGTTATTAAAAAGGAAAACTTTGGTATAATTAATTAAAATATTAAATTTTCTGATAATTATTTTTCAATGCATAGAAAAGGAGTGTTAATATACAATTTTAATAATTGTATAAAAATCCTAATTTTGTAATTTTGGAGAAAAGGGGATGCGAGTGTATGGGAGCAGATGTAGTAACGCGGGAGCAAATGAAACATTCTTTAGATGATTGGTATCGTGTAATGTTACAGCAAAATATAGAGAAGGCCACAGAAATGAAAGAGGAGATTGAAAGTAAGATTAGTGGGTTGGATGTGGATCAGGATGTATTACTTTATCATGCGTTGTTGAATTTTAGATATGATGCATTAGTTGATTGGATTTCAGTTAGAGAAGATAGTTTTGATAAAGTGGAATCTTTCGAAATTCCAACAGAGGGCTTTTTAGCTTATTATTATCACTTTTTTAAAGGGTTTCATTGCACATTAATTTCAAATTATAACGAAGCGAAAGAACAGTATGAGCAAGCTGAGAAGTTATTGAAATATATTGCAGATCCGATAGAACATGCGGAGTTTAATTATCGGATGGGATATTTTTACTATCAAGTATATCAGCAAATGTTAGCTTTAGATTATATCAAAAAGGCGAAAGAAATATTTTGTGAACATAAAGGTTACGAAGGAAACGTGGCGTTGTGTCATAACTTCATAGGATTATGTTGTATTGATTTTAAACAGTTTGAGTTAGCGGAGGAAAGTTTTAATACCGCAATCCATTTACTTCAACAACATGATAAAGAAGAAAAACATATTTTAATGGTTAGAAGTAACTTAGGGTGGTTATATAGTAGTCAGAATTTATCAGATTTGGCAATTAGACATTTAAGTGAAGTGACTAAGAAAATGCCTAAGCATTTTAAAGCGATTTTTACTGAAGCAGAGGAAAATTATAAACTGGGCAAAATAGAAATTGCTAATAACTTAATAGAACTAGGGCTGAAAATTTGTAATGAGTTGCAAAATAAAGAATTTCAACATCGCTTTATGATATTGAAGGAATTAAATATTAATTCGAGTGCTAATGAGTTAGAGAAAGTAACTGTGGAAAGTATTTCGTATTTTGAAGAACACTCCCTTTTAGATTGTGTTAAGGAATACGCAGAAATATTAGCTTATAAATTTTATCAAGAAGAAAAACATGAAAAGGCTAGTAAATACTTTTATATTAGTAGCCAAGCTCGAAAAAAACTTTTAAAAGAAGGAGCGCTAAAATAAATGAAAAAAATTAATGTATTGATAGCAGGTTTAGTAATACTACTTTCATTAGGGCTTACTGCTTTTACAGAGTCTGAACAACATGCTTTAAATAGAGGTGATGGTGGCGGAGCACCAGCAAGACCAGACTACGTTAACATTGGAGACACAGGAGGAGCACCAGCAGATAATAAAGGCGACGGCGGCGGAGTAAGCCAACTATAATAACAAAGAAAGGGACTTCAACATGAAGTCCCTTTTTCTATTTTCAGGCCATGTAGAGAAAAGAATTGACTTACTTTAAATATGTAACTATAATAGTTACAGAATAACCATTAGTAATAGAAATGAGTTATATTTTTTTAGTTTAATTGTAACTGTATTAGTTACAATTAAAAAGAGAACATAAAATAACCAAAAAATGTAAAAACTTTTAAATAGCAACAAGAGAAAGGAGACGGGAACTTTGAAAAGGTTTAAGTTTTATATGATTAGCGGTATTGTGCTCGTTTTGTTAATTATTTGTAACTTCGTTGAGAAGCCGATTGCGAAGGTTGGCGAAGTGAAAGATACTGTTATGATGAAGCTGAATACGAAAGAGAGTATGGCGCAAATTGATGGACAGACGATTTATTTTAAACAAATTGGTGAGGGAAAACCCCCTTTACTTATGTTGCATGGGTTTGGTGGTTCTTCTGATGGGTTTAGTGATATTTATCCGGAACTAGCGCGAGACCATACGATTATTGCGGTTGATATTTTAGGGTTTGGGCGTTCTTCTAAACCTATTGATTTTCAGTATTCGTTTCCTGCGCAAGTGAATTTATATTATAAGTTAATGAAGAAGCTCGGATACGATCAGTTTGCGGTGCTCGGCCATTCAATGGGCGGAGAGATGTCTCTCAATTTAGCGTATTTATATCCGGATGCAGTGACGCATCTCATCTTGGCGGATTCTACAGGGATAGAGTCTTTCCAGCAAAAAGAAAGTTATGAAGTACCACTGCTATCGACGGACTTACAAACTGTAACTGAGATTACGAAGTATAATAAAAATGAAGTAAAAAATAGTCGTGATGATAAAGAGCATTATGATCAGCTTACGAAAATGCGAGAGCGCCGCATTGCGATGGAAGCTGATAAAATTAAGGTACCGACTTTAATTATATGGGGACGACATGATAAGAGTGTTTCGTGGAAAAATGGTGAACTGTATCATGGGTTATTTGCAAATAGTACGTTTCATATTATTGAAAAAGGATACCACGCACCGTTTCGTCAGGAACCAATTGAGTTTATGGAATATGTACAAGCATTTTTCGCGAAGCATCCACAATAAAAATTTTAAGCATAAATCCACTTCTTTCCTCATAGAGTGAAACTAATAAGGCTTGTCTAAGGAAAGGAATGAAGTAGAGTGGAAACTTTACCATGGTGGGTGTATCTTGTAATTGTTGGGATTGTATTAAGTGGCTACATGGTTTTATATACTTCGAAAAAAGAGCAAGATATGGATAATGAGTTTATTGAAAAAGAAGGCGAAGTATATATGAAGCGTTTAGAAGAAGAGCGTGAGAAACGTAATCAGGATAGTGATAAAGATTCGGTATTGCTTTAATAGAAATTTTGAAAGGTTACCACCTAGTAGGATTTTACATCTCGGTGGTAGCTTTTTTTCTTCTGCGGGAGCAGTATATGTTCATCAAGCTAAGGTTATATTAGTTTAATTTTACATGTATAAGAGAGTCATCATAAACTTTTATTGATGGTATTTATATATTTTTTTACTCATAAGAATGGAACTAGTGGGGATTTTACTGGGGGGGATTAACAATGCATAGGGATGAAACTTCATTACATCCGGATACAGGTGTTACATCTGTAATGTTTGTTGAGCGTTCATTAAATGAAATTCGTTTTTGGTCTAGAATCATGAAGGAGCATTCTTTTTTTCTTCGTTTAGGATTTAGGTGCGAGGATACTCAACTAATCGAAGAGGCGAATCAATTTTATCGATTGTTTGAACATATTGAACAAATAGCGCATTCCTATACAAATGAAACAGATCCTGAGCAAATAAAAAGATTTAATGCAGAAGTACAACAAGCCGCAACTAATATTTGGGGATTTAAACGAAAAATTTTAGGATTAATTCTCACATGTAAATTGCCAGGACAAAATAACTTTCCACTTTTAGTTGACCATACAAGTAGGGAAGCTGATTATTTTAGAAAACGTTTAATACAATTAAATGAAGGTAAATTAGATGCGCTTCCTGATGCTATTATTAAAGAAAATGTTTTCTTTTTACGGATTATGGCAGACCATGCTAAATTTATTGGCCATCTTCTTGATCCATCGGAAAGAAAGCTTGTAGATACAGCACGGAATTTTAGCAATGATTTTGATGAATTGATGTATCAAGCAATTGACTTAGAATCTATGAAACCACAATCCCAAACAGCCCCTCTTTTAGATCAATTTTTAGATCAAAATCGTGTGTCGGTTGCATCTCTTCGGGATTTTAAGAAAACAGCACGTGATTTAATTGAGCAATGTAAAATAAAGAGTATCATTCATCCGTTATTAGCAGACCATGTTTTCCGTGAAGCTGATAGATTTCTTGAAATCATTGATATGTATGATGTTCATCTTACAAATATTCAATCACAACCTAGATATTAGAAGATAAGGAAAGATAGTATTTTACTTTCGATTGAGAAGTTAACAATTTATTGTTAGCTTCTTTTCTTTGTGATTAAAATTTTCTTTTAAGGACTACATAAATCCCTTTGACCAAATATGTAATTCTTTGTAAAATGATATATATGGAAAGATTATGAATATACAGGAAATCTATGGATAGTAGATTTTAATAAATTATTCGGGGGAAATTTATTAGTTAAGTATATTAACTTGTTTGCACTACATTTTACAAATAAAGGGGTATTAGTAATCATGAAAGCAAAGAAATTAGTAAGTTTAGCGTTACCAGTTATGTTATTGAGTGGTTGTATTACAATTGAAACTGATGGTAAGAAAGCTGAGCCTAAGAAAGAAGAAACGCAAAAGGTAGAGAAAGAGAATAAGACTTCTGAAAAAGAGAGTAAGTCAACTGATAGCAAGAAAGAGGATAGCTTATCTGTAGCGAAAGGTGAAGGTACAAACAGTAGTTCATCAAGTAGTCAACCAAGTTCTTCTTCAAATAATTCAACTTCTTCTAGTTCTTCAACTGGTAAGGTAACTGGTTCAGATGTTGAAAGGTACAAGGCAGATATCATAAATAGTGCTACTCAAATTGAAGATACAATGAAATTAATTGAAGGAATAGCAGATTCAGACGTAAAATCATACAAACAAAAGAAAAGTGAAGTACAACTGAGTTTAGGTGGAGCAAAGGCAACTGCAACGAAACTGAAGAATCTACAAGCGCCTCCTGAGTTACAGGGAGAACAGGCGAAGATAAAGCAGTCGATGGAACTATATGCGGATTGTTTTCAACTTCTATTTGATGCATTGGACCAAGAAGACGAAAGTAAAATGCATCAATCATTAAGTAAAGCACAAGAAGGTTCGAAACTGTTTGAAGAGGCAGCGAAGAGTATTGGTAGTAAAACCAACTAAGAATAAATTATTTTAAGGGGTACTTGTGGGTGCAGTTGGTGCAAGTGAAGAGTTAGGAATTAGTTATGGAAACACATTACAAATTTATCAAATGGACGATAATGTTCGTATTCGATATGTAAAACAATAAATAATTGGTGAAAAACTCTGTAATAAATTTTACAGGGTTTTTTGTTAGTTCTAGTTTATTTTTTTGTCTTCCTAAGCGCTAAGCATACTAGTATAAGTTGAGAAATGAACAAGAAGATTTGATGGGGAATATTGAATTTCCGATAAAAAATAACAATAGTAGACGCGTTTTTTTCACGGTTTAAATCATAGTAACTGTAACCATCTAAAGCCCAATTCATACACTATGGTGGAGGATTTTCACCTAATAACCGGATGAAAAAGGAGTGTAATCATGAAGAAACGTACTGTTAATGAAGCGGGAGGGAATGTGCCACAACCAATCCGCAGCGACGGAGCTGGTGCGATTGATTCTGGACCTCGTAATGTTATGCGGGATATTCAAAATCCGAATATGCTTGTTCCGCCTATAACGGATGCAGGGTTAGTTCCTAACTTGAAGTTTTCATTCTCGGACACTTCTATGATTTTGAAACAAGGCGGGTGGTCTCGGGAGATTACTGCTCGGGAACTACCGGTTTCGACGACGATTGCGGGAGTAAATATGAGTTTAACGGCCGGTGGAGTACGAGAACTACATTGGCATAAAGAAGCGGAATGGGCGTATATGCTTTTAGGACGGGCGCGCATAACGGCTGTTGATCAAAATGGGCGTAATTTTATTGCTGATGTTGGACCAGGTGATCTTTGGTATTTTCCGCCTGGTATTCCGCATTCCATTCAAGGATTGGAACATTGTGAATTTCTACTCGTTTTCGATGATGGGCATTTTTCTGATTTATCTACTTTAGCTATTTCTGATTGGTTTGCGCATACGCCAAAAGAAGTGTTGTCGGCTAATTTCGGAGTACCTGAGAGTGCTTTTCGTTCTATTCCTTCAGATCAAGTTTATATTTATCAAGGAGAGGTGCCAGGTTCGCTTGAAAGTCAGGAAATTCAATCACCGAAAGGAGAAGTTCCTTTAACATTTAAACATGAATTGTTAAAACAAAAGCCGATTAAGACGCCTGGTGGTAGCGTTCGAATTGTAGATTCTACAAATTTCCCTATTTCCAAAACAATCGCAGCAGCGCTCGTTGAGGTTGAGCCTGGTGGAATGAGAGAACTTCATTGGCACCCGAATAATGATGAATGGCAATATTATTTGACAGGGGAAGCGAGAATGACTGTGTTTCTTGGAAATGGTACCGCTCGTACATTTGATTATAGAGCTGGCGATGTCGGATATGTACCGTTTGCGACGGGGCATTATATTCAAAATACAGGTACCGAAACATTATGGTTTTTAGAGATGTTCAGAAGTAATCGTTTTGAAGATGTATCGTTAAATCAATGGATGGCACTGACTCCTAGAGAAATAGTGGAGAGTAATATACATGTTGGCCCGCAAGTAATGGATTCCCTGCGTAAGGAGAAGAGGCCTGTTGTGAAATATCCGGGGTTTTCATATAGTCCGAAAAATGATGAGTAAAAATGAAAATTTGCGTTATTCTTTCTGGAGACTGATAAGAAGGGATGGCGTATTTTTTATGCCTAATCTAGTCTTTATCGCGCTATTTGCCGGGCAGTAAGACCCCACCTCAAAATTCAGCGGAAGCAAAGAAGTTAGGTGGGGGGCGGGCTGTCCGTAAAAGTCCGATTGGTGAGGGTTGATTAAAGTTTCACTTTATTAGTATCCGTTCCTTGTATTATTGTTCGGGAAATTATTATTGGAGCATAGTATAGGGAAGATACATATAAAAGAGCGCCATTATAAGCTGTAACGCATAAGTTGCGCAGGAAATGCAACGATAACTAGCTTTACTCTTCATCATTTATTTGAACATAATGGGCATAGAGAGGTGATAAACACAGTATGATTTTTAGTGAGCGTTTAAAAGAAGAAAGGGAAAAAAGAAATTGGTCGCAAAATGATTTGGCTGAAAAAATTCATGTGAGCAGGCAATCTGTTTCGAAATGGGAGACGGGAAAGAACTATCCGAGCATTGAAATTATTATTCATTTAAGTGATCTGTTCGGTATTACAATTGATGAACTGCTAAGGAGTGATGAAGAATTGACGCAGAAAGTAATTGAAGATAGTAAGCAATTGGCATATCCAAAATGGAAGGTATTTTTTGATAGTCTATTTATGATAGGAGTATTTTTGTTTATTGCAAAAATCGTTGTATGGATGCTAAATAAGTTTGCTGGAGCAAGTATTACAATTGTAGCAGATGCGCCATATGTAATGAATCTTTTGCCCCTTGTATTCATGATTATAGGTGGTATAGGTTCCGATAAGTTGAAGAAAATATACAGATAAGAGAAAGATTTGAAAGAAATCCCCGACACTAGCTGTTCTTTTCACTTAAATTGTGTACTATAAAGGATAGGATGACATAAAGAAGGGGACATATAGAATGGAATTTCATGAACAGAAGATTTTGCCGGCAGTGAGGCAAATTAAAGATTTGGAAAAGCTATTACATAGTTCGTATGAATATATCGTTATTTTAGATATTCATGTCGGTCAATTGAAGAGTGTTATATCACTTGCGAAGCAATATTGTAAAAAGGTGTTTTTACATGTGGATTTAATTCATGGTTTGCAGAGTGATGGGCATGCGACGGAATATTTATGTCAGGAGTTTAGACCGTACGGGTTACTTTCAACAAAGGCGAGCGTTATTATGAAGGCGAAGCAAAAAGGTGTTGTGGCAATACAACGCATCTTTTTAATCGATTCGAGTGCGATGGAGAAGAGCTGCAATCTTTTAGATAAGACGAAACCGGATTATATTGAGGTACTTCCTGGAGCAATGACGGATATTATCGCTGAAGTGAAAGAGCGTACTGGTGTACCGATTTTAGCGGGTGGTTTTATTCGTACTGTAGAAGATGTGGAAAGAGCTTTAAACGCTGGTGCGACAGCAATTACGACATCAAAACGCGAACTATGGAAACATTACCAAAAAAAGTGACGAAAATGTGAATTTTTTCGTTGACACCGCTTTCATTTACGGTTAACATTATAGACAAGTTAATAAACGTGACGGAGAAAAGTAGAGATCCACATTTCATTGTTTCTATATAAATTTATATAGAAGCGTGCAAGCTGTGGGTCTTTTTCTTTTGACAAAAACGAATGGCCATTCATTTTACCTCTATCACATTTGGAAGCGTTTAAATTGATTGTGGAGGGATACTATGTCAGCATTTTTAGGAGAGTTAATAGGGACTGCGTTGTTAATCGTACTTGGTGGCGGCGTTTGTGCTGGTGTAAGTTTAAAGAAGTCGTTTGCGAAAGATTCTGGTTGGATTGTAATTACAATGGGCTGGGGCTTAGCGGTAGCGGTTGCAGCATATGCGGTTGGATCAATTAGTGGGGCACATTTGAATCCAGCTTTAACAATAGGATTAGCATTTAAGGGAGCGTTCCCATGGAGTGACGTACCTGGTTATATCGCAGCACAAATGATTGGGGCAATTATCGGGGCAGTTATCGTATATTTACATTACTTACCACACTGGAAAGAAACAGAAGATCCAGGAACAAAGTTAGGTGTATTTGCAACAGGTCCAGCAATTCCGAACACATTTGCAAACCTTTTAAGTGAAATGATTGGAACATTCGTTTTAGTATTTGGTATATTAGCAATTGGTGCAAATAAGTTTGCAGATGGATTAAATCCATTTATCGTAGGTTTCTTAATTGTAAGTATTGGTTTATCATTAGGTGGGACAACAGGATACGCAATTAACCCAGCACGTGATTTAGGTCCGCGTATCGCACACTTCTTCCTTCCGATTGCAGGAAAAGGCGGTTCAAACTGGAAGTATGCATGGATTCCAGTAGTTGGTCCAATTTTAGGTGGATCACTTGCAGGTTTATTCCATCAAGTTGTATTTGAAGGAAAACAAAATTCAGCACTTATTTATGTGATTATCGCAACTGTGATTGTACTAGCAATCTCTTATATGACAAGTAAAAAAAGTGGAAGCAATACAAATAGTAGAAAAGTAGCATAAGGGGGAAACCGATATGAAAAAATATATTCTTTCATTAGACCAAGGAACAACAAGCTCACGCGCAATTCTTTTCAATAAAAAAGGTGAAATTGTTCATTCAGCTCAAAAAGAGTTTACACAACATTTTCCAAAGCCGGGCTGGGTAGAGCATAATGCACAAGAAATTTGGGGATCTATTTTAGCAGTTATCGCAACTTGCTTAAGCGAAGCAGATGTAAAACCAGAACAAATCGCTGGTATCGGTATTACGAACCAACGTGAAACAACGGTTGTCTGGGATAAAACAACTAGTAAACCAATTTACAACGCAATCGTATGGCAATCTCGCCAAACAGCTGAAATTTGTGATGAGTTAAAAGAAAAAGGTTATAGCGAAATGGTTCGCGAAAAAACAGGTCTTTTAATTGATGCATACTTCTCTGGTACGAAAGTAAAATGGATTTTAGATAATGTTGAAGGTGCAAGAGAGAAAGCAGAAAACGGCGATCTATTATTCGGAACAATTGATTCGTGGCTTGTATGGAAACTATCTGGTGGTAAAGCACACGTAACAGATTACTCAAATGCATCACGTACGTTAATGTTTAACATTCACGACTTACAGTGGGATGATGAGCTTCTAGAAATGTTAACAGTACCAAAGAGCATGCTTCCAGAAGTACGTCCATCATCTGAAATTTACGGAGAAACAATTGATTACCACTTCTTCGGCCAAAATGTACCGATTGCAGGTGTAGCTGGTGACCAACAAGCAGCTTTATTTGGACAAGCTTGTTTCGGTGAAGGTATGGCGAAAAATACTTACGGAACTGGTTGCTTCATGTTAATGAACACAGGTGAAAAAGCAGTAGCTTCTGAGCACGGTCTATTAACAACAATTGCATGGGGAATAGATGGTAAAGTAAACTACGCATTAGAAGGAAGTATTTTCGTAGCGGGTTCTGCAATTCAATGGTTACGCGACGGAATGCGCATGTTTAAAGATGCGAGTGAGAGTGAAGTGTACGCGAATCGCGTTGAATCAACTGACGGTGTATACGTTGTACCAGCATTCGTTGGACTAGGAACACCTTACTGGGATAGTGAAGTACGCGGCGCTATGTTTGGTGTAACACGCGGTACGACGAAAGAGCACTTCATTCGTGCAACGCTAGAATCTTTAGCTTACCAAACGAAAGATGTATTATGCGCAATGGAAGCAGATTCAGGTATTGAACTGAAAACATTACGCGTTGATGGCGGAGCGGTTAAAAATAACTTCTTAATGAAGTTCCAAAGTGATATTTTAGATGTTCCTGTAGAGCGTCCAGTAATCAATGAAACAACGGCTCTAGGTGCAGCATACTTAGCTGGTCTTGCGGTTGGATATTGGAAAAACCAAGATGAAATTAAAGAACAGTGGCATATGGACAAACGCTTTGAACCAACGATGGAAGCGAAAACAAGCGAAGAGCTATATGCTGGATGGAAAAAAGCAATTGAAGCAACAAAAGCTTTCAAATAATCATAAACAGTGTTATAATGGTGACAAGTTAATAATTCGGTAGGAGATTTGGAGAGACCACAACGCGCTATAGAGGCGAAATCTATAGCGGAGTTTGTGGTCTCTTTTTTCGTTATCAAAGGGAGGAATTACCATGAAATTTTCAAGTAAACAACGTAAAGACGTATTAAACGGAGTAAATAAACAAGAGTTAGATGTGATCGTAATTGGTGGAGGTATTACTGGTTCTGGTATTGCATTAGATGGAGCAACACGCGGGTTATCAACAATTGTTTTTGAAATGCAGGACTTTGCAGCAGGTACATCAAGTCGTTCAACGAAGCTTGTACACGGTGGTCTACGTTATTTAAAACAACTTGAAGTGAAAATGGTAGCAGAGGTGGGTAAAGAGCGTGCGATCGTATATGAGAACGGTCCCCATGTAACAACACCAGAGTGGATGTTACTTCCGTTCCATACAGGCGGTACGTTCGGATCATTTAGTACATCAATTGGTCTTCGTGTATACGACTTCTTAGCAGGTGTAAAACGAAGCGAGCGCAGAAAGATGTTTAACCGTGAAGAAACATTAAACAAAGAGCCTCTTGTAAAAAAAGAAGGATTAAAAGGCGGCGGTTACTACGTAGAATATCGTACAGATGATGCGCGTCTTACAATTGAAGTAATGAAAGAAGCAATTGAGCACGGCGCAAAAGCTGTTAACTATGCAAAAGTAGACAGTTTCTTATATAAAGATGGAAAAGTATGCGGTGTACGTGTAATCGATTTACTAGACGAAGAAGTATACGAAGTTTACGGTAAGAAAATTGTAAACGCAGCTGGCCCTTGGGTAGATACACTTCGTGAAAAAGATAACTCGAAAAAAGGAAAAGTACTTCAGTTATCAAAAGGTGTTCACTTAGTAATTGACCAAAAACGTTTCCCATTAGGTCAAGCGATTTACTTCGATACACCAGATAAACGTATGGTGTTCGCGATTCCTCGCGGCGGAAAAACTTATGTAGGTACAACAGATACGTTCTACGATAAAGACGCAGCTGTACCACAAATGACAACAGAAGATCGCACCTACATCATTAATGCGATTAACTACATGTTCCCAAGCGTGAAAATTACAGAGAAAGACATTGAATCAAGCTGGGCTGGTGTACGTCCGTTAATTTATGAAGAAGGTAAGAGTGCATCTGAAATTTCTCGTAAAGATGAAATTTGGACTTCTGAATCTGGTTTAATTACAATCGCAGGTGGTAAATTAACAGGATACCGCAAAATGGCTGAAATGGTAGTAGACTACGTAACGAACTTACTACAAAAAGAAGGTCATAGCGCATATCCGAAGAGCGACACGAAACATATGCCAATCTCTGGTGGACATGTAGATGGTTCACACGGATTCCCAGCATTCGTTGCGAAAAAAGCTGGCGAAGGTACGAAATATGGTTTAACAACAGCACAAGCAGAAGAATTCGCGAAATTCTACGGTTCTAACGTTGACGTACTATTTGACTTAGCGAAAAAACATAAAGACGAAGCGAAAGAATACAACATGCCGCTTGACGTTCTAATCCCACTTGTATACGCAATGGATTATGAAATGACAGCAAAACCAGTTGACTTCTTCGTACGCCGCAGAGGCGCTGTATTCTTCAACATCCACTGGGTATACGAGTGGAAAGAAGCAGTAATCAACTACATGGCTGCGAAACTAGGCTGGAGCAAAGAAGAACAAATGAAATATACAGCAGAACTAGAAAAAGCATTAACAGACGCTGTAATTCCTGTAGATCAACAAGAACAGGCAGCTGCGTTAGCATAAAATAGAGAACCACCTGAAGGGGAGCCTTTAGGTGGTTCTTTTTTTATGGAATATTCTTCTAACTATATTGCATAACGACATATGTTGTTATACGATGTATATAAGGTGGTGGTATTGTTGGACAAAGAAATCTTGAAGGGAAGTATAGATATTTTATTACTTTCTATCATTGCAAAACGTGATACATATGGATATGAAATAGCTCAAAGTTTAAAGGATGCAAGTGAAGATTTGTATAGTATGGGGCAGGGAACTTTGTATCCTGCTTTAAAGAGATTAGAGAAAAAGGAGTTTCTTGAATCTTATTGGAATGAATCTGAGAATGGGATGAAAAGGAAATTCTATACTATTACAGATAAAGGGAAAAAAGAATTACAGAAGAAAATGAATTCTTGGGAGAGTGTAACAGCATTAATTCAAGCTTGTCAGAAAGGAGTTATTTATGAGTGAATTTGATGAGTATATTAAGTCTATTTTAGCCTATTCAGAACTTAGTGATATTGAACAGGATGAGTTATTTCTAGAAATGTATGATCACTTGAACAGCTTGAAAGAAGAATATATGGAACAAGGTATGAATGAAAAAGAAGCGATTTATAAAGCGATTCAAAGTTTTGGAGAATCAAAAGTTATTGGCGTAGAGATTAATAAATCGGTATACGAAGTTCCTAGATCATTAAAGGTATTATCAAAAATTTTATGTATTCCTTATATAATCATTTGTTTTATTGTCTTTTTAGGAACGTTTATTTCAACTTCTACATTTGACTCTGTTCGCAGTTTGACAGGTGGGACTGTCTATCATCCCATTGAATTTTGGCAGCAATTTTTACATATATCTGATTTAGAAACGTTATTACAACTTTTTGGAATAACACTTTGGCAAGTTAAAGATTTTATTGCACATCCAGGTCCTTGGGGAAACTCAACTTATTGGTTAAGTGTTTTACAACATATAATATTAGTAGTTCCATTTGGATTTTTCGTTCCAGTGCTGCTTAATAAAGTGACTAACTATAAGAAAGCTCGTAAGTGGTATGTTATGACCTTTCTTGTTTGGGAGATATTACATTTACTAACTTTGTCTGATGTTTTTGATGTGTGGCGGATTGCTATAAATATGCTCGGTGCGTCGGTAGGATATCTTTTATTTATAAGCATGATACAAATAGATAATAAATTTAGGATAATGTGCAAGAAGATATTTGAAAATTAGCTTGCTATTCTGTAGTTTAAATTATACAAATTTAGTTTGATGGTAATAGAGTATTGCTGAAAACATAGGTGCTATATAGTGAGAGGATTTTTTATATTCGTAATAGGTGTTGTTCCTTGTTTACTCATACTGTTATGAAGCGGGTACATAATCCGTCTTTATTGGTGCTATAAATGATGAGAGCGGCACAGCTGAACTTGAAAAAGTCTAGCTGCGTTAGCGTAAAATAGAGAACTACCTGAAGGGGAGCCCTTTAGGTAGTTTTTCTCTTGACTAAAAATAAATAAAATGTGTTACAATAATGATAGAGTATGTAGTGTGAATTTTGCATAAAATAAAAAAGACAGAAGCCTGAGAAACTTCTGCCTTGTGTAACCTAACTTGCTATTGTGGTGGTAGTAGGTGCGGTTATAAGACAATTACATTAACGTTTTAGCCGAGAACCGCCCTTACCTTTTCCACGAAGCAGGGTGGTTCTCGCTTTTTTGTATACAGAAATTAGCCACGGACCGACGTATCTTCTACCGATGACAACGCCAGCTCCGGTTAGGATACCATACACTAATTTAATTATAAACATCGCGATTATATTATCACCTCCCCCCTTTTTTCAAAATGGAAGAGATGATTGCCACACCTACTAGTTATAGCTTATTAAGTTACATTTTAATTGTATTATGTTTTAAAATAGGGAACAAGATATATGGATGAAAATTCCTGTTTTTAAGCAGAACATTAGTGTCAGGGGACAAGAAGTAAATAAATATTCATAAAAAAACGGTATGGACATCGCAATCTGTATTTTTTACACTAGCACACTTAGTACGTTTTGTTTCAAAAACATAAATAGATAGTATGTAGAGGGTTATGATAAATAACCCTCTTTTCGTGTTTAAATAAGTGCACTCTCTTTAATAGAAATACATAATTCAGAACGAGAAATTGATTCAGCTAGCTGGTGTAAATAGGCGTATTCTTCCGCGTCTTTTTCGGAAGTGTTAGGATCCAATAAAGGTGAAGAAAGAAGTACATCAATCGTAAGTATGTCTGTATCATGAGAGACGATGTTATAACCTGCAAATACAGGTCGTTTTAAGTTTTTTACTTTTTGAATCATTTGATGGAATTTCGTAACACTTATATGGATTTGTGCGAATGGAAAGCATTTTTGGATTGGATTCTCGATGTTCTTTCTAATTTTATAATCGTATACATAGTAGTACTTTTCTTGCTGCTCGAGTGTTTGCAACTCTTTCGTGAATAAGTGGTATTTGTCTGTAAATCCAGTTGTGAGTGTATCGTGTTCTTCGCCAACTAATAATGTGAAAGGTCTTGGTGAGGAGATTGAAATGGTGCGGACGTTTAAGTTAGTAAAAGTGTGATTAGATTGTAAAATAGTATGTAATTTTTCGGTAGGAAACTCGCCGTCATAAATAGCAATAAAATAATAGTTCATTGTTTCACTCCTTGCTTTTTTCTAAAATGATATATTCTACTTTAAAGGTGTAAGTCCTGCAAAAAAAGAAACACCTTGATTGTCATCAAGGTGTAATAAGCTCAAAACTCTCCGAATCAGCCCCAAGCACAAAAGGACTAACCTCGCCAACGCTATAAAGTTGCAATTCATGCATTGCGCGTGTGCAAGCAGTGTAGAACAATCTACGAACGCTCTCATCGTTGTACACATCTTTAGAAGCATTGTAAATAATAACAGCATCAAATTCAATACCTTTCGCTAAGTAAGCAGGGATTACGACAATGCCTTGCTCATACTCGGCTGAGTTACTCTTCACGAGTTTAATATTATCGATATGATTAAGTGCTTCGTATGCAGCTGCGCTTTCAGCTGCAGATTTACATATAATTGCGATCGTATTGTGCTGCTCTTTTTGTAGTTCAGCAACTTTGGCAGTAATACGTTCGTGCAGTTCTTTGACATTCGATACTTTCGTCACTGTAGGTTTCTCGCCGTCACGTTCAAAGGCGTGAATGTTCTTGCCTTCCGGTACGAGAGCACGTGTAAATTCAATAATCGGTTTTGTTGAGCGATAGCTACGAGTTAAGTTAATGCCGTTTGTTTCGTCTGGACCGTATAAATTTGTAAGTGTATCGAAATTAACCGTTTCACTCGCATGAGCAAATATCGCTTGGTTAAAGTCGCCGAGTACTGTCATTCTTGCGGCAGGGAAGAGACGTTTTAAAAACTCGAACTGAAACGGAGAATAATCTTGCGCTTCGTCTACGAGTACGTGTTTAATCGATCTGTTCGTTTGGAAGCCTTCAATTAATTCTTTTAAAAGTAAGAATGGAGTCGCATCCTCGTAATATAGTTTTCCTTCATCAAGCATGTTTATTGTTAAGGAGCAAATGTCATCCCACTCTTTCGGTTTTTTCTCAGTAACCCATGATGCATCTGTGAAGAGTTGTTTATATATACCTGTGAAATTGATAAAGCGTAATGTTTGAACGCCTTTACGCAGTGGCTTCAATTTTTTACGGACAATCATACGTCCAAGTACTCTCGTTTCTTTTTCAAAATCATTAAAGGAGTTGTCGTCAAACTCTCCTTTTTTCTGCAAATATTTATAAGCTTTTTGGTATTCATCTTTACTAAGTAATTCAATTTCTTCTTCTACCCAAGGCTTTTTCAGTTCTGCTTTTTCAAGTGCATCTATTTGCTTATTTAGCCAATCCGTTAACTTCTCAATTCGACTATGGAAGCGGAGGGAGGAGTCGGTATTGTAAAATTGTTCTGTAATTTCTTTCGCAGAAACAATCAGTTTTCCTCTAAATTTCATTCCTCTAAATAGCATGCCTGAAGATTCAAGAGATTGTCTGTACGCTCTAATCATCTCGAAAAATTGAGTGGATGCTTTAAATCGGATGCTCGCATTTCTCGTTTTATAGGTAGGGCTATTCGTTTCAGTTAACATATATTCCAATTGCTCATAAGGATCTTCAACTTCAAATGACTTACTTAGTCTATGATTTAAATATTCTTGGAATGTAACTTGCTGCATATTTTCTTCACCGAGTTCAGGTAGTACGTTAGAAACGTAGCTATTGAACATAGAGTTAGGAGAGAAGAGAATAATTTGATCTGCTTTTAGCCATTCGCGATATTTATATAGTAAGTAGGCGATTCGTTGCAATGCAGCTGATGTTTTACCACTACCAGCGGCTCCTTGCACGATAAGGAGTCGGCCTTCATCGTGACGGATAATTTCATTTTGCTCGCGCTGAATCGTAGCAACGATGCTTTGCATATGTTTGTTCGTGCCTTTTCCAAGCGCTTGTTGCAAGATTTCATCACCAATTGTAAGGCTCGTATCGAACATAGAATCAATCTCGCCATTTTGAATAATGTATTGTAATTTTTTCTCCACATTACCGTGGATTACGCCGCCTGGTGTACTGTATTCAGCAGGTCCTGGTGGATAATCATAGTACACACTCGAAATAGGTGCGCGCCAGTCATATATAAGGAAGTTTTCTCCGCTTGCATCAGTAAGTGTAGCGACGCCGATATAAATTTGATCCGCGGTAGATTCTCCTTCTTCTTTGAAATCAATTCGTCCGAAATAAGGTGCTTTATGCATACGTCTTAATGCGGCAAGTCGATTAAAGGTGTGCTTATGGGTAATTTGTGTGACAGCTAGTGACTGAGCTTGTTGTCTTAAGTTGATAACTGTTTCAAGATAATCATCGAAAGTATCAGTATTCACTTTCACGTCATCCCAAAAGTGTTTACGAATATTGATTACTTCTGCTCGGCGTCTGCCAGTTTCGTTTTCCAGTTTATCAATTTGCTCCGTAATTGTCTCGATTACGGTATCCAATCTTTTTTGCTCTAGATCAAGTTTTTTGTTCATACGGTAAGCACTCCTTTAAAAGTGAAAAATAGAGGTTGACTGAAGATGTGTTTTGGTGTACAATTAAGATACGGATAAATACGTTCCTTTTGTTTTGTAAAACGTGTTTCTGTTCTAATTTAACATAGTTTTTTCATTTAATCAATGATAATAAGATAAACCTTGGTTCTACGTGGCGTGGATCAAGGTTTTTTTGTGTTTGAAGAGGGAGTCACGCTTGTTGTCGTTTTTTGTCGGTAAGTCGATATATTTCGAAAATCGCTGATATAATTGGAGTTGCGCTGATATATTTTGAAAATCGCCGATATAATTGGAGTTGCGGTCGATATATTTGAAAAATCGCCGATATAATTTCATTTACCGAATCTAGATTAACTACCGGGAGAAGAGGGGATAAAAAAGCTTGGGCCGAAGCCCAAGCTTTTTTTACTTCATTATTTCTTTTCGTCTTTCTTAGCGTCAGCTTTTTTCTCTTCGAAAAGATCTTTTAAATCTTTATCGTCAACTTTTACGTCAGCTTTTTTGATTTCTTTCATCATAAGATCGTTCATGAATTGTGCATCTTGTGTTTTTTCTTGAACTAGTGATTTTTTAATATCAGCTTTTGCTTTATCGAAATTTGCATCTGCGTGATTATCAGTTACTTTGATGATATGGTAACCGAATTGTGTTTTTACAGGTTCGCTTACTTCACCTTTTTTCAACTTTTGAGCTGCTTCTTCAAATTCTTTTACCATTTTCCCTGGTCCGAAGAATCCTAAGTCGCCACCTTTTTCTTTTGAGCCTGTATCTTCAGAGTATTGTTTTGCTAATTCTTCGAAAGATTTACCTTGAGCAAGTTCATCTTTTACCTTTTTAGCAGTTTCTTCATCTTTTACAAGGATATGACTTGCTTTAATTTCTTTTTTATAATCCTCGAATTTTGCTTTTACATCTTTATCAGTAATCGATTGTTCAACCGCTTTTTCTTGAGCTAATTGAGCACGCACACTATTTTTAATAGTTTCTTCTTTAATACCTTGTTGTTTCATTAGTGTATCGAATTGATCACCGTATTGTTTTTTCATTTCATCGAACTTTTTGTCTACATCTTTGTCTTCAACTTTGTAGTTTTTAATAAGTACTTTTTCCATAACCATGTTGTTTAGTACTTGTTTACCAGCTTGTGTCTTCATTTGATCGTAGAATTCTTCTTTTGTAATGTCACCAGCTTTAGATGTAACAATTTTGTCTGATGATGATGTTCCACATGCTGATAATGCGATTACACTTGTTGCGGCTAAGGCAAGCATAGCTTTCTTCATTCAATAAACACTCCTACTATTATGTATTTTTAATTTATCCTACACCGATGAATTTTAGTTCATAAGAGCCCGATTAAGTCTCACTGATACTTTTGCTTTTTTATATTGGTAAAGCGCGCTTAACAGGGCTTACCGTGGCTGAGGATAAAGTTTTGATGAATGTTTTGTTCTATAGTATAAGCAATATGTACAAAATTTAATATATCATATTTCGAACCGTTTTCATATTGATAAAGAAAAATTAACCAGCACGTGTCAGATTTTGAAAGTGTGCCATATTGGGCGTATGCCGCATATACAGAATAGAGGAGGGGATGGGGATGAATTCTCAACTTATTTTATTACTTGTACTGTTTATTTTATTGGTTATTGTAGGTATAATTTGCTTATAGAGGAAAAAAGTGAGGAAGGGGCTTTCCTTCCTCACTTTCCATGAAATATAATTTCTATATAACTAGAAATTAATAAAATTGTTATACATACATTAATAACCCGAAAGACACCGGGCTGGCGGCTCGCAGCTATTTGTTTTCGTTCACACAGTGTATGTGTCATGAAATTCGTGTAAAATATAACAAGAAGTGCGAATGCGACAAAAACAACTGTTATAAGTGTCATGAGGCGAGACCTCCTTTTGGCTAAAATACATATACATATATTGTATCACACGATATTTTGTTCGTGTTACAAAATTCAGAAATAGAAGACTTTGTGTTAGAAAGTGAGGGAGAAAATGGACGTTGTTAGAAGATTAGAACAAGCTGAATACTATGTAGACTTATTATTTAAAATGATTGATGAAGAGAAGTGTCCATTTTATTCTTTGATCATAAAGAAAAAAGCTCGTAAAAAAGATATTGAACGTATACTAAATCTTTGTGAAAAACTGAACGAGCAATATGTAGTGGAGAAAGCAGAAGGGCTTCTTTTGTTCGATGCGCTGTTAGATCAATTTGAAAAAGCGCTTCCACATCAGCTCGAAGTACACGAAACTGCGGAAGCGCTAGCAAAACAAGGTTTATTTAAGCCGCTTATGAATGAATTCTTAAGCATGATTGCGAAAAAATAAATAGATTATTTCTTAACTAACTTTTGATCGGATTCTGTAAAGTTCTCTTCAATATCTTCTAATGATTTCTCAAAAATATCGATAAAGTCTTGTCCGTAAATGTTACGCAGGATTGCAATCAGTTCGATATTTTCTGGGAACTTCCCATAAAAATTACGAAGTGCAAGAGCCCCATTAAACACTGAATTATTTTCAGGATCATACTCTTCCATTAAGCGAAGTAGTAATTCTTCCCCTTTGTCTGTAATTTCAATGTACGTATTTCGTTTATCATCTTCCTTTTTTGAGAATACAAGATAGCCGCGTTCTTCCAGCTTTTTCGAGAAGTTAAACGCTGTTGATACGTGCATAACTCCAAACTTAGCAATCTCAGAAATAGAAGCCCCTTTTAAATGATAAGCGATTGTTAAAATATGATGTTCATTAATATTTAAATCGTAAGGTTTAATCCACTGCTGCCAATCTTTCTCTACACATTTCCATAACGCTTTCGATAATTGAGCAATGCGTTGGCTGAAAATCATCGCTTCTTTTACCGAGTAATCTTTTTCTCCACTTTTCATTTACTCACCCACTTTAACATTCTTTTTTCATTACTATCTATTATGCCAGTAAAATAAAAATTAATAAAGTCTTTTTGTGAGAATTGTGAAAATTTTTCGGAAAAATGACATTCTATACAAATCATGCATAACTATGGAAGCGTTTTATGAGTCGTGAATACATACGTTGTCCTTACATGTTAAGTGATAACATATATTGTAAATGCATAAAAACACGGCATATCTATACGATATGCCGTGTCAAGGTCAATTTATATAAAAAATATTTGTTATATGCAAAAAACTAAGCAGGAATTTGTTTACGCTTTTTCTGGAACAGCTTCTTGTAGTTTCTCAATTGACTTTTGGATGTCCAAAATTTCTTTCTCAATATGGCGCTTGTTTTGAGAAATATCTTGCTTCCAGTTAGAAAGCGTGTCTTGCATGTCATCTTTTAATTCTTGAAACACTTCTTTACCTTCTGAAGCAGTTTCAACAATTTGACGCTTTAATAATTTCGTATCAGCTGTAATATCAGCTAAAGTCTTTTTAATATCATTTCCTTTTTCTTTTAACTTGCCGCGCATGTCTTTACCAGAAGAAGGAGTTGAGAAAAGAACAGCTAGTCCAGCAACTGCTCCGCCGCAAATAACACCTGTAATAAAGGATTTAGCTTTTGACATAAAAGGAGACCTCCTTATTTTTTGTTCGTATTCATGATGGGAAAAATATGCATATCTTTCTTATATGTGCTATGCACAAACAATCATCCCTGAGCATTTTAAGTAAAGAAACAAGCCATGCGGAATTTGATGACTTCAGGGAAGTGGCTTGTTATGTATTACGCCTTCTTATAGTGTCATTATTTCACACTATTTGCAATTGTACTTGCGATGTTTTGTAAATTTTCCATAGTGTATTCATTTTGATGTGATTTCCAAACAGCACCGAAACCATCTTTTTCACCGTAGCGTGGAATTAAATGAAGGTGGAAGTGGAACACAGTTTGTCCAGCTTTTTCACCGTTATTGTTAAGTAGGTTAAAGCCAACTGGATTAAACTCTGCTTTAATCGCATTTGCGATTTTTGGAACGACAGAAAAAATGTGTGATGCGATTTCTGGCGTTAACGCAAAAATGTCTTGTTTGTGAACTTTCGGAATAACAAGAGTATGTCCTTTTGTTACTTGACTAATATCTAAAAATGCAAGCACATGTTCATCTTCGTATACTTTTGAGCAAGGGATTTGCCCGTCAATGATTTTACAAAAAATACAATTGTCTGCTGTATGATTCATTGATCTCATCCTTTCAAATATCCTTAGCCGTATTTTACCATAATTACATAAGAGAACAAACACGAAAAACAGGAAGCTGACTCAGCTTCCTGTTTTCTGAAGAGGGATTGAAAAAGCATTATCGTAATTTACGTTTCGCAGACACCTCATTTATTTAAGAAATGCACGGTAAATCGGCTAAAGTTTCTGCCGTAGACACCCCATTTTCAAGTGAAATGAATTGCAATCTTTTTTAAAATGAAATTGTTTATTTTTTAAAACAGTATATGCTCTTTCAGAGACACCCCGTTTCGAAAATGAAACAAATGATCTGGTTATGTGTAAATTTCATTGTCCAACTTGGACACCCCATTTCATGATGACTTCACTATGTTGTTGTACTCATCAATTGGTGGTTGCTTTTTCAATGTGTTCCTTCTTCAATAATTATGATGTCCGCTTTCGGAAAAATATATGCTAATAAATTTAAAAATTTTTTTTGAGTACATGGATACTATGTAGTACAGCATAATTTTTGGTAAGATGAATATAGAATGAATACTAATGAAGAAAGTGGTGTCGTATGAGCGAGTTATTGCGTGTAGAAAATGTTACAGGAGGATATACGAAACGACCTGTATTAAAAGACGTTTCGTTCTCTGTTAATAAAGGCGAACTTGTCGGCTTAATCGGTTTAAATGGAGCTGGTAAAAGTACGACGATTAAACATATTATCGGTTTAATGGAACCGAAAAAAGGAACTGTCACAATTAATGGGAAAACAATTCGTGATGATATGACAGCGTACCGTTCTAGCTTTTCATTCATTCCGGAAACGCCGGTATTATATGATGAATTAACGTTAGAAGAGCATTTGAAATTAACAGCTATGGCGTATGGGGTTGATGAAAAACAATATGAAGAACGTGTAGGACAACTACTACAAGAGTTTCGTATGAAAAATCGTTTAAAATGGTTTCCATCTCATTTCTCAAAAGGAATGAAACAAAAAGTAATGATTATGAGCGCATTTTTAGTGGAGCCATCTCTTTACATAGTAGATGAACCTTTCGTTGGATTAGATCCGTTAGCGATTCAATCCCTTCTTCAAATGATGGACCAAATGAAAAAGAGTGGTGCCGGTATTTTAATGAGCACACATATTTTAGCGACGGCAGAGCGTTATTGTGATTCGTTCATTATTTTGCATCAAGGTGAAGTAAGAGCGAAGGGAACGCTATCTGAACTGCAATCACAGTTTAATATGCCAGGTGCAACGTTAGATGATATTTACATCGCGCTAACAAAGGAAGAAGATTATGAATAGCACAGCGTTATGGAAAGAACGATTTCGTCACTTTCTAAAAGAAGTTCGTACATATAGTAAATACGTATTTAATGATCATTTGAAATTTATTTTCGTGTTCATCATTGGTGCGGGAGCGTATTATTACCAGCAATGGTTACAAACGTTAACACCTTCGTTTCCGGCGGCGCTCGTAATGGCAGTATTAATTGGACTCGTGTTAACGGCTGGATCCATTCAAACGTTATTAAAAGAAGCGGATCTCGTTTACTTACTGCCAGTTGAAGAAAAATTAAAACCTTACTTCACAAAGGCATTTCTTTTTACATTTATGATCCAGTTATACATAATCGCAATTGTAGCAGCTGCGCTTGCTCCGTTATACTTCCAGCAAATGAAGCAAACAGGAGCTGGCTACATATGGATCGTACTTGCATTTGTCATCGTAAAAGCGTGGAACTTATTTGTAGCGTGGGAAAAGTCATTTTTAACAGATCAAAATATACAAAGAGCGGATTGGTTCATTCGTTTTATCCTAAACGGTTTATTTGTATATTTCCTTGTAGAACGTACTTCAGTTCTTTTCATTGGTGGAATCGTCCTTCTCATGGTGTTATACCTTGCTATCATGCATCAAATGGTAAAGGGAAAGCCACTAAACTGGGAGTATTTAATTTCTGAAGAAGGTAAGAAGATGATGCTGCTGTACCGCATCGCGAACATGTTCGTTGATGTACCAGCATTAAAAGAAAGAGTAGCACGCAGAAAATGGCTCGATTTCATTCTTTCGATAATCGGTGAAAAGCGTACATATTTATACTTATATACGAGAACGTTTTTAAGATCAGGTAACTATTTTGGATTATATGTGCGTTTGCTCGCTCTTGGAGGAGTTATTCTTTACTTCATTCCATTTTTATACGGGCGATTTATCGTAAGTTTTATCTTCCTATATTTAATCGGCTATCAGCTCTTAACTTTATGGAAACATCACCGCATGAAAATTTGGCTTGATTTGTATCCAGTACGGGGAGAAGAGAAGAAGAAAGATTTTCTTACTTTATTAAACGTGGTTCTAATCATCGGGAGCGTAATCTTTACAGTTATATTTGCACTAGCAACGAAAGATTTCATGATGACAGGAATTTTACTTATCGTAAGCATATTATTTAGTATCGGTTTTGTTTACCAATACGGGGCGAAGCGCATTGAGCGTTTAAATTGAAAGGAATGAACCTATGATTACATACGAAGAGAAGGTTATAAAAGAATTGGAGCAGTGGAAAGCTACATTCATGAAAGATTCTTCTATGATGACACGGTTCTCCAAAAAAGTGCAGACGAAAGTGCAACAGCTCATTCCGGCGAAAGTACAAAAAGTGCTAACAGAGACGATCCGGATGATGGTGCAAACGATCAGCGCCGGGTCAAACTTTATAAAGCCGAAGCTAAAAGAGACGACATGGTCACTGCAAAGACGTGACGATGAAGTACGTAAAAAAATGGATGAGTACAAAAAAATAGCAGCGGCAGAAGGGGCTGGGACGGGGGCTGGCGGTATTCTCCTCGGTCTTGCTGATTTTCCGCTTTTACTCGGCATTAAAATTAAATTTTTATTCGATGCAGCGACATTGTACGGATTTGATACGAGCAACAAAGAAGAGCGCCTTTTTATCCTTCATGTTTTTCAGCTTGCCTTTTCAAGTGATGATCACCGAAAAGAAATATGGAAAGCAATCGAAACGTGGGATACAGAAGAAGAAAATCATATGGACTGGGAAAAGTTCCAAACAGAGTACCGAGACTATATCGATTTAGCCAAAATGCTGCAGCTCGTACCAATAATCGGTGCCCCGGTAGGCGCATATGCGAACTATCAACTACTGCAAAGACTCGGAGAAGTGACGATGAATTGTTATCGTATGCGATTGCTGAATAGAGATTAAAAACAAGGCGTCCTACATGTGTAACGTAGGACGCCTTTTCTTAGAAGCTAAGTCCGATATAGCTAATTCCAGCTATAATCAATACGATAAAAAGTACAATGATTAATGAAAATCCGCTCTTACCAGCTTGTCCCGCTTCACCGCCGCCATTACCACCACTACCGCCATTACCACCAAGTCCCATATGATATCCTCCTTATTCTTATATGTTGCTTTTACTTTATAACTTTCTATATTTTCCAATAAATACCTTCTGTAGTGCTAACCAAATTGAAAATCATTTCGTTTTGTTTTATAATTTACTTACCGAACGGTAAGTAAAAATAAGTGAGGTACAGTATGACGAAGAATTTACAAACATCGCAAAACATTGTAGAGGCTTCATTTAAACTTATGGCAGAACACGGCATTGAGAAGATGAGTCTTTCCATGATTGCGAAAGAGGTAGGTATTTCAAAACCGGCTATTTATTATCATTTTTCTTCTAAAGAAGCGTTAATCGATTTTTTATTTGAAGAAATTTTCTCTGGATATCATTTCGTGAGTTATTTCGATAAAGAGCAATATACGAAAGAAAACTTTGCAGAAAAGTTAATTGCTGATGGTTTACATATGCTCTCTGAATATGAAGGGAAAGAAGGGATATTACGCGTTATCAATGAATTTATCGTAACTGCATCGCGAAATGAAAAGTATCAGAAACGCTTATTTGAAATACAAGAAGATTTCTTAAATGGTTTCCACGATTTATTGAAGAAAGGCGCAAGACTTGACGTAGTGTCACAACATGAAACGGAAGAAAATGCTCATACGCTAGCACTCGTGATTGATAATATGAGCAACTATATGCTCATGGGATTCCAGTTAAAGTATAAAGAAATTTGGATTCGAAATGTGAAAAACGTCATGAAGGAGGAGTAAAGATGAAAATGCAAAAAAACTGGTGGCTCGGTTTTCTTGGATTTATTGGGGTTTATAAAATACCAGGTATGATTGAAGCTTTTCAAGCGGATGGAAATTGGATGAAGTTAATCGGTTTCATTTGGCTACTTTGGTTCGGATATTTTATTCCTGAGAAGAAAGAAGATTGAATTTCAATTTTCTGTAAAGTTACGTAAAATATAGATTGAGAGTATTCATATATTAGATTACTAGATTTGGAGTGGTTACATGGATCCATTGAAAAATGAAATTCACCCTGACATGGTCAAGGTGTGGAAAGCGCGTTCTTTAATTGAGCTAGGAATCAGTATTATAGTCATTTTGGCATATCTTTTCTTTATGATTAAGTTTAATTGGTGGGCTTGGATTTTCTATGTGCTCATCGGATTAACAATTGTATATACACCGTTTGATTACTTTACGTTTCCGAAACTACGTCAACGTTATTACAGCTACCAACTAAATGAAGAAGAACTTGAAATTCAGCATGGTCTTTTCGTCGTAAAGCGCGTATTAGTACCGATGATTCGTGTGCAGCACGTTACGATTGAACAAGGGCCAATTATGAGAAAATACGGATTAGCAGAATTACACATTTCAACAGCGGCAACTTCTCATAGCATCCCAGGTTTAACGATGTATGAAGCTGAAATGTTGAAAACGAAAATCGCAGAATTAGCGAAAGTGAGTGATGAGGATGTATAAGAGGCAGCATCCAATCACGATGTTATTAGAATTAAAAATAACAGATTTTATACCACTCATTATTTTTCTTTTTAGCTTAAGGGGAAAGTTTCCATTTTGGTATTTAGTTCCTATTGGTTTTGCGTTGATCACAATTATTTCAGCTATCGTAGGCTGGTATTACAAAGTATACTGGGTCGAAAATAACGTATTACATGTGAAACAAGGTCTCTTTGTGAAAAAGGAGAGCTACTTAAATAAAGAACGTGTTCAAACAATTAATACAAGTTCTAACGTACTATACCAAATGCTCGGTTTGAAAAAAATTCAGATTGAAACAGCTGGCGGGGGCGATGAAGCAGAAGTTAGCTTAGCTGGAATTACGGTAGAAGAGGCGACGGAGCTTATTACTTTGCTAAATGAGCCAACTCCAGAAGTGAAAGCAGAAAAAACGTTAGACGAAGCAGCAGAAAATACAGTAGAAAAAGCAATTGTTACAGAGGAAAAACAAACGACAGAGTACAAGTTAACGTGGAAAGAGATTTTAATAGCGTCTGTTACATCTGGTCAATTTGGAGTATTGTTCTCTTTAATCTTTTTCGTTTATCACCAAGTAGATGAGTATATTCCGAAATGGATAAAAAATAGTGTGACGTCATATGTAATGGACCACGATATATATGGCTGGATTTACATGGTAGCTATTTTACTTGTCGTTTCTTGGATGATATCTACAATTGGCTACGCGTTAAAACACGGTAACTTCACAGTGAATCGAAAAAATGATGAAGTCCGTATTTCGCAAGGGTTACTGGAGAGAAAAGAACTCGTACTAAAATTGCACCGCATTCAAGGGATTACGATAAAAGAAGGCATTTTACGCCAACCGTTCGGTTATTGTGCTGTGCAAGTAGAAGTCATTCAAAGTGAAGGGAAAGAAGAAAAAGTTACACTGCATCCTATCATTCGAAAAGATCGAGTGCAACAATTACTCGCGCATTTACAATTACCATACGAACTGAATGCAAGTATTACTTCGTTACCAAAAGCAGCATTGCGCCGCTATCTCATTGATAGTTTTATCTTTTTCGCTATGCTCGCAATCCCGCTTACTGGAATAAGCATATACTTTGAAAAGTATTACATCATGTGGGCATTACTACCGCTCGCAATCCTTATCTTTACACTTGGATACGCAACATTTAAAACAAATGGCTACAGTGTTAACGGAGAACAAATTACACTTGTCTATCGTAGCGTCGGAAAATATACAGGACTTATTAGAAGAAGACACGTCCAATCAATGGAGAAGACACAATCATATTTCCAGCGCCGTGCGGATTTATGTACGTATAAGTTTTCGAGTGCATCATCTAGTTATAAAATAGAGCATACGAGAGTAGAAGATGCGGAGAGAATGCAGGATTGGTATAAGAAGAAAATAAATGAGATGTAACTTGAGAAAGCTTGCCTATTATGAAAGGCAGGCTTTTTTGTTATAGGGAAAAGAGTCGTTTAATCCATATATTAGTACAACTACAGCACACATGTATCAATACGTATGAAAAAAGGTAATTAGCTTCTATTTAAGGGAAATCTATGGGGTTTTTGATATAAATGGTATACTAAAATATAAATAGTATTAGGAGGTTATATATGATAAGTCAGTTGAAAAGAGAAGCACTTGATGCATTAAAAGGAAGATGGGGATTAGCGGTAGGGGCAACCTTATTAATTGGAATCCTTATTGGAGCTGTTGAAATGCTAACAACAGGTATTTTCTCGATATTTTGGGGTTGGGAAGAAGCAAGTGATTCACTTACAGTAAGTATTATAGTAATGCTTGTTATTGGTCCATTAACAATAGGTGCCTATTATCTTGTTTTAAATGCAATTCGTGGGACTGATGCTCGCATTGGTCATATATTTAGATGGTTTAGCGATGGAAGTAAGTTGATAAAGTCGTTTTTAACATATTTACTAATGTATGTATACTTGACTCTATGGACATTACTTCTTATTATTCCAGGTATTATTAAATCATTTTCTTATTCTATGACATATTTTATTTTGAATGATCATCCAGAATATACAGCGAATCAAGCGATTACTGAGAGTCGTCATATGATGAATGGACATAAAATGGATTACTTTTTACTATGCTTAAGTTTCTTAGGTTGGTTCATTTTAAGTATTCTTACTGTAGGAATCGGTTTCTTATGGTTAGCACCTTATTTCTACGCGACATCAGCCGCATTTTATGAAGAGATTTCAAAAGAATATTATAAAAAAGAAGGCACTACTTTCTAATAAAACATATAAACTATCTACCCTAAAGAATGTAGGGAGCAGATAGCAAATGGTTTAGGTGTTTTGATATTTGTCCTATTTTCGGGATTCACTTCAGGATAAGGTATAGATTTTTATATAGAAATGCTTCCCTCTATGTTTTATCATAGAGGGTTATTTTTTTATGTAAAAATGATAGGAAATAATGAATAATATATGTAAAGAAAAAAGCGAGGTGAATGAGAGTGAGCAAATTTTTAATACCGTATTCATTTTCTATATTAAGTTTCTTTATTTCAGCAACAGCACTTGATTTATATGATAGGATGGGAAACGATAGTGAGCTGGTTTCGCCGAACATAATTGGAAAGATAATTCAATCTACTGCGCAAATGGGAGTCCTTACATTGTATTTCGGAGTACCTATTATTTTAGGTGGCTGTCTACTTGGTGAGCTATTGTTTAGAGGTATCATTTTACGATTTAAACTAAGCTATATTATATCTTTATTATTATATCTATTTTTAGCTTTTAGTATTGTTTTCGTAACGGTAGGCATTCCAACTACATATGAAGATTCTAATACATTTTTCATGGGGATAACTATGATTTGTGCTGTTACATTCTTTGTGAGTCGGAATATATGGGAAAACAAGTTAATAATGGAGTGACAAAATGAAATACACCTGTCCATGTTGCGGATATAAAGTTTCACTTTATTGGATCAGTTAGAAAACCGACTAGTGAAGATGTGAAGGATGCTAGTTGGCAGCGAATTTGTTAAGTAGAATGTTATTACTCAATTTAATGGGAGTAATAACATTTTTTATTTAGTACTGAAAGAATTAATGCTGTCTTAAAGTAATAAGAAGGAATAAATCGGTAAATTTTATTAATGGATATATTTTCAATAAATACAAAAGTATAGATGTATAGTCAGCTTTGTGTATTTAATGTTATCATATTGAATGATATGGAAATTTTTAATAGAATAAGTAACTAAAAATTCAAAGGTAATGAAGCTTTTGTTGTATAAAGAAAATACTTAGTAGTAATCAACAATATTAAAAATAAGATTCGTATTTATATAAATTTAGTAGAAATGGGGTTTTAAAAAGGAATGAGTATAAGCATAACGCGGCAAAAGATTTTGACGGCCGCTTCTCAAATTGTACAATGTAAAGGGGTTGCTAAATTAACCTTGAAAGCAGTGGCAAAAGAGGCGGGTTTAAGCAAAGGTGGATTATTGTATCACTTTTCAAATAAAGAAGCTTTAATAGAAGGTATGATAGTCCGAGGGGTAGAGGATTATGAAGGGGCCATTTACAATAAAGTAGCGGAAGACTCAGAGAGGAAAGGGAGATGGGTTCGCTCTTTTGTAGAGGAAAGATTAAGTAATGAGAGAAGAACAGAAGAGTTGTCTAGCAGTATGATGGCAGCACTCATGTTAAAACCTGAATTACTTGAGCCATTACAACAATCATTTCAGCAACTGCAAAAGAATATAGAGAATGATGAGATAGATTCAGTTTGTGCAACAATTATTAGATTAGCAGCAGATGGATTATGGTATTCGGAATATTTAGGGGTTGGAAGACTAAGCCCCGAGTTAAGAGAAAAAGTAATTCAAGCTCTTATTAGTAATTCATATAAATAGAATATGCGAACTATATAATTTTAAAATAATTCACCATTGCTTCTTTAATGTAGTGGTGAATTATTTTTTTTATTAGAAAAATAGAACAATTTTATAGAGTATTGAATTATAACCGTCCAGACGGTATAGTAATATTTGGTTTAAGAGGAAAATGAAACAAAAAAAGAATAAAAGATATTTTTAGCACACTATTCGAAAGGATAGGCCGCAAAGCTTAGAGTCTACGGTAATACATATTGGTTACTAAGATCGTCTGGTTGCACATTTTTGATGCAACCGGACGATCTTTTTTTGTTATATAAATATAAAAATTTAGGAGGGAACTATGCAAATGAAAAGTACTAAAAGACATGTTTCAATGGTTTCATTAGTTTTTCTAGTATTATTTTCAGTGCTGAATGTGTGGGCTCCAGTTATTCAAGCTGCTGTGATGAAAAGTCCAGTGGACGAAATTAATATTTCCCGTACTGATGGCACGACATCTGAACCATATCAAGCCTCAGATGGTATGAAAGTAGAAGTGAAGTGGTCAGCTAAAGAAAAAATAAAAAGTGGAGATCAATTCACAATTGATATGCCAAAAGAGTTTCGAAAAGACCTTATGAATATGAGTTTTCCTTTAAAAGATGCTGAAGGAAAAACAGTTGGTACATGTGAGATGAAAAAGGGTCTATTAACGTGTACTATGGGTGATTACGTAGAAGGAAAGAACAACATTAAAGGTTCTTTATTCGTAGAATTCTACTTTGGTCTAGAAGCATATGATGGTGTTAAAGAAATTCCATTAGAATTTAACGTTGATGGTCAAATCGTAAATAAAGAAGTAAATGTAAGTAATACGACAGAGAGACCGAAGCCACAACCCAATACGGAAAATCTATTGAAATGGGGTTCTTATAATCAAGAAGATCCGTCTATTGCTGATTGGCTTGTATATGTAAATGCAACTGGAACAGAAATGCAAGATCTTAAATTAACAGATACATTAGGACCTGGGCATGAGTTAATTACAGACAGCGTATTATTAGAAGAGGCTGTATTTGAAGATGGTTATGCACCAACAAATATTAAGCCAGCAAATTTATCTAACATTAAAATAAATGCAACAAAGACTGGATTTACAATTGAATTTCCAGACAGTTCAAAAGGCTATATTTTAAGATATAAAACAAAGGTTACAAATCCTGCTGCAAAACCTCATAAAAATACTGTGAAATTAGAAGGTAAAAATATTAAAACTGAAGAAAAAGTAGGACAAGTATTTGTGAGTGGTGGGGGAGGATCCGGTTCAGGTGACGATAATCCACCTAGCATTGAAAAAAATATAGTTGATGAGAATGGCAAGCTTGTAGAGAATGAGCAGCTAACACAAATGAATCAAGTTATTCAATATCAAGTTGGTACACATATACCAAACGATCCTCCTAAATACACATCAATGGTAATTAGTGATGATTTAGAAGATGTTTTAGAAGTATTAGAGGCAAAAGTGTATGATCAAAATGGCCAAGATATTACTTCTAAAGGAACGTTAAATATAGATAAACAAAGAAGTGAAGTAACATTTACGTTTGGTGAGAATTTTGATTATAAGTCGTATGAAGACCAGATAATTAATCTTAGTATCAAGGCGAAAATTAAAAATAATGCAGACTTATCTTCTTACGTAGATAAGAAGATTCCTAATAAAGCAGAATTACATTTTGATGATAAAACATTAACATCAAAAGAAGTAACTATTACGCCGCCTGAAGCTCCAAAAGATGGTACAGTATCGCTTCATAAAATAGATTCTGAGAATCCGAGCAAAGGGTTAAAAGGTGCCGAATTTGAAGTTCGAAATAGTGCAAATGAAGTTGTTGCAAAACTGACAACGGACGAAAAAGGTTTTTCAGTACCTCAAACTTTAGCTCCGGGGACGTATAAAGTTTATGAAACAGTAGCACCAGAAGGATATCAAAAATTAACAAGCCCAGTAGAGGTTACACTTCAAGCTGGAGAAACAAAAACAATTGAAATTAAAAATACTGTGCAAAAGGGTCAAATTGAAGTAAAGAAAATTGATTCGGAAAATGGTGAGAAACCATTAGCAAATGCAGAGTTTGATATAGTAAAAGACGGTGTAGTAGTCGAACATATTGTTACAGATAAAGATGGTAAGGCAACCTCTAAACCGTTAGCACTAGGAAAATATATTTTAAAAGAAACGAAAGCACCTGAAGGATACCAATTAAAAGAAACAGAGTTCGAAGTAAATGTAACAGGGGACGGCATATTCCCAATACAAGTGGAAAATGCAATGGTTGACAAAGGTAATATAGAAATCACAAAAGTGGACAAAGAAAACGGGGCAGTATTAGCGGGTGTCGAATTTGAAGTCCAAGATGAGAAAGATGGAGTAGTAAGAAAAGTAGTAACAGATAAAGATGGAAAAGCAAACGTTTCAGATCTATCAGTAGGAAAGTACAAATTAGTAGAGACGAAAAGCTTACCAGGTTATAAAAAGCTAACAGAACCAGTACCATTTGAAATTACAAAAGGTATGACAAAAGCTGTATCGATAAAAGTAGAAAATGAGCAGTTAGACAAAGGCTCAGTAGAAATTACAAAAATAGATAAAGATAGCCAAAAAGTATTAGAAGGCGTAGTCTTCGAAGTGCAAGATGAGCAAGGAAAAGTAGTAACAGAAGTAAAAACAGATAAAGATGGTAAAGCAAAAATCTCAGATCTATCAGTAGGAAAGTACAAATTAGTAGAGACGAAAAGTTTACCAGGCTACAAAAAGCTAACAGATCCAGTATCATTCGAAATTACAAAAGGTATGACAACAGTCCTATCATTGAAAGTAGAAAATGAACAGTTAGATAAAGGTTCAGTAGAAATTACAAAAATAGATAAAGACAGCAAAAAAGCATTAAAAGGCGTAGTCTTTGAAGTGCAAGATGAAGCTGGAACAGTAGTAAAGGAAGTAAAAACAGATAAAGATGGTAAAGCAAAAATCTCAGATCTATTAGTAGGAAAGTATAAATTAGTAGAGAAAGAAAGTTTACCAGGCTATAAAAAATTAACAGAGCCAGTATCGTTTGAAATCAAAAAAGGCATGACCGAAGTTCTATCATTAAAAATAGAAAATGAAATGGTAGATACGGGAAATATAGAGATAACAAAGATAGATAAAGATAATAAAGCACCGTTAGCGGGAGTAACATTCATCGTCCAAGATGAAAAGGGTAATGAAGTTACAAAAGTAACGACAGATAAAGATGGAAAAGCAAATGTTTCAGATTTACTTGTAGGAAAGTATGAATTAGTAGAGGTAGAAAGTTTACCTGGTTATAAAAAATTAGAAAAACCAATATCATTTGAAATCAAAAAAGGCATGACCGAAGTCCTATCATTAAAAGTAGAAAATGAAATGGTGGATACAGGGAATGTCGAGATAACAAAAATAGATAAAGATAGTAAAGCACCATTAGAAAATGTTGTATTTGAAGTACGTGATTTAAAAGGAAAAGTAGTTGCAAAAGTAACGACGGATAAAGAAGGAAAAGCAAACGTTTCAGATTTATCTATCGGGAAGTATGAGTTGGTGGAAGTAGAAACACCGGCAGGATACAAACCACTAGAAAAGCCAATTTCATTCGAAATTGAAAAGGGTAGAGTAACAGCGCTAAAGCTAACAGTAGAAAATGAATTAGTGGATACAGGAAATGTAGAAATTACAAAAGTAGATAAAGAAAATAAAGATGCTTTAGCTGATGTAGTCTTTGAAATTCAAGATGAAGCAGGACAAGTAGTCGCTAAAATAACGACAGATAAAAAAGGACAAGTACAAGTTACTAATTTATCAGTCGGCACATACAAGTTAGTAGAAGTAAAAGCACCAAAAGGATATAAACAATTAGTAGATACGATTACTTTCCAAATTGAAAAAGGCATGACAAAATCTCTTGCTTTAACAGTAGAAAACGAAATGTTAGACAAGGGAAATGTAGAAATCACAAAAGTAGATAAAGATAATCAAAAAGCATTAGAAGGCGTAGTCTTCGAAGTACAAGACGAACAAGGAAAAGTAGTAACGGAAGTAAAGACAGATAAAAATGGTAAAGCAAAAATCTCAGACTTATCTGTAGGAAAGTACAAATTAGTAGAGAAAGAAAGCTTACCAGGTTACAAAAAACTAACAGAGCCAGTATCATTCGAAATCAAAAAAGGTATGACAGAAGTCTTATCATTAAAAGTAGAGAATGAACAGTTAGACAAAGGCTCAGTAGAGATTACAAAAGTAGATAAAGATAGTCAAAAAGCATTAGAAGGCGTAGTCTTCGAAGTACAAGACGAACAAGGAAAAGTAGTAACGGAAGTAAAGACAGATAAAAATGGTAAAGCAAAAATCTCAGACTTATCTGTAGGAAAGTACAAATTAGTAGAGAAAGAAAGCTTACCAGGCTACAAACAATTAACAGAACCAGTATCATTCGAAATCAAAAAAGGTATGACAGAAGTCTTATCATTAAAAGTAGAGAATGAGCAGTTAGACAAAGGTTCAGTAGAAATTACAAAAGTAGATAAAGATAGTCAAAAAGTATTAGAAGACGTAGTCTTCGAAGTACAAGACGAACAAGGAAAAGTAGTAACGGAAGTAAAGACAGATAAAAATGGTAAAGCAAAAATCTCAGACTTATCTGTAGGAAAGTACAAATTAGTAGAGAAAGAAAGCTTACCAGGCCACAAACAATTAACAGAACCAGTACCGTTTGAAATTAAAAAGGGTATGACAGAAGTTCTATCATTAAAAATAGAAAATGAAATGGTAGATACGGGAAATGTAGAAATTACAAAAATAGATAAAGATAATAAGGCACCGTTAGCAGGTGTAGTCTTTGAAGTTCAAGACGACAAAGGCAAGGTAGTAACGAAAGTAACGACAGATAAAGGTGGAAAAGCAACAGTTGCAGATTTATCAGTAGGAAAGTACAAGTTAGTAGAAGTAGAGAGTTTACCAGGCTACAAAAAATTAGAAAAGCCTGTACCATTTGAAATTACAAAAGGTATGACAAAATCTTTAGCGTTCACTGTAGAAAATGAAATGGTAGATACGGGGAATGTAGAAATCACAAAAATAGATAAAGACAGTAAAGCACCATTAGAAAATGTTGTATTTGAAGTACGTGACTCAAAAGGCAAAGTAGTTGCGAAAGTAACAACGGATAAAGAAGGAAAAGCAGACATTTTAGATTTATCTATTGGAAAGTATGAGTTAGTAGAAGTAGAAACACCAGCAGGATACAAACCACTAGAAAAGCCAGTTTCATTCGAAATTGAAAAAGGTATGACGAAAGTCTTATCATTGCAAGTAGAGAATGAACAGTTAGACAAAGGTTCAGTGGAGATTACAAAAATGGCCGCTGAAAGCAAGGAAGTCTTATCAGGAGCTGTGTTTGAGGTTCATGATGAAAAGGGAAAAGTAGTAGTGAAAGTAACAACAGATAAAGATGGAAAGGCAAAAATCACAGATCTATCTGTAGGTAACTACACACTAGTAGAAGTAGAAGCACCAAAAGGATATGAAAAATTAACTAATCCAATTCCATTTGAAATTACAAATGGAATGATAAATGCAGTTCAATTAGAAGTATTAAACAAATTGAATCATTTAGCGCCACCAGGCCCAGAAACACCAGATCCAGAAAAACCTGGAACACCAGATCCAGAAAAGCCTGGAACACCAGATCCAGAAAAACCTGGAACACCAGATCCAGAAAAGCCTGGAACACCAGATCCAGAAAAGCCTGGAACACCAAATCCAGAAAAACCTGGAACACCAGATCCAGAAAAGCCTGGAACACCAGATCCAGAAAAACCTGGAACACCAGATCCAGAAAAGCCTGGAACACCAGATCCAGAAAAGCCTGGAACACCGAATCCAGAGAAACTTGAAAAAGAATTACCGAAGACAGGGCAGAAAATGCCTGTGGAACCATATATGGGAGCACTTCTTGTAATGATGAGTTTTGGATTACTCATATTAGGTAGAAAACAGCAGAGATAATAAAGGTGAAAAGGTATCCTCAAAGTAATTGAGGATACCTTTTTTATGTCAAATAAAAAAGTATTTAGCAAAAGAACTCGATACAAATAAAAACAAAAAGGAATACAAAGTTTGCCCTATTTTCTTAATGTGACTATATCAAAAAAGTTAGCTATATATATTTAATGTGAAAGTAAAAGATTAAAGGTCTTCGTAATGTTTGGATGAAAAAAGAGTTATCTTTGTAATTAATTTGAGTACTTTAGGAAAGAAGTCTATTTCCTAAAGTACTCAAAGGATGATAGTCCAATAACAGGTGGGAGATGAAAATCGTTTTAGCACTGTAGTAGCACCTTAAAATGTAGATAGGGGAAAATAATGTAAAAAAACTATTGTATGTTCAAAATTCTTATGTTACATTTATATTACATTAATGTTACAAACGGTAACTTATGTTACGGTTTGTTTTCTTTTGTCTTTCGTTATGTTACGAAATGAGGTTCGTATCAATCAACCGAGAATATGTAAAGTTAAAAAAATAGCAACCTAAAAATAGTTTTTCTATGTGTATAAGAGTGTGTGTAGTAAAGAGCCTGGTGAGAGATTTACGCACATTATTAAAACTCCTTTCTGTCTTAAAAGAAGAAGAAAACCAACTATTTAGGAGTTTTAAGTAATGATAGTAAATGAAATGTAATTCCTTTCCCACACACAACGTAGTACATATTTACTTTCAGTCTAATTACTACACAGACTTTTATACATATGCTGTTATTATTTTAGGGATATATAGGAGGAGAGAAAATGAAAAAGTTATTAATGGTAATTGGACTTACGTTTTTAATGTTAGCTGGATGTAGTAATGGTAATTTTGAAAAAGCAATGGATGAAGGAAAGACCGCGTTAACGAATAAAGAATATAAAAATGCCTTATCATCATTTGAACAAGCGCTAGATGAGAAAAAAGATGATTCAGATGCAAAAGTTCTTGTAGAACAAACGAAAGCAATGATTGAAGCTGTGAAGTTAAAAGAAGAAACAAAGATAGAAGAATCAATCAAGTCATTTGAAAAAGTAGAGAACATGAAGAATGGAAATACTACGCTTATAAAACAAGCGAAGGAAGAACGGACAGCATTACTAGCCATCTTAGAACAAAAAAAGAAGTATAGCGAGCAACTGACGAAAAGTGAAGAGTTAATAAGTAAGAAAAATTATGCAGAAGCAAGAGAGATATTAAATAAGCTAGTTGCAGAAACAAAAGATAACAAGAAACTTGAAGAATATAATAAAAAAGCGGTAGGATTAGTTACTAAAATTAATGAAGAAGAAAAAAATGCAAAAAGTGAATCACCAACGAAGGCACAAAAAACCACTGCAGTAACGACTCAAAAGGTAGCAACAGAAAAGAATCAAAAAGCAGAGACAGAAAAAAATCAAAAGCTAGCGACTGAAAAGAATCAGAAGGTAGAGGCAGAAAAAAATCAAAAAACTGAGACAGAAAAGAATCAGAAGGTAGAGGCAGAAAAAAATCAAAAAACTGAGACAGAAAAAAAACAAAATGCATTTACTTTTGAGAAAGCTAAAGAATATATTAAAAATGAATATAAAGAAGACTATGATTACACGCTAGAGAATACGCAAGTGGAGAATGGAAAGAAATATTATCAAATTAGAGTGCGTACGACATATAAAATAGAAGGCGCAGCTGGACCAGGATTTACTGGAGTATTCAAAGTATTCGAAGATGGTACAATTATTGAACTGCACTAATTGATGGAAAAGGTATCCTCAAAGTATTTGAGGATACCCTTTTTAGCATAAAAAAAAGCATCTAGCAAAAGTACTAGATGCAAATAAAAACACAAGGGAAGACAAAGTTCTTCCCTTTTCCCGTATGTAATTATATCAAAAAATTTATAAAAAACTAGCTATATTTAAAATATAATTTTTAAAAAGTTATATACATAAATAATTGCAATACGCGCAGTTTTATCTTTCTGAAAAATCTATTTCTTTATTTTTGAATATTAAGACTAATGTTGATAAATCTTCAGATAATTAGAAAAAATAACCAAAAGGATATATAATATTGCTTAATAAATAATTTTAATGAATTACGTATATTTCATTTGGTGTATTAATTGAATATCATAATTTTTAATTTTATTAAGCAAGAATCTCGGTTACTTATTGCATTTCTAACATAGGGTGAGATAGAAAAATACAATAGTGTGGAGGTTTTTATAATGACGTTTGTTCTTAGTAAAATGAGTGGCTTTAGCATAGAAGAAAAGGTACATGAATTTGAATCTAAAGGATTCCTTGAAATCTCAAATGAAATCTTTTTACAAGAGGAAGAGAATCATCGTTTATTAACACAAGCACAGTTAGATTATTATAATTTGGAAGATGATGCATACGGTGAATGCCGTGCTAGATCTTATTCAAGGTATATAAAGTATGTTGATTCACCAGATTATATTTTAGATAATAGTAATGATTACTTCCAATCTAAAGAATATAACTATGACGATGGCGGGAAAGTTAGACAGTTCAATAGCATAAATGATAGCTTTTTATGTAATCCTTTAATTCAAAATATCGTGCGCTTCGATACTGAATTTGCATTTAAAACAAATATAATAGATACAAGTAAAGACTTAATTATAGGTTTACATCAAGTAAGATATAAAGCTACTAAAGAAAGACCATCTTTTAGTTCACCTATTTGGTTACATAAAGATGATGAACCAGTAGTGTTTTTACACCTTATGAATTTAAGTAATACAGCTATTGGTGGAGATAATTTAATAGCTAATTCTCCTCGGGAAATTAATCAGTTTATAAGTTTGAAGGAGCCTTTAGAAACTTTAGTATTTGGACAAAAGGTCTTCCATGCCGTAACGCCACTTGGAACAGAATGTAGTACGGAGGCTTTTCGTGATATTTTATTAGTAACATTTTCTTATAAGGAGACAAAATGAGAGAGAATAAAATAATTATGATTTCTGGAGCCAATAGCGGTATAGGTCATGCTTGTATAAAATACTTTTTAGAAAAATCATTTCATGTAATAGCGCTTGATATTAATAATAATAATTTAATAGATTATATGAAAACAGATATGCCTTTGAAAGTAGTGCAAATTGATTTAAGTAATAGCGAAGCGATTCATAATCTTTTTACTCAATTAGATTTAGAAAAGCTTTCTCCTGATATATTAATAAATGCAGCTGGTATTCGAGAGATAACACCTGTTTTACATTTATCCGATGATATGTTTAAAAAAGTAATTGATGTAAATTTAGTAGCCCCATTTATCCTTTCTAGGGAAGTAGCTAAGCGATGGTGTGAATCGAAAATAAAAGGTTGTATTGTGAATATAGCATCGGTTTCTGGATTAATGGCTGAACCAGAGCGAGCTGCTTATGTTGCATCAAAGCATGCTTTAATCGGATTGACTAAACAGATGGCTATGGAATTTGGAAAGCAAAATATAAGGGTGAATAGCATTTCTCCTGGTGTTATTAGAACTGAACTTACAGAAGAATACTTTAGTAATAAAGCCTTGATGTCTATGATAAAAAGTAATCAATCTTTAGATACTTGGGGGTTGCCGCAGGATATTGTTTCATGTATTGAGTACTTGATTTCTGATCAGGCCCGCTTTATTACTGGTTCTAATTTTGTAATTGATGGTGGTTGGACTGCTGGGAAAAATTTATAATTGAGTGTTTTTGAGGAAAAGCACCTGTCCTTTTTTAGGCTGGTGTTTTTCTCACTATAAACCGAGTTTTTATTGGAGGGGGATTAATTTGCTTCAAAAAAGTTTTAAGCAAGAGAAAACGGTACCGGCTTTAAAGATGATAGCATCAATGGTTATCTTTGGATCAGTTGGATTTTTTTCAGTTCAAACAAACTTACCTTCGTTTGAATTAGTGTTTGTAAGGTGTATTTTTGCGACAATATTTTTAAGTGTATGCTGGTTGCTTACAGGGCAATATAAACAAGATAAATGGGAACGAAAAGAAGTTATTCAAGTTTTAATATGTGGCTTTTTCTTAGTATTTAATTGGGTTTTCTTATTTAAAGCCTTTGAAAATATGTCAGTTACAATTGCTATCTCGGTTTATCATCTTGCACCAGTAATTGTACTGTTAATTGGAAGTATCGTCTTTAAAGAAAAATTAACATTCATATCTATCATTTCAATAGTTGTGTGTTTTGCAGGAGCTTTATTAATTGCTGGTATCGATGGAAGTTTCTCTGTCGGTTCATTAATGTCTTCAGGTATGATATGGGGATTTCTTGCAGCTCTCTTTTATGCATTTACAACTTTATTTGGTAAAGGGATTAACAAAATGAGTGCGTATGCAATGACATTTTTACAAACATTCTTGGGGATATTTCTTTTAATACCATTTATAGATTTAGATGCTTTTAGTGGCCTCACTCAAAGTAATTGGACATATATTATAGCTACTGGTTTTATTCACACAGGGATAGTATATTATCTGTTTTTTGATAGTTTACGCTATTTATCTACAAAAACAATCTCAATATTAGTTTTTTTGGATCCGGCAGTGGCAATATTATTAGATACTGTACTTACTGGATTCCGTCCAACTTTAATGCAAATAACAGGAATTCTTTTTATTTTTATTGGTATGACTTTAACATTAAAAAAATCTAAAGATAAAAAACTGAGCCAAAAAGAAAAGCGAATTGAAAGCGATGCTAGTATATCTCAACAATAATGAAATATATTGTGTATAAAACGATAAACCTTACATGAATCATGTAAGGTTTATTTTAGTTCAATATAATTCATATTTATAATATATAATTTTCAAAACTGAGGTATGTTTTTCTTTAATATGCTTTTGATTCAAATGTTATTATTTGACTATAAATTTACAAAAATGTATATGAAATCTTATTTTTGATAATATATAAGTAATAAATTCATAGAATTGGAGTGATGAGATGCAGCCGTTAGAAAGAGAGATTCATTCTAATATGCTGAAAGTGTGGCGAATTCACGCTTTAATTGGGGCGGCAGTTATACTAACAGTCGTAATTGCGTATTTCTTTTTTATGATTAACTTTAACTGGTGGGGCTGGTTGTTTGGACTATTAGTAACAGGAGCTATTACATTTATTCCACTTGATTATTTTGTGTTTCCAAATTTGCGTCAGCGCTATTATAGTTACAGATTAAATGAAGAAGAGATTGAGATTCAAAAGGGAATGTTCGTTGTAAAACGCGTACTTATTCCGATGATCCGTGTGCAGCACGTAACGATTGAGCAAGGGCCGATCATGAGAAAGTATAATTTAGCAGAATTACACATTTCAACAGCCGCAACTTCTCATAGTATTCCAGGTTTAACGAAAGAAGAAGCAGAACAGCTAAAAAGACAAATTGGAGAACTTGCGAAAGTGAGTGATAAGGATGTATAAGAGGCAACATCCGATTACGATATTGTTAGGTATTAGAGTTGCGAGTTTGTTGCCACTTATTATTCTTGTTTTATTTAAACCTGATGAACAAGTGGAACCTTGGTATTTATTTTATCTTTTCCTTCTGGTTGTTTTATTCATCATGGCTATTTTTTCAGCAATTAAATGGTATTTTAAAGTGTATTGGATTGAGAATAATATTTTACATATAAAGCACGGTGTTTTTGTAAAGAAGGAAAGTTATTTAAATAAAGAACGTGTGCAAAATGTTAGTACGTCTTCTAATGTCATTTATCAGATGCTTGGGCTTATGAAGTTAAATATAGAAGTAGCGGGTGGTGGTAGTGAACCAGAAGTGATGTTGGCTGGTATTAAAGAAGACGAGGTAAAACATTTAATCTCTTTATTACATAAGAAAGAAACTACTGTAAAAGAAGAAATAGAAGAGGAAGAAAGCAAGACGGTTTATCAGTTAACAGCGAAAGAGGTTTTAGCGGCAGCGATTACATCTGGTCGGTTCGGACTAGTGTTTTCTGGACTGGTACTTCTTTACACAAAGTTTGATTTTGTTCTTCCTGAAGGATTCACAAGTAAAGTAGAAGCGTATGTGATGGGAAACGGTGTTTATAAACTAATTGTAATAGCATTAATTTTAATGGCAATTTCATGGATTATTTCCACGGCTGGATATGTGTTGAAATATGCAAACTTTAAAATTGAGCGAAAAGGGGAAGAAATTCGTATCGTTCAAGGGTTATTTGAAAAGAAAGAGTTTGTCTTAAAATTGCACCGAATTCAAGCGATTACTGTAAAAGAATGTATGCTTCGCCAGCCATTTGGTTATTGCGCTGTTGAAGTGGAAGCAATTCACAGTATTGGAGCAGCAAGTAATGAAGTGATGTTGCATCCTTTTATGAAGAAAAAAGATGTACAGCACCTGCTCACATATTTAGAGTTACCTTATGAAATTGAAGCGGAGATCGCTCACTTACCAAAAACAGCGTTGCGTCGTTATTTCATTATGGGCTGGTTAATAAGTATCATACTCACAGTTCTAATTGTTAGCGTAAGTATATATTTAAAACAATATATTGCGTTGTTTTTTATTTTACCGTTATTTATCGTGTTTTCGTTACTTGCGTATGCTAGATATAAAAGTGGCGGTTATGAATTAAGAGAAAATCAACTAACGGTTGTATATCGTAATTTTTCGAAATATACAGGAATAATGCGAAGAAGACATGTTCAAGCAGTAGGTTATAATCAATCGTATTTTCAAAGAAAGGATGAATTATGTACAACTCTTGTAGCGGTAGCGGGGCGGGGTTATGAAGTAAAGCATATGAGAAAAAAAGATTCACTTCGTATATATAATTGGTACAAAGAAAAAGGAAACACCGGTGTGTAATGGTGTTTCCTTTTTGTGTCATGATTTGTCGATAAGTCGATATATTCGAAGAATCGCTGATATAATTCGAGTTGCGCTGATATATTCAGAAAAACGCTGATATAATTCGAGTTGCGCTGATATATTCGAAGAATCGCCGATATAATTTCACATACCGTGGTTTCCGAAATCCAAACTCAAAAAAATTAAACTAACACATCAAAAGTAGTCACAAAAGAAGGGCGAGAGAAAATACTCTTTTGCTGTTCCGCATGTGGATGCGCTTGAGTCTGAGGTTTTCCTTCTACTTGCGTGGGACGTTTTTTATGAGCGTTTTCGAATGAACGTGATTCTGTCCAGTCTTTAAAGTTTTGCTCTGTTTCCCACATCGTTAAGATGACATATGTATCGTTACTTAATGGGCGTAGAACGCGGATCGCTTGGAATCCTGGTTCGTTTTCGATAAGGCCTGCGCGGTTTTTAAAGCGGTTTTCAAATACAGAGCGACCTTCGTCTGTTACAGAAATGTTGTTACAAACGATATAGCCAGGTTGTCCTTTGAATTCACCGACAGCATCTAGTACGTCATACTGAAGTGAACCTTCTACTAATTCTCCTGTATTTTCTTTATAAAACATATCTTTTTCATTATTTTTTGCAGTGAAATGTGCTTGTTCTAGAGGTGTTTCGTATGAAATAATAGCCTTCATTTTAATGCCCCCTTACTAGTTTGTTTCTATTATATCAACTCTCTTAAAAAACTTCGAAGATTATATACATAAAGATACTTCTTTTTCAAATAATAAATGTACCATCATTTGGAAAGAAGGACGATGTATGAAGAAAGTAAAGTGGACTTTATTAGGCGGCGTCGCAACGTTCGTAGTAGCGATTGTACTCTATAAACTTATCGTGTTAGCTGGTGGCTATATGATGGATGAAAAGCAGCTCGTTTTCCACTCTTCATCACGTATCGTTGACCAGAAAGGGAAAGAAATTACGAAATTATATGTAGAAAATAGAGACCTCGTACCGATCGAGCAAATTCCGAAGTATGTGCAGCAGGCGTTTGTTGCGGTGGAAGATTCTCGTTTTTATGAGCATCAAGGGATTGATTATCCGTCTATATTCCGTGCTCTTTATAAAGATACGTTAGCTAGAGAGAAGGTAGAGGGCGGTAGTACCATTACGCAGCAACTCGCTAAAAACGTCTTTTTAACTCGTGAAAAAACATTTACGCGCAAATTGAAGGAAGTCGCAATTTCTCTTCAATTAGAGCAAAAATATACGAAGCAACAAATTCTTGAAATGTATATGAATCATATTTATTTTGGTCATGGGGCTTACGGTATTCAAGCAGCAGCAAAGTTATATTTTAATAAAAATGTTGAGGATTTAACAGTAGAGGAAGGGGCAATGCTTGCAGGCCTTCCGAAGTCACCAAACGGATATTCACCATACTATTCTGCAGAGAAGAGTAAGGAACGCCGCGATCTAGTATTGTCACTTATGCATAAACAAGGCTATTTGACTGCAGAAGAAAGCGTTCGTTATCAAGGGAAGACAATTGCTCTATATAAAAATTTAGATGAGAATGAGCTTGCATATATGCCGTATATTGATATGGTCATAGATGAAGCCGCTCGTTTATACGGGTTGTCTCATCAAGAAGTACTTCGCGGAGGATATACGTTTGTCGTACCTATGGATGAAAAGATTCAAAAGGTAGCATATAACCAGTTTCAAGATGCAAGGAATTTTCCTGGGAAAGAAGAAGGGGCGCAAGGTGCTTTCTTATTAATGGATAATCGTACGGGAGGGATTAAAGCGGCGATTGGGGGAAGAAAGTACGTCCCGAGAGGATTTAATCGTGTTTTTGCCAAAAGGCAGCCCGGATCTGTTTTAAAACCACTTATCGTTTATGCACCAGCACTAGAAACGAAAAAGTATAATCCGTATTCTTTATTAACGAATGAAAGAAATTCTTTTGAAGGGTATGAACCTCGAAATTATAATCATGAGTATTCAAAAGAAATGACGATGTATGATGCGATTTTAGAGTCGGCAAACGTACCGGCAGTTTCTTTATTAAATGAGTTAGGGGTAGAAGAAGGAAAGCAATATTTAGAAAAAGGAAATGTCCATATTGCAGATGCTGGTTTAAGTACAGCGCTTGGGGGACTAAAAAATGGCGTTTCAACATTTGATCTTGTAAAAATGTATCGTTCATTTTTAGCAAATGGAAATATTATTGAGCCGCACGTTATTGATAAAGTATTGAATAGACACGGTGCAGTCATTGGGGAATCTCCAAAAGTAGAGACGAAAATCTTCTCGAAGCAGACAGCATGGTATATGACGAAAATGTTAGAAGGAGTTGTGAAGGAAGGAACAGCGAGAGCTGGTGTATATAACGGTGCGTTAGCTGGAAAAACGGGTACAACTTCATTGCCAAATGACGATAAGGGAGCAAGAGATATGTGGTTCGTCGGCTATACACCTAACTTAGTAGGCGCTGTTTGGATTGGTTATGACCGTACGGATAAGGAGCATCAGTTGCAAGGAGAAAGTGCATCTGCGACAAAATTGTTTAAGAAAATTTTAACGAAGGCTAATGTAGAACATAAAGAGAAGTTTATGAAGCCTGAAGGTGTGGAAACAATCGGCGCTCCGATTCGACTGCGCAAAATTGAAGATGTAAAAATGAAACTATCATTTAGCCCTTTCGGTTTATTTAAAGCAAAATTAAGTTGGACGCCACTTCCAGATAACAGAATTATGTACCGAATCTATAGAGTGGAGAACGGAATTCATACACATGTTAGCACTGTAAATGGTGCTGGGGAATATGAGGAAAAGTTCGTTAACATATTTTCAAAACCGAGCTTTTACGTTGTACCATATAATACACAAACGAATCGTGAAGGAGAAAAGTCAAAAGTAGCTAAACCATAGTTTTTCTCTGTGTTATAATAAGAATGTTGTGAAAATAGTAAGCGTTTTTAAGAATGTTTGTGTCAATTTAATGAACAACGTACATAATATTATGCATTTTGTTTTTACAAGCTGTATAGTAAAAAAAGATAAATATCGAACGTATTCGAAGCATTGGTAAGGAAGGGAGCAAGGGTCTTGGTAAGAACTATAAATGAGACATTTTTAAAAGCATGTAGGGGGGAACGTACCGATTATGTACCAGCATGGTATATGCGTCAAGCGGGTCGTTCACAGCCGGAATATAGAAAGATTAAAGAAAAGTATTCTTTATTTGAAATTACACATAATCCAGAGTTATGTGCTTACGTTACAAAATTGCCGGTTGATCAGTATAACGTAGACGCAGCAATTCTTTATAAAGATATTATGTCACCACTACCTGCAATTGGTGTGGATGTAGAAATTAAATCAGGTATTGGCCCAGTTATTGATAATCCAATCCGTTCTTTACAAGACGTAGAAAAACTAGGGGAAATCAATCCAGAAGATGACGTACCGTACATACTAGATACAATTCGTTTATTAACGACAGAAATGTTAGACGTACCGTTAATCGGTTTTTCAGGAGCTCCATTTACATTAGCGAGCTATATGATTGAAGGCGGTCCATCTCGTAACTACCATAATACGAAAGCGTTCATGTATGCAGAGCCAAAAGCTTGGTTCGCTTTAATGGATAAACTAGCAGATATGGTTATTACATATTTAAAAGCGCAAATAAACGCAGGAGCAAAAGCAGTTCAAATTTTCGATTCTTGGGTTGGAACAGTAAATGTAGCAGATTATCGCGTATTTATTAAACCAGCAATGGAGCGTATTTTTGCAGAAGTTCGTAAGATGGGTGTACCGATGATTATGCACGGCGTAGGAGCTGCACACTTAGTGAATGAGTGGCACGACTTACCGCTTGATGTAGTCGGCTTAGACTGGCGCTTACCGATTGAAGAAGCACGTGCACGTGGCGTTCATAAGGCGGTACAAGGTAATATGGACCCTTCATTCTTACTTGCACCATGGTCTGTTATTGAAGAACATGTAAAAGGTATTTTAGATCAAGGGATGAAACAGCCGGGTTATATCTTTAACTTAGGTCACGGTGTATTCCCAGAAGTAAATCCGGATACATTAAAACGTTTAACTACATTTATTCATGAATACTCTAAAGGGCAGTTAGCGAAGTAAAGGAGAATTGCTGTATGAAAAAGAAGATTGGTTTGCTTGTAATGGCATACGGAACGCCATATAAAGAAGAAGATATTGAACGTTACTATACACATATTCGTAGAGGAAGAAAGCCAAGTCCTGAAATGCTGGAAGATTTAACAGAGCGTTACCGTGCAATTGGTGGTATTTCTCCTTTAGCTACTATTACATTAGAGCAAGCTAAGAAGTTAGAACAGCGTTTAAATGAAGTACAAGATGAAGTAGAGTACCATATGTATCTTGGTTTAAAACATATTGAACCGTTTATTGAAGATGCGGTGAAAGATATGCATAACGACGGAATACAAGATGCAATCGCACTTGTTCTTGCACCTCACTATTCTACGTTTAGCGTGAAATCATACGTTGGACGAGCACAAGAAGAAGCTGAGAAACTTGGAAACTTAACAATTCACGGCATTGATAGCTGGTATAAAGAGCCGAAATTCATCCAGTACTGGGTTGATGCAGTGAAAGGTATATATAACGGTATGTCAGATGCAGAGCGTGAAAAAGCAGTATTAATCGTATCTGCACATAGCTTACCAGAGAAAATTATTGCAATGGGCGATCCATATCCAGATCAATTAAATGAAACAGCGGATTATATCGCGCGCGGAGCTGAAGTAGCAAACTATGCAGTAGGCTGGCAAAGTGCAGGAAACACACCAGATCCTTGGATTGGTCCAGATGTACAAGATTTAACGAGAGAACTAAATGAAAAGCACGGTTATACTTCATTCGTATATGCACCAGTTGGATTTGTTGCGGAACATTTAGAAGTTTTATATGACAACGACTTTGAGTGTAAAGTTGTAACAGATGAAATTGGTGCGAAATATTATCGTCCAGAAATGCCAAATGCATCGGACGCATTTATTGATTGTTTAACAGATGTTGTATTAAAGAAAAAAGAATCTGTACTGTAAGAAGAAAGGGGGAGCCTGCTTGAGGAAAAAAGTTGTGATCGTCGGCGGAGGCATCACTGGATTAACAGCAATGTATAACTTACAAAAAAATATTCATGAAAAAAACTTGCCGATTGATACATTACTTATAGAAGCATCGGGTAAACTTGGCGGAAAAATTCAAACCGTTCGAAAAGATGGATTTACAATTGAGCGCGGACCGGATTCTTTCTTAGCACGAAAAGAAAGTGCAGCTAGATTAGTGAAAGAATTAGGTCTTGGCGATGAACTTGTAAATAATCAAGCCGGTCAATCATTTATCCTCGTAAACAATCGGTTACATAAAATGCCGAATGGATCAATGATGGGAATTCCAACGCAAATTACGCCGTTTCTATTTTCCGGGCTGTTCTCCCCAATTGGTAAACTAAGAGCTGGTTTTGATCTATTAATGCCGAGGTCAAAGCCAGTATCTGACCAATCACTCGGACAATTTTTCAGACATCGTCTTGGAAACGAAGTGGTTGAAAACTTAATAGAACCGTTACTATCGGGTATTTATGCAGGGGATATTGATCAAATGAGCTTAATGTCAACATTCCCGCAAATGTATCAGATTGAGCAGAAACATCGCAGTATTTCACTCGGTATGCGTACGCTCGCTCCGAAAGAAGAGAAAGCTGAACCGAAAAAGGGAATGTTCCAAACAGTGAAAACAGGTTTAGAATCTATCGTAAAATCTCTCGAAGCAAAGATGCATGAAGGTACGATAATAAAGGGAACTCGCATTGAAAAAGTTGCAAAACAGGGTGATGGTTCTACAATTACTCTTAGTAACGGAAAAGAAATAGAAGCGGACGCCATCGTAGTGGCAACTTCGCATAAAGTATTGCCGTCCATGTTTGCTCAGTACAAGCAGTTTCGTTTCTTCCGTAATATTCCATCCACATCCGTTGCGAATGTGGCACTTGCTTTCCAAAAGTCTGCAATCCAGCGCGATATTAATGGTACAGGATTTGTCGTATCACGAAATAGCGATTACACCATTACAGCATGTACGTGGACGCATAAAAAATGGCCGCATACAACGCCAGAAGGAAAAACACTCCTTCGTTGCTACGTCGGGCGTGCTGGTGATGAAGCGGTTGTAGAACAAACTGAAGAAGAACTCGTTCAGCTCGTACTAGAGGATTTAAAGAAGACGATGGATATTACAGAGGATCCAGAGTTTACAATCGTAAGTCGCTGGAAAGAAGCGATGCCTCAATATACAGTAGGCCATAACGAGCGAATGAAACAGCTCACAACATTTATGGAGAAAGAGTTGCCAGGTATATACTTGGCAGGTAGCTCCTATGCTGGCGCTGGACTTCCAGACTGTATTAATCAAGGTGAAGAAGCTGCAAAGCGTGTATTATCTCATTTGGAGAAAGTAATAGATGCTGAATTAATCGCACAATAAATTATAAGAAACGCCTTCAATCATATTGAAGGCGTTTCGTTTATTATATAAAATACTTATTCGCCAATAAACATATATAAGTTATTTGGCTTTATAACAGCATCTCCTGCATAAATAACCCACTCTGTTAAGTTATCAAAATCTAAATGATAACTATTTCCTTCACTCATATCTTCTATGAAATATGGTTCATTAATGAGTATTCCTTGAATGAAATCTTCCGTAATGTTTTGCATTTCAAACCACATATGTTCACTTTTTCCTTCTTCGTAGGAGACACCAAACTTAGCAAGGAAACGAAAATCTTCATTTGATTGTTCAATGTGAAAAATGTTGCTGAAATACCCAAAAGTATTTTTCGCATTGTAAGCCATACGATCGGTTTCACTATTTGTTTTATAGAACATGAGCCCTGTAGCTTCCTCGTGTTCTTTGAAAAAACTTTCAATATATTCTTCTGAAGTATTAAATTTGAATAAGAGAACGGATGGAGATTGATGGTATTCATCTCGGGCATCCATTCCGCCTAAGAATGTATTTTGTGCATCTATTGGTTGTAGTTTCACTTCCTCATCTTCGATTGAAGATAATTGGTCCATACTCGTTTTATGCCCTATATAAGATAATCCTTTTTCCCACGGAACAGCGACTGTATGTATAGAACCTTGCTGACTATGTGCGATAACGATAGGCTCATTCATAGGGACTTGTCCATTCTCAACGGCATTATTAGCAAATGTTTGAAAGAGATCGCTAATGCCGTAGTAGGAAGAAATGCGATTTGGAATAATTAACTCTATTTCAGTTACGCCTGCTCTTAAAAGACCATGTGTATGAAACCAATATTGCGTAGGCTCACCGTCTTTATCGTCTTCATAAACGGAATGAATAACGTATAAGTCAGGAATGTCAGGTAATAATTCATTTTCAACGTGATATTCAATATAGCTTCTAGATATCACTTTCATTGCTGCACTTGAATCGATTACAAATAACAAATCTGGGGCGAGATTCCATAAGAACTGTAACTGCTGGAAAAAGCAGTCAAGTACATCGCCTACAAATAGCGTACGAGTGAAAATTTCAGTGCCGAAAGCTGCATCTTCAAAATTACGATCTACGATTGTAGCATCTTGTCTATTGTACATTTTATATCCTTCTGGATCGTTCGGTTCATCAATATGCAGTTCATACGGTATGACTGTTTCACCCATATGTAATTCAACAATAAGGCTTGTCTCATCACTATAAACAATTTTTAAATCATCAACTTTAGTAGCGATCGTTTCTAGTCGCTGTTTTAACTGCTCAATTGTAATTCTAGTTGGTATAACGGCAATCATATCTGAAAAATGACGTTCTAATGTTCCATTCATAGCTGCGCGGTATGTTTCTGTTTGCACTTCCATCCAATCACTCCTATTCAAATGAATCCATTTTACATGCCAATTAAATGTCGATATTTTCTGTTTTCTCTCTCTAACATTATAGAGTGTATTTGTAGAAGGTGTAAAATTATTATTTTGTATTATAGTTTGAAAGCTTGTAAATTAAATAAATCTTTTGTAAAATTTGTCGAAATATAGTTCTATATAACGAATCATTTGTTATGATAGAAATGCTGAGAAAATATGAAATAGAGAGAGGAAAATGGCTGTGAAGAAATTGTTAAGTGTCTTTTTATCATTCTTGCTATTGCTTTCATTTACTGGAACTTTAGCGCAAGCAGAAGAAACTGCTTCTATGTCAGTAGAAAAAGCAATTCAAGTATTTAAGCAGCAAGGGAAAACGAAGGGGATAGTAGAAGGATATATTGTTGGATATACGCAAAGTTCTTCTAAATATACGAAGGATCCAGCTAAGTTTGATGATACAAACGTAGCAATTGCAGATTCGCCAAACGAAACGAATCCAGACAAAATCATGCCCGTTCAGTTACCGAAAGGTGATGTGAGAACGGCAGTGAATGTAAAAGATCACCCTGAAAATATCGGGAAGAAAGTTAGTTTGACTGGGACCCTTGAATTATATTTTAGTAACCCAGGTCTAAAATCAGTAACAGCTTATAAGTTTCAAGGTGAAGGACAAAACCGTGTTAGCGATGTAGTAGCTTCACCGAACGGTGGAGAAGTTGCTAAAGGAACAGCGGTAACATTAACGACGAATACAGAAGGCGCAACAATCTACTATACGTTAGATGGCTCTAATCCTACTAATAAAAGTGTTCGTTATAATGGACAAATTATAGTGAATGAAAATAGTGTAGTGAAAGCAATCGCAGAAAAAGAAGGACTTACTCCTTCAGCAATTTCGACATTTTCATTTATTATCGTAAATAATGAACAGGTTCGTATTCATGACATTCAAGGGAAATCACATATGTCTCCTTACAACGGGAAGAAAGTAAACAATGTGGAAGGCGTTGTCACAGCGCTTGATAAAAACGGCTTTTATATAGAAGATAATCAGCCAGATAATGATCCAGCTACTTCAGAAGGTATGTACGTATATAAAAAAGATGCGAATATAGCAGTAGGAGATCTTATTCAAGTTGATGGAGTAGTAGAAGAATATGTTGGACCAGGATATGCAGAACGATTTGAAACAGACTTAACGACGACTGAAATTAAAGCGAGCCGCGTTGCTGTAATCGCAAAAGATCAATCTTTGCCAGCACCGATTGTACTTGGGGAAAATGGTGTGAAAATCCCGGACCAGATTATTGATAATGATGCATTTGGTTTATTTGATCCAAATGAAGATGCAATCGACTTCTATGAAAGTATAGAAGGTATGCGTGTTACGATGCCAACACCAAAAATTATTACACCTCAGAAAAACGGAAATTTATATGTAACAGTAAAAAATGGTGGAGATAAAATAGTAACACAATATGGCACACCTCTATTAGATGAAAATCAATTAAACCCAGAGCGCCTTTCTGTAAAAGTACCTCGCGATTATGTAGCAAAAGTAGGAGATACTTTTACTGGAGATATAACAGGGGTAGTAGGATATGATTACGGTTCTTTCCGTATTTCTCCAATAACAGAACTGCCAGCTGTAGTGGATGGTGGATTTAAGCAAGTAGGGGCAAATATTCAGCCACGTCTTGATAAGTTAACGGTTGCTACATATAACATTGAAAACTTCTCAGCGAATAAAAAAGAAACAACAGATGAAAAAGTAAAAGCGTTAGCGTATTCTATTAAATACAACTTAAAAATGCCAGATATTATCGGTGTAGAGGAAATGCAAGATAATAACGGATCAATTAATGACGGTACAACAGATGCGTCATTAAGCGCAAAACGTATCATTGATGCAGTTCTAGAAATTCGTGGACCGAAGTATGAGTATGTAGAAATCGCTCCAAACAATAATCAAGATGGAGGAGCACCAGGAGCGAATATTCGCGTCGGCTTCTTCTATAATCCATCACGCGTGAAATTAGCGACGGTACCGAAGTTACTTGATAAGAATGTTGTTCGTATTGGAGACGAAAATCCATTGTTTGAAAGTACACGTAAACCGCTAGCGGCAGAATTTACGTTCCAAGGACAAAACATTGTTGTCGTTGCAAATCACTTAAACTCAAAACTAGGAGATGCAACGCCATTTGGAAAAGTGCAGCCGCTCGTATTAAAGAGTGAAGACAAACGAATTCAGTTAGCACAAGAAGTAAATTATTTCGTGCAAGGAATTCAGAAAAAGAATACAAATGCACCAGTTGTTGTGTTAGGTGATATGAACGATTTCGAATTCTCTAAACCACTAAAAACACTAGAGGGAACAATCTTAAAAGATATGTTAAACACAGTGCCGAAAGAGAATCGTTACACGTACATTCACGAAGGAAATGCACAAGTGTTAGATCATATTTTAGTAACAAACAATATCGCACCACACACAATTGTAGACCCAGTACACTTAAACTCAAACATTATGAAAGAACACGGACGTGTAAGTGACCACGACCCAGTACTTGCTCAAATTGATTTGAAGAAGGCTTCTTAAAGTGTGGAACGCTTAGGTGACTAAGCGTTCTTTTTTTGCATCGTTATAGAATAGTATAAAGAGATGATTCCTTTTTTTGTAATCTAATGATAAAATTGATTGAATATTTAGTTTTTAATAAGGGGGACAACAATGCAGTTACAAATAAATGGAAAGGTAATGAATCAGTTTGCAATTTTTTTTAGTACGATCATCATGCTTCAGTTTGTAGCTGATATAACAGGACTTACAAGCAATCTAGATATTACGTATAACTTAATACATACAGCAGCTTCTTATATAACATTTAGTTTGGCGGTTATTTTCACTTTAATAGGTGCAAGAAGAGAATTAAGTAAATATGCAATTGTTTCATTATGTTTAGTTGTAGGTATTAAAGCGATTTACTTTGTAGCGGTCGTTATTTTATGGGGGGTGGCAGGTACGCCATAAGTGAATAGTAAATAAACCCTAATTTCCAATATAGTAAGGAAATTAGGGTTTTATTATACTTGAAACGCTTTTCTACACCGCTCTCTTTTTTGCAGTCTTCTTTTATATTTTTTTCTATCCCGCTTTACTCCTTGTATATACATAAGTAAGCTAACGAAAAGGAAGAAAGCACATTGCGTCATTAAAATATATGGTGACATGCCTTGCAATGGTTGTTTCGGATCATATAAATGAAAAGGTGCTCCGCCTATTGAAGGAAGTATTGTATTTAGCAGGACGTAAGGAATGGAGGCGGCTGCAAATGGAAAGAGAATTGCCATATAGTCTTTTTGTGACCATACAGATGCAGCAAGTCCTAAAAGGGCCATTAAACCTGCAAATAAAAAATTAATTCCGATATATACAGCAATGTAAGTGAGAGGCGCATCAAAATATAGGTTTGCGAACATTCCATCAGCATTTATGATGCCTGAACCAACCGTAGGTGTTCCGTCTGGAATGGTTAATTTGCAAAATAATAACGATAAGATGAATGGAAGTGTATAAAGAAATCCTCCGCAAAAAAAAGTAACGATATATTTCGCTACTGAATAAGGAAATATAGAAATCCCCTTACTCACAAACGGTTTAAAACCATCGGACTTATCCGAATTGTAACTTGTACTAAAGGGGAAACTCGCAATAACTGGCATTAATAATAAATAAACATCCATTTCATTGTCGCGAAATCCAATCCATTTTAAATCTGTTGATATAGGACCATTTGCTGCGTTTCCTAAATAACGAATTACATAATAATAGTGATAAATGCAAATAAGAACGAATCCACTAAGCATCATAATTAAAGAAATACGACTACAAAAAGCTTGCTTTATATTTAAACGAAGTGCACGCATCATGACTGAAAAAGCCTCCACTGTTTTGATAAACTTGTCTATTTTCTATATTACTATTAATTGTAAAGATTTTCTTGTTTTTTTATTTGATTATTTGAAAAAGAGGAATTTTGTTGTTGTGAAGTAAGGTTTAGCTGAAATTAATTTTTCTAAAATATGGTTGACAATTAAGTATTACATTTGTAATCTTAATTATAGATTACAAATGTAATACTTAGGAGTGAAACAGACGATGACAAATCAATTACCTAAAATATCTGAAGCGGAATTAGAAATTATGAAAGTACTTTGGTCGAGTTCTCCGCAAACAGCGAATGAAATTATAGAAGAACTGGAAGATGCAATGGACTGGAAACCGAAAACAATCCGCACATTAATTAATCGATTAGTGCAAAAGGAAGCCGTTTCTTACCATCAAGATAAAGGGCGTATGTACGCTTATTACCCGTTAGTATCACAAGATAATTATTTGCAAGTGGAAACGAAATCTTTACTAAAACGTTTTTGCGGTGCAGCGTTTAAGCCATTACTTGTTAATTTCTTAAAAGAGGAGAAATTATCTTCAGAAGATATTAATGAATTAAAACGCATTTTAGATGAGAAGACAGAGGAGAATAAGAGGAAGGATCGATAAAAATGATAAACACGCTTATAAATGTATACCTTCCTCATTTTTTTGATTGGCTTATAGAAACGTCACTTATGGCTAGCATATTAGTCGGATTTATTTTATGTATAAAAGTTCTATTTAGAAATAAATTAACCCCCCGGTGGCAATATATGCTGTGGATCGTATTAATGATAAGACTCCTTTTACCGTGGTCGCCAGATAGCTCTTATAGCATTTACTCATTACTTTCTTATAGTTCTAGCGTATCGGAAGTTATTCCAAAAAATATGCCGGCTACTGAGAATATAGTGAACATAGAAAGCGACCGAAAAGTGGAATTGGAATCAAATTCTAAAATGGTGACAAAAACTAGCGAACCGGAAGTAAAAGTCAGTTCGGAAAAACAGACTACATTTTCTTTATACAAACTTGCTTTGTATGTGTGGCTAGCTGGGGTAATCATATTAGCAGCCATCACGTTTCTTACAAATAGACGTTTATATTCTTACATAAAGAAACAACCGGATATTACGGACGAACAGGTCACTACAGTGTTTAATCGCTGTAAGCAGTCTATGAAAATGAAGAAGGCAGTTTCATTACGTCTTGCAGGAAAGATTGCAAGTCCAACGGTTTTTAGTTTCTTTCGCCCGAAAGTATTACTATCAAAAAAACATATGAAAGTATTAAATGAACAACAATTACAATATGTCTTTTACCATGAGTTAGCTCATATTAAGAGAAACGATGTAGCTGTAAATTGGATTATGTACAGTTTAATCCTATTAAATTGGTTCAATCCAATTCTTTGGTACGCCTATTTTTGTATGCGAGAAGATCAAGAATTAGCCTGTGATGCATATGCACTTACTTTTATAGATAAAGAGGAACAAATTGCATACGGTCATACAATTATTACCCTTTTAGAACACTATTCCTATCAAGTACCAAGCCTAGCAAATTTAAGTAGAAATAAACGAACACTAAAAAGGAGAATCATTATGATTAAAAAATTCCAAAAGAAATCGTATCGTCTTTCTTTACTCGGAGTGATTGCTATAGCAGCTATAGCAGGCGGATTTTTATTAAATGCAAGGATAACTGAGGGAGATGAAAGACAGAAGGAAAAGGTTGTAGAAAACAAGCAATATAAACCTGCATTTGAAAAAGCGATAGAAACAGTATATGGTACACCAGAGAATGCAAGTAGAGAATGGGGGATGTCAATAACGTCATATAAAAAGAATACAGATTTTTTGTATTTGGCAGAAAAGAATTTTACAAAAGAAGAATTTGAGCAGTATGTTCGATTATTTAAGGAAGCGCAAGAAATTCATAAAAAAGCAATGGTTAAGAAAAATGTGCCTGAGAATTATGATGGAGATACAAAGGAATATAAACCTGAACGCTTGAAGAAAGCTGATCAAGAAAGACTAGCTACTATTGAGAAGACATTAAAACCGCTTGGAGATAAGCTGGAGAAGTCTTTAACATATACTATAGAAGAAGCGAAAGAACATGTACCGTATCAAATTAAGCAGCCGACTTATATACCTGAAGGTTATGAATTAAAGAGAGAATGGGCTGACTCATATTTTGGAAGAGATGTAGAATTAGTTATTAAATCAGAATATACAAAAGGAAAATATGGTTTTACAATTTACCAGTCAAGGATGTATATGGATGGTAATGTTAATGGTGGTAAGGATCCGCTACACTATATGATGCCTGGAGTAGAGAATCTAGAAAGTTATAGTTTAGATGGGAAAGGAATGGTATATAATAAATCTTCTCATGGAGAGGGGAAGTTAAGGGGCCTTAAAATGTTTGTACCAGCACAAGGTAAGAATAGTGATTATCAAATTGTCATAGTAAATGATATTTTTACAAGAGATACAAAGATATACGAAGAGATAATTGATGATGATCTAACTAAGAAAGAGATGGAGAAAATATTACTTTCTATGTCAAAATAAAAGGCAGTGTTCTTAAACCGTTGGTTTTAAGAACACTGTCTATTTTATTAAATTTCTAGTGGGATCTAGTCAGCAATTATTTACGAATATATTCTAGCTTTCCATACAAGTATACTTTTTGATAAACTATGGAAAGTATGATATACACTGACTGGAATTTTTTTATACTGGAAATAATAAAAAGAGAACTTGTATAGAATGTAAGCGTGTGGTAATATCAAAGATGTACTGATTGACTATATTATCCAATTGGTCATTTTTGGAGGTGATGATGTGGCAATAGATCGAAAACGTTCTATTATTGAGGCTGCAACAAAGTCTTTTTCAGCGTTCGGCTATAAAGCAACAACGATGGATCAAGTAGCGAAGTTAGCGAATGTAGGGAAAGGAACGATTTATACTTTTTTCAAAAATAAAGAAGAGTTATTTGGTGAAATTATTTCTAATTTAATTACAGAAATGAAGCAAGTTGCAGAAAGTGCAATTCGTTCAGATGTTTCATTTTTTGAAAATGTACATAGAGCATTATATAGCATCTTGGAATTTAGAAAAGAACATCAGCTCATGATTAAATTAATTCAAGAAGAGCGCGATATGGGAACGAAAGAAGTACAAGAAGTGATGCAACAAGTTGATGTGGAAATCGTTTCTGTTATTCAATCGTATTTAAAGATTGCGATTGAAAAAGGTGAAATTAGCAAATGTGATCCAGAAATTACAGCATTTATTATGCTTCGTCTATATGTATCGCTTATTTTTGATTGGGAAAAAAATCACGAACCGCTAGAAAAAGAAAAAATTGCAGAGTTATTTGAACTTTATTTACTAAAAGGATTGTCAAACTAAGATAATCCTTTTAATTTTATAAAAAATGACCAAATGAACAATACGGTCATATATTTAAGTTAAGGGGGGGATATAGAAAAATTATAATCATAATAAGAAAAAGTTGCATAGTAATAAATTCGGGGATAAGGCATATGTATGAACAAGTATAGCCTTTTTGTTTGGGTAAAAATGACTATATGAACATTTTGGTCATTTTATAAAAGGGGGAGAAATTATGAAAGGGAATCAGTTACTTCGGAAAGAGTTCATGGAAATTATAAAAAGTAAAAAAATATTAATTCCAATTATTGCGGTCTTATTCGTACCGATTTTATATGCAGGGATGTTTTTGTGGGCCTTTTGGGATCCGTATAAACAGTTAGATGACTTACCAGTTGCAGTAGTCAATTTAGATAAAGGCGCAGTATTTGATGGGAAATCAATTGAGGTCGGAAAAGGGCTCGTTGATAATTTAAAAGATAATAAAAGTTTTAAATGGGAGTTCGTAAGTGAAAAAGAAGCGAAGAAAGGAATGGAAGGTAGAAAGTATTACATGTTAGTGCGCATTCCAGATGACTTCTCAAGTAACGCTACAACGTTACTAAAAGACAATCCAAAGCCATTAAACTTAGAGTACATTCCAAACGAAAGCTTAAACTTCTTATCTTCACAAATTGGAGGAACAGCCATTGAAAAAATTAAAGGTGAAGTAGCAAGCACGTTAACGAAAACATATGCAGAGAAAATGTTTGATTCCATTCAAGACGTCTCAAAAGGATTAGCAGATGGGGCGGAAGGAGCAAATAAACTACAAGACGGATCAAGTGAGCTGCATGATGGTTCAAGTAAAGTGACGGATGGCCTTCATACACTGCAAGGGAAATCTGGGGAGATGAAGGATGGCGTTGGGAAACTATTTGATGGATCTGGGAAAGTGACAGCAGGTTTAAATACGTTAAATAGTAAAACAGGTGAGATGCAAATAGGTATCGGAAAATTAGTAGATGGATCCGGAAAAGTAACAGATGGTTTACATGTACTGAATAGCAATGCGGGTATCGGGAAATTAGTAGACGGATCCGGAAAAGTAACAGATGGTTTACATGCACTAAATAGCAATACAGGTATCGGGAAATTAGTAGATGGATCAGGAAAAGTAACGAACGGTTTAAATACGTTAAATAGTAAAACAAGTGAGATGCAAACAGGTATCGGAAAATTAGTAGATGGGTCAGGAAAAGTAACAGACGGTTTAAATACGTTAAATAACAAAACGGGTGAAATGCAAAAAGGTATTGGCGAATTGCGTAATGGATCTGAGAAAGTGACCGGTGGTTTGAACAAATTAGTAAGTAAATCCGGTGAATTAAAAACAGGAACAACTGATTTATCAAATGGTATGGAACAACTGGTTGGGGGACAAAACCAATTAGAGGTAGCTTCTCAAAAAATTGAAAAGGGTTTGCAAGATTTAAATAGTAAAGTGAAAAATTCTGCTGCAGGTTTAGAGGAAATACAGTCGAAAGGCCCTTCTATATTGAATACAGTAAATGAGAAAATAGATGGAGCTGGGGCGAATGTAAATCAGTTAAATGAACTTACGCAATCAACAGCAGGAGATGCAAAAAATGCAGCGCAAGATGTAGCGAATTTACAAAAGCAAATCGAGAGTTTACCGAAAGAATATCAAGAGCAGTTACAACCATTTATAACAAGTGCTGCAAAAAGTACAGCTACAGTTCAACAAAAATCTACCGGAGTAGCAGGTGGAACAAATAAATTAAATGAAGAAGTAAAACAATTAAAAGGCGAAATAAATCAAAAAACAAGTGATGCACAAAACAAACTACCGAATACAGCGAAATTGGACTCTTTAACAGAGGGTATTGAGAAATTAGCCAGTGCACAAAAAGGATTTGTTGAAAATTTCCAAGGGTTTGGTAAGAATTTAAATGTAGCAAAAGAAGGCGCAAATAAATTTAAAAATGAATCCGATCAATTAATTGATGCGATAAATCAATTAGCAGATGGCTCTGGTCAAGTAACAGGCGGTTTAGGTGCATTATCTGTAGGAGCAAATCAAATGGCAGGTGGTGTACATCAATTAGCAGATGGCTCAAGTCAAGTAACAGACGGTTTAGGAACATTGTCTGCAGGAGCAAACCAAATGGCAGGTGGAGTAAATCAATTAGCAGATGGCTCAAGCCAAGTAACAGGCGGTTTAGGAACATTATCTGTAGGGGTGTCCAAATTAGCAGATGGCTCCGGTCAAGTAACAGGCGGTTTAGGAACATTATCAGCAGGGGTATCCAAATTAGCAGATGGTTCAAGCCAAGTAACAGGTGGTTTAGGAACATTATCTGTAGGAGCAAATCAAATGGCAGGTGGAGTAAATCAATTAGCAGACGGCTCCGGTCAAGTAACAACAGGCTTAGGCACATTATCAACTGGCTCAACCCAGCTAATCGATGGCGTTAATAAACTAGCAGACGGATCAGGAAAAGTAACGGATGGTCTCGTAAAAGTAAACGATGGTTCAGGTGAACTTGCTGAGAAACTTGGCGAAGGAGCAGAAAAAACTGGTGAAGTAAAAGGGACGGATAAAACGTATGATATGTTTGCAAGTCCTGTAAAAGTGAAGACGGAAAAAATAGCGGAAGTTCCAAACTACGGAACTGGATTTACGCCGTATTTCTTATCACTCGGTTTATTCGTTGGGGCATTACTACTATCTATCGTATACCCATTACGCGATACAGTCGGTGTTCCAAAATCAGGGTTTAGCTGGTTTATTAGTAAGTTCGGTGTTTTACTATCCGTCGGTATTATTCAAGCGATAGTAGCAGATGTTATATTACTGTTCGGATTAGGTGTAGAAGTACAAAGTATTCCGTACTTCATACTCTTTAGCATCGTTACAAGCTTAGCATTTATCGCATTAATTCAATGTTTAGTAACAGCATTCGGTGATGCAGGCCGTTTTATCGCCATCATCACATTAATTATGCAGCTTACAACAAGTGCTGGAACATTCCCACTAGAATTGATTCCGAAGTTTTTACAACCATTCAATGCTTGGTTACCGATGACATACTCTGTATCAGGATTGAAAGCAGTCGTATCGAGTGGAGACTTTGACTTCATGTGGAAAAACATAGGAATGCTCATGATCTTTATCGTTGTATCATCACTTGGAACAATCGCTTCCTTAACTTTGATGCACAAACGACAATTTAAAAATGTTGCTGAAAATCAATCGGTTGAAGCGTAGATAAAAGCACCTTTTTGGTGCTTTTTTATTTTAATAGAGGGCATCTTTTCCTTAGTTCATCTATAAATCTTTCTAAAAGCTATAGAAACGAAAGAAAAGGAATTACAACAATTTACAGAGAAACATAGGGTAGAAGAGTTGATATGATGAAAGGCAATCTTACTTATTATTTTATCGTAAATCCGCTAATAATCTTTCTTGTTTATGCCCTTTCACCTATATTGTTTGATAAAGAAGTATATACAAGTATGAAAGATGCATTTGGAATACTTACGTTCTATTATGTGTTAATGGGTGGATATTACTTTATTGATATTTTAAGTGAAAAGATAAAGAAAAAAAGTGATGGAGGATAAAAAATGACTGAAAGTGAAATGAAATTCCGTGATACGACCATTCGTAACTTTTTCGATAAAGAGGAGCGCTTAAAATCGATTCCAGGTCAAAAGAAGAAGAAACTAGTATTGTTAGAGCTTTTAATTAGCAAGTTAGATGCTGGAAATCAATATACAGAAAAAGAAATTAATACATTTATAAAACAATATCATGATGATTTTTGTACAATTAGACGTGAATTTATTGTACATAGGTTTATGGATAGAGAGGATAATATGTACCGTATAAACGGGAGAGAAGTTTGGACGAAGTGGGAGGAGTTAAAATAATGAATCAGCGAGGGGATCCCCGCTGATTATAAGCCTGTGCTAGTCTTGCTGTTTCTTTGTAGTAAGTCTATGAACGCTTCAACATTCGAACTTGTAATGTATCCAAGCGTTATATATTCATCTTCATAGTAAAATATTATTTTTTTGTCAAAGATTCTTCTCTTCGTTTCTATGGATAGAATTTTTTCGTAATCAAATTCGGCAATGAATGTGTTTTTATATTGGCTAAAAAAGAGAAGTCTTTTATTAGTAGCAAGTAACATGCCAGGATACGGGACTTTATGCGTAATCATATAGCCAGTAAGTGAACATTTTAAAGTAGATAAAATCTTTTCTTCTTTATGTAATAGTTGTTTTGCAGCTGTTAATATTGGATTCATTGCATACATTCCTTTTATTTTGATGTATGAATATTGTATCAAGAGTAAAAAGATTCTCAATATGCAATATTGCATATTGGACGTTTTATAGTTTTAATATTATTTTTTAAAAGAAAAAGTACGAGGTGATTCAATGATACGATTAGCAAAAGAGGCTGATGCAGAAGCAATAATGAACATTAGAAAAGAAATTATATTATCGGAAAATACTACAAAGTTTTTCATAGTATCTCCAAAGAAATTACCGAATGATATTGATGCAGAAAGAGAAAAGATACGGAAAAGTAATGAGAAAGGTAATCTTTATATTGTGTATGAAGTAGATTATAAGGTGGTAGGCTTTTTACTTTTCAACCGATATGAACTAGAACGGTTACAACACGCAGGCACAATGGGAATGGGGATTAAAGAGGCGTATTGTAATCAAGGCATCGGCACGAAATTAATTGAATTTCTTATTAGTTGGGCTAAAGGGCAGAAAGGTTTAGAGAAAATTTGCTTAGGTGTAGTTTCTGTTAATGATCGGGCAATTAAAGTGTACAAACGTATGGGTTTTGTAGAAGAAGGAAGGCAACGAAAGCAAATTAAATATGAAGATGGATCATATGGAGATGATGTATTGATGGGCTTTTATATTAAATAAAGAATATATGGTATTAAGAAAAGGAATGTACATAACGTAAATTTCTAAAAGCAGTATATTGCCCCTGCATTAACAGACTTTTACCTATGTATAATATTAATATAGTAAAATCATAACAACCGATATTGCAGTTTCCAATAATATACTATATAATCAATTTAAGAAAACGTTTTCATGCAAAGGGGGAGAATTTCGTGTCGACTATAGAGGACGTGGCGAAATTAGCAGGGTTATCAAGGACAACGGTTTCTAGGGTGATTAATAATCATCCATATGTTTCAGATGAGAAGAAAAAAAGGGTTCAATTAGCAATGAAGCATTTAGGCTTCGTTCCTAATTCTGCGGCGAGAAGGCTTCGTAAACAAAAAACGGAAACAATTGCGGTGCTAGTTCCAAGGATTACAAATCCTTTCTTCAGTAGATTTATTGAAGCAATCGAGATTGCTGCTTCTGAACATAAATATAAACTGATTATTTGTCAAACAAGATATTTACCGGAAAAAGAGATGGAGTATTTACAATTATTATCTACGAAACAAGTAGATGGGATTATTCTATGTTCACTAGAAAATCCGTGGGAAGATGTAGAGCCATACTTACAGCACGGTCCAATCGTGTTGTGTAATGAATATATTGAGGAAGCAAATATTCCAACAGTGAAGTTTGATCATGCGCAAGGAGCATACATAGCTGCGAAGCATGTGTTAGATCAAGGATATCGTAATCTTATTTTTTGCCGTGGTAACGAAACCAAAGTCGTTAGCCAGCAGCGAAAAATGGGCTTTTTACGTGCAATAACTGAGAAGAGCCGCCAAGTAGAAGCGATTGACTTTCTTGAAAACGCTTTCTCTTGGGAAGATGGAAAACGAATATTCCATGAAGTATTAAAGGACAAAAAAAATCCTACCGCGATTTTGGCAGGAGGCGATGAGGTAGCAGCTGGAATTATCTCAGAGGCGAAACGCCATAACTGGAGCATTCCAGATGATCTCGCTGTTATCGGTTTTGATAATCAAATATTATCGCAGATTACAGAACCAGGTATTACGACAATTGAACAGCCAATTGATGAAATGGCCAGAAAAGTTGTCGACCTGATGATGGATAAAATCCATACGAAAAATTATCGGAAAAAAGAATTGTATGAGTTTGAACTGGAGCTCTTGGTGAAAGGTTCAACGATGAAGGATAAGATGTTATTAGCCTAGTAGACTATGTCTGCTAGGTTTTTTTATGTTCAAAAACTACTATTCTTCGTGAACGCAATCATCACATTTGTTATGGTATGCTTCGTGTTGCTCATCAATTTCTTTCCCGCAGTGCGCACAAGTTTTCGTCGGTAAATTTCTGAAAAACTCCATTGGTTGATCGATCATGTCAATCCCTCCATTTCCATTTCTTACTATCATTGTATTAGTACAAAAAATAAAAGTCAACAACTGTTTTATAACAAAATTGAAAATTAATGAAAAAGTTTAGGAAATGGATTATAGTTAACAATGTAGGATGTAAGTAAAACATGCATTTCTACTCGGTTTTAGAAAGGATGGATACATATGAAAATGACTGTTGTCGGCTTTTGGGGCGGCTTTCCAGAAGCGGGAGAAGCAACGTCGGGGTATTTGTTTGAACACGATGGTTTTCGTTTACTTGTGGACTGTGGTAGTGGTGTACTAGCACAGCTTCAAAAATATATAACACCATCTCATATAGATGCAGTTGTACTGTCACACTATCATCACGATCATGTTGCGGATATCGGGGTATTGCAATATGCGAGATTAATTACGAGTGCGACAACAAGGCAACTACCGGAATTACCAATATACGGTCATACGTTTGACGAGAATGGATTCCATTCTTTAACACATGAACCACATACGAAAGGAATCGCGTACAATCCAGAAGAAACACTTCAAGTTGGACCGTTCTCGATTTCGTTCTTAAAAACTGTTCATCCTGTTACATGCTTTGCGATGCGTATTACAGCTGGAGATGATGCTGTAGTATACAGCGCTGATTCAAGTTATATTCCTGAATTCATTCCATTCACGAAAGATGCTGATCTTTTCATTTGTGAGTGTAATATGTATGCACATCAAGAGGCTGCAAAAGCAGGGCATATGAATAGTACAGAAGTAGCAAGTATTGCAAAAGATGCGAATGTAAAAGAACTTTTATTAACGCACTTACCGCATACAGGCAACCCATCTGATTTAGTAACAGAAGCAAAACAAATTTTCAGTGGCCATATTACGTTAGCGCATAGTGGTTACGTATGGAACTCATGAGGTGATACGATGTTATTTATTGATAATAAAGGGATTACAGATCCTAGAATAAACTTAGCGATTGAAGAATATTGTGTGAAGAATTTAGATATTAACGAAACATATTTACTGTTTTACATTAATGAGCCTTCGATTATCATTGGTAAAAACCAAAACACAGTAGAAGAAATTAATGCAGATTACGTAAAAGAAAAAGGTATTCATGTCGTTCGTCGTCTATCAGGCGGAGGCGCAGTATATCATGATTTAGGAAACTTAAACTTCAGTTTTATTACAAAAGATGATGGAGACAGTTTCAGCAACTTCAAAAAATTTACTGAGCCTGTAACGAAAGCGCTTAGTAAATTAGGTGTAAATGCAGAACTAAGTGGTCGTAACGACATTTTAGCTGAAGGTAGAAAAATTTCGGGTAATGCGCAGTTCGCAACGAAAGGTCGTATGTTCAGTCACGGTACGTTACTATTTGACTCTGAAATCGATCACGTCGTATCAGCGTTAAAAGTAAAAATGGATAAAATCCAATCAAAAGGTATTAAATCAATCCGTAGCCGCGTTGCGAACATTACAGAGTTCCTAAACGAAGAAATGACGACAGAAGAGTTTAGACAACTTCTTCTAGAAACAATTTTCGAAGGAGAAACAGAAATCCCAACGTATGAATTAACAGAAGAGGATTGGAAAGAGATCCATAAACTTTCTGAAGAACGTTACCAAAATTGGGATTGGAACTACGGAAAATCACCGAAGTTCAACTTACAACATTCACACCGCTTCCCAGTTGGACAAGTTGACGTTCGTCTTGAAGTGAAAAAAGGAACAGTAACAGAATGCAAAATTTACGGCGACTTCTTCGGTTCACTAGATGTTCATGATATTGAAGAGCGTCTAACAGGCGTTCAATTCGATAAAGATGCATTCACTGTAGCTTTAGAAGGCGTAGATATCGCACGTTACTTCGGTAACATTACAACAGAAGATTTCTTACATTTATTTTTCTAAAAATAAGGGAGGTTGCCATAACGGGCAGCCTCTTTCTTTTTGTGTAGATTGTCAGATTTTGTCGGTAAGTCGATATAACTGGAAAATCGCTGATATAAATGGAGTTGCGCTGATATATTTGAAAAATCGCCGATATAAATCGAGCTGCGCTGATATAACTGAAAAATCACTCATATAATTTCATTTACCACAAAACATAAAATCACAGGACATTTGCCCTCGTAAAGGAATATATATATTCAAAAGGAGGCGAATCGAAATGAAAAGGGTAATGTACGTTGTATTATTACTCAGCTTCGCCGTCGGAATGACAGCGTGTAACAGTGGATCGCCCTCAAGTCGTACAATTTTGTCTATCGGAAAACCAGCGGAGGATAATGTTATATATTTTACGCATACAGATAACAAACGAAAGATACATGATATACAAGACATGTTTCAAAATAAGAAGTGGAAAAGAAATGAAACATTCAGCACTGTTAATAAAACACCAGATGTCGTCTTATCAATAGATGAAGACAATATAGGGTTACCGGCATTATATGTTACAGTTTATTTTCATGAAGATGGAGCGGATGCTCTTAACTTGCACGGGGAGCATACGACATTAAATAAAGAAGAACTTGATAAACTTAGAGAAAAGATGAGTGCATATTATCCTAAAATGATTTTTGGTCTAGTGTTATAAATTACTTGTAAATAAAATCCCCTTATTTTTCCAAAGTAAACTAAGAGAAGGTGATCTGTCTATATGCAGTTAATAGAATATCACTTGCCACTTTAATTTTCTTTTAATATAATTAATTTAGAATTTTTAAATATTCTAAAATTTATAAAGGTGGGGTTTTTGTGAATCTCGTTCAATCTTTGGCTGAAACGGCAAAAAAGAAGGGGGAAAAACCGGCTTATATATTTATGGATCAGTCGGTCTCATATGACCAATTAAACAAAATGGTCACAAGGTTTTCTAGCAATTTAGCAGAAATGGGCATTGGAAAAGGGGACAATGTCGCATTAGTTGTTGGGAACTCACCACATTTTTTGGTCGGTTTATACGGAACAATGAAAGCCGGAGCAACTGTTATTCCAGTTAATCCAATTTATACAGCAGACGAAATGCATTATATTTTACAAAATGGAGATGTAAAAACAATCATCGTACTCGACGTCCTTCTACCTGTTATACAATCTCTTACAACAAGACTTCCTTCATTAGAAAACATCATAATATGTGAAACCTCATCAGATTTTAACCATACAGAAACCGAAAAAATGAAAACGTTTACTAGTTTTGTGGGGACTGGAGATACAACTTACGAAGGTCCTGAACTAGATGAAGAAGATGTAGCGGTTATTCTATACACTTCGGGCACAACTGGAAAACCGAAAGGCGCTATGTTAACACATAAAAATTTATATAGTAATGCGAACGATGTGGCGTCGTATTTACAATATACGGCTGATGACCGCGTTGTTGCGGCACTGCCTATGTTCCATGTATTCTGTTTAACAGTTGCGGTAAATGCACCGATTGTGAACGGGGCAACGATTTTAATGTTACCGAAATTTAGTCCGAAAGAAGTATTCCGTATTTGTCGCACGTACGAACCAACGATCTTTGCTGGCGTACCGACAATGTACAATTATTTATATTTATTTGAAGAAGCAAGCGCAGAAGATGTGAAGACGCTTCGTCTTTGTATTTCCGGTGGTGCATCGATGCCTGTTGCTCTTCTGCAAAACTTTGAAAAACGTTTTAACGTTATTGTTTCAGAAGGATACGGTTTATCAGAAGCATCACCAGTTACTTGTTTCAATCCGCTAGATCGTCCTCGTAAACCAGGATCAATTGGCACAAATATTTGGCATGTAGAAAATAAAATTGTAAATGAACTTGGGGAAGAAGTACCTGTCGGCGCAGTCGGCGAATTAATCGTTCGCGGACCTAACGTTATGAAAGGATACTATAATGCACCAGAAGATACAGCTGCGACATTGAAAGACGGCTGGCTATATACAGGTGACTTGGCGAAAATGGATGAAGAAGGTTACTTCTATATCGTGGATCGTAAAAAAGATATCGTCTTAGTTGGCGGTTATAACGTATATCCTCGTGAAGTAGAAGAAGTATTATATACGCACGAATCAGTAGCGGAAGTTGTCGTAATCGGTGTTCCTGATGAAAACTTAGGAGAAGCTGTGCGAGCGTACGTCGTTTTGAAGCAAGCAAACGTAACAGAAGAAGAACTAATGCATTACTGCACGTTACATTTAGCGAAATATAAAGTGCCGAAAAGCATTGAGTTTTTAATAGAATTGCCGAAGAATACGACGGGTAAGTTGTTAAGAAGAGCATTGAGAGAGAAAGCGATGCAAGTGTAAAAATGAGGCAACCATCTTTGGAGGTGGTTGCCTCATTTTTTTTGTATTGATTAAGCGGTGGTGCCATATATTTAAACCTGTATATGACCAACAAGGAGGGGACATACGTAGAACAGAAGAAATTAACGCTTACGTCGGGTGCAATATCTTATTTGTGAAATTATGAATGAACTCTGAAAATGATAAGAACGGTAATTTTAATCAAAATGGAGTAATGGACCGTGAATCAATGGCTACGGTGTTAGTAAATGCATATAAATTAGAATGGAATGAAAATAGTAAGTTACCAAAAGAATTTGCTGATTTGAAAAATCATTGGGCTCGAAGTATGCCAATATTTTAGTTTAATAAGAAAATTCAAATTCCAAGTTGACACATATGAATTACAGAATTAAAATGAAAAGAAATCGAATACAATACATTAGAAGCTAATCAGATAAACTGAAGGCGCACAATGTTCACGTTTGTGAATATATTGTGTGCCTTTTTCTATTGTATAAACTAAGGGGGCTTAACGATGAAAAAGTGGGGTAAGACAGCGTTTATGAAAAGTACAGGTGTTTTATTATCAGCAGTTGTACTTTTATCAGGGTGTGGTTCGGCAACATCCACTAGTAATTCTGAAGGAAGTGGAGATAAAAAAACAGTTGAGCTTTTAAATGTTTCTTATGATCCAACGAGGGAGTTATATCAAGATTTCAATAAAGATTTTGCGAAGTATTGGAAAGAGAAGCACGGGCAAACAGTAAATGTAAAACAATCACACGGGGGATCTGGAAGTCAAGCGCGCTCTGTTATTGATGGCTTAGAAGCAGATGTTGTTACACTAGCACTTGCTTATGATATTGATGCGATTAGTAAGAAAAAACAATTAGCAGAAGATTGGCAGAAGCGACTTGCGAATAATTCCACTCCATACACGTCAACAATTGTATTTCTTGTTCGAAAAGGAAACCCGAAAGGTATTAAAGACTGGGATGATTTAACGAAAAAAGGTGTGTCTGTCATTACACCAAACCCAAAAACATCAGGCGGGGCACGTTGGAACTATTTAGCGGCGTGGGGATACGCACTGAAAAAATATAATAATACTGAAGATAAGGCGAAAGAGTTTGTTAGCCAAATTTATAAAAACGTAGAAGTATTAGATTCAGGAGCGCGCGGAGCAACGACAACATTTGTTGAAAAAGGAATTGGTGACGTATTAATCGCATGGGAAAATGAAGCGTTATTATCCCAAAAAGAGCTTGGAAAAGATAAATTTGAAATTGTAACCCCTTCTATTAGTGTACTTGCAGAACCACCAGTAGCGGTTGTAGATAAAGTCGTTGATAAAAAAGGAACGAAAAAAGTAGCAGAAGGGTATCTTGAATATTTGTACTCAGAAAAAGGACAGGAAATTGCGGCAAAAAACTTTTATCGTCCACGTAATGAAAAAGTAGCAGAAAAATATACATCTCAATTTCCGAAAGTTCAATTATTTACAGTAGATGAACTATTTGGTGGCTGGAAAAAAGCGCAGGAGAAACACTTTAATGACGGCGGCGTATTCGATAAAATTTATCAAAAATAATGCGTACTGCTAAAGGGGGATGAGGTGAAAGAGGATGAGGAAGAAACGTGTTTTACCAGGGTTTGGATTATCGCTTGGATTTACAATGTTGTACATGAGTTTATTCGTACTTATACCACTTTCTATCGTATTTATTCAAACTTCACAGTTAGGTTGGAAGAAGTTCGCTGGGGTTATAACGAACGAGCGTGTGTTGCATTCCTATCAAGTTAGTTTTACAACTTCATTTGCAGCTGCTATTGTAAATGCCATTTTCGGTTTATTAATAGCATGGGTGCTCGTACGCTACAAATTTCCAGGAAAAAGACTATTAGATGGACTCATTGATTTACCGTTTGCACTTCCGACAGCTGTAGCTGGTATTACACTTACAACGCTTTATGCGGAAAATGGATGGATTGGGAAAATATTTAGTCTGTTTCATATAAAAGTAGCTTTTACACCACTCGGAATTATCGTTGCGCTTACTTTTATCGGTTTACCATTTGTCGTTCGAATGGTGCAACCAGTGCTGCAAAATATTGATAAAGAAGTAGAAGAGGCAGCTTCGAGTTTAGGTGCATCCCGCTTACAAATATTTGTGAAAATCATTTTACCAGAAATCTTTCCCGCTCTTCTTGCCGGTTTTTCACTCGCATTTGCAAGAGCATTAGGAGAATACGGATCTGTCGTTTTCATCGCAGGTAATATGCCGATGAAAACAGAAATTGCACCACTGATGATTATGACGAAACTAGAACAATATGATTACGCGGGGGCAACAGCTGTAGCGACCGTGATGCTTATTATTTCCCTCCTTTTCCTTCTTCTTATTAATATGATTCAAAGCTGGAGTAGAAGGCATGAACTAAAAAGTGAATAGGAGGAGAGAAAATGGAACCAACATTATTAGAAAAGAAAATAGTAAAAAGCGTATCAGCTAAAAAAGAATCTAAGCTTGTACCAGGCGTATTAATTACGATTACAGTTTTATTTTTATCTCTCTTTCTATTACTGCCACTCATAACTATTTTTCTAAAAGCCTTTGAAAGAGGGATGGATGTATACATTGCCGCTATTACAGATCAAGAAGCATTTTCAGCAATTAGATTAACGCTTCTCGTTGCGTTAATCGTTGTGCCGCTTAATACGATATTTGGGGTAGCGGCCGCGTGGCTTATTACAAAGTTTCAGTTTAAAGGAAAACAAGTATTACTCTCTCTTATTGAACTGCCGTTTGCTGTGTCACCAGTTATCGCAGGATTAGTATTCGTTTTACTTTTCACACCGAGGGGTGCTCTTGGCGAATGGTTACTTGAACATGGAGTGAAAATCATTTTCTCTGTACCAGGTATTATTATCGCAACAATCTTTGTAACCTTCCCGTTCGTTGCACGTGAATTAATTCCGGTTATGCAGGCGCAAGGGAAAAGTGAAGAAGAGGCAGCTTTATCACTTGGCGCAAGTGGCTGGAAAATGTTTTGGCGCGTTACGCTTCCAAATATAAAATGGGGTCTTTTATACGGCATGATTCTATGTAATGCCCGTGCTATCGGTGAGTTTGGAGCCGTTTCTGTCGTATCAGGTCACGTGCGTGGCATTACGAACACGATGCCGCTCCATATTGAAATTTTGTACAATGAATATCAATTTTCAGCAGCATTTGCAGTAGCGACGTTAATGTCATTAATTGCAGTGTTTACACTCGTTATAAAAAACTGGATTGAATGGCGAATGGAAAAACGACAATAAGGGGGATTACGGTGAGTATTCAAATTCAAGGTGTATCAAAGCAATATGGTACATTTCAAGCACTAACAGACATTCATTTGGATATTCCAAAAGGTGAACTTGTTGCCTTATTAGGCCCGTCAGGTTCTGGGAAAACGACGTTATTACGCATTATTGCAGGATTAGAAGAAGCGGATGGAGGTTCTATTTCATTTGATGGAGAAGATTTAACAGACATTCACGTGAAAAACAGGCAAGTCGGTTTCGTCTTTCAGCACTATGCGCTCTTTAAACATATGAATGTATTTGAGAATGTCGCTTTCGGTTTAAAAGTAAGAAAGAAAAGCTTAAGACCGTCAGCAGAAGCGATAGAAGAAAAGGTAACAGAATTATTAAAGCTCGTAAAAATGGATGACTTTGCTAAACGTTATCCAGCGCAATTATCTGGTGGACAACGTCAACGTATTGCACTAGCCCGGGCACTTGCAGTCGAACCGAAAATTTTATTACTTGATGAACCGTTCGGTGCACTCGATGCAAAGGTGAGAAAAGAATTACGAAGATGGCTCCGAAAATTACATGACGAATTTCAAATTACGAGCGTATTCGTAACGCATGACCAAGAAGAAGCGTTAGACGTTGCAGACCGTATCGTTGTAATGAATGAAGGTCGCATTGAACAAATGGGAACACCGGAAGAAGTATATGAAAACCCAGCAAGCCCGTTCGTTTACGATTTTTTAGGAAATGTAAATTTATTTCACGGCCGCGTTCATAAAGGAAAGCTAAATGTAGGATCGGTCGAACTAGAAGCACCAGAGCATAAGCACGTTTCCAACGTAGACGGAATAGCCTACGTAAGGCCGCATGACTTATCAATCTCTCGTACGAAACAAAGCATAGATGCAATCCCGGCAAAAGTATCTTATTCTCACGCAGTCGGACCTGTCGTATATGTAGAATTAAAACGAGACGGAACAGATGAATATTTAGAAGCAGAAATTACGAAAGAACAGTTCAAGCAGCTGAACATTCAAGCGGGTGATTTCGTATACGTACAGCCGAAAGAAGTGAAAGTGTTTATTCCGGAGGATTTTGTAATTTAAATAAAAACCGAACCACCATCTAAATGGAGGTTCGGTTTTCTTTATTTTTTCTCTACTAATTTCTTATTCTTCCAATCTAGTGTGAACAATTTATTAAATGTTTTTTGATCAACGTCTTTTACGTTGTTTCCAACCCAGTTTGCAGTTCCGAATGTGAAGCCTGGACGAAGTTGGTAGTCATCGGCGTGTTTTGTATAAGCGACTTGTAAGTTAGATTGATCTGTATTTTTTTCAGAGATAACAACAGCAATCATACCAGGAGAGAAACCGCTATTTGTTAGCGCTGGAAGTTGATCCATCGGTATTAAATTACCTTTTGCATCAGATTCATATAGGTATGTGCGAGAGTACATGAAAAGTTGGTTTCCATATAAAGAATGATAGGAGTCACGTGTGTAAATACCCCAGTTTTGATTGTTATATCCGTTAAAGAATACGTTCCACTTTACGTTTTTGTTTGTTTGGTCAATTAAATTTGTTTTATAACTAGTTTGTTTATAGCTTACAGAGTCAGACCAAGTGACTTGACCAGTTGCACCAGCTTCACCGCTAGGGCCATTAGGCGTTACAGAAGCTTTAACAGAGCCACCAAGTTGATAAGATACGCTAGATGTTACAGTCGTTTCTTCTACAGCATTTGTAGGTGCTACGTTAAAGAAACGAGCGCTGTTATCTTGAAGGTTAAATGCAACATCATATTGTGAAGGATAACGTAATGTTGCACTAGCGCCAGGGATTGGGTAGTTATCAATAGGTGCATCACTTATAGTAGGATTTGCTTTTAGAAAACTACCAGTTGTATTAATAACGGCAATCTGTTTATCAGCGCTTGGGTCATCGATAAAAGTTACCTTTAAAGACATTGTCATATTATCAGCTTGATCATTATTAAATGTATTATAGCTCGTATGTGTTTTTGCGTTTTGTCCGATATCTGTTACAACTTGCGATGTTGTTTGAGCATAAGCAGCAGGTGTTGAAAGAGTTACAGCGCTACTAGCAAAAACAGCGGATAATGCTAAACATTTTAAGTATGTTTTAGAACGTTTCATACAATCACTTCCTTTTATCTTTGTCGATATATGTCGTATTACATTTATATCGTAACATGAAAATAAAACGGAATGGATGGTTATGCATAATTGCATAGGTGAGTTTTGAACGATAAAGATAATAGAATTTCATCCAACACTTAAGACTCAAAAATGTCCATTACAGCCGTTCTTAAAAATTTTAAGATAATATGTTTATCAATGTTCTTATTCTGAAGATTGAAGCGCTTAATATTTACGTTATAAGTGCATAACAAGTTATAATAAAAGAAATCAATAAGGAGGCTGGCTGTGAAGAATCTTCGTTATCTCAATATATTTACCATATTAATTATATACACACTACTTATGTTTTACATCGGCTGGAACGGATGGGTTTGGCTTCATGCGGTATTTGGCTGGGAATCTTGGGGATATTATGCTTTTATAGTCGCATTTATTTCATATGCGTACATTCTCGTGCAAGTGTTTAAGTTTTTGCCATTTCTGCGAACGATAGGTTCGATTTGGTTTGCGGTTATACAATATGCGCTTATGCTGTTGCCATTAGCTAATATTATGGTCTTTCTTTTACAGTTTTCAGTAGAGAAAGAAGCGGCAATTATTTGGACAGGAACGGCCGTGTTACTTGCGTTTATCTTTATTTTTGCATACGGAGTATTCAACGCATATAGCCCAGTAGTTAGAAAGTACGAGGTGCACATACCGAAAAAAGTAGAGGGACGTAAAAGTTTACGCATTGCGATGGCTTCTGATATGCATTTCGGTAAACTGTCTGGCGTTTCGCATTTAAAAAGGCTTGTTCGTCATGTAAATGAGATGGAACCTGATATTATTTTACTGCCAGGTGATATTATCGATGATCATCCAGGTGTGTTCATTCAAAAGAATATGGGACCAATCATGAAACAAATGAAAGCACCATTAGGCGTATATGGTGTTTTAGGGAACCATGAATACTATGGTAGAGCGGTTCCAGAGTTTTTACAAGAGATGGATAAGATTGATATTCGTATTCTTTTAGATGAAGTAATTACAATTGAAGATGACTTTTATCTCGTTGGAAGAAGAGATAAAACAGAGCGAGATCGTCAAAGCTTTGAACAATTAATGAGTACGGTAGATAAATCGATGCCTGTTATCGCAATGGATCACCAGCCATTTGAGTTGAAACAAGCAGCAGCGGCAGGTGTAGATTTATTATTATCCGGTCATACGCACCGCGGACAAATGGCGCCCAATCATATTGTAACGAGAAGAATGTACGAGCTAGACTGGGGATACGCACAAAAAGGCGCGTTCCACGCAATTGTTTCTTCTGGATTTGGGTTTTGGGGACCACCGCTTAGACTTGGTAGTAGGTCGGAGATTGTGCAGGTAGAAGTTACATTTGAATAGGGGTTATGAAATAGAGAGCTGATGGCTCTCTATTTTTTTTAATAAAAACAAATAACAATAAATATTTATGTTGGTGCTAATTTCATAAAAGAGATAAGATTATAAGACTCGATTAAAATAAAGGGGGATTGTAAGTGATCATATCAGATGTACTATACGGAGAATTTGAAGTGGATCAAGTAGTAGAAGAATTAATTTCAAGTAAGTCTATGCAAAGGCTAAAAGGTATTCATCAAAATGGCGCAAGTTACTTAATGAACGAGAAATGGAATGTAACGCGCTTTGATCATTCAGTTGGTGTTATGTTATTAGTTAAAAAATTAGGTGGTTCAGTAAAAGAACAGATTGCTAGTTTACTGCATGACGTATCGCATACTGCTTTTTCCCATGTGATTGATTACGTTTTTGATAATGAAGATGAAAGTTATCATGAAGAGATATTTAGTTCTGTTGTGAAAAACTCAGAAATTCCAGCGATTCTTGCGAAGTATGGTTATAACTATGAAGATATTTTGTTAGATGATTCGAAATGGACGTTACTCGAAAGGTCAGCACCAGAATTATGCGCAGACAGAGTGGATTATACATTACGAGATATGTATACATATGGGTATGTTTCTTTAGAAGAAGTTCACAGTTTTTTAGAAGATGTCATCGCTGTAGATGGGAAAATGGTTGTTCAAAGTGTCGAAATGGCAGAATGGTTTACAGAAACGTATTACAAGGAAGTAATCGATTTCTTTATGGAACCAATGAATATTTACGGAAATGATATGTTAGCGAAAACGTTAAAGGTAGCTCTTCATAAAAGGATTATTCATGCAGATGATTTTCTTCTTGAAGATGAGGAGCTTATTTCAAAATTGCAACAATGTAATGACCCCGAAGTAGAAGCTTTATTAAGCAAAGTTCATCGAAATGTAAAAGTAAAAGAAGATAGAAACGATTATGATTTACATCAGAAAAATAAAGTGCGTCTTATTGATCCGCCGTTACTTCGTGAAGGAAAAATCGTTCAGTCGTCTGTTGTGTCAGAAAACATAAGACAGATGAGTGATATTGCTTATGAAAAAGCGGTGAGAGGGATGTATGTGAAATTGATTTCGGAATAAAAAAGAAGTAGCGCATCTTTTTTAGAGCGCTACTTCTTTTTTATTAATGATCAAACCAATTCCAAATCTCAATATCTCCAAGAGTCGCATAACGTACGTGCGGGGAGTTTTGTAATTTTAATAACTCTTTCGATGGGCCAGTAATAACAATTCCGTATACTTTTACACCGTTATCCTTTACATATTGATAACGTTTATCTAAGTTTAGTTCTTTCTCAGAAAGCGCTGCTATTTTGCTTACCGTTTTTTTATGGATAGAAAGAACGCGCATCATTTCGGTTACTTTGTCTTCTTGCGTTTTCTGCCCGTCAGTTTCATTATCGAGGAATCTTACATGTTCTGGAAACCCTATAGCTTCTCCGCCATGTAGGATATAGTCATCTACATTTTTTCTTTCTTGTCCTGTATCTAAAGCGTACCATACAGGAGTTGGAGGGAGTTCTTGTGCCTCGAATATGCTATATAAAAGCGGTTCTAATTCTTTTAAAGTGTAAGCTTTATCAAAAGAAATTGCTACTTCTGCAACGGTTCCATCATGTACTTTTGCAAGTGTATCCCATACTTTTTTTGATGAATCCTTTAAATAATCACCCTGCTCTGTTTTGGGATGAACAAAGAAGAGTTTTGGTTGATAGAACGGATTCATCCAAGTTTGCTTCGTGATATCTACAGATGATAAGAAGCTTTTTGTTTCTATTGTACCAAGTGGCATTTCTTTTTTACCGACGGTTCTTACTAAATCAAATTGGCTATTTGTACGGAAAAAAGCTTCTACACTTGTTCCGCCTCCCATAACGCGGCTATTTGGGATAGTTGCTTCAAGTGCAAGCGAAGGAACCTCTCTAATTTCTTTTAGCCTTTTATCATTATTAGCTTGAAAATAAAAGGCTGATAATACCCCGCCGATTATATAGATAACGATGCAAATTGATAATATAAAACCAAACGTTTGTAAACGATGTTTCCACTTAATTCTCCAAAAAGGAATTTTAAGATCTTTTGGAGGTAACTTTTTCTTAATTGGTTCTGTTTTTGTTAACAGCTCATCTAAGTAAGCTTCACACTCTTCACATGACTCAATATGACTTTCTAACAGTTCTTGTTCATCATGCGTGAGCGTTCCATTTTCATACTTCTTCCATAGTTTTTTAAATTCTGCACAGCCCATCTGTATCACTCCTTTATGCTTTTTATTTCTTTTCGTCCCCTGTGTAATTCAATTTTCACTTTCGCTAATGAGAGACCAGTCATTTCTGCTATTTCCTTATAGGAGAATCCATAGTAATCTCGTAGTAGTAGGACATTTCGTCTTTCGAGCGGAAGAGAAGATAAACTGTCTAACCAACTAGCAATCTCATGTTTTACGAAATATTCATGTTCTGTACTTGGCACGTTTGGTAAATGGAATTCTTCCACTGTAGTTGTGTTATACTTTTTTTCTTTTCGATACCAATCGATAAAGGCGTTGTAGGCTATTGTAAATAACCACGGCCTAATTTCTTCGCCTTTATAATAATCAATATGGACGAGCATTCGGTAAAATGTTTCTTGCATGAGATCTTCCGCATAGTGGGAATCTCCGGTTAGGGAGAGAAGATAGCGAAATAAATCATGCATATGCTCTGAGTAAATTTCTTCTAATGATTGTTTGCGTTTCACTACATTTCCCTCCCTTCATACATAACAACGAAATACATATAAAAAAGTTACAATTTTTTATGGAATTATAGTAAAAAACGTCAAGAATTGGATTGTGTTCTCTTTTATCATAATACATATAAGGCGGGTGAACAGAGATGGAAAGCTATGAAACACAAATTCAAAGGTCAATTGATTATATTGAGGAAGATGTAATGGAAAAACAAACGCTGCGTAATTTAGCGCGGGTTGCAGGTTTTTCTGAGTCGCATTTTCATCGTGTATTTCAGGCGTTAGTAGGTGATACAGTAATGGAGTATGTTCGAAAGAGGAGGTTAGCCCGGGCAGCTTATCAACTTTCTCATACGGATGAAAAAGTTATTGATATCGCATTTGAGCATGGCTTTCAATCTCACGAAACGTTCACGAGAGCCTTTAAAAAATTATTTCAAATGACACCGAGTGAATATCGAAAACAAGAAATCGAAACACCGATGTATTACAGAGTGAATGTAAAGCAAAGAAAATTAAATCCGTATTTAGGAGGCATACAAATGGAATATCGTATTGTAAATAAACCAGAATTTTTAATGGCAGGTTATGAACTGAAGACGACAAGTAAAGAGGGGAAGAACCATCAAGACATCCCAGCATTTTGGCAAGAATATTTACAAAAAGATCTTGGAACAACGATTCCGAATCGTAAAGATACGAGCCAATGGGTAGAGCTTGGATTATGTACTGATTTTAATTTAGAAACAGGGGACTTCACTTATATTATTGGAATGGAAGTTACAGACTTTGAAAATGTACCAAATGAAATTGCAAAGCGTACTTTCCCTGCAGCAACATATGCAGTATTTACAACGCCGAAAGTTCCTCATAAAGAAATGGTATCGTCTATTCACCAAACTTGGAATGCAGTATTCTCAGAATGGTTTCCGCATTCAGGGTATGAACATTGCGGAGTTACAGAGTTTGAACTGTACGATGAGCGTTGCCACGAAGATAAGAGTGAGTTTGCACAAGTAGAGCTTTGGATACCGGTGAAGAAAAAATAATAAGGTAAGAGCGAATCATTGGGAGATGGTTCGCTTTTTCATAAAAGGAGAAATGGGAATGAAGCAAAACTGGATGATAGAAAGAGAACTAGAAGAAGGAGCTATTTGGACGTTAATAGGATTGAAATTTCCAGATGAGAAAAGTTCGGAGTTAGTAATAAGCAATCATCCGGATATTAATTTTACGGAAGTCGAAGTATTAGTAGAAGATGTACAACAAACGTATGAGAGTTTAAAAGATAATAAAGATGTAAAGTGGATTCGCGAACCATTTCCAACAGAATCAGGACATGTTGCAGTAATGGAAGCACCTGATGAGAATGTGTTTGTGTTAGTAGGGAAATAGCTGAAATATGGAGTGACCTTTCATAGTGAGTTATGAAGGGTTATTTTTACTTTGTATAGTAGTAGAGGAAGTAGGTTAGTATTGTCGATTTTTGTCGGTAAGTCGATATATCTAGAAAATCGCTGATATATTTTGAATTGCGCCGATATATTCAAAAAATCGCTGATATAATTTCATATACCGCTAAAACACCCCCAAAAAACTATCTGCATAATTTCAATTACCGCAAAACTCTCCCAGAAAAGAAAAAAAGACGCCACATAGCGTCTTTCCTACGAACGAAACGGAAATACAAGAATAATCGTCGTTCCTTTTCCGAGTGCACTATCAACGGAAATTGTTCCGTTATGAGCATGAACGAGCTGTTTTGTAATGGCTAGGCCAAGTCCAGTTCCAATGTTGCTTTCTTCTGTGTTTGTTCCGCGGTAATATCGTTCAAATAGAAGTTCTTTCGTTTTTTCATCCATTCCTTTTCCGTCATCTGAAATGGAGAGTGTAAAGGAATTAGCGTTTTGTGATAGTTTTACGATGACATTAGTCGTTTCATTATTATGTTTTACCGCGTTTACGAGTAAGTTTTCGATAATACGCTGAAACCATTTTTCTTCAATGAAATATTGAATTTTATTTGAGCTCGGTACGAATTCAATATTTTGATTTTGGAGTGTTGGATTATTAATAAATTGCAATAATACTTTTTGAACGAACTGATTGATTTCAACGTTTACGTGTTGGGCAGGAAGGCTGTTATTTTTTAATTGATACGTTAAGCTTAAATCATCAATTAATGTCGTCATATATTGAGATTTCTCTTTCATAACACTACCAAATTGCTGAATATCACGATCAGTCCAGTTATATTGATTCGATTCGAGTAATAATGCGTAGCCATATATAGAGCTAAGTGGTGTTTTTAAGTCGTGTGTTAGACCGGTAATCCATTCTTCTCGTGTTTGCTGGAGGACTTGCCTCATCGCATCATTTTTTTTGAGTGTAATAGAAAGGTGTTCTAGTGAACTTGTTACATCTCTAAACAAACGGAATGACCATTTTTCTTTACCAGATCGCCGGAACCTGACGGGTTTTCCTTTTTTACTAATAGGTTCTTCATACTTTCCACCAGCGATATTTTTTAGCCAGCGCATCGCATGTAATAACGGTTTTCCGAATTTATTACCGTACCAAATAGAAAGAATGACTAAATAAACAAATACGATAAGAAGGATTAATCCGCATCCGATGAGAAACTTCTTAGTAAATACATCTTCAATTTCGTCATCTGGATAGTAGTGCTCATTTTTTGCAGTTACAACGAGAAGGTTGCCACTATTTGCATCGTAAAAGCTAGACGTGTTTTCTTTATGATTCCACGGTTCTTTTTCATTAAGGGCAATTTGTATTGCTGAAAATGTTTTTTTCTTTCCAGTTGGATAGGAAAAAACCTCTTCGCCATTTTGATTAAATATTTGAAGTGTTGCTTTTTCTTTAGACAGTAACTGTTTTTCTTGATCTGTTAATGCGAACGAATCCATCGTTAAAGAGGAATGCTCCTTTTGAATTGCTGTCAGTAACGCATTGCTTTTTAACATACCACCATAAATAACAAGTGCTTTCTTTTCTTCTAATTCAATTTCCCAATATGTAAATTTATAATTGCTTTCGATATGATGCTGTATATATGCGACTAAAGATGTCTTCGTATAAGCATCCGGAACATCATTTGGTGTATTAAAGTGGTAGAGGATTTTTCCGTTTTCATCTACAACTTGGAGCCAATCATTTTTCTCCTTTATTAAATCTTGCACTTCAGATTGTAACGAAATATGCCCATCTTCTGAAGAGATATATCTTGCAATCATAAAATTATCAGAATCTGGAATGTTCGGTTCGTATGAAGTACTCGTAACAAGAAAAATTAAATACGTGAAAGCCGCTACTACAGCAATCAGTAATGTAACCAAAACAAAAACGTGTTGCATGATAAATTGAATAATAAGTCGTTTATTAAAATTCATATCGTCACCCTACTTTGTAACGAACTTATAACCAAGCCCGCGAACGGTTTTTATATATTCTGGTTTACTTGGATCGTGTTCAATTTTTTCACGTAGTTTTCGAATGTGGACCATAACAGTGTTGTCATCGCCATTATAGGCAGGTGCTCCCCAAACTTTTTCATATATTTCCTCTTTCGAAAATACGTAGTTCGGATTCTCGCAAAAGAAGAGTAGTAGTTGAAAGAGTTGAGCAGAACATTCGACAATGTGCCCATCTACTGTTAGTTCTGCAGAGTGCTGATCAATTTCAAATCTTCCAAATGAAATTGAGTGTGATTTTTGTTCGTGTGGTACGGTTTGTTTCATATGTCTCCGAAGCTGTGCTTTCATACGTGCTACTACTTCTAATGGATTAAATGGTTTCGTAATATAATCATCTGCACCGTATGAAAATCCGGATATTTTATCTAAATCAGATGCTTTTGCTGATAGGAAGAAAATTGGACAATCTGTTTGTTGGCGAATGATTGGACAAATATCAAAACCAGATTGTCCAGGAAGCATTACATCTAAAATAATTAAATCGTAATTGTTTTGCTTAGTTAGAGATAAAGCTATTTCAGCTGATGTTGCAGTTGTAATATGAGAAAAGCCTTCTTTTTCAAGAATGGTAGTTAGTAATTGTAAAATTGCTGTTTCATCATCAACGAGTAAAATATTTGCTTGGTACATAAATATCCCTCCTAATTTTCTCGAATATCATATCATCATTTTGTAACTTATGGAATTTTTAAGGAAATTTTAAGGTTTTCTTTCGCAAAAAATTAAGAATCAAATGATATGATAAAAGTAACATAGGGGAGGAGATGAGTGTGAACCCGTTTCAAGTGATGCGAGCTAGATATTTTTTAATTGTATTTGCACTATTAATTTTAATAGCGAGAAGTAGTGGCGATTTGCTAACAAGTATATTTCATATACAAAATTCTTCTTTTATAAATATCCTTATATTCTATATCCTTCCGATGGTATGGATTTCTTATGAGTATAGAAAGCACCACATTTCATTTTCATTATTTGTTAATAAAAATGAAACATTTAACTTGGTACAAGTTTTATACATTACGGTTATGTTATGCATGTTTAGTTACGGGTATCTTATTTTGTATATGTATAGTTTTGCATGGATTACACCGGACTTTATTATGAACGCCCTGCATGAACCAATTGTAGATAGTACTGGGGGATATGTATCTCAAGTCATTAGGGTCGTATTCATCGCACCAATTATCGGGGAATTTGTTTTTCGCGGATTTTTACTTCAACGTTTTGCAACAAAATGGGGAACGAGCATAGCGACCATCGTTGTAGCAATATTGTTTGCGTTGTTACATGTTGATTTCCTCGGTGCAGCCATATTCAGCATCGTATTGTCAATCGTATATATTCGTACGAAAAGTTTACTCATGCCAATTGCAATACATATGTTAAACAATGCATTTGTAATAGGTGCGTCTTTTCTAATAAGTAGAGAAAAAATTATGAGTTTTGCCGATTTCTCAAATTATACGACATTCTTTCCTGGACTTATTATTTTTATAACAGGATTAAACTTAGTACTTATCTTTTTATTTGTTAATCGCAAATATTGGAGTAAAGAAGTGCCAGTTATATATGCAGAGCAGAAAAAGAGCTTTTCAGATGTAGTCGGGAGTAAATAAGATGAAGAAGACGGTTGAAAAAATATTAAAAGACATTATAGATTCTACGTCTATTACAGATATGTGTGATAGAAGTGTTTGTCATTGGCTTCAACCTGTAGTAGATACGATTGTGTTTCCAGAGTATTACGTATTTTCTAGTACTCATTTAAAAGAAAATATTATTTCTCTTCTTATTGTGTTCGGGGTTTTACTAATATTTGGTCTAATTGTAGAAGAAATGATGAAGCGCATCTTCAAAAAGAATGAAGAGAAGTATATGTGGATTCATAAAGTATTCGAGAAAGTAATGGTGGCTTTCCTTTTGTTTTATGGTATGAAAACAATCATTTACTTTATAGCTTTGAAACATCATTAATTCGAAATTTGAAAGGGATGTATAAAATTATATGAATGAAACGATATCATCAAATAAGTTTTTTTATTTGATTTTACTTAGTCTAGTGTTAATAACGACAGTGAATGTTATTTTGCGCTGGGAGGAAGCTTATTTTTTCATGTATTTAGCGCTCCATTTGCTAGGGATTTTATGTATAAGTGGTGGAGTGGTTACTGAAAAAAAGAATGAAGAAAGCGTTAACTATATGTGTGTGATCGGTCTTGTTTTACTTTTAGCTGTACAGGGTATTATGAAATATAGTTCTTTCTCTTTACAAGATTTTAGTTTATTAATAGATGTACTTCCTTAAAGAGGCTTTTTATTTTATCTAAAAAGCAAGTAGGGTGCGTGTTGGTTTGTAAGTGTGATCCTTATTACGGATTGTGAACCGAAGAAAGTGTTTAAAGATAGGTAAAACTCTTCTTATGTAGAAGAGTTTTTTTATGTAAATAAAAAGATCCAGAGCAATTCACATAATAAGCTTGTTCTAATTTAGCGTGTACGAACTTACAATAATAATAGACAGGCAGCATAGAGGAGGGAATAGCGTGAAGAAGGTTATCGGTTGGTCGCTTTTTTTGTACGTTGGATTTGCGTTACTTATATATTGGTATTTATTTGGATGGAATCATGAACTTATTCCGGACATGTATAAGGGAACGAGTGCAGATCCAGAAACGTTTATGAGTACGAGAGAGCTTACGCTAAGCCAAGATTATTCGCGCGTGAAAAATTTACTATACTTTTTAGCGACGCCTCTTGAATGGATTATTTTATTATTTGTACTTGTGCTAGGTATTTCAAGAAAGTTTGAGAAATGGTCGAAGGAAACGACTAAAATAAGTGTTTTGCAAGTTGCGATTTATTTCTTTTATTTATCATTATTGACAACAGTGCTTGCCTTACCGATGCAATGGATTGGCCGGAAAGTGTCCGTTGATTACGGCATTTCAACACAAAGTACACAAAGCTGGATAAAAGATCATGTTATCGGTTTTTGGGAAAGTTATGCGACTATGTTAATCGTAGTTACCGTTCTATTATGGCTTATCCGTAAATTTCCGAAGAGATGGTGGCTCGCAGGATGGGCGCTCTCTGTTCCATTTACAATCTTTTTAACATTCATACAGCCTGTCGTTATTGATCCACTGTATAACGACTTCTCGACGCTGAAAAATAAAGAATTAGAAACGAAAATTTTAGCGATAGCAGACAAAGCGGACATTCCTGCTAAACACGTATATGAAGTAAATATGTCAGAAAAAACGAATGCATTAAATGCTTACGTAACAGGAATTGGCCCTAACGCCCGTATTGTAATGTGGGATACAACACTTAAGCAGTTAAAAGATAAAGAGATTTTATTTATAATGGCCCATGAAATGGGGCATTATGTTATGAAACATATATATTTTGGCGTTGCAAGTTATGTATTGCTATCGTTTATAGGTATGTTTTTAATTAGTCGTATTATAAATATGTGTATTCGCAAATGGGGAGATACATTGCAAATTTCAAAAGTAGCATGTTTCTCCATTTTACCTTTATTTTTCTTAATTTCTTCTGTCCTCTCTTTTGCAGCACAACCAGCAACAAACTACGTTTCACGTATAGAAGAAAGAGCGGCAGATCAATATGCTTTAAATATGACGAAGGATGGGAAATCTGGTGTGAAAACTTTTCAATATTTATCAAAAACAAGTTTAAGCCAAGTAAATCCGCCTGCGTTAGTAAAATTTTTCTTATACACGCACCCACCAATTTTTGAAAGAATTCATACGTTTGAACAATATGAGAAACAAAGCAAAAAGGAGTAGCATGATAGCTACTTCTTTTTTTATAGAGATATAAGTTTCATATTGGGAATATTTATCATTGCTTTTTATTACGATTTTGTAAATAATAAGCTATAAAATTCTAAAAATCTATATATAAAGGAATAAAGGTGGAAAAATGTATTTTTTACAAAATTTAAAAGTGAAATATAAATTATTAGCGCTTATTTCATTAGCAGTTTTAGGTATGGTAATTATGAGCAGTGTAGCAATTAATTCTATTAATAAGATTAAGCACGATACAGAGGTTGTAGTAGATGATTATCAATATTCTGCAATTTTATTAGAAGGAATGCTTCGTACACAAAATTCATTAGAATATAACTTACTAGAATTAATTACGGCATCACAAAATGAAGTGGCAAATAAAGAGGGGATAATTGATAATATTGAAAAGGATCTTAAAAAATATGATTCTTTATTAAAAGAATATGATGATGGTTTTAATTTAAGTAAGCAAGAGGATGAACTATTTCAGAAGATGAAGAAATCTTTGCCAAGTTATAAAGATACATATAAAAAATTATTTGAAAAGGCGAAGGCAACAAATGAGCCACAAATGGTAAATGAATTTCAGAAGGAATTAAAACCGAAGGGAATAGAGTTAGCTGGTTATGCAGTGGATCTAGAATCGTATGTTTCAAATTTAGCTGACCAAGTATTTAAAGATTCTCAAAAAATGATTGATCGTTCCGTTATTACCTTTATCATTCTTGTAGTAGTTACTACAATCGTTATATGTATAGTAAGTTATATTATTAGCAAGCTCATAGTTGCTCCTTTACAAACGGTTAGTCGTATGATGGAAAGAGCGAAAGAAGGAGATTTAACCGTACATGGTGATTATACTGCTAAGGATGAATTAGGTGTATTAGTAAGTAATTTTAACGAGATGATTGCAGGGCTAAGAACAAATATGCAAGAAGTAGAGAATAATATTCAGCTTTTATTCCAACATGCAGACGGAGTAGTATCTGCATCAGAAGTATCTAGTAGTGCAGCGAAGAAAATCACTATGGATATTGAAGAAGTTGCAAATGGTGCAGAGAGTCAAATGCAAGCAATGGAACAAACTGCGGGTGCGATGGAAGAGTTGACGCAAGGAATGCAGAGTATAGTCAATACATCATCCTCTGTAAATGAATTATCTGCTCAATCAGCATTAGATGCAGAGAGTGGTAACAAATTAATGAAACAAATGATTCAACAGATGGATACAATCCAAAATTCGGTACATAGCGGTGTGAAACAAGTAGAGACTATGAAAGAACAATCAGAAGAAATTGTTAAAATCATTGATGTTATGCAAGGTATTACCTCCCAGATTAACTTATTAGCATTAAACGCCGCAATTGAGGCTGCACGTGCTGGTGAAAGTGGTAGAGGATTTGCAATTGTGGCAGATGAAGTGCGGAAATTAGCAGAACAATCTAGTGATTCTGCAAAACAAATTGAGAATCTTATTACTCAAGTTATGGGAACAACGAACCATACGGTACATATGATGGGGAAAGTAGATAATGAGGTACAGGCAGGTACACAAGTAGTAATGCATACAGAAAAAGTATTTGGAACAATTACAGAAAAAGTACAGCAAGTATCTGAGCAAATTCAAACGGTATCTATGTCTACAGATGAAATTGCAGCGAGTAGTGAGGAAATCTCGGCTTCTGCAGAAGACATGGCTCAAATTTCCCAAAGATCATCTGACCGAACTGATAGGGTAAAAGAGTCTATTCAACAGCAAGAAAAATCTGTTCAAGAGATTTCGGTTTCAATTGAACATATGCATAACGCAGCAGGAAAATTAAAACAAATAGTTGCCCAATTTACTCTTCAAAAGTAGTAGCATATTTGAGTGTTAATAAATATAAAAAAATCATCCTCTTTTAAGAAAAAAGGATGATTTTTTTATCCCGTTATTTGCTGGGCAGTAAGACCCCCACCTCAAAATTCAGCGAAAGCGAGTTATCAGTGAAGGGGGATGCTACCTCTGAAATATAAACCATGAATATAGTAATCTCCATTAGGCATCTCCTTTAGGTGCCAATAAAGGGAAGTTATAAAGTGAAAAGGAGTTTATAAAGAGATTGTAGAATGTTTTAGTATATAACACCTTAGATGTGACAACTTCCTTTTTGAAAAAGAAAGAAGGGGGTATAAAGCAGAAAGGTAGTGGGAATATTTCTTCTAGAAGATTTGCATTTTATCTTACATTCACAAAAAAAATAGTACTCCTGAAACAATGAAGTTCATTTTATTTGAATGAAATAGGGAGAGAGGATAATGAAGAAAAAAATATTGGGTGTAATGATGATTGCGACAATGGCAGGAGGTATATTTGCAGGGGCGAATGTGACACCTGTAAAAGCGGAAGAGTATCCACAAATGATTGTGTTTGAAGATGTTCCATACGGATTTTGGGCATATGATGCTATTATGGATTTAGCGTATCATAAAATTATATTAGGGTATGGAAACGGGAAGTATGGTGTTGGCGATCTTATAACACGTGAACAAGTAGCTGGGACTATTTACAGAACACTTGAGATAAAAGAAGAAGGGCCAGTAGCGAATCCATATAAAGATGTTTCTGATAGTACAACCACTTTTAAAAAGGAAATTTTAGCGTTAACAAAACGTGGTGTTTTTACAGGGGATGGCCAAGGGGATTTTAGGCCGAAAGCACCAATCTCTAGAGCGGAAATGGCTGTCATTTTAAAACGAGCATTTAATTTTGAAACGAAACAAAAACATACATTTAAAGATATTCCAAAAGGTCACTGGGCAGAAGATGCAATTAGTGCGTTACAATCTAATAATGTTGTGAGAGGAACTGGGAATGGCATGTATGAATTAAATCGCCCTGTACCTAGAGAACAATATGCTCAGTTTATTAATAATGCGATTATTAATTATCATTTGAAAGAGGATTGGAAGTAGAGTGAAATATGAAAGCACAAATAGAAAAATTTGTGCTTTTTTGTTTGTTTAAAAAAGAATTATTATTCGTATTTATGTATTTTTATGGTTATAAACAAGCTTTATAATCAACCCGATGAAAAAGACATGATGTGTAATATGATTCACAAAACCGTCACGAAATGTGTCGGAAAATATATTGTCACTATACCATTTATTCTGTATATTTTTAAAAAAACATATACATATTGGGGAGATAATTTGATGAGCAAAAAATTATTAAAAACAGCTACAGCATTAACAATTATGGGTGGGGTGTTATTCTCAGCAGAGAGTAATAGTGTAAAAGCGGAAAGTGCACCGTTGCAAAAAGCAAATACAATTGTATTTAAAGATGTACCAAAAGGACATTGGGCATATGAGGCAATTCATGAATTAGCGGAACAAGAAATAATTTTGGGATATGGCGATGGAATATTCGGTTTTGGGGATAATGTAACACGTGAGCAAGTTGCAGCTTTAATTTACCGTGTGTTTGATATGGAAGAACAAGATGAATATGAAAACCCATATGGAGATATCGATGAAAATTCAACAAGCTTTATTGAGGAGATATTGGCTCTAACGGAAATCGGAATTTTCCAGGGAGACGAGAATGGAAACTTTAGACCGAAGGCGACGTTAACGCGTGCGGAAATGGCACAAGTTCTTACGAATGCTTTTGACCTACAGGCAAAGGGATCTCATAACTTTAATGATGTTTCAGCAAATTCATGGGCAACGAATGCAATTAGTGCAGTACAAACAAATGGTATTACAATGGGAATCGGAGAAGGTAAATTCGGTCCGTCTATGAAGGTAACGAGAGAACAATACGCACAGTTTTTACATAGAGCAATATTGCATGATATGGAACAAGGGCAGTAATAAAGTTTAACTAGTCAAAGTGAAATTCAAAAATAATACAAAAAGGTCGTTGTTGTATAACAGCGGCCTTTTTTGTATGAAATAAAGCGCGAAAGAATGGCGTTTTGAAAAAAAACGAAATGAATTTTCAAAAAAAACTTCCTTTTCTGAAGATTTGTTATATAATATAAAACATGAAATCAAATCTGTTATAAAACAGTTTAAGAAGGGGATGCTAATATGTCGACGCAAACTTCACGGGTTACACTCGTTGGAGAAATGTTACCAGCGTACAGCGAAATATTGACACCTGAGGTGCTTAGTTTTTTGAAGGAACTACATGAGAATTTTAATGAGCGCCGCATAGAACTTTTACAAAAACGTGTAGAAAAACAAAAGAGAATTGATGCAGGGGAGTTTCCGAAGTTTCTAGAAGAAACAAAACACATACGTGAAGCGGATTGGACAATTGCCAAGCTGCCAAAAGACTTAGAGGATCGCCGTGTAGAGATTACTGGACCGGTAGATAGAAAGATGGTCATTAACGCTTTAAATTCAGGAGCGCATCTTTTTATGGCGGATTTTGAAGATTCGAATTCACCAACTTGGGAAAATGCAGTGGAAGGCCAAATCAATTTACGAGATGCAGTAAAGGGAACGATTTCACATGAAAATGATAAAGGGAAAGAATATAGATTAAATGAGAAAACAGCTGTACTCATTGTACGTCCAAGAGGATGGCATTTAGAGGAAAAGCATATGCAAGTTGATGGGAAAAATATGTCGGGTAGCTTAGTAGACTTCGGCTTGTACTTTTTCCATAATGCGAAAACTCTTTTAGCAAAAGGGAGCGGCCCATACTTTTACTTACCGAAAATGGAAAGTTATTTAGAAGCGAGATTATGGAATGATGTATTCGTATTTGCTCAAAAATATATCGGCATTCCAAATGGAACGATTAAAGCAACTGTGTTACTGGAAACGATTCACGCTTCGTTTGAAATGGATGAAATTTTGTATGAGCTAAAAGATCATTCTGCTGGCTTAAACTGCGGAAGATGGGATTATATTTTTAGCTTTTTAAAGAGTTTCCGTAATCATAATAAATTCTTACTACCAGATAGAGCACAAGTCACGATGACGGCGCCATTTATGCGTTCGTATTCTTTGAAAGTAATTCAAACATGTCACCGCCGTAATGCACCAGCAATTGGAGGAATGGCGGCACAAATTCCGATTAAAAATAATCCAGAAGCAAATGAAGCAGCTTTTGAAAAAGTGCGTGCTGATAAGGAACGCGAAGCTTTAGACGGTCATGACGGGACTTGGGTTGCCCACCCTGGACTTGTACCGGTTGCAATGGAAGTGTTTAATCACATTATGAAAACACCAAATCAAATTTTTAGAAAACGTGAAGAAATATGTGTAACAGAAAGTGATTTACTAGAGGTACCGGTGGGAACGATTACAGAAGAGGGCCTTCGCATGAATATTAGCGTAGGTATTCAATATATTGCATCTTGGTTAAGCGGACGGGGAGCAGCACCCATTTATAACTTAATGGAAGATGCGGCAACAGCTGAAATTTCAAGAGCACAAGTATGGCAATGGATTCGTCATGAAGGTGGAAAACTAAATGATGGTCGTAATATTACGCTTGAATTAATGGAAGAATTAAAAGAAGAAGAATTAGCAAAAATAGAAAGAGAGATTGGTAAGGAAGCCTTTAAGAAAGGGAGATTCCAAGAGGCGACAACGTTGTTTACAAATCTCGTTCGAAATGATGAATTCGTACCATTTTTAACATTACCGGGTTATGAAATTTTATAAAAAATGAAAAGGGGATGGAACAAATGAAAAACGAAAGAATCGAGAAGTTACAAGAAAGCTGGGAATTAGATGAGCGTTGGAAAGGGATCACACGTCCATATTCGGCAGAAGATGTAATTCGCCTGCGCGGGTCAATTGATATTGAACATACGTTAGCGCGTCGTGGTGCTGAGAAGCTTTGGACATCGCTTCATACAGAAGACTATATTAACGCACTTGGCGCATTAACAGGAAACCAAGCGATGCAACAAGTAAAAGCTGGGTTAAAAGCGATTTACTTAAGTGGTTGGCAAGTAGCAGCTGATGCAAACCTTTCTGGGCATATGTATCCAGACCAAAGTTTATATCCAGCGAACAGCGTACCTGCTGTAGTAAAACGAATTAATCAAACGCTTCAACGTGCGGATCAAATTCAGCATATGGAAGGAAGCGATGATACAGACTATTTCGTACCGATTGTAGCAGATGCAGAAGCTGGATTTGGTGGGCAATTAAATGTATTCGAACTGATGAAAGGTATGATTGAAGCAGGTGCATCAGGTGTGCATTTTGAAGATCAATTATCTTCAGAGAAAAAATGTGGCCATTTAGGCGGAAAAGTACTACTACCAACGCAAACAGCAGTACGCAATTTAATTTCTGCACGCCTTGCAGCAGATGTAATGGGAGTGCCGACAATTATCGTTGCAAGAACAGATGCGGATGCAGCTGATTTAATTACGAGCGATATTGATCCTGTTGATAAAGCATTTATTACAGGAGAAAGAACACCAGAAGGGTTTTACCGTACGAATGCAGGTCTTGATCAAGCAATTGCGCGCGGTTTAGCGTATGCACCGTACGCAGACCTCGTTTGGTGTGAAACGTCAGAACCAAATTTAGAAGATGCAAAACGATTTGCGGACGCAATTCATAAGGAGCATCCAGGGAAGCTACTTGCATATAACTGCTCACCTTCATTCAACTGGAAACAAAAACTAGATGAAAAAATAATTGCAAGCTTCCAAAAGGAAATCGCATCTTACGGTTACAAGTTCCAATTCGTAACACTTGCTGGATTCCATTCATTAAATTACGGTATGTTTGAACTAGCACGTGGCTATAAAGAGCGCGGCATGGCAGCATACTCTGAACTACAACAAGCAGAATTCGCAGCTGAAAAACATGGCTACTCTGCAACACGTCATCAACGCGAAGTAGGAACAGGCTACTTTGATGAAGTGGCACAAGTGATTACAGGCGGAACTTCATCAACGACAGCGTTAAAAGGATCTACGGAAGAAGCACAGTTTACGAAATAAAAGGAAGGGGCACCTTTTTGAAAGGTGCCCCTTGTTATTTTCTAAACGATTCGAAAAGAGAGATTGAGTTGTCGGCAAAAAACGATACTAACTTTTCTTTATTACTAAATCAACTCCACTCAGCCCTATGATCACGAATAAACTTCATATCTTTCTCATAATGCTCTAGATGTCCTTCATCGATCATTCTTTGGAAATTCAAGTCGCCTTCTTGAGCTTTTCGTTTCATATATGTACATAACCCTTCTAATCGAAGCAACACCATTCCTAAGTAATCTTCATCCATATTTTTATCATAGGACTGAACGAACAAATTCACTCTCTCTTTAATACGATCTGCATGTTGCGATGAGTCATAATGAACGGCTTCACCGGATTCAGTATAATACACTCTACTTAAAGGCACACAAGTATAGAGTGTATAAGCGATATCCCATAGTCTTGGACCAGGAGCAGCAACATCGAAATCAATAATCCCTACTGGCTTCTCATTATTAAAAATAATGTTATATATGGCAAAATCATTGTGACATAAAACCTCAATGTTATTTGGAGTATGATCCATCGGTTTCCAATCATCTAATAACGGAAAATCACTTACAGCATCATGGTAAAGGCGGAGCATCTTTGCTATTTCTTTTAATACATCATTAGATCGCATATATTCTTTTAAAGGATAATTGCCAGCTTCTCCTTCAATAAAGGATAAAATCTCTCTATCCTTTTCATCTACACCTAAAAACTTTGGAGCATAATGAAATCCTTTGTTTTCTAAATGTTGCAATAGCTTATGAATCTTTTCACTGCCTGGCTTTAACTCTCGCCGAACAGTATTTTCAGAACGATATACGCTTGAGACGTTTCCCCCTGTTAGCCTTTCTTCTTTAGCGTAGTTTGACATGTGAAAATTCCCCCTGTGATTAAAAAATCCAATTCCAAATAGTGAATAGACCAACAACGGCAGAAAAGAGAAGGGAAGCAAGCAATGCTAGACAGCCAAAAGGAACTAGCTTATCTTTCCATGTTTCTTTATACTCATAAATTAACTCCTCTGCTACTTTCTTCTGCACTAAAGATAAAGGTTGATCTTTATACAAACCTTTTATATGGTTAGAATCGCCTTTAAACTTTAAAGCACGTGCAATATGATGAGGACTATTTCCCATTGATTTTTCAAATAATAAACATGATTCATGCATAATATCTGTTTTATGCTCTTCTAGATACCAGTAACGTCCAGCCATTTCTGGATATTGTAATTTATAATAAATATCTCCGAGTTGTTTTCGAAGATGTAATTCATTTGGGTATGTAAAGATGAGGCCATGCAATCTATCTCTTGCTTTTCCAAGATTATTATTTTCAATATCCTCTTCAATTCTTTTTAATGTTTTTCTAGGAATTTTATTGGTCATAAACTCCTCCTTATTTAGAATAGAGATAAGTATATTTTATAAGAAATACTAAAAATTAGAAATTCTATTTTCGAAAAAGATTGTACATTTTATTTTAATGTGCTATGATGATGTCAGTTGAATAGTTAAATTAAGCAATCCATATGTTATCAAGTGCTGAAAACGAACGAGAAAAAGTATGTGAGAACTAGTTTATGTTTCGTATTTGATAATGTGTGGATTCTTTTTTTAGACAGGAAGACTAAAAAATTTAAAATTTGTATTTTCTTAGGAGGAAATAATTATGGCAGTAACAGGACAAGTAAAATGGTTTAACAACGAAAAAGGTTTCGGTTTCATCGAAGTTCCAGGCGAAAACGACGTATTCGTACACTTCTCAGCAATCGAAACTGACGGTTTCAAATCTTTAGAAGAAGGTCAAAAAGTTAGCTTCGAAATCGAAGACGGTAACCGTGGACCTCAAGCTAAAAACGTAATCAAACTATAATTTTATAGTTGATGATGGAAAAAAGGATGGCTAATGCCATCCTTTTTTTGTTGTGGAGAAAGTTTTTTTAGAGCCTGTTTTTATATCTAAATCTCTTTTTCGATGTTACAACTGGTAAAAAATTATCTGGAATGCGTATTAGTTTCTGTAGAAGAATTAGTTCAGCAAGAGCATTTGCTGCGTATGATAGTAAATAACTATAAATTTGTATTCTCTGTTGAAATGGGGAAATCTTTTCCAGATAGACCTTGAGTAACATCTTTTTTGTTAGCGTTGTTGTTGGAATTTTGTACGTTTTGAGATGATGTTTCTAACAGTTGTTCTTGTTCCTTACTAGGGGTATTCAGAGCATCTGAGGGAATGCTATTAACCTGCTGATTTAATGGATTTTCTTTATCCATAGTATACAACTCCTTTTTAGAATTCGATAAAAAGCAATGTAATTATAAATAGCTACTTATATATATTGTGTTTTTGAATGACATTATATACAAAACTTATATTACAAAGTTAACTAATTAACGAATTGTTAGTGATGGATAAAGATGTGCAAATTTGAATTTTTTAATAAAAATTAAAAGCGGATAACAAGTACAAATACTCTTTCTCATGTTTTATATAAGGATCATATTACAAATCAAAAAAGATGTAGAGAACCTTGGAAGAAAATATAGTCGTTTTTTAGGGGGAAGAAGAATAAATAAAATGATACTACGAATGTAAAAAGGCATTCCATAAAGGAAGGCCTTTTATTGTTCTTGCCCTGATTTTTTCTTCTCACGTTTTTTACATTCTGGACATTTTGATTTACGAAACGGTTTGGCAAAGAATAGCAGAATGAAAAATAAACCGAATATAATACTAGCTGAGTTTTTCACGATAATGACGCTACTATTTTTCATTTGAATCGATGGTTGGATCTCTTTTTCTTCCATAGTGGCCCTCCATATATTGGATTTACATTTTAATTATAGCAAAGTTAGTTGTTGTAATGATGTGAAATGAGGAATGGATAATAAATATTTATAGGTAGTATAAATGCTGTTTTTATAACTTTAAAATTAATTAATTTCTATATTGTGATTTTATTGTTTAACAAATGTTTGATAAATGATAAAAAATTGTAAAAAAGCGGAACTTGTAAGCTATTTCCTTTTCATAGATGCTAAAATTATATATGCAGCTGCTAATATAAATGGAAAAAAGGAGATAATGGAGTATGGAAAGTAAAGTGGAACGCTATGTCGAAAATTATGTTGTAACGAAAAATACGATGGCCTTACTTCCTGTTATTCTAAGTGAAAAGAAAATTGTTACGCGAGTCGTTGAAATGAATGATTCTTTTTTCGTATTTCAAAAACCTCTAGATATTATAGAAAGAAGTTGCCGCAAGCATGGCTCTAGTTTCTTAGGCAGAAAAGAAGGAACGAAAGAGTTAACTCATATTACACATAAAGCACCGATTGCGATTAGTCCAGCAGATCAACTTTATTTTTTCCCTACCTATTCTTACTCTAGAAAAGAGTGCGCTTGGTTGTCTCATTTTTATATTGAAAGTAATAAAGAATTAGAAGATGGAAATCTTATTATTAGATTTATAAATGGCTTTGCTGTGAAATTAGAAATATCAAAAACTAGTTTTGAAAATCAACAAAATCGTACAGCGAAATTACGTACTGAATATGAAGATCGTAGGAAAAAACAAGGGAATCCTTGTTTTAAAGAGGTCGATAAAAAAGAGGAATCAACATTAAGACCCGCTTATGAGAAGGTGTATTTTGTGAAGGAAGGCGAAGTGTGAAAGGATGGGGGAATCCCCATTCTTTTTTTGTTTGTCAGTCAGTCTTTGTAGATAAGGCGATATATTAGAAAAAACGAGTTGTAATTGATATATTTAGAAAATCACCAGTATAATTTCATTTACCGATAAAAACCGAAAAACAATCTAAATAACAAAACGAACGACACGTCCTGTCGAATATTGATAGATTATCATAGCTAAATAATGAAGGAATTCTTATGAAAGATATGGAAACTTTAATAAATACATCTCCGTATGTCGTATCTACCATTTCCTCTTTCATATAAGCAATGATACAGTAGGGATAGTATTTAGAGTAAAGGGGTAAAGTGTAGAATGGATTTTCAGACAATCAAAGAGTATTTTTCACCAGAAAATATGGATCATATTGTTGAGAGTTATAAAGCGTTCGGACCACTTCTTGGTATTGGTTTACCGATGATAGAGGCGTTGATTCCAGCATTACCGCTTATTGTATTTGTACTGGCGAATGCTGTTGCATTTGGCTTTTGGCTCGGTTTTCTTTATTCATGGCTTGGATCAGTAATGGGTGCATTACTTGTCTTTTTCATCATCCGCCATTTTGGTCGCAGTCGTTTCTTTTCGTTTGTAAATAAGCATGAGAGAGTACGAAAAGCAATGGGGTGGGTTGAAAGGAAAGGATTCGCACCGATTTTTGTTATATTTTGTTTTCCGTTTACACCGTCAGCGCTCATAAATGTTGTCGCTGGTTTATCCCGAATTAGTGTAAAACAGTTTGGTCTAGCGTTAGCATTCGGAAAACTTGTGATGATTTTTATTTTAACGTATATCGGTCATGATTTAATGTCATTTATTCATAATCCAGTGAAATCAGTTATTGTAGCGATTGGTATTTTTATTTTATGGTATGTCGGTAAGAAAATCGAAGTAAAGTTAGAACTACATTAAGAATAGTCTTCTTTGTAAAGGAAAGCTTCAGTATTAAAGGATAAGGGGAGAAGCAGATGAAGAAAACTTTGAAAAAAGAAGGCATAGAGTGGATACGAACAATTTTAATTGGTGTATTATTAGCTGTATTTTTTCGAACGTTTTTCTTTTCAACGTATGTTGTAGAGGGGAAGTCAATGATGCCGACATTGCAAGATGGCAATATGCTAGTTGTAAATAAGGTGAGTTATCAAGTTGGGGACTTGAACAGATTTGACGTTGTGGTATTTCATGCGAATAAAAAAGAGGACTATGTAAAGCGGGTTATCGGTTTACCTGGAGATCATATTGAATATAAGCAGGATAAGTTATATATAAACGGTCAATTTATTGATGAGCCGTATTTAGAGAAGTATAAGAAAGAGATAAATGGAAGGCAACTAACAGGCGACTTTACATTAGAAGAGTTAACGAAAGAAAAGCTGGTGCCACCCGGGTTTATTTTTGTAGTAGGTGATAACCGGCTCGGGAGCTGGGATAGTAGACACTTTGGCTTTGTAAAAGCTGATACAGTTGTCGGTAAAGTTGATTTGCGATATTGGCCAATTCAAGAGGTGCAAACGAATTTTTCAAAAGGTTGATATAATGAAGTAGAAGTATAGAAAAGACAAACAACTCAGTTTGTCTTTTTTCGTGTACTATAATACAATTATAGTAGCAAACTAACGTTCGTTATGTAAGTGAAAGGTGGGGTTACATGTCACTTCGATTTGTGATTGGTAGAGCGGGAAGTGGAAAAAGTACACTTTGTTTACGCGAAGTGCAAGAAGAGTTAAAACAACGCCCGAGAGGGAAAACAATATTATATCTTGTGCCAGAACAGATGACATTCCAGACGCAGCAGGCGTTAATTGGAAGTGAGGATGTAAGAGGTTCTATTCGGGCACAAGTTTTTAGTTTTTCACGATTAGCGTGGAAGGTACTACAAGAAGTTGGCGGAGCGAGTCGTCTTCATATTGATGAAGCGGGTGTACATATGTTACTCCGTAAAATTGTAGAGTCTCGTAAAGATGGATTATCGGTGTTCCAAAAAGCAGCGGAGCAAAACGGTTTCTTTGAACATCTTGGCAGTATGATTGCAGAGTTTAAACGTTACAATGTAACGCCATCTAACGTATATGAAATGTGGCAACAATTAGATGCGCATAGTAGCAGTGCCGAACAAAAGTTACTAGCGAATAAAGTGTATGATTTACAGTTACTATACGATGATTTTGAACGTGCTTTAATCGGAAAATATTTAGATTCAGAAGACTACCTACAATTGCTAGTGGAAAAGCTTCCGCAGTCTGAATATGTAAATGGTGCGGAAATTTATATAGATGGATTTCATTCATTCTCCCCGCAAGAGTTAGAGATTGTAAGACAGCTTATGATTTGCGGAGCGAGAGTTACGATCACGTTAACGATAGATGAAAAAACGTTAGCGCAGCCAGTAAATGAACTTGATTTATTTTATGAAACGACGTTAACGTATGAAAAAATCAAACAAGTAGCGCGTGAAGAGAAAATAGAAATTGAAAAAACAATTCCACTTATGGAACAGCCGCGTTTTCATTCTCCGGCATTAGCACATTTAGAAGCTCATTATGAAGCGCGTCCGAATGAAAAATTTAACGGTGAAGCGAGTGTAACGATTAGTACAGCTGCGAATTTACGAGCAGAGGTAGAAGGTGTTGCGCGTGAAATTCGTAAACTTGTGGCGGAGGAAAACTATCGTTACCGAGATATTGCGGTTCTTCTTCGTAATGGGGAAAGTTATTACGATGTGATGCGAACGTTATTTACAGATTACAATATCCCACACTTCATCGATGAAAAGCGTCCGATGTCACACCACCCATTAGTAGAATGTATTCGTTCTGCACTCGAGATTATTAGTGGGAATTGGCGTTATGATGCGGTGTTCCGCTGCGTGAAAACAGAGCTTTTATATCCATTAGACGTAAGAAAAGAAACGATGCGTGAAGAAATGGATGAATTTGAAAATTACTGTTTAGCGTACGGTGTACAAGGAAAGAGGTGGACTTCAGAGGATCCATGGATGTATCGCCGTTATCGTTCTCTTGATGATACGAACGGGATGATCACAGATAGTGAACGTGAAATGGAAGAGAAAATAAATAGGTTACGTGACGTTGTAAGAACACCTGTTATTCGCATGCAAAAAAGGTTAAAGCGTGCAGGAACAGTTATGCAAATGTGTGAAGCAGTTTACTTATTTCTAGAAGAGCTGGATGTTCCGAAAAAACTAGAAGAATTACGTATACGTGCAGAAGAAAGTGGAGATTTCTTATTTGCGACAGATCATGAACAAGTATGGGAAGAAGTAATGAGCCTTCTTGATACGTTTGTAGAGATGCTTGGTGAAGAGAAAATGTCTCTTTCTATGTTTACGGACGTTATGTCGACAGGTCTTGAGGCGCTTCAATTTGCTAACATTCCACCGTCATTAGACCAAGTGTTAATTGCTAATATTGATCACTCCAGGTTATCTGACGTGAAAGCAACGTTTATTATAGGTGTAAATGAGGGTGTTATTCCAGCAGCACCTATGGACGAAGGTATGCTTTCTGATGAAGAAAGAGAAGTTCTTGGTGCAGCGGGGATTGAATTAGCGCCAACGACGAGACAAACTTTGTTAGAAGAACAGTTCGTTATGTATCAAATGGTAACGAGAGCATCTGAGAAGTTATATATTTCATGCCCGCTTGCAGATGAAGAAGGAAAGACGTTACTTGCGTCTAGCTTTATTAAGAAAATAAAAAGAATGTTCCCTAATGTGAAAGATTCATTTATTACGAATGACGTAAACGATTTATCACGTTCAGAACAAATTTCATACGTAGCAACGCCAGAAGTAACGTTATCTTACGTTATGCAGCAACTACAAACGTGGAAGCGATACGGATTTGAAGGGAATTTAGACTTTTGGTGGGACGTATATAATTTCTACGTAACTTCAGATGAATGGAAACAAAAAAGTAGCCGCGTCTTATCAAGTTTATTCTATCGAAATCGTGCGAAGAAACTAAATACAGCAGTAAGTAGAGATTTATACGGAGATATAATTAAAGGAAGCGTCTCTCGTATGGAACTATTTAACCGTTGTGCATACGCTCATTTTGCGCAGCACGGTTTATCGCTTAGAGAGCGTGATATTTTCAAGCTTGATGCGCCGGACATCGGCGAATTATTCCATGCGGCATTAAAGAAAATTGCGGACAAGCTATTGCGTGAAAACCGTACTTGGGCGGATTTATCCATAAAAGAGTGTGAGCATCTTTCTGTTTTAGTAATAGAAGAAATCGCACCGTTATTACAACGACAAATTTTATTAAGTTCAAACCGTCATTTCTATTTAAAACAAAAACTACAACAAATCATTTTCCGTACGTCAATCATTCTTCGTGAACATGCGAAGTCAAGCGGATTCGTACCAGTTGATTTAGAAGTGCCGTTCGGTATGGGTGGTACAGGCTCACTTCCGCCGATGGAATTCTCATTACCAAATGGTGTGAAGATGGAAGTTGTCGGCCGTATTGACCGTGTTGATAAGGCAGAAGATGAAAACGGGACGTTCTTACGTATTATTGATTATAAATCAAGTTCAAAAGGGTTAGATTTAACGGAAGTGTATTACGGATTAGCACTTCAAATGTTAACGTATTTAGATGTTGTTACTTCGAATGCGCAGACGTGGATGAAAAAAGGTCACGCAGCATCACCAGCTGGTGTATTGTATTTCCATATTCATAACCCAATCGTTGAGATGAAAGGTGACGCATCTGAAGCTGAAATTGAAAAAGAAATTTTAAAGAAATTTAAAATGAAAGGACTCGTATTAGGAGATGCTGACGTTGTTCGTTTAATGGATAACAAACTTTCAACAGGAAGTTCAGATATTATTTCTGCTGGCCTGAAAAAAGACGGTAGCTTTAGTGCGCGTTCAAGTATTGCAAGTGAGCAAGAGTTTAATGTACTGCAAAAATATGTACACCATACGTTTGAAAATATCGGAAAAGATATTACAGAAGGTGTTATCGATATTGCTCCTTATAAAATGGGAAATAAAGCAGCATGTACGTTCTGTAACTTCAAATCTGTTTGTCAATTTGATGAGTCACTTGAAGATAATCAGTTCCGATCGTTAAAAGATATGAAAGATAGCGAAGCGATGGAGAAAATAAGAGAGGAGGTTGGCGGAGAATGATAGAAAATTGGCCTAAAAAACCAGAAGATAGTCAATGGACAGATGACCAGTGGAAAGCTGTTGTAGCGAACGGGCGTGATATTTTAGTTGCGGCTGCAGCTGGATCAGGTAAAACAGCAGTATTAGTTGAACGTATTATTAAAAAGATTATTAATGAAGAGAATCCAGTCGATGTCGACCGCCTGCTCGTTGTAACATTTACGAATGCAGCGGCGCAAGAGATGAAAAACCGAATCGGGGAAGCGTTAGAAAAGGTATTAATTGATGAACCAGGCTCTCAACACGTAAGAAAGCAGCTGAGCCTATTAAATAAAGCTTCCATTTCAACAATTCACTCATTCTGTTTACAAGTAATTAGAGGATATTACTACATGCTTGATGTTGATCCTCGTTTCCGTATTGCTAATCAAACAGAAAATGAATTGTTAAAAGAAGAAGTGCTAGATGACATATTAGAAGAAGAGTACGGAATCGAAGATAATACAATCTTCTTTGAACTTGTTGATCGTTATACGAGTGACCGTAGTGATGATGACTTACAACGTATGATTTTAGCGCTTCATACAGAGTCAAGAGCGCATCCAAATCCGGAAAAATGGCTTGATAAATTAGTAGAAGCATATGACGTAGAAGGAAAGACAATTGAAGATTTAGTATATGCTTCTTATTTATTAGAAGATGTGAAATTCCAGCTTGAAACAGCGGAACAGCATATTCGTAAGGCAACTGAACTCGCAATGCTTCCTGACGGTCCAGCGCCTCGCATTGAAACCCTGCAAGCAGATCTAGCTTTACTTGGAACGCTATCATCAGCTGCTCATGAGTCGTGGACAAGTTTGTATGAAGCGATGCAAAACGTATCGTGGCAAACGTTAAAGCGTATTAAGAAAAGTGATTACAATGAAGATGTTGTAAAACAAGTAGACTCTCTTCGTAATAAAGCGAAAGATGAAGTGAAGAAATTACAAGAAGAGTTATTTAGCCGAAAACCTGAAAGTTTCTTACGAGATTTTCAAGATATGCACCCAGTATTAGAAAAGCTTGTTCAACTTGTAAAAGTATTTACAGAGCGTTTCCAAGCGATGAAGCGAGATAAAGGAATGGTCGATTTCACAGATTTAGAGCATTTTTGTTTACAAATTTTAAGTGAACAAAGTGAAAATGGTGAAATGAATCCGTCAGCAGTTGCGCTCCAATATCGTAATAAATTTGCTGAAGTATTAGTCGATGAATATCAAGATACGAACTTTGTACAGGAATCTATTATTAAATTCGTAACGAAAGATTCTGAGAGTGAAGGAAACTTGTTTATGGTTGGTGACGTAAAACAGTCGATTTATCGTTTCCGACTAGCCGAACCAGGACTATTCCTAGGAAAATATAAACGCTTCACACAAGAAGGATTGGGCGGTGGAATGAAGATCGACTTAGCGAAAAACTTCCGTAGTCGTCATGAAGTACTAGCAGGTACGAACTTTATCTTCAAACAAATTATGGGTGAAGAAGTCGGAGAAATCGACTACGATGCAGACGCTGAATTAAAGTTAGGTGCTACCTATCCAGAAGGTGAAGATGTAGCGGCAGAACTACTGTGCATTCAGCAAACGGAAGAAGAAGTAATAGACGGTGAAGAAGGTGCAGAAGTCGAAAAAGCACAGCTTGAAGCTCGTCTTATGGCGCAGCGCATTAAAGCGATGGTTGATTCAGGTTATGAAGTGTATGACCGTAAAAATGATAGTATGCGCCCAGTACAATACCGCGACTTCGTTATTTTACTTCGCTCCATGCCGTGGGCACCGCAAATTATGGAAGAGTTAAAACTACAAGGAATTCCAGTATATGCAGACCTTGCGACTGGTTACTTTGAAGCGACAGAAGTAAATATTATGATGAACGTATTCCGCGTTATTGATAATCCGATGCAAGATATCCCGCTTGCAGCAGTACTTCGTTCACCGATCGTTGGATTAAATGACGAAGAACTTGCGACGCTTCGTGCTCACGGAAAGAAAGGGTCATTTTATGAAGTAATGAGCTCATTCTTAAAAGGGGCACCACTTGAAGAGGAGCAAGAACTTCATGATAAATTAGAGTGGTTTTATAACTTACTGCAAGGATGGCGTGAATTCGCGCGCCAACAATCACTTTCTGATTTAATTTGGAAAGTGTACGGTGAGACAGGTTATTACGACTTCGTTGGCGGTTTACCAGCTGGAAAGCAAAGGCAGGCAAACTTACGCGTACTATATGACCGCGCAAGACAATATGAAGCAACATCATTTAGAGGATTATTCCGTTTCTTACGTTTTATTGAACGTATTTTAGAACGCGGTGATGATATGGGTACGGCGAGGGCCCTCGGTGAACAAGAAGACGTTGTTCGCATTATGACGATTCATAAAAGTAAAGGGTTAGAGTTCCCAGTTGTATTTGTAGCTGGACTCGGTCGTCGTTTTAATACACAAGACTTAATGAAACGTTTCTTATTGCATAAAGATTTCGGTTTCGGTTCGCAATTTATCGATCCGCGTAAACGAATTAAATATACAACATTATCACAGCTTGCGATTAAGCGTAAAATGAAAATGGAATTAATTGCGGAAGAAATGCGCGTACTATACGTAGCATTGACGCGTGCGAAAGAGAAGTTAATTTTAATTGGAACAGTTAAGGATGCAAATAAGGAAATGGAAAAATGGCTTGATGCGAGGGAACATAGTGAATGGTTATTACCAGATCATATACGTGCTGGGGCGTCTTGTTATTTAGACTGGATTGCACCTTCATTATATAGACACCGTGATAGTGAAATGCTTCTTGAATTAGGACAAGGAAGTATTCCAGATGAAATTTACGGGTATGACACGAGCTGGAAAGTAGAAGTTGTGGATGGTAATACGCTACTTGCACCAGAGCCAGTTCAAGAAGAAAAACAAGAATTGTTAGAAGCGCTTCGTGAGAAAAAGGCTGTTCCCCTGCAAAGTGAACGGAAAGAAGAAGTGTACGACAGATTAATGTGGAAGTACGGATATGAGGATGCGACATCTCATCGTGCAAAGCAATCTGTTACAGAAATAAAGAGAAATTATCAATCTGAAGAAGGTAGCGATAACGCCTTTATTAAAAAACTACGTGCACCAATTAAAACACGTCCGCGCTTTATGGAGAAAAAAGGGTTAACGTACGCAGAGCGCGGAACAGCAGTCCATGCCGTTATGCAGCATGTTGATTTGAAGAAGCCGATTACGGTTGAAGTTCTTCAAGAGCAAATTGCTGGAATGGTAAATAAGGAATTATTAACATTCGAGCAGGCGGAAGAAATAGCGATTGAAAAAGTAATTTCATTCTTTGACAGTGACTTAGGTAAAAGGGTATTAGCGGCGAAAAGCGTTGAGCGTGAAGTACCATTTACGATGATGCTTGCAGCAGAAGAAGCATATCAAGATTGGCAAGGGAATAGCGGGGAATCGATTCTTGTCCAAGGGGTTATCGACTGCATGATTGAAGAAGAAGATGGTATTACGCTAATCGATTTCAAAACAGATACGATTGAAGGGAAATTTCCAGGCGGATTCGAACAAGCGAAACCAATTTTAGAAGATCGATATAAAGTGCAGCTTTCGTTATATGCAAAAGCACTGGAGAAAAGCTTACAACATCCTGTAAAAGAGAAATGTTTATACTTCTTTGATGGGAATCACGTTGTAAATATTGAAGAATAGAGGGGCTTGAAAATGGTAACGGAAAAAACGTTAAGAACTTGTGAACAGGGACACGAGTACTATAAAAGTAGCGATTGTCCAACTTGCCCAGTCTGTGAGAAAGAGAGAAAACCAAAAGAAGGTTTTCTCTCTCTTCTTTCAGCGCCAGCAAGAAGGGCATTAGAACACCATGGAATTCAAACTGTAGAAGAACTCTCAAAATATAGTGAAAAAGAAATATTAAAATTGCATGGTATGGGACCTGCATCTTTGCCGAAGCTTAGGAGGGCTTTGGAGGAGAGCGGGTTATCATTTAAATAAAATGAAATAGTGCCTCTTCACTACTTACTTGTTTATACCACTATTTGTGGACAGTAAAGCTCTTGCTTATTAAAATTTTATTTTAATAATTTTGAATTAGATAAAAGAAAAAAGTAGGAGATATTCTCCTACTTTTTTTACGCTGTTCCAATCTGATCTTGATCTGCCACATCAGAATCAAATGTATTTGTTGCACTAACACCGTTAAACGTATTCACGACAAACCCAACATTGGAAGCTCCAGATCCGTTATAGGCTTTCGTGTTTTCTTTCGGAGATACGTTATAAAAATCTCCTAAGTTGAAAGAGCCGTTACTGTTTTGCACGACGAGATTTCCTACAACCGAAGGCATACCATCCACCTACTTTACTAAGCTTTTTAATTACTATATGAATTATTGTGCGGAAGGTTCATCCGTAATATATTGGCGGATTTGTATAATACGAGAGTTATTAAAACCATAATCAACATTTCCAATTTGAAAGCAACCAGAATTTAAAAGTGTGCGTAATTCAACGTTATTCACTTCAATAAAAGGGCATTCATTTACAATGTTTAATTTTACATCTGTCGTTCGTTTTGGAATTGTAATGTGTTCATCTGTAAAGATTTCAAAAGCATCAAAGCGACCTTCTCCCCGTATATAAAAAGGAATTTCACGGTGGACGGCAATAGCTCTACTTTTTAATTCCATTTGGTTTGCATCTCCAACTTGAAATACAGCAGCAATCCCTAAAGAAATAATAGAAACATTTTGGACAATAGACACATGATGCAACATAATTTCTCAGTCTCCTTAACCTGGAGTAGGAGGGACATCTGTTACTAATGGTACAAATGGACCCTCTGTAACTGTTTCAAATGGTGTATCGAGAATAGAAGATAGAATGAGGAGATTTGCATCTCCAATTAAAAAGAGTGCGGACGACGATACACCGTTCATTTTAATCTGTCCGACTTTTAACTCACGGTTTACAACGTTAAGGTTCATACATACTTACTCCTTTCGGAAATTTCCCGGTATGTGCTGAATAAAGGAGAGAAAGGCTTTGTCAATATCTTGTTTCATTGCCTGAATAATGATATCTCGTAAATAATCTGGATCTGTTGAAATACCTTCATATGATTGCGCTTGTGATAAATAATAAGGGAGTCGATGCTCCATCTGTTTTTTTATGTCATCCACCATCATTTGTCGATACATTTCATCAAGCGGTGTTTGCTCTTCTTGTTCAAAATGGAGAATACGATTATATGCTTCTTCATCTAAGTATCGATGCATTTCTTGGAGGATACCTTGATAAAAGTCTGGGTTTGTTTCGGTTTCAGGGTTTACCTTCAATGTTTCTGTATCCACTTGAAAATCTTCAATTTGTTGTCCTTTTGCTGAAAATGGGTTTAAACCAATATTTAAAGTACCATTTAAATTTTCGACTTTTAATTGATCGAATTTGTATTCCACTTTTCCTACAGAAGAGGAGGGGCGATTTTTTAATTCGTTAAGCTCTTCTTGGAGTTGGCGCACTTGATCTTCTAAATTCAGGATGGCTGCTTGTTGTGTTTGAAGAGCTTGTTGAAGTTGGTGTAAGTAAGTATATATATCTTGATTCATTTGTGAAACCTCCTTTTCAATAGGGAGGGTAAAAATATTCCTGCTATATATTTATGACAAGGATGTCTTAAGAAGAACTAGTTGATGGTTTGATAGAAATAATTTGTCCTTTCGCTTGTAATGGGCGAAGCGGCTCCGTAAATCCGCCCGTATTTGAAAATTTAGATAGGGCTTTAATACTTCCGGCAGTACCAATTTGGAACACAGAAGAGGTTGTAATGCTATCAATTTTAATGCTGTTAATGATGATGCTTTGGTTTACGTAAAAATTCAATACAATCGCCCCCTTTAAGTTGAACCAATTATCGCTTGATCGACGACATCTGAATCGTTGACAGTCGTTGCACTTTGATAATTGTAGACAGAAACGTTATCTCCAACATTAAAAGAGCCGGCCCCGGCGAAAGCACGTGAGTAACTAATAGGCCTAATCGCAAATACATCTCCAATATGAAAAATACCACTTGATCCAATATTGACGATACGAATATGTCCGACCATAGCTGGCATACAAAACACCCTTCGTTTTTAAAATTTTCTTTTCTACTATTGTATGGGCGTTTCCAATAAAATGTGTATTTTTTTGAAATAAAAGAAACACACGCATTATTGCGTGTGTGTTTTGAACGTTTGATTAGGGTGTAAATCCGTATGTACATGACAAATTACATTTAAGAGCCTGTCCAGTTCTTGGCTACAATCCACTGTTTTTTGAGAAGTCATTCCATAGCGTTCAGCAAAATAAATCATTTTTTCACGTTTTTTTTCAATCGCTTGCTCAAACATTGAAATCGGCTCCATCTCTAAATGAAATTTTTAGTATATATGTAGTACATATTATACAAAAACTTCATAAAAAAGAAATGCATTCGCTAAAAAAAGTAAAATTTCTACATTTTATGCCAAATGATAAAGGGTAACGAATAGGGTATGAGAAGAATATTGTAAAAATTAGCGTGCATGAGAAGGTTTTTTTCTTACGGATGCGAATACAATTAAAGGGCATGAGTTTTAGGATGGAGAGTGGAAATATTGCGTTTTGTAACGGCGAAGAAAGCAGAAAAGGTATTTGTAGGTATTGTGGATGAAGAAGAAGAAAAGGTATTACACTTAAGAGAAGCGCAAAGACAAAAAGGGGAAAAGGTTACAATCCCTATTACAATGTTAGAGTGTATTGAAAGAGGGACTGAATGCTTTGAGAAAGTATGTGAAATTGTAAATTGGGCAAAAGAAAACGGGGAAGCGGCGTATTATCCGTTAACAGAGGTGAAAATATTAGCACCGATTCCAAGGCCAAGAAAGAATATTTTGTGCGTTGGAAAAAACTATCGTGAGCATGCGGTAGAAATGGGCGGAGTAGAGTCTATTCCAGAAAATATAATGATTTTTACGAAAGCACCAACAACAGTTATTGGCATAAATGAGCAAATTAATGGTCACCCTCATGCAACGGACGAACTAGATTACGAAGGAGAATTAGCTATCGTTATTAGTAAGCGAGGGAAGCAAATAAAAAAAGAAAAAGCACTTGAGCATGTTTTTGGTTATACGATTATCAATGATGTAACAGCTCGAGACATTCAAAGAAAACATAAACAGTTTTTCCTTGGGAAAAGCTTCGATACATTTTGTCCGATGGGACCGTATTTAATTCATAAATCGGTGGTTAATGCGCCGAATGCATTACACATTGAAACGGTAGTAAATGGAGAAGTAAGGCAAACTTCTAACACAAATAAAATGATTTTTTCAATAGAAGAAATTATTTCAACGATAAGTAAAGGAATGACTTTAGAACCAGGCGATATTATCGCAACAGGAACCCCAGCTGGTGTCGGAAAAGGTTTCACACCACCGAAGTTTTTACATGCTGGTGATGAAGTGGTTATTACAGTAGAAGGAATTGGTACTTTGCGAAATGTAGTGAAGTGAAGAAAAGAGCTATCTTGTTAAAAGATAGCTCTTTTTTATGGCCTTGGGTTATAGAGGTAATCAATAACGGAAAAAGTGTAAAGACCAATGAATGTAAGTGTGCAAATGCCAAATAGTATAACCGTAAGTGCGCTTTTTTCTCGTCCAAAACCAATGATAGTAAGAATAACAGCAGTCCAAAATGATGCTTTCAGTAGTGTGAATGTAGTAGGAGTTGAGTGGTGAGTAAGCCATGTTGTGGAAAGTAGGAAGCCAAAGAATGTAACTAAAATAAAAGATGTAGCTAAATAGTTAATATGTTTACCATGTTTACCATATCTTAATAGCATATTGCACCTCCTTTATGATTTTAAAATACAGAAAATTAAAAATTTATCTTAATATAAATGAATATAAAAAGAAAGAGGTTGTCCTAACATGTCGGACAACCTCTCTATCATTACGATAATACAGCTTTAATTTTTTGGAATGCCCACTCTAAATCTTCTTCAGAGATTACTAGAGGTGGTGCGATACGAATTACGTTTTCATGTGTTTCTTTACATAGTAGACCAGCTGCTTTTAGTTGTTCACAGTAAGGACGAGCTGGTTCGTTTAATTCGATACCGATGAATAAACCTTTACCACGAACTTCAGTGATCATTGGGTTATCAATCTCTTTTAATTGCCCAACTAATTTTTCTCCTAATTGAAGAGAACGCTCTGTTAATTTTTCTTCTTCTAACACTTCAAGAGCTGCGATAGAAACAGCACATGCAAGTGGGTTACCACCGAATGTAGAACCGTGAGAACCTGGCTCGAATACGCCTAAAATGTCGCGGTTTGCTGCTACGCAAGAGATTGGGAATACACCGCCGCCAAGTGCTTTACCAAGTATGTACATGTCAGGAGTTACATTGTCCCAGTCACAAGCAAATACTTTACCAGTACGGCCTAAGCCAGTTTGGATTTCATCTGCTACAAATAAAACGTTTTCTTTTTTACATACTTCAAAAGCTTCTTTTAAGTAACCAGCTGGCGGGATGTTAATTCCTGCTTCACCTTGAATTGGCTCTAAAATGAATGCTGCTGTGTTTGGTGTAATTGCGGCTTTTAATGCTTCTAAATCACCGTAAGGAATTACAACGATGCCAGGAAGCATTGGACCGAATCCACGCTTGTACTCTTCGTTTGAAGACATAGAAACAGAACCCATTGTACGTCCGTGGAAGTTATCTTCACAAACGATGATTTCAGCGCGGTTTGCTTCTACTTTCTTCACATCATAAGCCCAGCGACGAACTGTTTTAATTGCAGTTTCAACAGCTTCAGCACCTGTATTCATTGGAAGTACCATTTCTTTATTAGTTAGTTTCGCAACTTTTTCGTACCAAGGACCTAATTGATCGCTATGGAAAGCACGAGAAGTTAACGTAACACGATTAGCTTGGTCAATTAAAGCGTTAATAATTTTCGGGTGACGATGACCTTGGTTTACTGCAGAATATGCACTTAATAAGTCCATATAGCGGTTTCCTTCAGGATCTTCTACCCAAACACCTTCTGCTTTAGAAATAACGATTGGAAGTGGGTGATAGTTATTTGCTCCGTATGTGTCTGTAAGTTCGATAATATCCTTAGTTTGAATCATGATTGTTCCCCCTTTTGTTATTACAAGAAGTTTGTAAATACTCTAAATATTATATCATTTAAATGTAAAAAAGCGAAACATTTCCTGAAAATAAATGAACATGTTATCATATAGAGTGAAAAAGTGTGAAAAGAGGAGGTAAGGGATACGATGGTACATATGCATATTACAGCATGGGCGTTAGGTTTAATTTTATTTTTCGTTGCGTATTCACTTTATTCAGCGGGAAGAAAAGGTAAAGGTGTACATATGGGGCTTCGCCTAATGTATATCATCATTATTGTGACAGGCTTCATGTTGTACATGAGTATTGTGAAGACAGCAACAGGTAGCATGCACATGTGGTACGGCCTGAAAATGTTAGCTGGTATTTTAGTTATCGGCGGAATGGAAATGGTTCTTGTAAAAATGAGCAAAAACAAACCAACAGGGGCGGTTTGGGGCTTATTTATTGTTGCGCTAGTAGCAGTATTATACTTAGGACTGAAATTGCCACTTGGCTGGTACGTATTCAAATAAAAATAAAACCACCTTATAATCTCAAAGACTTGGGAGATAAGGTGGTTTTTATTTTTTATGTCGCATCGATATGCAACTCTTCTCCATTTACTTTCGTAAAACGGAACATATTTTTATTTGACGTAGTGTGACGTACGAAATGGTGCTGCAGTGTACAGATCATTTCGTCGTTATCAAACAAAAGAATATTTACTCCTTCGCGTGACTCCTCTTTCGGTAAGAAGGATAAATAATTATGACAATACATGCAATCATATAAAGAGTAGTGAAGTGATTGCAATGATTCAGTTAATAATGCGAAGACAGAGTCAGGTAATTCCTCGAGCCATTCATTATAGCTAAGAAGTAACTTTTTTCGAATACGTACCATTTCACCATTTTGCAAATGGTGTTGCTCGTTGGCGATTTGTAATACATCTTGTTCATAGAAACGGGCTGGTAACCAATTGTTATTATACAAAATTTCAAACCCATCTTCGGCAATATCTTCTAATAGAAACGCTTCATCATTTTCATCATCAAAGAATACCCATTCATTGTTTATATATTCTACATTACCGACTGTATGAGCACGGGGCTGGTTATATAAAATATGTTTACGTTGTATCATATACGATTTCTCCTTTATGAAAAGTAGTTATTCCTGTTATAGACAGTTCGTGCGTTCTTTATAACTAGACACATCTAGACATAGGTGGGCATACAATAAAACACGTTTTACTGAGTGAGAATGCTATTCCATATGTGGATAGTAGGTTATCGTCAAGTTTTTCATTTTTTGATCCGCACTCTTAGGGTGGGGATTACTGCACGTTCAAGAAAAGAAATAAGATGGAAGGATGATTTATATGTGCGGGATTACAGGATGGGTGGATTATAAACGCTCATTAGAAGGAGAAAGAGATGTCGTTACGAAGATGGCTGAGACGTTAGCGAAGCGGGGGCCGGATGATAATAAAGTTTGGATTAAAGGAAATGTCGCATTTGGGCATAAACGGTTAATCGTTGTAGACCCTGAGGGCGGTAAACAGCCGATGACTTGTTTAAAAGATGAAACGAATTACGCCATTTGCTATAACGGTGAACTTTATAACACAGAAGACATTCGAAAGGAATTATTAAGAAGAGGGTATACGTTCAAAGGTCATTCTGATACAGAAGTATTATTAGCTTCTTATATTGAATGGAAAGAAGAATGTGTCGATCATTTAAACGGTATATATGCGTTTGCAGTATGGGACGAACAGAAAGAACAAGTATTTATTGCGAGAGATCGATTAGGTGTAAAGCCACTTTTTTATAAATATGATAGCGGACGCTTACTATTTGGTTCGGAGTTAAAAGCGATATTGTCGCATCCAGATGTGAAGGCGGAAGTAACATTAGAAGGGTTATCAGAAATATTCGGACTCGGACCGTCAAGAACGCCTGGCCACGGTATTTATGCTGGTATAAAAGAATTACGTCCAGGTCATGCGATGACATTTTCAAAGAACGGTTTATGTATATGGAGATATTGGAATGTAGAAAGTAAAAAACATGAAGACTCTTTTGAAGAAACAGTAGAGAAAACGCGCTTTTTACTACAAGATGCCATTACAAGACAGCTTGTTTCTGATGTACCACTATGTACCTTTTTATCAGGTGGTGTAGATTCGAGCGCTATTACAGCTATTGCGGCGAAAGAATACGAGAGATCAGGAAAAGGACAATTACACACGTATTCAATTGATTACGAAGATAATGACAAATACTTTAAAGCGAATGCGTTTCAGCCAAATTCAGATGCTCCGTTTATTAATTTGATGACAGAGACGTTTCAAACAACTCATCATCGTTGCGTCATTTCGAATGAAAAACTAGCAGAGTATTTAACGGAGGCGGTACTCGTTCGTGATTTGCCTGGTATGGCAGATATCGATTCGTCATTATTATGGTTTTGCCGCGAAATTAAACAAGATTTTGTCGTCGGCTTATCTGGAGAATGTGCAGATGAAATATTTGGTGGATATCCGTGGTTTTATAGAGAAGATGATTTACAATCGAGTGCATTTCCATGGATGCGTTCTACAGAAGCGCGTGAACAACTTCTAAAAAAAGAATGGAGAAATAAATTAAATTTACAACAATATGTACAAAGGCGTTATGAAGAGTCGATTCAAGAAGTTCCTATTTTAGAGGGGGAAAGTCCGCTAGAAGCAAAAAGACGCCAATTATTTTATTTAAATATGGTATGGTTTATGACAACATTATTAGACAGAAAAGACCGCATGAGTATGGGGGCAAGTTTAGAAGTACGTGTTCCATTTGCAGATCATCGTCTTGTCGAATATGCGTGGAATATTCCTTGGGAAATGAAAATGTATAAAAACCGCGAAAAAGGTCTATTACGTAAAGCGTTAGAAGATGTACTTCCGCATGACATCTTATATAGAAAGAAGAGTCCGTATCCGAAAACGCACAATCCACACTATACAAACGCAGTAACAGTATGGCTTCAAAATCTATTAACGGATAAAGGTTCAATTTTACACGAACTGTTTGATAAAGAGCAGTTGAGCGGATTGATTCAGTCTGGCGGCAGTGCATTTCAAACACCATGGTTTGGTCAATTGATGACTGGGCCACAGCTTTTAGCTCATTTAGCACAAATTCATGTTTGGTTTAAAGAATATGGGGTAAATATTAAGGAATAAGGGAAAAGCGGCTTACAATTATGTAAGTCGCTTTTTATTAAAGAAATTGTCATATAAAATTCAAAATCACCTTATAAATAATACTTAATTAGAATTATTATTTTGACGTACTTATTATTACTTGTTATAATTGGAAACAAACGTTCTGAAAAAGATTCTCATTTATAAAATTGAGGTGTTAGATAGATGACAAAGAAAAGAATAGGTTTACTCGTAATGGCGTATGGAACACCAGAATCATTAGACGATGTAGAGGCATATTATACACATATCCGTCACGGGCGTACGCCATCAGAAGAAGCGCTTGAAGATTTAATTGGGCGCTATAAAGCGATTGGTGGAATTTCACCGCTTGCAAAAATTACGAAAGAACAGGCGCATAAATTAACAGATTCAATGAATAACATATTTACAGAGTATGAATTTACTTGTTACTTAGGTTTAAAACATATTGCACCATTTATAGAAGATGCTGTAGAAGAAATGAAGCGTGATGGGATCGAGCAAGCGATTAGTATCGTATTAGCGCCGCATTACTCTACATTTAGCATTAAAGCGTATAATGACCGTGCTATTCGTCTTTCAAAAGAAATCGGTGGTCCTGTTATTGAACCAATTGAACAATGGTATGATGAACCGAAATTTATTTCGTATTGGGCAGACCAAATAAAAGAGATGTTTACAGAAATTGATAATAAAGAGAAAGCAGTCGTAATTTTTTCAGCGCATAGTTTGCCAGAAAAAATTATTGCAGCAGGAGACCCATATGTAGAACAACTAAAGCATACGGCAGATTTAATTGCAGAAGCTGCAAATATTCAAAACTATACAATCGGTTGGCAAAGTGCTGGGAATACTCCAGATCCGTGGATTGGTCCAGATGTGCAAGATTTAACGAAAGATTTATATGAAGAGCATGGGTACGAATCTTTCGTATATTGCCCAGTTGGTTTTGTAGCGGAGCATTTAGAAGTTTTATATGACAACGATTATGAATGTAAAGTTGTAACGGATGAATTAAATGCCAAATATTTCAGACCAAATATGCCGAATGCACAATCTGCATTTATCGACTGTTTGGCTGAAATTGTTTCCAAAAAAGTGAAGGAAATAGTTGACAAAGATTTAGTTTTGAATAATAATTAATTTATAATAATTTTAAATAAATAATGATTACTATGAAGGAAAGAGGAGGATCCCCCTAGATGAATCCAAATAATCGCTTAACAACAAACCAAGGTGCTCCAGTTGGAGACAACCAAAATTCTCGTACAGCTGGTCGTCGTGGACCAGTATTATTAGAAGACTATCATTTAGTAGAAAAACTTGCGCACTTTGATCGTGAACGTATTCCGGAGCGTGTTGTGCATGCACGTGGTGCAGGTGCTCACGGTGTATTCGTAACGAAAAATAGTATGAAGCAATATACGAAAGCAGCATTTTTACAAAATGAAGGAACTGAAACGCCTGTATTTGTTCGTTTTTCAACGGTTATTCATGGTCAAGGTTCTCCTGAAACAGCACGTGACCCACGTGGGTTTGCTGTTAAATTTTATACAGAAGAAGGAAACTACGATATCGTAGGTAATCATTTACCAGTTTTCTTCATTCGTGATGCAATTAAATTCCCTGATATGGTACATTCCTTAAAACCAGCACCTGATACGAATATTCAAACGCCAGATCGTTATTGGGATTTCATGACGTTAAGTCCAGAATCTACACATATGATGACATGGGTATTTTCTGATTACGGTACACCAGCAAGCTATCGTGAAATGGAAGGTTTCGGCGTCCATTCATTTAAATGGATTAATGAAGAAGGTAAAATTGTTTATATTAAATACCACTGGAAACCACAGCAAGGTGTACGTAACTTAAATGCGAAAGAAGTGCAAGAAGTACAAGGGAAAGACTTCAATCATGCAACTCGTGACTTGTTCGATGCAATCGAAAAAGGAAATTACCCAAAATGGGATTTACACGTACAAGTTATGCAATTAGATGAAATGGACTCTTTAGACTTTGATCCACTAGATCCAACGAAAGTATGGCCAGAAGAACGCTTCCCATTAATGGAAGTAGGGACAATGACGTTAAATCGTAATCCGAAAAACTTCTTTGCAGAAGTAGAGCAAGTAGCGTTCTCTCCAAGTGCAACTGTAAATGGTATTGAGCCATCGGAAGATAAATTATTACAAGGTCGTTTATTCTCTTACCCAGATACACAGCGTTATCGTCTTGGTGCAAATTACTTACAAATTCCTGTAAACTGCCCATACGCAGCTGTTCATAATCAACAACGTGATGGTGCGATGCAAGTGAATCAAAACCCATCTACAATCAACTACGAACCGAGTCGTCATGCAGAGAATCCAGTTGAAGACAAAGCTTACCGCGATTCAACTATGAAAGTAGAAGGCTATGTATCTCGTGAAAAAATTGAGAAACCAAATGACTTCAAACAAGCAGGTGAGCGTTACCGTTCATTCTCTAAAGAAGAGCAAGATAACTTAATTGCAAACTTAACAAATGATCTAAAAGACGTAAATGAACGCACAAAATTATTAGCTGTTTGTAACTTCTTCCGTGCAGATCAAGAATACGGTATGCGTTTAGCGCAGGCATTAAATGTTGATATTACGCAATATGTAGGAAATGCTCCGAAATAAATAGGAAAAGACGACCGGGCTTCGGTCGTCTTTTTTGTATAAAGTTATGTGGGGTATTTCGCATGTAAAACATGTCGGAATTTGTTGGTAAATCGATATGTTGTGTCGAACCGTTGATATATTGAAAGAAACAATCGATATATTTGAAAAATCGTTGATATATCCAAAAAACCGTTAATATATTTCCGGTTATACTAGATGGGGTATGTTGCCCGGTGCGCAAAAAAGAGATGCAATCTATTACTAATAGATTGCATCTCTTTTTTAGTTTGCTCGCTCTGCATGTTCATAAGCTTTCTCACCATGCATCGAAATATCAAGTCCCATGTGTTCCTCGTGCTCATCTACTCGAACGGGGAGGAAAAAGCTAATAACTTTAATAATGGTGTACGTCATTATGATTGTAAAGGCATAGGTTGCCCCGATTGCTACAAGTTGTTTAAACAGTAACGCGGCGTTTCCGTAAAACAATCCGTTCGCACCATCCCCGTTTACGGCAGTAGTTGCAAATAGTCCTGTTGCAATACCGCCCCAAGTTCCTCCGATGCCGTGGCATCCAAAGGCATCAAGTGTATCGTCATAACCGAATTTTGTTTTTAAGAAGAAAACGGCGCCAAAGCATAATATGCCACCAATTGCTCCGATAAGAAGGGCGGAGAAAGGTGTAACGAACCCGCAAGCTGGTGTAATAGCGACTAGACCAGAAACAACTCCGCAAGCAGCTCCCATTGCGGTCGGTTTTGATTGGAAGAACCATTCAGAAAGCATCCAAGTTAGAGCCGAGGCAGCGGCGGCTATATTTGTATTAATAAATGCAGTTAACGCTACGTCGTTTAAGGATAATGCGCTGCCGACGTTAAAGCCGAACCAGCCAAACCATAATAAACCTGCGCCTAACATTGTAAATGGCAAATGGTGAGGAGAAGAACCATGTATGTTTTTTCGTTTTCCGAGGAAAATAGCTAATACAAGACCAGCAACTCCGGAAGTGATGTGAACGACGTTTCCGCCAGCGAAGTCTAGGGCGCCAAGTTCCCTTAGCCACCCACCGACGCCCCATACCCAATGAGCGACAGGATTGTAAACGATCGTTGTCCATAGAAGGATAAAAATAAGAAAGGCAGAAAATCGCATTCTTTCAGCAAATGCACCTGAAATTAAAGCTGGAGTTAAAATGGCGAACATGAGTTGAAACATCATGAATAAATTGTGAGGAATAGTAGATGAGTAGTCTGGATTTGGTGCGTAGGTAACTCCGTTTAGACCGAACCAATCAAGTGTACCGATAAGCCCGTGCCAATCTGGTCCGAATGATAAAGAATAGCCGATAACAATCCATTGAATCGAAACGATAGCCATTGCGCTATAACTATGCATCGTTGTACTGAGTACGTTTTTGCTGCGAACCATACCTCCATAAAAAAGTGCCAATCCTGGTGTCATCAACATGACCATTACTGTCGTCACAAACATAAAAACTGTATCTCCCATATTCATGAGCTCTCCTCCTATGATGTTAGAAAAAACAACATCGTTTTGTTATGTTTCATATCATATTCGAAATTAAATTAAAAATCAACTAAAAAATCAGAAAATTATATACTTGATGTCAGGAAATCTAACATAAATTATTTTGTGAGGATTGAAATCGACATATGCGTTTCACTTGGATAATTGGTATAATATTCTTACAATTAAAAACTTGGGGGATGCGTGTGGGAAAAATACGGACTAGGAAACTATTCATTTGTTTTTGCTTAGCTTTTGTTTTGTTTGTACCAATACATACTTTTACAGACGAAAAAAGAGAGTGGAAAGATGAAGTTATATACTCCATTATGATTGATCGCTTCAATAATGGAGAACCGAAAAATGACAAGCAGTTAGAAGTTGGTAATTTAGAAGGGTATCAAGGCGGGGATATAAGAGGAATTATAAAAAGGTTGGATTACATAAAAGAAATGGGTTTTACTACCATTATGCTTTCGCCGCTTTTTGAAAGTGGAAAGTACGATGGATTAGACGTGCGAAATTTTAAAAAGGTAAATGAACATTTCGGGACAGACAATGATGTGAAAGAACTTGTAAAAGAAGCTCATGCAAAAGGAATGAAAGTTGTATTTCAATTTCCACTTGGAGAAAACGAACAACAGGTAATTGATGCAACGAAATGGTGGATAAAAGAAGTTGATTTAGACGGAAGTTATGTTATACATAGTGAAAAAAAGCCGCGTTCCTTTTGGGATAACGCGCAAAAAGATATGCAAGTGATAAAGAAAGATTTTCGTATTATGACAAAGGAGGATAGCGAATACAACGAAAAAATAGTAGAATCGTTTTCCAAAGCGGATGTATCGGTGAAATCGTTATACGATGTGAGTAAAAAAGAAGGGGAATTTGTTACGTTTTTAGATGATCAAGAAACAAAAAGATATGCGCGTATTGCAAAAGAAAATATGTATTATCCGCCATCACGTTTAAAACTGGCGCTTACTTATTTGTTAACATCACCTGGAATTCCGAATTTTTATTACGGAACTGAAATTGCATTAGATGGAGGAAGTGTACCCGATAATAGACGATTAATGGATTTTAAGTCAGACGAAAAATTTATGCAGCACATAACAAAACTAGGTGAACTTAGGCAGGCGAGACCGTCTTTACGACGCGGTACGTTTGAGCTTCTGTATGATAAGAGCGGGATGAGCATACTAAAACGAAAATATAAAGATGAAGTAACTTTAGTAGCAATTAATAATACGAAAGAAACACAAAAAGTCTCCTTACCTGCAAGTGCAATTGGTGAAAAACAAGAGTTAAGAGGATTGTTGCAGGATGAAATTATAAGAGAGGAAAACGGAAAATTTTATCTCGTTTTAAAGCGTGAAGAATCAAACGTGTATAAAGTTAACGGAGAAACAGGTGTGAATTGGTTATTTATCTCCTTAATCGTTGGTGTGAATGTATTATTTATTGCGTTTTTAATTGTAGTTAAAAGGAAACGTAGATGAGAAGTTGCTGGCTCTATGTTCATGTCTTCTTATTGTATATGTAAGTTTGTTCGGTGGCGCGATAGTATTTATTCTGTTGATATGAAATTTCTTAAGAGGAACGATGTGAGAATGAAAACTTCTCTAATGAGAGGGGGATTTCAGGTTAGGGAGAAAAAGCCATCTTCCTAACCTGTTTTTGTGTCCATACGGATAGAGAAAGGCCTTTGAAATAAACAATAGTTGCATCTTTATTAAAAATTTATGCTTCTTTTTAACTCCATCCAAATATGATTGAAATTAAGATGGTTCAAGTCGGAGGAAGGCACTTTGAGGTGTCTTTTTTTATGACCTTTATCATTAACTATTTAATGTTTTTTAAATGATTACATGACATATTTTTTTTGTACCAAGCTTTGTTGATACAGTTAGACTTATCCGTTAGTGTATTCGTATTATTAGAACATCCTACAGTATTTAGGGAGAATGTGGCCAATAAAAACCATAATATTAATTTCTTCAAATAACCACTTCTAACTCTTTTTTAATTAACATTTTTTAAAATACTTATTAATTTTACATTACATTAAAGGTTGGAAAATATTCTTATACTCATAAATTGTTACGTTTTGGCGAGGAGAGGAATTATGAGTTATAGCAATTTTTAAGATGACTTTGGCCTAGGATGTAATTACTAAGAAAAGTAATTCAAATCGAAGGGGGAAACGTCTTGAGGTGTCTTTTTCTTATTTTCAATAAGGTCTGCTAAATACATGTATAAAACAAATTCTACAATAAGGCCTAGTTTAATCATACGGTCACTTGTAAAGTATGCGTATGGTTAGACCCTGTTCACTTAGCGATTTTCACCGCATATACCTTTTTCTATAGTTTGTTCTCGTAATATTGTCTCTACAAGACAAAAAGAAAACTCCTCTAATTAAGAGGAGTTTTCTTTTTAGCGGTAGTTAATGAACTGTACGTCGATTGGTAAATCAGCGCTACGAACAGCTGCGATTACGGCTTGTAAGTCATCACGGCTTTTTGCTGTAACACGTACTTGATCATCTTGTACTTGTGTTTTTACTTTTAATTTCATTTCTTTAATGATGTTGTTAATTTTTTTCGCGTTATCTTTATCGATACCTTGTTGAAGTGTTGCGCGTTGGCGAACAGTGTTGCCAGTTGCAGCTTCAACTTTTCCGTAATCTAAGTTCTTAATTGGAACGTTACGTTTTACAAGTTTAGAGATAAGAACGTCTTTTACTTGCTCTAATTTAAACTCGTCATCAGAAGTTAAAACAAGTACTTCTTTTTCTAATTTAATATCACTTTTACTTCCTTTAAAGTCATATCGGTTTTGGATTTCTTTTAATGCGATATTAATTGCGTTTGTTACTTCAGGTAATTCTACTTTCGAAACGATGTCAAAAGAACTATCTTTTGCCATAGTTAGCACCTCCAAATAAATTTCTAATCTTGTTATGTACTGTACATACTAAAGTATAGCTGAAAACGAGTCTAGACTTAAGTGTTTTCGTACTTATATTCATGTAACCTCATTTTATTATAGTGAATTTTGGGCAGTTGGACAAATACAGGAAAAATCATGTTATAATTAACTTTTGTTTGGAATGATAAAAAAGATAATTTTATATATATAGAAGGGAATTAAAAAATATGTATTTGCAAATAGGATCGATTGAACAGGTAACTGTTTTACGCGAAACGGAAATCGGATATATGGTTGGGAATGAAGAAGAAGAAATTTTCCTACATAAAAACGAAGTAGCTGGAGAAATTGCAGAAGGCGATACGATTGATGTATTCTTATACCTTGATCACCAAAATCGTATTTCAGCAACAATGAAGGAACCAATTATTACAACGTATGATTGGAACTGGGTAAAGGTTGTAGAAGTTATTCCTAGTTTAGGTGTGTTTGTTGATATTGGTGTGTCAAAAGATATACTAATTCCAGCTGATGAGTTCCCGATTTATATGCCGGTATGGCCAGAAGTAGGCGACGAATTATATTGTACGTTAAAATTAACGAATCGTGATCGTTTAATTGCTCTTCCGGCAAGAGACAGTGATATGCAAGAAATTATCGTAGATGCAACGCCATCTATGCGTAATAAAAACGTAAACGGACGTGTATATCGTTCACTTCAAGTTGGTTCATTCATACTAACGGATGAGCATTTCCGTGCTTTCCTACACCATACAGAAAGAAAAGAACAAGTCCGCATCGGTCAGCGTGTAACGGGCCGTATTATTGACGTAAAAGATGACGGTACAATTAACATTTCACTTCTTCCTCGTAAAGAAGAAGGAATGGAAGATGATGCTGCAGTAATTTATGCATATATGGAAGAACGAGGCGGAGCAATGCCGTTTTGGGATAAGAGCCATCCAGAAGATATTAAAGAACGCTTTAACATGAGTAAAGCTGCATTTAAGCGCGCACTTGGTAAGTTGATGAAAGAAGAAAAGGTTTACCAAGAAGAAGGTTGGACGTACTTTAAGAAATAAGATGAAAGATTAAAAAGCACACCCTTATCTAAAAAGATAAGGGTGTGCTTTTTTTAATTTCCTTGCGGAGAAACAAGAGTAAATGTATCTTTCAAATCACTATCATTTATTTTAATATTTGCCTTTTTTAATTCCTCTTGTAACAATTTTTTGCTGAATACAGGATCAGCAGTACGTTCTTCCTCTAAGTTTTTGCGAATAGAGTTTTTTACCTCATCGTAAGGTTTTAAATCTTTTTTATCAGTTAATTTAATAACGTGATAACCGTTTGATGATTTTACGGGATTGCTAATTTGTCCAACATTTAGTTTGTAGGCAGCCGTTTCGAATTCAGGAGCCATTGTACCTGAATTGAAGTATCCAAGGTCTCCGCCTTTATCTTTTGATAGTAGATCTTGTGATTCTTGTTTTGCTAATTCTTCAAATGAAGCACCAGCATCTAGTTTACTCTTTATTTCTTTCGCTTCATTTTCGTCACTTACTAAAATGTGACTCGCTTTAATTTCTGGCTTATAGTGGTCTTTTACGTCTTTCTCTGTAATGCTTTTCTTAATCGCTTCATTCATAGCAAGTTTGAACTTAATTTGATTTTTGAAATCCTCTTCATCTTTTAAACCATTATTTTCTAATACTTTTTTGAATTGATCTCCATATTGTTTTTTTACTTTTTCTACTTCTTTATTTACCTCTTCATCAGGTACTTTATATTTTTTTGTGATGACGTCTTGTGCCATCATTTCGTATAGCATGTCTTTTCCGTAACGATCTTTCAATTGTTTTTCGAAGTTATCCTTTGTAATGGTCGAGTCTGTTGCTGTAGCGACTGTAGCTGAGCCGTTTTTTTGTCCGCAAGCAGATAACATCAATATACTTATTAGTGCAGTAATAATGAAAATATGTTTCCCTCTCATGCCAACACCTCATCCGAATATGTTATCGCTATTGTAGAATATAGAAGTGAACATGAAGTGAATTTTTAATGTTTTTTTCCTTTAAAATGTAAAAAAGTACATCAACATAATTGTTGATGTACGATGGAATCAAAGGTGATCGGTCTTTTTAGAGTATGCACGTTTCCCTTGCTGAATATTTTTTTGCTCTTGCTCATTTTTTTGTGTGCGTTTTGCGTTATTATCGCGTGCTTTTTTGTCGTTATCACTCGTATGTGGCATATGTATCAACTCCATTTCTAAACGTTGTACGTTTATCATTTCCTTTTTCGTAAAGACTATGTATAGCGGTGCATTTATGAAGGGTAAAGGTGGATTCGAAATGGATTTGAAGTTGAATTATACTGAACTTATAAAGAAGTTAATCGTTGTAATCATCGCAGGTTTATTAAACGCGATTGGGATGAATTTATTTTTAACGCCAGCAAAAGTGTATGCGAGCGGCTTTGCTGGATTGTCTCAATTATTATCACAAATATTAGGTGATTTTTTATCGATTCACATATCTACGGGAGTATTGTTTAGCTTATTTAATATTCCTGTCGTTATTTTAGCGTGGAAAAAGGTTGGAAAGGCCTTCACCTTTTTTAGTTTTCTTTGTGTTATATTTATGACTTTGTTTCTAGAGATCATCCCTGTTAGAGCGGTTTCGAATGATATCATATTAAATGCGATTTTTGGCGGGATTATTTCGGCAATTGGAGTAGGGATTGCTTTAAAGTGGGGTGCTTCTACAGGTGGATTAGATATTATCGCCATGATTTTATCAAAAATAAAAGATAAGCCTGTCGGTACATACTTTTTCTTTTTTAATGCAATTATCATTATCGCTGCTGGCTATGTATATGGATGGGAAAAAGCGTTGTATACGCTAGTGACTTTATATGTATCAACGAGAATTATTGATGCAATTCATACTCGTCATGTAAAGATTACAGCATTAATTGTTACGAAGAATGGGGCAGACGTAAGAAAGGCGATTCACTCGCGATTAGTAAGAGGGATTACAACGATACCAGCAACAGGTGCTTATACGAATGAAAATAAAGAAATGTTAATGATGGTTATTACCCGTTACGAGTTATACGAATTAGAGAGGATTATTAAACAAGTGGACCCAGGTGCATTTACAAATATACTGCAAACAGTTGGGGTGTTCGGATTGTTTCGGAAAGATTAAAGAGGACCAAAGTTGGTCCTCTTTTTTAATGTAAATTCGTGATGTTTTGCAATTGCTCTTGCATTTCACGGAGCTGAACTTTTTCAGCAGTTGAAGAGTTTGCGTAAGCGGATTGCAAAGCATTTTTTGCTCTATACACGAGATCTTGTTGCTCAGTACCGCTTGAACAAGATACGGCATTTTCAACAGCATCTCTAGCTTGTTGGAATAGTAAGTTCCCCATTTAAACCCCTCCAAAAGAAGAGTTACTTCTTGCTTTTTCTGCCTCAGCTAATGTACCTCTGTACGGGAATCTTGCATCATGCTTCATAACAGCATCGGCTCCTTGTTGGATAAAACGTTTTGATTTGTTCTTTTTACCCATTCGAAAAACCCCCTTTATTTAGCTGAAAACAATCGACGCAATGTCTCATGCGTCTACTTATAGTATGGACATTTGGCAGGAAACTATAAGTAGGGAATTTTTAGATTACAACCCAAGAACCTCTTCTAAATATAAAGCAATACCATCTTCTTCGTTCGTTAACGTCGTATGGTTTGCGAGTGATTTTAATTCAGGGATGGCATTTCCCATTGCGATGCCGTGACCAGCAAATTCAATCATTTCAAAATCATTATCTTCATCACCGAAAGCGATAATTCGCTCTTGTGGAATGTTGTAATGACTAGAAATTTTTTGTAATCCAACTGCTTTATTTAATCCGCTTTTCACAATTTCAATAATCGGCCAAGGTGCGCCCCATTTTCTATGGTCGATTACTTCCGCATGCATATCCGTTAAATGTTGACGAATTGCAGTAGAATGCTCGTCATGTGCGTCAATTAATAAGCAAGTTGGATGATCGTTTAAAATATTTAATAAGTCTCCGGTAAAAATCTTAGGAGAGCCGAATTCGAAAATATGTTTTTTATCTTCATCAATTTCACGAACATACACATCGTCCATTACTTCCGCGTATATATTTTTTACGCCAAAATCAAAGCAAGCTCGGACAATTTCTTGCGCTGTTGCTAGCTCAAGAGGAGAGTGATGTGTTCCCCAGTTTGAATCAAGAGGATGATGTACGTAAGCGCCGTTAAAGTTTACGATAGGTGTGTTAAGATCAAGTTCTTTATAGTAATCGTAACTAGCACGGAATGGACGTCCTGTTGAAATAACAACAATATGTCCCTGTTCCTTTGCTTTTGCAATTGTATGTTTCGTTCGAGTGGAAATTATTTTGTTGTCTGTTAATAAAGTGCCGTCTAAGTCTAATGCGATTAAATGTTGTTTGTTCATAATTTCACCTCTTATAATAATTTTTTTGTATCTATCTGTATTTCCGTTTTTAATATGCAGAAATAAGAGGTTAGACTCGGTGGAATCACCATAGATGGAAATTTCACTATATATCCATCTTACGTCTCAAAGTGCTGTGGTGTCTACTATTTATCGTTGGAAATTAAGAAAAGTCAACATCTTTTTAGAAAGTTCAAACAATGTTTCTTTCATTATGTACAAATTGTGAAAAGGGTTACATTGCTCGTGTGATGAGGCATATAATGAACATGTAATCTTCTCGTATATGTTTGACTCTCCTTTGAAACTAGCCTAGAGTAGGTTGGTTTCTTTTTTTTTCTACAAGTAGGAAAGAAATCCCTGCTTACGCTTGTGTCATTCATATATATGTACAAGAATGAGATGTAGTACTGTTTCCTAAACATGACAGAAAACCTTTCTTTTAAAATGGATATACTAATGAGGCAAGACGTCATGGAAGGAGAATGAAGATGGGACAAAATCGCAGGTTTCGTTCTGGACAAAAAGCGCCGAATGATGGCATTTACGTAGAAATTGGTGAAACGGGAAGTATGGTGAAAGATCCGCAAATGGTGAAATTAACTGCCGGTGAAAAGTTTCCGGATAACACGAATCATAACCGCCAGTGGACATATAAAAGAAAACCGTAACAGAAGCCGCAATCATTATTGCGGCTTTTTTGTCGTTACACATTGTAATTTCATTTACCGTATTTTTTAGCAGTATAATGAATGCTCTCTTTTTCTTTTTCAAATAATAAGTTTGAAAATACATAGGCAAAATTATTGTATAAAAAAGTCAGTTGGCGTATAATCAAATCAAAGGTCAAAGAAAGTCAAACTTTTGGAGGGCTGTAAAGATGGACTTAAATCAAATGACAACAAAAACACAAGAGGCGATTATGAGTGCCCAATCTTTAGCGGTATCTCATCATCACCAAGAGGTGGATACTGTTCATCTATTACTTGCATTATTAGAAGAGCAAGATGGATTAGCAGTACGTATATTTCAAAAAATGAATGTTGATATAGAAGCATTAAAGCAAGGTGCTGAAAGTTTAATTAAAAAGAAACCTTCTGTAACGGGGAGCGGTGCAGAAGTTGGAAAATTGTATGTAACGAGCGCTCTGCAACAACTGCTTGTAAGAGCAGGGAAAGAAGCAGAAAAACTGCAGGATGATTACATTTCAGTAGAACATGTGTTGCTTGCTTTTTCTGAAGAAAAGGGCGATATAAATCAATTATTTACAAGATTGCATATTACGAAAGATAACTTATTACAGTCTTTAATGACAGTTCGGGGGAATCAAAGAGTGACGAGTCAAAATCCAGAAGCAACTTATGAAGCGTTAGAAAAATATGGCCGTGATTTAGTGGCGGAAGTGAGAGCAGGGAAAATCGATCCTGTAATCGGCCGTGATAGTGAAATACGACGTGTAATCCGTATTCTTTCACGTAAAACGAAAAACAATCCTGTTTTAATTGGGGAGCCAGGTGTTGGTAAAACAGCAATCGTTGAAGGGCTAGCACAGCGTATTGTGAAAAAAGATGTACCTGAAGGATTGAAAGATAGAACGATTTTTGCGTTAGATATGAGTGCGCTCGTAGCAGGTGCGAAATTCCGTGGTGAGTTCGAAGAGCGTCTGCAAGCTGTATTAAATGAAATTAAAAAGAGTGAAGGCCGCATTTTATTATTCATTGATGAACTTCATACAATAGTTGGAGCTGGTAAAACTGAAGGTGCGATGGATGCAGGAAATATGTTAAAACCGATGCTTGCGCGTGGTGAACTGCATTGTATCGGGGCGACGACGCTCGATGAATATCGCAAATATATTGAGAAAGATCCAGCGCTAGAAAGACGTTTCCAACAAGTATTAGCAGAAGAACCAACTGTTGAAGATACAATTTCAATTTTACGCGGATTAAAAGAACGCTTTGAAATTTATCACGGTGTAAATATTCATGACCGTGCGATTGTAGCAGCGTCAGTTTTATCAGATCGATATATTTCAGATCGATTCTTACCTGACAAAGCAATTGACCTTGTTGATGAAGCGTGTGCAACAATTCGTACAGAAATCGATTCTATGCCAACAGAATTAGATGAAGTAACGCGCCGCATTATGCAGCTGGAAATTGAAGAAGCGGCTCTTGGAAAAGAAACGGATCGTGGTAGCCAAGAACGTCTAAAAACATTGCAACATGAATTATCGGATTTAAAAGAAGTTGCAAGTGGTATGAGAGCAAAGTGGGAGAAAGAAAAAGAAGACATTCACAAAGTTCGTGACTTACGTGAACATTTAGAACGTCTGCGTCGTGAATTAGAAGAAGCAGAAGGCAATTACGATTTAAATAAAGCAGCCGAACTTCGTCACGGGAAAATTCCAGCAATTGAAAAAGAGTTAAAAGAAGCGGAAGAAATGGGCGCGCATAATAAACAAGAAAATCGTTTATTACGTGAGGAAGTAAGTGAAGAAGAAATTGCAGATATTGTTTCACGGTGGACTGGTATTCCTGTTGCGAAACTCGTGGAAGGTGAACGCGAGAAATTATTACGCTTAGAGCAAATCTTATCAGAGCGTGTCATCGGACAAGAGGAAGCAGTAAGCTTAGTGTCAGACGCAGTTCTTCGTGCTCGCGCTGGTATTAAAGATCCGAACCGCCCGATTGGTTCTTTCATCTTCTTAGGACCAACAGGTGTTGGTAAAACAGAACTTGCAAAAACGTTAGCGCAGTCTTTATTCGATAGTGAAGAGCAAATGATTCGTATCGATATGTCTGAGTATATGGAGAAACACGCTGTGTCACGCTTAATTGGTGCGCCTCCTGGATATGTTGGGTATGAAGAGGGCGGTCAATTAACAGAAGCGGTAAGACGTAAACCGTATTCCGTTATTTTATTAGACGAAATCGAAAAAGCACATCCAGAAGTATTTAACATTTTATTACAAATGTTAGATGATGGACGCATTACAGATTCGCAAGGACGTACAGTGGACTTTAAAAACACAGTTATTATTATGACTTCAAATATTGGATCTGCTCATTTATTAGATGGATTAGAAGAAGATGGATCAATTAAAGAAGAATCAAGAGAACTTGTGATGGGACAATTAAGAGGACATTTCCGACCGGAGTTTTTAAACCGTGTCGACGAAATTATTTTATTCAAACCTCTTACAACGAATGAAATTAAAGGCATTGTTGATAAAATTGTAAAAGAACTACAAGGTCGTCTAGCTGACCGTCACATTACAGTAGAATTAACAGATGCAGCAAAAGAATTTGTTGTGGAAGCTGGTTTCGACCCAATGTACGGAGCTCGTCCATTAAAACGATACGTACAACGTCAAGTGGAAACGAAATTAGCACGAGAATTAATTGCAGGAACAATTACTGACAATAGTCACGTAGTTGTTGATGTAGAAAATAACGAATTAGTCGTTCATGTGAAATAAAAATAAAAAAAGAGTTCGGATAAAATCCGGACTCTTTTTTTAGTGTTGTTCTACTGGCTCGTTTGGAATTGCAGCTGAAATTGCGAGTACTAACACAGCAAGAACAACTGAGAAAATAGACGCTTGGTTAAAGTCGTATGTACCGCCAGTCATAGAGCCGATTACATAGCTCATCATATGTACAAGTAAGAACGACCAAATTAATGCCCAAATGAAACGCATATTTTACACCTCTATTCGTTCAATCTGTCCTTATTGTAACACAATTGAAAAAAGAATATAGAAAAATATTTGTAGATTTTTCAACGCAAATTTGCATTCCGTTCATACATTATAAAAGAGTGGTTTTATATGTTTAGAAAATAAGGCGGGGGAAAAATGAGTATTACGGAACGTTTTTTTTACTTAGAAAAAGAACCATGTGTCATTTATTTACCGGAGAAGCCAAATGGATTTTCTGTAATGCTTCTTGGTGATTACAACTACTTTATTGAGAATGGTACAAGTTTATGGACACAGCATGCGGGTAGATCTTATTTTTTACATGGCCTTATTGAGCAAGGCTACACTGTCTTTTCTTCTAATTTATACGGAAGACATTGGGGAAACGACCAATCTGTTCGTCTAGCAAAACGTTTATATGACGTTGTGTTGAGAAAAGAGACATTGAATGCGAAAATGCACATTATGGCAGATGGTATGGGAGCACTTGTAGCACTTGAAATGATGAACAAATATCCTGAGTGTATACGCTCTGTCATTATGTTAAATCCGTGTTTAGATTTACCAGAATATGTGGAGTTTGAGAAAGAGCATAAGTTTTTTTACAAGAGACTGGTGAAGGAATTAAGTTTGGCGTATGATTCCAAAGAAGAAGAATTAGAATTAAAAATAAATAAGAAATCATTTACGCTTCTTCCATCTTGTGTACCTGTTAAAATTTTCGTATCAACACAAGAAAAAAGAGGAAGAAAACAGCAGTTGCGTAGATATGAGAAAATGAGGCAACTAAATCAATGTGATACTTCTGTCTTGTTCCATCTGCAAGATGTGAAATATAAAATGGTTAGGCAAACGACCGATTTCTTTAAAAAATATGAAGAAGAATTATGAAGCTCCCATATACATAAATGAGGAGCTATTTGTTTCAGAGGGAAAGGGTTGGTGGTATGGAACGCGTGCTGATAATAGGTGCACTTACGTTTGTAGGTTATCACCTTGTAAATAAAATGATTGCAGAAGAAGTGGAAGTCTATGGTCTTGATTTTGATGAATTCGATAGTATGACCAAAATTAATGAAGAGAAGTTATTATTAATTGGGCGAAATGCGTTATTTACGTATTATTCGATAAGAGATGAAGATGGATGGAGATCGGTTGAGGAAGAGAGATTCGATACTGTTTACTTTTGCTTATATGAGCCAAATCAGCAAAGTGGATTTCGGAATGAAAGAGTCATATTACAATATTTAAAGCGAATTATAAGAATGTGTGAAGAACAAAAAGTGAAGTTAAATTTAATTTCTTCTATTGAAGTAGGAAGTACAGATGAATCCGAAAATAAGCGCCTATTTTTGAAAGTAGAAGAAGGATTGAAAAAAGGGAATTTACAATATAGTGTATTTCGAGTTCCAACATTATATGGACCGTGGCAACCGTCCTTTATGATGTTTCATCAGCTTATTTTATCAGAATTAGTTGAAAAAGAGTGCCGTTGTACGATTGAGGAAAAGGGGAATGATTTACTTTACGTTGAAGATGTATGTGAATACTTATGGGAACATGGAACGAACGGGGCGCATCTTGGTATATACAATTTACTTAGTGGTAAACAGTCATTATGGGAAAAAGGTATGAATCTTTTACGCGCGGATGATAAAGTAAATAAAAATAATAGCGAAGTAAGAGATGAGGCTATCGAAGTAATTTCGATAAAAAGAAATACTCCGTTAGAATACGGTTTAAATAAGCAACTGGCACACATGAAAAAATATAAAGAGTTATACGAAGGGTAGTACGCGTGTTACACTATTGTATGTGAAAGTTTTAATGGAGAGGAAGAGTATAATATGAACGAAAAAAGCATGCAGTTTTTACAAATCGCAATGAAGCATTTACCGGAAGCAAAGGCAATTTTAGATGATAATGGAATTGCACTTGATATGGAGAAGGCACAGCCGGTGTTAGAGTTGTTAATGAAAGTTATGAACGAGGCTTATGAGCTCGGGAAAGCAGATAAAGAATAAAAAGCATCTTTTTAGATGGAAGAGAGGCTCGAACCGTGAACAGAAGCGGTTTGAGTCTTTTTATATTTGAGAGGTATGTTTCTGTTTCTTTTAATGAAAAATAAAGTGGATAATGCGTTAGCTTTCTGTTTTATGCGAAATATATTCTAGACAAAAATACATTTATGTTTTAAAATTAGTACCAAGTCATAATAATTGATATAAAACGGAGGGCTGCGATGTGAACGTGGGCATTTTAGGGATCGGAAGATATGTGCCAGAAAAAGTAGTCACAAATCACGATTTAGAAAAAATAATGGATACATCCGATGAATGGATTCGTACGAGAACGGGAATTGCAGAAAGACGCATTGCCGATGATACAATAGATACTTCATATATGGCCGTAGAGGCTGCAAAAAAAGCACTTGAAGATGCAGGGGTTAGCGGAGAAGATATCGATCTTATTTTAGTGGCGACAGTAACACCAGATCGTGCGTTTCCAGCAGTAGCTTGTGTCATTCAAGAAGCGATTGGAGCGAAACATGCAGCTGCAATGGATGTAGGTGCAGCATGCGCTGGTTTTATGTACGGAATGATTACAGCGCAGCAATTTATTCAAACGGGGACTTATAAAAACGTATTAGTAGTTGGTAGTGATAAGCTATCTAAAATTGTAGACTGGAATGATCGAAATACAGCGGTATTATTTGGAGACGGAGCCGGTGCTATCGTAATGGGAGCAGTTTCAGAAGGAAGAGGCGTTCTATCTTTCGAATTAGGAGCAGACGGAAGCGGCGGTAAGCATCTATATCAAGACGAGTATGTTATGATGAATGGCAGAGAAGTCTTTAAATTTGCCGTTCGTCAACTTGGTGAATCTTGTCTTCGCGTGCTGGATAAGGCTGGTCTTACAAAAGAGGATGTGGATTTCTTAGTACCGCATCAAGCGAATATTCGTATTATGGAATCTGCAAGAGAGAGATTAAATTTGCCACAAGAAAAAATGAGTATGACAATTGAAAAGTTTGGTAATACATCGGCTTCTTCAATTCCGATTGCAATGGTAGAGGAATTGCAAAACGGACGTATTCAAGATGGTGATTTAATTATACTTGTTGGTTTTGGCGGCGGATTAACATGGGGAGCAGTCGCTCTTCGTTGGGGTAAATAAGGACTGAGAGAAAAAAAGGAGTGTATTTTGTATGGAAAAAAAGAGGGTCGTAATTACAGGACTAGGAGCTGTTACACCGGTCGGTACAGATGTTGAAACAGCGTGGGAAAACATTAAAAAGGGTGTATCTGGAATCGGACGACTTACAAGAATTGATCCGGAACTATTTCCAGCAAAAGTAGCAGCAGAAATTAACGACTTTGAAGTCGAGAAATATATTGATAAAAAAGAAGCGCGCCGTATGGATCGCTTTACACAATATGCAGTAGCAGCAGCGAAAATGGCAGTTGCAGATGCAAAGCTTGAAATTACAGAAGAAAACGGACCGCGAATTGGTGTGTGGATTGGTTCTGGTATTGGTGGTATGGAAACATACGAAGAACAATTTAAGATTTTTACTGAGAAAGGCCCGCGCCGCGTGAGCCCATTCTTCGTACCGATGATGATTCCAGATATGGCAGCAGGTCAAGTATCGATCGCAACAGGAGCAAAAGGAATTAACACTTGTTCTGTAACGGCTTGTGCATCTGGTGCAAACTCAATTGGTGATGCATTTAAAGCGATTCAGCGCGGTGATGCTGATGCAATGATTACGGGCGGGGCAGAGGCGCCGTTAACAAGTATGGCATTCGCAGGATTTAGCTCAGCGAAAGCATTAACATTTAATGAAGACCCAGCAACGGCTTGCCGTCCATTTGATAAAAATCGTAGCGGTTTTGTAATGGGTGAAGGCTCAGGTATTCTAATTCTTGAAGAATTAGAGCACGCATTAGCGCGTGGTGCTCACATTTACGCGGAAATTGCTGGTTATGGTGCAACTGGTGATGCATTCCATATTACAATGCCTGCTCCTGGTGGTGAAGGCGGAGTGCGTGCAATGCGTCAAGCTTTAGCTGATGCAGGCCTACAGCCAGAAGATATTGATTACATTAATGCGCATGGTACAAGTACGGATGCGAATGAAAAATATGAAACGATGGCAATTAAAGAAACTTTCGGTGAGCACGCGTATAAAGTAGCGATTAGCTCAACGAAATCAATGACAGGTCACTTATTAGGAGCAGCTGGTGCTGTTGAAGCGATTTTCTCTATTAAATCAATTACAGACGGAGTAATTCCGCCAACAATTAACTATGAGACACCAGATCCAGAATGTGACTTAGATTACGTACCGAATCAAGCGAGACACCAAGAAGTAAACGCGGTGTTAAGTAATTCATTAGGATTCGGTGGTCATAACGCAGTATTAGTATTTAAATCGTATAAATAATAGATAAAATAAGGAGTTTTTTCGCAATATATTGCGAAAAAACTCCTTATTTATTTTTACGCCTTTTTCTCCTGTAGCATATACATAAGAAAAAGGAGGGATAAAGATGGGGATTGTTGAAACAGCTGAATGGCTACATTTATATTATGGGCGGCCAGAAAAACTTTGTGAGAAATTTACAAAGTATATTCCGTTGCCGAAAGAAAGGTTGTATCGCTTTTTAATTTCAAAAGGGATGTATCGCCCGATCATGCGCGGAGAAAAGGAAATTAAAGAATTAGAGGAAAAGGAAATTTGGAAAGAATTGAGCCTGGAGTATGATAAACTGAAAAACTGGTTAAAAGGTCCAGATGTCCCTGTCTTTATTTTATTATCAGATTCCTATAATCGAACTGTACAAGAAGAGTATAACGGTAGGGCTGGATTATCTATGCGTCATGTTATTTTCTTATTCGTATGTGGACGGAATTCGGTAGAAGAATTAAAAGTGTTATTAGCGCATGAATATCATCACATATGCAGGTTACATCAAATTGAGACGAAAGAAACAGAATATACATTACTTGATACGATGATTATGGAAGGGCTAGCTGAACAAGCAGTAACAGAAAGGTATACAGAAAAAAACAATGCACCGTGGACGGCGTATCTTTCAAAGGAAGAGGCTATTTATTATTGGAAAAATATTGTACATGAAAGAATAAGTATAAAACGAGGAACAAGGGAACATGACATCTTATTAAATGGCTTTCACTCTTATCCGAAGATGCTTGGCTATGCGCTTGGATTTCATATTGTCAAAGATTGTGTAACTTTGGAAGGAGAAGATACACTTTCTTTATTATCTATAGATGCAAAAGAAATATTGAATAAAGCAAGTACATTTCATATATAAAAAAACAGGATTTCTATTTCCTGTTTTTTTAGTATTAATAGAAGAAAAAATAATAATTAGAATATATTTCCTCAAGTGGAATAAAGTTAAGCAAAAATGAACATAATGATTGGTACAAACAGTAGTGAAGTGAGGGGTAGTGAATGTTATATCTACATGATGTATGGGTAAATTGGTTTGAAGGTGAAGAAAATGGGTATAACGTTTGTCATTTTTACGAATGGCGGAAAGATGATACGATTGAGCTATTAGATCAAGTGCCATTATTAAAAGTAGATGCCACATTATATCATTACATCGAGAACGAATTGTTAGAGCTTCCGCAAAAAATGCTGGAAGACGTACATCATAAGGCTTATATTCGTAAAAATCATGAACGTTTGCAGCAAGAGTATTGCTTTGTTGTTACAGATGGAAAAGGAATTATTGCGATTGACACAATTGGCTACAATGTACCAATTCGCAAAAGCAGACTTATACCACGCCAAGAGCAGATGGTATATGAGATGGTAGAAAACGTACAAGCAGAAAAGTATGAGTTCCAAGTAGAAGAAACAGAAAAAGAACATCACATTTTATCACCATCGCCTTTCATTATGAATGGCTTGACTCGTAAAGAAAGACAGCTAAAACAATTATTATTTATGGCGTTAGATCAATTACATACAACGAAAAATACAGCAGAAATTCGCTATTGGTTCACAGAGTGGGATCCATCAGCATATGGAATGGTTCAACATATGGAATTTGAAGATATTTGGGTTAAGCTGTATGATGAAGCGAAAACAGGCTGGTCTGATAAGCATGAACAATTATGCGAGCGTCTCGTAAAAGGACAGCCATTTTTTGAAAAGTTATGGGAAATGGAAAATGAGCAAAAGGTAAATTAAAAAACCGCCAATTGGCGGTTTTTTAATTTTGTAGAAATCCAGCTCCAGCGGCAAGAATGTTCGGTGGCTTCGCGCCTTCCTGTGAGGCAAAAAGCGCCTCTGCGTCAGGAGCTCCATCCCCCTCACATTCTAAACGAGCCGCTTCCGCTTTATATGAAATCCAGCTCCAGCGGCAAGAATGTTCGGTGGCTTCGCGCCTTCCTGTGAGGCAAAAAGCGCCTCTGCGTCAGGAGCTCCATCCCCCTCACATTCTAAACGAGCCGCTTCCGCTTTATATGTAATCCAGCTCCAGCGGCAAGAATGTTCGGTGGCTTCGCGCCTTCCTGTGAGGCAAAAAGCGCCTCTACGTCAGGAGCTCCATCCCCCTCACATTCTAAACGAGCCGCTTCCGCTTTATATGAAATCCAGCTCCAGCGGCAAGAATGTTCGGTGGCTTCGCGCCTTCCTGTGAGGCAAAAAGCGCCTCTACGTCAGGAGCTCCATCCCCCTCACATTCTAAACGAGCCGCTTCCACTTTATATGAAATCCAGCTCCAGCGGCAAGAATGTTCGGTGGCTTCGCGCCTTCCTGTGAGGCAAAAAGCGCCTCTACGTCAGGAGCTCCATCCCCCTCACATTCTAAACGAGCCGCTTCCACTTTATATGAAATCCAGCTCCAGCGGCAAGAATGTTCGGTGGCTTCGCGCCTTCCTGTGAGGCAAAAAGCGCCTCTACGTCAGGAGCTCCATCCCCCTCACATTCTAAACGAGCCGCTTCCACCTTATATGTTACCTACGTTTTCTGCTTAGTCCCATTGCGTTTTCTACTTTGCGTAGTTGTTTGAATGCAACGCGGTTTGCTTTTTCTGCACCTTTGTCTAGAATTTCGTCTAGTTCTGGTGAGTTGATTAGTTCGTTATATTTGTCTTGGATTGGACGAATTGCTTCTACGACTACTTGCGCTAGGTCGCCTTTGAAGTCGCCGTATCCTTTTCCTTCGTACATTGCTTCAATTTCTTCAACTGTTTTTCCAGAGAATGAAGAGTAGATTGTTAATAAGTTAGAGATACCAGGTTTGTTTTCTTTATCAAATTTCACAATACCTTCAGAGTCAGTAACAGCACTCTTAATTTTCTTTTCAATTGTTTTTGGTTCATCAAGCATACTGATCATTGATTTTGGATTCGGATCAGATTTACTCATTTTCTTCGTAGGTTCTGTTAATGACATAACGCGAGCGCCTACTTTTGGAATACGAATTTCAGGAATTGTGAACACTTCACGGAAGCGTTTGTTGAAACGCTCTGCTAGGTCGCGTGTTAATTCCATATGTTGCTTTTGGTCATCACCAACTGGTACGATTTCAGTGTTGTAAAGTAAAATATCAGCAGCCATTAATGGTGGATACGTAAGTAATCCAGCTGGAACTGAATCTCTACCCGAAGCTTTATCTTTATATTGCGTCATACGTTCTAATTCTCCAACGTAAGCAACAGATTGCATGATCCATCCTAATTGAGCGTGTGCTGGTACTTCTGATTGTACAAATAAAGTAGCTTTTTCAGGATCGATGCCGCATGCTACATAAAGTGCAGCAAGACTGCGGATGTTTTTACGAAGTCCGACGGGATCTTGAGGTACTGTAATCGCATGTTGGTTTACAATACAGAAATAACAGTCGTGTTCATTTTGAAGCTCTGTAAACTGCTTCATTGCGCCTAAATAGTTTCCAAGTGTAATCGTTCCACTTGGCTGAATACCAGAAAAGATAACTGACATAAGTAATTCCTCCTAAAATTGAATGCGTGATGGGGGGGAGAGAAGGCAAACAAAAAAGCCCATTCATCCCAAAAACTATAGGGACGAATGGACCGCGGTACCACCCTAATTATTTCACTACTGTGAAATCTCTCTAATCCATAATAACGTTAGGATATAACGCCAAAGCCTACTACTTTCGGTTCGGTTTGGTGCTCAAAAGCCCATTCCATACTGTACAATTACTTGTTCACACCAACCACAAGCTCTCTGAAATTGCCTCAATATGTACTCTTCTTTATCATCGCATACATATAAATTTATTTATTGTTACTTGAGCTCTTTTAATATGAAAGAACTAAAGTTTTATAACAAAATGTTTTGCTGATTATTATATCATATGGGATAGTGTTTGCAAACTACATCAAAATAGTAAAGCTAATAAGGGTCGAGAACAACCCAAGGAAGATACCTGTAATACAAATTGGATATGTCCATTTGAATGAATATGTTTTATAAATACGTTCTTTCTTATCTGTAGGTTCCTCGACTTCTTCAATTAAAGAGTCAATCTTTTTGTTCGTACCAAATACTCTTTGGAATGCGTAAATGGTTACATTGAAAAAACCATTTTGAAATATGTATAAAAAACCGCCGATAAGAATAAAAAACAGTGCAATATAAAACAAAATGTTGACAAAGTTCAACAAAAATTGAGATGAAATGAGGAATGCACCAATACTAGAAGCAATCATCGCTATAAAAATTAGTATACAAGTATGAAAAAAAACTTTATTCAAAATATTCCCCTCCGTCAAAATATTACTAGAATTATTATACTATAAAAGCTATAATAAGTACTAGGATTAATTTTTTGAAAATTATACGCAATTAAAGGTCTGATTTTAAGATGATGGTAGCAATGTTAATGTATCCCTTTACGAAAAATTAAAAATATAAATATTTTATTAAAAATTTTAACAAAAAAACAAAAAACTATATTCACAATTGTTATATTATATGTATAATGAAAATTGTAGAAACTTGGAGATTATTCTTTCAATTCTACTTTTTAACAAGTGAGGGTACAGGAAGTGCAATTAGGGGAGGCAACACAACATGAAGAAAAAGATACCGTTATTACTTGCATCAACTTTAACTGCAAGTATGTTGCTTAGCGCGTGTAGCTACCAAAAAGATGACGCAAAAGCAAAAGGGAAAGAGAACGCTACGAGTAGTAGTAACGGAAAACAGATTCTTAATTTAACAGAGTTATCTGAAATTCCGTCAATGGATGCATCATTAGCATCTGATTCTTCATCTTCTACAGCATTAAATAATACGATGGAAGGTTTATATCGTATTGGCAAAGATCAAAAGAGAATGCCTGGAGTTGCAGAAGATGTCGAAAAGCTAGATGATGGGAAGAAATACATATTTAAATTAAGAAGAGATGCGAAATGGTCGAATGGGGAACCTGTAACAGCTAAAGACTTTGTGTATTCATGGAAAAGAGCAGTAAATCCAGATACAAAAGCAACGTATTCATACATTATGTTCGATATTAAAAATGCAGAGAAAATTCATAAAAAAGAATTACCTGCTGACCAATTAGGTGTAAAAGCGATTGATGATTATACATTAGAAGTAGAATTAGACAATCCCGTTCCTTACTTTATCGATTTAACAGTTTATCCAGTATTTTACCCACTAAATGAAAACTTTGTAAAAGCACAAGGTGATAAATTTGGTTTAGAGGCAAATACAACATTATATAACGGTCCATTCGTTATGAGTGATTGGAAACATGAACAAAGTTTCCAATTCAAGAAGAATCCTTCATATTGGGATAATAAAACGGTTAAAATCGAAGAAATCAACTTTAATATTGTAAAAAATACAGCAACTGATGTAAATTTATATGAGACAAACGCGATTGATCGGGCGGCTTTAACGTCTGAATTTGTTGATAAGTTTAGAAAAAGCCCAGAGTTCCAAACAAGAAAAGAGGCAGGGGTTGCTTACTTAAGATTTAATCAAAGTAATCAGTACTTAAGTAATAAAAACTTAAGAAAAGCAATTTCAATGTCCTTTGACCGTGATAACATTGCAAAAGTTATTTTAAATAACGGCGCAATTGGAGCTTACGGATTTGTTGGAAAAGATTTCGCTGAAGGTCCAAATAAAAAAGATTTCCGAGCTGAAAATGGAAAGCTAGTTGAAACAAATCCAAAAGAAGCAAAAAAGCTTTGGGAAACAGCGAAGAAAGAGCTTGGAACTGATAAAATCGAACTAGAATTCTTAAACTTTGATAATGAAGATGCTAAAAAAGTTGGGGAATTCTTAAAAGGTGAGATGGAAAAGAACTTACCAGGTTTATCAATTAAAATTAAACAGCAACCATTCGCACAAAAAAATAAATTAGAAGATTCTCAGCAATATGATATTGCGTTTGGTATTTGGGGACCAGATTTCCCAGATCCAATCTCATATTTAGATATGTTTGTTACGAATGGTTCTCAAAATAAAACAGGGTATTCTAATCAGAAATATGATGAGTTAATCCTAAAAGCTAAAACAGATACAAAAGATTTACAAGCTCGCTGGGACAACCTTCTAGAAGTAGAGAAGATGTTAATTAAAGAGGATGCAGTTATCACTCCAATCTTCCAAAAAGGTTCAGCGTATGTAGTAAAAGGTGCCGTAAAAGATATTATCCCAATTAACTATGGTGGTAAATTAACTTACAAATGGGCATCTGTTGAACAAAAATAATCTTTTTTTTCCATCGTTTACAAGGGTATATGCCTATGATGGGCATATGCTCTTATTTTAAAAAAATAAAAGTAAGAATATTTTAAACTATCTTATTGCTTTTGAGAAAAACGGGGAGGTGCTTGACTATGGGACGTTATGTATTAAAACGTTTCGTGTACATGGCTTTGACATTATTTTTAATTACTACAATGACTTTCTTTTTGATGAAATTACTTCCGGGTTCTCCGCTTAAAAACCAGGAGAAGCTATCACCGGCACAAAAAGAAATCATTCTTGAAAAATACGGATTGAATGATCCGGTACCAGTTCAATATGCACGTTACTTAGGTAACTTAGCAAAAGGTGATTTAGGGGTATCATTCCAATATGATAACCGCCCAGTAACAGACATGATTGTGGATCGTATTGGACCATCAGCCCAATTAGGTTTACAAGCGATTATATTAGGAACATTTATCGGTTTAATTTTAGGTATTGTTGCCGCACTTCGTAATAATACGTGGGTAGATTATAGTGCAACAGTTATTTCGGTACTCGGAATGTCGGTACCATCATTCGTATTCGCCGCATTACTGCAATATTTCGTAGGGGTAAAACTAGGCTGGTTCCCAGTAGCATTCTGGAAAGGACCAGAGTTTACTGTAATGCCTACAATTGCATTATCGATGGGAGTTATCGCGACAATCGCACGTTTCTCTCGTGCAGAATTAATTGAAGTTATGCAAGCCGATTACATTTTAACAGCGAAAGCGAAAGGAATTAGCCAAGGCGTTATCATTGTCAAACATGCACTTCGTAACGCGTTAATTCCAGTTGTAACAATTTTAGGACCAATGGTTGCGGCATTAATTACAGGAACACTTGTTATCGAGCAAATTTATGCTGTACCAGGACTTGGGGAACAATTCGTTAAATCGATTACTTTAAATGACTATACAGTTATTATGGGAACTACGATTTTCTATAGTGCGATCTTCATTTTAGTTATTTTCATTGTCGATATTTTATACGGAATTATTGATCCTCGTATTCGTTTAGCGGGAGGGAAAAAATGATGAAAGATGTACAAAAATTATCTCCAGATTTATTTCAACAAGCCAATCAAAATAATGTTGATAATGAAGTCATTGCCCGTCCAAGCTTAACGTTTTGGCAAGATGTAAGAAGACGTTTATTCCAACATAAAGGTGCGATGCTTGGCCTTGTATTGTTAGTTATCATTGCGCTATTAGCGATTTTTGGACCGATGGTAAGTAAACACTCGTATAAAGAGCAAGATTTAGGTCGTGCGAAATTACCACCAAAAATTCCAGTTATTGAAAATGTTCATTGGTTACCATTTGACGGTACAGATCAATATGGTGTTGACCAATATGAAAAACGTGATATTAAAGAGTACTTCTGGTTTGGTACAGATGACCTTGGCCGTGACTTATGGACAAGAACATGGGAAGGTACACGCGTATCATTATATATCGCTCTTTTAGCGGCAGCAATTGACTTAGTAATTGGGGTTGCATACGGAGGTATTTCAGCATTCTACGGCGGTAGAGTAGATAACATTATGCAACGTATTATGGAGATTATTAACGGTATTCCATACTTAATCATCGTTATTTTAATGGTAATCATTATGGGATCTGGTATTTGGTCAATTACACTTGCGATGGCGATTACAGGTTGGATAGGGATGTCGCGTATTGTTCGTGGACAAATCTTAAAGTTAAAAAACCAAGAATATGTATTAGCATCTCGTACATTAGGTGCAACAAATACACAATTAATTGTGAAACATTTAATTCCAAACGTAATGGGACCTATTATCGTAATGACGATGTTTACAATTCCATCAGCGGTGTTTGGTGAAGCGTTCTTAAGTTTCATCGGTTTAGGAATTCAGCCACCATTTGCGTCACTAGGTTCTCTTGTAAATGATGGTTATAAATCTATTCAAACGTATCCGCATATGATGTTCATCCCTGCGGTTGTCATCAGTATATTAATTTTAGCGTTTAACTTAATGGCAGACGGATTACGCGACGCGTTAGATCCAAAAATGCGTAAGTAAAAGAGGGGAGAGGCAAAGATGAAAACATTGTTAGAGGTAAAAGATTTACAAGTCTCCTTTGATACACATGCAGGTGAAGTACAAGCTGTACGCGGCGTTACTTTTGATTTGAAAAAAGGAGAAACATTGGCGATTGTAGGAGAATCTGGTTCAGGGAAATCAGTTACTTCTAAAGCGTTAATGGGATTAATTCCGAATCCTCCTGGACGCATTAAAAATGGTGAAATCGTATTTGAAGGTCGTGACTTAACAAAATTAACAGAAAAAGAAATGCAGCAAGTACGCGGTAAAGATATTGCGATGATTTTCCAAGATCCAATGACATCATTAAACCCAACGATGACAATTGGAAATCAAATTATGGAAGGTCTAATTAAACACCAAGGGATGAGTAAAGCAGATGCACGTAAAGTTGCTTTAGAGTTAATTGACCTTGTAGGTATTCCAAATCCAGAAGCTCGTTTAAAACAATATCCTCACCAATTCTCAGGTGGTATGAGACAGCGTGTAGTTATTGCGATGGCGTTAGCTTGTAACCCGAAATTATTAATTGCCGATGAGCCGACAACAGCGCTAGACGTTACGATTCAGGCGCAAATTTTAGAACTTATGAAAGACATTCAGCAAAAAACAGAAGCAGCAATCATTTTCATTACGCATGACTTAGGTGTAGTAGCAAACGTTGCGGACCGAGTGGCAGTTATGTACGCTGGTAAAGTTGTTGAAATTGGAACTGTAGATGAAATTTTCTACAATCCGAAACATCCATATACTTGGGGTTTAATCGCATCTATGCCAAGTTTAGATGGTTCAGAAGAAGAGTTATATGCAATCCCTGGAACGCCTCCAGATTTATTGAAGCCGCCAAAGGGAGATGCTTTTGCACCACGTAACCCACAGGCACTGAAAATTGATTTTGAAATGGACCCACCTTTATTTAAAGTAAGTGATACGCACTATGCGGCAACTTGGTTACTTCACGAGCAAGCTCCAGAAGTAAAACCGCCGGCAGTCGTTGAAAAACGCATTCTTCAAATGAAAGCAGGTGAACAACATGACTAAACAACGTGAGAAATTAATTGAAGTAAAAAATGTAAAGCAGCACTTCGACGTGAGTGGTGGTGTTGTCAAAGCGGTTAATGATATTTCATTTGATATTTACCGCGGAGAAACATTTGGTCTTGTAGGAGAATCAGGTTGTGGTAAATCGACAACTGGAAGAACGATTATTCGTTTATATGATGCAACTGCTGGTGAAGTGTTATTCGATGGTGAAAATGTACATGGTAAAAAATCACGCGCAGAGCTGAAGAAATTCAACCGTAAAATGCAAATGATTTTCCAAGATCCATATGCATCATTAAACCCTCGTATGACAGTAGGGGATATTATTGCAGAAGGTATCGATATTCACGGACTAGCGAAAAGTAAAAAAGAGCGCATGGACCGTGTTCATGAACTATTAAACACAGTTGGTTTAAATAAAGAGCACGCAAACCGTTTCCCACACGAATTCTCAGGTGGACAACGTCAGCGTATCGGTATCGCTCGAGCGCTTGCTGTAGACCCAGAATTTATCATTGCCGATGAGCCGATCTCAGCACTTGACGTATCGATTCAGGCGCAAGTTGTAAACTTACTGAAAAAGTTACAAAAAGAAAAAGGTTTAACATACTTATTCATCGCCCATGATTTATCAATGGTAAAATACATTAGTGACCGTATTGGTGTAATGTACCGTGGCCAAATCGTTGAGTTAACAACAAGTGATGAATTATATGCGAATCCAATTCATCCATATACGAAATCACTATTATCAGCGATTCCACTTCCAGATCCAGATTATGAGCGCAATCGTAAACGTATCGTATATGATCCATCACAGCATAATTATGGTAGTGAAGCACCAACAATGCGTGAAATTCGCCCAGGACATTTCGTACTATGTTCGGAAGCGGAGTACAAGAAATATAAAGAGATTTATCAATAAGAAAAAGAGCCATTCTTCTGTTATGGAAGGATGGCTCTTTTTCTACTATATAAAAGAATTGTATACATTTGTCGGTCAGTCGATATATTTAAAGAATCGCCGATATAAATCTCATGTATCATTAGTGATATCCATATGCAAAATTACTGAACTTGAACAGAAACATTCTCCTCTTGTTCTTCAGGTTTAACAAGCGCATAACGCTCCCATGCTCTACTTTTCCAGCGGAAGAACATAATAATGGCACGTGTCCATTCGTCGATGGCGATTGCTAGCCAAATACCAACGAGCCCCATATCTAAATGAAAGGCGAAAAAGTAACCTAGTGGTAAACTCATTAACACCATAGAGAATGCACCGATTAAAACAGGATATTTTGCATCACCAGCTGCACGAAGCGAATTAATGATGACGATGTTCATCGTACGTCCCGTTTCAAGTAGTACACTTAGTAAAAGAACACTTGCGCCTAACCCGATAATGTGCGGATTATCTGTAAACAGTCCCATTAATTGTGTACGGAATGTAATAACGAGAGCGACCATACATAAAGTTACACCAATTGCCCATTTTACACTTTTCCACAAGCGTTCGTATGCTTCATCTTTTTCGCCACCACCAACGAGGCGGCCAATAATAATGGCTGTTCCCATACCAATTGCAATTGCAAATAAATAAGTGAACATGGAAATGTTAGTAGCGTATTGTCTAGCAGCTAATGATTCCGTTCCTAAGTACGTTGCGTAATAAAGGAAGACGATTTGACAAGCTTGATACATCACTTGTTCAAATGCAGATGGAATGCCAATTTTTAAAATTTTCCCAATGTATTCTTTGGATAAAGTGAAGTAATATTTTAATTTCACACGATATTCCATAACGCGGTATAGTAACCAGAAGAAAACAATAAGTGCGATCAATCGACTGATAGCGGAAGAAATTGCAGCCCCTTGTACACCGAGCTCAGGGAAACCAAATTTCCCGAAAATGAGTACGTAGTTTCCAGCGATATGAATCATATTCATTCCGAGTGAAATAAACATCGCTTGCTTTGTAAAACCGTGTACACGGATAATTGCGGCTAATGAGTTAATAATAGCTTGTAGGAAGATGGCTCCTCCGACGATAGATAAGTAGTTTTGCGCATACGTTAGTACATCGCCTTGTAAGTTCATTGCGAGCATCATATGTTTCGAAAATAAAAGAAAACCAGCGCTTATAACGAGCCCAACTATTAAATTTAATGTGACGGCTAATGCTGATATTTTAGATGCTTCCATAAAGCGTTTGGAACCGAGGTATTGAGATACAACGATAGCAGCGCCGTTCCCGATGACTTCTAATACCAAAATCGCAATATGAAGATATTGATTCGCTGCACCAACCCCAGATACAGCATCGTCTGATAATGCACTTAACATGAAAGTATCAGCGATCCCCATTAACATAAAAAGAAAAACTTCTAGAAAAATAGGCCATGTTAATAAGAATAAACTTAATTTCTCAGTAGGCCCGTTTTTTGCCTGAATTGCTGCCATGTCCGTCCCCTCTTTACCGATATCTATTTTTAGCAAAATGTATCGTAACATACTTTCTTAACCTTTGCACTCATTTTAGCCTACATATTTTTATTATGAAGAGAGTGCTATTTTATGATAAAAACAAAAGGATAATTATACATAAAATATTATGAGATATAAAATTCATTTTTCTCTGATAATTTAGAAAAGTATAAAAAATATTATTTTTAACACGTTAGTATGAATAATCAGCAATATGAAACGTTTACAAAGGTATATTTTTTAACGAAAAATTTTAATGAAATAGAAATATAAATATACAAAAAATATATTTGTGTGTATAATATGAATTATTAGAACATATATATATTTCTTTTTGTTTGAAAATGAAAGGGTTAACATTTTTTTGGAGGGTGGAAGTATGAAAAAAAAGATACCAGTTTTTGTAGCATCAACAGTAGCGATGAGCATGATGTTAGGGGCATGTAGCTATCAAAAAGATGAATCGCAAGCAAACGCTAAAGGGGATAGCGGAAAAAGCGGCGCGAAGCAAGTTATTAACTTAATTGAAACACAAGAAATTCCAACGATGGATCCAGCGTTATCAGCTGATGCAGTTTCTTCAAGAGTAATGACTAATACGATGGAAGGCTTATACAGTTTAGGAAAAGATGATAAGCTAGTTCCTGGTGTAGCGAAGGAATTCAAAAAATCAGAAGATGGTAAAAAATATACATTTAAATTACGTGAAGACGCAAAATGGTCAAATGGTGAGCCTGTGACGGCAAAAGATTTCGTATATGCATGGCAAAGAGCGATTAACCCAGATACAGCTGCGAAATCAGCGTACATTATGTATGATATAAAAAATGCAGAGAAAATTAATAAAAAAGAGATGAGTCCGGATCAATTAGGGGTAAAGGCGATTGATGATTATACATTAGAAGTGGAATTAGATAATTCAATTCCATACCTTGTAGATTTAATGGTATATCCAATCTTCTATCCTGTGAATGAAAAGTTTGTGAAAGAGCAAGGTACGAAGTTTGGTTTGGAAGCGAATACAACGCTTTATAACGGGCCATTTACATTAAGTGATTGGCAACATGAACGTAGCTTTAAAATGACAAAGAGCGCGTCATATTGGGACAATAAAGAAGTGAAGATTGAAGAAGTAAACTTTAATATTGTAAAAGATACATCTACGCCAATTAACTTATATGAAACAAATGCAATTGATCGAGCGTCGTTATTAGCGGAGTTTATTGATAAATATAAAGGAAAACCAGATTTCCAAACAGTAGAAGATACATCTGTATTCTTCCTTCGTTTAAATCAAAAAGATCCAGCTTTAGCAAATAAAAATATTCGTAAAGCAATTTCACTTGCTTTTGACCGTAAGCCATTCGTGGATACATTATTAAATAACGGTTCTAAGCCAGCGACAGGATTAATTCCTGATAACTTCATTAAAGGACCAGATAAAAAAGATTTCCGTGCTGTAAACGGGGATATTGTAAAACCAAACGTGAAAGAAGCGAAGAAATATTGGGAAGCTGGTAAAAAAGAACTTGGTAAAAATGAAATCGAATTAGAATTATTAAATGAAGATGTAGAGTTATCAAAGAAAACTGGTGAATATTTAAAAGGTGAATTAGAAAAGAATTTACCAGGTTTAACAGTAAAAATTAAACAACAACCATTCGCACAAAAACTAAAATTAGAAGATGCGGGCGATTATGTCATGTCATTCTCTGGATGGAGTGCGGACTTCCCAGATCCAATTACATATCTTGATATGTTTGTAACAGATGGGTCACAAAATAAGATGAAGTACTCTAATCCAAAATACGATGAAATCATTATGAAGGCGAAAAAAGATGGAAGCGATGTAAATGCTCGTTGGAAGAACTTATTAGAAGCAGAAAAAATGTTACTTGATGATGCTGCGATCGTTCCAGTATATCAACGTGGTAGAGCATATTTACAAAGAGATTCAATTAAAAATATGTATAACCATAAATATGGCGGCGATTTAAGCTTTAAATGGGCGTCAGTAGAGAAATAAGAAAAAAAGCAGGTGATCACCTGCTTTTTTTAATACGTTCGTTTCTTATAAATGCCTTTTCCGCCAACTTGGTTCCAGCCAGATTGTACATCCAAACTTTTGTTAACAAACTTCATTTTTTCTTTTCCACCAAAGAGCTTTTCGCCGATGCTATTTGTAATGACACCAATCAATGCTGTTATTCCGATGATGAGGGCAGCAACCGTAATAAAATCAATAAAAAAAGCAATCATTTGAAAACTCCCCCTTTGCCTGTCTGTATGTTTATTGTATGAGATAAAAAATGAAAAAGAAAGAAATGTCAGAAAAATATTTAATTTACTTTAGAAATCATGTAGACAGGAGGGAGGATATTTGTTAAAATAAGAACAAATGTTCCTTTTTATTCTCATTTGTATAGTCTTACATTTCTTAATTGATTTATCAAGAAAAAGTAAGAAAACGTTCTCTTTTTCATAGGGAAGATTATAGATAAATAACTATATATTATATGAAAAATCTATGAGAAGTGAGTAGTAAAAGGGTTGAAAGTTATTGTTAAAGTACAGCTGAAATGAGCGTAATCATGTTACATAGCAGTGAAATACACGGGAGAGTTTTCTCAACTAGCAGGAAATTTACTGTATATTTCTTGCAAAATCTATTGTATAATGATTATAGAAGTTACTTATTAAAAGTAATTGTTGTTTATTATAAGTTGTTGCTTACATGAAATGTGATTTTTGTACTTTTCAATAAGACAAGTTATCACGAAAAATTGCTGAAGTTAGAAATTAAAACTGTATTTAGTACAGAATTTGTACTCTTTAAGGAGAGTGAGCTTTGTATGGTAACATTATATAGTTCTCCAAGCTGTACGTCTTGTAGAAAGGCGAAATTATGGCTAGAGGAAAATCATATTCCCTATACAGAACGTAATATTTTCTCAGATCCATTAACGATTGAGGAAATTAAAGAGATTTTACGTATGACAGAAAGCGGAACGGATGAGATTATTTCTACTCGTTCGAAAGTTTTCCAAGAATTGAATGTAAACTTAGAGTCTTTACCACTTCAAGATTTATATAAGATGATTCGTGACTATCCAGGGATTTTACGTCGTCCAATTATGATTGACGAGAAACGCCTTCAAGTTGGTTACAACGAAGACGAAATTCGTCGTTTCTTACCACGTACAGTAAGAACGTTCCAATTACGTGAAGCACAACGTCTTGTAAATTAATTATAATAATATGAAAACCTTCTACCTATTATATAGTAGAAGGTTTTTTTTAATGTTTCACATTGCGTAATCGAACTTGTTGTACAATAAAGCCGATGCATAAAATAGTGAAAATGAACAAATAAGGAATGCTTGCAGTGAAACTTGGATTGTTATGAAAAAAGGTTGCAAGTCTGTCTTCATGTGTAACCATTTTTCCTGCAGTATAGGCAAGAATCGCTGCACCGCAATAAATGAGGAATGGAAATCGCTCCATAAGTATTAAAATAAGTTTGCTGCCCCAAATAATAATCGGGATAGAAATGAGTAAGCCGATTATGACGAGTAAAAATCTCCCGTGAGCTGCACCTGCAATGGCAATAACATTATCAAACCCCATAACGAGATCCGCGAAAACAATTGTCCGCACAGCTTGAAATAAAGTTGTTTTTCCTTGAATAGAAGAAAGATCGTTGCTATTATCGGTTAATAAATTGACTGCAATTAATGTAAGTAAAACCCCGCCAATCAATTGTAGAAATGGAATGTCGAGTAAATAGACAGCTAGTATAGTAAGGACAATTCTTAGTACAATCGCTAAAAGAGTACCGATCAAAATAGCCTTATTTCGTTTCGATTCAGGTAAATTTCGGCTAGCTAGTGCGATGACGATTGCATTGTCACCACCTAATACAACATCGATACCGACAATCATTAGTACGGATGTTAAAAACTCTAAGTCCATTCGTCTGCCTCCATTTATGATGTTTTAATAAGCGAACTATATGTATGTGATGAAGAAAGTTGTTGTTAAATAATCTCTTCTAATAGAAGTTTCACTTTATTACAGTGTACGGGGGAATGTGGAAATGTATGTCCAAATTTTTTGTAAGTAAGAAATCGCTATAATAATATATTTATGTAGTTTATCGAGTAAAGATAGGCATATAACTATTTTTGTAAAATAAATCGATTTTATTTCCATTCTGGAGAATCTTATCATAAAATGAGAGTACAAGAATCTATTGATTTGTCATATGAGTGGGGAATCCCTTCATAACAATTCTAAGCAGGAAGGGAGAGTTGTATTTTGGATATTGAAAGAATTAATGATCATACGATGAAATTTTTTATTACGTACATTGATATAGAGGATAGAGGATTTAATCGTGAAGAGATTTGGTATGATCGCGAACGAAGTGAAGAGCTCTTTTGGGAGATGATGGACGAAGCTCGTGATCATGACGATTTCTTTATTGATGGGCCGTTATGGATTCAAGTGCAAGCAGTCGATAAAGGGATTGAAGTACTTGTCACGAAAGCAGAGCTTTCAAAGGACGGGCAAAAGCTGGAACTACCGATAGGGGTAGACAAAATTATAGATATTCCTCTAGATGAAGGCATCGAATCATTATTCCAGCAAGAATTAATCGAAGAGGTAGAAGACCAAACAGGAACAAACTTTAATGAAGATGGTACGTTTGGCTTTTTAATTAAGTTTAATGATTTTGAAGATGTCATTTCATTAAGTCATCGTCTTATCTTTGAAGATATAAAAGATGAGCTGTATTCATTTGAGAACCGCTATTATGTATATGTGGAATTCGATGAAGTGCTACATGATGAAGAAGAAATCGATCGTATTTTAAGTATTATTTTAGAATATGGAGAAGAATCAACTTTAACAATTCATCGTGTAAGTGAGTATGGAAAACAAATTGTGAAAGAGCATGCGCTTGAAACGATTCGCAATAATTTTCCTGCTAAAACGTAGGCCGATTTCTGTAGTATGAAATCGGCTTTTTATATGAAGAATAGGAAAGCTTTCTTAGTTAGGAGGTAAGAGATGAAAAATACGTTAAAGCTGATTTTCTTTATACTGCTATTGTTCGCATTATTTGTTTCGTTACGTATGTTTATTGATGTAGCATTTTATTCAGATGTGATTGGGATAAAAGATGTTTCGATTTTAGGTATTATTAGTATTTTATTTACAGTATCTGCGTTTTTAATTGGTTGCGTTATTTTCTTAGAGAACCGTCATCCGTCAAAAACACTTACATGGCTCATTGTGTTAGGTATTTTTCCGGTATTTGGATTCTTCGCTTATTTATTATTCGGACAGAACTTTCGGAGGAAGAGAATGTTCCAAAAGAAGGCGTTGCTCGATGAACAAGCGTTTTTACAATATAAGGGGCATGAAGATTACGAAGAACGGATTTTACGCAATCATAAGCATCAAGAGCTGTTATTTCGTTTAGCGGATCGCTTAGGCGCTTTAAATATTTCATTTCAAACTGAAACGAGAACATTAACAAATGGAGATGAAACGTTTCAGGCCATTTTAGATGGATTAAAACGAGCGAAACATCACATTCATATGGAATATTACATTGTGCGTGATGATAAGCTTGGAACGGAAATTAAAGATATTTTAATACAAAAATCAAAAGAGGGCGTAGTCGTTCGTTTTTTGTATGATGCGGTTGGAAGTTTTAAATTATCAAAATCGTATATTGAAGAATTAAACGATGCAGGAGTCGAAATGATTCCGTTCTTCCCTGTACGCTTTCCGATTTTAAACGATAAAATTAATTATCGAAATCATCGAAAAATCGTTATTATTGATGGAAATGAAGGCTTTGTAGGTGGATTAAATATTGGTGATGAATATTTAGGGAAGGATAAGTACTTCGGCTTTTGGCGAGACACACATTTATATTTGCGTGGTGAAGCTGTACAAAGTTTGCAGCTTATTTTCCTTCAAGATTGGTTTTATATGACTGGTGAGGCTGTGCTAGCCCCTGAATATTTACAAGCGAAAGCAGTTGAGGGGGAGCATTGGGGAGGCGTGCAGCTTGTTGCAGGTGGGCCTGATAATAAATGGGAAACGATTAAGCATTTATATTTTGCCATGATTGCTTCTGCTCGGAAATCCATTTGGATTGCAACGCCGTATTTTATTCCGGATGATGATATTTTATCCGCATTAAAGGTTGCTGCACTTGCTGGTATTGATGTTCGTTTATTAATGCCGAGTAAACCGGATAAGCGTACTGTCTTTTACGCATCGAGATCTTACTTCCCAGAGCTTTTAGATGCAGGTGTAAAGATATATGAATATGAAAAAGGTTTTCTTCATAGTAAAGTTGTCATCGTCGATTTTGATTTAGCTTCAATTGGGACAGCTAATATGGATATGAGAAGTTTTCATTTGAATTTTGAAGTAAATGCCTTTTTATATGATACAGATAGCATTCGAAAACTTGTTCAAGACTTTAAAGATGATTTAGAAGAATCAAGTGAAATTCATGTTGATCATTTTCATAAAAGACGTCTTCATAGACGAATTGTTGAATCAACATACCGCTTATTATCACCTTTATTATAAAAAGAGATGTCCGAAATTGGGACATCTCTTTTTTAAAAGGAATTTGTAACAAATTGTAGAATATAAGGAGCTGAAAGGGTGTGATTACGATATTTATCGCTAAAAGAGAAAACGGAGAGAAAATTCATTTACTCTATAATTGTAATGAAAAGCTTTTGCGCCGTATGCGTCAACAAGAACGATTCTTTTGTGTAGCTTGTGGAAAGGAAGTGCAAATGAAATTAGGGAAACAAAAAAGTTGGCATTTTGCTCATAAAAAAGTGGATTCATGTCTTGCCTTTTATGAAGCGGAATCAACGTATCATATGCACGGTAAAGAATTGTTATATAGATGGTTCAAGCGTCAAAACTTTCAGGTGGATATAGAGTACTACCTTCCAGAAATTAAGCAACGACCAGATGTTTTTGTAGAGAGGGCGGGCAGAAAAATTGCAATTGAATACCAATGTGCAAACCTCGCTATAGAGCAGCTGTACAAAAGAACATATTCGTATTGGCAAGCTGGTATACAGGTCATTTGGATCGTTGGTGGAAATCAATTGAAAAAGCAATCTGCATATTGGATGAAATTTTCCTCACTTATGGCTTTCTCCTTACAATCTTATCCTCAGCCACTTCTTATTTTCTTCTGTCCGAAACAAAAATCATTTATGAAATGTGCATTTGTCACTCCCTTTTCTACAAATGTCTTTTTCTCACATACTATATATTTACCAACTGATACGACTACTTTTGAAATGCTTTTTTCTCTCGTTCCTTTCGGGAAAGAAAGATTGGGTGAAGAGTGGAAGAAGAGAAAGAGCTACTTCCGCAAAAATGCCCTGCCGATTTGGAATTATAATTATAAGTCATTATTACGCCTCTTATATCAATTTAAATGTACCCCAGCGAGCTTTCCTTCTGAAATTGGTGTTCCACTCCCTTCTGGATTTGCTTTTCAAACAAACCCATTTATATGGCAAGCTTTTCTCTATATGAAGTGTATAGGGGAGCTTGCAGTGGGAGAGTGTATTTCTCTTCAATACGTGTGTAGTTATGTAAAAAGGTATACGAAAAGGCGGATACTTCCGTACTTTTCAAAGCATATATGGAAAGTGGCAGTTACTGAATATATGACATTTTTATGCTATATAGGTGTTTTGCGTAAAGTGGGAACTTATACGTACCGGAAAATAAGGGATGTCATGATGTTAAAAACAGAGGAGGAGATTATGAAACATGATGAGATTTGCTTAATACATGCGCTATCTTTATTTGAGGCAAATTTTAACATGAGAGGAGGAAAAGGGGATATAATAAAGAATGATTGTGAAGGAATTACATAAGAAAAAAACGAATTGTACTTAAGTAGAGATATTTAAAGGAGGGCTTAAAGAATGTCTGAACAAAACAAAGCGAAAGCATTACCAGATCGCAACGAGATTGAAGAAGCAAGTACGTGGCGATTAGAAGATATTTTCCAAACGGATGCAGAATGGGAAAAAGAATTTCAAGCTATTAAAGAGCTATTGCCGAAGTTAACTGAATTTAAAGGGAAACTTGGTGACTCTGCGGACAATTTACTTGAGGCATTGCAATATGAAGATGAAATATCAATGCGATTAGGTAAGTTATATACATATGCTCATATGCGTTACGATCAAGATACAACAAACTCTGTATATCAAGCATTAAATGATCGCGCAACAAATTTATATTCACAAGTATCTAGTAGCACAGCGTATATTGTTCCTGAAATTTTATCGATTTCAGAAGATACACTGCAAACATTCTTGAAGGAAAATAGAGATTTAAGTGTATATGAACATGCATTAGAAGAAATTACACGTCAACGCCCGCACGTATTATCAGAAGCTGAGGAAGCTTTATTAGCGGAAGCGTCTGAAGTAATGAGTTCATCAAGCAATACATTCGGTATGTTGAATAACGCGGATTTAAAATTCCCATCTATTAAAGGGGAAGACGGAGAAGAAATAGAAATTACACATGGCCGTTACATTCAGTTTTTAGAAAGTGATGATCCTTGTGTTCGCAAAGATGCATTTAAAGCTGTATATGAAACGTACGGAAAATTTAAAAACACATTCGCAAGTACGTTAAGTGGAGCAGTAAAACGTAATAATTTCAATGCGCGTGTTCGTAAATATGATTCTGCTCGCCAAGCTGCATTGAGCAATAATAATATTCCGGAAGCAGTATACGATCAACTCGTTGAAACAGTAAATGACAACTTACATTTATTACACCGTTACATCGATATTCGTAAGCGTGCACTAGGACTTGATGAGCTTCATATGTATGATTTATATACACCACTTGTACCAGAAGTGAAAATGAATGTGAAATACGAAGAAGCGCAAGACCTTTTATTAAAATCTTTAAACGTACTTGGTGATGAATATGTTGACATTTTGAAAGAGGCATATGAAAATCGCTGGGTAGATGTGTATGAGAATAAAGGAAAACGAAGCGGGGCATATTCATCTGGTGCATATGGAACAAATCCGTATATTTTAATGAACTGGCATGATAATGTAAATAATTTATTTACACTTGCTCATGAGTTTGGTCATTCGGTGCATAGTTACTATACAAGAAAAACACAACCGCACGTATATGGTGATTATTCCATCTTCGTAGCAGAAGTGGCATCTACTTGTAATGAAGCGCTTTTAAATGATTATTTATTAAAAACGACAGAAGATAAGAAAGAGCGTCTATATTTATTAAATCATTATTTAGAAGGGTTCCGTGGTACTGTATTCCGTCAAACGATGTTTGCAGAGTTTGAACATATTATTCATAAGAAAGTACAAGAAGGACATGCTGTCACGCCAGACATGCTAACGGAAATTTACTACGATTTAAATAAGAAATATTTCGGTGACGCTTTAGTAATCGACGAAGAGATTGGTTTAGAATGGTCTCGTATTCCACACTTCTACTACAACTATTACGTATATCAATACGCAACAGGATTTAGTGCAGCGACAGCTCTGTCTAAACAGATTTTAGAAGAAGGACAACCAGCAGTAGAACGTTATATTAACGAGTTCTTAAAAGCAGGAAGCTCTGATTATCCAATTGAAGTGCTGAAAAAAGCAGGAGTAGATATGGCATCTCCTGAACCAGTAAAAGAGGCGCTACAAGTATTTGAAGAGAAATTAAATGAATTAGAAGCATTATTATTTGAAGAAAAGTAATGAAAAAAGACGAGGGATTGTATCCTCGTCTTTTTTGTTGAATAGATTTAATGTCGATATTTGTTGAAGAGAAAGGTGGATTTGTTTGTTTTTTCTAACTGAAAGGATAGCTTTACGGCTGATTTTTGAAATTAAAACCCTTTGAATCGTTTTTTATAATTGAAATAAGAGAGTGTGATAACGATGATTCCGAATAAAAGAGGTAAGGCAATAATTTTAGGAAAAGCTTGTAGTAGAGAGAGGATGTACAAGAAAAAAGAAACGATGACAGCTAGAAAGAGAAGAGCAATATAAGATTTTTTCATAAATAAACCCCCTAAATGACCTTTTTTATAGCTTATTCAAAAATGAAAACGTTTAGAATGTGACAAAAGTGTGAAATTCGACAAAAGGGGTTGTCATCTGACGTCGAATCTTGTAATATAATAAGCGTGAACGAATTCACATACAAACATATACCCCTTTGTTTGAACGTGAAAATTTCTCCCATCCCCTTTAATATTTTTATAAGCCGTAAAGAAGAAGACCTGGTGTTTACACCAGGTCTTCTTCTTTTGCTATCCATTTCCAATAACGTTCGCATTTTACTTCTATCATTTGTACTTTTCGTTTCAGTTGTAATTTTTTTAGTTCGCGTTCAATTTCTTGTTGCGGACAGTCATAAATAAATGCTACTTCTTTTGAAGATATAAATTGTGTTGCTTCTAGTAGCACTTCTAAAGGTGGTAATGGTTCTGGCTCAATTTCACATTTTACAAGTTCTTTCAATAATTGTACGTATACATCGTAGGAATAATTTCCAGCGATTTTAATACCTTCTTCATCTGAGTTCGCATGAAAAAAGACGAGGGAAGGTATTTCTGTAATATGCATTTCATTCGTGAATTTCAAGTCACATTGGAAAGCTTTTTTTGCACTAGCAGAATGTAGATCTTTTTTAAATTCTTCTACATCAATATTGCTATCTCTCGCACATGCAAGTAATAGTTCGCAATCAGGGTTTGATACATTTTCAAGGAAAATGTATTCTTGGAGTTTTCGCAAAAACTTCGAACCTGCTTTTCGGCCTTGCAACTCCGCTGCCTTAATTGCCATCGAAACTAAATATGGTGTTGACGATGCTTCTTGCATATGTACCTTTCCATCACATGAAAAACCTTGTAAACTGGTTGTCTTTTCCCACACAAATCGAATATGAGCAGGTTTATTCCATTTGTGTGAGGAAGCGTTCGTTCCATCCACTTTCCCTGTTACGATATGACGAATAGAGAAGTATTTCCCGTATTCAAGCCATAGTTTAATAATAAAAGGCTCAATTTCCCAGCAATCTTTACAAAGTGGATCAATAAATAAATATGCTTCTACAGACTTATGCTCGCATGCGGAAGGAGATGGCATATTTATATGCTTTGCTTCCTGCTTATCCATTACACTTCACCTGTTTCGTTTGGAGTATTAACCATATGCTGAGCGGTTAATGCTAAACGTTCAAAAACAAACTCTCTTATATGACCATGCACTCCAGTATCATCCATTGCTTGCTCCATACATGATAGCCAAGCCTCTGCTCGTTTTGGGGTAATCTCAAACGGGAGATGGCGTGCTCTTAACATAGGATGACCATGTTCTTCAGTGTACAAATTAGGACCACCTAAATATTGGGTTAAAAATTGCTTCTGCTTCCTAGCGGTTTCTGTTAAATCTTCCGGGAAGATGGGAGATAAGTCAGGGTGTTTACTGACATAGGAATAAAATGTATCTACTAATATTGCAATGCATTGTTCACCGCCAATTGCTTCAAATGGTGTCATCGGTTGCTTGCTCATCCTTTATAAACTCCTTTTTCCATGAAATGTATATCTATTGTAGCAATGGAATGTTCGAGAGGGCAAATAAACAGCCTTCTCAAAGATTCTTTGCTTATTCTACGGGTGTAACCTTTTTTAGTGAGATGTATCCACTAGTGAAACATATTCACTAGTGGAATTTTCACTTTAGCGTGCTTTGTTTTGTTTGGCAAGGAAAAAGCGTTTTACTTTGTTATTTGTATGGCGAACAGGTATGTTATGTTGCGTTAATAAATCAATAAATGTAGCTTTTCCTGTTTCTTCATCTTGCACTTCAAATTCAATTTCATAATCATCGTGATTGTAATAGAAACTATGATCAAAGACAAGCGTTCCGCCTTTAAATAATGTTTCTGCTCTTTCTGTTGTTAAACTACCCATATATGTTAAAGCAGAAACAGGAATTTGTAATTTGTGTAATTGATCTACTACTGCTCCTTGAATGATTGTGTTTGTTTCCATCATCATTTTTGCTTCATCTTCTGTTACGACTTGATGCGTTTCTAATAAACCGATTTCTGCAGGTTGTTTCAACGTTAACGTATAAGTTTCTCCTTTATGACGAATACGAAGTGCAGAGCCAGCTTCTTTTAACGAGAAGTCAGGTGTTTCAAAGTAGTGATTCACTTGTTTTGTAAATGCTTCAATAGAAAACGATTTACATAATGTATCGAATTCTTCTTTTGTAACGATATTTTTGAATTCAATTTCAATTTCTTGTGTCATTGTATAATCTCCTTTTGAAAAATAATTCTTTACACATTATCGCTTTTTCATAAATTTGGTTCAATGTTTTATTTGTTTGCGTCCATGTTATGATACAATAATACTGTTAAGTAAGACAGGAAGTTGAGATGGAGGAGTTAGAGCATGCAAAATAAAATCCAAGTTAAGAGCGTAGAAAAGAGAGAGAATGCTCTTATTTTTTGTGCGGAAAATAGTGAAATAGAGGTAAAGGAGTTAAGTGCACGTAATCATGTACTTGTAGACTCAGACAATTTATCATTTTTATATATCTTAGAAAACGAATCATCTTTCATTTATGTAAGTATTCCGCACACATGCTGGGAAGCAATGCATGAAGCGATGAATAACGATGTGGTTATGTTCGTTCGTGTGAATGAAATTGAAATGGAATTAGAAGGATTAAAAGAAGAAGTAGAATATTTAGTTGAAAATATTGAAGGTAATGCAAATTACGGAGAAGAACTAGTAACTGCTGTAGAAAAAGTATTTCTATAAGCAAATGGATTGATTTTGGTGGTGGTTGAAATGAATCGAAATTGGGAAGAATTTTTAGCACCTTACTACCAAGCGGTGGCAGAGCTGAAAGTGAAACTAAAAGGAATGCGTACTCAATTTACAATGTTAACAGAGCATTCTCCAATTGAGTTTGTAACAGGAAGGGTAAAGTCGGTTCCAAGTATTATTGATAAAGCGGAGAAGAGAAATGTACCGCTGAACCGGCTGAGAGAAGATATGCAAGATATCGCGGGCCTTCGAATGATGTGTCAATTTGTTGATGAGATTAAGCCTGTTGTAGAATATCTTCGCAAACGAAATGACTTTGAAATCGTGGAAGAACGTGATTATGTCACGCAGAAGAAAGATAGCGGTTATCGTTCTTATCACGTTGTCATTAGTTACCCAGTCCAAACGATTCAGGGTGAACAAAAAGTATTGGTAGAAATCCAAATACGCACGCTAGCAATGAATTTTTGGGCAACAATTGAGCATTCTTTAAATTATAAATATAGTGGACGTTTTCCTGAAGATATTAAAATACGCTTGCAACGCGCAGCAGAAGCAGCATTTTTATTAGATGAAGAAATGTCTTCTATCCGTCTTGAAATTCAAGAAGCGCAGAAAGCTTTTTCAAGAAAGCAAGAAACGAAAGATTCCGAATCATAAACTAAAGGGTGTTGTGCGATGAAATTTACAATTATGTCAAAGGGAGATCAATCATCAGATGCACTGGCAAGCACGATGAAAGAATACTTGCTAGATTTCGGATTTATAATGGATGAAAAGGAACCCGATATTGTAATTTCTGTTGGGGGAGATGGAACGCTTTTATATGCATTTCATCGTTATTATGATCGATTGGCTGAAACGGCATTTGTTGGTGTACATACAGGACATCTAGGTTTCTATGCAGATTGGTTACCGACAGAAGTAGAGAAATTAGTAATTGCAATTGCGAAAACACCATTCCAAGTGGTGGAATATCCGCTTTTAGAAGTTATTATTCGCTATGTGAATGGAAGTAAAGAGTCACAGTATTTAGCGATGAATGAGGCGACTGTAAAAAGTGCAGAAGGTACATTAGTAACAGAAGTAGAAATACGCGGAGAATATTTTGAAACATTCCGCGGAGACGGCCTTTGTATCTCTACTCCTTCAGGAAGTACCGCGTATAATAAAGCGCTTGGCGGAGCGATTATTCACCCATCTATTGAAGCGATACAAATTGCAGAAATGGCGTCCATTAACAATCGTGTATTTCGTACTGTAGGATCGCCGCTCGTATTGCCGAAGCATCATACATGTGTGTTAAAGCCAGCTGCAGGAATGAACTTACAAATTACAGTGGATCATTTAACGATGGTTCATCAAGATGTGAAATCAATCCAGTATCGCGTCGCAAACGAGAAAGTACGATTTGTTCGTTTCCGTCCATTCCCGTTCTGGAAACGAGTTCGTGACTCGTTTGTTGCAGATAAATAGAAAGGGTTATATATTTGAACAGATTTACATTGAAATGGGATATAGGGCCGGCTGAAGAGGGAACTTTAGTTAGGGAATTTTTGAAAACGAAAGGCATTTCTAAAGCCGCTTTAACGGATATAAAGTTTCACGGCGGGGCAATTGAAGTAAATGGTCAACATGCGAGTGTTCGTCATCAGTTGCGTGCTGGTGAAGAATTACGTGTCTTTTTTCCAGTTGAGGAAAGAAGTGAAGGGATGATGGCAGAAGATATCCCTTTAAGCATTGTATATGAAGATGACGCGGTTCTTATCATTAATAAAGAGGCGAACATGTCAACGATTCCGTCTAGAGAACATCCGACAACGAGTGTTGCCAATGCGCTTTTATCTCATTATGATAAGCAGCACCTTGCAAGTACAGTGCACATCGTAACACGTTTAGATCGTGATACTTCGGGGCTTATGCTTATTGCAAAAAATCGTTTCGTGCATCATCTTTTATCGAAGCAGCATCAACAAAAAGCTGTGAAACGAACGTATGAAGCAATTGTTCACGGAAAGATTGTAGAACGAGAAGGAATGATTGATGCACCAATTGGTCGAAAATCTGATAGCATTATTGAGCGAACGGTTTGTGAGGATGGACAAAGGGCAGTTACTCATTTTAAGGTAATTGATAGTACATATCATAAGACACATGTAGCGCTTGAGCTTGAGACAGGAAGAACGCATCAAATTCGTGTGCATATGGCTCATATAGGACATCCGTTACTTGGTGATAGCTTATATGGAGGGAGAAGGGATGAAATGAAACGGCAAGCACTTCATAGTAAATCTTTGACGTTTTATCATCCTATTTTAGAGAAAGAGATGTCTTTCACTATAAAGCTTCCAAGCGATATGCAAGAAGTGTTGTGGCATACTTAAAAAGGGAACAAAATTCTTATATTATAAAGAATTTTGTTCCCTTTTTTCTTAGCGGAATAATATTAAAATTTGGTTTTCACCCGTACGCTTTATAACGAAAAATCCACTTTCGGCTTTTGTAGCAATGCCATTGTCATTTGGACGACAATATCCATGTGCTTCGCAAGTGCCGTCATCACGTACTAACATTTGTCCAATTAATCCGACAGGAAGCCACTCGGCGCGATCTTTTCTTGCTACATATTTGCAAGTTGGATCCCATTCTGTATTTAAAAGAGGTTGTATTTCTTCGGCTTCCGTCCATACATATTGGCGTTTTCCAAAGTTATCTGTTTTATAACGTTTTTGCCAACTTAAAGCCCCGCTATTTCCTATAAGGGCAGGGGTTGCACTAGATATTCCTAAAATGAACGAATCGCGTGAAGTAGCTATCCGAATTTTTTCTTCGTTACTAAATGTAACGAAATAACCGACATCAATAGGTTTATAACCTTCGGTTTCAAACATTTGTGCAAAATCCGTTCCGCTTGCATTGTAAGACGCGCCCTCAATGTACATTTCTCCATTATGAGCAAGCCATTTAGCCCCGATATTATGGTCGGTGTCGCTTACACCATTTGCAATAAACCAAGAATAAGCTTCTTCTGCAGTGCCGAAGCGCCCCATAATATGGCTACCTGCAAAATGAGCTGTTGATGTATGATGACCTTCCGCATGAGAAGAGGATCCGTTAGCGATAGTTGCGTTTCCTTCTGCGTGTGCTGCTTCGCCTAAAGCAATTGTCTGTTTACCCTCCGCATGAGAATAAGCCCCGCCTGCTGTCGTTTCACTTCCCTCACTATGCGAACTATGTCCAGTTGCTTTTGAGTTTGATCCTTCTGCATGAGAGAAAGAACCTTTTGCGTGTGTTAATAAGCCTTCCGCATGTGCTGCCATGCCCTCCGCATGAGAGTGAAGCCCCTCTGCATATGCATATCGGCCGCCCCTTTTAACTTTTGTATTTTCAGATGTAGGTGTCTCAATTATGAGGGGTTTTTCAGGTTGTATATCATTCGATGAAGCCAATGCCTCTTTTATTTTTTTTACTTTGTTTATAATAGCGGCTGGAATTTCTGGTTCCACTTTTTTATTTATTGCTACAGAAATATTTTCTTCCGTCTTTTCTTCTGCTTGATTAGAATGTATTACCTGTTCATCTTGATTTGAAAGCTGTTTATTTTTTTGTTGCATCTTTATTTTTCTGCGATCGATTATGCGGCTCATCACAGCATTTTCTAAAGAGACATATGTTGGTTTTACTTTGCTTTTTTTTGATGACTCTTGTTCTTCCAGTTCTTCTATCGCTGCAGCCCGAATACTACACCAGTTGTTAATTCCGTACATGGGCAGATATAAAGGGGGAAATTTTCTTTTTTGTTTAGAAGATTTTTTCTTCATTCTGTCACCTCCTGCGACATTATATGTAGTGTAATTAAAAAAAGATGCACTTTATTGCATCTTTTTTTAATTACTTTACCTAGTTTTATATGAGATCTGCCTAAATAATGCTAAGTAAGGTAGTTATGAAATTGGACGGAATTTCTCAGCGACAAAAGGTAAAGAAGAAGGGACAGAGATAGTCTCCATTTCAGGATAACGTAATCCGGTTAATTTGCCACCAAATACAGCACCAGTATCAATATTGACTGTCTGATTGACGAATCGAGGTTCTGCTACTGGTGTATGTCCATATACAATCCAAGCTTGCCCCTTGTATTCTTGCGCCCAATCGCGACGGACAGGTGAGCCATCGGCATGCTTTTCTCCTGTAATATCGCCATATAATACAAAGGTTTGTACTTTTTTATCTCGTCTTCCTATGTAATCTTGCCGAATCCCAGCGTGACATACGATTACTCTTTTTTCATCTAGTATGTGGTAGAGCGGTGATTGTTCATAAAGAGTGATAAACTTTTCTTTTATAATGTTTTGCTTATGAGAAGGAAGTGCCTCATATTCAGCAACAGTTGTTTCAAGTCCGTGAGCGACTGTTACATTACGCCCAAGGAAAAATCGATATAGTTTATTACAGTGATTTCCAGGAGCGTAATAAGCTTCTTTTTTATGTATGACAAGTTCCCATACAATTTCAATCATACGTAATGAATGAGGACCACGGTCTGTAATATCGCCAACGAATGCAAGTTTACGTTGGTCAGGGTGAACCGGTAGACCGCTACTCCAGTTATATCCTAGCTTCTCTGTTAAATTTTGAAACTCTTGGAAGCATCCATGAATATCTCCTATAATGTCATATTTCATATTTAAACCTCCATCGTATTTTTCATTAGTATATCTAAAAAAGGATAGAGATAAAAATATAGCGTTTTTGTGTTGTTCATTTAAACATAAAGATTTTCGTTCTTGAGCGAACATTTAAAATGAACCCAATCGCAATCATGTATGTAAGCAGTGAACTTCCTCCGTAGCTCATAAGAGGTAATGTTATCCCTGTAATGGGAAGTAATCCGATTGTCATCCCGATATTTTGGAATACTTGGAAAGTAAACATTCCGATTGTACCAGCGCAAATGTAACTACCGAAAGGGTCATTACTTTCTAAAGCAATATGAATCATTCGAAAAATGAGTAAGAAAAAAAGAGAAATAATGACACTTGCGCCTAGAAATCCAAATTGTTCAGCGACATTAGTGAAAATAAAATCTGTATGTGGTTCTGGAAAATATACTTGTCCATTTTCCCACCCTTTTCCTTGCATTTCTCCGGATCCAGTCGCTAAGAATGCTTGTCTTAATTGATAGCCTTGTGCATCATATTTGTAAGGTGCTAACCATCCGTAGAAGCGATTTAATTGATATTCTTTTAAAATGTGTGCTTTAAAGAAATCTGTGTGAGTAAAAAAAATATATATTAATGTAGTTCCAGCAACGAAAGTAGCTGAAACTAATCCGAAAATAAAACGCCATCGTATGCCAGAAACTAGTATCATTGCTGCAAGCATCGCTGAAATGACCATTGTATTTCCTAAATCTGGTTCCTTTGCGATGAGTAGTAGTGGTGGCAAACTTGTTGCAAATATTTTTCCAAGTAGTAAAAAATCGTCATGTATTGTTTGGGAAAAATATTTCTCATTATGGTTTGCTATAATTCGTCCAATGACGATAATTAAAAATAATTTCATAATTTCAGAAGGCTGAAAATTTCCGATGCCTGGGAGCCTGTACCAAGCGGTAGCGCCTTTAATTGTAACGGCACCTGGTACTTGAAGTTCTAGTCCAATAAGTAGTACCATTGCAAAGCTGTACAAATACCAAGCAATTTTTTGATAACGATCGAAGTCGAGAATCATAATAACACCAATGGCTATAAATCCAATGAAATACCATTGGATTTGCTTTAGTACAAAATTGACGTTTTGTAAAAATGGCGGTAAAGAGGCTTGCGCACTTGCAATAGCACAACAACTAACAATCCCAATGGCAAATAAAATAAATAGTAATACGTAGTCTATTTGATATTGAGAATTTGGATCTTTCAATGTAGGTATTCCTTTCTACTGCTCTTTATAGTAATGGATTTTATCCCGCATTAATGGGCAGTAAGACCCCTACCTCAAAATTCAGCGAAAGCGAAGAAGTTAGGTGGGGGATCAACTGCCCGTAAAAGCCCGATTGGTGAGAGCTGATTAAAGTTTCACTTTATAGTATGAGAAAGAATGTATGAACTATACGAATGATTCACATATAGTCCATACACTTTTAATTTTGCAGAGTAGTTTAATTGTTTAACTCTTTAATAATTATATCCAAACAATGGGAAAGACGTACATGTGCGTCAGGAAAAATATCTAGTTGATGAAGATAGTATTTTAAGGAACTTTTACACCATTGGTAAGCACTAAGTAGAGCTGCTCTATAGTCTGTAGTATTTTGTAAAAAGCCATATTCTTTTGCTGTTATAACGAGGTGTGTGAAATCTTCACAACCTTGAAGGAGCTTATTGTGTATTTGTTGTCCAGCATGGTAGCGAAATTGACTTAAAGGCTCAGAAATGTATATTGCATTTCCTTTAGAAAGTAAAGAAATCCATGAGGCCATATCAACACTACAAGAATATTGTCGCTCTTTAAGGGTGCCAAAAGGTTCAGTGAGCAATTCCTTTCGGAACAAGGTAGTTGTAGGCTCACCGATAATGTTGTGTCCACCCTTTAACATCCAATTACCTAAAAATATCCCGTTTAATGGGGTGTCTTCACTATATAACCTTTGTGTTGGATGGGAATCACCTATTAGATTTCCATGATCATCAATGCGTACTCGATAAGAAGTAACAAGAGCAAGATTTTTATTGGGATCTTGCTCAAAATAGGTCATCATTTTTTGTATTTTATGCTTATAAAACACGTCATCGTCCATTAAAAAATTTATATACTCACCATTTGATTTTTCTATGAGCATAAGGTCATTGTGAAATTGTCCTAGAGTAGGGATATTTCGAATGTATGTTATATTTTTATAATTTGGTAAGTATTGTTCGCGTATTAAAGTTGCTGTTTCATCATTTGTACTATCATCTCCGATGATGATTTCAATATTAGAATAAGTTTGTGCCAATGCACTTTCTAGAGCAATTTTGAAATAATGAGGCCGATTATAAGTGGGAATAAGGATGGAAACGAGAGGTGGATTTTTTTCATTCATCATACATAACTTCCTTTCAGAAGCTTTTTTTTGTAAGAACAATATCTTGGTAACTTGTATATTCATGTCTGCCGCACCATAAACCGTAATGCGGCTTATTGATTATTTCTAGGCCGTACTTATTCAATAGATTGCAAATATCTGTCTCAGGATAAGCAACTGCGAAATTCGGAATATCTTTATTTACAACGTAGCAATTTTCGATTCGATGATAAAAACCTAATGTACTTTGTCCTGCATTTAAATAGTAGGACGATTCAGGATTTATAAGAAAGAATGTAATGAAACATCTCCCGTCTTTTTTTAATACACGTACAATTTCAGATACGTAATGTTCTAATTCTTTTGGGAGAAGATGCGTAAATACAGAAGTTAAAAAGATAAAATCGAATGTCCCGTCTTCATAGGGGAAACGATATTGAGAGGCATCTTCTTTTCCTTCTGGATTATAGAATTGATTGTATATGTCAACATGTTCAAAGTGAAAATTATTACGCATAGTTGAAATGTTATTTTGACACCAAGTAATTCCATCTTTAAACAAATCAAATCCATAATACGCTCCATCATCATGTAAGTAATTCAATAATGGTACAGCCATTCGACCGACGCCGCAGCCTACATCTAATACTTTTTCATTTGGTTTTAAAGCGCCAATTTGAATAAAATGCTTTAGGAACTCTTTTCCAACTTTTTTGAAGTCGCCACCTACATATTGGACGAGTTCAGGAGGGGGGAGTAAAGTCATTTCTTTGTTAAGTTCACTCATGAGTATACCCCTTTCTTGTATGAGAAGATGCAGTAAATCTATTAATAAAATTTTCAATTTGTATTGAGAGAACACAGGAAAACAATTGTTATATGTAAGGAGATTCCGAAAAAGAATACTTAATTGGATTAGAAGTGAGAGAAGGATGAGTGAAAATGAAATCTCCTATAGATTAAATCTTTTTTATTCTTTTCTCCAATAAACGCCAAATACATCAATTTTAGTAATAGGGGCTTTTAAATTTCGTTGGTTTCTAAAGTCTGTCACAGCCTCAGCGCATGGCGGTAGCCCGTAGTCATCGATAATTATATAGCCACCTTTAGAAACTTTATCATATAAGTTCACGAGACCATCCATTGTGGATTCGTACATATCACCATCAAGCCGTGCAATTGCTATTTTTTCAATTGGTGCTGTTGGTAAAGTATCTTTAAACCAGCCTTTTAAAAATTTCACTTGATCATTTAGTAAATCATATTTTTTGAAATTCTCTTGTACTTGTTCTAAAGAGACGCGTAAGTAATCGAATGTGTGCAAATAATCACCGTAATCTTTTGGATATTGTTCTAGATTCGGTGCTGGCAAACCTTCAAATGAATCAGCGACCCACACATTACGATTCGTAATGTTGTTTGCTTGTAAAAAACCATTCATAAAAATGCACGATCCTCCGCGCCATACACCTGTTTCAATAAAATCTCCCTCTATATTTTCACGAACAACGGTTTCCATCGCCTCTTGTAATTGGTTCATACGTTCTCGACCGATCATGCTATGTGCTGCTCTTGGCCAATCCATTCCATCATGGCGTTCACTTTTTGAAACATTTGGTTTTACAATTTTTAAGTTATGGTTTTCAGCATATTGCTTAATGAATAAAGGGAGGGGGACTGTAACTGGCTCGAATTCTAGTTCTTTTGAAATATGTAGAGATGCGGGTAAGTATGCCTCATATTCTAACCATATTTCAAATAAAATGGTCTTCTTTAGCAATTCGAGATAAAGCTGAACAGCAGATTTACTTTCCATATTTGTGCCTCCTGCAAAATGTCATACAACAATATGATTATGTAGATAGCGAATGTTTCATGATTGAATTTGAAATTGAAAAAGCAGTAAAACTGATATCAGTTTTACTGCTAAGTAAAAAATTAAGCGATTTTTTCAATAATAATAGATGCATTTGTACCAACAGCTAATGATAGCCCAAGCCCTGTAACGATTACTTCAATTAATGATGGAGTTGTCGTAATTTGCGTAATTGCTTGAACAACGATAGGTGCTCCAACTGAGATTAAAGTGGCCCCAGTACCTGGAACAGATACCCCATTTACTTGGATTGTAAGTCCTCCTAATAGACTTACTGCTGCAGTGTATACGATAACGGTAATTTTATAGAATCCAGTTTGACTAATTACGAAAGTATCAGGATCTAATTGAGAAATTGCTGTACCAAACTGAGATCCAACAGTATTAAATGGTACTGGAGCATTAAGTCCAATATCCAAAGAAATCCCAGCGGAGTTAAATGCATACAATCCTGCTGGAAGCCCTAGTCCAGATGGTCCAGTCGGTCCAGTCGGTCCAGTAGCCCCAGTCGGCCCCGTAGGTCCAGTAGCCCCAGTGTCACCAGTCGGCCCTGTAGGTCCAGTAGCCCCAGTGTCACCAGTCGGCCCCGTAGGTCCAGTAGTCCCAGTGCCACCAGTCGGCCCCGTAGGTCCAGTAGCCCCAGTGTCACCAGTCGGCCCCGTAGGTCCAGTAGTCCCAGTGCCACCAGTCGGCCCCGTAGGTCCAGTAGTCCCAGTGCCACCAGTCGGCCCTGTAGGTCCAGTCGGTCCTGTAGGTCCAGTTGGCCCAGTCGGTCCAGTTGGCCCGGTAGGTACAGTCGGCCCCGTAGGTCCCGTAGGTCCAGTCGGCCCGGTCGGCCCAGTCGGAAGGGTAAACGGTGGTATCGGTGGTAATGTAGGTCCTACAAGATTAGGGTCAAATGCACTAGCTGATAAAGATTCATCGGGATTTAATCCATTTGAATAATTATTATTTGACATAAATTCACCTCCATAAAGCGTTCATTATATAGTAGATGCAAAACCGAAAGAAAATGACACGGACATTTGAATTATTGAAAAGAAATCTTAAACTACTTGAACAATTTAAAAAAATGGAAAGTTTAGTATATGTATAACATATGATTGATTTGGAAGAGGGTGATTATGTTGAACAAGCAAGGAATTACAATTAGTTTATGTATGATTGTTCGAGATGAGGAGGAGACAATAGCCCGTTGTTTAGAAACAGTTGAAAAAATTGTGGATGAAATTATAGTAGTTGATACAGGTTCCGTCGATCGAACGAAAGAAATCGTAGAGAAATACACTTCTAACATATATGATTTCCAGTGGATTGATGATTTTGCAGCAGCAAGAAATTTTTCTTTTTCAAAAGCGACGCAAGAGTATATATTGTGGCTAGATGCAGATGATGTCTTATTAGAAGATGCTCAAGAAGCATTGAAACTTTTAAAAAGAGAATTAGATCCTAAAATTGATGCTGTTTCGATGCCTTATCATCTTGCAATGGATTCTAACGGGAAACCTTTATATTGTACAAAAAGAAATCGACTTGTAAAGCGTGAAAAACAATTTCAATGGTTTGGAAAGGTTCATGAGTATTTAGCTATTTCTGGTGAGGTTTTTAGTAGTAATGTTGCTATTACACATAAAAAAGAAAAAAAAGTAACAAATCGTAATTTGAAAATTTTTCAAAATACTGTAGCGGCAGGTGAAGAATTAAGTCCGAGAGATTTATTTTATTACGCAAATGAATCTACGGATAACCAAAAATATGATGATGCAGTTCTTCTATATGAAACATTTCTTAATCAAGACGAAGGATGGTATGAAGAGAAAATTTATGCATGTGGTAAGTTAGGAGATTGCTATGCAAAGCTAGGAATGTGGGAGAAGGCAATCGAATCTTGTGTGAAGTCGTTTCGGTATGACGTCCCTAGAGGAGAGAATTGTACAAGAATAGGATATATATATATGGAACAAGAAAAATATAATGAAGCGATATTTTGGTTTAAACTTGCCACGGAAGTACCAATGGCAACGGAAAGTCCTTTCCATAGTCCAGCTAGCTACACATGGCTACCCTATTTACAAATGTGTATTTGTTATAGCAGGTTAGGGGAGCAGGATAAAGCGTATTATTACAATGAATTAGCAGCTTCTTATGTTCCGAATAATGCTGCAATTGAATATAACCGTAAATATTTTCGGGGAGTTTTTGATAAACCATATAAAGTGTAATAGGTTTCGTTTTTTAGAAATGATTTATCGCTATTCTAACTCTAATAGATTGGTTATATATTAGAGTATCAGTAACGTAACCAATATAAATAAAAGATTTTATACTGCTATTTGCGGGCTAATAATCATTGGGGGATGAACAAAATCTGCACTTTATAGAATTCATATGAGATTTATATTTCTAATTCAATTTGCATAAGGAGTGTGTGAAATGAATCGCGAAAAAAGTTCTTTATATGAAGAAAAATCCGAGCATTATTATAATGCAGCGAATCCGAATTTATTAAAGCATATAAAAAAGGAATGGAAAGAAGTTCTTGATATTGGTTGCTCGAGCGGTGCATTGGGAGCAGCTATTAAAGAAAACGGTACACGTGTATCAGGAATAGAGGCATTTCCAGAGGCGGCAGAAAAAGCGAAGGAAAGACTAGATCATGTTATTTTAGGGGATATAGAAAAAATAGATCTTCCTTATGAGGAGGGGCAATTTGATTGCGTCCTATTTGGGGATGTATTAGAGCATTTATTTGATCCGTGGGCTGTGATTGAAAAGGTTAAGCCATATATAAAGCAAAATGGTGTGATTTTAGCAAGTATACCAAACGTTGCTCATATTTCAGTATTAGCTCCCTTACTTGCTGGAAATTGGACGTATACAGAATATGGTTTATTAGATAAAACACATATTCGTTTCTTTACATTTAATGAAATGCTAAGAATGTTTTTAAAAGCAGGATATTCAATTAGTAAAGTAGATCGTGTATATGTTGATCATAAAATGTATGAGCCGCTTATTGAGGAGTTATATGGAATTTGTAAAAAATATCGTCTTGGAAGTGGCTTCATGGCTGAGACAGTTGTATTTCAGTATATTATTGAAGCTGAAAAATCACAATTATGAGTGCTGCAGACAAAACAATATTATTTGTTACATGCATAAATGATCGGAAATTGTATGCAAACTGCGTGCGACATATATTGCAATTGTTAGTACCGCCAGGGTATATTGTTCAATTTATGCCGATTCGAAATGCGAAAAGTATGACGAGTGGATACAATCAAGCCGTTTCGCATCCAGCGAAGTATAAAGTGTATTTACATCAAGATGTTTTTATTATAAATAGGGCTTTTTTATACGGATTACTTCAATTATTTGAGGAACATGAAAACCTTGGGATGATTGGGATGGTTGGAGCGCAATATGTTCCTCCGACTGGCGTATGGAACGAAGGGCGTGGAATTGTAGGAAAAGTCATTGGTTATATGAATGATTTGTTTTATATGGCAAGTTTAGAACAACCGTATCATGAATCAAAAACATTTATTCCTGTAGAATGTATTGATGGTTTATTAATGGCGACACAATATGATGTTCCGTGGCGAGAAGACTTATTTGACGGATTTGATTTTTATGATGTATCCCAATCATTTGAATTTAAAAAAGCAGGATATACAGTCGGTGTACCTGTACAGCGCGATGCTTGGTGTATCCATTATCATTTTGATGTGAATATGACGAACTATGAAAAGTATCGGAAAATATTTGTGGAACACTATATGTCAGATGTAAATAAGGAAGAATAAAAGGGGGGACAAAAATGAAAGATCATACAATATTAGTCGTTGTTTGTGTAAATAATGAGGAGCTTTTCAAACAATGTGAGAGCCAAATAAGAAACATTTTTGTTCCCCCAGGTTACACAGTACAAATTTTTCCGATACGAGATGCACAAAGTATGGCAAGTGCTTACAACCGAGCCCTTTCATATCCAGCGAAATACAAAGTGTATATACATCAAGATACATATCTTATTAATCGAGACATGTTTTCTACACTTATATCTCTGTTTAAAGAAAATGAAAAGCTTGGTTTAATAGGAGTTGCTGGGGCTCAGTTTTTACCGAATAACGGGATATGGTGGGAAGGGAAAAATTTAGTAGGGAAAGTGATTGAGTATAGAAGACGGAATTATCAATTATTAAATTTAGATCAGGTTTTTTATGGTAATCAACCATTTTTGTCAGTTCAGGCAATTGATGGTTTATTCATGGCAACGCAGTATGATATTCCGTGGCGAGAAGATTTGTTTCAAGGGTTTCACTTTTATGATGTGTCACAGTCTTTAGAGTTTCAAAGGGCTGGTTATTTAATCGGTATCCCAAATCAAGCAAATTTATGGTGTATTCACTACAACGGGGATGAGTTTGATGCGGATACATATGAGAAGTACCGGAAAGTGTTTGTAGAACATTACAAAGATATATTATCTCCATCATAAAGGAGAGATGCAAAGTGAAAGGAATTATTTTAGCAGGTGGTACTGGATCAAGATTATATCCAATAACGAAAGTAACGAATAAACATTTACTTCCTGTTGGTCGGTATCCGATGATTTATCATGCGGTATATAAGCTAAAACAATGCGATATTACAGATATTATGATTATTACAGGTAAAGAGCATATGGGGGATGTTGTTAGCTTTTTAGGGAGTGGTCATGAATTTGGAGTGTCCTTTACGTATCGTGTGCAAGATAAAGCGGGCGGGATCGCACAGGCGTTAGGACTTTGTGAAGATTTCGTCGGGAATGATCGTATGGTAGTTATATTAGGGGATAATATTTTTTCAGATGATATTCTTCCGTATGTTGAAGAGTTTGCAAACCAAAAAGAAGGTGCGAAAGTGCTATTGCAATCTGTAGAAGATCCCGAAAGATTTGGCGTAGCACATATTCAAAACCGAAAAATAGTTGAAATTGAAGAAAAGCCGAAAGAGCCGAAAAGTTCTTATGCGGTTACGGGAATTTATTTGTATGATTCGAAAGTCTTTTCTTATATTAAAGAATTAAAACCTTCTGCACGGGGAGAACTTGAAATTACAGATATAAATAATTGGTATTTAAAGCGAGGGGTACTTACTTATAATGAAATGAGCGGCTGGTGGACTGATGCGGGAACTCATGCTTCGCTTCAAAAGGCGAATACGTTAGCACGGGATATTAATTTTGGGAAACAGTTTAACGGAGAATAGGTGAGAATATGAAAGTTGTAGAAACAAATTTTACCGATGCAAAATTGTTAGAACCGAGGTTGTTTGGAGACGATCGTGGCTTTTTTTCAGAGAGCTATAATAAGCAGGTGCTAGAAACATTAGGGATAACGTATTCATTTGTACAGGATAACGTATCTTATTCGGCTAAGGCAGGAACGATTCGGGGACTACACTTTCAAAAAAATCCGAAAGCACAAACGAAACTCATTCAAGTTATGCAAGGGGCAATTTATGATGTTATCGTTGATTTACGAAAAAAATCACCGACATTTAAACAATGGAAAGGATATATTTTAAGTGCAGATAACCATCGGCAATTACTAGTGCCAAAAGGGTTTGCACATGGATTTTGCACGCTTGTCCCGCATACTATCGTTATGTATAAAGTAGATGAATATTATAGCGCAGAGCATGACTCAGGATTACTTTGGGAAGATAAAGATTTAGCAATTCCTTGGCCAGTAACCGATCCTATATTGTCCGATAAGGATCAGATATTACCATTACTAGAGGAATATGAAGATAGTTTTTAAGTAGGAGAGTTGTTTATGAATATATTAGTAACAGGTGGGGCTGGATTTATTGGAAGTAATTTCGTTCATTACATGCTACAAAGTTATGAAACATATAAAATTATTAATTACGATGCATTAACATATAGTGGGAATTTAAATAACTTAAAATCTCTTCAGGATCACCCGAATTACTCTTTTGTAAAAGGAGAAATTCAAAATGGAGAGCTATTAGAACACGTTATAAAAGAGCGAGACGTACAAGTGATTGTAAATTTTGCAGCTGAATCACATGTGGACCGTAGTATTGAAAATCCGATTCCTTTTTATGATACAAATGTAATTGGAACGGTCACTTTATTAGAACTAGTTAAAAAATATTCGCATATAAAACTTGTGCAAGTGTCAACGGATGAAGTGTATGGCTCTTTAGGAAAAACAGGGAAGTTTACAGAGAAAACACCGTTAGCTCCAAATAGTCCATATTCTTCAAGTAAGGCGAGCGCGGACATGATAGCTCTATCTTACTATAAAACATATCAATTACCGGTTATAGTAACGCGTTGTTCTAACAATTATGGACCGTACCAGTATCCTGAAAAATTAATTCCATTAATGGTTACGAATGCACTAGAAGGAAAAAAACTACCGCTATATGGTGATGGTTTAAATGTAAGAGATTGGTTACATGTAAAGGATCATTGCAGTGCGATTGATGTTGTTCTGCATAAGGGACGTGTAGGAGAAGTATATAATATAGGTGGAAATAATGAAAAAACAAATGTAGAAGTTGTGGAACAAATTATTACTCTTTTAGGAAAAACAATAAAAGACATTGAATATGTTACAGATCGTTTAGGACACGATCGTCGTTATGCGATTGATGCAGAGAAAATGAAGAATGAATTTGATTGGGAACCGAAATACACGTTTGAACAAGGATTACAAGAGACGGTGAAATGGTATGAAAAGAATAAGGAATGGTGGAAACCACTAAAAGATTAGTAAGGGGTATGTTAAATGAAAGAGAGGGTTATCATAACAGGAGCAAACGGTCAATTAGGAAAGCAACTATTTGAAGAGTTAGACTCTGAAGAATATGATATATATCCATTTGATAAAAAGTTATTAGATGTGACAAATATATCCCGAATACAACAAGTGGTACAAGAAATAAAACCACATATAATTATTCATTGTGCTGCCTATACGAAAGTAGATCATGCGGAGAAAGAACAGGATTTTGCGTATAGAATAAATGCAATCGGAGCTCGAAATGTAGCGGTTGCTTCACAATTAGTAGGGGCGAAGCTAGTTTATATTAGTACTGATTATGTATTTCAAGGTGCCAGACCAGATGGATACGACGAATTTCATAGTCCAGCGCCGATAAATATATATGGGGCCTCTAAGTATGCGGGGGAGCAGTTCGTCAAAGGGTTACATAATAAATATTTTATCGTTCGCACATCGTGGCTATATGGTAAATATGGAAATAATTTCGTGAAAACGATGATGCGATTAGGAAAAGAAAGAGATGAAATATCCGTTGTAGCGGATCAAGTTGGCTCTCCTACGTATGTGGCGGATTTAAATATGGTTATTAATAAGCTCATTCATACTTCTTTATACGGTACATACCACGTATCAAACAGTGGTTCATGCTCTTGGTTTGAATTTGCACAAAAGATATTTTCGTACGCCAATATGAAAGTGAATGTATTACCTGTTTCAACGGAAGAATTCGGGGCTGCAGCTGCGAGACCCAAATATTCTGTTTTTCAACATAACATGCTACGATTAAATGGTTTTTCACAAATGCCGTCTTGGGAAGAAGGATTAGAGCGGTTTTTTATAGAAACCAAAAGTCATTAACAAATTTCTGTTAATGACTTTTTTGTTTGCCTTTAAGCGGTTTTATGGTACTATAATTATAGTATCAGGTACTAATAACAAGTATAAGTATTTCTGGGAGGATATATCATGGAACTATTACAAGGGAAAACATTTGTTGTTATGGGCGTTGCGAACCAAAGAAGTATTGCATGGGGAATTGCTCGCTCTTTGCATAATGCAGGTGCAAAATTAATATTCACATATGCAGGAGAACGTTTAGAAAGAAACGTTCGTGAATTAGCGGACACATTAGAAGGACAAGAATCACTTGTATTACCTTGTGATGTAACGAATGATGAGGAACTTACAGCTTGCTTTGAAACAATTAAACAAGAAGTAGGTACTATTCACGGTGTAGCACATTGTATTGCTTTTGCAAATCGCGATGACTTAAAAGGTGAGTTTGTAGATACTTCTCGCGATGGATTTTTACTTGCACAAAATATTAGCGCATTCTCTTTAACAGCTGTAGCAAGAGAAGCAAAAAAAGTAATGACAGAAGGCGGAAATATTTTAACGTTAACATACCTTGGCGGCGAGCGTGTTGTGAAAAATTATAACGTTATGGGTGTTGCGAAAGCTTCATTAGAAGCGAGCGTGAAATATTTAGCGAACGATTTAGGTCAACACGGTATTCGTGTTAACGCTATTTCTGCAGGACCAATTCGTACGTTATCTGCAAAAGGTGTAGGCGATTTTAACTCAATCTTAAGAGAAATTGAGGAGCGCGCACCACTTCGTCGTACAACAACGCAAGAAGAAGTTGGCGATACAGCAGTATTCCTATTCAGTGATTTAGCACGCGGTGTAACAGGAGAAAACATTCACGTTGATTCAGGGTATCATATCCTAGGATAAATATAATATTAATTTTTAAAGGACAATCTCTAAATGCTGAGATTGTCCTTTTTATTTGTTCTGAGAAAGAACGATTTTTAACGAAAGTTCTTACTACGTAATGAATATAACTATAATAGTACACGATTTATTCAGCTACGTATGGAAGTGGGAGGGACGAGTGTGAAGAATAAAAATAAAAGTTCAACAGTTGGAAAACCGTTGTTATATATCACGCAAGTAAGTTTAGAACTTGCTGCACCGAAAATAAAAAGGATTATCTTAACAAACTTTGAAAATGAGGATCGAAAAGAGAGCAGTAATAGAAACGAAAATGCTGTAAGCAGTGCTGTGGAAGAGGTAATAGAACAAGAACAACAAGAAGAACAGCAAGTGGAAGAAAAAATAGAAGAAGAAAAAGAAGAACACATAGAACAAGAAGAGCAAGAACCAGAATCAGTAAGAACTGTCCCGTATAATAAATCATTTAAGGATATGAATAATGATGAAAAAATTCATTTTTTACTAAACCGCCCTCATTACATTCCGAAAGTAAGATGCAGAATAAAAACAGCTACAGTCTCATATGTTGGATCGATCATATCGTATCGTAATGGCATTGTATCTATTATGCCGCAAAATAGTATGAGAGATATTAGGTTGTCTATAGATGATATCCAATCGATTAGTATGGCCGGTTTTTAAATATGTAAAGGTGGTAGAAAGCTTCTACCACCCCAATAGTTTTTTAGTTTACTTTACGATAGAAACGTCGCGTAAGCATTGAATTGCACAGAAACAGCTTAAATCAACAGTAATGCAAGTAGTTGTAGATATTAATCTTGCATTTGGTACAGCTAAAAACGTACAAATTGGATCGTCACCAGGTGGTACCGGAGAACTGTCACCTAATACTACAGTTAATACACGTAATACAGCACAGCTATCGTCATCTACACTTTCCACACGGAAAATTGGAGAACGGCAGCTAGTAAGGCTTGCTGATGGTGCGAATGCTTCAAAAGGTTCTCCAGTTTTTGTGTATAAAATAAAAGGGCGTGTATTTGCTACTGATGCAGTATTATGTGCACCTAAAAATGGGATTTCACAACCAGATCCACATGTTGTTGTAGAACAATCTTGTAATTCATTGATGAATTTAACAACGTCAACTACACAATGAGAAGAGCCATGGTGTTTATTTTCGTTACAACTCATTAATGTCACTCCTTATCTTCTTGTTTGTATTTACATTAATAAGATATTGGAGTCGAGGAGATTTGGTCACAATCTCAAGACCTTTTTTTTTAAATAGGCGAAAGAGGATAAGGGAAGGTGGAATTATGCTGTTTACAAGCTGGCTTTTATTTTTTATTTTTGCGTTAGCTGCCTTTAGGCTCACTCGTTTAATTGTTTATGATAAAATTACAGCCTTTTTGCGAAGACCATTTATTGATGAATTAGAGATTACGGAGCCGGATGGAAGTGTATCAACGTTTACAAAAGTGAAAGGTAATGGATTAAGAAAGTGGATTGGCGAATTATTAAGCTGTTATTGGTGTACAGGTGTATGGGTTAGTGCTTTTTTATTAGTCTTATATAATTGGATCCCTATCGTTGCGGAACCGTTACTTGCATTATTAGCTATTGCAGGAGCAGCAGCCATCATTGAAACAATTACAGGATATTTTATGGGAGAATAATATATTTTCATAATACGAGAAAAAGCGGAGTTTAAAAGAATGAGGGAACGGAAATAAAGAGTTGTTCATATAGTAAATAGACAGAATTGACAGTAGAGGAGATGTTTGCTGTGAGCAATAATCCAAGGCAGAATTCATATGACCTGCAGCAGTGGTATCATATACAGCAACAACACCAAGCACAACAACAGGCATATCAAGAACAATTACAACAACAAGGATTTGTGAAGAAAAAGGGATGCAATTGCGGGAAAAAGAAGAACACAATAAAACAATATGAAGAATGAAACACTCATGCTACTGTGAGTGTTTTTTATTATGTATAAAAAGCGGTATTTCTGTATTAGAAATACCGCTTTTTACTAGCTAATTTGTGCAACTGTTAATGCTGCCGCACGGATGTCTACAGTTCCAATTAACTCAACTGGCACAATTTGAATTAAGTCACCAGGATTTAAGTTAATAAGAATAACACCACTGGATACATCTACTTCACCAGTACCAATAACGTTAGAACGAACTGCTGTACCTGATCCAGGAATAATGTTAGCTGGTGTATTTAATGATAAGAAGAAACGACCAGCTTCTGGTGCAGTAGGTACGTTATCAAGACTAATTGTTAATGTATAACTAATTTGATAAATACCAGCTCGCAGAATTCGAATGCCATCTCCGACACTTACTGTATCGTTGATTACAGGAACAGTAATATTTGGGTTTGGACTTACACTAGGTAATAGTAGTGGTGTAAATAGTGAAGCGAACTGAGGTGCAGAAGCATTGAAAGCAAAACCAAAGGCAGGTAGTGTACTAGCTGGCTTTGCCTCGCAATCGATTTTAGTAAATTCGCAATCAGAAGAGAACATGTTTTTCACTCCTTTATCTGTTTCTACTTTCAGTTAATGAAAAGGACAGGTTCTATGTTCTAGACAAGTTCCCAATTTTAAGAAATTTACATAAGAATACTCTTTAAGCATGGATTGGGTGGCAGAATTATCTGCCACCCAATCCATGCTTAACTCATTATTTAGTTTTAAATAGAAACATCACGTAAGCATTGAATAGCGCAGAAGCAACTTAAATCAACAGTAATGCAAGTGGAGGTTGATATTAGTCTTGCATTTGGTACAGCTAAAAACGTACAGATTGGGTCGTCACCAGGTGGTACAGCGGTACCATCACCTAAAACTACAGTTAATACACGCAATACAGCACAGTCATCATCATCTATACTTTCTACGCGGAAAATAGGAGATCGGCAGCTAGTAAGGCTTGAAGATGGTGCAAATGCTTCAAAAGGTTCTCCAGTTTTTGTGTATAAAATAAAAGGACGTGTATTCGCTACTGATGCATTGTTATGTGCACCTAAAAATGGAACTTCGCAACCAGATCCACATGTTGTCGTTGCACATTCTTGTAGTTCATGTATAAAACGAACAACATTCGATACACAGTTGAAATCACACTCATGTTGATGATCTTCATTACAATTGCAGCTCATTATGTTCACTCCTTCTCGTGAGTTCTGACATACACTATTACAATATGAGTGGGATATGGCTGATATTACGTTAATTCTCACGATAAAAACAAGGAATTTATATAGGAGGGATGTACATAACGTGATATAAAAAAAGACATCCTTATTTAGTGGATGTCTTTTCAGGTAAATCTTTTCGCACAGTATATAAAAAACGAGATATATCTAATTTCTTTCCTCTGAAAAATTGCGGAGAAGAAATGTAAAGTTCTTCTTTCGCACGTGTAATGGCGACATACAGTAACCGGCGTTCTTCTTCTAACGCTTCAGAAGTTTCCGTAACACGATCATTTGCATCTTTTAAAGAAGAAGTATGGGGCAGGATTCCATCACTCGCTCCAAGTAAAAAGACACATGGAAATTCAAGGCCTTTTGCGTTATGAATTGACATAAGTGAAACGGCATCTTTTTGCGGCATTGTTTTTAATGCTTCCATTTCTTTTTGACCTTGAATCGCCTCGTCGATAAATTGTAAATAAGCTGGAATATCGGTGAAACGAGTGGCAGACTCCAGTAATTCTTCCAACATTTCTTCTTGTATGTCTTTATGCATCGTAAAGGAAGAACGATCGTTACTTTGTAAGTACTCTAAATATTTTCCTTTACCATGAATGATTTCTTTTAATGCTTTTTTCGGTTCTAATTCTTTAATAAACTTAATAAAATCGATGCGCTCATTTACCTTTTTCACTTGAAAAGGTTTTAAGCTTGGATTTAATAGTAAGAAATGAAGAAGAGAAGGGAAGCGCCCCTCACCATATTTCCATTGTTCACGTTCAATAAATGAAATACAATCATCACGTCCGATATACATCGTCGGCAATATGTTTGAAAGTGATTCTAGTCGAAACGGCTCAATCACGAGTCTTAAATGATCTAATACAGGCTTAATTAAAGAATGTTCATAAAATGATTGGCTCGCTCCGTGTTTAATAAACGGGATTTTATGAATGGTAAGCTGATCAAGTAACGAACGACTTACAGAATGTGTGCGATACAGTAAACAAAAATCTTTAAAGTTACGTTCACCACTCTCTACTTTTTCTTGAATAAGCTGCAAAATTTGATTTGCTTCATCAAGAGTCGTAGCAGGTCTTGCATAAAAAGGTTGTACACCTCCCTCACGAACAGAGTATAGCTCTTTATCAAAACGTTCTTGATTTAATTTTATAACTTCATTTCCAAGCCCGACGATAAAGGGATTGGATCGATAATTCGTATTTAGTGCAATGATTGTTGTGTTATCAAATTCTTTTGGAAAAGATAAAATAATTTGGTGACTTGCTCCTCGCCAGCCGTATATCGCCTGGTCGTCATCACCTGCGATAAATAAATTATTTCTTGGCGTGGCTAACAATTTTACAATTTCATATTGTGCATAGGATGTATCTTGAAACTCATCTACTTCAATGTAGTGAAAACGTTGTTGTAATTGAGTTAGTAAAGGAGCATTATTTTCTAACATATAATATGTTTCCAATAAGATGTCATCGAAATCAATATAATTGTATCTTTGTTTTACCTCTTCAAAACGTTCGTATACTTCTTTAAATTCTTGTTCGACTGGTGTTTTTGCTTTTACATCTTTCGGACGATTTAATTTGTTTTTCTCAAGTGAAATCATCGCGAGCATCGTTTCCGCATCGTAATCGTCTTTTAAACGCAATTCTTTTAAAATTTTTTTTATCATAATTTGTTTATGTTTTTCATTTGCTAAAATTTGTTGATTATACCCTTGGCTACGAAGCAATTTTAAGAAAACAGAGTGGAATGTACCAGCAACTACGTAGCTACTTGCTGCATGATTCATACCCGGTAACTTCGCAACACGACTTCGTATTTCTTCAGCTGCTTTTTGTGTAAATGTAAGTAATAAAATATTTCGTGGATGAACTTGTTTTACATTTACTAAATAACCTACGCGAGTTGTTAAAACAGATGTTTTCCCGCTTCCGGCACCAGCTAGTGTAAGAACAGGACCTTCTGTTGTGCGCACGGCTTCTAATTGTTTTTCGTTTAAAAAAACATTTTGTTGCTCGAGAGCGCGGAAATAAGCCGCATCTACATCTTCTTCCATAATTAAATGGGTAGATGTTTTCGGAATATGATATGTCGCACGCGGAATATCAGCGTGTGTTAACGATTTTTGTGAAAATTTTTCTTGTGTCATATGTTCACCTTCAAAACTATAGCATCAACATTTAACTTTAGCGGAAGAAAAAGAAAATAGCAATGTAAAAAAACAGGAGGGGTCACCTCCTGTTTTCAAATTACAATTCTTTTATCATTACGACGTGCGGGATATTAGCTTCCATAAATACATCAGAACTCGTTACATATCCAAGTTTTTTATAGAAATCTTCAGCATGTGTTTGAGCGTGAAGTTTCAATTTTGGTAGCGAATTTTCTTTTGCATACGCTTCAAGAGAATCCATAACAATTTTTCCAATCCCTTTTTTACGATGGGAATTTAGCACGCAAATGCGTTCCATTTTTCCGATACCATCAAGGATGCGAAAACGTCCAGCACCAACTGGAACATCATTGTCATATATAACAACGTGTGTTGAAGTTTCTTCAAACTCATCGTACTCTTCTTCAGCAGAGACACGTTGTTCATTTACAAACACTTGTTTACGTACAGAGAATGCATCTCTTAGTTGTTCGTCCGTTTGTACAATCTGTGCGTGCAAATTAGTTGTTCCCCTTTCCAAGACGGAATGTTTCGTGTACAGTCCATGTTCCATTTTCTAATTGATATAGAAGATGGAAACGATCAATTGGTTGTTCGTAATAGAAATCTTTCATACGTAATCGGCCCAACACATCAGCATGCTCTGCATCTGATAAGCCTTGTCCGATTGTTAAATGAGGTACGAAAGCATATTCGCGTTCTTGCGTGAATAACCCGCTATGCATTTCTTCATTTAAGAAAGTAAGTTCAGGTGTTTTTTCTACTTTAAAGTAAAGGACGTTATTAACAGGTGCGAATGAACCAACTTTCCCAACATGAAGGGTGAAAGGGTTCGTTTTACTTGCGATTGTATGTAACTCGTTTACAATCGACTCTAATTGTTCATCTTGCGCCTCAAAGGGTGTTTTCAATGTAATATGTGGCGGAACTAATGCGTAGTGCGGGTCATAACGTTTACGCAATCCGTTCGCTTTATCTTGAATCATTTTAGATGGAAAAATTACAATGCCTAATTTCATGTTCCAATTCCTCCCTTTGTAAGTCTAGTTAGATTTTGAGATAAATAAATCTCTTTATCTATTATATCAAATTATTCTGAATACTGCTCTCTATTATTTCATTGATAGAATATGAGAGAAGGCTTTAGGTAAATCAGTCTGCCAATATTTCCAAGTATGATTGCCTTCAAATTCCTCGTAATGCGTGATGAAGTTTCTATCTGTAAGAAGCGTATTTAACTCACGGTTCGGCCCTACGAAATCAGATACTTGTCCATCAGTACGCTTTACAGCCGTTTCTTCTGTACCGATGACGTGATACAGTTCTAACGCCTGTGGATCTTTGAATTCTTTTGCTAAGTTCATCACTGTCTCATCCACAAATGGTGATTGCATAACGACTTTACCGAATGTATGCGGATACATAAGTGCAGTCATAAAGGAAACTGTTCCGCCAAGAGAATCACCAATTAAAACACGACCTTTTCCCATTTGGTACGTTGGATAATTTTCATCAATATATGGTGCAAGTTCATGAGCAAGGAAACGAATATATGCAGCATTTTTTACTTCATTTGGGAAATATTTTTCTTTACGATCATGTACATTTTTATATGGAATACCGACAATAATTGTACGGTCAATTTCTTCGGTTTCACGAAGGCGCTCAATTACACGGTGCGCTTTACCGAGCTGAAAATAATCTCTACCATCTTGTGCAATTACAACTGTATGTTTGTGCAGTGGTGTGTAATTTACTGGTAAATAAACGAGAAGTGTAACATCTTCTTGAAGTGATGCGCTATAAAATGAAATTTCTTCAATTCTCCCTATTGTTTGACTCATGTAGATCCCCCTAAATAAAAATTTACTGTAACGATTGTAAGAGCGACGCTTGTAGTGAAAAGGAAAGAAATATTCACTAATTGGTGCCTTAATTTCTATTTTACCATAATGGTACGAAGAATCTAAAAAATTAGTATTTAAGTTGCGAAAGAAAACGGATATAATGAAGTGGGATTTTTGACAGGTGAGAGGGGAGACAGGATTTGAAACAAGAAAAATCAATCGCACTACCATTAGCAATTTCTATAATTGCCATTTCCTTTGCAGCAGTTTTTGTAAAGATGTCCTCAGCACCATCTTCAATATTAAGTATGTACCGCTTATGGATTATCGTACTTATTATGCTGCCTATCGTATGGAAAAAAAGAGAGGAATTTAATAAGATTCAAATGAAAGATTGGGGCTTTTTAATTGGATCGGGTTTCTTTTTAGCACTGCATTTTCTTTTATGGTTTGAATCTTTAAAGCATACAACAGTTGCTAGTTCAACAATTATTTTGGCACTTCAACCGATCGTATCTTTAGTTGGAGGTTTTTTTCTATTTAAAGAAAGAACAACATATTCAGCCATTGCAACGATGGGAATCGCTATTTTAGGAGTAATGTGCATTGGTTGGGGAGATTTAGGTTTAAGTAAGCAAGCAATTTATGGTGACATATTATCCTTTCTAAGTGTAATAGCGGTTGTCGGTTATTTATTTATCGGGCAAACGACAGTGAAGAAAGTATCGCACTGGATTTATAGCTTTACAGTCTTTGCGTTCGCAGGTCTTTTTATGGGGATTTATAATGTTATATTACAAGTACCCTTTACAGGTTATACGAAGTGGGATTGGACTGTTTTTCTTTTACTTGCGGTTGTGCCGACAGTGTCACATGTAATTAATAACTGGCTATTAAATTATGTAAATGCAACGACAATTTCAATGAGTATTTTAGGAGAACCTGTTGGAGCATCTATACTTGCGTTCTTCTTACTTGGAGAAAAATTAAATGCAATGCAAATGATCGGTAGCATGCTTGTATTGTTTGGTGTATCTGTTTTCTTAATGCAGCAACAAAAGCGAACAGCAAAAAATGTCGTAAACGAGCCGGTGTATACACAGGAATTATAATGTTAGAGAAGAAAAGAGAAGTTATGATACTTCTCTTTTTGTTTTATAGAAATGCGGGCGTAGAAGGGGGAGGAAAATGGAAGAGATATTAAAGAAGTATATGAATAGATTTACAACACTAAGTGAAGAAGAGCAGCAAATGATCCTCAGTGAATTACAAATTGAAGAATATAAAAAAGGAACAGTGCTCCTAAGACAAGGAAATGTTCCATTAAAATGTTATTTTGTATTAAAAGGATGCGTTAGGCAACATAGTATAGATGAAGCAGGGAAAGAAGTTACATCAAATTTTTATACAGAAGAACAGGCAATTTCGAATTTCAACCATCATAAACAAGATAAATCTTCATCTTTTTTTATTAACCTTGTAAAAAGTAAAAACTAAAATATTGAAATCAAGTAAAAGAGTGGCTACGAAGCCACTCTTTTACTTTGGATTTGTCATATAAGGTTGTACATGAATGACACATAGGTCACGAAATTTGCCTTCAGCAGTTGTGACAATTACGACTGCTTTACCTGCACTTTTTCCAGTAATCGTCACGGTGTCACCTTTTGGATATATGGTGATGATATCAGAATTCATATTTGACCAAATAAGCTCTTTATTCGTTGCTTGTATTGGCAAAATGGAAGCAGATAACACAATGTTTTGTCCCGTTTTTATTTTTAATTTATGTTTTTCCATGTGAACACCGATGACTGAAATAACAGAAGGAGCAATTGAAATTTTAGGCGGGTTAGGTTGCATGTTTAAACAAGACGCAGAAGTATTTGTGATAGGTGAAAATTTTCGTGTTTGTTGTTGCTGGAAAGCTGCTAACATGTTGGAGTCCCCTTTCTGTATAAGTGCTGATACTCATACTATAAAGGAGTAGTGTTATGTTAAATTTAACGAAACATAAAGAATTTGTTAAATTTGATAAGAAGATTGTCGAACTGTAAAAAATCTCTGCTGTTACGATAACAGCAGAGATTTTTTTATAAATTATGACGATGTTGTTTTTCGAAATCCTCAAATTGCTCTTCAACTTCTTTTGAAGGTTGTGTTAGTAAACTAACAATTACGATGGCTAGTAAACTAATAGCGAAACCTGGAATCATTTCATATAAGAAATCTTTTAAGAATTTGAATTGAGTCCATATAATAACAGTAGCGGCACCAGAAATCATACCAGCAAGCGCGCCCCATTTCGTCATACGTTTCCAATATAAGCTTAATAAAATAGCAGGTCCGAATGAAGAACCAAACCCAGCCCAAGCGTATCCAACAAGAGCTAAAATCGTATCATTTTGTTTAAGCGCTAATGCACATCCAATTAAAGCGATAACAAGAACAGCCATACGACCGACAAATACAAGTTCTTTATCAGAAGCATCACGCTTAAAGAATGTTCTATATAAGTCTTCTGTTACTGCACTCGAAGTAACGAGAAGTTGAGAAGAAATTGTACTCATAATAGCTGCTAAAATAGCTGCTAATAAAAATCCAGTAATAAGTGGATGGAATAAAATAGTGCCAAGTTCAACGAAAATCGTTTCTGGATCAGAAAGTTTTAAACCTGCTTTTGAATAGTATGCAATACCGATAAGGCCAGTAAACATAGCTCCAGCAACAGAAAAAATCATCCAGCTCATACCAATACGTCGTGCACTTTTAATTTCTTTTACAGAAGAAATCGCCATAAAGCGTACAATAATATGTGGTTGTCCAACATAACCAAGTCCCCATGCGAATAATGAAATAATTCCTAATACAGAAGTACCTTTAAAAATATCTAATAATGCCGGATCGATAGATTTAATTGTTTCAAATGCTGGACCAAGTCCATTTACGTGCATAATTGTTACGACTGGAACAAGAATAAGAGCGACTACCATAATGATTCCTTGCACGAAGTCTGTCCAACTTACAGCTAAAAATCCACCAAATAATGTGTAAGCTACGACAACTCCACCAACGATAAGAAGACCAACATGGTAATTGAGTCCAAATGAATTTTCGAATAATACAGCACCAGAGACAAATCCTGAAGCTACATAAAACGTGAAAAATATCATAATAACAAGTCCAGATACTAAACGTAGCATATGGGATTTGTCGTGGAAACGGTGTTCCAAAAATTCTGGGATAGTAATAGAGTTATTTGCAATTTCAGAGTAGGTACGTAAGCGAGGAGCGACATAGATCCAGTTTGCATATGCGCCTAATGTTAGGCCAATCGCAATCCAGCTACTACTTAATCCAACGCTAAACATTGCACCGGGTAAGCCCATTAAAAGCCAACCACTCATATCAGCTGCTCCAGCACTTAATGCTGTTACTGCGGGGCCTAGTGTACGCCCGCCAAGCATATAATCTGTTAAGTTGGATGTTTGCTTATAAGCGAAATAGCCGATAATTAGCATCCCGAGCATGTAAATAGAGATAGAAGTTAAAATTAACATCTGCGTACTCATGTAGTTCCCCTTTCTTTTGTCATGTCTTTTGATGCGTTATGCATATTTATCCCGCATGAACGGGCAGTAAAACTCCCACCTTAAAATTGGATGGGCAAGGAAGTTAGGTGGGAGATCAACTGCCCGTAAATGCCCGATTAGTTCAACTAATAATAAGTGGGGGATGAACAAAACCCCTACTGATTAAAGTTTCACTTTATAATCTATCATGATTATTCTGAAAAATCCATATAGAAATATGAATTTTCAGAAATGTAAGCGTTTTTCGATGTCATTTTACTTTTTTAATATATAATATTCATACAAAAAACCTTATTTTTAATAGAGTATTTATTATATTTACATAAAAAGAGGTTGTTTTGTCAATATAATATTGAAAGGAAAGAAAAATAAAATTTTTAAAAAAGTATTGACTTGTGAAAAAAGTCAGGTCTATAATGAGTGCAACTTAAAAAAATGCAAGCGTTGATGAAGAAGAGTACACATGATGAACATGTCAGAGAGCTGATGGTTGGTGCGAATCAGTATGGAATTGATGTGGAATGGGCTTCGGAGCTTCCAAACCGAAACGAAAGAAGTAGGCTTTGGCGACATGATCTCATCGATACAAGAGACACGTATTGTTTTTGATACGGTAAAGTGCGTTACATTTGTAACGAATTAAGGTGGCACCACGGGAGTACCCGTCCTTTCTATAGGATGAGTACTCCCTTTTTGTGTATAAAAAATTAAATAAATGAAATCGTTTAAGTAAGAAGAGTACGTATATTGGAGACGTTACAGAGAGCCGGGAATAGGTGGGAGCCCGGTACGGTGCCATATACGGAATGGGCTTACGAGAGGTATGCTGAACAATTTTTTTCAGTAGGCAACCCGGGTTCCGCCGTTACAAGGATAAGGTATAAATTTTGTACCTGAACAAAGCGGGATGCTTTTGCATCCAACACGAGGTGGTACCGCGGTATATTTATCGTCCTCTACATATTTTCGATATGTAGAGGACTTTTTTATTTTTCAGGGCGAGGTGAAGGACATGATGACGAAAGAAGAATTTATAAAACAAAAAAGAGAGAGAAAGACATTTTTAGTAATCACTGAAGAAGAAGGAGATAGCATTACGCCAATTTCTTTATATAGACGTATGAAAGGGAAGAAGAAATTCTTATTAGAAAGTTCACAGCTTCATCAAGATAAAGGGCGTTATTCTTACTTAGGATGTAATCCTTATGGAGAAGTGAAAAGCGTTTGTACGGAAGTGGAACGAACGATTTACGGCCGGGCAGAAAAGTTACAAGGTAACGTACTACAAGTGTTAGAAGAAGTAATCGCACCATCACAAGTAGACAGTCCATTTCCATTTTGCGGAGGAGCAGTTGGTTATATTGGGTATGATGTCATTCGGCAGTATGAAAACATTGGAACGGATTTACACGACCCATTAAATATTCCAGAAGTACACCTTTTACTATATCGTGAGTTTATCGTTTACGATCATTTACGCCAAAAGTTGTCGTTTGTATATGTATGCAGGGGAGATGATTCAGCAGATTATGAGGAAGTATACGAAAGGATGCGAGTATACAAAGAGGAAGTGCTACAAGGAGAAGTAGCCGAAGTAAATGCAATACAATCCACATTATCATTTACTTCTTCTATAACGGAAAAAGAGTTTTGTGAGATGGTAGAAATTGCGAAAGAATATATAAGAGCGGGAGACATATTCCAAGTCGTACTATCACAGCGTTTACAAAGTGAATGTATTGGGGATCCATTCGCGTTATACCGAAAACTTCGAATTGCAAATCCATCACCATATATGTTCTATATCGATTTTCAAGATTATGTTGTACTCGGTTCTTCGCCGGAAAGTTTACTATCAGTAAGGGAGGATAAAGTGATGACGAATCCAATTGCTGGTACAAGGCCGAGGGGGAAAACGAAGAGGGAAGACGAGGAAATCGCAAAAGAACTGTTAGGCAATGAGAAAGAGCGAGCAGAGCATATGATGCTTGTAGATCTTGGGCGAAACGATATTGGTAGAGTGAGCGAAATCGGCTCGGTTACGATAGATAAATATATGAAAGTAGAAAAATACTCTCACGTTATGCACATTGTATCTGAAGTTTACGGAACATTGCGAAAACAGATGGGCGGATTTGATGCGTTAGCGTATTGCTTACCAGCAGGGACGGTTTCTGGAGCTCCGAAAATTAGAGCGATGGAAATTATAAATGAACTAGAGAATGAAAAAAGAAATGTATACGCTGGTGCAGTTGGATACGTTAGTTTTTCAGGAAATCTTGATATGGCGCTCGCCATTCGAACGATGGTCGTAAAGGATGAAAAAGCATACGTTCAAGCAGGAGCAGGAGTCGTTTACGATTCAGATCCAGTAGCTGAATATGAAGAAACATTAAATAAAGCGAGAGCGCTTTTGGAGGTAATGAAATGATTGTACTTATCGATAATTACGATTCGTTCACATATAACTTGTATCAACTGTTAGGCGAACATGAAGAAGAAATTGTAGTTGTAAGAAATGATGAAATAACGATAGAACAGTTAGAAGAGATGAATCCAAGAGGAATTGTACTTTCACCAGGACCAGGAAAACCAGAGGATGCTGGCATTTGTATCGACGTCATCCGTCATTTTTATAAGAACGTTCCCATATTAGGGATTTGTCTTGGCCACCAAGCGATCATAGCTGCATTTGGAGGAGACATTGTTAGAGCAGAACGTATTAAACATGGAAAAACATCGCGTGTGAAACATAACGGAATGTCAATCTTTTCATACGCTACACAGCCGTTAACGGCAATGCGCTATCATTCCCTTGTTGCAGAGCAAACGAGCTTGCCAGAGTGTTTTGACATATTAGCGACAGCGATGGACGACGGAGAAATAATGGCAGTCCGTCACAATTATTATCCGCTCTTCGGATTACAGTTTCATCCGGAATCAATCGCAACAGAAGAAGGCGGAAAGTTAATACGTGCCTTTTTAACAGAAGTAAAAGAGGAGGAAAGAGTATGAATAACTATCTTCGTAAATTAGTTGAGGGTCAACATTTAACAGAAGAGGAAATGTATAAAGTAGGATTACTTTTATTAAGTGAAAACATATTAGAAAGTGAAATTGCAGCTTTCTTAGTCTTACTGAAAGCGAAAGGTGAAACTGCAGAAGAAATATACGGTCTCGTTCGAGCTCTTCGCGAAAAGGCATTGCCGTTTTCGAACCATATACAAGGAGCAATGGATAATTGCGGGACGGGTGGCGATGGTGCTCAAACGTTTAATATTAGCACAACATCAGCATTCGTACTGGCAGGAGCAGGTGTAAAGGTTGCAAAACATGGTAATCGTGCTGTTTCTAGTAAAACAGGAAGTGCAGACTTATTAGAAGAACTCGGTGTAAATATTAGCAGTACGCCAAGCGAAATTGATTATTTACTAGAGCATGTAGGTATTGCATTTTTATTTGCACCAGCGATGCATCCAGCACTAAGGCGCATTATGAAAATAAGAAAAGAATTAAACGTACCGACGATCTTTAACTTAATTGGCCCTTTAACAAATCCAGTGAATTTAGAAACACAATTTGTCGGTATTTATAAACGAGATATGTTATTACCAGTTGCACAAGTATTACAAAAGTTAGGCCGGAAACAAGCGCTTGTCGTAAATGGAAGTGGTTTTTTAGATGAAGCATCATTACAAGGGGAAAATCACGTTGTCATTTTAAAAGATAATGAAATAGTTGAAACGAGTATTGAACCTGAGAAATACGGTTTCTCAATAGTGAACAATGAAGAGATTAGAGGCGGGGATTCGAAAGAAAATGCAAAGATTACAGTCGGCGTATTGAGCGGAGAAAAGAGTGTTTACCGCGATACCGTTTTATTAAATGCAGGTCTAGCTCTTTTCGCAAATGGAAAAACGGAAACGATTGAAGAAGGAATTAAACTCGCGGCACATAGCATCGATTCTGGAAAAGCATTAACCAAATTAAACTTATTAATTGCAGCAAGCAACGAAAAATTAGAAAGGGTGAACTAAAGTGGGGACGATTTTAGATAAAATTGTAGAACAGAAGAAAAAGGAAGTTACGGAGTTATATGAAATATATACACCAGTAAAAGCAAAAAGAAAGACACATTCACTTGTAGAAGCGTTACAGCAGTTTACTGTCATTGCAGAAGTAAAGCGAGCATCACCATCAAAAGGAGATATCAATTTACACGTTGACGTACGAAGACAAGTGGAAACATATGAGAAATGTGGTGCAGGAGCAGTCTCTGTTTTAACAGATGGTCAATTTTTTAAAGGATCGTTTCACGATTTACAAACAGCAAGAGAAGAAAGTAACATTCCGCTTTTATGTAAAGATTTCATAATCGATAAGATTCAAATCGATAGAGCGTATGAAGCGGGAGCAGATATTATTTTACTAATTGTAGCAGCGTTAACGAAAGAGAAGTTAAAAGAGTTGTATAGCTACGTGTTAGAAAAAGGATTGGAAGCGATTGTTGAAGTTCATGATGAACAGGAATTAGAAACTGCGATTGTATTAAATCCGCACGTTATTGGCATTAATAATCGTAATTTAAAAACGTTCGAAGTAGATTTAAGCCAAACTGAAAAGCTTGGAAAAAGATTGAATGAGGAGAAACTACTTTGGATTAGTGAAAGTGGCATTCATTCAAAAGAAGATATTATTCGTGTTAAAAGAGCTGGAGCAAAAGGTGTATTAGTTGGAGAGGCGCTTATGACATCATCTTCTATTAGTAGTTTTTTTGAAGATTGTAAGGTGAATATATGAAAGTGAAAATTTGCGGCATCACTGATATGGAAACAGCGAAAAGTGCGTGCGAATACGGCGCAGATGCACTCGGATTTGTTTTTGCAGAAAGTAAACGGAAAATCACTCCAAAGAGAGCGAAAGAAATCATTCAGGAGCTTCCAGCCAACGTGTTAAAAATCGGTGTTTTCGTAAATGAATCAGTAGAAGTGATCCAGAAAATTGCAGATGAGTGCGGGTTAACACATGTACAACTACATGGAGATGAAGATAATTATCAAATCAGAAGATTGAATATTCCGTCTATAAAATCACTAGGAGTAACTTCAGAGAGTGATATGAAAAACGCTCAAGGGTATGAAACGGATTATATATTATTTGATAGCCCGAAAGAAAAGTTTCATGGAGGAAATGGAAAGACATTTTCATGGGAACTACTTGGGCATATGCCAAAAGAATTGCGAAAGAAAACGATATTAGCTGGTGGATTAAACGCTCTTAATATAGAAGAAGCAATTCGAACTGTTCGGCCTTATATGGTCGATGTGAGCAGCGGAGTAGAGACAGAAGGAAAGAAAGATGTAGAGAAAATAAAACAATTTATTATAAAAGCGAAGGAGTGTTCCAAATGAACTACGCATATCCAGATGAAAAAGGACATTACGGTATATACGGAGGACGATACGTTCCAGAAACGTTAATGCAATCTGTACTAGAACTAGAAGAAGCATATAAAGAAGCGATGCAAGATGAAGCATTTCAAAAGGAATTAAATCATTATTTAAAAACGTACGTCGGAAGAGAAACACCGCTATATTATGCTGAAAATATGACGAAGTATTGCGGTGGTGCAAAGATTTATTTAAAACGTGAAGATTTGAACCATACAGGAGCTCATAAAATTAACAATACAATCGGTCAGGCACTACTTGCAGTGCGAATGGGCAAGAAAAAAGTTGTCGCTGAAACAGGAGCTGGACAACACGGAGTTGCAACAGCTACTGTATGTGCTCTTCTCGGATTAGAATGCGTCATTTTTATGGGAGAAGAAGATGTAAGACGTCAAAAATTAAATGTGTTCCGAATGGAATTACTCGGAGCGAAAGTAGAAAGTGTAGCGGCAGGTAGCGGTACATTAAAAGATGCGGTAAACGAGGCGCTTCGTTACTGGGTTTCACATGTGCATGATACGCACTACATTATGGGATCTGTTCTCGGACCACATCCATTCCCGCAAATTGTACGTGATTTCCAAAGTGTAATTGGGAATGAGACGAAGAAACAATATGAAGAATTAGAGGGGAAATTACCAGAAGCAGTTGTTGCTTGCATTGGTGGTGGGAGTAACGCGATGGGAATGTTTTATCCATTTGTACATGATGAAGAAGTTGCTCTTTACGGCGTAGAAGCAGCTGGAAAAGGCGTTCATACAGAAAAGCATGCAGCAACTTTAACGAAAGGAAGCGTTGGTGTCCTGCACGGATCAATGATGTATCTTCTGCAAAATGAAGAAGGGCAAATTCAAGAAGCACACTCTATTTCAGCAGGACTTGATTATCCAGGTGTTGGTCCAGAACATAGTTTGCTAAAAGATATTGGCCGCGTTTCTTATCAGTCGATAACAGACGAAGAAGCATTAGAAGCATTTCAATTATTAACGAAAAAAGAAGGCATTATCCCGGCGTTAGAAAGTTCACATGCTGTCGCATACGCATTAAAATTAGCGCCGCAAATGAAGACAGACGAAGGGCTTGTCATTTGTTTATCAGGCCGCGGGGATAAAGATGTAGAGAGTATAAAACGTTATATGGAAGAGGTGTAAAAAATGGGAGTAGAAAAAATTAAAGCAGCGTTTGAAAATGGCAAGAAAGCATTTATTCCGTATGTAATGGGCGGAGATGGCGGCCTTGAAAAATTAAAAGAAAGAATTCGTTTTTTAGATGAAGCTGGAGCAAGCATCGTTGAAATTGGTATTCCGTTTTCAGATCCAGTCGCGGATGGCCCAACGATTCAAAGAGCAGGAAAGCGAGCGCTAGATAGCGGCGTAACATTAAAAGGCATTTTTCAAGCGTTAGCAGAGGTAAGGAAAGAAGTGCAAATTCCGTTTGTACTCATGACATATTTAAATCCAGTACTTGCATTCGGAAAAGAACGATTTGTAGAGAAGTGCTTAGAGGCCGGTGTGGATGGTATTATTGTTCCAGACTTACCGTATGAAGAACAAAATATTATTGCGCCGTTACTTCGAGAGGCAAACATTGCGCTCATTCCACTCGTTACCGTAACGAGTCCTATTGAAAGAATTGAAAAAATTACGAGTGAATCAGAAGGGTTCGTTTATGCTGTTACAGTAGCGGGCGTAACGGGAGTACGTCAAAACTTTAAAGAGGAGATTCATAGTTACTTAGAAAAAGTAAAATCACACGTCAACTTACCAGTAGTCGCTGGATTCGGCATTTCAACAAAAGAACATATAGAAGAAATGGTTACAATATGCGACGGAGTTGTCGTTGGAAGTAAAGTGATTGAGCTGTTAGAAAATGAAAAACGAGAAGAAATATGTGAATTAATACAGGCAACAAAACAAAAAGAAGAGGCGTAGTCTCTTCTTTTTGTTTTGCGTAATAAATGTTAAAATATACAGAAAATACATATAATTCAGAGGGTGAGAAGGCATGCTAAGACGTAAACTACTATATCTATTTTTAACTGTACCGCTATACGCTTGGCTCATTAGCATGACGAAAATAGAGTTAATGGCTCTATTTTTAGGGTATGTATTCATCTTTTCCAATTTAAATCGCATTCAAGAACAGTCTATTTTAGAAATATGTCTATTTTCGATTAGTATAGAATTATTTAGTATCGTTTCGATTGTATTATTAAACGAATTATTTCTACGGATTCATTCATTTGCATTAATGAAATTTTGGAATATTATATTGCAAGCAATATGTACTTACATTGTGTTTGTTGTGTTGAAAGAAATAGTCGGAAAGCAGACAGTTTTTCAGGATAATAGAAAATGGGAGTGAATAAAAAGGAGCCGTTTGGTTCCTTTTTTGAATCTGTTGTAAAAACAATTGAAAATTATGGCATCTGTTATATAATAGTTAAAAATTGTATTTTTAATGAAAAGAGATGATAACATGGCCATATTGTTGGCACTTATCCCAATTATGATGATTTTCATTTGTTTATTTTTATTTAAACAAACGTCATTAAGGTCCTCGTTAATTTCTTATGCTGTGTCTGTTGGAATTGTTTTACTCTCGCCAATGTTTCAATTAGGGATGAGTGAAACTGTGCACGCAACGATTAAAGGATGGTTAATTTGTTTTATTGTCGGGTACGTTTTATTTTTCGGTATTTTTTTATTTCACCTCATGAACAAAATGGGGTACATCGATCAAGTAGCACGTTTTCTAGAAGCAGTTACTCAGGATCGCTTATTACAAATGCTGCTTATGTGTTTTGGCATTTGCCCGCTTATTGAATCAGTAAGTGGATTCGGTATTGGCTTTATGGTTGCAGCACCTATTTTTCTTTCACTAGGGTATAAACCATTTCAAGCTGTACTACTCTCATTCATCGGCTTACTAGCTAGTTCATGGGGCGCAATGGCAACTGGTACGATTATCGGTTCGCAGCTAATAAATATGCCTCTTACAACACTTGGCACAAATACAGCGCTATTAAGTATTCCGATGTTTGCTTACTTCGTTATTCTTTCTTTACACGTCGTTGGCGGCTGGCAAGCGGTTATAGAAAAGTGGAAAGAAGGAGTAGGGTTCTTTCTATTATTTTCTCTCGGAATCTATCTTTCTAATGCGTACGTAAGTGTTGAACTAGCCGGGATATTAAGTTCTATCGTTACGATTACCTTTGGCTTTTTTATCATTAAATTAAAAGGAAAAAGTGGGCAAAATCTTATAACAGAACATGCGGCTGCAACGGAGAGAGAAGTATCCATTATAAAAATTATTAGCCCTTATATATTTCTAACAGTTTGTATTTTACTTTCTCGCCTCGTTCCAGCATTACATGATTTGTTCAGATCATATGCGGTTCTTGATTTGAAATCATACTCTTACAAACTAGAGTTACTATATTCACCAGGATTTTGGCTCGGTATGACTTGCTTATTTACTATTATTTTCTTCCGCATCCCGTCTAATATTATTAAACAATCACTCTCACAAACGATAAAACAATGGATTCCATTTGCGATTACGACGACAATGTTTATCGCCATTTCAGAACTAATGGGTGCATCAGGCATGCATTCATTACTCGCAAAGACAGCTGGTGAAACATTTGGAACCTTTTTCGTTTTCGTTGCTCCGTTTATTGGCGCTATTGGTGGATTTTTAACAGGTAGTAACGCAGGATCAAATGCAATGTTTATAAAACTACAAATGCAAACCGCACAAAACGTAGCACTCCCGTGGCAATATGTCACAACACTTCAAAACACCGCATCATCAGTAGCGACAATTGCTTGTCCATCACGGATTACACTAGGTGCTTACTTATGTAATATCCCTTACCGTGAAAATGAACTATTAAAGAAGACGACGTTAATGATCTTTGGTGCGGTTTTGCTTGTAGTGGTAGAAGTTATTGTTTGGTATATGTTGAGAAATTAAAAATCCTCCCAACATAGGAGGATTTTTTTTATGAGTGGATAATGATTTAAATATGAATAGCTTCTACTAGATGAATAGGAGATGAAATGTATGCCCCTAAAAAACTACGGTGTGTTAAAAGGTACAGTTATACAATCAAAGATTGGAAAAGGGAAAACACCTCATTATCAAGTTCATTTACAGGGCGAGACAGGAGTAAATTATCGTATTGCAATTAACGTAAAATCGCAAAGCTATCCGTCAGAAGTTTTATATTTTGCGAGTAACAATATTAAGTCAGAGGCGATTCATATTTTACCGACATTACCATTCGGTTTTACAGAAATAAAAAACAATGAACCGAAAGTAGCTTTAGATTATGTAAGAGGAAATCTATTTGACTCAAATCAAATGATTCCTTTGCCTCCCGAAAAAGCAGGAGCAGATAATGATTTAAATGAAAAAATAGAACGTTATATAAAACGAGCAATAGAAGAAAAAGCAATTATTTACGCGTTTGGTGAAAGATGGGGACCAGAAGAAAATACACCAGATTCCTATTTTCGTTTCAAACCAGGAAACGGTATACATGATATTCATATGAATCAAGGGAATGTAGAAAAATGGCAAGGTGATGATGGCATATGGCAAGACGGAGGAATACTCATTCACTTTGAAAAGGAAGAAGAATGGATTGGTATCTTTCTTGCATTCCAATCACAGTCATGGTGTACCGATGAAGAAGGGCATGCTCGCGTTCCTGTTGAGCATTGTGATTATAAGGGGAATAATTAATAAGAAGAGGGCGTTTAAAAAGAACGCCCTCTTCTTATTTTATAAAACGAAAAACTAACAAGTGTAGAAATACAAGAGAAAAGCAGTGCTACACTAGAAAACGCAATGAGATACATATTATATTTCATAACCTGTCCAATTAGCTGGTTACTGTCGTATTGAAACAGTCCCGCGATGATGTTGAATAAAAATAAAACGATAAACATGACGATAACACCGTCTATTGATCCTTTAATGTCTGGTTTACTTAAAGCGATATGTGCGGAAATGCAAATGGCGATAAATAAAAATAACCAAAAGGAAGGATTCAATAAATTGCCGATTGTAAATAAGCTTTTCAATAATACAAACGTCGACAAGAGCATGTTTTGGATCATTTCTACATTAATAGAAGTAGAAGCAATCGTTTTTTCGAGAGTTGTATTAAATAAAAAATATGATTCTGGTACGAAATAGCGCATTAAAAGGATTAGTGCAGTAATACCAGAAATAATAGGCCCAATGCCGATGAAGAAATTCCCAATCCGTTGATACACACTTTTTTGATTGTATTGATGTTGTACGTAACCTAAAGCCCCTTGGCTTGTATCTGTCGGGAAGAACTGCGTTGCTACAATCTTATGACGGAACAGCACGCACATAATGGCATGTCCAAGTTCGTGAATAGGAACACCAATCCAAGCCGTTAATAGGAATCCTTTTCTTCCAAAAGCTCTCGACCAATACATGCGTGTGAGAGATTCTAAATAGCCTAATAGAAATCCAATTACAATGATAACGCCAATTAAAGATAATAATTGGATTACGCTTGTAAGGAGTATTTGAAAAATTGAGTTTACCAATTCCATTTTCTTTCATCCAATCTGTTAAAAATATTATTTATTCTGTTTCATAATAGCATTTTTTTTCAAGATTGCTAGCACATATATTTTCTTTCGGAAGAAGGATTTCAGAATCTTTTTCTTGTAGTCATGTTTTATGTACAAATTCATATATTGAACTTGTAACACCCTATAAGGTATATGCTTAAGGAGGGATAAGAGAATGAAATGTCCGTCATGTCATACAGAACATGCAGTAGAGGCAAAGTTTTGCGGGAATTGTGGACATTCGTTAACGGAAGAAGTAGTGGCAAGTAGTGGCAAAGAAGAAGGGCAGGAACAAGCGCGCGCGGCACAAGAAAAGGAAACGCGTCCAAATGAAACGGTAGAACAAGCGAAGCGGTTTGCGAGCGGCTATTTTCAATTTTTTAAACATGCATTACAAGCACCGACAGCGATTATGAAAAGCGGCACTATTGAAGTGCGAAATGGAATTGTAAGTCTTGTTCTTATTTGTTTTTTAGGAGCATGTATTTTTTATAGAATGATGAGTGCAGCATCAGCAGTTACGAGAACATTTGCACCAGATATATCTACTCCCACGTTTTTTGGAGAATCTATAACGGTCTTTTTCTTTTTATTAATTTTAACTTTATTTGTCGGATTTATTATTTTTGTAAGTGGTAAGATGATGAAATCATCTTTTTCGTTTCTTGAAGTATTTGGTATATGGGGAACGATAGCGACGCCGGCTATTGTCATATTAGTTCTTTCTTTTCTTTTTAGTTTTTTATTAATCTTTTTCTTACCGATATTATTATCGGTAGTTGCAACTTATATAGGGATTAGTATAACTGTAGCCGTATTAAAACTAGACAATGGCGGATTAGATCTCGTTTACACACTTATTATTGCAAATGTTTTAATTGGAATTGCAACGTTCATTGTACTTTGGTCTTACATTAGCACGATAATTCAAGCCTTAACACAGGGAATAACTGGCTTCTAATGAAAAGGTGGTTGACTGAATGAATGTATGTACAAAGTGCGGAGTTCAGTTTGAAGATGGTGTACAATTTTGTCAAAACTGCGGGATGAAGAGGGGAAGTCCTGTAGTAAAGAAGAACATGAGCAGTGGTACAAAAGTTGGCATTACACTGTTAGCACTATTTGTTATAGCGATTATTGGATTGTATTTGTACGGATCATCGTATTATACGCAGGTGGCACAAGTAGACCGGATGATTACGATTTTACAAGAGCGGGACGGAGAGAAATTAGCTGAGATCGTTACGGCAGATGATCCATCGGTTATGATAACGAGAGAGAGTGTAACGCCTCTATTTTCATATATAAAAGAAAATCCATCTTACGTAAATGAATTAAAAGAATATTTGAGACAAGGTGAAAAACAACGGGACGGAATAGAAAGAGCTGATTTTTCATTAACGAAAGACGGAAAGTATTTCTTTATATTTGATCGGTATAAATTGAAAGCGAAGACGTACTATACAACTTTGCTTACAAATGAAAAAGGCGTAGCGTTAAAAATGAACGGAAAAGAAATTGATAAGACAGATGACAAAAAGTTTGAGAAGCAATATGGGCCGTTTCTTCCAGGCAATCAAGTGTTTCAATCAGAATATAAAAATGATTATGTAAAACTATCGCGTGAGGAAAAGGTTGTACTTATGAAACAAAGCCAAAATAACGTAACGATAGATTTAACGTTGCAAGGTCAATATATTACAGTTCAAACGAACGCGCCTGGTGCAACATTGTACGTAAATCAAAAACCGGTTACAGCGCTGATAGGAGAAGAAATTACATGGGGGCCAGTAGCGACTGATGGAAGTGCGACGATTTATTTAGAACGAAATGGAGAAAGCGGACGAGAAACGACACAAGTAGAGACGGTAACGGCACTTTCGTCTTATAATCTTCCATTCCAAACCAAAAGTACAGAAAAAACAGTTGTTTATAATGTTATCCCGCCACCTACGACTGGGTATGTATATAATGGTTTCATCTTTCCTGATAGTGATATTCGAAAATTAACGAGCGCAGATTTAACATATTTATCGAAAGAGCAGTTAAAAATTGCTAGAAATGAAATATATGCAAGGCATGGACATATTTTTCAAACGAAAGATATGCAAGCGTATTTTGCAAAACAGTCTTGGTATAGAGAAAACCCTTATTTTACAGGAACGTTAACAGATATCGAAACTTATAATATTGAACTGATTAAATCAAGAGAATAGAACACATGGAAAAAGGTACAGTGCATAACTGTACCTTTTTTATGGTTTTTTATCTGAACCAGGATCCCTTGAGAAAAAGATATGAAAGAGGAATGTGACTTTACTTGCTCCTCCTGATGTACTTGCTTGCACGTCAGATAATGCGTTAGATGTTAAAACACCTTCAGAATGAGGGGGTACGACTATTTTGAGAGTATCATCTGATTCTGATGATGCAGTAACTGTTATTGTATCATCAGATAAGTTCAAAATTTTTACAGTACCGATTGGTAAGATGGACTTGCCAGCGTGTGATGCTGAAGCAAAGTGAGAGCCTTTCCAAATCGTTTGTGGAAAAGTTTCATCATTAGATAACCAAGCACGAGCACTATAAATGGTTGCGTTAATAGAAAATTCTTGATCAAGCGACAAGGCGGGTTTTGGTTCTTTCGGTTCCTCTGGAAACTGAGCGAGAAGACCAGCGCACATGTATGTTTCACCTACTTTCAATAGTTACTGTTATAGCATATTAAACATGTTGTTTATAAGACACGACAGTTACCTATTCATACATAAGTTTGTGCACCAAATTTGAAGATGAAATTCTCTTTCTTTACAATGGAAGTAGGTGTTATTTCTATAAAATATGGAAAACGTAAAGAGTATGTAAAAAAGAAGGAGTGGTAAAGTGAACTATGTCATTATTGGCGGAGATGCAGCTGGTATGAGTGCAGCGATGCAAATTGTTAGAAACGATGAAAATGCAAATGTTGTAACTTTAGAAAAAGGTGAGATTTATTCGTATGCTCAGTGTGGATTACCGTATGTCATTAGTGGTGCTATCGCTTCAACTGAAAAGTTAATCGCGCGCAACGTGAAGACGTTTCGTGAGAAATATGGAATTGATGCGAAAGTGCGTCATGAAGTAACGAAAGTAGATACGGAAAAGAAAATGGTGTACGCAGAGCATACAAAGACGAAAGATGTCTTTGAATTTTCGTACGATCGATTATTAATTGCGACCGGGGTACGTCCTGTTATGCCGGAATGGGAAGGACGGGAATTACAAGGCGTTCATCTTTTAAAAACAATTCCGGATGCTGAGCGTATATTAAAAACGCTAGAAACGAATAAAGTTGAAGATGTAACGATTATTGGCGGTGGTGCAATCGGACTAGAGATGGCAGAAACATTCGTCGAACTTGGTAAGAAAGTAAGAATGATTGAGCGAAATGATCATATCGGTACGATTTATGATGCAGATATGGCTGAATATATACATAAAGAAGCAGATAAACACAATATTGAAATTTTAACGAATGAAAATGTAAAAGCATTTAAAGGAAATGAACGAGTAGAAGCAATCGAAACGGATAAAGGTACGTATAAAGCAGATCTTGTTTTAGTGTCGGTTGGAGTGAAGCCGAATACTGATTTTCTTGAAGGGACAAATATACGTAAGAATCATAAAGGAGCAATCGAAGTAAATGCATATATGCAAACGAATGTGCAAGACGTATATGCAGCCGGTGATTGCGCAACACATTACCACGTTATAAAGGAAATTCATGATCATATCCCGCTCGGAACGACAGCCAATAAGCAAGGGCGACTTGCTGGACTGAATATGCTTGATAAACGAAGAGCTTTTAAAGGTACGTTAGGCACAGGCATTATTAAATTTATGGATTTGACACTCGCAAGAACAGGCTTAAATGAAAAAGAAGCGAAAGGGCTACACATTCCGTATAAAACGGTCAAAGTAGATTCTACAAATATGGCGGGCTATTATCCAAATGCAAAACCACTTTACTTGAAATTACTATATCGCTCCGATACGAAACAATTATTGGGCGGGCAAGTAATTGGAGAAGAAGGCGTAGATAAACGTATTGATGTGATTGCGATGGCGCTTTTCAATAAAATGAGCATTCATGATTTAGAAGACGTCGACTTAAGTTACGCACCACCATATAACAGCGTTTGGGATCCAATTCAGCAAGCGGCAAGGAGAGCAGAATAGCACTTTTTAAAGTGCTATTTTTTTACAATGAGGGAGTAAATAAAGTTTCACTTTATTTTGAATATACCGTTCCCCCTTGAAAACATAGTACGTATCGCTTATATTTTCATATAGTATTTATTTTTTAAACGAAGCAATGAACGAACCAGGGGGCGCAGTATGGCAATTAACATGAAAACAATTGAAGAATGGATTGCTGAATCAAATGCAAGACATGAAGAAGACTTTGGACACGTTGTGGAAGAAATGAAAGAAGTATGTGTCGGACTTGATAACGCGACATTAATTTATACGAAAAATGTATTTTGTTTCGGTAAAAAAGTAGAAGTCTTTTTCTTCTTTCAAGACCATGTCGTGATTGGACAAGAAAAAGACGAATATGTTGAGATTGAAAAATTAAAGTATGATGCCATTACAAATAGTAACTTAAAAACAAATGACAAAAATACTACGTTAGAATTAAAGTTTGCTAACGGACAATCTATTAATTTAGATAGTTTAAATGATAACTACGGTACGAAAAATTGGTTATTTGCTAGACAAATTAAGAGTATTTTTAAGTTAATCTAGTAAAAAAGCACGCCGTCCATCGGCGTGCTTTTAACTATGCAAAGCCCCTTTTAACCAATTCCGCGCCCGATATGCCCCGACTGGAACTTGAATAAGAGATGTTTCATTCCCAGCATCTATTCCGTACAATTGATCACATGAATTTGTATCAAAACTAAGTAAAGGATGCCCGCCCATCCCCATCGCGGTCGCTGCAAAAACGAGTTTATGAACGAGTATACCTGCTTCCATTTGATGAATACGGTACCCTCTATAGCCTAGTGCATTTGTATAATAATCTTTCTTTCCGACTACATGTAAGCAAAGTGGTACTTGAAAAAGGTTTACGTTATCCATCGTCATACTAGACTGAAGTGGGTAGCGAAGGTCTCCATATCGAATTGGTTGTATGGAATGTGTTTTACTGTTATAAGCGTAAGCTCCGTTTTCAATATTTTTCACGTTATAAAAACATCCATATAAGGAGACGCGTGCATTTTCATTTGTATACTTACCGTCAAGGTCGTTGTAATAGGGGAAGGAGAGGCTCGCTTCTTGTAGTAAAGTAGCGAGCTCGGCTGCATCCCATTTCGTTAAAATAAAGTCCGCATCAGGAGAATATCGTTTTTTACAAAGTTGTAGGAAATCATACGATAACCGTTCTACTTTCGGTAGCTGTACAGCGTACGTATTATGTTGATAGTGCTCTTCATGATGTAGCGTTTGGAAGTGTGCTGTCGATTCGATCATAGAAGCTTCATTTATTTTTGTTATCATCGGATATTCACCTACATGTTTTGAGCGAACGAAATGTTCATGTGCGAGCGGCGGAATTTGTTGCAACAACTCATGAGAAGTAACTATTTTATTTTCACGGTAATTATTGTGAAACCAATTAGTTTCTGGTTCTGTACTTAAAGGAATAACGGCATACACACTTTCTTCACCTTCTGACAATCCGAGTAAATGGTTCAGTGCACGGTCTAGAAATTGAAAGTATACGCCGTTCGTATAACCGAACTGTTTTGTACATTCTAGCAATTGTCCAATGAGAACCCCGCTATCTAATCCTTGAAGTCGATATGAAAAGTTATTGTATTTAAAGAAGTTTTTCCAAAACATAGTGGATACGAATGCAGCACCGAAACAATCATGTATATTACAGCGATTACCGAGTGCGTCTGCCAAATAAGAATCGAAATTTCCTTCGCGAAGTAAAATAAGTCGGTGATGCGCGGCGTCATAATGGTAAATGCCGTCTGGATAATCGTCAATCTTTAAATAGATATACAATTCATTCGGGTATAAGGCACCGCCTGAAGGAATGGATCTACGTAATACATTTCTCTCGCTATTTAGCTGACATAATTGTGTTACACCAAATGAATACCAAAGGTAGTGACCAATCTCATCTAAAGTAGGTGTAGTAGAAGAGTTCGATAAAGATAATGGGATTTCTAAGGAGAGCGGGATGGTAGGAACATTTCGATATAATTTATAAGGAAGCGGTGCGTCTTTCCAGTCCACCTCATGATTCGGCATAATTTCGTCAATAGAGAAATGGAGATGATGTAAAAAAGTATCTAGCTGCATGAAATCCCTCCTTTACTATGGAAACGGATGTGGATGTGGATTTAATCTTTCATTCGTTAAAGGTTCGTCTGTATATCCAAGTGTCATCGGTACGGTATATACCCGGTCCAGTCCTGTAACTCGAGTAAGATGGTGACCAAACGTCATCGGTAGCATGCCTGGAATAATAACTTTTACACAATGTAATCCATTCTTTTCTATGAGGGGAACGGTTTGATCTACAACGATTATTTCAAGATTAGATTGATGCAAACGATTTAAAAGTTGGTGGAGATCGGATGTTAAATCCATATCAAATGATTGTGATACATTCATTTCTTGGAACGTTTGCACCGGTGCATCTTCCCGTAAAAGGAAGTGAAGACGTTCTTCCGTTTCTTTCAATCCATACAGCATACTATGGTCTTCCATTTTATTAACAAAATAAGGATCTTGTAAGCATTTTTCGTAGTATTCTCTTTTGTGCTCGAGCTCATCGTCTGTTATAAGTAACATGCCTGCTATTTCTTGAATGGCGCTTTTTAAGGCTCGAATAGGATCTAAATGAGCGCCTCCTGCACAAACAACGTTCATTCCATTTTCACGCGTATTTTTTGCAATTACCCATAAGCTAGGAATGCCGTGTTCCATCGTCGCGTTAAAAGCGTGTAATTCATATCCGGTAATCGTACGTAACCGCTGAATCATTAATTGTAATTCTGTATCATTTGCTGAACTAAGATCAAGGCGGGGAAGAGGTAATTTGGCATACCAAGTGAGTAAGAAGGCATCACGCTCTACAATTTCTAAAATGCCGTGAAAAATCGCTTCTTCTAAACTACCGCCAATTGCACATCCATTTGATGTTTCATACACGAAAGCATCTCGATGACCGAGGCTATAATAAGCAATTGATTCAGGAACTAAAAGCGGTCTGTTTTGTGATAAAGAATATCCCCATACCCAGTTTTGCTCATAATCAGGATCAAACGGTTTAAATGGAAAACCATCACGATTATAATGTTCATTGGTATGTACACCGAGTGTGAGGGGATTTAGTGCATGTTCCTCTAAATCATGAAAACTACCGTGCACATTTGTTTTTTTTCCACGAGGCGACATACCGCAATATCGTTCTAAACCTTCTAAAATGGCAGTTGCTTCACTCACTGCAAATGAATGAGTTCGGCCTGCAACACCTTCATTTCCAAACATTAATGGCATGTTTATAATGACGTCAGCGAATGGTAATAAAGAATGCTGCATTTTGCCGTTCAACATACCGACCCGATAATCTAAATAGTCTCTCGTTAAAAATGTGTTTAATTCATGAATGGAACGGCAGCGATACGTTTCGGTGCTTACTTTTAAACTTGGTTGTAAAGAAACTTCCGCCGCATCCGCAGTATCATCAGGTAAATTACTACATACAGGACAGAGAGGATCTGGAAGAAAAGAATGCCGCGTACATTGTAATGTTTGTAAGTTTAGTAAAATAAGTTCATTTTCTAAAGAAGAATGGTTATGAGTTAATATTTTTTCTGTTTCTGCGCAAATAAGATGACACATTTGCAACATTCCATTTTGGGTGGCACGTACATCACGTCTCGTTACATTATCTGCTTTAAAGGCATATTTCCGCTGTAGTTCCCACATTTCTTTTTGATCAAAGCCAGCGATAAAACGGCGTCCATCAGAACAATGGGAACATCCGGGCGTAAGAGGATGAATGTAAGGACCGATAATACCTTCGCCAAATGAAGTAAAACCACGAAGCCATGGAATATGATTTGACCGAAAAATTAGCTCAGCGTCATGATGAATAGTAGAAGGAGATCCGTCATGTAATACGAGAGCGAGATAAATATTTTCAGGAAGTTCTTCTGTAAGGGTATGCTGACGAATGATGGAATATTGTTTGCATAATTGATCATGTACATAGTCTGCAAGAAGGCCATCTCCTATAAGCAATATATTTTGAATCATAAACCGTCCTCCTTTGCAATTAATACCCCATACACACCGTCTAGGTTTTCTTTCAAAAATGGTTCGATTGCTAAATCGAACACGAAGGGATAAAAATTATGTTCTTCTAAATGCTGTAAGGCAAGCTGTAAAGATTGCACACTTGGAATTTCTTCTTCCGCTTGTATTTCCACTCTAAAAGAATCCGTGTCATATAAAATAATAGAGGATTCAGGCAAGATATTAGCTCTGTAAGGAATTTCTTCATTTTGAACGTGAAAGAGTGATAGTTGTAGTGCGTTTCGTAACGCTAACGTCATATTAATATTAGATGCACCGTACCATCTATCATTTATACCAACCCAAACGACGGGAAAACTGAGAATCTCTTCACTCATTGCGATTTTAGGTGTTTCATGGATTGTAGAGAGAGCATCGTAATAAAATTTACAATGTTTATCTTGAATATCAGTTAAATCAACAGTTGTAAGTTCCTCTAGCATATGTGACTGCCGCTCATACAGTTTATTGTTTAAATGTTGTTGTAGTGCCCGGTAAAATCCTTCTGTCATCGTTTCTCCAGCACCGATACCGATATCGTTATGTTCAGGAATAAGGCGGTGAATGATTTCTGCGACATATGTTTCAATTCCTGTTAAACCAGCTTCTCGGCGTGCTTCATTATGAGTTAATCCACTGCGAGTCATAAGAGGCAGAAGGGGAGCTGGGCCATCTGATAATGGATTGGCTACTTGAATATAGCATTGTGATAACGGTAATTGATATGAATCTTGTTCATCCCATACATGGAATATACCGGTTTCTTTAGAAGTTAATGAGTCGAAAAAGCGGAATATATCAGTTGAAGTATGTTGGCCATACCGATGCTCAAGTTTTTCAGAAAGATTTTCTATCGTATCAATTGTAAAACTTTCATCAGTTGCAAGAGGGTGTTTTATAAAAGGATGCCACGTTCCTTCAAGTGTTTCATAGTTTAATAAAAAGAATTGTGATTCTTTTTCACGATATGAATCATCCGCGACATGTTTAAACAATTCAAAAACGATTACATTTGCTAACATGGCAGATGTAATTGGTGAGAAGGAATCCGATGAATTTTCATTTTGCAAAGTCGTTTCATGTAGCCGATGCCATGCGGATTCCCAGCATTCATCACGATTTTCTGTTACGACAGGTCCAGCTATACCGAGTGTTGATAAACAAATAGCTGGTATGAAATTCTTTTTCGTTTCTCTACAAATAGTGTGAACTGTTTTTAAACCGTCGATGTCTCCGTTTTGAGAAACATATAAAATCCAATCAAAAGGTTCGAATACTTCATGCAAGGGACGGTCAATTGTAGTATCGATTTCTTGAAGGAGTACACTGTTATCAACTTCATATGCACGTTCTATTAGCTCATGTATTCTGTCATAGTTTGTTTCATCCCGATCTGTAACGAGGTAATGAAATGTAGGTAAACCAGATTCTAATAAAGAAGAAACTAAGGAAGTGAGCATATCCCCAGAACCAAGTACAAGGACATTTGTTCCGCGGTACGTTTCGAATTTTAAAGCACCTGAATGAGAATCGGCTTCTAAAAATTCAATTTGCGAAGCATATCTGTCGAGTAATGTACTGTTTAATTCATGAGGTGCATCTTGATTTGCATCACGAACGAAACCATTTTCATATAAAATCTCTCCAATTTCAAATACACGGTTTTGATAGGGGAGAGGGAGGCCATCGGTTATTTCGGCTAAAGAATAATTCCCGTTAAACATTGGCATTAATTTTTCAATCCAATCATAAATTCCATCACCGTCCATACGAAATGAACTGGCGTTATTTCGAAAATAGACACCCCCGTTTGAATCGGGGAGGAAGAAAGTATCCTTATTTACTTTAAGTTTTGCATGAATTGGAAGGTTATTCATTTTAATCCTCCTTACGTTTAGGCATACATTATTACCTTATGTCATGAAATTTGTCCCGTATGAACACAATAAAAAAAGGCTGTAGAATGATTCATTCTACAGCCTTTAATAGATTTTTAATCTATCAACCTTCTAATAATAATGACTTTGGATCTTCAAGCATATCTTTAACAGCAACAAGGAAGCTAACTGCTTCTTTACCATCAACAATACGGTGATCGTAAGATAAAGCAATGTACATCATTGGGCGGTTTTCCATACGCTCGTTATCAATTGCAACTGGGCGTACTTGGATTTTATGCATTCCTAAAATACCAACTTGTGGGCTATTTAGGATCGGTGTTGACATTAGAGAACCGAACACACCACCGTTTGTAATTGTAAATGTACCACCTTGTAGTTCTTTTAATGAAAGTTTGTTGTCACGTGCTTTTTTACCTAATTCACGAATTTCACTTTCAATTTCAGCGAAGTTTAATTGGTTAGCATCGCGTACAACTGGAACAACTAATCCATCTGGAGCTGCTACTGCAATACCGATATCATAGAATTTTTTAATGATAAGCTCGTCACCTTGAATTTCAGCATTTAATAATGGGAATTGTTTTAATGCTGCAACAACTGCTTTTGTGAAGAATGACATGAAGCCAAGACGTACATCATGTTTTTTCTCGAAAGCATCTTTGCGTTCTTTACGTAATTCCATGATCGCACTCATATCAACTTCGTTAAATGTTGTTAACATTGCAGATGTTTGTTGAACTTCTACAAGGCGTTTTGCAATTGTTTGACGGCGGCGGGACATTTTCACGCGCTCAACTGGTTTTTCGAATTCAGTTTTTGCAACTGGAGCAGGAGCTGGACTCTTTGGAGCAGCTGGTGCTTCTTTTGGTGCTGCAGCATGAGCTTGTACATCATGTGGTCTCACGCGTCCAAGTGGATCTGTGCTACGTACGTCGTTTAAGTCGATTCCTAATTCACGAGCCATTTTTCTAGCAGCTGGTGATGCGATAGGACGGTTTGTATTTGGTAAGCCTTGTAGTGTTGCAGTTTGCTCAGCATTTGGTGCCGCAGCTTTCGGTGCTTCAGTCGTTTCTTGTTTTGGTTGCTCAGCCACTGGTGCAGGTGTACTTACTGCAACTGGTGCTCCATTAGCATCTAAAATTGCGATAGTTGCGCCAACTTCAACTGTATCCCCAGGTTCGCCTAGTAACTTCGATACAATACCTGAATCTTCTGCAATGATTTCTACATTGACTTTATCAGTTTCAAGCTCAACAACGCTGCCACCTTTCTCAACTTTGTCGCCTACGTTGATAAGCCATTGTGAAATAGTTCCTTCAGTAATAGATTCTGCAAGCTCAGGTACTTTAATTTCGATCATTTTAAATGTCCTCCCCTTATTTGCCTAACGGTGTGTTTTTTCTTCTTTTGTCTTCGGTAATCTCCATTTGTTAGCCTGGCCTTGGGCAGAATATCTGCCCAAGGAACAAGCAAGAAAGCTTCATTGTTACTTTTTAGTTGCTGTAAACTTCAATTTCTTGTTTATCTTGACGGAAGTTATACTTTACATCTAAAGCATGTGCAACGATTAGTTCTTGCTCAGCTTTGTGAGCGAATGGATCGCCGCCAGATGGACTAGAGCGATCAGGACGTCCAATGTAGCCTGTTTTCACTTTATCTCCAGCAAGTTCGAACAGAATTGGAGCCATGTAATGCCATGCGCCCATATTACGAGGTTCTTCTTGAACCCAAATGATTTCTTCTAAGTTTTTAAAGCGTTTAATAATAGATTGAACTTTCTCAGCAGGGAATGGGTACAATTGCTCAATACGAACGACATGAACTTCGTCTAAGTTGTACTCATGTTTACCAGACTCGATTTCTGCTGCTAAGTCAATCGCCATTTTACCTGTGCTTAAAACAAGACGTTTTACTTTATTTGGTTTCATGCCAAGGTTTTCTTGTTCTAAAGCAGGTTGGAAACGTCCTTCGCTTAACTGACTAGCAGTTGAAAGCGTAAGTGGGTGACGTAATAAACTCTTCGGCGTCATCAATACTAATGGTCGAACAGCTTCCGTTCCTAAGATAGATGCTTGACGACGCAGGATATGGAAGTATTGAGCTGCACTCGTTAAGTTTGCAACTGTCCAGTTATTCTCAGCAGCTAACTGTAAGAAACGCTCTGGACGTGCACTAGAGTGCTCTGGTCCTTGACCTTCATAACCGTGTGGTAATAGAAGAACTAAGCCAGATTTTTGACCCCATTTTGCTCTTCCTGCTGAAACATATTGATCAAATAATGCTTGCGCAGTATTTGAGAAGTCACCATATTGCGCTTCCCACATAACAAGAGTTTCTGGAGCGAATACGTTATAACCATATTCGTAACCAACAACAGCAGCCTCTGATAACGGACTGTTATGAACAGAGAATGAAGCATTAATGTTTGGTAAGCGATGTAATGGTGAATATGTTTCATTTGTATCAGTATCGTGTAATACGATATGACGGTGTGCGAATGTACCACGCTGTGAATCTTGACCAGTTAAACGAATTGGCGTACCTTCTTGTAAAATAGAAGCGAATGCTAATGATTCAGCAAGTGCCCATTCAATTTTGCCGTTCTCTTCAAGAGCATCTTTACGGCGCTCAAGAATTTTCTTCACTTTCGGATATACGTTAAAGCCTTCTGGCCAAGATAGTAGACCTTCATTAATTGCACGAAGTGAATCAATCTCAACGCCAGTATCAATTGACTGAATACCTTTTGCAACAACATCTGGTACTTTAACGTGAATTGTTGCATCACTCGTATCAGCTGGTGGTACTTGTGCATAGTCAGACTTTAATTGTTCTTGTATAAACTGTGTAATCGTTTCAACCTCATCTGCATTTAGTACACCAGCAGCTTGTAATTGATCTGCATAAATTGCTCTTACAGTTGGATGGTTTTTAATTTTTTTGTACACTTGTGGTTGCGTAACTGCCGGGTCATCCATTTCGTTATGACCGTAGCGGCGGTAACCGATTAAATCGATTAAGAAGTCTTTTTTGAACAACATGCGATATTGAATCGCAAGGTTAGCAGCTGCAAGACAAGCTTCCGGATCATCAGCGTTCACGTGAACAATCGGAATATCGAAACCTTTTGCAAGGTCACTTGAATATTTCGTAGAACGAGAATCATAGCTATCAGTCGTAAAACCAACTGCATTGTTTGCGATAACATGAATCGTTCCGCCTGTTTGGTACGCGTTCAATCTGCTTAAGTTGAGTGTCTCAGATACAATACCTTGACCAGGGAATGCAGCATCACCATGAACTAAAATTACGAATGATTTTGAAGTATCTTGATCTGGAAGACCAGATTTTTTACGATTCTCTTGAGCTGCACGTGCGAAACCTTCTACTACAGGATTCACGAACTCAAGATGACTCGGGTTATTTGCTAATGTAACGCGAGTGCTAACTTCTTCGTTACTAACGACTTGTTCTCTACCTAGGTGGTATTTCACGTCGCCAGTCCAGCCAGAATTAGCCACTGCGCCTTCTATTTTTGCATGTTTGAACTCAGCAAACATGTGGCTATATGGTTTTTCTAATACGTGAGCAAGTACGCTTAGGCGACCGCGGTGAGCCATACCAATCATGACATCCTCTACGCCGTTCTTAGCACCTTCTAGAACAATTTCATCTAAAACAGGTACAAGCATATCAACGCCCTCGATAGAGAAACGTTTTTGCCCAACGAATGTTTTATGCAAGAATTGCTCGAAACCTTCAACAGCTGTTAAACGTTTTAAAAGAGCAGTTCGTTTTTTATTTGATAGTGGTTGACGCAATGAATTTGATTCCACCATTTGATGCAACCACGCGCGTTCTTCACTATCTTGTATATGAGAAAATTCATAAGCTAAAGATTTTGTATAAACGTCTTTTAATCTATGAATTACATCAAGTGCAGTGTGAATACCTTCTGGTGCATCTGGCCATACTGTTTTCGCTGGAATCGCTTTCAAGTCAGCATCGCTCAGTTCGCTCATTGCTTTCTCAAGAAGAGATTGTCCATTTGCAGCATCTTCCATCGGGTTGATGTGAGCCAACGTGTGCCCGAAAGAACGAATCTGCTCAACAAGTTGAACGACTTTAAGAATTTTTTCAATATTACCTGTGTTTTGAGGAGAAAAATGTGTTGCTGTGTTGTCCCCTGTTACGACATCATCTTGAAACGAAGGAGCTCCAAAAATTTCAAAAAGCTCTTGTAATTCCGGATCAACAGAACCTGCTCCAGTTACGTAAAGATCATACTGCTCAATAACATAACCAAGGTTCGGACCGTGGAACTTGGCCCAAGGGTTTGTCGTTGTATTCTTCCTCGTCATTTGTTTAAACCTCCCAATGCATATAATCCTTTTCCATACAAAGGTGCATTTTGCTCTTTTTCAATAAGTAATGAATCAATAATCAATGTAAATGTTTTTCTTTACTCTTATGTTATTACAATAATTTACATAATACCAAACACTATTACTTATCTGTTTTGTAAAAAAACATTCACAATAACTTATCACCCAAGTTAATCTTTCATGTTATAAAGTAATTTTACAGAAAAATGGGGTGGATATATTTGGTATGCCTATACTAATAGCTATAATTGTTGCATTTAAATATAGGTATAATAGTTAGAATGTTTTGATAAAAACAGTTTGAATTATGTATATTGAAATAATAAGCGCTTTCATAGATATTATACAACAATATAACGGAATATAGTATAAAAAATAAAAAATTATGAATTTATCGTAAACTTTATTTAGATAGTGTTAAATATTGAAAGGAAAGTGAAGGATTTCTACAAAAAAAGTTGCTAAACATAAAAAATGCTCCATAAACAGTTAGTTTCTATAAATATGACGAAAAACACCGTAAAACAAATAACGCATTTCGTGAAATAAAGAAATAAATGAAATATTTTAAAAGGATAAAACAAATATGGAGATATTAAATTTTAAAAAAAGAAGTGAGGAGATATAGTAACAGTTATTTACAGTGTTCCGTGTTTCGCTTCAAAATAGACGTGCTGAAATTTAAAAAAGTTTCTTCTATATTATTGAATATACTTATGGCACTTACAATGAGTACCGTCTTTATCTCATTTGTTGTTTTAGCAAAAAGATATTAAGATGGAGGAGAGAAAGGAAGATTAACATATGCAAATGATGTATGCTTTTGGCATTGGGCTTGTATTATTTTTAGCCGTATTCTTATTTATTCGTAAAGACGTTCAAGGCGGGACGTTAACGAAGCGAGGATTTTATAAATTAATCGGCTGTTTAGTTGTTATGCTTATAGCAATTATTGTAATGATCGTATTAATTAATCAGTCACTATAGAATGTAAAAACGGAACCTTACTTCGGTAAGGTTTTTCTTTATTGTTAAACCTAAAAATTACCACCAAATCCATTTACCGTAAATAATTTGTGTTATATAATCCAATGAAATGATAGATAAGGAGTGTAGTATATGAATAAAAGAACTATCTTCTATTTATTAACTTGTATACTACTGGTAGCTAGTACTACTTATATAATATGTAACAAAAGAGAACAAGTGCCACCTATATTAGTATGGGACGAACAAGAATACTATGTTACGAATGAACCTGCCAAAGTAGAAGAAGTTGGGCAAAAACTTGGCGAAGTAACAAAGAAAATTAAAACAAGTAAAAAACCTACTAAAAATAGAGAATCTAATACATTACAAGAGAAAACAGAAGTATTCACAATGATTGAGGAAGGAAAAAGTGATTACCCGCCTTTAATCATAAAGGAAGCTTATAGTGATGAATATAGGGTAGTGAGGCCGATGTTGAAGCAAGTATTATGATGAAAAGGAGGTTCATATGCAGACACTAACTCCGCATCCGTAGTCGTTAAGAAAAATATTTGTCTTTTTCCTCCTATCGGTGCCGCTTACATTTTGATGAATAGAGGAGCAATACAAAAGAGAGATTACATTTTATATTTATTATTTGCTACTATGAATATATCACTCTGGTTATCGCTTATGATTTTTGATCGGAGTATGTGGATGGTATTAGATAGTAGGGAACAGAAAATGTGGTTCATTTGTGCTACGGATACAGATTGATAGAAGAGAGGCCTTGTAGGAATGCTGCAAGGCCCTTTATCTTTTGGAAATTAATAGAAAATAAATCATATAAATGCTATACTAAAAAATGTTTGTAATGTCAGTTTCATAATATTGTATGATGCTGACTTACTAGAAAAGATAAGAGGAGAATGAACGTGCAAAAGATAAAGAGATTATTGCTATTAATGATGGTAGTAGGATTAACAGCAGGTGTTTTAGCAGGGTGTGCAAATCCGAAAGATACTACAGAAGAATTTTTAACAGCGATACAAAAAGGTGATGTAGAAAAGGCTCGTACATTTGTTGAGAGTGACAAGGAATTTAATAAACTAAATGAAAAAACAGATGATGCTGAGGCAAAAGCAATGCTAAGTGCAATTACAAAGAACTTTAAATTTGAAAAGCTAGAAGAAGTATCGAAAAAGGATGATAAAGCAGAAGTGAAAGTGAAAATTACATCTGCTGATCTATCCGTTGCTGTAACAAAAGCAGTGGGAGAAGTTATGCCAATGGCCTTCGCTAGCGCATTTAGCGAAGGCAAAGAACAATCTGAAAAAGCGATTGAAAAAACAATGACCTCAACTATCATCAAAAACTTAACGGATAAAGATGCAGCAATGGCAACTCGGGAGGTTACATTGAACTTAAAGAAAGACAAAGATGGCGACTATAAAATCGTTGCTGACGATAACTTGAAAGAAGTATTGTTTGCAAATGCGAAGTCTTTGGAGAAGATGTTTGGTGGGAAGTAATTGAATTAGATAAAAAAGAGACGCCATATCACGTAGAAGGTTGATATGGTGTCTCTTTTTTATGACCCCGGAGAGGCTCGAACTCACGACCTCCACCCTGTCAAGGTGGCGCTCTCCCTGCTGAGCTACGGGATCCCAACTATAAATGTTACCATCAGCAATGTATTTTCATTTCATTCGTGTAATCGGAGAATTTGTACAATTTGTTGAGTATTGTAACATTTGATGTATTCCTATAATAGCAACAAACTTTAATGGTGTAAAGGTGTAATTTTCTGAATATTCATATTCTAATTTTTGTATAAAAAAATAAGCCCCGAAGAGCTTATTTTAATAATAATATCAACGCAATTATCAATGATATTTTCAAAAATACAATCATAAATAATGGAGCTTGTTCATAAGCTATCGTCCTGTAACTGTCATTCCTGCTGTGTAAATTGTATCAATAGAACCGTCAGCGCCTTTTATTTCGACTTTATAACGATATGTTCCATCCTCATAAATATCATCGCCATATCCTGTGAAAGTTGCAATTTCATCATTGCTTCCAGCTGGGACCCATTGATTTTGCCAACGGAAGTTGGTTTCAAATTCTCCCCATCTATCGCCATATTTCTTTTCAAGGCTGACATTGTAATGAATTTCTTCAGCTCGGTCATTTGTAATTCTTGCAATTACGCTGTTACCAAAAGTAACTTGTGTAGAGTGTACCTGAACTGTAACACCGTTCACCGTTTCACCAGGACCACAAATGTAATGACAACCATCCCATTCGTCAGCATGTGCTTTTGGTGTTTCAATGTTCATAACCGTTAAACCGCCTAAAGCTAATGCGCCAGTTAATAATACTTTACCAAATGTTTTCACTTGAAATTCCCCCTAAGTATATTCTCAATTCGTTCGATAGATATCACATTAATCTAATGGAACGTTTTTTCCTTAAGTGTATTCGCTATGAATCTTTCATCTTGTAGTAATCTAATCACTACATAAAATTTCATAGTTTTGATTCCATATATGTATCATGATTTACATAGAACAAATCTGTTAATACGCTTTGGTTATTTACTTATTTCACTACTCCTTATTACCTTTTATTGGTAAAACATTAGTTTTATTATATAACATTATTATCTATTTACAAGAGAAAATAATACTGTATGCAAAAATGCATAATAAAAAACACTGCTTGTATTCTAGATTACAGATTAAATGGAGTGTGGGGTTTCAATTAATATTTGAGTGGAACTTAATGCTAATTTTTTATGCTTAACAGTATGCATATATCATCGTTTATTAAAGTCATAATTGATAAACCTTGTTCAGGGGACGCTCTTCCTGCTGAGCTACAGAATCTTCAAAAGGGAAAGTATAAGCGAGTATGCTAGTAATGTATGAAGGAATAATGATGAGAAGCGAATTTAGTAGAAAGTAGTCTTTGGATGTAGTGGTTATATTATTTACGATACCAATCCAAAGGACCTTCAGCACTCAAATCAACAAGAAAAGGGAGTAAGAAATGTAAAGGTAAGCTTATAAGTTCTGGCATAGCGTTCACCGTTTTCTTTGATAGATATTGTCTCATAAAACAATACGGACAATCCTTTTCAAATGTCACGAGTATTGCCCATACATCTTTTATTGTCCACTTCGTTTTACAATACGTACAACGCGTCATGAGGTTCCTCCTCATTTTAAGTTTTCTTCTAGTATACTCCATTCCATTGTAAGAAAGTCATTTGTATTTGGTGTGGTAAAATGTAAGTTGTTTTATTTTTATGTGAATCTATTCAGTCATTTATGAACAATTACATATCATTTGATATTTTTGCAGAATGATAGATTTTCAGTTTCAATATACCAATTGGCCAATATATCCTTTTTACAATTTACTGAAAATCATGTATAACAGAGATACATGATTATTTTATCTCGCTATTTGCGGGCAGTAAGATCCCTTACCTCGAAATTCAACAAAAGTAAAGAAGTTAGGTTCGGGTCGGAATGCCCGTAAAAGTCCGATTCGTGAGGGTTGATGAAAGTTTCACTTTATAAATATTCAGAAGTAGAGGGAGAAAAGTTGTAATGGTAAGAAAAACGTTCAAGATGCGCGTGTCTAAAAATAGAACGATTTCGATTAATGGATCGATTCTTGATGTGGATGTTACACATGATGAATTTTTACAAGAGTTTGTTGAGTGGGTTGATTCTAAAGGTTGGTCGTTTATGGGAATAACAGATGAGATTACGCCCGAGGAAGCTAGTCAAAAGTTAATAGATTCGTTGATTGATGAGAAGGATAAGAAAGAGTAATTCCTTCTTATTTTTATTGTATATTTATGTTCTTTATCGTAAAAGTATGATATAGTAAAAAATAGTGAAAATTCTTCCAATATAATACAAATTACATATGATTGGTAGATTTATTATTTTGTTAAGGAGTAAATGGAAAAGGGAGAGTCATATGGTAAATTTTAAGAAAATTTTGGTTTTTATTACAGTTATTTGTTCGTTTTTTTTGACGCCCATAACATTGCGTGCTGAGACGAATATTGGAGTAAATCCAGAACAAGTTGCACCACCACCTGCGGAAGGACCGAATGTTTTTAGTCAGTTTGCAACGACAATTGATGCAAAAACAGGAGATGTTTTGTATGACAAAAACGCATATCACCGCGCATTTCCTGCTAGTACGACGAAGGTGTTAACAGCGATTTTACTCATGGAGCATACAAAGCCAGAGGATCAATTTACATTTTCACAATTAGCATTAGATCAAGAGAAGAGTAATTATCAAATTGAGTTTCAACCTGGAGAGACAATTAATAGAAATACTGCGCTTATGATTTTAATGGTGCTGAGTGCGAATGATGTGTCGTATGCGATTGCGGAGCGGATTGGCGGGAGTGTTGAGAATTTCGCTAATATGATGAATGAGAAAGCGAAGCAATTAGGGGCGAAAGATAGCCACTTTGTAACACCGAATGGATTGCATGATCCGAACCATTATACGACGCCGTATGATATGGCTATGATTACGAAGGGTGTGCAAAAGTATCCTGAAATTTTACAAGCGATGAATACGAAAAGAACGACAGTTACGACGTCTAGGCAGACGGTGTCTATTTTTAATAAATCTAATTTTTTTGAAAATCCATATAGCATTGGCGGTAAGACAGGGTTTACGAATGAAGCACGTAATACACTTGTTTTATTAAATGAGAAAGATGGAAATCGTATTATAAGCGTAGTAATGGCTTCTCAAAGACCTGAAATTTATGAAGATTTGAAGCAGATGGCGGAATATTCTTTCGGTCAATTTACGAAGCAAATGGTGCTTGATAAACATAATTGGCATCAAAAAACAACATATTTAAATAAAGATGTTAATTCTGAGTTGGAACAAAGTGCGGAGCTTATGCTTAAGAAAGATGAAGGGAAAAATGTGAAAACTATTTTCCGGGCGGCTTCATTAGATAAAGAATCTTTATATCATAAAGGAATACATCGTGGTGAGGTAGTTGGTGCAGTTGATATTACGAAAAATAATCAAACAATTGCGACGGTAAATGTTCTTTCAACAGAAGATGTCACTTTTACGATGCCTAAAAAAGATACAACTATGCCTGAAGTAAAAGACTCAAATGTGAAAGTAATAAGTGTTGGGATAGGTGCGATTATATTATTTGGAGCAATTTTATATGTAGTGTTGCGCCGAAATACAAAAGGAATGAAATCAGAAGGTAAATAAATTACTAATAAAAAGACTGTGTAAAATTTTGGCACAGTCTTTTTTCTATATTTTAAATAACTAATAATTGTAAATTTTCTTATTGCAATAACTTAAAGTTCGTTATATCATTTACTTGTGTTCTTGTTAAAGAACAAAGTGGATATTGCATACTTCAAATAATATAAAACAACGGAGAGGGAGAGAGACGATGAAATTAATATGGAAGATAATTAGCAACGCGATCTCATTTGTTTTATTTGCATTGATGGTTTTTTTAGCTTTTGTAGTTATTTCTTCAAAAGCAAGCGGTGGTGATCCGACAGTGATGGGATATCAATTTAAGAGCGTTCTTTCAGGATCAATGGAGCCGACGTTTTTAACAGGATCAATCATTGCAATAGAACCAAACAAAGATGGTTCTAAATATCAAAAAGGTGATGTTATTACCTTTAAAGAGAAAGATCAAAAAATTATCACTCACCGTATTATCGGTGTGAAAGATACAAATGGAAAAGTAATGTATGAAACAAAAGGGGATAACAACAACGGACCAGATTTAGAGCCAGTACTTGCAGAAAATGTAGTTGGAAAGTATGCAGATATTACAGTTCCGTATGTTGGTTATTTACTGAATTATGCGAATTCAAAAGCGGGAGCAGCATTGCTTCTTATTATTCCAGGAGTCTTTTTACTTGGGTATTCCGCGATTTCTATTTTTGGTGCTATTCGTAGCATTGACGGAGAAAAGAAAGATAAAAAAGTAGAACAATCCGTCTAGTTCGTTTGGTTATACTTTCCGTTTAGGAAGTTAACAAATATATATTAAGGGGATATGGACATGACTTTAAAGAAAAAATTAGGAATGGGTATTACATCAGCAGTATTAGGAGCAGCTTTAGTTGGTGGAGGAACATTTGCATTTTTCAGTGATAAAGAAGTGTCAAATAATACATTTGCGGCTGGAACACTGGATTTAGCATTAAATCCATCAACAGTTGTTAACGTATCGAATTTAAAACCTGGGGATACAATTGAAAAAGAATTTAAACTAGAAAATAAAGGCTCTTTAAATATTAAAAAGGTTCTACTGAAAACAGATTATAATGTAGAAGATGTAAAGAAAGACAATAAAGATGATTTTGGTAAACATATTAAAGTAACATTCTTAAAAAATGTAGATAAGCATGAGACAATTGTGAAACAAACTACTTTAGATAAATTAAAAGGTGACACACTTACAGCTGTAGATAATGATTTATCGGCTTGGTTCTGGGATGAAAAAGGTATTTCAGCAGGTAAATCTGATAAATTCAAAGTGAAATTCGAGTTCGTTGATAATGGAAAAGATCAAAATCAATTCCAAGGCGATAAGTTACAATTAAATTGGACGTTTGATGCACAACAAACAGCAGGTGAAGAAAGATAATAAGAAAAAGGGCTATCACATGGATAGCCCTTTTTCTATTTTTCTAGTATTTGTCTATCAATTTTAATAGTTCTTTACTATAATATAGATAATGTTCTGTATAAAGAACGTAATGTTCGATGGGAGAGATTAAGATGCTGAAAAGACCGCGTAATTTTAAAAAGATGCTTATATTGCCGTGTATGTGTTCTATTACGTTTTATTTAGGATCTCAAATTATGACGCATACAGAAGCGGCGTTCATTCATGAAACGAAAGTAGAAGCGACGCTTTCTACAGCAATTATATTTCCGAAAACAGTTAATACGTTAAAAGAGCAATCTGAGAAACATAAACAGTTTATTGAGCGTGAGTATGGAACGATGAAGGGAAAATCGAAAGCAACTTCTATTGAAGAAATAAAACAGGCGATTTCTGTATGGCAACAAGGGCGTGAGAAAATTGTTGCTGAGAAGGAAGCCCTGCAAAATGTATATACTGAAATAGAAGCTCCTTACAATCAAATACAAGAAGAATTAAAGGTAAATAAAGATGAGTCGATGCAGCAAGTGTCCATATATGTAAATGAAGGCTTCCGCAGTATCAAAGAGAAGCGTGACTATATTGAGAAAGAAATTAGCTTGAAAGCTATTGATGAGCAAATTCAGGCTCTTCAGCAACAATTAAACGTTGCAATTGAAGCAGAAGAACAGAAGAAAGCCGAAGAACAGAAGAAAGTAGAAGAACAGAAGAAAGTAGAAGAACAGAAGAAAGTAGAAGAACAGAAGAAAGTAGAAGAACAGAAGAAAGCCGAAGAACAGAAGAAAGTAGAAGAACAGAAGAAAGCCGAAGAACAGAAGAAAGTAGAAGAACAGAAGAAAGTAGAAGAACAGAAGAAAGCCGAAGAACAGAAGAAAGCCGAAGAACAGAAAAAGCTAGAAGAGCAAAAGAAAGCGGAGTAACTGCTTTAGTGAAACAGCCGGAAAACAAGAATGTGGTGTAAGAGAGAGTGAACGAATAAGCAAGACTAGTAATATTTATACGAGTGTGAGGGAACGTTAGCCCTCACCTCTTTGTTTTTCTTTTTTCTTATAGTATTAAATGATTTGAGTGTGAAAAAAGTTATAAATTATCATTGTTTTTTTTCTGAAAAGTCTAAATGATATTGAGAAATAAAAATAACTGAAAATATTAATAAATATGTGTTGTGTTTATATAGAGTTGTTCGTTATAATGAACATAAGGTTTTTAAAAAAGAACACATATTAGCTAAGCTAATATAGTTTTCTTTACATCTCTTATTGAAAAATAAGTGATAAAAATATAAAAAAAAGCTAGGGGGAATTGATTGTGAGTCTGAAAAAGAAATTAGGTATGGGAGTTGCATCAGCAGCATTGGGGTTAGCTTTAATTGGTGGAGGAACATTTGCATTCTTTAGCGATAAAGAAGTATCAAACAATACATTTGCAGCTGGGACGTTAGACCTTACATTAAACCCTAAGACGCTTGTAGATATTAAAGATTTAAAACCAGGGGATTCTGTTAAGAAAGAGTTCTTATTACAAAACAGCGGTTCGTTAACTATTAAAGACGTTAAATTAGCAACAAAGTATACTGTTAAAGATGCAAAAGGTGATAATGCTGGTGAAGACTTTGGTAAGCACGTTAAAGTAAAATTCCTTTGGAACTGGGATAAACAAAGTGAGCCTGTATACGAAACAACTTTAGCAGACTTACAAAAAGTTGATCCAGATCTTTTAGCTAAAGATATCTTTGCTCCTGAGTGGGGAGAAAAGGGTGGATTAGCAGCTGGTACAGAGGATTATCTATGGGTACAATTTGAATTTGTAGATGATGGAAAAGACCAAAATATCTTCCAAGGTGATACATTGAATTTAGAATGGACATTCAATGCTAACCAAGAAGCTGGGGAAGAAAAATAATAAAAAAAGCGGGTATTCCCGCTTTTTTTTATAAAGAAAAAGAAGTGCTGGTTGTAAGCACTTCTTTCTATTATTATTTTTGATTTTGCTTCCACTTTGTAAATTCAAGAAATTCACGAAATTGTTCTTTGGAGACACCAGAGTTCATTGCATCTTTAACGAGTTGTGTCCATTCGGAGTCTAGGTTAGTTTCCTTTGTTGTTTCATCATGAAGTAAAGTATCAACTGGAATTTGTAGAACTGCTGCGATCTTTTCAAGAAACTGAATGGAAGGGTTTTTTTGTAAATTTCGTTCTATAGAACTAATGTAAGATTTAGCAACGCCAGCTTTTTCGGCAAGTTCAGTTAATGAAATCCCTTTTTGTAAACGAAGGCGTTTTATACGTTCTCCAATCATATTTGCGCACCTTTCTATCAATATGTAGTTGTCTTATGATGTCATTATTATAACATAAACTTCGTTAAAAAGAACAAACCTATTGAGCCTGACTGGATGGCTTCATACGTTGGAAAAATTGCTCGATGTCTTGCATGGCGATACCAGCATCTAGAGCTTCAAGTATTAAATCAATCCATTCTTGATCCAGTGCGTCTGTCTTATCTTTGTACAAATGTAATTCCTCCCTAATTATCGGTCATAATTGCTGCTACAGAATACATGATAATGAAATCCGATTTTGTGTTTTATGTAGTGAATTATCAAATATTGTGTAGATGAAACAAAGATAAAATCCCCATTAAACTCCCTCTATGGAAATTATAAATTGTTCGATAAAAACTTTCAATATTTTCAGAAAACATTGTTGAATTGTGATATATTCGTATGCTAACTATGAAATTTTTACAAATATATTAAAAACATTACATAATATGACTAAATATTGAAAAAATATTGAATTTTTAATAAAATTCAATTTGTAATACATATTATTTATTAGGGGAGGAAATAAGGGATGAACAAGAAACCGTTCAAAGTTTTGTCATCAATCGCATTGACAGCTGTATTAGGCCTTTCATTCGGAGCTGGCACTCAATCTGCATATGCTGAAACGCCTGTGAATAAAACAGCTACGAGCCCAGTTGATGATCATTTAATTCCGGAAGAACGTTTAGCAGATGCATTAAAAAAACGTGGGGTAATTGATTCGAAGGCTTCAGAGACAGAAACAAAGAAAGCAGTCGAAAAGTATGTAGAGAACAAAAAGGGTGAAAATCCTGGGAAAGAAGCAGCGAATGGGGACCAACTTACGAAAGATGCATCCGACTTTTTAAAGAAAGTGAAAGATGCGAAAGCAGACACGAAAGAAAAATTAAATCAACCAGCAACAGGCACACCTGCAGCGACAGGCCCAGTTAAAGGCGGTCTAAATGGTAAAGTACCAACTTCTCCAGCGAAACAAAAAGACTATAACGGTGAAGTTCGTAAAGACAAAGTACTCGTTTTACTTGTAGAGTACGCTGACTTTAAACATAATAATATCGACAAAGAGCCTGGATATATGTATTCTAACGATTTTAATAAAGAACATTATGAAAAAATGTTATTCGGCAACGAGCCATTCACATTAGATGATGGAAGTAAAATTGAAACGTTCAAACAATATTACGAAGAACAATCTGGTGGTAGTTACACAGTGGACGGAACAGTTACAAAATGGTTAACAGTTCCTGGTAAGGCGGCTGATTATGGTGCAGATGCTGCTAGCGGCGGCCATGATAATAAAGGACCAAAAGGGCCACGTGATTTAGTAAAAGATGCATTAAAAGCAGCTGTAGATAGTGGTATTGATTTATCAGAGTTCGACCAATTTGATCAATACGATGTAAATGGTGATGGAAATAAAAATCAACCAGACGGTTTAATCGATCACTTAATGATTATTCATGCGGGTGTTGGACAAGAGGCAGGCGGTGGTAAATTAGGCGATGATGCAATTTGGTCGCACCGTTGGACAGTTGGACCAAAGCCATTCCCAATTGAAGGTACACAAGCGAAAGTACCATATTGGGGTGGAAAGATGGCAGCATTCGACTACACAATTGAACCAGAAGATGGAGCGGTTGGTGTATTCGCACATGAATATGGTCACGATTTAGGTCTTCCAGATGAGTACGATACACAATATAGTGGTCAAGGTGAGCCGATTGAAGCTTGGTCTATTATGAGTGGCGGAAGCTGGGCTGGTAAAATCGCTGGAACGACGCCAACGAGTTTCTCACCACAAAATAAAGAGTTTTTCCAAAAAACAATCGGTGGTAACTGGGCAAATATCGTAGAAGTAGATTACGAGAAATTAAATAAAGGTATCGGTCTAGCGACATATTTGGATCAAAGTGTTACGAAATCTAACCGTCCGGGTATGATTCGTGTTAACTTACCAGACAAAGATATAAAAACAATTGAGCCGGCATTTGGAAAACAGTATTACTACAGCACAAAAGGTGATGATCTTCATACGAAGATGGAAACACCACTGTTCGATTTAACAAATGCAACGACTGCAAAATTTGACTTCAAATCATTATATGAAATTGAAGCAGAGTATGATTTCCTTGAAGTACACGCTGTAACGGAAGATGGTCAACAAACGTTAATTGAAAGACTTGGTGAGAAAGCAAATAGTGGAAATGCAGATTCGACAAATGGAAAATGGATTGACAAATCATATGATTTAAGTCAATTCAAAGGCAAGAAAGTAAAATTAACATTTGATTACATTACTGATGGTGGTTTAGCATTAAATGGATTCGCTCTTGATAATGCTTCATTAACAGTAGATGGTAAAGTAGCATTCTCTGATGACGCAGAAGGTACACCACAATTAAAATTAGATGGTTTCGTTGTATCTAACGGAACAGAGAAGAAAAAACATAACTACTATGTTGAGTGGAGAAACTATGCTGGGGCAGATAACGCGTTGAAATTTGCTCGCGGTCCAGTATTTAACACTGGTATGGTTGTATGGTATGCAGATTCAGCTTATACAGATAACTGGGTTGGTGTACATCCAGGACACGGTTTCCTTGGTGTAGTTGATTCTCATCCAGAAGCAATTGTTGGTACTTTAAATGGTAAACCAACAGTTAAGAGTAGTACAGGATTCCAAATCGCTGATGCAGCGTTCTCATTCGACAAAACGCCAGCTTGGAAAGTCGTATCTCCAACGCGTGGAACATTTACGTATGATGGTTTAGCAGGCGTACCAAAGTTTGATGATTCTAAAACGTATATTAATCAACAGATTCCAGATGCAGGACGTATTTTACCGAAGCTTGGTTTGAAATTTGAAGTAGTAGGACAAGCTGATGATAATTCTGCAGGTGCTGTTCGTTTATATCGTTAATACAGTAAAACTACCGAGAGATTTTCTTTCGGTAGTTTTTTTGTGAGCAATGAATTTTATATAGCTGAAAAAGTCATATATAATGTAACCTTAAGAATAGAAATTTGTTATATATGAAGTCTATATAAATAATGAAAGAATTGGATAAAAATAGTGGGAGAAGGTGAGTGAATGAGTATTTCCTCTATTGTAAGTAGGCAAAAGGAATATTTTTTAAAAGGGCATACGAGAAGCATCGAAATGAGGAAGAATAATTTGAAGAAGCTTTATGAAGGCATTCAGCGTTTTGAAGAAGAAATATTTCAGGCATTGAAATTAGATTTAAATAAGTCAGTTCACGAGTCGTTTACAACGGAAGTTGGATATGTATTAAAAGAAATTTCCTTTCAATTGAAACATATGTCATCGTGGAGTAAACCGAAACGAGTTCGAACAGCACTCACTCATTTTGGATCAAAAGGAAAAGTAGTGCCAGAACCGTATGGTGTGACGCTTATTATTGCACCGTGGAACTATCCTTTTCAATTAGCAATTGCACCACTTGTAGGAGCACTGGCAGCTGGAAATACAATCGTTTTAAAGCCGTCAGAGTTAACGCCAAGCGTTTCAAAAGTGCTTAAGAGAATGTTAGATGAATTATTCCCAGAAGAGCTTGTAGCGGTAGTAGAAGGTGGCGTTGAAGAGAGTACATCTTTGCTGAGGGAACCGTTTGATTATATTTTCTTTACTGGTAGTGTTGGAGTTGGAAAAGTTGTAATGGAAGCAGCAGCGAAACAGTTGACACCGCTCACTTTAGAACTTGGCGGGAAAAGTCCTTGTATTGTACATAAAGATGCAAAGATAGAGATGACAGCAAGAAGAATTGTTTGGGGTAAGTTTTTAAATGCAGGGCAGACGTGTGTAGCGCCTGATTATATGTATGTGCATTCTTCCGTGAAAGAAAAGCTAATTGAGGCACTGCGACATGAAATTACAGAGCAGTATAGTAAAGAACCTTTGCGAAATGAAAATTATGTGCGTATTGTAAGTGAGCGTCATTTTGAACGATTATGTGGATTCTTACAAGATGGTCAAGTCGTAATTGGTGGAAACTATAAGAAAGATACATTACATATTGAACCGACAGTACTAGCGGATATTACATGGAAAGATACTGTTATGGAAGATGAAATTTTTGGTCCGATTTTACCAATCATAGAGTACGACAACATAGAAGATGTAATTGGCACAATCCAGCAACATCCGAAGCCGTTAGCGTTATATGTATTTTCTGAAGATAAAGAAGTACAAAAGAAAGTGACGAGTAATATTTCATATGGTGGAGGCTGTATTAATGATGTTGTCTATCATCTTGCCACGCCATATTTACCTTTTGGGGGTGTTGGAAGTAGTGGATTAGGGGGTTATCATGGGAAAGAAAGTTTTCGGACTTTTTCACATTATAAAAGCATTTTAGCCCAATCTACAGCATTCGACATGAAAATTCGTTACTCTTCTACAAAAAGTGCTTTAAAATTCATACGAAAGTTGTTAAAATGATGATGGTGTTTATCAGTAGGCGTAGCCGTATGATAATAGCCCCTTCGCAATGGAAGGGGTTTTTCTGTTCGACGTTATGTATCATGCGAAAATGAATCCAACATACTACATAAAGAATAGAAACGAACGCTTGTTAAATAATCATTTTTGTTTGGATCGAAACAAAAAATAGTCTATAGAACATAAATATTTATTCATGAATATAAAAATTAAAAATTTAAGGTAGATAGGACGGGAAAATGAAAAAGATTATTAAAGTTGAAGCAGTTGAAAAACATTTTGGAAATCAAGTGATTATCCCACCTCTTTCTTTAGATATTAAAGAGGGAGAGTTTTTAACAATTTTAGGACCGAGTGGCTGCGGGAAAACGACTTTACTTCGTATGATCGCAGGATTTGAAACTCCAACTAAAGGGAATCTTTTATTAGATGCTGAAAGAATTAACGATTTGCCGCCATATAAGCGTCATATGAACCTAGTGTTCCAACATTACGCACTATTCCCACATATGACAGTAGAGAAGAATATTTGTTTTGGTATGAAAATGCAGAAAGTATCAGCAGCAGAGCAGAAAGAGCGTGCTGAAGAGGCAATGCGTTTAACGCAGTTACTTGAGTTCCGTAATCGTAAACCTGCGAAGCTTTCTGGTGGACAACAGCAGCGTGTTGCAATTGCAAGAGCGATTGTAAATAATCCGCGTGTATTACTATTAGATGAGCCACTTGGAGCGCTTGACTTTAAGTTACGAAAAGACTTGCAACGTGAATTGAAAAACTTACAACGTAATTTAGGAATTACGTTCATATACGTAACGCACGATCAAGAAGAAGCAATGAGCATGAGCGATCGTATTGTAGTTATGAATAAAGGACATATCGAACAAATCGGAACACCGAAAGAAATTTATAATAAGCCGAAAACATTGTTCGTTGCGACATTCATCGGTGAAAATAATATTGTGAAAAACGGGGAAGGCTATGTAGCAATTCGCCCTGAAAATGTAAAAGTACGTTCGGTTGAAGAGTCAATTTTAAAAGAATACCATCTTGGACATATTGAAGATATCGAGTTTGTCGGAAATATGGAGAAGCTTTATGTACGTGATGAGAAAACATCAGAATTACTAATGGCATATCAAACTGCTGAAGAGGCAGCGCAGTGGAGCATTGGAGATAATGTATATGTAGGCTGGGAGCAAGAGGACGAGGTGACCTTAAATTGAAAAAAGGGAAATTACTCGCACTACCTACAGTCGCGTGGCTGTTAATTTTCTTCCTAATCCCGCTCGTATTCGTATTAGGATTCGCCTTCATGCAGCGCGGAGCTTACGGGACAGTAGAAATGCAATTTACGCTGGAGAATATATCCCGTGTGTTTGATCCTTTGTACTTAGGAACGTTATGGGAAACTGTTAAGATCGCAGTTATTACAACAGTAATATGTTTATTAATTGGTTATCCGTTTGCGTATACAATTACAATTGTTGACCGCAAATACCGCTCTATTCTTTTATTATTGGCAACGATCCCGTTTTGGATTAACTTTCTTGTTCGTTCATACGCATGGATTGTTATTTTACGTTCACAAGGTCTTGTGAATACGTTGTTATTAAAGCTTGGCATTATTAGTGAACCGTTAAATTTATTATATAATACTCCTTCTGTAATACTCGGAATGGTCTATTCTTTATTACCATTTATGATTTTACCAGTGTATGCAGCAATTGAGCAGCTGGATAAGCGTAAGCTAGAAGCGGCTTATGATTTAGGAGCAACACCAATAAAGGCATTTTGGAATATAACAGTGCCGATGACGATGTCAGGAATTGCGACTGGTTCTATTTTAGTATTCGTTTCTTCTATCGGAATGTTTGTTGTATCAGACGTGATGGGCGGATCGAAAGTAGCATTAATCGGAAACGTTATTCAAAATCAATTCTTAGGTGCACGTGACTGGCCATTTGGATCTGCGTTATCGATTATCGTTGTTCTATTCTCTGTTCTGTTAATTTACTTATATTATCGTGCAACGAAAGTATATAAATATAATGAGAACGGAGGGGAATAGGCAAAGATGAAGAAGTTTTTAGTTTCTTATTCTTGGTTAATTTTGTTATTCTTGTATTTTCCAATGATGGTTTTAATGGTCTATTCTTTCAACGACTCTCGCATTAATGCGGAGTGGGAAGGTTTTACATTCCATTGGTATACAGATTTATTTCAAAAACAAGATGTTATTGATGCATTTGTAAATAGTATTACGATTGCAGTTATAACAACGATTGTGACAACGGTACTTGGTGTATTCTTTGCAATTGCTTTACATCGTTATAAATATCGTTTCGAAGGGGCTATTAATGGCCTTGTATATTTACCAATTTTAATTCCTGATATTTTAATGGGATTATCTTTACTAATTCTTTTCAGCCAGTTAGGAATGGAACTTGGACAAACAACGATTATTATTGCACATATTACATTTAGTATTTCGTTTGTTGTTGTTATTTTAGCTGCGCGTCTTTCAAGTATGGGACGTGACTTAGAAGAAGCTGCAAATGATCTAGGAGCAACGCCTTGGCAAACGTTTCGTTATGTAACGTTCCCAGCAATTGCACCGGGAGTTATTTCGGCAGCATTATTAACATTCACATTATCAATTGATGATTTTGTAATTAGTTTCTTCGTATCAGGACCAGGATCAACAACATTGCCATTATATATTTACAGTATGGTTAAGCGCGGAGTATCACCAGAAATTAATGCTCTTTCTACAATTTTAATTGTTGCTATCGTAGGATTAATGGTTCTATCTGAAATCTTCCGGAATAAAGGTGCAGATGGTGAAGAAAACTCTGGAGGACACCTTCCTTTATAATACGAACGATATAGAAAGTACAAGGGGGTAATAAACCGATGAAATTAATGAAAAGAATAGCTGGCGCAGCAATTAGTTTTAGCCTTGTTGCTGGTGTGCTTGCTGGTTGTGGTGAAAAGAAAGAAGAATTAAATATTTATAGCTGGGCTGACAATTTTGATGAGCAAGTGCTAAAAGATTTTGAAAAGAAATATAATGTGAAAATTAACTATGACAAGTACGCAAGTAATGAAGAAATGCTTGCGAAATTACAAGCTGGTGGCGCAAAGTACGACTTAATCCAGCCGTCTGATTACATGGTTAAAACAATGGCGAAAATGGACTTATTAGCGCCGTTAGATAAAAAGAATATCCCGAATATCGAAAATATGGTTTCTAATTTCAAAACACCTGCGTTTGATCCAGAGAATAAATATTCTTTAGTGTACACTTGGGGTGTAACAGGGATTGCATACAATAAAAAGTATGTGAAAGAAGCACCTACAAGCTGGGCGGACTTATGGAATGAGAAATATAAAGGACATGTAACGTTACTGAACGATTCTCGTGAAGTATTAGGAGTGGGTCTTAAGAAGCACGGGTTCTCAAACAGTACGAAAGACGATGCACAATTAAAGACAGCAGCAGATGATTTAAAGAAGCTGCTTCCAAACTTATTAGCATTTGATACAGATAACATTAAACAAAAATTCATTACAGAAGATGCTTGGATCGGAACAGTTTGGTCTGGAGATGCAGCATTTATCGCAAAAGATAATAAAGATGTAGAATATGTTGTACCGAAAGAAGGCGGCACAATTTGGGCTGATACGTTAGCAATTCCAAAAGGTGCAAAACATAAAGAGCTTGCTGAGAAATTTATGAACTACTTACTAGATGAAAAAGTAAGTGTGAAAAACTACGAGTCAATTGGTTACAGTAATCCAAATGAAAAAGCTCATCCTCTTCATAGTAAAGAATACCGTGATAATCACATGATTTTCTTAACGAAAGAAGAGTTAGATCGTACAGAATGGCTTGTTGATGTAGACGATAAGTTAAAAGACTATGATCGTTACTGGACAGAGCTAAAAACAAAAGGTAAATAAGTAAGGAAATGCGGTTTCTAAAGTAGAAATCGCATTTTTTCATAGTAGGAGGAAATCGTTTGAAGAAGAAGTTACATCAGTATGAGGTGATGTGTATCGGTTTGTTATTTGCTGTATTTGGTATTGTTGCTTGGCGCGTACATGCAGGTGGCGTTACAGTGATGGATACATATGTCCGTGGATTAGTAAGAGGGCTACAAACGGAAAGTTCTCTTATATTTTTCTCGTACTTTACAAAATTGGGATCAGCAATTGGGATAGTCACTACGCTCGTTATAAGTTTGCTTGTTTTTTGGAAGAAGCGTTATTATGCTGCGATGATTGTATATCCAATGGGGATTTTAATAACACATCTTGTGAATAAAGGGATAAAAGAGATTGTAAAGAGAGAACGTCCGTCATTAAATGAAGGGCTAGATGCACTTGGATATAGTTTTCCTAGTGGACATGCAATGCTATCGATTATGACATTTGGATTTCTTACTTATATCATTGCTGCTAATTTGAAAAGCGTAGCTGGGAAATGTGTCACAACGATTTTGATGGGTATAGTAATTCTATCGATTGGATTAAGTAGAGTCATTTTAAATGTACATTACCCAACTGATATTTTAGCTGGTTACTGCGTAGGTGGTATTTTGTTAATTATCGCGATTTACTACCATCGTTTACTTACTGAGAGATTAGGGCTTAATAAGGAGAGATAGAAAAACGTCTGGAAAAACTATTATTATAGTTTTTCCAGACGTTTTTTGTTTATATCAAGATGTGATACAGTATAAGTGACAATTGAATTATTTAAAGTAGGTGAAAATGTGTGAAGACAAATGTACATAAAGTTGATAAGTGGGGGAAGTTAGGAGCTTTTTTGTATCAGTTTCGTTATACAGTAATTGTAGCGTTACTGTTGCTCGCAATCGCACTTGGGATTTTTGCTCCAAAGCTACCGGGAGTATTAGGTGGTGACGGTTTCCAAACGGAAGGCGACTATCAAAAAACAAAAGAAATTTTAGATCAAGATTTTAAGAAGTCTCAAGATACGCTTCTGCTCGTTTTTGAGAAAAATAAAGATGCTTCGCATGAGGAATTTAAAAAGCGAATAGATGAAATTGTAAAGAATGTTCAAGAGAAAGAGAGCTATGAATCTTTCCATCACCCAATCCAAAATAAAGAAATGCTACAAGATGACATCGGTTATGCGACAATTTTATTTTCCGGGAAAACAAATAAAGAAAGAATGGAAAAGACATTACAATTTGCTGATGAGATTGAGAAAGAAAGTAATGTAGCATTAAAAGTAACACCTACAGGATTTCCGAAAATTAATCAAGAGATTAATGAAAGAACGCAAAATGATTTAAAAGTAGCAGAAATGATTGGATTACCAATCGCGTTTCTTGTATTACTATTTTCGTTTGGTAGTCTTTTGGCATCAATTTTACCGATTTTGAATGGGGCGCTTAGTGTTATTAGTACGATGGGGATATTGTATTTCATCGGTGTTGATAAAGAACTATCTATTTTCGTGTTAAACGTTGCGCCGATGATTGGACTTGCATTATCTATTGATTTTGCGCTATTATTTGTGAACCGTTTTCGAGAGGAAGTTGCTAAACGAACGGTAAAAGAAGCGATAGCAATTACATATCAAACGGCAGGACGTGCGATTGTATTTTCAGGATTATGCGTATTTGTTGGGTTATCCGGTTTGTTTTTCTTTAAGATAGATTATATTCAATCTGTCGCGATTAGCGGAATGATTGTTGTCATTATGAGCATTTTATTCTCACTCACACTTCTTCCAGCACTATTATCGTTAATAGGTAAAAGAATATTAAAAAAGAATCAAGTAGCACATACGCCGGCAAAAGCATGGCGTAAATTTGCACAATTTGTGATGAAACATCCAATTGCAATGATTATTGTTGTTACAACATTTATTGTTATTTGCTTATTACCGTTACGTACAGCTAATTTGCAGTTCCCTGGTGTTGAAGCTTTACCTGAAAAGAGTGATACAAGGATTGCATATGAAAAGTATGAAGAAGCATTTAATGAAACTGTCAAAACACACGCTGATGTTACGTTAGTTGTAGAGACGAAAAAAGATATGAAAGAAAAAGAAAGTCTACAAAAGATAGAAGAAGTCGTTCGAAAGTTAAAAGATGATAAGAAAGTACATGAAGTAAGAAGTTTATACGACGGGTTAACTGGAATGAAAGCAAATCAAGTTGTTGGAATATTGCAGTCGCCAGAATCAGCGAAACTAACTCCTGTATTTGAAGCATACACGCAAGGGAATAAGACGACGATAGAAATCTTTTTGAAAACAAAACCACGTACAGAGACTGCAAAACAGTGGGTACGTGACTTTAAAAAGAACTATAAAGAAACGGATGTTACGTATTATCTAGGCGGAATGACGACGTTTCAACAAGAATTAGAAGATGAAATTAAAGATAAAGTTGTAATTGGTATGTCTGTTATATTTGGATCGACCTTTGTTATATTATTATTTGCATTCCGATCTATACTCATTCCAATTAAGGCAATTGTTATGAATATACTTAGTTTAAGTGCAACCATTGGAATTGTTGTTTGGTTATTTGAAGGTGGTCATTTCGGTTTAGAAGCAAGTCCGGTTCTGTTTGTCTTACCAATCTTCATTTTTGGCCTCGTATTTGGGCTTAGTATGGATTATGAAGTATTTCTTATTTCACGTATTCATGAGCTCTATGAAGAAACAGGAGATAACGATCAAGCAACGTTAGAAGGGCTCGTTTCAACAAGTAGAATCATTACATCAGCTGCTTTAATAATGATTGTTGTAACTGGTGCATTCGCATTTACTGATATTTTACCAGTAAAGCAGATGGGTCTTGGCGTTGCATTAGCAATATTTCTTGATGCAACAATTATTCGTCTTATGCTCGTACCAAGCTTAATGAAGTTATTTGGAGACTGGAACTGGTGGTTACCATTTCGAAAAAAACGAGAAAAAGCATCGTAAAAAATGCTCATCAATATGATGAGCATTTTTTATGAATAGCAAAGCCTACATTTTGCAAATAGTATGTGATAAGAACATTACATAATAAGTAGGTGAAGGCAATGTTTCGTTATTTTAAGTTTAAGTTAAATGATACAGTACAGTTTGCTGAGAACGATGGGCATATGTATCGCATTGTCGGTTATCGGTTAGAAAAAGGATTTTATCCAAAAGATGAATGGACTCATATCATTTATGAACTACTTAGAGAATTTGACGGGTATACGATGGATGCAGAAGAGGAAGAACTTGTAAAGGTCGTTCAAGTAGAGGATGAGTATTACAAAATACAAGAAGTATCAGGTTATCGCTATCCAGTAAAAATGAAACAAAAACAACAAGTGATGAAAATAGAAAAGATGGACGATTTATTAGATGCTTACAATGATTATAAAAGGTTGGCGGATTTCTTTAAGGATTTATCGTATGAACAAAAAGCTGAAGAAGTATTATTAGAAATGAAAAGACTTAGAGCTTGAGGGGCAGTCTATTATAAGACTGTCCTCTATTTTTGACAGTGCATCAAAGTGTGTTTTCCGTTACAATGAGAGAATCAATAGAAATAAGGTGATAAACAGTATGAAAACAAAGAAAAAGGGCGAATGGTGTGAAATTATCGTTCCAGCTAAATGGAATGGTATAAGTATTGAATCGGTATTAAAAGTAGAATGGGAAATACCGAAAAAGCTATTACATCAGCTTCGTATGGAAAAAGGTGTTACGGTTAACGGGGAACAAAGAAGATGGAATGAGCTTTTAAAAGAGAACGATAAGTTACAAGTCCATATGTTTGCGGAGGAAGAGTACGGTGTAGATCCAGAATATGGTGAATTACATGTAGTATACGAAGATGATCACGTACTTATCGTAAATAAACCAGAGCAAATGGACACACACCCTGCTGAAAAAGGTGGAACCGGGACGCTTGCAAATCTTGTTGCTTTTCATTTTCAAATGCAAGGTTTAGAGACGAAGGTGCGTCATATTCATCGTTTAGATAAAGATACGACAGGTGGTGTCGTGTTTGCTAAGCATAGAATTGCTGGTGCAATTATGGATCGTCTATTAATGGAAAGAAAAATTAAAAGAACGTACGCAGCGCTCGTTGAAGGGAAAGTAAAGAAGAAACAAGGAAAGATTGATGCTGCTATCGGAAGGGATCGCCATCATGCTACAAGGCGTCGTATTTCTCCAAAAGGTGACCAAGCTATCACATATTATAAAGTAGAAAAGTATTTTAAGAAGCAAAACACGACTTTCGTAACGTTACAATTAGAAACGGGTAGAACACATCAAATTCGTGTTCATATGAGTCATAATGGTAATCCACTAGTTGGGGATGTATTATATGGTGGACAAACAAAATATATGTCCAGTCAAGCATTGCATGCGATGAAGATAAATTTCTTGCATCCAATTACGAAAGAAGCAATTGAAGTTGATGTGCCGTTTCCTACAAATTTAAATAAAAAAATAAAAGAATTTCAAAAAGAAAATGCGTAAAGTATAAGTTTTAACTTGAAAAAAGTAGATTTTTGCAGGGATTTCTCTAAAAGAAGCGAAGCCGTTAAGAGAAAAGAGAGGTGAGAATCACTTGATCAAATATAAGTATGTACTTGGAATATTTTTCGCTTGTCTTTTACTTACTCTATTTCTCTATCCCTATTTACCAAATCGTATGGCAGTACATTGGAATGTAAATGGTGAGCCAAACGAGTTTATGAGTAAACAAGTTGTTGTAGCATTTATTCCTTGTTTTATTATTTTTTCATATGGATTTTTGTATATTATTTCACATAATATATTTAAGTTTAATGAAAGAGAGCATGGTATTATAGGCGGATTTATAAAGAAAATTACGTTATTTATGTTGTTTATTCATATGCTTATCCTCTTTATTAATTTTGGGGATTTGATATCCTTTCAAACAGGATTAACGATTGGGATTAGTATGTTTCTTTTTATGCTGAGTAAAGAATTTAAGAAAATAAAAGGCAAAGAAAAAGATCCAATTAAATTACAAAAAATTCGTTTAGTAAGTAGACGAATTTTTCAAGTGATGGCATGTGGCATATTGTTTTCATTGTTTTTGAACTTAGAGTGGGGATTTTATGTATTGCTTAGTGTAATAAGCTGTGGATCTATGTTGTTTATGTTATATATTTTCTATTCATACATAATAGAAAGCTATGAAACTTAAAAAAGAGTCTTCTCATGAGAAGACTCTTTTAATCTATTTATTTCGTAATAAATTGTTGTGTCCAGTAGTTGCCGCTTTCTACATAGCCAACACCGATGTGAGTGAAGCCGTTATTTAAGATGTTTGCACGGTGTCCAGCGCTGTTCATCCAAGCTTGTACTACTTCTTCAGGTGTACGTTGGCCTTGAGCGATGTTTTCACCTGCAGATGTATAAGAAATACCAAATTTCTTCATCATATCAAACGGAGATCCGTATGTAGGACTGTTATGATCAAAGTAGTTGTTTTTTTGCATATCTTCAGACTTAATACGTGCTACTTTACTTAATTCAGTATCGATTTTTAGTGCTGGTAAGCCTTGTTTTGCACGCTCAGCGTTTGTTAATTCAACAACACGTTGTTCGAACTCGCTTAAAGATTTTGCTTCTTCAGCAGGCTTTTGCTCAGCTGGTTTTTGTTCAGCAGGTTTTTGAGTATTGTTGTTTTCAGCAGGTTTTTGAGCTTCTGGTTTTTGAACTTCTTCAGCAGGCTTTTGCTCGGCTGGTTTTTGTTCAACTGGCTTTTGAGTTTCTGGCTTAGCTGTTGGTTGCTCAGTTACAACATTTTCAGTAGGTTGTTGATCAGGAATGAAGCAGTTTGGTTGGAAGTTTCCTTGTTGCCATTGTGCTAATGATTCAACTCCCATAGATTGTAAGAATGCTTGTAATTCTTGTTGGCTCATTTGTTTCATCATCACTTTTGAATGCTGAATATTTTGAACCTTTAAGTTAGATGGTTGTACTGTTGCAGCTTGTGCATCTAGAGAAGATACTCCTAAAGTAAGAGCTGTTGCAGCAGCTACAGATAATAAAACACGCTTTTTCATGATGTGTGTCCCCCTATATAAAGTTTTAATTTGTTTTCACACGATTTGTTTTTGACAGCCTGTCTGACTGACAAATTCATCGTAGCATACAATTTGCGAGAAAAAAGATGGAAAAAAATTCATAGACTTTAAAATTACCTAATTTATCCTAAGAGAAGGAGGGAGCAAAAATAAGAGAAATATAGAGTATAAAAGGAATTTATAGTGTTTTTATACTTGGTTTTAAGAGGGGGTTTTTGGATAAAGTTACCTAAATAGAAAATGAAGAATCCTATTGTATCAATGGTTTGAGCGATTTTTTGAGGAATATAATGGATTGATTTTTACAAAACTGTAATGTTTCTGTTGTTCTTTTTTATAATAAAGTAACATATTTTTAATGTTGTAGCAGACAAAAAAGCGGCTATCTCTTTACATAGACGAAGGAGATAGCCGTTTTCCTATTATTACGTATGTTACGAGTTAGTTTCAATTGCTTCTAATAATAAATCCACAATGTGAATTCCTCTTATCTTATGAGAAAGCCCTTCTCGCTCAATACCCAATTTCATTTGTAATAAACAACCTGGATTTGCAGTAACAATGGTTGCTGCTTCTGTTTCATGCACACGGTCCATTTTGTAATCTAGAAATTCCATTGATAACTCTGAATGAACAATATTGTAAATACCAGCAGAGCCACAGCAACGATCGGCATCTTTCATTTCTCGATATGTTGCACCTTGGATAGCCTCTAGTAACATACGAGGTTCAGAAGATGTGCGCATAACATTGCGTAAATGACAAGAGTCTTGATACGTAATAACTTGCGGCGTGAGTCGTAAGTCAGTTCGCTTATGGAAGTCTAGTTCTACTAGTATAGCAGTAATATCTTTAATCTTAGAAACAAACTGCTTAGCACGTTCAGCCCAATCCGGATCATCCTTTAAAAGATAATCATAGTCTACGAGGTAAGCTCCGCAACCACCTGCATTCGTAATAATATAGTCGATGTTTAAGTCTTCGAATGCTTTTATATTGCGCTTTGCTAATTCTTTTGCTCCACTCTTTTCACCAGCATGTCCATGCAATGCACCGCAGCAACTTTGTGTTTTCGGAATAACGATATCACAACCAGCTAATTGAAGAAGTTTCATCGTTGCGTTATTTGTTTCTAAAAACATCGTATCCATTAAGCAGCCTGTGAAGAATGCAACTTGTTTTTTCTTTGTACTTTCTGCAGGTAAAAATGAAGGACGATCTTTCATCGCTTTCATTTTAGGGACTTTTGGTAAAACGAGATCCATCGTTGCAAGTGTTTCGGGGAATAACTTCATAATCCCTGTTTTATGTGTTAGCGTTTGTAAACCAGAACGTTGATAAAATCCGATTAGTCCAGTTAATGTTCTCATTCGATTTTGATGGGGGAATAATCCTTCAAAAACGACTTTTCGAACAGCTTTCACTGGCACCGAGAATTTTTTATTTTGATTAATAATATCACGAGCTTCTTCTAATAAATGCCCATAATTTACACCAGATGGACAAACAGGCTCACAAGCACGGCAACCAAGACAAACGTTTAATGTATTCTCAACATCTTCATCTGGTTCGATTAAACCATCAACGACAGCTTTCATTAATGCGATACGTCCGCGCGGTGAATGTGACTCTTTATATCCGGATTGAATGTAGGTAGGACAAGTAGGTAAACAAAAACCGCATCGCATACAGTTTAGTAATTCATCTTCACTTAATCGTTCTTTAAATTCTTTTTGAATATTTTCTTTATTCAATGTCGTCATCGCTCAACCACCACTCTTTTTCGGGTGTCTTTCGCGAACATTTTTCCAGGATTCATAATGTTATTTGGATCGAAAGCTTGCTTTATTCCTTGCATAGCTGCAATACCTTCCTTACCTAATTTCATTTCTAAATATGGAGCTTTCATCGCACCAACACCATGTTCACCAGTAATTGTGCCACCAAGTTCAATTGCTTTCGCAAATATTTCAGCAAAAGCTTGTTCAGCTCGGTGCATTTCTTCTGCATTACGAGCGTCTGTCATACAAGTTGGATGTAAGTTACCATCACCAGCGTGTCCAAACGTACAAATAGGAATATTATATTTTTTTGCAATGGTATTAATAGCTTCAACCATTGGAGCTATTTGTGAACGTGGTACAGTTGCATCTTCTAATATTGTAGTAGGTTTTAATCGTGCGAGCGCTGATAGGGCACTACGGCGAGCGGTACGAAGCGCATCTGCTTCCGTCTCATCTTTTGCAACGCGAACATCAACTGCATTCATAGAGTGACAAACGTTAGCCATTTTTTCAATATCTCGATTGACTACTTCGGGTGGACCGTCTTGTTCGATTAATAAAATTGCTTTTACATCTGTAGGTAAACCGATTTGTGCAAACTCTTCTACTACTTCAATTGTCGGTTGGTCTAAAAACTCCAGTGTTGCTGGAATGATTTTATTTGCAATAATAGAAGAAACAGCACGTGCAGCTTCATTAATATCTTCATATAATGCAAGCATTGTTTTCTTTGTTTCAGGCATAGGAACAAGTTTTAATATGGCTTCTGTTACCACGCCAAGTGTTCCTTCAGAACCGATAAATAAACGAGTTAAATCGTAACCAGCTACATCTTTTGCTAATTTACCACCAGTGCGAATAATATCACCATTTGGTAAGACAAGTTCAAGCCCCATTACATAATCACGTGTTACGCCATATTTCAAACCGCGTAATCCACCTGAGTTTTCATTAATATTACCGCCGATTGTAGAAATTTTCATCGAGCTTGGATCTGGTGGATAAAATAAACCTTTTTCTTCTACCGCTTTAATAATATCAAGTGTAATGACACCAGCTTGTACAGTAATTGTTAAGTTTTCTTCATCAATTTCTAAAATATTGTTCATATGGCGGAAAATAAGGACGATACCGCCTTCAAGTGGACATGTTCCTGCGCAAAGATTTGTTCCAGACCCGCGCACATACACAGGAATTTTGTGAGTGTTACATACTTTTAACACTTCAGCTACTTCATTTGTATTACGAGGAGCAATGACTGCATCAGGCATTGCTTGGAAGTTTGGAGTGGCATCATAACTATAAGTTAAACGCCCCATATTGGATGTATCTACATTATCTTCGCCAACAATAGATACGAATGAATGAATAATTTGTTTTTCTAACATTGGAAATCCCCCTCAAACTGTTAACGTGTTTAGTTATAATAAACAACGTGGTAACAGTGCTTTCATTATAATGATAAAAAAGTCGAGGGATTCTTTCTATGTATAATCATCTAAAGATTAATCTGTTTTATCGTTCTTTTTTGTATGATTATCTAATAGGAGGAGTGCGAAGTATAAAACGTTTAAGTCTTTGAATTGTTTTGGATCAAGTCCTGTATGTTCTTCAATCTTTTTTAGCCTATAATGTAAGGTGTTAATGTGTATATGTAATTGTTTAGCTGTCTGTTTATAAGATTGGTTATAATCGATAAATAAGCGTAAAGTGTGCATAAGCTCAGGAGATGATAGTAAGCTTTCGATGGTACGCTCTAGAAATTGTTCACGCGTTTCGGCAGAAATATCTTGTAAACACATTTCTAAACGTAAATCTTCATTAAATACAATTTTTTGCGTTTCCAATGATACAGAAAGAGCACGTAATGCTTGTTCGTAACATATGTTCATATTGTTTGGGGTAACTGTTTGCCCAATCCCGATATATAAAGGAATAGAAAATAAAGCTTCGCAGTCTTGTTTTAACCGTTTTAAAAACTGATAAGTTTGTTCTTTGGAGCTCATCGCTGTAAATAAAATAAAACGATCATTTCCCCAGCGAACAAATAGATGCTCTTTTGTTAAAATATTTCGTACATGTTGCCATATTTTACGCTGGAGCATTGTATCATTTTTGCCAATAGAAAACAAAACAAGTTGTTTTTTCTTATATAAATCAATGCCAAGTGTTTTGGCACGATCAAGAAAACTCGGGGACCACTCTGTATTTTGAAGCCAATCAAAGACAAAAGCTTCATAAGAACGGTGCTCAAGTTCTAATTGCTCTAAAAAGTAGTTTTCATGAATTAATAATTCGGTCATCTTACGCAATATTTCTCCGTAGCGTGAAATATTTTCAGGTTCTCCGGTAATCCCAATGACACCAATTACTTCATCATGAAATAATAGAGGAAGATTCATCCCAGCCTTTACACCTTGCAATCGCCTTTCATCTTCTTTTGTAATGATGACGGTTTTCTTTTGTTTAGCGCAGCGGAGTGCACCTTCATGAAATTGGCCAATTCTTTCTGTATCTGTACTTGCGATAATAACGCCTTCTATATTAATGATAATTATATTTTCTGTAATTAGTCTGCGTACTTCTCGTACAATTTTATTCGCTAAATCAGGAAATAGCATAATTGACACACCTCAAATTCTATTTGTTGTACATTATATATGTAAATTGAGTAAGAAAGGGGAATTTCACACTTTCCACACATTTATTTGTTATTTTACAATTATAACGAAATCATCTGAAGATGGAGGGAATCTTTTGAGAAAGTATGTTTTTCTTCTCTGTTTTTTATTTCTATTAGTAGGGTGTCAAGGAAGTTCATATACACCAATTGCTAAAGATAAAAATGTTATTATAACTACGAATATAAAAGAAGGCAGTATTAGTTTTATTGATAAAAAAGATAAAAAGTTAATTACGACATGGGAACTAAATGAGCCAATGGCTGGAATCACACTGCTTCCAAATGGCGATGAAATACTTGTATACGGTAAGCAATTAGAATATATGTATGTATATTCACTAGCGGAAGGAAGGCAAGTGGAAAAATATAAAACTGGAAAGGGCATTGTAAATGTGGTCGTATCAGCAGATAAAAAACAATTATTTGCTGCTGATCAAAATGTTCAAAAGGTAAGGTTCTTTACGATAAATGGGAAAGAGACAGGAAATGTTTCAACAGGAAAAGGGCCTATAACGATGGTAGAGTATCAGAATCGGTTATCTGTACTAAACTTTTATGATACGAAACTAAAGACAATTGATACGAAGAAAAAAGAAGTTGTTCAATCCTTTATGATTCCGCCAGCATCAACAGGAGCGACGATTAGTCCTGATGGGAAAGAAATATGGATTGGCGGGCATGGTGATGGAAATCAAGTGAATGAGAAAGTATTAGTGTATTCTTTACAGAGCGGTGAAATGGTACGTTCTTTACACGCTCCATTTATGCCTGTGAACATAACGAAAGATAATAAGTACGTATATGCATTAAGCCACGGTTCGAATATGCTTAGAAAATTTGATATTAGTACGTATAAAGAGGTAGCTTCCGTTGAAATAGGCTCAAATCCATTTGCATTTTTGAAAAGCGGAGCAGAAGGATATGTAGCAAGTTATGATAGTGATGAAGTGTGCGTCATGGATATGAAGAGTATGAAAATAAAACAAACAATTAAAGTCGGAAAAGGACCGTTTCAACTCATAGAGAGGGAAGGGAAGGACAATGAATAAATATAGAGTGCTAGTTGTAGATGATGAAAGTGATATGAGGCAGCTTGTTGGAATGTATTTGGATAACTTTGGATATGAGTGGGGAGAAGCTGAAAACGGAAAAGAGGCTCTTAAAAAACTAGAAACGGATCATTATGATTTCGTTGTATTAGATATAATGATGCCAGAAATGGATGGACTTTCAGTTTGTAAAGAAATTAGAAAAACGTCAGATGTGCCGATTATATTTTTAACCGCAAAAGGTGAAGAGTGGAATAGGGTGAATGGCTTACGTATGGGAGCAGACGATTATATTGTAAAACCGTTTAGTCCTGGTGAATTGGTTGCCCGTATGGAAGCTGTACTAAGAAGATATACAAAGCAAGAACAGCAAGAAGAGATTCAATTTGGACCAATTCTTATCAATGAAAAAAGCAGACGAATTGAGGCGAATGGTGAGTCGATTTCTCTTACTGTAAAAGAGTTTGATTTACTATATTTTCTTTGTCAGCATACAGGACAAGTATTTAGCCGGGAGCAATTACTTGAAAAGGTATGGGGATATGATTATGCCGGAAGTACAAGAACAGTAGATACGCACGTGAAAACGATGCGCTTGAAGCTTGGAGAAAGTGGAAACTACATTCAAACTGTTTGGGGTGTAGGCTATAAATTTGAGGTGTAACATATGTTTACGATGGTACAAAAACTTTGGCTTACAGTAGTATGTGCAGTATGTGTAACAGTGTCCTTTCTTTATTTCGTATCTTTATACTCGTATGAAAAGTTATACGTTGATAATTTAAAAACTTCGTTAGTAATGGAAGGGAAAAATCTTGCTGCTCAATATGATAAGCGTGAAGGAATATCAACTTTTGAAGAGAAAGTAAGATCGTTTGATCAAATATCTAGTTCAGACGTTATTTTCGTATCTAATCCGCGTGATTTAAGCGCATGTTTGCCTTTTGATGTGCATCATCATTCTCTTATAAGTGAAGGAGATAGGCAAACGCTATTAGATGGGAAAACTGTGACAAAAATAGGATATGAAGAACATTTTGACCGTAATATTATGGGGGTTGTCATTCCTGTATTGGAAAATAAAAAATTAGTCGGAATTGTCTATTCGTATATTCCTTTAAAAAGTATAAAAGATTTAATCTATGATATGGGTCTTATTTTAGCACCGTTAGCAATTGCTATGATTTTAATTACGATATGGGTTGGAAGAAAAATTATAATTGCAATTACGAAGCCACTTTCGCAAATGGAGCGGGTTGCAAATCATTTGGCTACGGGAGATTTTTCGGAGCGGATTACAGTTTCTTCAGAGGATGAAATTGGACGATTAGGAAAAGCATTTAATAAAATGGCAAATTCATTAGAAACAGAAGATGTAAAGCGTAAGGAATTTTTAGCAAATGTTTCGCATGAACTTAGAACACCACTTAGTTATATAAAAGGGTATAGCGAGGCTATTTTAGATGGTGTTGCAAAGGGAGCTCAGCAGGAAAAAGTAACGCAGCTAATTCATAAAGAAGCAGGTCGTATGCAGCGTCTCGTTCATGACTTGTTAGACTTAGCACAATTAGAAGGTGAGCACTTTCCGTTAAAGAAGCAACCTATCGTTTTTTCACAGCTGATTGAAGACGTATTAGATACGTATGAGATTAAGTTTATAGAAAAGGAAATTCATATTTCAACCAATTTAAATCCAGAGGTCATTGTCATGATTGATGAGGATCGTATGCAACAAGTGCTTCATAATGTGTTAGATAATGCGATACGATATACAAAACAAAAAGGAAATATCGTTATAACTTTAGAGCAAATCGATGATTACTGTGAATTAAAAATAAAAGATACAGGAATTGGCATTGATATAGAGCATTTGGAGAATCTTGGGGAACGCTTTTACAGAGTTGATAAAGCGAGAAGTCGTCAACATGGTGGAACAGGTTTAGGCCTTGCTATTGTGAAACAAATTGTTCATATACATGGTGGACAGTGGAAAATTGAAAGTGAAAAAGATAAGGGAACAACGGTTATTATTAAACTGAATGTACAGGATGAGGGGGGCATGTTCTAATTTTTAGGGCATGTTCTTTATATTGAAGAAAATATTTATCCCGCTATTCGCCGGTCAGTAAGACCCTCACCTCAAAATTCAGCGGAAGCAAAGTAGTTAGGTGGAGGCACTGCTGCCCGTAAAAGCCCGATTGGTGAGGGCTAATAATCAGTGGGGGATGAACAAAACCCTCACTGATTAAAGTTTCACTTTATACGTAAAAATATAAATTAATATGTAATAAATATCGAAAATTTGACTATTTTATGAACAAAACATTTGTACTTCTTATCAATTCGGTCTAAAATAGTTATGATGCAAAGTTCTTATAAATCGTTTCAATTGTTGTTTGGAAGATACTGAGGTGATTTAACTGGAGTACAAATCTATTAAACCGAAAAAAATTTACGAAGAAGTATCTGAAGCTATTTTAACAATGATTAAAAATGGTACGTTAAAACCTGGTGACAAACTACTCCCTGTGCATCAATTAGCTGAGCAGTTTCAAGTTGGCAGATCTGCTGTTCGTGAAGCGCTAAGTGCGCTAAGAGCGATGGGCTTAATTGAGATGAAACAAGGAGAAGGTACATATGTGAAGAACTTCGATTCTTCTTCATTAACGAAATCATTAAACAATAGATTATTAATGAAGAAAGAAGATATTTTGAATTTATTAGAAGTACGAAAGGTGCTTGAAGTGGGGGCAGTTCGAGTAGCGGCGGCAAAACGTACGGAAGATAATTTACAAAATATGAAACATTGGTTAGATGAAATGGCAAAGAGCATTGGAGATGAAAAGGCTGGCGAAAAAGCCGATTTTCAATTTCATATGGGAATTGCAGAGTCTTCGCATAATAGCATTTTGCTTGAACTCATGAATCATGTTTCAGAGATGATTGCTGAAACGATTGGTGAATCAAGACGCATTATTTTATATGGTGAACAAACGACATCAGAACGACTTATAGAAGAGCATCAAGTTATATATGATGCGGTGTTAAAACAAGATGTAGAATTAGCGCAGCAAGCAATGCTAGATCACTTAACAAATGTAGAACATATTGTCACAGGTAAAAACGATATAAATTCGTAATTTAATCTTTTAAAAATTTAATTTTCTGATAAAATAGAGAAAGATTAAGTAAGCGTTTTCTTTAGAAGAGGGAGAGGATAGGCCATGGTTGAGCCTATTTCTTCTCTGCTTAGTCATCTGATGACCATATGTTTGTTGGTGAAGTTGTAAAAAGGGGGAGTAATAGTTATGAAAGTTACTTTATTTGTTACTTGTTTAGTCGATATGTTTGAAACAAATGTCGGTAAAGCAACGGTTGAAGTGTTGGAGCGTTTAGGTTGTGAAATTGAATTTCCAGAAGCGCAAGTTTGTTGTGGTCAGCCTGCTTATAATAGCGGCCATGTAGAAGCAGCAAAAGAAGCAATGAAACATATGATTGAAACTTTCGAAGATGCAGAATATATTGTTACGCCATCTGGTTCTTGTGCGACAATGTTTCATGAGTATCCACATGTTTTCAAAGATGATCCAAAGTGGGCTAAACGTGCACAAAAAGTTGCTGATAAAACTTATGAATTTACACAGTTTATTGTGGATGTTTTAAAGGTTACTGATGTTGGTGCAAGTTTACCAGGGGTCGCTACTATTCATAAATCATGTCATATGACACGTATGCTTGGAATAAAAGAAGCACCAGGAATTTTATTATCAAATGTAAAAGGATTAACTGTGAGAGATTTGCCAAATGTGCAAAATTGTTGCGGGTTTGGGGGAACGTTTTCAGTTAAGATGACTCCAATTTCTGAGCAAATGGTAGACGAAAAAGTAGATAGTGTAATGGAAACAGGTGCAGATTATTTAATCGGTGCAGATTGTGGGTGTTTGTTAAACATTGGCGGACGTATTGAGCGTTTAGGAAAAGAAGTAAAAGTAATGCATATTGCTGAGGTACTGAATAGTCGCTCATGAAGGGGGAACATAAGCTATGTCTATGAAAATCAGTGAGAAAAAATTTAATGATCGCGTTGGTGATGGAATTCAAGATTCGTTTATGCGCGGAGCAGTATCTTCTGCACAAACGCGTTTATATACGAATCGCTTAAAAGCCGCAGATGAACTAGGAAACTGGGAAGAGTGGCGTGAACTAGGTGAACAAATTCGTCAACATACGTTAGAAAATCTTGATTATTACTTAATGCAGTTAAGTGAAAATGTATCAAAAAGAGGCGGACACGTGTACTTTGCGAAAACGAAAGAGGAAGCAGCAAAGTATATTCAAGACGTTGCAAAAAAGAAGCAGGCAAAAAAGATAGTAAAATCAAAGTCGATGGTAACAGAAGAAATCAGTATGAACCATGCGCTTGAAGAGATTGGCTGTGAAGTGTTAGAGAGTGACTTAGGAGAATATATCTTGCAAGTAGATAACGATCCACCTTCACATATTATTGCACCTGCACTTCATAAAAATAGAACGCAAATTCGCGATGTATTTAAAGAAAAGCTAGGCTATGAAAATTCTGATGACCCGTATGAAATGACAAAGTTTGTTCGTAAACAACTTCGTGAGAAATTTATGGATGCAGAAATTGGTGTAACTGGTTGTAACTTTGCTGTTGCAAATACTGGCTCTCTTTGTTTAGTAACGAATGAAGGTAATGCAGATCTTGTTATGTCAATTCCTAAAACACAAATAGCGGTAATGGGTATGGAACGTATGGTTCCGACAATGGAAGAATTAGATGTTTTAGTTGGTTTACTATGTCGTAGTGCAGTAGGTCAAAAATTAACAAGTTATGTAACAGTAGCGGGGCCAATTCAAGAAGAGGAAGTTGATGGACCTGAAGAATTTCATTTAGTTGTTGTTGATAATGGTCGCTCTCAAATTCTTGGATCTGAATTCCGTTCAGTATTACAATGTATTCGTTGCGCTGCTTGTGTTAATGTATGTCCTGTATATCGTCACGTTGGTGGACATTCATATGGATCGATTTACTCAGGACCAATCGGTGCGGTATTAACACCGCTTCTAGGTGGATATGATGATTACAAAGAGCTTCCTTATGCATCTAGTTTATGCGGAGCATGTACAGAAGCTTGTCCAGTAAAAATTCCATTGCATGATTTATTATTAAAACATCGTCAAGTCATCGTTGAGCAAGAAGGTCGTGCACCACTTGCAGAAAAACTGGCTATGAAAATGTTTAGTATGGGTGCTTCTTCAGCTGCTTTATATAAAATGGGTTCAAAAATGGCACCAGCGGCAATGAGTCCATTTACATCTGGTAATCGTGTATCAAAAGGTGTTGGACCACTTAAAAACTGGACGGATATTCGTGAATTCCCAGCTCCAAGTAAAGAACGATTCCGTGATTGGTATAAAGATCATAAGAAAGGCGGGGATAAATAATGACAGGATTAATTCAAAACCGTGATGCCTTTCTAGATAACATTGCAAAAGAACTTGGGCGCACGCGTAAAACAGAAGGTGTAGAGCGTCCAGTATGGAAAAGTAATGTGAATATAGAAACGTTAAAAGATTATTCACAAGAAGAATTACTAGAAGTGTTTAAAGAGCAATGTACAAACATTCATACAACTGTAGTAGAAACGACAAACGACCGTTTAGGTGAAGACCTTCAAAAAGTAATCATGGAAAACGGCGGGGGACCTATTTTATTATCAGCAGATGCGCGTTTTGATGCATATGGTTTAACATCTTTATTTAAAGAAGAACTTCCAAAACGAGATGTTGAAGTAAATGTATGGGATCCAGAGAGAAAAGACGAAAATATGCGTTTAGCTGAAAAAGCGAATATTGGTATTGCATTTAGTGATTATACATTAGCTGAATCGGGTACAATTGTTGTACAAAGTCATAAAGGTCAAGGGCGTTCTTTACACTTTTTACCGACTGTATATTTTGCTATTATTCCACGTGAAACACTTGTGCCTCGTATTACACAAGCAGTTCAGGATATGAACTCACGCGTAGAAAATGGGGAGACAGCGGCATCTTGTATTAACTTTATTACAGGGCCAAGTAACTCGGCTGACATCGAGATGAATCTTGTTGTCGGAGTACATGGACCATTAAAAGCAGTTTATTTCATCGTATAAAAGAGGGGAAAGCAGGCCAGGAAATGGCCTGCTTTTTAGTAGAATAAAGGATAATATGAAGTAGAAGTTCTCTCCTTTTTTTGCTATGTTTTTTGGGAAAGGAGAGGAAGGGATGTTCACTTATTTATATGCACTGTTAGCAGGGATGGTGTTTGGTTCTTTTTTTATGCTAGTTGCGATGAGGGTTCCATTAGGTGCTTCTATTATTACCCCGCGTTCACATTGTGATTATTGCAAATATGTGCTAAGGACAAAAGAACTAATCCCCATCATTTCATTTTATATACAAAGAGGCTGTTGTACGAATTGTAAGAGGAAAATTCCAATTATGTATGTAGCATTTGAATGTATAACAGGAGGTATATTTCTTCTTACAGTGTATATGATTGGAATAGAACGAGAGCTTATTATTATTTTATCCCTTTTTTCGCTGCTTCTTATTATTTCAGTTACAGATTACTTATATATGTTAATTCCTGATTGTATTTTAATTTCGTTTGCCTTTTTACTCACTCTCGAAAGTGTTTTTGTACAATTAGTTACTTGGACAGATAGTATAGCTGGTAGTGGTGTTATATTTATTTTGTTATATTGCATGCAAAAGATATATCCAGAAGGGCTTGGCGGAGGAGATATAAAACTACTTTCGTTACTTGGATTTATAGTAGGAGTGAAAGGAGTTTTTATCGTTTTATTTTTAGCATCTTGTTTTAGTCTTTGTTTTTTCGGGATTGGTATCGGATTAAAACGTATAGAAGTACGAAAGCCACTTCCATTTGGTCCTTTTATTAGTCTCGGGGCAATATGTTATGTATTGGCCGCATATTCAAATTAGAGAGGGAATCGAAAATGAACGTATATATGGATGATCAAAGAAGTTGCCCGTTCGGGTATGTGCCCGCAACTACAGTAGAATGTGCTTTGCAAATGGTTCGGGATTATGATGTGAATATTCTTTCTCTTGATTTTAATATGGGATGGGGAGCGAAAAATGGACTAGATTTTGTAGAAGCTTTTTGTACAGAGGGGTTATATGTAAATGAAATTCGCTTTCATACGAATGATGTCATCGGTATGTACAAGATGAAACAGAGAATGGATAAGGGAAAGGAAGAAGGAGAAATTACTCCTCACCTTGTTATTAAATACGTGGGAAGCTAAAAACTCCAAAGTAAAACTTTGGAGTTTTTAATGTTTCATATGGGCTTGTAAAGGAATAATCTCTTCTTGTTGAGCTGTTGCGATTTCAGTTTCTTCCTGTTGAACTTCAGGCGTTTTCTTTGTTAAGTAGTGGTATACCATACCGACAAATACTGATCCGCCAATAATGTTACCAATTGTAACAGGAATTAAGTTATGAATAGCACCTGAAAAAGAAATTGTCTCAGGATGCGGTGAAACTAAAGATAAAGCAAAGAGTGATAAGTTTGCAATACTATGTTCGTAACCAGATAAGAAGAATGTGAAAACAAGTAGCATCATGACCATTATTTTTGCTGTGTCACCTTTAACCTGAGAAGGTAAGAAGCAAGCAAGACATACGAGCCAGTTACATAAAATGGCTTTAAAGAATAACTGCATCGTAGGTGTATTCATCTTTCCTTCAACGACTTTACTCATTAAGTGACCGTGATCAATTGCTTCAAAAATTCCAGTTGCGTAAAATAGTAAGGCAAAGAATAATGCGCCGGCTAAGTTACCTGCATAACAAGCAACCCAGTTACGAAGTGTATCAGAAATCGTTGTTTCTTTTCTTAAAGTTGCGACAGTAAAGTACATTGTGTTCCCAGTAAACAATTCAGCACCGCCATATATAATAAGTACGAGAGCAATCCCGAAAAACATAGAAGCGGCTAAATAAGTTGCTGGTGAATCTGCAATGTGAAAAAAGTTACCTAATTTAAAACATAGTACAATAATAAAACCGATATAAATACCAGCAAGTGCAGCACGAATGAAATATTGCATTGGGTTTGTATCTAGTATTTTCTTTTTGCTTTTAGCCAGTTTGACAACATAATCTAGTCCTTGTTCTAGCATGAGTAATACGCTCCTTTAGTAAATCTTCTATAAATACTCCTTATATGAATAAAGTACATGGAATTGTTCTTACTTTCAATAAGTTTGTGCAATGTTTCACAAAAAGGACATACATACATTAAGAAAACGTTTACAAAAGGTAGTATAATGGAATTTTTTCTGGACATTGCGAGGAAGAAAGGAAAAAGAAAAAGCGCTGTAATTACAGCGCTTTTTCGTCTAAATTCTTTTCCACTTTTACTTCTACTTCTTTTGAGAAGAACCAACCACCAACTGCGATTCCGACTAATACAATCCAGAATGTAAGCTTCCACGGAGTAGATTCTGGGAATGAATGTGGAATTACATTTAATGCAGGATGTGCTAATGTATAAACTGCTAGCTTCACACCAACCCAACCTACAATTAAGAATGCTGCAGTTTCAAGCCCTGGTTTACGTTTTAAGATTTGTACGAAAGCAGTTGCTGCAAATCGCATAATGATTAATCCGATAAGTCCACCTACAAAGATAACAACGAATTGCCCAGTATCAAGACTACCAATTGTACCTAGTCCTGTTTTTGGTAAAGTCATTGCTAGTGCAACAGCAGCTAAAATTGAATCAACTGCGAAGGCGATATCAGCAACCTCAACTTTAAATACAGTCCACCAAAAGTTCTCTTGTTTTTTCTTTGCTTCTTTTTCTTCTGTTTCTTCATCTGTATTCTTTTTAACATATGTTTTAAATAAGTGATTACCAGCGATAAACATAAGGTAGATGGCACCGATTGCTTGCACTTGCCATACATCGACTAAGAACGAAATCATAAATAACGATCCAAATCGGAAAACGAATGCCCCCGCTAATCCGTAAAATAGTGCTTTCTTTCGTTTTTCTTCTGGTAAATGTTTTACCATAATTGCAAGAACAAGAGCGTTATCAGCCGCTAAAATCCCTTCAAGTGCAATTAGGATGAGTAATACCCAACCATACTCCAATAATAATGATACATCCATGTACATTCTCCTCTCATCTCTATAACTTCTAAATAAGTGAAGAATTTCCCCACTATTTAGTTTCCCCATACTCCTGCCTATTAACTTTGGAAGAATCTGGAAATGAATGCAAAAAAGACCTCTGCCGTTAATAGGCAAAGGTCTTGCTAGACATATGTAATAAAAATGCCAACAAAGCCGGAAGAACTAAGTTCTACGTAATGACGACTTTGTTTCCAAGATATATTCTTGGACGCTACTCCCCTTTGGAGATATGTTATTGTATTCTCATTATATGGATAATTTATACGGTTGTCAACCTGTTAAAATATCTTCATTCGGATATTTTATTTTTCGGTTCTTTTTACGAGCAAATGAAAATGCCAATGTTAAAGGACCCATTTTCCCAAAAAACATCATAAAAATAATAATCGCTTTTCCAATTATAGTTAAGTGGGGTGTTAAGTTCATACTGAGGCCAACAGTCCCAAATGCTGAAAATACTTCGAAAGCACTCATCAATAGAGGAACTCGTTCAGTAATACTCAAAATTAAAATAGCAAAAAAGATAAATGAAATAGAAATAATAGTAATGGTTAATGATTTGACAATGAGAGTATCTTTAATGGATTTTTTAAATACGACAATATCTTCTTGTTCTTGTAAAAATTTAAATACACCAAAAAATATGATTAAAAATGTTGTTAACTTAATCCCCCCACCCGTTGAAGCACTACCAGCACCAATAAACATAAGTAGCATCATTAATAGCAGGGAAGGTTTTGACAATGTAGAAATATCAACTGTATTAAACCCGGCAGTTCGCGTTGAAATTGCTTGGAAATAAGAGGCCATTCCTTCTTCAAATGGGGTAAAACCTCTCATAGAAAGAGAGTTATGGAACTCGAATATAAAAATAAAAAGGGTAGCAATAATGTTGATGATTAGAGTAGAAGAGAGCATAAGTTTTGAATGTAGTGTAAGGTTTTTAAAGTTTTTCTTTCTTTTTATGTCTACGATCACTGTAAAACCAATTCCACCTAAAATGATGAGAGAGGAAATGACGAAATTGACAATAATGCTATGAGAATGGGACATTAAATTATCGCTCCACACAGAAAAACCAGCATTGTTAAAGGCTGAGATTGAATGGAAAAAACTATAATAGATCCCTTTGGTAACCCCGTATTTTGGTACCCACTCAAAAGAAAGAATTAAAGTAGCGATACATTCGACTGTAAAAGAGAATAAAAATAATGCTTTGGCAAGACGGATGACGCCGCCTATATTCGTTTGATTTAATGCTTGTTGTAATAAAATACGGTTTTGAAGACCGATTTTTCTGCCGAGCATAATCGCAATTAAGACAGCAAAGCTCATAATACCAAGTCCGCCAACTTGTATAAGCGTTAAAATGATACATTGTCCAAACAAAGTAAATACTTTTCCAGTGTCCACAACACCAAGCCCTGTAACCGTACAGGCAGAAACTGTTGTAAATAAAGCATCGAGCCATGAAATAGACGTTGTTGTAGCGATTGGAAGCTTTAATAAGCATGTACCTATAATTGATAACATGATAAAAGACAAAGTAAGAACGCGGGGAGGACTCATACGAATGTTAATCCGTTTCATGTTATATATCGTTCCTTTCTGTTTGCTCTTACTAGTATGTGAAAAAGTCCGATTATGTATGTGAAAAATAGAAAGAGGCAGAGAATATCTGCCTCTAAGCCATATGTTATATTATTATCCGCGTAATTGTTGTTGAGCTAAAGAAACAAGACGTTTTGTTACTTCACCGCCAACTGATCCGTTAGAACGAGATGCTGTATTAGACCCTAAGCTTACGCCGAATTCTTGTGCAATTTCATATTTAAATTGATCAAGTGCTTGTTCAGCACCTGGAACTAGTAATTTGTTTGTTTTTGCCATGATGATACACATCCTTATGAGTAATCCAGTCCAGATAAGTACTTATCTGAATTGGTACTGTTATTTTATGTGGAACCGGCGTGCTCATACGCGGAAGTAATCGGTGTGATTAGAAGTTATTGGATAGAAAAAAGAGTAGCAAATTTGCTACTCTTTTTTTAGTATTGTCGCTGTACCTTCCACGACAATATCATCCGATTGATTATATATATTTGTTTGCAACGTAATGATTTTTTTATCGTCACGCTTCTTAATAACCTCTGCCACAACGCGAAGTGTATCACCGATTTTGACAGGGGCACGGAATGAAACATTTTGGGATAAATAAATTGTATTTTTGCCTGGGAGTTTCGTTCCAAGGATGGTAGAAATAAAACTCGAAACGAGCATACCATGGGCAATGCGTTCTTTAAACATTGTCGTTTTTGCAAAAGAGTCTAAAATGTGAATAGGATTCACATCCCCAGTCAATTTTGCAAAATTGATAACATCTTCATCTGTAATTGTTTTTGTAAGGGATGCTTGATCACCGACTTGAATCTCATCATAACGAAGCTCCGGGACGGTTTGTGCTTCTTGGAATGGATTCATTTTGTCCTCCTTCTTTTCCATATCGAAAAATGCCAGCCATCTTGATGTAGTAGGAGGAAGAAAGAGTTTTGTTTGTGCTGCAGTTAGCTCCCACATTTTTCTTACTTGATGGAAGTAAATAGATTTTTTGAGTTTTCCTCGAACTTTTTTGCGAGTTCCAACTGTTTTGACTTGAACTCTTCCAAAAAACCCTCTAACTGTTTTTGAGCCTCTTCACGTTGTAATTGTTGTTGCTCAATAAATTGTTTTGTTGTTTCTTCAAATTGACCGCTTGTTTGTGTAAGAATTGACAAAGATGTTTTTGTAGGAGAAACAGTAAGTTGATGCATATGAGCAGAAAGTTCCTTCCATTTGTCCTGCCACTCGTTAATTTGATCATTTAAGGAGTTTCCAGTTAATTGTTTCACGTAATCTGTATATTGGTTGTTGAACTGAGCAGTGAGTTGTTGTAGTTCTTTTTCTAGTTCATCTACTCCTGATGTTAATTTATGCAAAGCGTCTTGTTGTTGTTTTAATGTTTCTAAAGTAAGCTGCTCTAATTGTTTCCCAGCTGAAGAGAAAAGGGAAAGTGATTGAGACCAGTTTTTCCAAAATGCATCGACTAATTCGTATGGTTTAGTTTCCATTGTTTGACCCCCAAATGTTTTTTTGCATATTGTGAACGCAGATTACTCTGCTGTACCACCAGGTGAAGATGAAGAATCCTTTTCATCCTTTTCTGGAGAAGTAGAAAATGGAAAGAATGCATTGGTGTATAACGTGAAAAACGTTCGCAACATATTTTGATAATGTTCAAAAGAAGTCGCACATGTTGTTAAATATTGCTCTCCATATTCAGTTAAAGAATAAATTCTTTTTGCCGGCCCTCCATCGCTTGTATCCCAAGTAGAAGAAATAAGGTTTTCTTTTTCTAATTTGCGTAGTGTTCTATAAACATTACCTTGGTCAACAGAAGAAAAGCCGATATCCATTAGCATTTGAATAAGTTTGTAACCATGAAGACTCCAGTCTTTTAGACAGAGAAGTAAGAAGGGAACTAAGAAGTTTTTTGGCATGGAGTTTGGTTGCTTCGCTTGGTTGCTCTCCAAACTTTCGCGTTGTTCTGGTTCATTTTGTAGCATGATTGTGCATCACCTCATGAATCAGTTAGATGGAATTTTTTGCTTATAAGTGCAATTTACACCTATCTGTTTTTAAAGTCAACACATTTGTTAGAAAATAGAAAAAAATAAAATATAGACTTGAAGTTTTATTCAGAATATTAGAAAATAGTGAATAGGTTGAATTGTTTCAAAAACGAAAAAGGGAGTGTAGGTAAAGTGATTGATCAAAAATTCGATCCACTACAAGCATGGAAAAATGCTTATGAACAAACCGAAACATTTTGGGGAAAAGCGCTCAATGAAACAATTAAAACAGAAGAATATTCTGCTTGGATGGGCAGCGTTCTAGATTTGAATTTGTTTTATCAAAAAGCATTAAATGATACGACAAAAAACTATTTAGAACAAGTAAATGTGCCGACGAAAGAGGATATCGCAAGAGTAGCTACGCTAGTTATTAACTTAGAAAATAAAGTAGATAACATTGAGGAGTTTCTAGAGGAGAAAGTCGATTCTTTAGGACAAGCTCCTACATTAAAGCGTGATGTGACGAAAGTGAAACAAGATATTCGTACGCTTGAAACAAAAGTAGATCAAATTTTAGAATTGCTAGAAAAGCAAAATGCAGTACTAGCTAAACTACAAGTACCTGTAAAAGAAGAGGTAAAGCCTGCGAATAAGCCAGAAAATAAAAAATGATAAAAGCGCTTGTTTATAACAGATAAAAGAGAGAGGGAGAATCTCTTTTCACGTATAAACAGCGAAACATAATTATATATGGACTCTATAGTATGAGTACCAAAATGATTCATAACAATCGTTCACAAATTCATTTAAGGGGGAAAAGAAATGGTTCAATTAAATGGAAAAGTAGCAATCGTAACAGGTGGAGCAAAAGGAATTGGAAAAGCAATTACAGTAGCATTAGCACAAGAGGGAGCAAAAGTAGTTATTAACTATAATAGCAGTAAAGAAGCAGCTGAAAATTTAGTAAATGAATTAGGAAAAGACGGACATGATGTTTATGCAGTGCAAGCGGATGTTTCTAAAGTAGAAGATGCAAACCGACTTGTAGAAGAAGCTGTGAATCATTTTGGTAAAGTTGATATTCTTGTTAATAATGCTGGTATTACAAGAGATCGTACATTCAAAAAGTTAAATCGTGAAGATTGGGAGCGCGTAATTGACGTGAATTTAAGTAGCGTATTTAATACGACAAGCGCTGTTCTTCCATACATAACAGAAGCGGAAGAAGGAAGAATTATTAGCATTTCTTCTATTATTGGTCAAGCAGGTGGATTTGGCCAAACAAACTACTCAGCAGCAAAAGCGGGTATGTTAGGATTTACAAAATCATTAGCGTTAGAACTTGCAAAAACAAATGTCACTGTAAACGCTATTTGCCCAGGATTTATTGATACTGAAATGGTAGCAGAAGTACCAGAAGAAGTACGTCAAAAAATCGTTGCAAAAATCCCGAAAAAACGTTTTGGTCAAGCCGATGAAATTGCAAAAGGTGTAGTATACCTATGCCGTGACGGTGCGTATATCACAGGTCAACAATTAAACATTAACGGCGGATTATATATGTAATGAAGTAAGAAAAAAGTGCATATCCATAGCAGGAATGCACTTCTTTTTTTAAGAAGGAAATCGACCAAAAAGGAGATAGAAAAATGACTACATTCGCAACAGAATGGGAAAAGCAATTAGAGCTATACCCAGAAGAGTACCGAAAAGCATACCGCCGAGTGAAAAGGGCGAGTGAAATTTTATTACGTGAACCAGAGCCGCAAGTAGGGTTAACGCCGAAAGAGGTTATTTGGACGAAGAATAAGACGAAGCTTTATCGCTACATTCCAAAACAAGAAAAAACACAAAGAGTTCCAATTCTGTTAATATATGCTCTTATTAATAAACCATATATTATGGATTTAACTCCTGGAAATAGTTTAGTGGAATATCTAGTGGATCGTGGTTTTGATGTGTATATGCTTGATTGGGGCACATTTGGTTTAGAAGATAGTCATTTGAAATTTGATGATTTTGTGTTTGATTATATTGCAAAAGCAGTAAAAAAAGTAATGCGAACTGCAAAATCGGACGAGATTTCTTTACTTGGTTATTGCATGGGTGGAACGCTAACTTCTATTTATGCAGCACTTCATCCGCACATGCCAATTCGTAATTTAATTTTCATGACAAGTCCTTTTGATTTCTCTGAAACAGGATTGTATGGCCCTTTATTAGATGAGAAATACTTCAATTTAGATAAAGCGGTTGATACATTTGGAAATATTCCGCCAGAAATGATTGATTTCGGAAACAAAATGTTAAAGCCAATTACGAACTTTGTTGGTCCATATGTTGCTTTAGTAGATCGTTCAGAGAATGAGCGCTTCGTCGAAAGCTGGAGATTGGTTCAAAAGTGGGTTGGTGATGGTATTCCGTTCCCAGGTGAATCATACAGACAGTGGATTCGTGATTTTTATCAAAATAATAAGTTGGTTAAGGGTGAACTCGTTATTCGCGGACAAAAGGTAGACCTTGCAAATATTAAGGCGAATGTCTTAAATATTTCCGGGAAACGTGATCATATCGCTTTGCCATGTCAAGTAGAAGCATTACTAGACCATATTTCTAGCACAGATAAACAATATGTATGTTTACCAACAGGGCATATGTCTATCGTTTACGGTGGAACAGCTGTAAAACAAACATATCCGACGATTGGAAATTGGCTTGAAGAGCGTTCTAATTAAAAATAAAAAAATCCAACTAGCCTATGTTAGTTGGATTTTTTTATGAAAAATAACAAAACATAGAAAGGAGAAATTTATATTTTAGGAGTATAATTATGAAACTTATGATGGGTAAGTTGTTTTGGAATACAGGAGTTTCTGTACCTTGTTATCCACTGTTAGAAAATGATATGATATGTGATGTGCTCGTAGTTGGAAGCGGCGAAGCCGGTGCTCATATAGCGCATTCGTTAGCGAAAATTGGCATGAGTGTTACACTTATTGAAAAAAGAGCAATTGTGTGTGGTAGCACAGCTGCTAATACAGGTTTACTACAATTTCTTCATGATAAATCGTTAACCTCTCTTATTCATACATTTGGTAAAGAAAAAGGGGTACGAGCATATAAGCTTTGTTATGAAGCGCTAAGAACAATGGAAGAGGTTATACCGACTCTTGATATTAATCCCCATTTTATTCCGCGAAATAGTTTATATTATGCAAGTAAAAGTGAGGATGTCTCATTTTTACAAGAGGAATATAATACGTTACAGAATTATGGATTTCCAGTTGAATATTTTACAGAAGCTGATATTAAGAAACGTTATTCTTTTGCAAAACAAGCAGCGTTATATACGCAAGGTGATGCTGAGGTGAATCCGTATTTACTAGCGTATAGTTTTTTGCATAAAGCAAACCAAATGGGAGCTAATATATATGAACATACAGAGGCAATACATATAAAAAAACGCAAAAATGATTTAATTTGTTACACGAAAACAGGAAATCAAATTGTAGCAAAGAATATTATTATGGCGACAGGTTATGAGGCGCTTTTTGGAAAGAAAGAAAAAAATACAACAGTAGACACCTCTTATGCAATTGTAACAAATGAAATAGATCAATTTGAAGGCTGGCATGAGCGATCGTTAATTTGGGAAACGGCACGGCCCTACTTATATTTTCGAACGTATCGAAACCGCATTATTGTAGGCGGATTAGATGAAGCGCTACAAATTCAAACAATTGGTGATACGAAATTATTGCATAAGCGTGATATCCTTATTAATATTGTAAAAGAGATGTTCCCGCAGTATAAAAATATACAGGCAGACTACTATTGGGCAGCCGCATTTGGTGGTACTCATGATGGTCTCCCCATTTTAAAAGAAGACGAAAAGATACATAATTTGTTTTATGCATTGCCGTATGGAGGTAATGGAACTGTATATGGAATGGTCTTTGCCAAATTATTTGAGCAGTTATTTACAAATAAAGAAAGTAAAGATTTTTCTTTATTTAATCGATAGAAAAAAGGTAGCGAAGTGATGGAATGAGAGATATAAAAAAGTTTTTACAAAAATTACGTCCTGTACAACTCATCGTTTTGTTTTATTTATTAGCGGTAGTTGTATCGGTGATATTGCTTAGTTTACCGTTTGTTACGAAGCCTGGTGTGAAATGGACATTTATAGATGCGCTTTTTACATCGGTTAGTGCGGTAAGTGTTACGGGACTGTCTGTTATTACGATTTCAGATACGTTTACTACAGCAGGAATTATTGTTTTAGCTCTTATTTTACAATTAGGCGGCTTAGGAATTATGGCGCTTGGGACATTTGTTTGGATCATTACGGGGAAAAAGATTGGTTTGCAAAGAAGAAGATTAATTATGGCAGACCATAATCAAGGAAATTTATCGGGTCTCGTAGAATTGATGCGTTCTATTTTAATTGTAATTATTTCAATAGAACTTATTGGAGCAATCTTATTGGGGACAAGATTTTTACTTTACTTTCCGACTTGGCAAGAAGCTTATTTTCACGGTTTCTTTGCAGCTGTTAGTGCGACTACGAACGGCGGATTTGATTTAACAGGACAATCATTAATTCCTTATAAAAAAGATTATATTGTTCAAATGATTCATATGTTACTAATTATTTTAGGAGCGATTGGTTTCCCTGTGCTAATGGAAGTGAAACAATTCCTTAGTAAAAGGAGACAACAATTATTCCGTTTTTCATTATTTACAAAATTGACGACAACAACATTTTTTGCACTCGTTGTTGTGGGTACAATTATGATTTTTTTACTGGAGAGAAATCATTTTTTAGTAGGAAAGTCATGGCATGAAACTGTATTTTATACATTATTCCAATCTGTGACGACGCGAAGTGGTGGACTTGCAACAATGGATATACGTGAATTATCACAACCGACGCTTTTATTTATGAGTATATTAATGTTTATAGGGGCATCTCCAAGTTCGGTTGGGGGCGGAATACGTACAACTACATTTGCTGTTAGTATATTGTCACTATACACCTTTGCAAGGGGCGGTAGAACAGTTAGAGTCTTCAAACGTCAGCTACATGAAGAGGATGTACTGAAAGCATCTGTCGTTATGACGATGGGGATTTTGTTATGTGCTACTGCGCTATTCATTTTATCTATTACGGAAAATGTACCGCTTATGAGCTTAATTGTTGAAGTTTGTTCTGCTTTCGGAACGACGGGACTATCAACAGGTGTCACGCCAGATTTAACAACTGTTGGGAAACTTGTACTTATTGTGCTTATGTTTATCGGACGCGTTGGTATTTTAACATTTATTTTAGCTAGTGGTGGAAGGGAACAACCACCTCGCTATAAATACCCGAAAGAGCGGATTATTATTGGATAGTATGAAACCATTCTACCTACGTTAGGTAGAATGGTTTTTTAGTCGTTAATTCCAAATTGTGGATGCATGAAAGCTTCATCTTTATTATCCGCTTCGTTTTTTAGCAACTCTTGATTTTCTTCTGAAATCCACCCAATATCATTTGTAGGATGGATCCACTCATCGCCAGCCATAATGGCAGGATCTACTTCATCACTCCAATTGTTAAGCGGACTGTTCTCGGAATTATATTTACTGTCTCCAATTACAACATTATATTGATTCACAAAAGGTTGTTGCATCGTTTTTCCTGTTCCTTTAAAAGATGGAAAATTCATTTGATGCGGGAGCGTTTCGTCTAAAATGGGTGATTGAATCTTTTCTTTTTTCTTCAAAATTATCGCTCCTTTTTATAATGATTTCTTCATATGTAGTATTTCCATCTAACGCCTCTTATGTACTTGTTAACACTTGCCAGTAATAATTATTTTAAGTTGTTTCAAACTAGAGTAGAAAGTGATTTCTTGAGAGCAGGTGAATGTATTGGTAAAAAGAAAAGTGAAACAAAATGCGGCAATCAATAATAATAAAACTCCGAAAGAAAGCTTACCAGATGCAGAATTTGCATTAGAGTATGAAGGAGAAAATAGCGCAAAGTATGCGAATCGTAATTCAAAAAAAGGGAAACAAAAATGAGGCGTTTTTTACAAACGCCTCATTTTTTTGTGGGATTATAAAGGTTTTTTTAATTATTTGTAAATTTAGTGTTTTCTATTAGCAGAAAAATGCGAAAAAACATAGAAGTAGCAACGTATTACACAAAAACAAACAACAAACAAAAGATTAATGTTGGTTTAATACTGCTTTTACACTAGTTGTTTATATTTGAGTTGTACATAAGATTTGTAAAAGGAGAGAGAAACAGTGAAAAAAACAATCTTTAAAGCTGTAGCGACTGGAATGGTATTTTCGTTATTAATGGGGTGTGGTGCAAAGAAGGAAGAAAGTGCTGGAGCGAAAGTGAAAGATGACAAATTATCTGGATCATTAACTGTTTACACAGCAATTGAAGAAGAGCTTGTACCAATTTATCTTGATTCCTTTAAAAAGAAATATCCTGATGTGAAATTGAACATTGTACGTGATTCAACAGGAGTTATTACTGCGAAATTGCTAGCTGAAGGGAAAAATACACAAGCAGATGTTGTATGGGGAACTGCGGCATCAAGTCTATTAGCTTTAGATAAAAAAGATATGTTAAAAGGATACTCTCCAAAAGGAGCAGATCGTGTTCTTCCACAATTTAAAGATGATAAGCAACCTGAAAAATGGGTAGGAAATACTGCATTTATGACGGGGATTGCTGTAAATAAAGAAGAGTTAAAGAAGAAAAATTTACCGATGCCAGAATCATATGAAGATTTAACGAAACCAGAGTATAAAGGAACACTTGTTATGCCACATCCAGCATCATCTGGAACAGGATTTTTAACAGTTTCTGCATGGCTACAAATCATGGGTGAAGATAAAGGCTGGGATTACATGAAGAAACTTCATGATAATATGGCAAGTTATACGCATTCAGGATCAAAACCAGCGAAATTAGCAGGAGCGGGTGAATATCCAGTTGGCGTATCAATGGTTTATAGTGCTTTGAAAGAGAAACAAAAAGGTGCACCAGTTGAAGTTGTATTGCCGAAAGAAGGATTAGGTTGGGAAGTAGAAGCGAACGCACTTATTAAAAAAGATAATGCAAAAAATGAAAAATTAGCGCAAGCATTTTTAGATTGGGCGATTACTGATGATGTAATGAAGTTATACTTCGAGAAAAATGGATTTGCGACAATTAAAAATGATTATAAACTTCCAGATGGATTCCCTAAAGATGTAACAGAAAAGTTATACAAAAAGAATGACTTTAAGTGGGCAGCAGAAAATCGTGACAAAATTTTAGAAAAATGGGAAAAAGAGTTTGGCCAAAAAGCAGAACCGAAAAAGTAAGTGAGTGGGAGAGAGAAAAAATGAGCGAATATTTATCAATTCAACACATTCAAAAACAGTTTGATGCATTTACAGCGTTAAAAGATATTTCTTTTACTGTGAACAAAAATGAGTTTGTATGTTTATTAGGCCCAAGTGGTTGTGGGAAAACGACATTGCTTCGAATTTTAGCAGGGCTAGAAGAGGCAACAACAGGTAGTATAGCTGTGAATGGAAAAGATATTACAGCATTACCTCCTGGAAAGAGAAACTTCGGAATGGTGTTTCAATCGTATGCATTATTTCCGAATTTAACAGCACTTGAAAATATTGAATACGGCTTAAAGACAAAAAAATATGGAAAAGTAGAAGTAAAAGAGAAAGCGCTAGAGGCGTTAAAACTTGTAGATTTGCTGAATGTAAAAGATAAATATCCTGCTCAAATGTCTGGTGGACAACAGCAGCGAGTGGCACTTGCACGTGCGCTCGCTCTGTCTCCAGATATTTTGTTACTCGATGAGCCGTTATCTGCTTTAGATGCAAAAGTACGTGAAAAGTTACGTAGAGAAATGCGTGATTTGCAAGAGAAAGTAGGAGTAACAACTATTATGGTCACGCATGATCAAGAAGAGGCATTAACGATGGCTGATAAAATTGTTGTAATGAATCATGCGGAAATTATGCAGATTGGAACACCAGAGGAGATTTATCAAAGACCGGCCAATCCGTTTGTGGCAGATTTTATTGGTTCTATTAATTTCTTTTCGAAAAATAACGAAGAGCATGCAATTCGTCCTGAACATGTAACAATTGTACAAAAGGACGGTATTAAAACAGTTGTGGAAAGTATGGAATTTCGTGGATCTGTATATCGAACGGAAGTGCGAGTCGTAGAAGAAAACACACACCTTTATAATGAGAAAATTGTAGTGGATATATTAGCATCAGAAGTAGAAGTAGCTGATATTAGAAAAGGAAAGCCGATTCAAATCTCTTTCTCAGAAAATCATATGTTGTCATATGGAAAGAAGGTCATTGTATAGATGGAGATGTTAGAAAACTACAAGGTAGAAAGTGCGAAAAAAAAGATTAAGAGAAGTATAGGGAAAGAGGAATGGATCCAAAGGCTTGTAATTATCGGTATGATTCTTTCCTTCCTTGTCATACTTGTATTACCACTATTACAACTATTTACACAAGCTTTTTATAATAAAGATGGAGTTTTCATTGGTTTAGCGAATTTCAGTAAATATTTTACAACACCAACTTTAGTTCAGTCTTTACAAAATACGGTATGGATTTCGGGCGCAACAACAATTATTTCAGTTTCAATTGCATTCGTTTACGCATATGCAATTGCCCGTACGAATGTTTTTGGAAAGCGTGTATTTCAGTATGTAGCGTTATTACCATTGTTTGCACCAACGATGATGCACGGTATAGCACTTACATATTTATTTGGTAATCAAGGGCTAGTAACGAAAGGAATGTTTGGGTTATTTGAAGGTATACAAATCCCTTTATATGGACCAGTAGGAATTGTAATAGCTGAAGTTATGTATACATTTCCGCAAGCCTTTCTCATATTACTAATTGCCTTTCAAGGATCCGATTATCGTTTATATGAAGCTTCTAATATGCTAGGGGCGAGTAAAACAAAACAATTTTTCACGGTTACTTTACCTAGTGTAAAGTACGGATTAATTAGTGCAATGTTTGTTGTGTTTACACTTAGTTTCACTGATTTTGGGGCACCAAAAATTGTTGGTGGACAATATAATGTGCTTGCTACTGACGTATACAAACAAGTAATTGGACAGCAAAATATGTCGATGGGTGCAACAGTTGGAATGATTTTATTAATCCCAGCTATATTCGCATTTGCAGTTGATCGTATTACGCAAAGAAAGCAGGCGAATTTCTTATCTTCAAAAGCAGTACCATACAGAATAATAGCTAATAAGAAAAGAGATGTCATCTCATTCATATACTGTAGTGTGATTACATTTATGATCATTCTGTTATTTGTGGCAGTTGGTATTGCTGCAAGTGTGAAAGTATGGCCATATAATATGAGTTTTACATTTGAGCATTTTAATTTTTCGAGTTTAACAGGAGATGGACTTGAAGCATTTAAAAATAGCGTAATTGTTTCAGCAGTTACAGCAGTTATTGGGGCGATTTTAACATTTGTATTTGCATATGCAATTGAGAAAATAGACCAGCTACAATTCTTCCGAAAAACAGGTTACTTTTTCTCTATCGTTCCTTTAGCCATACCAGGTTTAGTACTCGGATTAGGATATGTCTTTTTCTTTAGTCAACCAACGATTCAAATTTTGGGACTATCAGTAACGAACCCGTTTCATTCTTTATACGGAACAATCGCTGTGTTAGTACTAGTAAATATCATTCATTTTTATTCTGTAACATTTGTCACGGCAACGACTGCTTTAAAGAAATTAGATCGAGAGTTTGAGCTTGTTTCGCAGTCGATGGGTATTCCGTTTTATAAAACATTCTTTAGAGTAACGGTACCAATGTGTTTACCAGCAATTTTAGAAATGGTAATGTACTACTTCGTAAATTCAATGGTAACTGTATCGGCAGTTGTATTCCTATATGCAGCTGATTTTAAACTAGCTGCCGTATCAATCGTAAATATGGATGATGCAGGAAATGTGGCGCCAGCAGCTGCAATGAGTGTGCTTATTGTTGTTACAAATATTGTAGTAAGAGTTGTATATGAATGGGGAACGAAAGCACTTCGTAACCGAACTTCACAATGGCAAAAAAGATAAGTAAGAAAGGTGATGGACAGAATGAAAATTGAAGCAGTTATTTTTGATTGGGCAGGGACAACAGTTGATTACGGATGTTTTGCACCACTAGAAGTATTCATGGAGATTTTTCATAAACGGGGTGTAGCAATTACAGCAGAAGAAGCTCGTAAGCCAATGGGGTTATTAAAAATAGATCATGTAAGGGCACTTACTGAGATGCCTCGTATTGCGAGTGAGTGGAATCGTGTTTTCCAACAATTACCAACAGAAGCAGACATTCAGGAGATGTATGAAGAATTTGAAGAGATTCTCTTCGCTATTTTACCACGCTATGCTTCGCCGATTAATGGAGTAAAAGAAGTGATTGCTTCTTTACGTGAAAGAGGAATTAAAATTGGTTCAACGACTGGTTATACGAGAGAAATGATGGATATTGTAGCAAAGGAAGCAGCGTTACAAGGATATAAACCTGATTTTCTTGTTACGCCAGATGATGTTCCAGCAGGCCGTCCATATCCATGGATGTGCTATAAAAATGCAATGGAACTTGGTGTGTATCCGATGAACCATATGATAAAAGTTGGGGACACAGTATCAGATATGAAAGAAGGTAGAAATGCTGGAATGTGGACAGTTGGTGTAATTCTTGGCAGTAGCGAGCTCGGTTTAACGGAAGAGGAAGTGGAGAATATGGATTCGGTAGAACTTCGTGAAAAAATAGAAGTAGTTCGCAATCGTTTCGTTGAAAATGGGGCGCACTTTACGATAGAAACGATGCAGGAACTCGAAAGCGTAATGGAACATATCGAGAAACAAGAACTTATTATTTCATAAAAGGGGAATAGGATCATGACTGAAAATCACTACTTATTATTAACACCAGGACCATTAACGACAACAAAATCAGTAAAAGAAGTTATGCTATACGATTGGTGTACGTGGGATGATGAATATAATACGATGGTGCAAGAAGTAAGAGCTAAACTTGTATCGTTAGCGACGAAGGAAGAAGAGAAATATACAACAGTGTTAATGCAAGGAAGCGGTACGTTTTCAGTTGAAGCAGTAATTGGTTCTGTTATTCCGGCAAATGGGAAGATTCTCGTTTGTACAAATGGTGCGTACGGTAAGCGCATTGTGCAAATGGCAGAGATGTTACAGATTGATGTAGTGGTCAGTCAAACAGAAGAGTGGGAACCTACTAATATTGTAGAAGTAGAGAAGTTATTGCAAGAAGATAAAGAGATTACGCATATTGCAGTTGTTCATTGCGAAACGACGACAGGCATTATAAATCCAATTGTAGATGTATGTAAATTAGGAAAACAGTATGGAAAGGTTACAATTGTTGATGCGATGAGTAGTTTCGGCGGGATTGAAATAGACATTGCTGATTTACAAATTGATTTTTTAATTAGTAGTGCGAATAAGTGTATTCAAGGGGTTCCTGGATTCGGATTTGTAATCGCAAAACGTGATGAATTATTGAAGTGTAAAGGGCAAGGACGCTCTTTATCTCTTGATTTATATGATCAATGGGAAACGATGGAAAAACAAAATGGGAAATGGCGTTTTACTTCACCTACACATGTTGTACATGCTTTTTATCAAGCACTACTTGAACTAGAAAAAGAGGGAGGAGTAAGAGCGCGTTACAATCGATATTACAACAATCAAAAACTACTAGTAAATAGAATGGGAGAAATCGGATTTAAGCCACTAGTAGATGAGGAATACCAATCTCCTATTATTACATCTTTCATTTATCCAAAAGAGGGATTCGAGTTTCAACAGTTATATAACGAATTAAAGCGTTATGGATTTGTTATTTACCCTGGGAAAATTTCGAAAGTAGATACGTTCCGCATTGGAAATATCGGTGATGTACATGAACAAGATATTAATCGCTTAGTTGATAGTATTGCTAAAGGAGCTGTTATTGGGTGAAAGTGTTTTGCTTAGGTGGAGCAGGTAAAATTTGTCGCGAAGCTATTTTGGATTTAGTTCAATTTTCATCTTTTGAGACAATTACAGTAGCTGATTTTAACGAGGTAGAGGGCCGTAAAGTAGTAGAATGGCTCAACGACCCTCGTGTTGATTTTGTAAAAGTAGATGTAACGGATCACGAGGATACGGTTGCAAAAATGATTGGTTATGACATTGTAATGGACGGTACGACGATAAAGTTAAACAGATTGTCGACCCGCTGTATTGCAGAAGCAGGATGTCACGGTGTGAACTTAAATGGATTTGGTGAAGAAAATGAATCGCATGCTATATTTGTTGAAAATGAAAAGATATGTTTACCTGGATTTGGCATGACGCCGGGTGTAACGCAAATGATGGCAATGCATGCAGCAAATCAATTGGATACTGTAGAGTCTGTCCGTGTAAGTCACGGTTCGTATCGTCCGATTGCTTTTTCTGCATCAATTACAGAGACAACGACATATGAATATGATCCATATTTACCATCGCGTACAGTGTATGAAGATGGTGAATTTAAGCAAGTACCTCCGTTTGCGCGTCCGAGAGAAATAGAATTGCCAGAGCCTTATGGTAAGGCAACGCAGTATATCATTCCGCATTCTGAAACGATTACGCTAGCAAAGGCATTAGAAAATAAAGGTGTCAAACTGATAGAGACGAGAGGAACTTGGCCACAGCAAAATATGCAACTTGTACGTGCTTTATATGATTACGGCATATTGCGTAATGATCAGATTGAAATAAACGGGAAAGAAATAGGCATTATGGATTGTATTTCACAGTATTTATTGCAATCGAAAGAAGGGCAAGAAACAGAGCTTTATGGTTATGCACTTCATGTAGAAGTAATAGGTATGAAAAATAATGAGAAGCAAAGACATGTGTTATATCATACACATCCGTTATCTGATGGTTCTGTTGTAGGATGGGAAAAATTAAGAGCGTATACGAGAAACGTCGGTATTCCATTTGGGATTGCTGCAGAGTTAATTGCAAATGGAAATGTAAATAGGGTGGGTGTTGTTACGCCTGAAGAAGCCTTTGAAAATCCACAATTGATTTTTGATGAGCTAGCAAAGCGCGGTATTCATATTCATGAAGAAGTTTCTACTTATAAAGAAAATTATAGCTTTGTATAAGTAAGGACGTTTATAAGGGAGATATAAATGAGGTGAAGCTATGTCTGTAGTAGGAGAAGAAAGAAAGCGAACCATTCTTGAAAAGGTAGAATTTAAAGGGAAAGTAAAGGTTTCAGAATTAGCGAGAGAATTTGCTGTATCAACAGAAACGATTCGTCGATATTTAGAAGAATTAGATCGTGAAAAGAAGCTGAAAAAAGTGTATGGTGGAGCTGTTCAACTTCCAGGCGCTGGAGTAGAGGCACCAATGTTAGAAAGAGAAATGCTACATATAGAAGAGAAGAAAAGAATTGGTTATAAAGCAGCGACATTTGTAGAAGACGGTGATGTCATTGCAATTGATGATGGAAGTACACCGCTTCAAATGGTTCCATACCTTGTTCATCGTAAAAACTTAACGATTGTAACAAGTTCATTTCCAGTCGCAACACAATTAATTTCTTCTATTAATAAAAAGATGTTTCACGGTGAAGTTTTGTTTATAGGTGGAAAAGTATCTCCAAAGCATTCGCGTGTATCAGGGTCTATTTCTCAGCAAGTCATACAGCAATTTCATTTTCATAAAGCGTTCGTTTCGATTGATGGGTTATTACCTAGTTTTGGAGTTTCCAGCTTTGAATTAGAGAAAGCGAAATTGTCAGAGGCGATGATGAAATTAGCTGAGAAAACATATATTTTATGTGATCATACGAAGGTAGGCGTGAAAGGGAATTATCGTATAGCAGCAATTTCGCGTATTCAACACGTAATTTGTGATAAAAAAATGCCATATAGCTTTGAAGAAGAACTTAAGAAGCATAATATTCAGTGGACAGTTTGTTAAATACAGTGAAAGCACATAAACTCCCGCCTAATTTTTAGGAGGGAGTTTTATTATCTGTAAATTGTAAAATAAAAGATTTGCAGTTATGCAAAAAGTGGACACATTTTCTCACCTCTTTCATATAATTTACCAATACAAAAAAAGTTGGTCGAAGGAAAGAAGGGAGAACATGTCAGAACGAATATATAATAAACTTGTATTGTACGCGAATATTTTGCAAAAAATCGGTGTCATCAATGAGAAGGAAAAAAGTGAAATTCTTCATACGATAGGTAAAAAAGCCCTTTGAATAAAGGGCTTTTTTATTTTTTTATCTTTAAAAATATAAATTTAATGTAATATTCTCATTGACAATGATAATGATATTCATTATCATTTATTTGTGGATAATTGATAATACTTATCAATTGTAAAGATTATATATGATAGGGGATATTATTTTGAAAAAAAATTACATGAAGGCGCTAGTAGTAGCGACAACATTAGCAATTCCATTTGCTACGTACTCTACTCCAGCATTAGCGGCATTAAAAGTTGAAGCAAATCAATCGGTAGCAGCAGCGAGTGATCGCACGTATGATACTGAGATTAAAATATATAAGGACCAAAAAGATGAGCCATCTATGGTTTCTCAATATATAAAAGATCCTAAAGTAACGATTGCAGCTGGCAAAAAAATTGTCACTGTAACAATGCAAGATAGTGATTATTTTCAATATCTTAGAATAGAAGATAGAAACCAGCCTGGTGTATTTCATGATGTGAAGGTTTTGTCAGAAGATAAGAGGAAGAATGGAACGAAAGTAGTTCAATTTGAAATTGGTGAGTTTGAGAAGAAGCACAATATGCAAATGCATATACTTATTCCAGCTATTGGATATGATCACAAATATCAAGTTCAATTTGAAATTAAAGATCCAACTGTAGGTAACAAAGAAACAGAGAAACCAGATGATAACTCTAATTCAGGCAATACGGAAACGGATAATCCAGTTGATAATCAAAATATGATAACAGATAAGAAATTAAGAGAGCTTGTTAATAAAAAAGTATTTAATAGAAAAGATTTAAATACACCAATTACGAAAGAAGATTTATTACAAGTAAAGGATTTGTTTTTAAATACAAATGAGATACTTGATTATAGTGCATTAAAATATATGCCAAATTTAAAATCTTTAACAGTTGCGAATGCGAAGATAAAAGATCCGTCGTTCTTTGTGAACTTAAAGCAATTAAGTCATTTAGCTTTGCGTGGTAATGAATTTTCAGATGTAACGCCACTTGTTAAGATGGATAATTTAGAATCTCTTGATTTAAGTAATAATAAAATTACAAACGTTGCACCACTAACTGAAATGAAAAATGTAAAAAGTTTATTTCTATCAGGCAACCAAATAGAAGATGTAACAGCATTAGCGAAAATGGAACAACTAGATTATTTGAATTTAGCAAATAATAAAATTACGAACGTTGCTCCATTAAGCGCTTTGAAAAATGTAACATACTTAACTTTAGCAGGTAATCAAATTGAAGATATTAAAGCGTTATATTCATTACCTTTAACAGACTTAGTATTAACACGTAATAAAGTTAAAGATTTATCCGGCATTGAGCAAATGAAGCAATTAGAAGAATTGTGGATCGGGAAAAATGAAATAAAAGATGTTACTCCTCTAAGTAAGATGACACAGTTAAAACAATTACACTTACCTAACAATGAGTTAAAGGATATTACGCCATTATCAAGTTTAGTAAACTTACAAAAGCTTGATTTAGAAGCGAATTATATTTCAGACTTATCACCAGTTAGTAATTTGAAAAAATTAGTATTTCTAAGTTTTGTTGCAAATGAAATCCGTGATGTGCGACCAGTTATAGAACTAAGTAAGACGGCTTATATTAATGTCCAAAATCAAAAAGTATTTTTAGAGGAAACAGAAGTAAATAAAGAAGTAAAAGTACCTATATATGAAAAAGATGGTGAGGTTTCTACGAAAATCCGTCTGAAGAGCGATAACGGTACGTATAGTAATGGTGTAGTGAAATGGAGTACACCAGGTGAGAAAATATATGAATTTGGTGTGAAAGATCCATTCGCGGATACAGGAATTTTCTTTACAGGGTCTGTTATTCAAAATGTAGTAGAAAGTAAAGACGGTAATACGTCTAAAGAAGATGAGAAAACAGAAGTGGTAGAATTTAAAGATGTACCAAAGGGACATTGGTCAGAAGAAGCAATTAATTACTTAGCGAAAGAAAAATTATTTATAGGCTATGGAAATGGTGAATTTGGATTTGGTGATAACATTACTCGTGGACAAGTAGCTCTTCTAATACAAAGGTATTTAAAATTAGAAAATAATCTAGTACCAAAAACGGCATTTACAGATACGAAAGGAAATATGTATGAAACGGCTATTGATGCAGTGGTTCAAGCTGGAATTATGACAGGCTATGGAAATGGTATGTTCCGTCCAGATGGAGTATTAACTCGATATGAAATGTCAGTAGTATTACAAAGAGTATTTCAGTTAAAAGAAAATGAAAATAGTGCAGAGAATTTTAAAGATATACCAAATGACCATTGGGCGAAAGGATATGTGAAAGCTTTAGTGGATAATAAAATATCAAAAGGCGATGGGGAAGGGAATTTTTTAGGAGATAATTTCGTAACACGTGAACAATATGCACAGTTTTTATATAATGCAATAAAGAAATAAAGTGAAACTTTAATCAGTGGGGGTTTTGTTCATTCCCCACTGATTATTAGCCCTCACTAATCGGGCTGCCCGTTAATGCGGAATAAAAAATGAGGAAAATACGCTATTCTTTAATTAAAGAGTAGCGTATTTTTATGTACAAAATGAAATAGGAAATAGATAGGAGTATAGACATATGAATAGCCTATTTTAAAGAAGAACCACGAAACTATATTGACAAAAAAGCGTTCTCATGTGATAATTCAATTAATTTTTAGAATAATCAAAAAATATTCCTTTTACATAGAAAGGATTTGAACCTTATATGAATATTATGCCGGGGGTGACGAAATGTTATTTTTTCTGAAGAAATGGAATGAATTAAAAGATGTGAAATCTGAATTGGCACTTCGTGATTGGTTTTATGGTACCAAAATTAGCTTATCGCTATGTACGTCAAAAGAGCCGTTAACATTCTTAGTAAATGTTGAAGGAAGAGATAAAGGGCTATTTTCGGAAGAAGATTTTATTGTCGTAAATTGCATGTGCGAGTCAGTATTTGAAAATGAAGAAAAACCAGCTGCAGAGTCATTTATGCATGCGGATATTTATAAAAAAAGTAGTGCAGGATGTATTTTACAAGTGCAGACTGTAGATAGTCATTTAATATCAGAGTTATATGGGGAAGAAGGAGAAGTAACGTTCGATAAACGCAGTGTGGAGCGTGTTTTCGGAAAAGAAGGTATAACAGAAATGACAATTCCAATTGTAGAAGATGAAAAAAAATTCGCTGATTTATTAGAAAGGAATGTTCCGAATTTCATTGAAGGTGGAGGGGTAGTTCTTGTTCATAATTACGGCATGATTGTGTGGGGAAAAACGCCAGAAGAGGCGAAAAAATGGCTAGAGGGTATAGAATATTTAATGAACTATCATGTAAAGTTATTAATGATTAAGGGGGCAAGAAGCTCTGTTATATAAAAATGGATGTGATATAGCTACAAGTTAATAAATAAATGAAAGCGTTTTAAAAATAATTTCACTCATAAAATATAGGTCTCCTTATTATATATAGACTACATGTTGACATGTAAGGAGGAACATATTTTGCGAGTTAAATATCATTTTCTGCCAAAGCAGCAAGTAACATTTTGCAAAATAAATGATTCTGGTGAAGAGGCACTGCAAATGATGAACGAAACGGGATTTCGAGCCATCCCGGTATTAGCAGAAGATGAGAAGAAATTCACGGGGATTATTTATAAAGTAGATTTATTAGAAAAAAAATGCAATAGCGGATTAGAGCATGTAAGTGCAGGGGATATGCTCGACGATTCCAATGCATTTATTTTTGAAAAGGATTCCTTCTTCAGAGCCTTTTATGTAATTCGTCGGCTTCCGTTTTTAGCCGTGCTAAATGATTATAATGAATTTGTCGGTATGTTAACGCATTCGAATATATTTGATGTTATTGAAGATTCATTTGGTATGCGAACAGGTGGTTATATATTAACAATTGCAACACAAGATTGTAAGGGAACGATTAAAGAGCTTGGGACATTGTTAAAAGCATATAATATCGGTGGCCTATTTACGCTAGATAACGGTGATCAATATATCCGCCGCGTTATTGTAAATATATCAGATGAGTTAGATGAAACAAAATTAAAGCAATTAATCGGAAAAATAGAGAAAAAAGGATTCAGAGTGAGTCACGTAGATTATATTTAAGTTAAAAAGAAAAGTACCTATCTGTTATATATAGATAGGTACTTTTTTGTCCCACTATTTGTGGGTAGTAAAATCCACGCCTCAAAATTTGGTGAAAGCAAAGAAGTTAGGTGGGCGGGTGTTACCTGTAAAAGCCCAATTGGTGAGGGCTGATTATATGTGAGTAATGAACTTTATTTTGAAACAGGAGGCGGGGATAATGCTAGATCAGATAAGAAAATAAAGTCTGCATGCTCACGAATTTTAGGGATAGAAGTTTCAATAACGCGTGATGTAATTTCACCTGGGGGGCCCACATGCCCGATAGCTACCATAATAGGTTTTTCTTGAATTTTTTTGATGAGTAATTGGGCTTGTTTTGAAATATGCCCTGCTGTATATACATCATCAAAAAATAGTTGGTTTTCAATAATAGGAACTCCTAATTCTTTTCCGATTTTTGGGACGACACTATTAGGATTCGTTTTACTATCTAAGTAAAATAAACCGTGTTTTTTACAAGCAGCAAGTATAAGGCGAACAATTCTTTCATCCGCTGTTACTTTTGACCCCATATGATTGTTCATTCCAATTGCATGCGGTACTTCTTGAATCGCTTGTTCAAGTCGGTTGTTTATTTCTTCATCGCTTAAATCAGTTGTAATTGCTTTCGGCCCAAGCCATTCTTTTTTACCTTTTATAGGTTCCATTGGCATATGTATAATAACTTCATGTCCTTTCTTATGGGCAGCTATTGCGTCTTCTTTTGTGGAAGGAAGAAAAGGCATAACAGCAACAGTGAGTGGAATGGGAAGTGATAACATTTGATTAGTCCCCTTCATATTATTACCGAAATCATCAATGACAATAGCAACTTTATTCGTATGAGCATTTGCTTGAATAGGAAATAAGAAAGACGGTAAAAACAAAACAATGATGAATAATGCAATCGTATATTTTCGCATATAAATATTTCCTTTCTATTGTTATCCTGCTATTTGTGGGTAGTAAGACTCCCACCTCAACATTGGGCTGGATAGGTGGGAGATTCACTGCCTACCCGATTGGTGAATGCTAATTATCAGTGGGGGCTGAACAAAAAAACACTGATTAAAGTTTCACTTTATCAATCATCATTATGTTTTGCTTTTTTATATAAATTAAACAAAAAATGTCGAAGAAAAGTAGGTGGAAAATTAAGAATCCCCGGTTTACGTAGAATTTATAAAAAAAGAAGATGAAAAAAATGTCTATTATTGCGAATGTATTTACAAAGATAGAATAATTTGTAATAATTCTCAAAGTGAGGGTAAAGATTTGTAAATTACAGGGAGAAAATGTTAAATTTTCTGATTCTTCAAATTTGCATATGATTAAGTAGTTAAAAAAAGTCAATGGAGAAGTGAAGTTAAGAGCATGGAAGTATAATAAGGGGGATATGGATGTTTACTGTAAAAAGGAAGTACACATTAGAAAAGCTTTCACGTGATATTCATATGAAACGTGAAGAAATGATTCAACTAGGATTAACAAGTGGGCTAAATAGTAGGGAGACAATTCAAGTTAGTCAAGAATTGGACAAGCTTATTTTACAATATCAATGTTATAAAGAAAAACAAACACCGAAATGGTTTTCAATTATAAAAATACCTATTTTCCAAATCGGGTATGAAGGAAAATCAAATAATTTTTGGCGAATGCTTGTGGCTGGTTTTATGAAATAAGTATAATTACCCTTATAGGATAAGGATAATTATACTATGTGTAACGGAATTTCGATATGAACTGTCGTTCCTTCATTTTCTGTACTGTCGATAAAAATATGCCCATTATACATCTCTACAATTCGTTTACATATGACAAGTCCAAGACCTGTTCCAGTATCTTTATTAGTAAAGAACGGATGAAAGAGGTGTTTTTGAATATGTTGCGGAATCCCTTTTCCAGTATCTGTAATATGCAGTTGTGCGTGTGTTTCATTGTTTTTTACTACAATGGTTAGTGTATCATTAGAAGTCATGGCCTCAATTGCATTTTTGGTAATGTTTAAAACCACTTGTTTCATATGGTCTTTCGAACAACGGATATGAACAGGATGGTCTGGCAAATGTAAATGGAATACAATGTTATGTAAATTCGCCTCAGATTGAATAATTAATGCTACCTCATTTAGAATTGTTCTTACATCATATGTTTGTTCGATGATGGCGGTTGGCTTTCCTAGAATAAGAAATTCACTTACAATTTCATTGATTCGCTCTATTTCTTGTTCAATTACGGAAAAGTAGAACTGATCTTGTTCATCTTTATATTTCTCTTTTAATAGAGCGACGAGTCCTTTAATTCCAGTAAGAGGATTACGGATTTCGTGTGCTGTACTCGCTGCAAAAGTTCCAACTAATTCAATTTTCTGTAGTTCATTTTGTTGTCTTTCAAGTTTTGTTTGACGTTTTAACAACATATATTGAGCAAGCAAAAATAAAATAGACATTAAAAATAAAGTAGCTATACACTCTATTGCAACCCACTGGTATAAGGTTTTTTGATGAATGGGTAATGGAGAAACAGAGACCTTCCAATTTAATCTTTGGAGTGGGGTAGTAAGCATATTAGAATGCGTATCACTTGTGTCGTTATTATCATCGGTTAGAAAAACTACATCATGTTTATCAGTTACCTCAAAATGGTATTGTGGTTTAATGGCATTTAAAGAAGAGGAAATGTAATCAAAGCGTAAACTAGCTAATAATAATCCTGAGAGCTCCTTCTGTTTATTAAATATGGGGGCAGCAATCATAATAGCTTTATGTCCAAGAACGCGATCAGTAATGACTGATGATACAGTGGTTTTTTTAGTTTGGAGCGCGTCTTGAATATATTTACGGTCTGAAACATCTATAGGCTTTGATTCATCTTCAGATGCGATTGTAATGACTCCTTCTGGTGTAGCGTAATATAGACCAGAAAAGCGTGCATCGTTTCCATCTGTATCATGTACAATTTGTTTAATGCCATTTATATTACCAGTCTCGGTGCCTACAACTTTTGCAAGCATGTCTAAAGCAGAAATTGCTTCACCAAGATGATGATCCAAATAATCTCTATATAAAAAGAGAACTGTATGAGCAGATAATTTGTTTTCCTGTTTCATTTTATATGTATGATACGAATAAAATGTAGCACCAATCCCTATTGTCGGTAGGATAACAAGCAATATATATATAATTATGCTTTGGAATTTGACTTTCAAATGTGGTACTCCTTCTTTTTTTATTATCATTATATATAAACTATGTTAAAATTGTCATGTTTTTATTCAAGAATGATTTTTAATATATTAGGGGAGAGGAAATGGATGAGTGAATGCTCATTCGGAATTCACATGAAGTATGAAGTGGTATTTTCTTTTTATTGCTGAGAATTTAAGTGAAGGGTTGAAAGTTGTATGACATCAAATAATGAACGAGAAGATATTTCTCAATCTTTAAAAGTATTTATTGCATTATCTCGTGTACATCGTTCTGTTATGGATACTACAAATAAATCTATACAAAGTAACGGGTTAAATCCAACTGAATTTGCTGTATTAGAACTGCTATATCATAAAGGCGGTCAACCACTCCAGCAAATTGGTGAGCGCATTTTAATAGCTAGTGGCAGCATTACATATGTTGTAGATAAGTTGGAGAAAAAGGGATTAGTAAAGAGAATCCCATGTCCGAATGACAGACGTGTTATTTACGCGCAATTAACTGAGTCTGGCGAGAACTTTATTGCTTCTATTTTTCCGGGGCATGAGAAAGTTATACATCAGTCTTTTGAAATGTTAACGAAAGATGAAAAAGATGAATTACTTGATTTATTAAAAAAAATTGGGAAGTATGAAAAATAATATGTTCCAAAGGAGCTTTGGATAAATAAATCCAAGGCTTTTTTATTTGTAATGAACTCATGGCAGTCACTGCCGAAATTTGTTGAAAATTAAGAGGGGATTCGAGAATACGTATTGAATTATAATAAAGGTATGTAATGGAGAGGAGGCTCGTTCATGTCATTTAAAGACTATGAATATAAACGCCCAAATATTGAAGAGTTAAAAGAGAAATTTACTGTTGCTTTAGAGAAGTTTGATAACGCAAAAACTGTAGAAGAACAAAAACAAGTCATTCATTCAATTAATGAGATTCGCAACGATTTTGGTACAATGGGAAACCTTTGTTACATTCGCCATTCTGTTGATACGACGGATACTTTTTATAAGGAGGAGCAGGATTTCTTTGATGAATTCTCTCCAGTTGTACAAGGATATGGTACAAAATATTATAAGGCACTCATTAATTCTCCATTTCGTGAAGAATTAGAGGCGTATTATGGAAAACAATTATTTGCTCTAGCAGAATGTGATTTAAAAACATATTCAGATGAAGTCGTGAAAGATTTACAATTAGAAAATAAATTATCATCGCAATATACACAGTTATTAGCATCTGCAAAAATTGACTTTGCTGGAGAAGAAAGAACGTTATCGCAACTGATTCCGTTTATGCAAGGAAAAGAAAGAAGCGAACGTAAAGCAGCAAGTGAAGCATACTACGGATTTTTAGCTGGAAATGAGGAAGAACTAGATCGTATTTATGATGAGCTTGTTAAAGTGAGAACGAAAATCGCAAAATCTTTAGGTTTCAAAAACTTTGTTGAACTTGGATATGCAAGAATGTACCGTACAGATTATAATGCGGAGATGGTGGCTAATTACCGTCAGCAAGTGCTAGATTATATCGTTCCCGTTACAACGGAATTAAGAAAGCGACAACAAGCACGTATCGGTGTAGAGAAGTTAGCTTATTACGACGAAAACTTGGAGTTTGCTACAGGTAACCCAACTCCAAAAGGAGATGCGGATTGGATTGTTGATCATGGAAAGACAATGTATAAAGAGTTATCGGTTGAAACAGATGAATTTTTCAATTTCATGCTAGATAATGATTTATTAGATTTAGTTGCGAAAAAAGGAAAAGCTGGTGGCGGATATTGTACATATATTGAGAATTATAAAGCGCCATTTATTTTCTCAAACTTCAATGGAACATCTGGTGACATTGATGTATTAACACATGAAGCAGGTCATGCTTTCCAAGTATATGAAAGTCGTAAATTTGAAATTCCAGAATATAATTGGCCAACATATGAGGCATGTGAAATCCACTCTATGAGTATGGAATTCTTTACATGGCCATGGATGAAGCTATTCTTTGAAGAAGATGCAGATAAATATTACTTCTCTCACTTAAGTTCAGCACTCCTGTTTTTACCTTATGGTGTATCTGTTGACGAATATCAACATTATGTATATGAAAATCCTGAAGCATCACCGGAAGAGCGTAAGACAGCATGGCGTAACATAGAGAAGAAATATTTACCGCATCGTGATTATGAGGATAATGATTATTTAGAGCGCGGTGGTTTTTGGCAACGTCAAGGACATATTTATAGTTCGCCGTTCTATTATATTGATTACACGCTTGCTCAAATCTGTGCGCTACAATTTTGGAAACGTGCAAGAGATAATAGACAAGAGGCTTGGGAAGATTATGTGAATCTGTGCCAACAAGGTGGAAGTAAATCGTTCTTAGAATTAGTAGAAGTTGCAAATTTAACATCACCATTTGCTGAAGGCTGTGTGAAAAGTGTTATTACAGAAATTGAAGCATGGTTACATGCGATTGACGACACAAAATTGTAAAAAACATGCGCTTTTTTTCACATGTTTAACATCGACATAATGGGAAAATGATGAGATAATAAAAGAAAATTCAGAATACTAAAGAGGTGTTTCTAATAAGGAGCACCTCTTTTCACAAACAAAAGGGGGGAACAAGTATGCTTCAATCTAATATGGATGTAAGTTTAGAAAGTTTAGTAAACTCATTACAGTCTACTCGAAGCACGCTATTATCAGAAATTGAAATGTTAAATGACACAGAAGTGAATGTAAAGCCACGCCGTGATAAATGGAGCATTATTCAAATTTTACACCACTTGCATTTAGTTGAACAATCTGTCACGTCTGCCCTTGTATATGCTTTACAAAAAAAGGAAAGAAACATGACTCCATTTAAAGACCTCCAACTTACGCTTGATCGCACACATAAACGAGAAGCTCCTCAGCAAATGCAACCAACAGAAACTTTAATGAAAAAACAGCAAGGAATTCAATTGCTAGAACATTCACGCCAAGAACTATTACACGCGCTTCATAGTGTTATAGATGAAAAAGATTTATTTGAAAATGGATTAAAGCATCCTGTTTTTAATGATCTGAATTTGTATCAATGGGTTCAATTTCTTGATTTGCATGAACAAAGACATCTTACGCAGTTAAAAGAGGCGAAACATGCAATTTTGCAACGCTAAAGTGGAAGAAGTGGGAAACCACTTCTTTTTTGATACGTGCATAGTTTTCTTTCTTATTTTGGAATACTACATGGAGAAAGAAAAGAAGGAGTTGAAAAAACATGTCTAAAAAGAAGCGAGAAGAAGAGCGCGCCTGGAAAGCACGTAAAGAAAATCAACAACCGCACGGAAAAGTGAAAGCTTTTGCTGAATTAGTTGAAGGAACAGAAAAAACGTGATGAGTATTTCATCACGTTTTTTGTATGAGTGGAAAAGTTAATAAAAAGGTTGTACCGATTCCTTTTTCACTTATAATATCAATTTTTCCATTCATAGCTTGAACAACACTGAATACGACCATCATTCCAAGTCCAGTACCTTTTTCTTTCGTTGAATAAAAAGGAGAGCCAAGACGTTTTACTTGTTCTGAATCCATACCGACTCCTGTATCTTTTATATATAACTGAATATGCTTATGATCAGGAACTAATGTGAAATAAAGATCACCGCCTTTTGGCATAGCCTCAATGCAATTTTTTAAAATATTTAATAAACATTGATTTAGTTTTTGCTTTTCTCCAACGATAAAAAAAGAAGTGCTTTGCTTTATATAATGAGTACGTACATTTGTTAAATTAGCAAGCGGTGTAATTAACGACAATGCATGTAGTAATTCTTCTTCTAACTGTAATGTTTGTTCTTTTTCAATGCTTGGTTTAGCAAAGGTTAAATAATCTGTAAGAACATGATTTGCTTGTTCGATGCCATTAATGGCAATGTCGATATATAATTTTCGTTCCTGCTCAGTGCATGTACCTGATTGTAACAGTTGTAAAAAACCTTTCGTTGAAGTTAATGGATTGCGAATTTCATGAGAGATAGACGCTGCCATTTCACCAATTAAATGAAACTTTTCAGCATTTATAAGTTCGTTTTGGAGACGAACTTGAGTTTGTAATATGTGTAGTAAATATAGAATTAGAATCGTACCAAGCATTGAACATAATTCATACACAATAATATGCGGTATATAATCAGTCTTATTTGTAACCTTTGAAAGGAAGAAGGGTATCCAACTAAATCCGTATGTGAGACTGTAGATAATAGCAAGTGTTATTTTTATACGATTAGAAGTTCGATTGAAAAATTTATATGTTAATAATAGAACAATAAATAGAAGAACAGAACCGATAAGAGATGGGAAAACACCTACCCCACCTAATAATAAGCGATATATGTTTAATACAACTAAGATAGAACCACCAGCAATAGGCCCTCCCGTTAATGTACCGACAATTAATACAATATGGCGCATATCAAATTGAAAACCATTATTTGTTTTTGCTGCAAATGTAATACAGAGTACGGTAGCAAGGCAACAGAGTACAATGAATATAGCTGAATTTAATTTAGGAGAGCGTTTCCCTTTTTGATTCCAAAATAAATGATATACGAGCATTGTAATCAGGATGAATAATATATTTAAAAAGAGATAAATAATAAAGGATTTCAGTGGGATGCCTCCTCTCTTCTTAGATTAAATTAATCATACTATAAAATGAAAGAAATGAAATAATAAATAGCGGAAAAATCAGAAATTTTTACGCTAGTATACAATATGTTACAATAAGCTGTGTCAATGAAAGAAGAAATTCCGTGCATCGCGCGGGAGAGGTTCGCGAACTCCCTCTATAAAAAACTATGGAAACAACAATATCCTTAGGTATTGTTTTGTTTTTTTATTGTGACAGTTCAAGAACGTTCTTTCTTCTTATTTATAGTAGAGAAGGAGAATGAGTGAAATGAAAAAAGAAAAAGCAGTTGTTGTTTTTAGTGGAGGACAAGATAGTACGACATGTTTATTTTGGGCAATAGAGCAGTTTGCAGAGGTAGAAGCTGTAACGTTTAATTACAATCAACGTCATAAGCTAGAAATTGATTGTGCAGCGGAAATTGCAAAAGAACTAGGAATAAAGCATACGGTACTAGATATGAGTCTATTAAATCAACTTGCTCCAAATGCGTTAACGAGAACGGATATGGAGATTACACATGAAGAAGGTGAATTGCCATCGACATTTGTAGATGGACGAAATTTACTCTTCTTATCATTTGCTGCTGTATTAGCAAAACAAGTTGGAGCACGTCATATTGTAACGGGTGTATGTGAAACTGATTTCAGTGGTTATCCAGACTGCCGTGACGTGTTTGTGAAATCGTTAAATGTTACTTTAAATTTATCTATGGATTACCCGTTTGTCATTCACACGCCACTTATGTGGATTGATAAGGCTGAAACATGGAAATTATCAGATGAACTTGGAGCATTTGAGTTTGTTCGAGAAAAAACATTAACATGTTATAACGGAATCATTGGTGATGGTTGCGGTGAATGTCCAGCATGTCAACTTCGTAAAGCAGGATTAGATACGTACCTACAAGAACGCGAAGGAGCGAATAACTAATGGATAACTTTTTTGGATTTCGCATCGTAGAGAATTTGCAAAAAATGGACAAGGATATTCAGCGTAAACAACTCAAATACCATAATAAAAGAGTAATGGTCAGCAAGGAATTTACATTTGATGCAGCACACCATTTACACTGTTATGAAGGGAAATGTAAAAACTTACACGGTCACACATATAAAGTTGTATTTGGAATTAGTGGATATGTAAATGAAATAGGTCTTGCAATTGACTTTGGAGATATAAAAGAAATTTGGAAAAATGAAATCGAAATTTATCTAGATCATCGTTATTTAAACGAAACGTTACCTGCAATGAATACGACTGCTGAAAATATGGTCGTTTGGATTTATGAAAAGATGGCAGAAGCACTAACAAAAGAGAATCGAGTGAACGAATATAAAGGAGCTCGCGTTGAATTTGTTCGTCTATTTGAGACGCCGACTAGTTATGCGGAAGTAAGACGGGAGTGGATGCTTGATGAGTAAAATCCCTGTCTTAGAAATATTCGGTCCGACTATTCAAGGTGAAGGAATGGTTGTAGGGCAAAAAACAATGTTTATCCGTACAGCTGGTTGTGATTATAGCTGTGCTTGGTGTGATTCTGCTTTTACGTGGGATGGATCAGCTAAAGATCAAATTAGACAGATGACACCAGAAGATATTTGGGATGAGCTTGTTGCAATTGGAGGAGAAAATTTTTCTCATGTTACGATTTCAGGTGGAAATCCGGCATTGCTGAAAAATATTGAGTTTCTTCTTTCTATATTAAAAGAAAATGGAATGCGAACGGCAATTGAAACGCAAGGGAGTAAATGGCAAGATTGGTTACTTCAAATTGATGAGGTAACAATTTCTCCAAAACCACCAAGTTCAACGATGAAAACAGATTTTCATAAGTTAGATGCTATTATTCAGAAACTAGCAGGAAAAGATATTAGTTTAAAAGTAGTAGTATTCGATGATCATGATTTTGAATATGCAGTTAAGATGCACGAACGTTATCCAAAGGTACCATTTTTCTTACAAGTAGGAAACGATGATACAAAAACAGTGGATGATGCGATGCTTATAAAAAATTTATTAGATAAGTATGAATGGCTGATTGATAAAGCTGTAAATTGTAAAGAGATGAATGATGCAAAAGTATTGCCTCAGCTTCATGCGTTAGTATGGGGAAATAAGCGCGGCGTATAACGAGAAGGGATGTTTAAAATGACAGGAAGATTAGATGAGGATTTAAAAGATGTAACATTACTAGGGAATCAAAATACAAAATATTTATTTGAATATAGCCCAGAAATATTAGAGGTATTTGATAATAATCATCCAAACCGTGATTATTTTGTAAAATTCAATTGTCCTGAATTTACAAGTTTATGCCCGAAAACAGGACAACCAGATTTTGCAACAATTTATATTAGCTATATTCCAGAGCAAAAAATGGTAGAGAGTAAATCTTTAAAGTTGTATTTATTTAGTTTCCGCAATCATGGTGATTTCCACGAAGATTGTATGAACGTTATTATGAACGATTTAATTAAATTAATGGATCCGCGTTATATTGAGGTATGGGGGAAATTCACACCACGTGGTGGCATTTCAATTGATCCATACTGCAACTACGGGCGCCCAGGTACGAAGTATGAACAAATGGCTGACTACCGCATGATGAACCACGATCTATATCCGGAAACAATTGATAATCGTTAATAGAAAGAAAGGGCCTGTATACTATACAGGCCCTTTCTTTCTATTATATTATGCATTTTGATTAATGACAGTATAGTTTTTATGACTTACAACTGTAAGAGGTTCCATATCTAGTTCTCTAAAATTCTTCATAATTGTTATATCAACAATAACAGAGTTTTGATTTACTTTTTGAACACGGCCTTGCATTCCACCTTTAAATTCGATGATATCTCCAGTTTCTGCGATCTGCATAAGCAACTCTCCTTGTTACAGTTTTCCCAAAAAAAGAATAAATTTGGGTTTTTTTATTTCCTCCTATTTTGAACCATATTTCCTACTTTGTAAATGTTTCCAAAGTAAAAATTCGAAAAATATTCACTTTTTGTAAGAAAATATGTAGAAAATCCATGTTTTTTAGAAAAAATAGCAAAAATGCGAGAATCTTTATATCGAGGTATAATGAAAAAGTAGAATAACCTGCTGAAGTGGGAGAAATTAGAGGCGGTAAAATGATGTTTGAATTTGTGGGGAGTGTTATAGCTTTAATTTTATTTTTATTTTCTTATATGCATTTAAAAAAGATTCGTCAATATGATACGAGTACATATTTTGATGGGATGGATGGTATCCATGCTTCGATAACACATGATAGTGGTGGGGAGATGTAAAGGGATATAACTTTATTTTCTTGCGTGGTATGATGTTTAGAACTAGTGCATAATAGAGTTCATAAGTGATGAATGGAGAGTGAAAAGAATGAAGATTTCTTTTATTCGTCATGGTTGTTTAAGTCGTATAAGAGAACCGATGACAATTAATTCATTTCACGAATGGATGAAACAGTATGATTCCGAGTCAATGATACAAAAAGCTAAAATGCCGATAGAAACAATAGAGGCAATTGAAGCAGCGAAATTTGTCTTAACAAGTGATCAAAGGCGTGCTGTACAATCAGCAGCTGAATTGACGGATTCTTTATCTTTTATGCAAAATTCTCTTTTTAGAGAAGCTGAAGTTCCTTCATGCTTTTTTGCTCCGAAGTGGTTGAAATGCACAATTAAGGTATGGATGTTCATTGGACGAACATTATGGATACTTGGCTACCATAAAGATGTTGAGTCTTATAAGGAAGTAAGAGAGAGGGTAAGGCAAGCGGCTTACCTGTTACATCGTTATGCTCTCGTACATGGAAGTATAGCTCTTGTAGGTCATAATTATGTGAATGTAATGATTGGTGCCGAACTGAGAGCGATGGGATGGTCTGGTTCTCCTATTTTGCACAGAGAGCCATGGGGATGTACAACATATACGTTTCACGAGGCGATGGATGGAAATATATTAAATACAAATTTAACATAAAAGCACACGATTTATATAAATCGTGTGCTTTTATGTTAAGATATAGAAATTTTGACGTTTAATGGTTTTACGAGATGAGCATAAGGTTCCCCTACTAGCATAACAATTTCATCTTTTTTATAACCTAACTTTTCGTATAGTGAATAGGCGCGTTTGTTTTCTAAATTAACAAGTAAAGCGATTTTTTTATGCCCTTTTTCAGTTGCATAGATTTCGGCAGCTTCAATTAATTTAGAACCTATACCTTTTCCGCCGTGTGCACTTGAAACTGATAATGTATCAATGTAATACTCATCAAGCTCAGCTTCTTTTTCTAACGTAATTGATTCATCTTTATGTAATGCTCTTAAGTGATGTACAATTGGTGCGTCAAGCTGTGTTGCTTCACTACCGTGATAAGCGACAATAATTCCAACTGCACTCTCGTCTTGTTCATAGACAAAACAGTTTTCGTAGCTCAGACGGTTATTTTCTTTTGAGAACCATGTCTCAAGTCCTAGTAATACTTCTGCTTCAACTGTGCTACCTGTGATTTTTTCAGCAATTTCATGCAGAGCATTATACAATAAAGGAGCTATTGCCATCGCATCTGTCTTTTTTGCTTTCCGAATCATAGTATCCCTCCTAGTTCTATTTGTATATTGTAGCATAGTGGTATGGAACTTTGCATAATTGAATGCCGAAATGTTTGATATAGAGAAGTAGCTATGTTAGTATATGATATTTAGTGGACATATAGTAAAACAATATTGTTTGCGAAATAACGAAAATAAAATCATGGCATAACAACGAGATAAAGTGAAACGTTAATCAGTAAGATTTTTTGTTCATTCTACGACTGATTAGTAGTCAACACCAATCGGACTACCTGCAAATAGCGGGATAAATTTACAGTTGTTGACCTATAGAATATAAGATAAAATAAAATATTGCAGAGAGGTGAAATACATGGATAAAGAATTAGCAAATACAATTTTAGATCAGCTAAAAAATGGTGAAATAAAGGAGTATGTTGTTACGAAAGATGTATTTTATACGTTCAGAGAAGTTGTTGTAAATAGAGAAGACTTTAAGCATTTCATTGGTAACGCACAGCGAGGCGGGCAAGTGATTTATACATATTCAGAAACGCCACGTTCATAAAGGAGAATTTTGATCAGCAGGGCATCTCTCACTGATTAGTAGCCTTCACCAAATGGACGTTTAATGCGGGATAAATAAAAGATAAAGGAGAGGGGAATTATGGGCGATTTTAAACAAGGCATTTTACCACATTGGGATTATATGTGGAAAGATAGAGCCGGCAATCGATTTATGGGAATGGTTATGTATCCAGAGAAACGAAAATGTTCAGCAAAAATGCTTCAGAAAATAAAAAGAGCATATGAAGAAGCAATAGAAATTAAAGTAACTGTACAAGTTCAACATACATATCAGTACGTAGAAGGACTGATTGTATACTTTGATGAAGAGGCTCCTGTATGTACAATGCTGGATAAAGATGAAAATCCACATCATATATTTGTAAAAGATATTTTGCGCATTGAGTACTCTGAATAAACTTTTCATAAATAAATTGAAGTTCCATAATAATAATCTTTTTCTATAATAGTTATCTTTTAGTATGTAACGAAAAACGAAAGTATATGTATAATATATTTAATAAGGTAAATTTGATAAATGTAATCGTTTTTTAGAGCAGATTATAGTTTCATATCTGTTCTTTTTTGCGTAATGCTGGAGAAATATATTTCTTCAGCATCTACCGTTTTATGACAAAATATATTGTTAACTTTTTTAAAAATAAGGTTAAATTCGTTGACAACTTTTTTGAAAAGCACTTTATTGACATGAGTTTTAGAATGTTGTTTCATAGTCATTGTATTGAAAAAAAACGGCTATCATGTCGAAAAGTAAAAGTTAAAAAAAGAAAGAATTTATACATATATCTTGTGTCTTATTTTGAAACGTAATACAATATATAGAGAAATCAAGAACAACATATAGAGAATATAGATTTGAGAGGGAGGGTCGGAAATGTTAGTTGCATATGATTCTATGACAGGAAACGTGAAGCGTTTCATTCACAAATTAAATATGCCGGCCGTTCAAATTGATGAAGATCTAGTAATAGATGAAGACTTTATTCTTATTACGTATACAACAGGTTTTGGAAATGTACCAGAACGTGTTTTAGACTTTTTAGAGCGCAATAATGAAAAATTAAAAGGCGTATCTGCAAGCGGCAATCGTAACTGGGGAGACATGTTCGGTGCAAGTGCTGACAAGATTTCTACTAAATATGAAGTGCCTATTGTATCAAAATTTGAGTTATCTGGAACAAATAACGATGTAGAATATTTTAAGGAAAGGGTGCGGGAGATTGCGACACATTGAACTGAATAATGAAATCACGCAAATGCAGGACGGTTTTTATCAGCTTCATAAAGATAAAGAGGCATTAGAAGTCTTTATGGAAGAAGCTAGAGAGAATACCGTTCCTTTTAATAGCGTGGCAGAGCGAATGGAGTATATGAAAGAACATGATTACTATTACAACGTTCTGGACGAGTATAGCTTGGAGGAAGTAGAGGAAGTATATAACATCGCTTATGGTGAAAACTTCGAGTTCCAATCTTATATGGCAGCATCTAAGTTCTACAAAGATTATGCGTTAAAAACGAATGATCAAAAACAATACTTAGAAAGCTATGAAGATCGTGTAGCAATTGTTTCATTATACTTAGGACGCGGTGATGTTTCGAAAGCAAGACAATTCGCAAGCATGATTGTAAAACAAAACTACCAACCAGCGACACCAACCTTTTTAAATGCGGGAAGAAGCAGAAGAGGAGAAATGGTGTCTTGTTTCTTGTTAGAGATGGATGATAGCTTAAATTCAATTGGCTTTAACATTAATACTGCGATGCAATTATCAAAAATCGGCGGGGGAGTAGCTTTAAACTTATCTAAGCTACGCGCACGTGGTGAGCAAATTAAAGGTATCGACAACGCTGCAAGTGGCGTAGTACCTGTTATGAAATTGCTTGAAGATTCGTTTTCATATGCGAATCAGCTTGGCCAACGAAAAGGTGCCGGTGCAGTATATTTAAACATTTTCCATTGGGATATTATTGAATTCCTTGATACAAAAAAAATAAATGCCGATGAGAAGAGCCGTATTCAGTCTCTATCAATCGGAATTATCGTTCCAAGTAAGTTCTTTGAGCTTGCTGAGAAAAACGAACCTTTCCATGTTTTCGCGCCTTATACGGTTTATAAAGAATATGGCAAGCATTTAGATGATATTGACATTGATGAAATGTACGATGAATTAATGAGCAATCCGAAAGTGAAGAAGAAGCCACTAGATATTAGTGCACGTGATATGCTTATTAAAATCGCTATGATTCAGCTTGAGTCTGGTTACCCATACTTAATGTTTAAATCAAATGCAAATAATCAACATCCATTGAAGGATATTGGAACTGTGAAGATGTCGAACTTATGTACAGAAATCTTCCAGCTTCAAGAAACTTCAGAAATAAATGATTACGGTACAGATGACATTATCCGTCGTGATATTAACTGTAACTTGGGATCGTTAAATATCGTAAACGTAATGGAAAATAAAGAAATTCGTGAAGCAGTTCATGCGGGAATGGAAGCTTTAACAGCTGTTTCTGATATGACGATTATTCCGAATGCACCAACTGTGAAAAAAGCAAATGACGAGCTTCATTCAGTTGGACTTGGAGCAATGAACTTACACGGATATTTAGCAAAAAATAAAATCGCTTATGAAAGTGCAGAAGCGAAAGAATTCGCTCGTACATTCTTTATGATGTTAAATTACTATTCTATTGAGAAAAGTATGGAAATCGCTACAGAAAAAGGCGAGACATTTAAAGACTTCGATAAATCTGATTATGCGAATGGCACATACTTCGAAAAGTATGAAACGACAGATTACAGTCCTGTAACTGAAAAAGTTCAGCAACTATTTGAAGGAATTCATATTCCGACAAAAGAAGATTGGACAAGTTTAAAAGAGCAAGTGCAGAAGAATGGTTTATACAACTCATATCGTCTTGCCATTGCTCCAACACAATCAATCAGTTACGTTCAAAATGCAACTTCAAGCGTAATGCCGATCGTAAGTCAAATCGAATCAAGAACATATGCGAATGCGACAACATATTATCCAATGCCGTATTTATCAAAAGATACGTTCTGGTACTATAAATCTTCTTACGATATGAATCAGTTTAAATTAATTGATTTAATCGCAGAAATTCAAGAACATATTGACCAAGGAATTAGTACAATTCTTTACGTTAATAGTGATATTTCAACACGTGAATTAGCACGTTACTACATCTATGCACATAAAAAAGGCTTAAAGAGTCTGTATTATACGAGAACACGTAAATTAAGCGTGGAAGAGTGTGTGGCTTGTACCGTTTAATATAAAAAGTGAGACATGATGAGCAGGGTTTTCTGAACCCTGCTCATGCTTAGTTATCATATTTAGAGAAGGGGCGATTTAATGCGTGCGGTAAACTGGAACAAAAAAGAAGATGATTTTAGTTTAATGTTTTGGAAGCAAAATATCGCTCAGTTTTGGACAGAAGAGGAAATCGCGGTATCTTCTGACAAAAATACTTGGGCACAATTATCAAAAGAAGAGCAGATTGCTTATAAGCGTGTATTAGGTGGTTTAACACTTTTAGATACGAAACAAGGCGGCGAAGGTATGCCTCTTGTACTTGTTCATCTTGAAAATTTACAAGCGAAAAGTGTATTAGCTTTCATGGGTGCTATGGAAGAAGTACATGCGAAGAGTTACAGTCATATCTTTACAACGTTAGCTACTGAAGAAGAAATTGATGATATTTTTGAATGGGTAGATACTCATCCATTACTTGAGAAAAAGGCCGGTATTATTACTGGTTACTATCGTCGTTTGCTAAAGCCTGAAGTAACGAAAAAAGAGTTATACATGGCAATGGTAGCAAGTGTGTTCTTAGAAAGTTATTTATTCTATAGTGGATTCTTCTATCCGCTTTACTTAGCTGGTCAAGGAAAACTAACAGCAAGTGGTGAGATTATCAACTTGATAATTCGTGATGAGTCAATTCACGGCGTATTCGTCGGTATTTTAGCACAACAAATCTTCGCAGAACTTTCTGCAGAAGAGCAACAAGAAGTGCAAAAAGAAACACAAGAGTTATTAATGGAACTATATGAAATTGAAATGGCCTATACAGAAGAAATTTACACTTCTATCGGTCTTGTAGAAGATGTAAATCGTTTCGTTCGTTACAATGCGAATAAAGGGCTTATGAACTTAGGACTTGAGCCGAAGTTTGAAGAAGAAGAAATTAACCCAATCGTTTTAAATGGTTTACGTACAGATACGAAAAACCATGATTTCTTCTCTGTAAAAGGAAATGGTTACGTAAAAGCAACGAACGTTGAAAAGTTAGCTGACGATGACTTCGTGTTTAACTTTTAATATAGAATTATAAAGAAAAGCTGTCTTATTGATTGATAAGACAGCTTTTCTTTATAATTTTGTTTACATAACACTATTATTTTTGTATAGCGATTTATATTTGGGAAGTTCTATTCGGTTAACGGATAGAACTTTTTTGTAATTAAATGGGTATTTACAAACCTTTTGTATCAGTGTATTATTTAACTAGTACACCGATACAAAAGGAGGGAAGAAATGAAAATAGAGTTTTCTCCAAATACACCAATTTACATTCAGGTAATGGAATACATAAAAAAAGAAATCGTAACAGGACATTTATTGCCTGGTGATAAAATTCCCTCTGTCCGTGAATTAGCGAGTGAATTACAAGTTAATCCAAATACGATTCAGCGTACATTTCAAGAGCTAGAACGGGATGGAGTTGTTGTAACACGTAGAGGAATGGGACGGTATGTAACGAATGAAGGGGAGAAAATTATGGAGCTGCGAAAAGAGATGGCGAAAGAATTACTTCATTCTTTTATAGATGGAATGGACAATTTAGGTTTTTCAGAAGAAGAAATTCTTACAATTCTTCGTTCTTCATTACATGATAAGAGGGAGGAGAGCCAATGACAGAGCTATTGAAAATAGAAAACTTATGGAAGAGATACGGATTAAAAGCAGTGATCCGTGAATTAAACATAGAGATTACGGAAGGGAAAATCGTTGGGCTTGTTGGAGATAACGGGAGCGGGAAAACGACGTTATTGAAAATGATTGCAGGCTTGCAACACCCTTCTGAAGGTAGTATTACAATAGACGGTAAAAAGGTAGGATTACAGACGAAAGAAATCGTTTCATTTATGTCCGATAAGCCAGTCTTTGATGATTGGATGACTGTAAAAGACGCTTTATTTTTTTACCGAGATTTTTATAAAGACTTCGATATTCAAAAAGCGGTAGATACGATTGCAGAATTTAAAATACCGTTAGAAGAAAAAATTACAGCATTGTCAAAAGGTATGGTTGAGAAGCTGCAGATTATTTTAACGTTTTCTCGAAAAGTGAAGCTATACGTACTGGATGAGCCGTTGGGCGGGATTGATCTTGTTTCTAGAGAACATGTACTTGAGCTAATACTTAAATTTTATCGTGAAGATTGTACGCTACTTATATCGACTCATTTAATAAGAGAAATCGAAAATATATTCGATGAAGTAATCTTTTTGAAAGATGGAGAAATAATATTGCATGAAAATGTGGAAGAACTACGATTTCAAAAGGGTAAAGCAGTACATGAGCTGTTTAAGGAGGCCTATGAGAAATGAGTCAGCTTTTTCGTTATCTGTATAATTGTAATAAGAGAAAGATAGCCATTATTTACTTTGGTTTTATTACAGTTTCATTCATTCTTTTATTTAATATGAAAGGAGTTTCAGGAGTTAGAATTTCAGGTAGGCAAGATATAATTATTATTATATTCTTTATCGTACTAGGTATAAATGGATTTGCAATTCTTTTAACAGGTATATCGTCTTTTCGGAAAATGTTAAAAAACTCTATGCTACGTTATACTTCTATTTCAGCAAAAAAGTATATATGTGTAAATATTTTATTCTGTGTACTACTCTTTATGATTTTACTAGGAATAGGAATCATTTTTCTATACTATTTTTCTTTAAATATTTACAATGGAAAAACTAATTTAGGTATTCAGCAAGCAATACACAGTTTATATAATTATGGAATATTACATCATATATTATCTATTTTCTTATGGGGACTAGATTTTCTTAATATGCTAGTTTCTATTTATTTTATTATAGTAATTGTAAAACTATTCAATGTGAAATCATCGATGAATAAAGTTGCTTGTTTAGTTTTATTCGTCATTTTTACCGCATTTAATGGAGGAATAACGTATATTTTTCAGCAAATAGAAAAGTATGTGTTTGCTATAAATAATATTGGATTTATAGATCAAAATGGTTTTTTAAATACATCATTTTATTCTGGTACAGAGGTTACAATTTTAAATCTATTTTTTAATTGTTTATTAACAATTATATTACTAGTAGTTACAGGTCACATTATCGATAAAAAACTAGAAGTCTAAAGGAGGAATCAGCATTGGGAAACGTAGTAGTAAAGTTAGAGAATGTTCGAAAAAGGATTGGTGGAACGGAAATTATTCGTGGTTTATCATTTGAGGTTCGTGAAGGAGAAGTATACGGATTCCTTGGACCGAATGGTAGCGGTAAGACGACGACGATCCGTATGATGACAGGTCTTATTTCAATGACAGAGGGCGATATTACAATTTGTGGACATAGTATTCGCTCGGAGCGTGAAAAGGCACTAGAGCAAATTGGAGCGATTGTAGAAAATCCTGAACTATATGATTATATGACAGGAATGCAAAACTTAAAGCATTTTGCGAACATGGCCATTACACCAATTAGTAAAGAGCGCATTGCTGAGATTGTCAAGCTTGTTGAATTAGAGCATGCGATTCATAAAAAGGTGAAAACATATTCACTTGGTATGAAACAACGTTTAGGAATTGCACAGGCATTACTTCATCAGCCGAAAATCTTAATTTTAGATGAGCCGACAAATGGATTAGATCCAGCTGGTATTCGCCAAATTCGTGATTATTTACAACGTTTAGCGAAAGAAGAGAATATTGCTGTAATCGTATCAAGTCACTTATTGAGTGAAATTGAATTAATGTGTGATCGCGTCGTTATTATTAAACAAGGTGAGTTTGTACAAGAGTACAACTTACATGAAAAAGTGAAACATGATGAGGCAGCCGTTGTAGCGTTTGAAGTAGGTGAAGTTCAGAAAGCAAATGAAATCATTAAAGGTAAAGCAAAAGGGAATGTAATTGTAGCATCTGTAACAAAAGACAACATTCCGCAACTTGTAAAAAAACTTGTTCATGCTGATGTGCTTGTATATGGCGTTACTGTTCAAAATAAAACGTTAGAGGATGAGTTCTTAGCGATTACTGGGGGAGTGAAAGCGTAATGTTTAAATTAATTCAAAATGAATTTTTAAAGTTGCATGCGAAAAAAGGTATGTATATTTTAATTGGTGTCATTGCGGCACTCGAAATTTTAGGTACTTTAGCAATGTTGAAGTGGGGAAAAGGTGATGAGTTTAAGGGGTCATATTTAGATTATGCAAACTCAGAGATTGGCTTAATTGTTTTATTTACAACGATTTTTGGGATTACACTTGCTGCCCGTACTCTTACTGATGAGTTCCAAAAAGGTACAATTAAACAATTGTTAATCCGTCCAAGAAAAAGACTTGCAGTTTTATTTTCTAAATATATTACAGTGTTATTAGCAATGTTATTTATCGTATTAGCTGGTATGCTAATTGCAATGATTATTGGCGGTATTGTAATGGATGGTAGTAAAACAGAATTAACGTTAGGAATCGTAATGAAGTCAACTTTATATCAACTACTTTCACCGTTCTTTTTTGCAACACTTGCATTTTTCCTAGCAAATGTCTTTAGAAAATCTGTATTACCATTAATTATTACGATGTTCCTATTCTTCTTACAAGGTGCAATTAATATGGTATTAATAATGTTTGCAAAAGGTGTAGCGAAGTTTGTAGTATTCAACCATTTGGATTTAAGAGCTTACGATAGTAATAAATTAATCAATGGTGGAATGGAACCAACATTTACAGAATTTACGTTTACAACTTCATTATTACTTGTAGTTGCATACTTTGTTGTGTTACTTGTAGCATCAAGTGCATTATTCCAAAAACGTGACGTATTATAATAAAAGAAATCCCCGCTTGTAAAAACGGGGATTTTTATTACATAAAATTCACTTAGATTGCAACAAGTATGCAATTTTTCGGTGGAGAAGAAAGTGGTACAATCTCAATTACTGAATTACAAGCGCAAAGTAATTTATGGATTGGTATCGGTCTTACAGTTGTTGGATTACTTTGGTTAATTCCTTATGTTTGGAAACAATGGCGTACAGTAAAAGAAGTTGGCGTGCCACGAGTACGTTTTATAAATGAGCAAAAAGTAGTGAGTTCATCACAAGAAAATGAAGTGTATAGTCAAGTGATCGTAACCGATAGATTGATGGCCATAGAGTTACCAGATGAGGCTGTAAATAAGCTTCGGTTAGAAGAAAATGATTATGTAACAGTATCTGTAGAAGAAGATAAAATCGTTATAAAGAAAGCACATAATAGATAATTAAAAAGTAGCTCCTTAAGAGCTACTTTTTAATTTGTAATAATTTCCACGCGGAAATTATTACCGTTCTTTACATATTTAATATCTGTAACAGTACGGACCGTCTTTAAAATCTCCACTTTTTCACCAATTCGCGGGATGGTCGGAACGTTGTCCCAAATACCAAGCAAGTCATCTAATTGTGCCGTTTTTTCATAAAACCAGATTTTCAATGTAAAGCCCCTTTCTCGAACTTTATGTATTTTAATACATAATATATTATTTTTATTCTTATTGTAAGGGGTTTTTTGATATTTTATGAATAAAAATAAATTAATCTTCTGGGAAGATATGTTCAATATCAGGAGTAAGAGATACTTCTGATAATACGATATGAGAAACTGTCGTTGCATATGAAGAAACATCATTGATAAATTCTTCAAGTTCAACGAGTGAAGGAACAGAAATTTTTACAATGTAACATAAGCTTCCTGTTACTCGGTAACAAAAACTTGCAGATGGATAAGATTGAATAAACTGTTGCATACGTGTTGTATCACCATTTTTTAAAGTGATTTCTAAAATACAATCTAAAACGAGTCCTGCTTTTTTATAATCAATATCGATTGTGTATTTTTGAATAACACCTTCGCTTTCGAGCTTACGAACACGTTCTGAAGTAGATGGAGCAGATAAGTTTACTCGTTTCGCCAATTCACGCATCGAAAGGCGACTATCATTATATAATTCATTTAAAATTTTCCGATCAACACGGTCTAATTGCATTTGTAAATATACCTCCAGTAAAATAATGATTTTTGTAAAGGGAAAATATAAATTAAGATTCATATGAAATGTAAAGTGAACGTTATTTATTTTACAATAAAACAGAAGGAAATAGGAGGGGAAATGATGGAGAGAATTTCATTATCAAATGTAGGAGATACAAAGTTTCAAAAGTTATTAGGGCATAATTCGGATATATTACATTCGTGGAGTACGTTAGAAGATACACTGTACAATAAAGGAACTCTTTCAGCAGAGTTGAAGGAGCAAGTGAGAAGAACATTAGCGTATGGGAATGAATGTCCGTACTGTATGGCAAAAGGAAGACCTGATGATATGCAAAAGGCAGAGGAGATTTGTGTAGCCGTTACTTTTGCGCATACATTTGTTCATGACCGAAAAGCAATAGATGATACTATGTTTCACGTATTAAAACAATATTGGACAGAAAAAGAAATTGTAGAGCTTTGCGCCTATGTTTGCTTTATTACTGCGTCACAACAACTTGGTTTTCTATTTCAATTACAGCCAAATTAAGGGGGGAATGATGACAAATCAAATAGCACTTATCATAATCGATGTACAAAAGGCATTTCAATTACCAGATTGGGGCGAGAGAAATAATATTTTTGCTGAAGAAAACATGAGAATTTTGTTAGAAGAATGGAGAAAAAGGGAACGACCAGTTTTTCATATTCAACATGTAAATAAAGAAAATGCTCAGTCAATGTTTTATGAGAGAGCGGAAACGGTAAACTTTAAAGAAGAAGTGCAACCACTACTTGGTGAAGTGGTTATTCAGAAATTCGTTAACAGCGCGTTCATTGGGACAAATTTAGAAGAGCAATTAAGAAAGAACAAATGTAATGCAGTAGTGGTTGTAGGATTAACGACAAATCACTGTGTGGAAACTACAACACGAATGGCAGGGAATTTAGGATTTACAACATATTTAGTGAGTGATGCAACGGCTACTTTTAACCGTAAAGGTTTAGATGGTAAGGAGTATAGTGCAGAAGATATTCACAATATGACACTTGTAAATTTACATGAAGAGTTTGCTACGATTGTGACGACAAAAGAAGTATTAAAATTATTTTAAGAAAATAATTGCAAATTATGTAGAAAAAAATAAGAATATTTCGTATAATCTAAGTACAATCATTTTGAAAATAGGGGTGGCATCATATGGAGCAAATTTCAGTAAAGAAATTAGAAGAGGTACTTGTTGTAGCAGGGGATGATAAACAGAAGCAAAAGGAATTTTATGAATTGCTCTTATCTACTGAGTTTTATGTTGCTGGTTCACTAGAAGCAGAGGACGGGGCAACAGAGGGAATACTTCGTTTGCGTCATTTCCAAGGAGAAGGTAGATGGATCGTTCCGTTCTTTACACAAATGGAATTTGTAAAAGATGTGTTGCCAGAAGGAACGCCCCTTATTACGATACGTGGGAAAGAGTTATTTGGTAGCATTGAGAAAGATGCTACAGCTGTATTAAATGTTGGTACTGATATAAGTAAAACATTTATTCCAGAAGAAATTGCAGATATCTCATCTGGACGAATTTTTAATTATTATAAGTAAAAGGAAAAGCGTAATCGCTTTTCCTTTTTAATTTGAATATGGAGTAGCTATACCGGAAGAAATAGAGACTGTTTTATTATTCGTGTTTATTGTCGCTGTAGCTCCAAGTGGAATACCGATGTTTGGACTTATATGTCCAATTGGTAAACCGAATAGGACCGGTATATGATATGGTGCGAAATATTCATATAATATTGCTTGCAATGATTGAGATGGCTTTGAAGGAGTGCAGTCGTGACAACTTGTGAAAATAACGCCCCTACATTCATTAAACTTTCCAGATAAAAGTAGCTGATTTAACATACGGTCAATGCGGTACGGTTCTTCACCAATGTCTTCAAGTAATAAAAGTGTATTGTCCGTATTTATCTCGTAGGGCGAGCCAATTATACTTGTTAACACAGCTAAATTTCCTCCAACTAACGTACCTGTAACTGTACTGTGAGAGCTAGATACGATACATTCTGATGCAGATAAAATGGTTGAATACGGATGGAATAGCTGATTGAAAGAGGATAAAGATAGAGAATCAATACCTTTTCCTAGTTCTTCAATCATCGGACCATGAAATGTTATAAGCTTTGCATAACGTGAAACAGCAGTATGTAAAGCTGTAATATCGCTATATCCCCAAAAGATTTTAGGGTTTTGCCGAATGATTTCATATTGAATGTGAGGGAGGAGACGAGCACTTCCGTAACCACCTCGTGCACAGAAAACGGCCTTCACTTCATTATTTGTAAATGCTTCATGTATATCGTCAAGCCGAACTTGATCACTTCCGGCTAAAAATCCATATTTCTCGTAAACGCTCTTCCCGATTATTACGGATAACCCCATCTCTTGTAATACATTCACACCTTGTAATACATTTTCGATTGTAGGTGGACCAGATGGTGCAATGATCATTACTGTATCATCTTGTTTTAATGCATTTGGATAAATCATTAAGCTCAGCCTCCTTCTCTTTCAATATATTCGCTTCATATGAAGTTCAACCCTTGCAAAAGCAGGGGAAAGCTTATCAAATAAAGAAGATATAAAGGAAATAGGAGGGGAAATGATGTTTACAAGTCGAGTAACAGACATATTAAAAATTGAGTATCCCGTTGTTCAAGCCGGTATGGCAGGCGCGATTACGACGCCAGAACTTGTTGCAGCAGTAAGTAATAGCGGAGGATTAGGGACGCTTGGAGCGGGCTATATGAGCCCAGAACAAATTCGTGAAGCGATTTATAGAATAAGAGAACTAACAGATAAGCCGTTCGGTGTTAATTTACTTGTAACGAAAGAGATAGAAATAGAAGAAGAGAAGGTAAATGAGGCGAAAGTATTACTAAGCGGAGTGAATAGAGAATTAGGTATAGAAGTAGAAGGAACGTTAAAGCTTCCAAAAAGCTATAAGGAACAATTACAAGTGCTATTAGATGAAAAAGTACCGGTCGTTAGTTTTGCATTTCAAACGTTAGAAAAAGAAGAAATAAATGATTTAAAAAGAAGTGGAATAAAAGTTATCGGAACAGCTACCCATGTGAAGGAAGCGAAAGTACTTGCTGAGCTAGGAGTAGATATTATTATTGGGCAAGGTAGCGAAGCAGGAGGGCATAGAGGAACGTTTATTGGGAAAGAACGAGATGCTATGATTGGTACTTTTGCGTTGATACCTCAGTTAGTAGAGGCTGTTCCACATATCCCAATTGTCGCAGCAGGTGGTGTAATGAACGGACAAGGGCTTGTTGCGGCATTGGCACTAGGAGCAGAAGGTGTTCAAATGGGATCGGCCTTTTTAACAAGTGAAGAGAGTATTACGCACGATGTGTATAAAGAAGCGGTTTTACATAGTACAGATACGAGCACAACTGTAACTCGTGCGTTTTCTGGGAAATATGCGCGGGGTATTCGGAATGAATTTATAGAGAGACATGAAGGAAAAGAAGAAGGGCTACCGATGTATCCAGTGCAAAACGTATTAACTTCTAAAATACGCCAAGAGGCAGCGAAGCAAAATAAGGAAGAATATATGTCACTTTGGGCAGGACAGGCAGCATCATTAGCTCGAATCGAATCAGCTCAGCATGTAGTGGAGCGAGTTATGAAAGAAGCAGAGAATGCAATCGAACAATTACAAAATATATACAAAAAGACCACTTGAGTAATTCAAGCGGTCTTTTCATTAGTTTGCTTTATAAAATTGTTGGATGGCTTCGTCGATGTAAACCCAGCCTTTCCAACCTAAGTGCATATGATCTTTTAAGAAGTATTTATCGTATTCATGATTTGAGAAGTCGGCAATTGGATAACCAGCTTTTTCAATTTGCTCATGAACTTTCTTATAGTATGCTTCGCGGCGTTCTTTTGGGAAGCCAGCGTAGTCGTACCAAGGACCTTTTACAGGAACAGAAATGAAGAGTGGTTTTGCACCAGATTGTTTTAATAAATCAAGTACAATTTGTAAATCTTCATATTCTGGCGATTGGTCGTAAGCATCATTTTTTAAGTAACCTTCACGTTGCTTTAATTTTTTCTTAATTTTGCTATTGAAGTAACCATCTTCGATACCATATTCATTAGATCCAGATTCTGCTGCACCTGTTTGATCCGCATGTTTACGAGCTTCTTCCCAGTTCATTTGTTTTAATGAAGGATCGAGCTTCTCTTTGTGCGGTTTAATATTAAACATAGCTGTAAATAAATCTTTACGATCTAAAATGTTACGGTAAATATAAGCGAAAGGTTTAGCAGCAAGTGCTTTTACTTTATACTTCGTATCATCATAAGCGATGCCTTCAAGCGAGATTTTTAATAAAGTTTCTTTTTTTACAATCTCAAAGTTTAATAAACGCTTTGCAATTTGTTTTTTCATTTCAGGTTTTAAATCATTGTTGAAAATGAAGTGGTAACCTTGTTGTTTTGAAAAGTTAG
>NZ_LPUS01000021.1:0-515 GCF_001563515.1 Bacillus sp. JH7 | reverse complement strand
TCGGCGTTAGTCCCGTCCTTCATCGACTCCTAGTGTCAAGGCATCCACCGTGCGCCCTTTCTAACTTAACCAAACTAAAAATTAAAAAATATGAGCTACACTGTTATCTAGTTTTCAAAGAACATACCATTTGCTATTTAAAATAGCTTTTTGGTGGAGCCTAGCGGGATCGAACCGCTGACCTCCTGCGTGCAAGGCAGGCGCTCTCCCAGCTGAGCTAAGGCCCCAAAATGTATGGTGGGCCTAAATGGACTCGAACCATCGACCTCACGCTTATCAGGCGTGCGCTCTAACCAGCTGAGCTATAGGCCCATACAAATTGCAGGATTTATTTATATCATATCCTCATTTAAGAGTCAACACTGAATTGAACTCTCAAAACTAAACGAAAACGAAACACGGAAACTTATATTGATAAGCAGCGCTTATCAATTCTCCATAGAAAGGAGGTGATCCAGCCGCACCTTCCGATACGGCTACCTTGTTACGACTTCACCCCAATCATCTGTCCCACC
>NZ_LPUS01000020.1:0-552 GCF_001563515.1 Bacillus sp. JH7 | reverse complement strand
ATTAAGTGAGGAAGAATTAGCGGAAATCCAAGGGGCATCAGATGTACAACCAGAAACAACACCACTTTGTGTGGGAGTAATTATAGGATTAACAACGTCAATTAAGATTTGTAAATAAAATAAAAAACCAAAACGAGAGGATGAATGAAATGTCAAAAGAATACAAGTTCACAAAAGAAGAGTTAGTAGAGGCGTGGAAAGATCCACAAGTAAGAGAAAAGCTAAAAGACTTACCGAAACACCCATCTGGAAAAGCGCTAAATGAATTAAGTGAGGAAGAATTAGCGGAAATCCAAGGGGCATCAGATGTACAACCAGAAACAACACCACTTTGTGTGGGAGTAATTATAGGATTAACAACGTCAATTAAGATTTGTAAATAAAATAAAAAACCAAAACGAGAGGATGAATGAAATGTCAAAAGGATACAAGTTCACAAAAGAAGAGTTAGTAGAGGCGTGGAAAGATCCACAAGTAAGAGAAAAGCTAAAAGACTTACCGAAACACCCATCTGGAAAAGCGCTAAATGAATTAAGTGAGGAAGAATTAGCG
>NZ_LPUS01000019.1:0-666 GCF_001563515.1 Bacillus sp. JH7 | reverse complement strand
TCTCATTCGATTTATCTGTCATGGATATTTACCCATCATTAGTAACAGGTGGTACACTTTGGGCAATCGATAAAGATATGATTGCGCGTCCAAAAGACTTGTTTGCTTCTTTAGAGCAATCGGATATTCAAGTATGGACTTCGACACCTTCTTTCGCTGAAATGTGTTTAATGGAAGCATCCTTCTCTGAAAGTATGCTACCGAACATGAAAACATTCTTATTCTGCGGTGAAGTGTTACCAAATGAAGTGGCTAGAAAATTAATTGAGCGTTTCCCAAAAGCAACAATTATGAATACTTACGGTCCAACAGAAGCTACTGTCGCTGTAACAGGTATTCACGTTACAGAAGAAGTGCTTAATCAATACAAATCACTTCCAGTTGGCTATTGTAAATCAGACTGTCGCCTTCTTATTATGAAAGAAGATGGCACGATTGCACCTGATGGTGAAAAAGGTGAAATCGTAATTGTCGGTCCAAGCGTAAGCGTTGGATATTTAGGAAGCCCTGAATTAACAGAAAAAGCATTTACTATGATTGACGGTGAGCGCGCCTATAAAACAGGCGATGCTGGCTATGTTGAAAATGGTCTTCTATTCTATAATGGTCGTCTTGATTTCCAAATTAAGCTGCATGGTTATCGAATGGAATTAGAAGAAATTGAGC
>NZ_LPUS01000018.1:0-666 GCF_001563515.1 Bacillus sp. JH7 | reverse complement strand
TCTCATTCGATTTATCTGTCATGGATATTTACCCATCATTAGTAACAGGTGGTACACTTTGGGCAATCGATAAAGATATGATTGCGCGTCCAAAAGACTTGTTTGCTTCTTTAGAGCAATCGGATATACAAGTATGGACTTCAACACCATCTTTCGCAGAAATGTGTTTAATGGAAACATCTTTCTCTGAGAGTATGCTACCAAACATGAAAACATTCTTATTCTGCGGTGAAGTGTTACCAAACGAAGTGGCTAGAAAATTAATTGAGCGTTTCCCGAAAGCGACAATTATGAATACGTACGGTCCAACAGAAGCTACTGTCGCTGTAACAGGTATTCACGTTACAAAAGAAGTGCTTGATCAATACAAATCACTTCCAGTTGGCTACTGTAAATCAGACTGCCGCCTTCTTATTATGAAAGAAGATGGCACGATTGCACCTGATGGTGAAAAAGGTGAAATCGTAATTGTCGGTCCAAGCGTAAGTGTTGGATATTTAGGAAGCTCTGAATTAACAGAAAAAGCATTTACTATGATAGACGGTGAGCGCGCCTATAAAACAGGCGATGCTGGCTATGTTGAAAATGGTCTTCTATTCTATAATGGTCGTCTTGATTTCCAAATTAAGCTGCATGGTTATCGAATGGAATTAGAAGAAATTGAGC
>NZ_LPUS01000017.1:0-671 GCF_001563515.1 Bacillus sp. JH7 | reverse complement strand
ATATCCGATTGCTCTAAAGAAGCAAACAAGTCTTTTGGACGCGCAATCATATCTTTATCGATTGCCCAAAGTGTACCACCTGTTACTAATGATGGGTAAATATCCATGACAGATAAATCGAATGAGAAAGGTGCTTGGTTTAAGAATACTTGCCCTGTTTGTAAGTTGAAATCTTCTACAGCCCATTTTGTAAAGCTTACAAGGCAGTTATAAGTAATCTGAACCCCTTTCGGATTACCTGTGCTTCCTGATGTGTAAATAATGTAGAAGTTCTCATCACCTTTTACCGCATGTTCAGGATTTGGAGTGTTCCCTTTATGAGTAAAGAAAATATCTTTTAAGTTGTCTTCACTTACGATGCGAACTGGTAAATCAGTTACAGTTACTGCTGTTGCCGATAAAAGTAATTTCGCACCAGAATTTTCAGCAATACGTTGTACACGATCAGCTGGGATAGATAAATCTACAGGAATGTAAGCATGTCCAGCTTTTACACATCCTAAAAAGTTAACAATCATTTCAGGTTGCATATGGCCATACACCATAATTGGTGAACGATCGTCTGGATACTCAGAAGAAATCCAATGTGCTAACGCATCAGAATCTTCCTTTAATTGTTTGTACGTAATTTTCGCATCTCGCCAAACAAAAGCGGTTTGATCAGGCGTTTC
>NZ_LPUS01000016.1:0-688 GCF_001563515.1 Bacillus sp. JH7 | reverse complement strand
CTTGATTCTTTCGCTGTAGTATCTTTATTAGTTGAATTCCAAGAGCGTTTAGATATTGAAGTTTCTATTTCTGATTTTGACCGTGACGAGTGGGCTACACCAAACATGGTTATTAAAAAGTTGGAAGAAATCCGATGAACAAAGCAAAATTTGGTCCGATGCTTTTAGCATTGGCCCTTTTTGCTGTATTCTTACTTATTCCAACGCGCTTCCTACTTCCACTTTTAAGTGATGAAAAAGTAGAACAAGCTGCCACTTCTTTAAAAGAAGAAAAAATTCAAAGTATGATTTTACAGCAAAAGATGTTAGCAGATCCAAAATATCTTCCGATGTACGGTTCATCGGAATTCGCACGTATGGATGCTTTCCATCCATCTAATTATTTTAAAGTAAAGCCTGAAGGATTTACGCCATTCCTTCTTGGACGCGGCGGAACACAAGACCTTGTACATGTGTTAAACTTCGCATCTACAATGGATCAATTGAAAGATAAGAAAATGGTATTCGTTCTTTCTCCGCAATGGTTTGTACCACAAGGTATTGACGAGACGCACTTTGCACCTAACTTTTCAAAACAACAAGGTTACCACTTCATTTTCAACAATGATTTAAAACCTGAAATGAAAAAACAAATTGCAAAGCGTTTATTAAACTTTGAGATTGTAAAAAAAGAAACTTTATTAAAAAT
>NZ_LPUS01000015.1:0-804 GCF_001563515.1 Bacillus sp. JH7 | reverse complement strand
TAAGATCCCTGAAAGATGATCAGGTTGATAGGTTCGAGGTGGAAGCATGGTGACATGTGGAGCTGACGAATACTAATAGATCGAGGACTTAACCATATAATATGTAGCAATGTTATCTAGTTTTGAAAGAATATAAAAAACTTGTTGACTTTAAAAGTTAAATGAGTTACAATGATTCTTGTCTTAAATGAATACAGTCTGGTAATGATGGCAGAGAGGTCACACCCGTTCCCATACCGAACACGGAAGTTAAGCTCTCTAGCGCCGATGGTAGTTGGGACCTTGTCCCTGTGAGAGTAGGACGTTGCCAGGCAATCCGGAGGATTAGCTCAGCTGGGAGAGCACCTGCCTTACAAGCAGGGGGTCGGCGGTTCGATCCCGTCATCCTCCACCATTTAGCCGACTTAGCTCAATTGGTAGAGCAACTGACTTGTAATCAGTAGGTTGGGGGTTCAAGTCCTCTAGTCGGCACCAGTTTTTATTGTAAGAGCCATTAGCTCAGTTGGTAGAGCATCTGACTTTTAATCAGAGGGTCGAAGGTTCGAGTCCTTCATGGCTCACCATTTTAATTAATATGCGGGTGTGGCGGAATTGGCAGACGCACTAGACTTAGGATCTAGCGCCTTTGGCGTGGGGGTTCGACTCCCTTCACCCGCACTTTTAATAAAATATCTCAAACATGTCTTGCGGAAGTAGTTCAGTGGTAGAATACAACCTTGCCAAGGTTGGGGTCGCGGGTTCGAATCCCGTCTTCCGCTCCAATTTTCAATATGACATGCCGGGGTGGCGGAACAGGCAGACGCA
>NZ_LPUS01000014.1:0-1083 GCF_001563515.1 Bacillus sp. JH7 | reverse complement strand
TTCCCATAGCGTAAGCTAGTAAGATCCCTGAAAGATGATCAGGTTGATAGGTTCGAGGTGGAAGCATGGTGACATGTGGAGCTGACGAATACTAATAGATCGAGGACTTAACCATATAATATGTAGCGATGTTATCTAGTTTTGAAGGAATATGCATTAAAATTTCTTCTTGACATTTCGAAAGAAATGTTTATAATGATAAAAGTCTGGTAATGATGGCAGAGAGGTCACACCCGTTCCCATACCGAACACGGAAGTTAAGCTCTCTAGCGCCGATGGTAGTTGGGACCTTGTCCCTGTGAGAGTAGGACGTTGCCAGGCTAATATTATTCCGCAGTAGCTCAGTGGTAGAGCTATCGGCTGTTAACCGATCGGTCGTAGGTTCGAGTCCTACCTGCGGAGCCATTATGCTTCCATAGCTCAGCTGGTAGAGCACTTCCATGGTAAGGAAGAGGTCACCGGTTCAAGCCCGGTTGGAAGCTTGGGAATAGGTTTAAAACTTTTTTGGCCCGTTGGTCAAGTGGTTAAGACACCGCCCTTTCACGGCGGTAACACGGGTTCGAATCCCGTACGGGTCACCACTTTTGGAGGATTAGCTCAGCTGGGAGAGCACCTGCCTTACAAGCAGGGGGTCGGCGGTTCGATCCCGTCATCCTCCACCATATAATTTTATATGAATAGTATTGTCGCGGGGTGGAGCAGCACGGTAGCTCGTCGGGCTCATAACCCGAAGGTCGCAGGTTCAAATCCTGTCCCCGCAACCAAATGGTCCCGTGGTGTAGTGGTTAACATGCCTGCCTGTCACGCAGGAGATCGCCGGTTCGACCCCGGTCGGGACCGCCATTTTAACTTCTGCTATATAGCAGTTGTTTTTTATTGGACATTATGGTACAATAACATTTGTCTTTGAAAAGAAGATAATTATTTCGATGGGCTATAGCCAAGCGGTAAGGCAACGGACTTTGACTCCGTCATGCGCTGGTTCGAATCCAGCTAGCCCAGCCATTTACGAGCCATTAGCTCAGTTGGTAGAGCATCTGACTTTTAATCAGAGGGTCGAAGGTTCGAGTCCTTCATGGCTCA
>NZ_LPUS01000013.1:0-1514 GCF_001563515.1 Bacillus sp. JH7 | reverse complement strand
CTTCCAACTTTTTAATAACCATGTTTGGTGTAGCCCACTCGTCACGGTCAAAATCAGAAATAGAAACTTCAATATCTAAACGCTCTTGGAATTCAACTAATAAAGATACTACAGCGAAAGAATCAAGAATACCTTCTTCGAATAATTGAACATCTGAGTTTTCTTTCACAATATCGTTTTCACATACTTCTTCTAAAATATCTAATACTTGCTCTTTGAATTCTGCCATTTTTAAAATCTCCTTTATATCCGAAATATATTATATGTGCAACTTCTTACTAGTATAAGAAGGGTGCATTAAAAGTATCTGTTAAGGTGTCCAGAGAAAATTAGGAAACCGAAACATACAACGTGGAACGTAATTACAATCGCAAGGACGTGTGTAAATTTATTGTTTGGCCAAAACTTATGCTTCTTGTTTTTTCGCTCGAAAATATCGAATAAAATAAACAATGCGGCATGATAAAGACCATAAATAATGTATTGATACACATGCTCACCAGTAATATGCCAAATTCCCATGATGAAAAAGTTCAAAAATGCACCGATATAAGAAATTGTATAACGGTTTTTAATTAACTTTTTCTTCGTTGCAAAAAAGACGAAACGCATGTAAATAAAATCACGGAACCAGAATGATAAACTCATGTGCCAGCGGTTCCAGAAGTCTTTAATATTACGACTAATGAACGGTTTATTAAAGTTTTCTGGCGTTTTAATACCCATCATATAACTTACACCAATTACAAATGAGCTATAACCAGCAAAGTCGAAGAATAAATATAAGCTATAGCTATACATGTAAATCATATTGGATAGGATTGTATCTTGCTGAGCAAATGCCGGATCCATAAAATATTGTTTTATTAAGTAAGCGATAATAAATTTATACAAGAAACCTTGGAAAATACGGTTTAATCCTGTATATAGTAAGTTTTGATATTCCTCAGCGCTAGGTGGCTTTTGAATATCTTTTTGGAATCTGCGGTAACGATCGATAGGTCCCGTTGAAATTGCCGGGAAGAATAAAACGAATTCCCAAAAATTAAAGAAGGAAAGTTCTTTAATTAAGCCATCGCGAACCTCAAATACCATTTGTACTGCTCTAAATGTTACATAGGACATTCCTAGAAATACAATAAACTTTAGATCAGGTGCAAACGGTGCAATTTTTGCCAAAATAAGTGGCAAAATCGATAAAATAACAGCTACACAAAAAGTGAGTGTACTATTCTTTTGTTTTCTTAAAATTAAATAGCCTTTAATCAGGGCATATTGCCAAATAATAAATACGGCTAACATAATCGCTTGCTTCGGTTTATCCGAGAAGATAATAGCAAGCATGACTAATGTTAAAACGGCATTATATTTACGCAACATTTTACCCTTTAATCCAGCTATGATAGTAGGTATTAATAAAATGCCCACTATAGCGAAAAAATAAAATGATCCATATGCGGTCATGCTGTAACCTCACTCAATAATTTTTTGCGATCTACCTTTCCATTTGGTGT
>NZ_LPUS01000012.1:0-1514 GCF_001563515.1 Bacillus sp. JH7 | reverse complement strand
CTTCCAACTTTTTAATAACCATGTTTGGTGTAGCCCACTCGTCACGGTCAAAATCAGAAATAGAAACTTCAATATCTAAACGCTCTTGGAATTCAACTAATAAAGATACTACAGCGAAAGAATCAAGGATACCTTCTTCAAATAATTGAACATCTAAGTTTTCTTTCACAATATCGTTTTCACATACTTCTTCTAAAATATCTAATACTTGCTCTTTGAATTCTGCCATTTTTAAAATCTCCTTTATATCCGAAATATATTATATGTGCAACTTCTTAATGGAATAAGAAGGGTGCATTAAAAGTATCTGTTAAGGTGTCCAGAGAAGATTAGGAAACCGAAACATACAACGTGGAACGTAATTACAATCGCAAGGACGTGTGTAAATTTATTGTTTGGCCAAAATTTATGCTTCTTGTTTTTTCGTTCGAAAATATCGAATAAAATAAACAGTGCGGCATGATAGAGACCATAAATAACATACTGCGCAACAGCGCTTCCTTGGATGTGCCAAATTCCCATAATGAAGAAGTTTAAAAATGCACCGATATACGAAATTGTGTAACGGTTCTTAATTAACTTTTTCTTCGTTGCAAAAAAGACGAAACGCATGTAAATAAAATCACGGAACCAGAATGATAAACTCATGTGCCAGCGGTTCCAGAAGTCTTTAATATTACGACTAAGGAATGGCTTATTAAAGTTTTCTGGCGTTTTAATTCCCATCATGTAACTGATACCAATTACGAACGCACTATAACCTGCAAAGTCAAAGAATAATTGCATGCTAGTAGCGTACATAAAAATCACATTAGATAAAAGTGTATCTTGATTGGCAAATACGGCCTTTACAAGATATGTTGTTATCAAGTGTGCAATTATAAATTTGTACAGAAAACCTTGGAAAATACGGTTAAGTCCTGTATATAGTAACTTTTGATATTCTTCACCGCTAGGTGGCTTTTGAATATCTTTTTGGAATCTACGGTAACGATCAATAGGTCCACTTGAAATCGCAGGGAAGAATAAAACAAACTCCCAGAAATTAAAGAAGGAAAGTTCTTTAATTAAATTATCACGAACTTCAAAGACCATTTGTACAGCTCTAAATGTTACGTAAGACATACCTGCGAAAACAATAAAATGTAATTCAGGTACAAAGGGTGCGATTTTTGCCAAAATAAGTGGCAAAATCGATAAAATAACAGCTATACAAAACATGAATGTACTATTATTTTGTTTTCTTAAAATTAAATAGCCTTTAATTAGGGCATATTGCCAAATAATAAATGCGGCTAACATAATCGCTTGCTTCGGTTTATCTGAGAAGATAATAGCAATCATGACTAATGTTAATACTGCATTATATTTACGCAACATTTTACCTTTTAATCCAGCTATGATAGTAGGTATTAATAAAATGCCCACTATAGCGAAAAAATAAAATGATCCATATGCGGTCATGCTGTAACCTCACTCAATAATTTTTTGCGATCTACCTTTCCATTTGGTGT
>NZ_LPUS01000011.1:0-604297 GCF_001563515.1 Bacillus sp. JH7 | reverse complement strand
TTCGCTCGACTTGCATGTATTAGGCACGCCGCCAGCGTTCATCCTGAGCCAGGATCAAACTCTCCAATAAAGTTAGTTTGTCTAGCATCTAAAATAAAAATTGACGTTTCACGTTGTTTGTTTCGTTCAGTTTTCAAAGAACTACTTGGTCGCTCATTTGCGACTTCCTTATGTTAACATCTTCGTTTTTCGATGTCAACTAAGTTTTTCAATTTCTTTTTTGTCGTTTTCTGCGTTTCCGCATCAGCGACGGTTATTAATATATCATGGTGAAAAATGAAATGCAACACCTTTTATAAACTTTTTTTAAAACTGCCCACATTTCTTTTTTTATATCATATACTTAAACGAAATATCTCTTTCATGTATGAGCAATTCCTACATATATTTTATATAAAGTTACTCTATCAAAAGACGTTTCTTTCTATAATAAGCGTTTTATTCATATAGCATATCATACAAGGAGGAATATATATGGACTATACCGATTTATTAATCAAACTAGGTCTCTCGGCTATTTTAGGATTTGCCATTGGTTTAGAACGCGAATTAAAACGGAAACCACTTGGTTTAAAAACGTGTTTAGTTATTTCTATTATTAGTTGCCTCCTAACGATTGTTTCTATTAAAGCAGCTTATAACTTACCACATACCGATCATATGAATATGGATCCACTTCGACTTGCCGCTCAAATTGTATCAGGAATTGGTTTTTTAGGTGCTGGCGTAATTTTAAGAAGAGGCAACGATAGCATTGCAGGGCTCACGACTGCCGCTATGATCTGGGGTGCTTCTGGTATTGGTATTGCTGTTGGGGCCGGATTCTATATTGAAGCGATATTCGGAATGTGTTTCCTTATGATTAGTGTCGAACTTATACCACTCGCAATGAAATATGTAGGCCCTAGATCATTTCGTCAACGTGATATCGCTGTGAAACTTGTTGTACGAAATATGGACAATATCCCAATCGTAATTGAAGAAATAAAAGAAATGGATATAAAAGTTAAGAATATGAAGCTTAAAACATTAGAAAACGGTTCTCACTATTTACATCTTAAACTGTCCATTGATCAAAAAAGACATACCGCTGATGTTTACTATGCTCTCCAGCATCTTGAAAGTGTCCAACAAACTGAAGTGGAAAGTATGTAACGTAAAACAAACTCTCTTTAATTAGAGAGTTTTTCTTTTTTCTATAATGGCAACAATGAATGTAGTCCTACAAAGTAAGGAGGAATAGGCAATTGAAATCCCGTCCGAATTTAGTAGATACATTTCGTGATTCCATTATTTTTCGTTTAATTTGTTTTATTATTGTACTGACTGCTTTTTCCGGTTTTCTTATACATAGATTAGAACCTTTTCATTTCACTACATGGTTTGACGGAATTTGGTGGTCAATCGTTACCATTTTTACAGTTGGATATGGCGACTTTGCTCCCCATACGACGATAGGAAAACTAATAGGTATAAGTATTATTTTATTAGGAACTGGCTTTTGTTCTTATTATATGGTGCTGTTTGCTACTGAAATGATTAATAAACAATATATGAAAATTAAAGGTGAAGAAGCCGCTACTTCTAACGGTCATATGATTATCGTTGGCTGGAATGAGCGCGCAAAACATGTTGTAAAGCAAATGCACGTATTACAACCAAACCTTGATATCGTTTTAATTGATGAAACACTTTCTTTACTCCCAAAACCATTTCATCATTTAGAATTTATAAAAGGTTGTCCGCATCACGATCAAACTTTATTAAAGGCTAATATTGCAACGGCACACACCATATTAATAACAGCTGATAAAGAAAAAAACGAAAGCTTAGCGGATACACAGTCCATTTTAAATATTTTAACTGCAAAAGGGCTCAACCCAAACATTCACTGCATCGCTGAACTTCTTACTTCTGAACAAATACAAAATGCAACGAGAGCTGGCGTGTCAGAAATTATAGAAGGAAATAAATTAACGAGCTATGTATTTACCGCTTCTCTTTTATTCCCTTCCATTTCAGGTGTACTATTTTCACTTTACGACGAAATCTCTGATAATAAATTACAACTGATGGAGCTTCCATCGTCCTGCACCGGACAAACTTTTGCCAATTGTAGCTATACTCTTTTAAAGCAAAACATTCTCTTACTAGGTATAAAGCGCGACGAACAATATATGATTAATCCAGTTCATTCCTTTGTTCTCATTGAAAGCGACATACTCATTGTTATTCACCATTAGTAAAATGACGCTCTAATTCTTGCATGAGCACTTTCCCAATATTGATATATTTTCTTTTCACATCTCCATCTGGATCTTTCGGCTCAGCAAATTGATCCATTCCACTTGTTCCAGCTGTTAAAGTATTCACATTATCATCTAGTTCGTCTTGATATACGTGCGAAAGAATATACGGCGTTCCAAGACGAACTATTACGCCTGGTACATCTAGTTCTCCATCAATGGCTGTAAATGGAACTCGTAAAAATTGATACCCATCTTCTTCATCGATTTTGTAATCGAAGCATCCTTTATCATAATCCCAATTACCACCAATGCTATATCCAAGTGGTTTCATAATCTCTTCTAACTTATATAACGCATATGTACGTCCTTCTAAATTTGATTGAATCGGAATCAAGCCCATCCCTCCTAGACTTTTCCTTTAGCATACCCACTTTAGTTTGAATATACTGATGGACTTTTCGATAAAATAATAAAAAGCGACCGGATTCCGGTCGCTTTTTATTATTTTAAACGCTCTTCTAATTCTGCTTTTAATTCTTCAAATCCTGGTTTACCAAGTAAAGCAAACATGTTTTTCTTATATGCTTCTACTCCAGGTTGGTCAAATGGATTCACGCCTAATAAGTAGCCGCTCATCGCACATGCTTTTTCGAAGAAGTATACAAGGTAACCGAATGTGTACTCATTTAATTCAGGAATATTGACGATTAAGTTTGGTACTCCCCCGTCGCTATGTGCAAGTAATGTACCTTCGTATGCTTTTGTGTTTACGAAGTCTACAGTTTCACCAGCAAGGTAGTTTAATCCGTCTAAATCGTTTTCTTCTGATTCAATTGTTAGTTCATGTGTAGATTTACCTACTTTAAGGACTGTTTCAAATAAGTCACGACGACCTTCTTGAACGTATTGACCTAATGAGTGTAAATCAGTTGAGAAGTTTGCTGAAGATGGGAAAATACCTTTTTGATCTTTTCCTTCACTTTCACCAAATAACTGTTTCCACCACTCAGCGAAGTATTGAAGTGCTGGTTCATAGTTAACAAGCATTTCAATTGTTTTTCCTTTATTGTATAAAGCGTTACGAACTACTGCATATTGGTAAGCTGGATTTTCTTCTAGTTCTGATGTTCCGAAGTCATCACGACCAGCAGCTGCACCTTTCATCATCTCTTCAATATTTAAGCCACTTACTGCGATTGGTAATAAACCAACTGGCGTTAATACAGAGAAACGACCTCCAACATCATCTGGAATAACAAATGTTTCGTAACCTTCGTTATCAGCTAATGTTTTTAATGCACCACGCGCTTTATCTGTAGTTGCATAAATACGTTTGCGAGCTTCTTCTTTTCCATACTTTTCTTCTAATAACTTACGGAAGATACGGAATGCTAGTGCTGGCTCTGTTGTTGTACCTGATTTGGAAATAACGTTAATAGAGAAGTCTTTACCTTCTAATACGTCCATTAAATCTTTCATGTAAGTGGAGCTAATGTTTTGTCCAACAAATAGCACTTGTGGAGTTTTACGTTGTTCTTTAGAAAGCGTGTTGTAGAAAGAATGGTTTAACATTTCGATTGCTGCACGTGCTCCTAAGTAAGAACCACCGATACCTACAACAAATAAAATGTCAGAGTCATTTTTAATTTTTTCTGCGCATTTTTGAATGCGAGCAAATTCTTCTTTGTCATATTGAAGCGGAAGGTCTACCCACCCAAGGAAATCGTTCCCAGCTCCAGTTTTTTCGTGGATTGCGTGATGTGTTACTTTCACTGCATCACGTAAATAAGTGATTTCATGTTCACCGATGAAGGATAACGCTTTAGAATAGTCGAACGTTACATGTGTACTCATCTTTTTCCCTCCAATTATGGATATGTATTTCTGTATTCACTTTAGCGAAACTGAAGTTGTAAATCAAGCGATTCAAACATTGTAAACGTAACCAATATATATTTTTTAGAAAAAGTTCATTTTTTGCATAAAAATTCGCATTTTTCGGTATAGATGTATATACATCTTCTTTCAAACATTTTTTATGTATAAAAACAACATAACTACCCCATTCTATAAAAGAGTTAATTAACTCATCGCTTGCTCATGCTTCACAATTAAGGGGGGCTTTTTCATGAGTACTTTACAACGTATCGCATTAGTCTTTACTGTAATTGGCGCTGTGAACTGGGGACTAATCGGGTTTTTCCAGTTTGACTTAGTAGCAGCCATTTTCGGTGGACAAAATTCAGCTCTTGCACGTATTATTTACGGCATCGTTGGTATATCTGGGCTTATCAACCTTGGTTTACTGTTTAAACCATCTGAAAATCTTGGTACGCACCCAGAAACAAACGAAATTCGATAATCAGTATGTCCTTTCACCTCCGACATACGAATATGATTGCATGCAATCATATTTGCAAATATATATCATAAGATAAAGTAAAAGAGGAACGCTCATATGCGTTCCTCTTTTACTTTGTTAACTCGGACTCTTCAATCCATTCTGCCAACTTTTCTCGCAGCGTATTAAATCCGTTTTCAGATGGATTCGGTATAAGAATCCTTCCTTGTTTTCTTTTCGCCGCTTTTAACGATAAACTCATTTTTCTGTGCTCTTCATCAATTGAAAGTACCTTTACTTCTACTGTATCGCCGACCTTTAAAAAGTCATGAATATCCTTTACATATCCATTTGTAATTTCAGATATATGCACAAGCCCTTGTGTTTCTGCATCTAACGCTACAAACGCACCGTAATCTTGAATTCCAGTCACTTTCCCTGTTACAACCACTCCTGTTGTATATTGTTCTGACATATGAAACACTCCCATACGTTTACCATTCTCTCTACAATTATAGAGAGCAAAGCAGATATATTTATTTTAAATATCCGATTGGTTAGTACGCATTCTAGATAACGTTATCTAGAATGCGTATACCTTATATTAGTAAATTATACCACTATGACAGAACTCATTCAAAATTCATGAAAAATTTCCCTTAAAGAAGTATAATTATCCAATATTGGGATAGACTACTAACACATGGCTTTCTAGTATTCCCCCCCTTTTATGGACAAAACGTATTACGTTTTGTCCTTTTTTTATTCTCTACAAACCGTTCCATTCTCTTCATTGCTTCCATAAGTTGTTCAAGCGATGTTGCATAAGAACAACGAATAAAACCTTCACCACTTTCGCCAAATACGCTACCAGGGACAACAGCCACTTTTTCTTCCAGCAATAACTGTTCTGCAAATTCCGCTGAAGATAATCCTGTTGAAGATATAGAAGGGAAAACATAAAATGCTCCGCCTGGCACATGACACGTTAAGCCCATTTCATTGAAAGATGTCGTCATGAAGTTACGACGCTTCTTATAACTATCTCTCATCCGAATTACTTCATCATTCCCCGCACGTAACGCTTCAAGTGCTGCGAACTGAGACATCGTCGGTGCACACATCATGGAATACTGATGGATTTTGAGCATTAATTCTGAAAATTGAACAGGAGCTGCAATCATACCGAGACGCCATCCTGTCATCGCAAACCCTTTTGAAAATCCCGAAATTAAAATCGTATGCTCACGCATATTTTTAATACTCGCGAAACTTGTATATACTTCGTCGTATACAAGCTCTGCATAAATTTCATCAGATAATACAATTAGATTGTACTTCTCAACAATCACTGCTATTTCTTCAAGCTCGGATTTATTTAGCATTGCACCTGTCGGGTTATTTGGTGAACAAAGCAAAATCGCCTTTGTTTTCGCTGTAATAGCTGCTTCAATTTGTTCTGGTAGTACTTTAAACTCATTTTCTAAAGTAGTCGCCACAGGAACTGGAACTCCTCCAGCTAATGTCACAAGTGGTGCATAAGAAACGAAGCTTGGTTCAATAATGAGCACTTCATCATCAGGATTTATAATGGCGCGCATCGCTACATCTAACGCCTGGCTCGCTCCAACTGTAACAATGATTTCATCACTTGGGTCATAAGATACTGCAAATTGTTTTTTTAGATACTTTGCTATTTCTTGACGGAGCTCTAATAATCCTGCATTTGCTGTATATGACGTATACCCTTGTTCCAAAGAACGAATACATGCTTGCCTTACATTCCAAGGGGTAACAAAATCTGGCTCTCCTACCCCGAGGGAAATAACACCTTTCATATTTGCTGCTAAATCAAAAAATTTTCGAATACCAGATGGTTTTAAAGATTCTGCTGATCTAGATAGTTCAAATTGCTTCATGGTGTCACCACAATTCGCTTATCATCATCGTCTTTTTCATAAATAACACCCTCATGTTTATACTTCTTCAAAATGAAATGAGTAGTTGTAGAAACGACAGATTCAATTGTTGCTAATTTCTCAGAAACAAACATCGCTACTTCCCCCATCGTTTTCCCTTCTAATGTAATAGAAAGATCATATGTCCCTGACATTAAATAAACGGATTTCACTTCTGAATAACGATAAATTTGCTCAGCAACCGCATCAAACCCAACGCCGTGCTTTGGCGTAACTTTCACATCGATCATTGCCGTTAAACCTGTATGTTCTTTCACTTTCGTCCAATCGATATGTGTTACATAATCCACAATAATCTTTTCATTTTCTAATCTCGCAACCATCTTCTTTACTTCTTCTACTTCTATATTTAACAGCTTCGCTAATGTATCTACAGATAATCGACTACTCTTTTCAAGACAAGCTAATAATTCTAATTCTTTTTCTGTCACCATATAAATCATCCTTCCTTTTCGTTTGTGTCTAAATTATACAAATACCCTTTCAAGTTTGAAAAGAAGATTTTTCTATTGAATTATGTCAAAATAAAGTGAAACTTTAATCAGCGGAAAAATGCGGGATAAAGCGAAAGGGGATGGAACCGTGAAACCAAAAGTTTATATTGCTGAACCAGTTCCAACATTTGTAGAAAACTATTTATCAGAACACTGTGATTATGAAAAATGGGATCAAAATGAGAAAGTACCTCGTGATATTCTATTAGAGAAAATACAAGATAAAGATGGGTTATTAAATTTCGGATCTGCTATTAATGAAGAATTACTGACAGTAGCTCCTAACTTAAAAGTAGTGAGCAACATTTCTGTCGGTTACGATAATTTTGATTTACAAGCGATGAAAAACCGAAATGTTATCGGAACAAATACACCATACGTATTAGATGATACAGTAGCTGATCTCGTTTTCGCCCTTATGCTATCAGCTGGGCGCCGCGTTTGCGAACTCGATTCTTACGTGAAAAATGGTGAATGGAACGCTGAAATCGGAAAAGAACACTTCGGACTAGATGTACACCATAGCACAATTGGTATTATCGGTATGGGCCGAATTGGAGAAGCCGTTGCAAAACGAGCAAAATTCGGATTTGATATGAATGTTCTTTACTATAACCGCCGTCGTAAAGAAGAAGCTGAACAAAAATTCGATGCTACATATTGTGATTTACAGACGCTACTGAATCAGTCTGACTTTATTGTTCTTCTTACTCCATTAACAGATGAAACATATCACCTTATCGGAGAAAAGGAATTTTCATTAATGAAAGACACAGCAATCTTCATTAATGCTTCTCGCGGCAAAACAGTAGATGAAAAAGCGTTAATCCATGCTTTAACAGAAAAGAAAATCTTTGCAGCAGGTATCGATACATTTACACAAGAGCCGATTCAAAAAGATAATCCACTCTTATCATTACAAAATGTTGTGACTTTACCACATATCGGATCTGCAACATTAAAAACTCGTCAGCAAATGGCCATGACCGCCGCTGAAAATTTAGTTGCAGGGTTACAAGGAAAAACACCGCCTAATATTGTTCGCGGGTAATACTGAATAAACGAAAGGCAAGATGACATCGTCATCTTGCCTTTTTTTGTTAACATATTTTCTTCTTCCTTGGAGATGATATGAACAAAAATCAATGGAGTGACAAAAAATGAATCATAAATATACTTGTCCTTATTTCACTTTTTCCACTCGCGGCACTACTGTTCATTACGAATTGTATGAACATGATAATAAAACAGAACGTCCTACTTTCATACTCGTTCACGGCTTTTTATCTTCCTCATTCAGTTACCGCCGTCTAATTCCTTTACTATCGAAGGAAGGAACAGTCATTGCTCTTGATTTGCCACCGTTCGGAAAAAGTGATAAGTCTCATCTGTTTAAGTATTCTTATCACAATTTAGCAACGATTATTATTGATTTAATTGAACATTTATCTCTCTCAAACATTGTATTAGTTGGGCATTCTATGGGTGGGCAAATTTCTCTCTATGTAAACCGTATACGTCCTGAACTCATTTCAAAGACGATTTTACTATGTAGCTCGAGCTATTTAGCGCGCGCAACCTTACCTTTACTATACTCTTCTTATTTACCGTTCTTTCATTTATACGTAAAGAACTGGATTATAAGGCGCGGCATTGTTCATAACTTAATGAATGTCGTTCATGATCACTCATTAATTGACGATGAAATGAAAAAAGGTTACTCCGCTCCTTTTTATGACGACCGTATATTTCCCGCTTTAACTCGCATGATACGAGACCGTGAAGGTGACTTATCTTCAACTGAATTACAAAAAATCGAAACACCTATCCTACTCATTTGGGGGGAAAAAGACCGCGTCGTCCCTGTACATGTAGGTCATCGTCTACACAAAGATTTACCGAATTCAAAATTTATTTCTTACGAAAATACAGGACATTTACTACCTGAAGAAAAGCCTGAACATGTTTATGAAGAAATTATCGCTTTTTCCGCGCAATAAAATGAAACTTTAATCAGCCTCCACCTAACTTCTTTGCTTCCGCTAAATTTTGAGTTGAAGGTCTTACTACCCAGCAAATAGCGGGATAATATAAAAAAGGCTGTCGGAAATCCCGACAGCCTATAATGAACAGCTTCCGCCTTCTTTTATTACAAGTAATTCCACAGCTAATTTCTCACATTTTTCAAGCGCAGGTACTTCCTCGAAAGACATAAAGTATATATGTTGAATCTTCTTTGCGATATATTTTGGATCGTCAAACACACTTATGACGCTCACAACATCGCTCGCTTCTGTTTCATAAAACTCCGGTCCCATTTGAAACGGATCCCAATTCTTCACAACCTCTATCATCTTTTCATATGTACCCATTCGCTTCCCGCCTTTTCACTTTTTAATACTTTTCTTTATCCTATCACATCAGCTATTCTATAAGAAGAGAGAGAACTTTCATAACTTATTGGTTTTACAGAAGAAGGGAGCAAACTTATGCAACTATTTCATAAAGCAATCAATCGACGTGGAACGCATAGTATAAAATGGGATACATATAAAAACGAAGAACTTATCCATGCTTGGATTGCTGATATGGATTTTGAAGTACCAAAACCAATTCAAACTGCCTTAAAACAACGAATCGAACATCCGATTTTTGGCTATACACTTCCTCCCGAAAATATTGGAGATATTATTTGTAACTGGACAAAACAACAATACAACTGGGATATTCAAAAAGAATGGATTGTCTTTAGCGCCGGAATCGTTCCAGCTCTTAGTACGAGCATACAGGCTTTCACCAAAGAAAACGAATCTGTTCTCGTACAACCACCTATTTATCCTCCATTTTTCGAAATGGTCACAACAAACAACAGGCAGTTATGCGTGAGTCCATTACAGAAACAAAATGATACATATGTGATAGACTTCAAGCATTTAGAAAAGCAGTTTCAGCAAGGCATCAAACTCTTGCTTCTTTGTAGCCCTCATAACCCAATCGGACGCGTTTGGACGAAAGAGGAACTTGTGCAGCTCGGATCGTTATGTACTAAATATGACATAATCGTTGTGGCGGATGAAATTCATTCCGATATCATTTATGCAGACCATACACATACACCGTTCGCTTCCTTATCTGAAGAATTAGCAGAGCGCACTATCACTTGCATGGCTCCAAGTAAAACATTTAATATCGCTGGATTACAAGCGTCGATCATTATCATTCCAAACGAAAAGCTCCGTCATGCCTTTACAGCTATCCAGTATAGACAAGGCTTCCACGGGTTAAATATCTTCGCTTATACAGCGATGCAAAGCGCCTATACAGAATGTAATGATTGGCTAAACGAAATTCGATTATATATAGAAGATAATGCTCAATTTGCTTGTGAATATATTAAAACTCACATACCTGCTCTTTCCGTAACGAAGCCAGAAGGTAGCTTTTTATTATGGATTGATTGTTCTCGTCTAAAGCTTTCTCAAAACGAGCGTACCGCACTACTTGAGGAAAAAGGAAAAATCATCGTTGAACCTGGTGAGAAATACGGGTTAGGTGGCGAAGAACATATTCGAATTAACATCGGCTGTCCACGATCTGTTTTAGAAGAAATTTTAAACAGACTGCGTCATACGTTTTCATAATAAGAAAGGAGTCTGTCCCGAATCATTCTTGGACAGACTCCTTTGTCATATTTTGTCGGTAAGTCGATATATTCCAATAATCGCTGATATATTTTCAATTACATTTCACAAAGAAAGCTACCATTCACGGTAGCTTTTACTTTTTCTTCATATCCGATGCTTTTTTTACAATTACGCCACAAGCAATTCGATCCCCTGATTTACCTGTCGGTTGAGTCATACCATCATCAGGGTTTTCTGTAATAATAATAGACGCTCCATCTTTTCTATGAATCGTCGTTTTCCCTTCTTCAAGTGTAATGTGAGGTGCATCGATTTCTGCTTTAATCTTTCCAGAACCATCTGCAACTACGTTCGGTAAATCACCGTTTTCTGCACCCTTCGGATTAAGGAGTCCATGCTTTTTATTATCAGGATTAAAATGATTCCCAGATGATTCAAATCGTGGTGCTTTACACTCACCAATTTCGTGCACATGTATGCCGTGCGGGCCTGGCGTGAAACCTTCCCCTTTAATCTTAATTTTCACTCCGCTTGTTTGCTGAACTACTTTCGCAGTCCCTACTTCATCTCCTGAAGCATTATGTAATTTCACGTCAATTTCTTTCGGCTTTCCTTGGTCACAACCTGCCATCAGAAATAATAAACAACAACTGAAAAAAAGCCGTTTCTTCATTCTATTCCCTCCAAAATATATTCTGCCCTTAGATTGTCCGAGCATAGAGGGAAACATACAAAAATGCGTTACTGTTTCTTTTCAGCTAATAGTTTTTCTTCAACTTTCTGTAATCGGTCTGCTTCTCTTTTTGATATACGAATAAACATGCGCCACGTGGCAATAGCACCGATAATAAATAGAACACAAACAATCCCTGGAATAATATATTCTGTTTTATCTTCCGGAAAATATAAAGGCATCATATAGAACACTCCTTATTATAGGATTTATAAAACATCAGAATTTTCTGTTATATCATTTTAAATTATAGTGCAACCTCCCCATATTCTCAAGGGGCGTTCTGAAAACGAAGGATTTCTTTGACTCCTTCCCTCACTTTCCTTACTATAAACTTGAGGTGAAAAATATGAGAGAAACATTTGAAATTGGTGAAATCGTTACTGGTATTTATAAAACAGGAAAATACATTGGCGAGGTTACAAATAGCCGCCCTGGCAGTTACGTCGTAAAAGTATTAGCTGTTTTAAAACATCCGGTGCAAGGTGACTTACATAACGTAAAACAAGCTGACGTACCATTTTTCCACGAAAGACGTGCTTTAGCTTTTCGTGAGCAAACGAACATTCCAGAACAAATGGTGAAGAAATATGAAGGAGAAATTCCGGATTATACAGATTCACTAAAATTAGCATTAGAAACTCAAATAAATTCATTTTCTGAAGATGATTCACCTTTTGCGGTTCGTAGTCTAGACACATTAGAGCAATTAAAGAAAGACTACAAACTCTAAAAAACAAAACGACCAAATTACATAATGTGCAATTTGGTCGTTACTGTGTGCTCACTTTCTTTAACACTTTTGAAAAATCAACAAGTTCTCCTAATGTTGGAGGTGCTGGTTTTACTAAATACTCTTTATCTTTTTCTACTAGTTTAAAAATATTGTACGTCGTCATTGCATCATCAAGCGCACAATGATGCTTCCCTGTCCCTACTTTTCCATACGCCTCAATTGCTTTCCATAATCCTGTTTGATTTCTTTCTCCAAAAAACTTCTTATACTCAAGCGATAAATCACGACACTGTCCGAAGAATGGAAAAGTTATCCCTGCCATTTCACAATTATGCTTCAGCACTTTCATATCCATATTTCCCCACGTTACAATTGTCGGTTTACATTTCGTTTCGTATTCTGAAAGCTTCTTAACGAGTTCAGGAAATGAAATCCCTTTATCCACGACTTCTTGTTTTATTCCTAAAAACTTCTTACATCGATACGTTAAAGAGGGAAATGTTTTCGGCCTAACATGTGATGAATACGTATCTTCTACCTTACAGCCAGCAACTGAAACGAGTCCTACCTCAATAATCTCTGGAAAAAATCCTTTCGGTTTCTTTCTATGCTGGGGCATCGTAAACTCAAAGTCTAAAAATAAAAATCGTTGTTCATCCATACGATCCCTTCCTTATCATTTTTGTCATTCCTTTCTATTTGACACTCCTACACGAACAAGCTCGAATGCTAATTCCATTTTAAATATTCAGATTGGATGTATCTTATATATATGTCAAATGCCCACAAATATTTTAAAAAATAAGAAAAAATGACCTATGCAGAAAATATGACAAAATCTCTCCTTTCATTTACATCCGCCATTTTCCTACTTTATAATGACGTTATGTGTGTTTCTTCTAGAGCATTTTTGACACACTAAGAAAAAGTGAATGAAAGGAGATGAGATTTTTGCACGAAACAACGCAAGAACTCGCTAACTGGCAGTATTATTTTGCTATCGCAGTCTTTTTAATTACATATGCCATTATTATTTCTGAAAAAATTAATCGCGCTGTCATCGCACTTCTTGGTGCAGCACTCATGGTAATTGTGGGGGTCGTCGATTTACATAACGCCTTTACGAAACATATTGAATGGGGAACGATTACGCTACTCATCGGTATGATGATTTTGGTGAACATTACGAGTAAATCAGGTGTCTTCCAATACGTTGCCATTAAAGCAGCAAAAGGGGCACAAGGAAATCCAATTAAAATTTTAATTTCACTTTCCTTACTTACCGCGCTTGGCTCCGCATTTTTAGATAACGTTACAACTGTACTTCTTGTTGTTCCAGTTACTTTATCTATTACGCGCATACTGCAAGTAAATCCTGTTCCTTATTTACTTTCTGAAATTATTTTTTCAAACATTGGAGGAACAGCAACATTAATTGGTGATCCACCTAACATTATGATTGGTTCTGCAAATAAGCATTTAGACTTCAATGCTTTCCTATTGAATCTAGCACCTATTGTAATTATTATTATTGCAGTTACAGCGATAATACTTTACTTCATGTATCGCAAACAATTAATTGCCGATCCTGTACAAGTTAAAAAATTAATGAGCTTAGATGAAAAACAATACATTAAAGACCCAGTATTAATGAAAAAATCTTTAACGGTACTTGGACTTACGATTGTAGGTTTCATGACTCATTCTATTTTCCATATCGATGCCGCTATTATCGCCTTAACTGGTGCTACTGTACTTATGTTAATTGGTGTGAAAGAGCATGAAATTGAAGAAGTATTTGCAAGCGTAGAGTGGGTAACAATCTTCTTCTTCGCAGGGTTATTCGTACTTGTTGGAGGACTTATCGATATCGGTCTTATCAAAATGTTAGCTCAAAAAGTAATTGGTATAACAGGCGGAGATATTTCTTACGCATCCATCCTTATTTTATGGGTATCTGGTATCGCCTCTGCAACAATTGATAACATCCCATTCGTCGCAACAATGATTCCACTTATTAACGATATGGCAGTTGGGCTAGGCTTATCACCATCTGACGCACAAATCGATGTATTATGGTGGGCATTAGCACTAGGTGCTTGTCTGGGCGGAAACGGAACATTAATCGGAGCTTCTGCTAACGTAATCGTTGCAGGTATCGCGAGCCGCGAAGGACATAAATTTAGTTACATGGACTTCCTAAAAGTCGGTTTCCCAATTATGATCGTTTCATTAATCATTTCTCACATTTATATTTATTTACGCTACCTTATGTAGTAGAAAAAGCGCTCTGATAATCAGGGCGCTTTTTTACTTATAGCTACTTATCAACAAAAATGAAAAATCTACTCTTTATATCTCACCGGTTCATTTCGAATAATAAATAAGTGAATCGGTAAGAACACCGAAAATGTGATTACATGAATAATCGTAAATAATATAGAGTTCGTTCCGTATCTGTCTAAAATAGCGTAGATAAGATAAATGGACAATACAATCGATACAGCTGTTGCTAGTAAACTTATAATTGGTACGAAATTAAAAATGAAACATGCAACATATATGCCGAATACTTTCCACCCTGCTTCTTCTTTCAAAAAATCTGGTAATTTATCTTTCGCTAAGTCCCCCCACGTCTTACTATTCAAAAACGGAATAAACGCAAGCACCCCGTCCGTTGCACCATCATTTTTCGCCATCGAATAAAGTGCAAAAGCCGTTAACAAATATGAAATAATTGCCCAAATCAATATAACAAGAATAAACGCAAAACTAAGAGCAAAGAAACCTGCTAGTACGCCTTGATCCTCCATCTTATCCTCTCCTCTCTACTTTCAACATATTTCATTACATTGCAAGTTATGTTTTAAAATTTATCCAAACTCTTTGTATAATAAGAGAAGAAAGAAAATAAGAGAGGAGAAACACGTATGCATCCATTTGTAAAAGCATTACAAGAGCATTTTACAGCTCATCAAAATCTTGAAAAAGCAGAACCTATGGCTCGTTATATGAAAAATCACTTCCCATTTCTAGGTATTCAAACACCGGAAAGACGCCAATTATTAAAAGACATCATTCAAATACATACTCTCCCAGATAAAAGAGACTTCCAAATTATCGTACGTGAACTTTGGGACTTACCAGAACGTGAATTCCAAGCGGCTGCACTTGATATTATGCAAAAATATAAAAAGCATATAAACGAAACACATATCCCCTTCTTAGAAGAATTGATTGTAACAAAATCTTGGTGGGACACTGTCGATAGCATCGTACCTACATTTTTAGGTAATATCTTTTTACAACATCCAGAATTGATTTCTGCCTATATCCCAAAATGGATTGCATCAGATAACATTTGGTTACAACGTGCCACTATTTTATTCCAACTCAAATATAAACAAAAGATGGATGAAGAACTTCTTTTCTGGATTATTGGACAACTACATTCTTCAAAAGAATTTTTCATTCAAAAAGCAATTGGCTGGGTCCTTCGTGAATATGCAAAAACAAATCAGGATGTAGTTTGGGAATACGTGCAAAACAATGAGCTCGCTCCATTAAGTAAGCGCGAAGCAATTAAGCATATTAAACAAAATTACCGAATAAATAACGAAAAAATAGGCGAGACTCTATCATAGATAGACGCGTTCCTCTATTGAGATTTAAAAAAGAACGTGTTAGAATATGTTCATTATTATTAATATAAGTAGCGATGACGGACTTATAAGTACTTGCATAAAAAGCGATTCAGGGATAGTGAAAGCCTGAAGCCGCAAGGAAACGGCAGTCCTGAGCAATACATGATAAAGTGGATGCACCTTTTGTGTATCAACTAGGGTGGAACCGCGGGCAAACGCTCGTCCCTAGGCAAATAAGCCTTGGGATGAGCGTTTTTTTATGTTCTTTTTAACATATACTGCCCGTTTCCAAAGTATCAGAGTATGTCATCGCCAATACGTTAACTTTCAAAAGGAGGATTTTCTTATGTATTCAATGGAACAAGTTGTAAACTTAGCGAAACATCGCGGTTTTGTTTTCCCTGGTTCTGAAATTTACGGTGGTCTTGCAAACACTTGGGATTACGGTCCACTTGGAATCGAATTAAAAAATAATGTTAAAAAAGCTTGGTGGAAAAAATTCATTCAAGAATCTCCACACAACGTTGGTTTAGACGCAGCTATTTTAATGAACCCTAAAACTTGGATCGCTTCTGGTCACGTTGGTAACTTCAACGATCCAATGATCGACTGTAAAAAATGTAAAGCTCGTCACCGTGCTGACAAATTAATTGAGGATGCTTTAGATGCAAAAGGCATCGAAATGGTTGTTGACGGTCTTACTTTCGACCAAATGGCTGACTTAATGAAAGAACATGAAGTAAAATGTCCTGATTGCGGTAGTGAAGAATTTACTGAAATCCGTCAGTTCAACTTAATGTTCAAAACATTCCAAGGTGTTACAGAGTCTAGCACAAACGAAATCTTCCTTCGTCCTGAAACAGCACAAGGTATTTTCGTAAACTTCAAAAACGTTCAACGCTCTATGCGTAAAAAGCTTCCATTTGGTATCGGCCAAATCGGTAAGAGTTTCCGTAACGAAATCACACCTGGTAACTTCACATTCCGTACACGTGAATTTGAACAAATGGAACTTGAATTCTTCTGTAAGCCTGGTGAAGATTTAGAGTGGTTCGCATTCTGGCGTGAAACTTGTAAAAACTGGTTACTTTCACTTGGTATGTCTGAAGAGAGCATGCGTCTTCGTGACCACGGTGAAGAAGAGTTATCTCACTACAGTAATGCAACAACTGACATTGAATTCAAATTCCCATTCGGTTGGGGCGAACTTTGGGGCGTTGCATCTCGTACAGACTTCGACTTAAAACGTCACATGGAACACTCAAACGAAGACTTTAACTATATCGATCCACAAACGAATGAGCGTTACGTACCATACTGCATCGAGCCATCTTTAGGCGCAGACCGCGTAACATTAGCATTCTTATGTGATGCATATGAAGAAGAGCAATTAGAAAACGATTCTCGTACAGTTCTTCGTTTCCACCCTGCTTTAGCACCATACAAAGCAGCTATCTTACCATTATCTAAAAAGCTATCTGAAGGTGCTACTGAAGTATTCGCAGAATTAGCTAAAGACTTCATGGTAGACTTTGATGAAACTGGTTCTATCGGTAAACGTTACCGTCGTCAAGACGAAATCGGTACACCATTCTGTATCACATACGACTTCGACTCAGTTGAAGACAAAGCTGTTACAGTACGTGACCGTGACACAATGGAACAAGTTCGTATGCCAATTAGCGAACTAAAAGGTTTCTTAGAGAAGAAAATCCAGTTCTAATTATAAGAAAAAGAGGCTGCTCATAAGAGCGCCTCTTTTTTATTTTTCACGTTTTTCTTTAATTGCTACTGTACATCTTGATATACATAGTAAATCATCATTTTCATCAATAATGCGAACATCCCAAACCATTGTCGATTGTCCTCTATGTATTGGTGTTCCGATCGCTGTTACAATTCCATCTTTCTTTGAGCGAATGTGGTTCGCATTAATTTCTAATCCGAAACAAATACATTTTTCTTGATCAATTAAATTATATGAACCAACACTTGCCACTGTTTCTGCTAATGCAACCGATGCACCACCATGTAAAAATCCAAATGGCTGATGCGTACGCTCATCAACAGGCATCGTAGCAACCACCTTATCTTCTGTCATCTCTAACAACTCAATTCCAAGTGAATCCATTAAAGTTTTTGCCATATCGCTTCCCCCTTCTCTTACTTTAATTAAATGTATAATTTTACCTATTTATTTTCAAACTACTTATAACACTTATATAAGGAGGCTTCACCTAAATGAAACAGAAATTTTGTATATTACTGCTTATGTTCTCCTTGCTGACTATTGTACCAAATTGTGCAATAACAGCCAAAGCATCTAACCTGACAATCGATGTTAAGACTGTAACGCAAAAAGGTAAGAAACCTTATATAGAATATCAAATAAACAGGCCTTCTTTTCACGAATTTTCTGACTCTAAATTTCAAAATAAACTCAATTTATACTACAAAAAATCCACTGACAAATTTAAAACCAAATTAGAAAAAGAAGCAAAAAAATATTATAAAGAGACAGAAGGATCTAGTACACCATTTCATCCGTACGTAGCAAATGTTGATTATAAAGTCTCTTTAAACAAACCACCTTTTCTTAGCCTATATGTGAATTACTATCAATATACTGGCGGAGCACACGGTCTTTATACGTGGAAGGCAAATACATTCGATTTAAACGAAAAAAAGGTACTGCACTTAGACGATTTATTTGAACAAAAGGATAAATATAAAGATGTAATCCGTGCGGAGATTGTACGACAAATTAAACAAAATGAAAGCATTTATTTTCCTGATGCAACTGAAAAAGTAATGAGTATGAAAAAATTCCACTTCTTTTTAGAGCCAGACAATCTCGTCATTTATTTCCCTTTATATGAGATTGCTCCCTATTCAAGTGGAATTCCGCAATTTCGTATTCCATATACGTTGCTAAGAGACTATTTAAAGCCTTCTTATCAAAATATTTTGATTGACAACAAGTAAATATTTTCGCTACGATAATGTTAACCTAAAAACAACAGGAGGTTAACATTATGAGAAGATTTCATGTTTTAGATTTAGCATTAGCTGCCATGTTCGTTGCTCTTATGGCAATCGGTGCAAATATTGTATCTTGGGCACCATTCCTTCAAGTAGCAGGCATCCCATTATCTATGCAACCATTTTTCGCAATTTTAGCAGGTCTTCTTCTTGGAAGTAGACTTGGTGCCTTATCCATGACTGTATATATGCTCGTTGGCGTAGCCGGCGCACCAATCTTCGCTAACTTCAAAGCTGGATTTGGAGCACTTTTAGATCCTACTGGTGGTTTTATTATCGCATTTATTATCGTTGCTTACGTATCCGGAAAACTAGTAGAACAAAAAGAAAGACCAACATTCATTACATTTGCAATTGCCTCTTTCACAGGAATTATTTTAACTTATATAATCGGTACTACTTACATGTACGGGGCAGTCAATCTCTTTATGGGCGGTAATATGAGCTATAAAGCTGCTTGGATGATTATGATGTGGTTTGCAGTAAAAGATATTGCATTTACAATTATCGGTGCTATTATCGCACCTCGCATATATTATGCTGTGCGTCGTTCTGCTTATCAGCATTCTCATTCGACGATTTCATAATAAAAAAATGAGTTATTTCAGTATACTGAAATAACTCATTTTTTATTATGACTCTTGATTCGCTTGTTCTTCTAAAATTTTCTTCATCATCGCAACCATGTCATCACGTAATTCTGGGTGTTGCAGAGCCATTTCGATTGTCGTTTGAACGAATCCTAGCTTTTCACCTACGTCGTAGCGCTTTCCTTCGAAATCGTAGGCAAATACACGTTGGATTTCATTTAAGCTTTGGATTGCATCTGTTAACTGAATTTCACCACCAGCACCGACATGTTGCTGTTCTAAGAACATAAAGATTTCAGGCGTTAAAATGTAGCGCCCCATAATCGCTAAGTTTGAAGGAGCTGTACCTTGTGCTGGTTTCTCAACGAAATTGCGAACTTGGTAACGACGACCTTCTTGTTCTAATGGATCGATAATTCCGTAGCGGTGTGTTTCATTTTCTGGAACAGTTTGTACACCAATAACAGAAGAAAGTGTTTTTTCATACTCATCCATTAATTGACGTAAACACGGTTTCTCAGCTTGGACAATATCATCACCTAGTAACACTGCAAATGGCTCATCACCAATGAATTTACGTGCACACCAAACAGCATGTCCTAGTCCCTTCGGCTCTTTTTGACGGATGTAATGAATATCTACCATTTTTGAAGAAGCTTGTACTTTTTCAAGCAACTCATATTTTTTCTTCTCTAATAAGTTTTGTTCTAGTTCAAATGCGTTATCAAAATGATCTTCGATAGAGCGCTTTGTTTTACCAGTAACAATAATAATATCTTCAATTCCCGATTTCACTGCTTCTTCTACAATGTATTGAATCGTTGGTTTATCTACTATCGGTAACATTTCTTTCGGCATTGCTTTCGTTGCTGGTAAAAAACGTGTTCCTAATCCAGCTGCTGGGATTATCGCTTTTCTTACTTTTTTCATCACAAAATACCCTCTCTCCTGTCGGAATCAATAGCAAGCATTTCCTACATAAAACAAAAGGGAGATTTCGCTCCCTTTTGTTCCTTACTACTTAAAATTACTTTGTATTATAAACGATTCATAATGTCTTCTTTAATAGTAAGTAACTTTTGTTCACTATTTTGTAAAGAACTATCTTTTACACCAAAGTAAAACTTAATCTTCGGCTCAGTTCCAGATGGGCGTAGGCAGAACCATGAACCATCCTCTAATTGATATTTTAACACATTTGATTTCGGTAAGTGAATCTCTTCTTTATGTCCATCTTGTAAAGATGTAACAACGCTCGCTTTATAGTCTTCAACTGCTACGACTGTTAAGCCCGCCACTTCTTTCGGAGGATTCTCACGGAACGTTGCCATCATCTCTTGGATTTTTTCCGCTCCATCTTTTCCTTTTAACGTTAACGATACAAGGTCTTCACGGAAGAAGCCGTACTTCTCAAATACTTCTAATAGACCGTCATATAACGTTTTCCCTTGTGATTTGTAGTATGCAGCTACTTCACATGCAAATAGAACAGATTGTACTGCATCTTTATCACGGCAGAATGGGCGGATTAAATAACCATAGCTTTCCTCATAACCGAATTGGAATTCATATTGTCCGCTTTCTTCATACTGTCTAATTTTCTCACCGATAAATTTAAATCCAGTTAGCGTATCAACTGTATCTAAACCGTATGCTTTTGCAATTGTACGACCAATTTCAGACGTTACGATTGTTTTTAATACGACACCGTTCTCTGGAAGCGTTCCGTTTTCTTTCTTTTGAGATAGTAAGTAATCAAGCATTAATGCACCTGTTTGGTTTCCTGTTAATACTTGGAACTCACCATTATGATTACGCACTGCTACACCAAGGCGGTCTGCGTCAGGATCAGTTGCGATTAATACATCTGCGCCTACCTTTTCACCGTCACGAATTGCATACTCAAACGCTGCGTGCTCTTCTGGGTTCGGTGATTTTACTGTAGAGAAGTTTGGATCTGGTAACTCTTGCTCTTTTACAACTGTTACATCTGTAAATCCAACTTCTTTTAAACCACGGCGTACAGAAATATTTGATGTTCCGTGTAATGGTGTAAAGACGATTTTTAAGTCTTTACCAACCTTTTGTACCATTTCTTTATTAATGATGACATTGTTCAATTCTGCAGCATATGCATCATCTACTTCTTGTCCAATAATATGTAATAAACCGTCAGCTTTTAATTGCTCTACATCAGCGACTTCAACTGTTAATTCATCTTCTACTGCATTTACGTAGCTAATTAACTCATCTGCCTCTTTTGGAGGTAACTGTCCACCATCTTCACCGTATACTTTGTATCCGTTATATTCAGGCGGATTATGGCTTGCCGTAAGAACGATTCCACTTACTGTATGTAAATGACGAACTGCGAAAGAAAGTACTGGCGTTGGACGTAAGCTTTCAAACACATATGTTGTGATACCACGTGCACCAAGTGTAGCAGCAACTTCCATTGCAAACTCAGGTGATTTATGACGAGAATCATAGGCTACAACAACACCGCGTTTTTTCGCTTCCTCACCTAACTTTTCGATAAAGCTTGCTAATCCTTTTGTTGCTTTACGAACTGTATATACATTTAAACGGTTCGTACCAGCACCAAGTTCACCACGCATACCACCTGTGCCAAACTCTAGATTTTTATAAAAACTATCCTCGATTTTCTTCTCATCTTGCTTCATATTTTCTAGCTGTTCTTTTAATTCTGCATCTAATTGTGCGTAAGAAAGCCAGCGACTAAATTCTTGTTTCCAATTCATTCTTCTCTCTCCTCTCGCTCGTCATACCTTTATTATATGAAAAAAACATGCTGTATCTCAATATTTTATAAAATCTAACAGGATTTTACTAGGAATATTTGTATACACTATTGTTAAATACTCCACTAAAGGGAATGAGGATTATGCACGAATGGGGCTTGTCAGAAGAGCTCAAAATACAAACAAAGCAAATGATTGAAATTGCTGAAAAAGAACTATCGATTATGAGGAACGCAATCGATAAAGAAGACGAATGTATTTTATGCAAAATGGAAGATATTCATCATATGTTAGCAAATGTACAAACATTGGCAGCTACATACTATATTCAGGCATATTTATCACCTTATACGGAAAGTTCATCTTTTATTACGACAGCTATCCAACATTTAAGCGCCAGAAAACATGGTGCTCTTATCGTCGTGGAACGAAACGAGACGCTTGAAGCTCTCATTCAAACTGGAACGACATTAAACGCTCATTTAACTGCCCCATTACTCGAATCAATATTTTATCCAGGTAACCCTCTTCATGACGGTGCCGTTCTCGTAAAAAATAATCATATTGTCTCAGCTGCTAATATTCTTCCTTTAACGAAAAGTACAGAAGTTGATCCTGAGCTAGGAACACGTCACAGAGCTGCAATTGGCTTATCAGAAAAGAGTGATGCACTTATATTAGTTGTCTCTGAAGAAACGGGCCGTACTTCTTTTGCTTTAAATGGGGTTTTGTATACGATTTCTTTATAAAGTGAAACTTTAATCAGCCCTCACCAATCGAGCGTTTACCGGCAATCCGACCTAACTGCTTTCCTTTCGCTGAATTTTGAGTTATGGGTCTTACTACCCGGCAAATAGTGGGATAAACAAACCTATAAAAAAGAAGACTGTTCCAAAATATCGGAACAGTCTTCACTTATACTCTTATTCTTCTCCAAAACGCTCCACAAGTGTTGCAAGTGTACGTACCATTGCGCCAGTTGCTCCAGCTGGACCTAAGTCGTGCGCACCTTTTGTTTCTGATGTTCCAGCGATATCTAAGTGTACCCATGGTGTATCTTCAGCGAATTCGCCTAGGAATGTACCTGCCATAACCGCATGTCCTTCACGGCCTGGTGAGTTATTTAAATCAGCAAACTTACTGTTTCTCACACGTTCTTTATCACGATCAAAAATCGGTAGTTGCCAAATTGGCTCATCTGTTTCCATAGAAGCCTCTAGCACTTGCTCAAATAACTCTTCATTATTTGTCATTGCGCCTGTCGTATAGTTTCCAAGTGCAACAATTACACCGCCTGTTAATGTTGCAACATCAACAAGGTAGTTTGCACCAAGTTTTTTCGCATACGTAATACCGTCAGCTAAAGCTAGACGACCTTCTGCATCCGTATTTAATACTTCAATTGTTTTTCCGCTCATAGATGTGATTACATCGTCTGGCTTAAATGCCGTACCACTTACAACGTTATCAGTTGAAGGAATAACAGCGATCACATTTTGTTCTGGGCGAAGTTCACCGATAATTTCCATCGCACCTAATACAGCAGCTGCACCGCCCATATCACCTTTCATACCAACCATGCCTTCACGTGGTTTTAAAGAATAACCACCTGTATCGTATGTAATACCTTTTCCAACGAACCCAATGACATCTCTCCACTCTTCTTTTCCTTTATAAATAAGAGCGATCATTTTTGGTGGCTCTACACTACCTTGGTTTACTGCAAGTAACGCACCCATACCAAGGTCTTCCATCTCTTCTTTCTCAAGAACTTTATAGTCCATATCATACTTCTCCGCTAATTCAACAGCATACTCAGCAAGCTTTGTCGCTGTTAATACGTTTGGCGGCATATTTACAAGTGTACGAGCTGAATTTGTTGCACGTCCATGTACGTAGCCAACTGTTAATGCTGCTTCAATTTCTTGTGCATCTTCCGCTGTAATAGCCGTGAACTTCTCTAACTCTACACGATCCTTTTTATCTGATTTATACGTTTGTAACTCATATGTACCAAGGCCTTGTACCTCTGCCGCAATATGAGCGACATCAATCGCGTCTAATTTCTCTGTTACGAAAGAATCAAGTAAGATTGCTGCATCTTGTACTTTTGCTGCTTGCAGTGTTTTAAACGCCTTACCAAGAGCCGCACGTAACGTTTCTGTCGTGTAAGATTCTTTCTTTCCTAAACCAACAAAGTAATAACGTTTCACATTTGTTTTCCCTAAGCTATATACTTTCGAAATGGCCTTTTTCTTCGTAGATAATTCTTTCTCTTCTAGTAAAACTTGTAATTGCCCTTCAAACGCTTTGTCCAGTTCTTGTACAAAACTACTCATTTTCTCTTCTTCAAATAAAGCAACAATTACCGCTTCATGACCTGCTAATTCTTTTTGTACTTGAAACATGTTCAGACCCCCTAAATTTCTCTACCACCATTATAACTTTATTTTCGATAAAATGCGATAATTCTAACTACAGTTATATGGCGTGTAAAATCGCAGATCCAAAATCTCCTCTATCATGAAATAAGCCAAGAAAAAAAGTCTAGCGTAATTACGACTAGACTATCTTTGTTTTAAATATTGACCACGAAACACTTGCATCGTTTCGTCTTGATTTAACATCGTTAACTCTTCTTCTGTAAACTTACCATTTCCTACTTTTACTACGTACACATTTACTTTTTTCTTACCCCATTGGCTATAAACATCTTTCACCGTATCATAATATAGATCAAGACGGTTTCCTTTTATTGCACCGCCCTTATCAGCTACTACACCATACCCGTAACCTGGCACGAAGAGAATCGTTCCAATCGGGAATACGCGTAAGTCCGCAGCAATTGTGGAATATAAATCCCTTTTCACTTTGACACCTGAATATGTAATACCATACTCTGGATGCCCTGGCCTCTTACCAGTTGACTCAATCCCCGATGTATAACCTGTTGCAGTCATTTCAATTGAACGATATTTAGACCAGTCGTTTGCCTGCTCTAAAGCATTTATCACTTCTTTACTCGGAGCAACATTTCTCTTAACTTCTGCTGCATGTACTTCTTTTGCACTCATTCCTTCATATATCTTTACAATCTCTAATAAAGAAACTCCTGTGAAAGCATTCCATGTTACGCATAATGCAATTGCAAGTAAACAAGTCATCATAATGCGAATACAATATCGTTTTAACATTTTTATATTCCACACTCCTTCATCGTTAATCATTCCCTATACGATGAAGGAATATGCAAAAAAAATAATCTCCAACTTAATTGGAGATTAAAACATTTGATATCCGCTTTTCCGAAGTTTCTTGATTACGACTCCTGCTAAAGCAGCCCCTACTAATCCAGTAGATAGAATAAATACGTCTGCTTGTCCTAAGTGCGATACACTTGTCCCAAATGAAGAAAATGTTTCTTTCGGTTTTGAAAAATAATCCCACATACTCGCTTTATTAATAATAAGCATACAAACAATCGGATACACAATAACCATTACCCAAGTAGCTCGCAAAATCATGTTGAGTAAAAATCCAATTCCAAAGAACAAAATAAAGAATAACATCATTGAAATAAGTAGTACCGGTATACTCACTCTTTTCCCCTCTCCTTCGCACGTGCCGTAAATACGTGATAAGCTGTATAACCAAATGGTTCACCTGGATTTAATGTTTTGTCCACTTCAAGATGTAGTTCTGATCTTCCTTCTAACAAATATTTAATAAGCACAGACGTATTCGGATCGTCTACAATCTTATCCGGATGTAAGAACGCCACTTCAGACAATTCTTTCTCCTGTACAATAATATTTTCTCCTTCAGGTTCCAAAAGGAAAATAATCATATTATCACTAATCTCATTACGAATAACACCCGATCGAACACCAATAATCCCCTTCACATGAGCGACAATGCCTGTCTCTTCTAACACTTCGCGTTTCACAGCTTCATCAACCGTCTCACCTTCATTTACAAAACCAGCCGGTAAAGACCATTTCCCTTTTAATCCACTGTATTTCTTCTTAACAAATAGCCACCTACCATCTTTTGTAGCTACTAAACCACTAACAGCTAGCCATACCTTCCCTCGTTTCTCCATGATGTAATAACCTCCTCCATCAGAACGGACAGAATATTCTTTCTTTTTTATATATTATACTATATTTTTAATATGAAAAAAGCAGAAACAGCTCTTAGCCGTTTCTGCTTTTTCTACTATATATTAAAAGAACTTTAATTTACCTTTTTTAAGAACTAATAAAGGTCCACCTAATAAGAATAGGTAACGGTTATCGATTACTTTCTTCATGAAGGAAGCTTTCCAACCTGTTAACTTTTTACCCATAACAACGCCCATTGCATCGTCATGACCTAAAGAACATACAGATCCTTTATTATCGAATGCGAATTTCTTCATTTCGCCCTTGCCACGAACTAATACAGTTAAGTTGTGTGCAATATTGTAACCTTGTTGAATTGCAATTTGTGCTGTTGGTGGGTAAGGACGGTTAATTTCTTCATTAATGATTAACGCTGCGTCACCAACCATGAATACATCTTCGTATCCTGGAGCGTGCATGTACTCATCAACTTTTACACGTCCGCGCATTGCTTCAAAGCCAGACTCTTCCACAATACCATTACCACGAACACCTGCAGCCCAAACTACTGTTTCAGACTTAATTAATTCAGTGTCATCGCCATTCGCAACGATAATACCTTCTTCAGTTGCTTCTTTAATTGCTGTACCGATGCGGAATTCTACACCTTTTTTCTCAAGTTGTTTTACAGCGTATTCTACTAACGCTGGATCGAAACCTGGAAGTGCTGTTGGAGCAGCTTCTACACAGATGATACGTGCTTTTTCACGTGGTACATTATACTCTTTGCAAAGTTCAGGAACACGGTTTGCAAGCTCACCTACGTACTCGATACCAGTAAATCCAGCACCACCAACAACGATTGTTACTAACTCATCGCGTTGTTCAGTTGCATATTTAGAGAAACTAGCTTCCATATGCTCACGAATTTCACGAGTTGCATTAATGTTAGCGATTGAGAATGCATGCTCTTTTAATCCTGTAATTCCGAATGTTTCTGATTCGAAACCAAGACCAATTACTAAGTAATCATACTCTAACTCGCCATCTTTTAAGATAATGCGTTTTTCAGCAGCTTTAATTTCTACTACTGTGTCTTGTACAAAGTTCACTTTATTTGTATCAATAACGTCTTGAATATCTAGACAGATTTTTTCATCTTGTAATGTACCAGCTGCGCTCTCATGTAACCAAGTCGCTTGGTAGTGATAGCTGTTGTTGTTTACTAGCGTAATTTCAGCTTCATTTACAGATAATGCTTTTTGCAGACGAACAGTCGTAATCATCCCGCCATAACCTGCACCTAAAACTACGATTTTTGGAGTCTTCACCAAATCACAACCCTTTTCTTTATATAATAGTAATGAAAAATAATACCAAGTACTAAAAACTCTATTTGTCAAGAATGTGGAATTTATCACATTCTATATCATAACAAAACGCAGTCAAAAAATCGTACGAATTTTGTCATAGAAATTTAACATAATACTTCCCTATATTAGTCGGTTTTATTCCAGAATTCAAGCGTCTGGAGAATTATCAATATTTTAAAATAACATAGCGTTTTCAAGGGTTTTTTAGCCTTTTTTTCATGTATTTTCCTTTCTGTATATTTTATACAATAAAAAAGAACCTATGCGAAAACTTACACACAATTCAGTCGTTTTCAGAAGTATTATGAACTCAAATATGCTATCATTTATTTGAAAGTGTCATCATTTGCAGGATTTTCGTGTACATATGAACAATATATGAAATCAATATCAAAATTCCATCTATAGGGGGAATGAAAGTGGCAGAAAATCAAAAAGTTTACGACATAACAATTATTGGTGGTGGTCCAACGGGACTGTTCACAGCATTTTATGGCGGTATGAGACAAGCAAGTGTAAAAATCATTGAAAGCTTACCTCAACTTGGCGGACAATTATCCGCACTCTACCCTGAAAAATACATTTATGATGTGGCTGGATTTCCAAAAGTACGCGCACAAGAATTAGTTGATAACTTAAAAGAGCAAATGAAGAAATTTGACCCAACTGTTTGTTTAGAAGAAGCTGTCGATACGCTTGAGAAACAAGCTGACGGTATATTTAAACTTGTTACGAATAAGCAAACTCACTATTCTAAATCAGTTATCATTACTGCTGGCAATGGTGCTTTCCAACCACGCCGCTTAGAATTAGAAGGTACAGCGAAATACGAAAAGAAAAACTTACATTATTTCGTTGATGATATGAATAAATTTGCTGGTAAGCGCGTCGTAGTATTTGGCGGTGGCGACTCAGCAGTAGACTGGACAATGATGTTAGAACCGATTGCTGAAAAAGTTACAATCGTTCATCGTCGTGATAAATTCCGTGCGCATGAACATAGCGTAGAAAGCTTAATGAATTCTCGTGCAGAAGTAAGTACACCATACGTTCCAGTAGAACTCATTGGTGATGACAAGATTGAACAAGTCGTTCTTCAACATGTAAAAACGGAGGAAAAAATTATCATCGATGTTGATGACGTAATCGTAAACTACGGCTTCGTTTCTTCTCTTGGCCCAATTAAAAACTGGGGCTTAGATATACAAAAAAACAGCATCCTTGTAAATTCAAAAATGGAAACAAATATTCCTGGCATTTACGCTGCTGGTGACATTTGTACATATGAAGGAAAAGTAAAACTTATCGCTTGTGGATTTGGCGAAGCACCGACAGCAGTAAATAATGCAAAAGCTTACTTCGATCCAAATGCAAAACTTCAACCGATGCATAGCTCAAGTATGTTTTAATATGCAAAAATAAAGCTCCTTCCATACGTGGAAGGAGCTTTCCTTTTATATAACATAAAAGCACACTGAGTCCAATAAACTATCGAACTCAGTGTGCTTTTCGTCTAAAAAATTATTGTTTTCTTCTTCTACCTAATACGAATAATACTCCGCCAACTAAGAATGAAATTCCCGCACCAACTGACATCATCCATGAATGTGCTGCCCCTGTTTTCGGTAATTCTTTTTCTACTTTTGCTTGCGGTTCTTTAATTAACTTTTCCAGTCTTACTTCCGGTTTCACTTCTGGTTTCTTCAGATCTTTCGGTTCCTCCGGTTTCACTTCTGGTTCCTTCGGCTCTTTCGGTTCCTCCGGTTTCACTTCTGGTTCCTTCGGCTCTTTCGGATCCTCTGGTTTCACTTCTGGTTCTTTTGGTTCTTTCGGATCCTCCGGTTTCACTTCTGGTTCTTTTGGTTCTTTCGGATCCTCCGGTTTCACTTCTGGTTCCTTCGGTTCTTTCGGCTCTTCCGGCTTCACTTCTGGTTCCTTCGGCTCTTCCGGCTTCACTTCTGGTTCCTTCGGTTCTTCCGGCTTCACTTCTGGTTCCTTCGGTTCTTTCGGCTCTTCCGGCTTCACTTCTGGTTCTTTCGGTTCTTTCGGATCTTCCGGCTTCACTTCTGGTTCTTTCGGTTCTTTCGGATCTTCCGGCTTCACTTCTGGTTCCTTCGGTTCTTTCGGATCTTCCGGTTTCACTTCTGGTTCCTTCGGTTCTTTCGGATCTTCTGGTTCCTTCGGCTCTTCTGGTATCTTAAGATCTTCTTTTGTTTTCGGTAAAATTGTAACTGTAGGCTCAAGTGGTGGATTTATTTTATCGTCCACTACCGCTCTATTTGTTATCCCTTTACTTGGTGCTGCTTTTACCTTCACTTTAAAAATAATACTACGTTCTTTCGTATCTGTAATTTCTAGATACTTTGCTATTACTTTTCCAAACTCCATTTTTAACTCTATTGGATTTGGTTCAGCCCCTTCAAATCTAATGCTATCTTGCACGTACTCTAAACCGGCTGGAATTTCATCTTCTACCTTTACCTCTGCTAGTTTGCCGTTTTCTACCGTATTTTTGAAACTAATTCGGTATTCTACTTCTTCTCCTAGCTTCGGTTCTTTATTATTTACTGTCTTCGTCGCTTTTAACTTACCATCTTTATATTCTGGCTTTATTGTCGCTGTCGGTTCCATAACTGGATGATCTGGATCATCTACATGAATGATCGCTTTATTTGTTATTTCCTCTCCAACTTTTACTGATTCTTTTACCTTTACTTTAAAGATGATACTTCTTTCTTTCGTATCCGTAATTTCTGGATACTTCACTGTTACTTTTCCATTCTCGACTTTAAGTTCTGTTGGCACAGGCTTATCACCTACGGCCTCCAGACTTTCTTTCACATACTCTAAACCAGACGGAATTTCATCTTCAATCTTTACATCAACTAACTTCCCGCCATCTACTGTGCCGTTAAAAGTAATTCGATATTCGATTTCTTCCCCTAGCTTTGGTTCATGGTTACTTACTTCTTTCCTTGCCTCTAGTTTCCCATCTTTATATTGAGGTGTAATTGGTATAAGTGACTCAACTGGTGGATTTGTCGGATTATTATCATCCACAACCGCCTTGTTTATAATTTCTTTTCCTACTTGTACCGTTTCTTGTACTTTCACTTTAAAGATGATACTTCTTTTTTTCGTATCCGTAATTTCTGGATACTTTGCTGTTACTTTTCCATTCTCAACTTTAAGTTCTACTGGATTTGGTTCCGGCCCATCAGACTTTATACTATCCTGTACGTATTCTAAACCAGCTGGAATTTCGTCCTCTACTTTCACCTCAGTTAGTTTGCCGTTTTCTACCGTATTTTCAAAACTAATTCGATATTCTACTTCTTCTCCTAACTTCGGTTCATGGTTACTCACTGTCTTTTCAGCTTGTAATACACCCTCTTTATGTTGAGGTTGTATCGCGACATTCGGTTTCTCTGGTGGATTTATAGTATCTTCCACAACCGCCGTATTCACAATCGCTTCGCCAATTTTAGCTTTTTCTTTCACTTTTGCTTTAAAGACGATACTTCTTTCTTTCGTATCCGTAATTTCTGGATATTCTGCGAGTACTATGCCGTTTTTCACTTTTACATGCAACGGTTTTGGATTATCCCCCTCAGCTCTTTCGCTACCTTCTACAAACTCTAAACTGTTTGGTAATTCATCCTTAATTTTCACCTTCGCTAATTTTCCGTGCTCAACTACGTTACGGAACGTAATTCGATACTCTACTTCTTCTCCTAATTTTGGAGCTGGGTTATTTACTGTTTTCTCAGCTTTTATTTTTCCATTCTTATACTCCGGTGTAATAATCGCTTCTGGTTTTTGCGGAGGATTCTTCGGATTATCATCATCCACAATTGCCGTATTCACGATTTTCTTCCCGACTTTTACTGCTTCTGTTACTTTTACCTTAAATATAATGCTACGCTCAGCTGTATCAGTAATATTTTCATACTTCGCTGTAATTTTTCCAGCTTCTTCTTTTAACTCTACCGGATTTGGTTCATTACCTTCTGCTTTTAAACTATCCTTCACATACTCTAATCCATTTGGTAATTGATCCTCAATTTTCACTTCTGCTAGTTTTCCGTTTTCTACCGTATTTTTAAAACTAATTCGGTACTCTACTTCTTCTCCTAGCTTTGGATCTTTTTTACTTACCTTTTTATCAGCTTTAAATTTACCATCTTTATGCTGCGGTGTAATATCTACTTCTGGTCGCTCTGGTGGATTTTTTGTATCATCAACAATTGCTTTATTTACAATTGCCTTGTCCACTTCAACAGAATCTTTCACCTTCACTTTAAAGATAATGCTTCTTTCTTTCATGTCAGTGATATTTTCATACTTCGCACTAACCTTACCAGCTTCTTCTTTCAACTCTACTGGGGCCGGCTTATCACCTTCTGCTTTTAGACTATCTTTCACATACTCTAAACCAAACGGAATTTCATCCTCAATTTTAACCTCTGCCAGTTTTCCATCTTTCACCGTATTATTAAATGAAATTCGATATTCGATTTCTTCACCTAGCTTCGGTTTATGATTATTCACCTTTTTATGAGCAGCAATTTTACCATCTTTATATTGTGGTGTAATTTTTGCTGTCGGATCAATTACTGGATGGTTCGGATCATCAACATGGATAATCGCTTTATTTGTAATGTCCTTCCCTATTGTAACCGAATCTTTTACCTTCACTTTAAAGACAATACTTCTTTCTTGCGTATCCATAATCTCTGAATACTTTGCCATTACCTTACCATTTTCTACTTTCAACTCCACTGGTTTTGGCTCTTCACCTTCAGCTTTTTCGCTTCCTTCTACAAACTCTAATCCAGCTGGAATTTTATCTTCTATTTTTACCTCTGCTAGTTTTCCATCTTTCACCGTGTTATTAAAAATAATTCGATATTCGATTTCCTCACCTAACTTCGGTTCATGGTTACTTACTTCTTTTCTTGCCTCAATTTTCCCATCTTTATATTGTGGTGTAATCGGTACATAAGGCTCTTCTGGCAGATTCTTTGTATCATCTACAATTGCCTCATTTACGATTTCTTCTCCCACTTTTACGCTTTCTTTTACCTTCGCTTTAAAGACAATGCTTCTTTCCTCTGTATCTGTAATTTCTGGATACTTTGCCATTACCTTATTATTTTTCACATGTAGCTCTACTGGTTTCGGTTTAGAACCTTCTGCCGTGATACTGCCTTCCACATACTCTAAACCATTTGGTAATACATCCTTTATATTTACCTCTGCTAGTTTTCCGTTTTCTACCGTGTTTTTAAAACTAATTCGGTATTCTACTTCTTCTCCTAGTTTCGGTTTATGATTATTCGCCACTTTCTGCGCAGCAATTTTACCATCTTTATATTGCGGAGTAATTTCCACATGAGGCTCTTCGGGCTCATTTTTTGTATCTACTACGATTGCTTTATTAACAATCTCCTTGCCTATTTCTGCCTCTTCTTTTACTCTCACTTTAAAGATAATACTTCTTTCTTTTGTATCTGTAATTTCTAGATACTTTGCCATTACCTTACCGTTTTCAAATTTCAATTCTACCGGACTAGGCTTAGATCCTTCTGCTTGTAAACTGTTTTCTACATACTCTAATCCAGCTGGAATTTCATCTTCTACTTTAACCTCTACTAGTTTTCCGTTTTCTACCGTATTTTTAAAACTAATTCGGTATTCTATTTCTTCTCCTAATTTCGGTTTTTTATTGTTTACAAATTTCTCTGCTTTAAGCTTACCGTCTTTATATTCTGGCATAATTGTTACTTCTGAAGTTGTTGGATCTTTTGTATCATCAACAACTACTTTATTGACAAGGCCTTCACCAACTTTAAATTCTTCTTTTACTTTCGCTTTAAAGACGATACTTCTTTCTTCTGTATCCGTAATCTCTGGATATTTGGCGATTACTTTTCCATCTTTCACTTTCAGTTCTACTGGATCCGGCTTAGTACCTTCCGCTCGTAAACTATCTTTCACATACTCTAATCCATTTGGTAAATTATCTTCTATTTTTACCTCTGCTAGCTTTCCGTTTTCTACCGTGTTTTTAAAACTAATTCGGTATTCTACTTCTTCTCCTAACTTCGGCGTTTCATTATTTACCGTCTTCTTCGCTTCCACTTTTCCGTCTTTATGCTGCGGAGTAATTTCTGCCGTCGGTGTTTCTGGTTCATTTTTCGTATCATCAACAATTGCTTTGTTAACGATTTTTTTACCGACTTTCACTTCTTCCTTTACTTTCACTTTAAAAGTGATACTTCTTTCTTCTGTGTCCGTAATCTCTGGATACTTCGCCATTACCTTACCATTTTCCATTTTCAATTCTACTGGATCCGGCTTAGTACCTTCTGCTTTCACACTGTTTTCTACATACTCTAAACCTTCTGGTAAAGTATCTTCTATTTTTACCTCTGCTAGTTTTCCGTCTTCTACCGTGTTTTTAAAACTAATTCGGTATTCTACTTCTTCTCCTAACTTCGGCGTTTCATTATTTACCGTCTTCTTCGCTTTCACTTTTCCGTCTTTATGTTGCGGAATAATTTCTGCTGTCGGTGTTTCTGGCGGATGTTTCGTATCGCTCACAATCGCTTCATTAACAATTGAATCGCTCACTTTACCTTTTACTTTCACTTTAAAGGTAATACTTCTCTCTTTTGTATCTGTAATCTCAGGATACTTTGCCATTACCTTACCGTTTTCAAATTTTAATTCCACTGGATCTGGCTTAGAACCTTCTACTTTTAAACTATCTTTCACATACTCTAATCCATTTGGTAAATCATCTTCTATTTTTACCTCTGTTAGCTTTCCATGTTCTACCGTATTTTTAAAGCTAATTCGGTATTCCACTTCTTCTCCTAACTTCGGCGTTTCATTATTTACTATCTTTTTTGCTTCAAGTTTTCCATCTTTATACTGAGGAGTAATTTCCGCTGTCGGATTAACTGGCTTATTTTGCGAATCATCAATAGTTGCTTTATTAATGATTTTTTTACCGACTTTTACTTCTTCTTTTACTTTCACTTTAAAAACGATACTTCTTTCTTCTGTATCCGTAATTTCTGGATATTTTGCCATTACTTTACCGTTTTCAAATTTCAGCTCTACTGAATCTATTCCGGCACCTTCTGCTTTCAAACTATTTTCTACATACTCTAAACCTTCTGGTAAAGTATCCTCTACTGTCACGTCTGTTAGCTTTCCGTTCTTTACCGTATTTTTCATACTAATTCGGTATTCTACTTCTTCTCCTAACTTCGGTGTTTCATTATTTACGATTTTCTTCGCTTTAATTTTTCCATCTTTGTGTAATGGTGTAATTTTCGCTTCTGGTTCTTTCGGATCTTTCATATCATCAACAATTGCCTTATTGATGATTTCCTTCCCCACTTCCGCTTCTTCCTTCACCTTTACCTTAAAGACAATACTTCTTTCTTTCATATCCGTAATATTGTCGTATTCAGCAATAACTTTTCCATCTTTCACACTTAACTTTAATGGAGCTGGTTTATCACCTTCAGCCTTTTCACTGCCTTTTACATACTCTAAACCGTTAGGAATTGTATCCTCTATTATTACCTTTTCTAGTTTTCCGTTTTCTACCGTGTTCTTAAAGCTAATTCGGTATTCTACTTCTTCTCCTAGTTTTGGTGATGGATTATCTACTGTCTTCTTCGAATCAATTATTCCATCCTTATGTTGCGGAGTAATTCTTTCCTCCGGTTCAATCGGTGGATTTTTCGTATCATCAACAATTGCTTTATTGACAATCTCTTTATCTACTTTTACTTCTTCCTTCACCTTTACTTTAAAGACGATACTTCTTTCTTTCATATCCATAATATCGATATACTTAGCTTTGACTATCCCATTTTCAACAGCTAATTCTACTGGTCCAGGTGCTTCTCCTTCGGCCTTGATGCTATTTTCTACATATTCAAGACCTTTTGGAATTGTATCTTCCACTCGCACCGTTTCTAGTTTTCCGTTCTCAACCGTATTATGAAAACTAATGCGGTACTCGATTTCTTCACCTAACTTCGGCTTCTTATTATTAACTACCTTTGTAGCAGCAATTTCACCTTTTTTACTTTGCGGTGTAATAACAACCTTCGATTCAACAGGCTCATTTTTCGGATCTTTTGCAATTGCTTTATTTACAATTGCCTCCCCTACCTTTGCCGAATCTTTTACTTTCACTTTAAAAACAATACTTCTTTTTTCTGTATCCATAATCTCTGGATACTTTGCCATTACTTTGCCATCTTCCACTTTTAGTTCTACTGGCTCTGGTTTTATACCTTCAGCTTTCAAACTATCTTTCACGTATTCAACACCTTTAGGTAGTGTATCTTCTACTAACACCGTTTCTAGTTTTCCGTTTTCTACCGTATTATAAAATGTAATTCGGTATTCCACTTCTTCTCCTAGTTTTGGTGTTTGATTCGTTACGTTTTTTTCTACATCCACTTTACCGTATTTATAATCCGGCGTAATCTTTTCTTCTGGATGCTCAGACTGTCCATTTGGCTCACTCACAACCGCTTTATTAACAATCGTTTCTCCCGCTTTTGCCTCTTCTTTTACTTTCACTTTAAAGGCGATGCTTCGCTCTTTTGTATCCGTAATTTCTGGATATTTTGCGATTACCTTACCATTCTCTACTTTTAACTCTACTGGATTTGGTTCAGTACCTTCAGCTCTCTCACTGCCTTGAACAAATTCTAAGTTAGCTGGAATTTCATCTTCTATTGTAATTGCATCTAGTTTTCCGTTTTCCACCGTATTTTTAAAGCTAATTTGATATTCAAATTCTTCTCCTAGCTTCGGCTTCTTATTTGTTGCTTTTTTCTTTGCATCAATTTTACCGGCCTTATGCTGTGGTGTAATCTTCTCTTCTAGATCCTTTGGTGGATTTGTTTTATCACTAACGGTTGCTTTGTTAACAATTTCTTCACCAATTTTTGCAGTTTCTTTTACTTTTGTTTTAAAGACGATACTTCTTTCTTCCATATCCATAATTTCTGGATACTTTGCAATTACTTTGCCATTTTCAAACTTCAGCTCTACTGGCTCTGGTTTTACACCTTCGGCTTTCAAACTATCTTTCACGTATTCAAGACTACTTGGTAATTCGTCTTCAATCGTCAATACATCTAGACGTCCATCTTTTATCTTATTTTTAAATGTAATACGATACTCTACCTCATCACCTAACCTCGGTGTTTTATTAGAAGCTATTTTTCTCGCCTCTATTTCCCCTGGAACTTCTTTTGGGGTAGTAACCGTAACATTTGCATCGTCCTCAGTTTCATACTTTATCTCGGCACTATCTTGTCCCTTTACAACAACGACATTTTTTACTGTTGTATCTGATTGTACAGAATCTTTCACTTTTACTTTGAATGTAATAACGGTACTTTCACCCGGCTTTAAAACACCACCGTTTTTAGCATCTGCACCCTCACCAACACGAAAATCAATTTGATTATTTACAAACTCTGCTTCATCATCGCTTGCATTATCTGTTTTATTTCCTTTATTACTTCCAGAAACATATTGAATAGACCCTGGAACATACTCTAAACGATCATCTAATTTATCAAAACCTTTTACATTTGATACCGGCGCTTGGTTATTTTTCGTATCATTTTTCACTTCAATTTGATACGTAAACTCTTCACCAGCTTTAACGTCCTTAATTTCTTTTCCAGCACTATCTAATGCCTTTTTATCAACTTGTAAGTTTGGAGCATTATGTTCTGTAACGAATGTAGCGTTATTTAATACGTAAATATCACCGCCACCACCATATGCTCTAAAACGCATTTTTGCTTCTTTTAAATCATTTTTCACTTGAGTGGGTCCTTCAAGGTGATACGTATGAATATCTGTACTGAAAGAATTTGTCCAATCTGGATTATATCCTGGGTATTTTTTCGTAACAAATTCGTTAGTACCCTCTACTTGTACTTCTGTCATAGATGAGTCATTAACATCATTATCTTTACCTTTAATATTTTTAAACTTTTGATACCCTAACCCAAAATCATACTCTCCATAATCATAGGCATATCCATCATTATCAGCTGGATCACCTTGCGATGAAAAATAACTAAATTTCGCCTTAAAAGCGCCTTCTTTTGGTGTGTTTATTTTATTAACACTAATATCTGTCCAGGCTGTACTTTTTTGAGAGACTAGCCCTTCCCAAATCTTCATGTCCTTTACTGTTTCTTTATAGTTTTCATAAACTAATATAAGATTCCAGTTACCCCAGTAATAGCCACTACCTTTTTCAAATTTAATTTGTGGCACATTTGCAACTGTCACCGTTTGAGAAATACCTTGCTGTGCAATTACATTTGTTACATCTGCATACGCTACGTACCCTGCACCACTGCCATAGTGATTTGCAATATACGGTAAATAATCCGCTTTTCGTATACTATCAGCACTTATTTCAGCGTATTGCTTATTTCCCATCTTCATTTTAACGGGTTCTCTTACATCTTCATCGCTAACTCTATAATCTGTCCTTGCATCACTTGGAGTCCCCATAGCTGCTGTCCAAAATAAATATGCCTTTTTCACTTTACTTCCAGCAGGAATGTTAGGAAATGCACCTGTTGATGAATTAAATGTAGTATCATCATTATCAACATCTACAGCTTTTTTATTGGTTTTTCCACCAACACTTTGCCTAGTATAATGATTATCTGTCAAACCAAGCGTCACATTACCAGTCTGTACTAAATTACCAGGAGCAATTGTAGAATACAACGGGTCTCCAAATCCTTGTTTATCTCCTGTTTGGATTTGAACCTTCGAAGCATTTTCTGATGCAGCTTGTACTTCTGCATCACTCTGCTTTACTGCTAAAGGTGATTGCTTTTTCTCTTTTTCTAGTTGCTTCTCAGCCTCAGGTTGTTTTATCTTCTCTATTTCTGTTTTTTGTGCAGATGTATTTTTATCTTCTACAGATACTTTTAATTTTCCATCCACTTCTTTAGTTTTTGAATCAGTTGTTGATCCGATAGCTTTCTTACTACTGTCAGCCTCATCATCGGTATTAGCTTCTAACTTCTCTTCAGAAGGAAGCCCTTCAACATCTACAGACATGTTTCCTATTTGTAGTTGATCCTTTTGCACACTAATTTTTTGCTTATACTCTTTATTAAAATGTTGCGCACGACGAGCTTTTATTAATACAGTCATTTTTTCATGTGATTTTAAATCTTGAATTTTAAGATTAGAAGAAAGAACCTTTCCTCCATTATCTTTTTCCTCTACATAGAAATCCGCTACCTTATTTTCAAGTAACTTCTCTCCGTTTACTTTCACAGATTGCGAAAGAAACTCAATTCCATTGTCATTATTTTGTTTAATTACTAATTCTCGGATTGGTGTATCTCCCGTATTTTCAATCTTATATTGAAATACGTGCTCCCTCTCCGCTACTTCTCCCTTATACATTTCAGCATTCACTTGATCTGCCTTAATTTTCACATCATTTCCTTGTAACTCATCCCAGCTTTTTTTATTTATCTCTGTAGCAAAAGCACTGGGCGAAGGCAATATGATGGATAGAAGAAGTGTGATCATTGTTACGACATTAAAACACTTCAATACTTGCTTCATATTTTCTACCTTTCTCCTTTCTATATACTTGCTATCCGTCTACTAAATTGCAGTAACCCTTTCATTTAGTAGACGAATACATAGCAATATATATCCACTCGCAACAATCCGACCTACGAAAATGTATCGTTGAAATCCCAATGTCAACAATATAAATCTCATAGAATATTACTATTTTAATTTATCAAAAATAGCATATATATCGGACACTTATACAAACCTTTACCATATTTTTAATATAGTAAAAACACCGTGCTGTATAGGTTTATATAACAGTTAAAGGATACTTAAAAATTTTAACATACTCCTCATCCTATTTATACATACAATAGAAAATTTACCATTTTTTAGTTATTTTTCAGTTTGTTTTTTATGATTAAAATTTTCTAAAAATAACAACCGTTACATGTAAAAATATGTTATATTAAAACAAGAACAAACGTTCTTTTTTTTAAAAGAAGGAGGAATTTTTTATGCTACACGAACCTATTATCGTAAAAAAAGAAGCTTTCCACGCAATCGGCGTTTCGGTTACGACGACTAATGAAAAAGAGGCATCTACTGAAGGAAACATTCCACAACTTTGGAACCGATACTTTCAAGAACAAATGATGCATCACATCCCAAATCAACAAACGAAAGAAACATTCGCTTTCTACTCAAACTACGAATCAGATGAAACTGGTACATATACATTTACAATCGGTATGCCAGTTTCTTCACTAAAAGACGTTCCTGAAAATATGACAACTTTAACAATACCTGCCGCTACATATGCGGTATTTACAACAAGAAAGGGACCAGTTGCCGAAGTCGTTTGTGAAGCTTGGGAATATATTTGGAAATGGTCGAAAGAAAATAAACGTGCCTTCACAACAGACTTTGAGCTTTACGATGAAAGAGCGTTAGATCCAAACAACGTTCAATTGGATATTTATATTGCGTTAGCCTAAAAAAAGATGCCCATTCGGCATCTTTTTTTGTCGTTAAATAGCTACTGGGCAAATTCATTATTATTGTCTACAATGAGAAAGTGCAGTATAGAAATATTAGAAACTGTATAAAACGATTGTTAATAAGTTTTTTAGTTTAAATTCGTCACATAGAAAGGAAGCAATATGGAGGAACTACAACAAAATAAAACTGCTTTAGAAGGAAGCGGAAAACCGTTATTAAAAAATACGAATTTCCTTTTTCTTTGGGCAGCTACTCTTTTTTCAAGCTTTGCTTTAGCCTTTTTTACTTTTTCACAAACGTGGTACATAGCAAAAACATTAAACCTTGAAGCTTCACTCGGTGTTGTTTTCGTAGCTCTTAGTGTTCCAAGGCTTATTTTTATGATTGTCGGCGGCGCTGTAGCTGATAAATTCCCGAAAAAAAACATTATGTTTTACTCCAATATCATTCGAGCGATTCTTGTCGCAACCATTCTCACATGGTTTATCGTTGGTGATGTAACACTATATACATTTGCTTTATTCGCTTTATTCTTTGGACTTGCTGATGCTTTCTTCTGGTCAGCAGATGGATCTATCTTACCGGAATTGGTAGAAAAAAGCCGGTTAACACAAGCAAATTCGCTTACACAAATGACGAACCAAGCATCGGTCATCTTAGGCCCTGTACTTGGTGGTATTCTCATTAAATTTACGAACTATGAGACAATCTTTTCCATTACGATTTTATTACTGATTGTCGCTGCCATACTCGTTCAAAAAATACAATTTACGATGCCAGAACAAAAAGATACAGATAAAGGTATGTTCACTTCCATTAAAGAAGGAATCTTATATGTAAAGGAATCGCCATTCCTTTCAACTTTCCTTATTTGTAGCGCTTTTTTAAACTTATTTTTAATCGGCCCGATGCAAGTTGGTTTCCCTCTTTTTGTTAAAAACGTTCTGCATGGTGATTCGCTCCAGTTTAGTTACTTAGAAGCATCTGTAGGCGGCGGAATGGCAATCGGTGCTATCATTGTAGGTTTAAAAAATATTAATCGTAGACGCGGTCTATTTTGTATTATCATGATGCTATTGTCTGGTGTATTCTTCTTAGCCATCAACTTTAGCACCGTACTTTGGCAAGCACTATTAGCCGGCATGTTTTATGGTATTACAATCGCAATGGCGATTGTACCGCTTATGGCAATGATTCAATCGACAGTAAAAGAAGAAATGATGGGACGCGTAATGAGTTTACTTATGCTATCATCAATGGGCTTTATCCCGCTCTCTTATGCATTCACATCACTTGCACTTGCAATGGGAATTCCAATCGTAACCGTTATGAAAAGTGGTGCAATAGCTGTTATCGTCTTCGTACTATTTGTAGCGATTCGTATTCCAGTTGTAAGGAAGTTCGATTAGCCACTTAGAGTCATGTATTATACGCATGACTCTTTTTTGAATGGATCAAATAGTGATATTCCCTTACTTCTCCTTAATGCTGCTCCCCATTCTAATCCAACCTCTAAAAATAAATCTCGCACTGTACTGTATAAAAGTGCCCCAATGTCTTTACGAATTTCCCCATATTTATATGCTCTTACAACACTTTTCACGCGCCAAATTAAATTTCCATACACTTCTTCGTCAGCTAATATTTGCTCTAGTAAAACACCTTGTTCTAGTAACCCACTCTTTTTATACGCAAGCTCGACCTTACTCCAAAATATATTAATTTTCTTCGGATTACTCGTCATCGGCACCAGTGCGTATATAAAAGGCTTCGGTATATCATGACGGCAATACGTCTCATCAAGCTCATACGTTCCTTTTCTTTTCTCTTTTATTTGTGAAATGTTTTTAGAAAGAATTGTTTTCCCAGCAATTTTTTGCTCATTTTTACTCCAGCCAGTTGCATTATCCTCAGTTTTACAAGCGGACATTTTCATACGGTCATCCATGCGGTCAATCGCAGATGTAAGAAATACATATAAGTTCGCACTATACCCGCCGCGTTTATGCCTTTCTTTTGTTGCAACACGCTTTATAATTCCTAGTTCCTCTAACTTTGCAATTGAACGGCGTACTGTACGAATACTCTTTCCAACATTCGTCGCAATCGTCCCCATTAATGGACAAGCGACTCCTACTGTTTTTTGTTTCTCATTCACCGCATATTTTCCTAAAAAATGAATAATGATAGAATCAGTTTTATTCAATTGAAATCGGTAGCACTTCAAAACTTGTTTTTGATATGTATTAAACTCTTCTTTACTTCGAAATTCACTATATGGTTTCATTAAATTATATAAGCTTCCCATTTATATCACCTCATTTATAAGTAAGAGGCAGGAAGCGAAATTGGCGTGATAGTTAATATTTTTTAATGGAGATGAAAATATGATCGTAATTAGCGCTTGTTTAGGTGGGATTGCTTGCCGTTATGACGGGAATGACAATCTTGTTTCAAAAATAGAGGAGCTTCTGCAAAAAGAAGATACAGTCCTCATTTGCCCTGAAGTATTAGGAGGACTACCAACACCTCGTCCTTCCGCTGAAATTATTGGCGGGAATGGCGACGACGTTTTAGACGGAAAAGCGAAAGTGATAACAAAAAATGGTGAAGATGTCACAGCAGCTTTCGTAAATGGTGCTTATAAAGCATTAGAACAAATTAAAGATTTACACCCAGAATATATTATTTTAAAAGAACGCAGCCCATCTTGTGGTAGTTCTACGATTTACACTGGAGAATTTAACGGTAATAAGCAAACTGGTTTCGGAGTGACAACTGCTTTATTTAAAAGACACGGATTTAAAGTCATTTCAGAAGAAGAATTTGAAAACAAAAAAAGGAATTGACCCTGTTCGTCAATTCCTTTTTATCTGTCTTATTTCACACTTAGTTTTTCTTTCACTTTCGCTGGAAGCTCGTCTTTTTTCACTTCTTCCCAAGCTGTTACACCTTTTTTATCTGAGTGGTATACGCGTAGGAATGCTTCTTTACGAAGATTTTTTTGAGCTATGAATTCTAATTCTTTCTCTTTACCGTCTTTATCAAAGCCAGTCAGTTTATATTCATAATCTTTAAATTTCTGCCCATTACTATCTTTACTATCAAATTCTTTTCCATCTACTGTAATTTGAACATAATACTCATCTTTACCCATACGGTTTAAATCACAACCAACTAACAAACTTGCAAATACAACTAAAATACTAAATAGTGCAATGTATCTTTTCATTTCCTTCACCTCATATGTTTTTTCTTATATTCTTATCTTAAAGCCCGGAGCTTAAAGAAGAAATTCAAAAACATGACATGAACATTACACTTTTGTAAGATAATAATTATTTCTTCACTTTAGAAATTGTCATTCCATTAAGCTTCTGTATAACGTTTTTGTTTCTCACGCTCATCAGCTACACTACCGCCAATAACGTCTTTCACGCCAATTTCGCCACTTATCACGTAATTTCCTTATACCGTTTATTACGCCTTCTATTATGCCCTCAATTATAATCTCTATTACAAGATATCTCACTAAACTAATAATAGGTTTAATTACGTATCTCCCTATAAATTCAAGAATATCCTCCATCATATTTTCCTCCTTCTTTTAAAAGGAAGCTGCTACTCCTCCGCGTCCTTTTACGTCCAGTTACAATTGCTGCCCTACTGCGGTATATATCAACAAAGATAATACGACAACAACATCCACGATAACGCTATTGAATTTGGAAGAAACTTCGGTAAATACTAATACTGTAGTTAACATGGCTAAGAGAATTATTTTTTCACCTATATTCGGAGATGCTCCCAAAAACTTTATAAAATCAAAGACAACTTTACTACAATTCTTCCTGTAACTAATTTATTATCGTGGTAAACCGTCTTCCACTACATCCGTAACAGTTCCATTCGGTTCAAAGATTACACGTAATGATCCTTCTCCACCATAACCAGTATAGTCATATACTGAATATGATTTATATTTCTCAATTACATGTGGCTGTCCAATTGCAGCTTTTACCTGATTCGCGGCCATACCTTTTTTGATTTTCAAATAATGATTGTAACTTACTGCTGCCGAATTGTTATTTATATCTTTATACCACGGTACACGATCGTTTTTTTCTTCATATTCCTTTACAGGCTCTTCACTACGTTTCGTAAATACCTGATTCTCTTTATCTGTATCTTTATCTTCATCCTTTATAGCAGTACGTTCAATATTTACAACATAACCATATGTATTTAATTCAACCATAATTTCATATGTACCATCCGTATCTTTTTCAGTATAAAATACGCGTTTTTCATGGTTATTATAATGTTTTATGTTCTCACCACCATAGTCAATCGTATTAAGAATATCCGTATACGTCATACCTTCCTCAATCTTTTGAGATTCATCATGAGAAATATAACGCTTTTGTGATGATGGTGCATCCTCATTTTTAATACTTTCACGTTTGCTCGTAGTCATAGGTGTTTTCTTCTGATCTTTTAGTACTTCACCTTCCGCCTTCGCTGGTTGCTTTGCTCCTGCTTTTGTTAATACGTCTGTATCGCTAGAACAAGCTCCCAAAATCGATACTGTAGTCAACGCCATCCCTACTATAAGTACCCTCTTAAATGACTTCACTCTAATCCCCCCGGTGTTTTTTTATATCTAGTAATCAACGTATTTTAATTAATACGGAACTATTCAGTTCTATACAATTTGCTATAACCTTCTCCCTCATGCCCCTTTTTTGTATAAAGTGAAACTTTAATCAGCCCTCGCCAATCATCTTCGTTACAAATATTAACATTAAATATAATTAATAAATAGTATATTTTTGCTAATCATTTACATTTTTTCTACATAATCTTATCTTAAAATGAACAATATGAATCTCGAATTCACAGCATTAATCATATATACCATATATAATAACATTTAAATTAAAATCTAAAGTAACTTTACATGCATTTTCTGTTTTAACGCAAAAAGAAAAGGCCTTTCTAACGATTTTATTCCATCGCTAAAAAGGCCTTTTCTATTTTGGCTAAAAACTTAGCACTCTTCTGGCTTACCAGCATTCGATGCTGTACGGAAAGATGATCCACATCCGCATGATGCGATTGCGTTTGGATTGTCGATTGTGAATCCGCCGCCAAGCATAGATTGTTTATAGTCAATTTTTACTCCTTTAACAATTGGAGCACTTTCTGTATCGATAACAAATTCAACACCGAAAAACTCAAGAACTGTGTCGTCTTCTTTTGGTTCTACTTCAAATCCTAAGCCGTAAGAAAGACCGCTACATCCGCCGCCGTGTACAGCAAGGCGCACATACTTCTCTCCATCTTCAGCATCTTTTAACATATCTTTAATTTGAAAAGCTGCTTGTTCTGTTACTTCAATCATGAAATACACCTTCCTTTCTGTTCTTAGTCCATTATACATCTTTACGCTTCTATCTTGTACTCATACACTCCGCGGCAAATTACTTCCGCAGGTCCTTTCATCAACACGTTTCCTTCTTCAGTCCACGCAATCATTAAATCGCCGCCAGCTAAATGGACTGTAATTTCCTTACCACGTTCCATCTTTCCATTTAAAATAGCAGCTACAACTGCAGCGCACGCTCCTGTTCCGCAAGCTTGCGTTACACCAGATCCACGTTCCCAAACGCGGAAGTTCATCTCGTCATTATTCAAAATTTCGATAAACTCAACATTTACTCGCTCTGGGAACATTTCATGTGTCTCGAGAACTGGTCCAAGTGTTGTAAGAGGTGCTTTTTCTACATCATCAACAAAAATAACCGCATGCGGATTTCCCATTGAAACAGCTGTAAATGCATAACGATGATTATTGTATAAGAAGTTTTCACGAATAAATGGTGTTTCACCTTCACCAAGCATCGGTATTTCTGCACGTGTTAGACGAGGTGCTCCCATATCGATTTTTGCTAATGTCACGACACCATCTTCTACTGTTACTTCAGCCGTTACAATACCAGCTAACGTTTCAATTGTGAAAACTGTTTCTTCTACTAGTTTATGCTCATACGCATATTTCGCTACGCAGCGTAAACCGTTACCACAGCTCTTTCCTTCAGAACCATCATTATTAAACATACGCATCTTCACCGGAGCTACGTCTGAAGGGCAAATTAAAATCATCCCGTCTGCTCCAATACCAGTATTAATATTTGAAACCTTTTCGGCCACAAGGGCTAAATCTTCTTCAGGAATTTGCTCTTCAAACATATTTACATATATATAACTATTGCCAAGACCATGCATTTTTGTAAAAGAAAATTGGCTCATTTATATTCACTCCAAAATAATTTGTTATGTTAAGTATAAAATGCATGCTTTTAGAACACAATATGAATGTCCCCCGTTTCTCATATTTGACAACGTTTGGCGATGAGCCACTCTTACACAATTTGTGTAAGAAAAAAGCCCTTCTAAAAAGGGCCTTTTTTTATTTATCCTACTATTTTCGATTGGGGAAGACTAATACTCATTATTAGTCTTCCCCACGAAATAAAGTTTTATCTAATGAAAAAGGTGCTGCTAATTCGCAACACCTTAAAACATTGGATTTTCATCCAAATACTCATATACATTATTAACAAGCTCTTCTACTGTTGCACCTTGTACAACTTCACCATTTACAAGTGCAAATGGTCCTTCAAAACAAATGCCACAATATCCTAAACAACCATACTCCATTACATCTAAATTCGGATCTTTTTCTAATTTTTCTAGAGCTGCTTGTGAACCACTTGCAAGGTTACCTACACAAAATTCAATTAATGGTTTAATCAAAATTCTCCCCCCTGTACTACAAAACAAATTACCTTTTCACTTTATCTATAAGAAGAAAACTAAGCTGTTTCTTGTTGTTTTCGTTACACAGTCTAAACTATTTAGTTACTTCATTACTTCACTTCAAAGTAGATGATTTCTTCTATATAACATGCTACTTACAATGAAAGAGTAACTTAAAAAGAAAAACAGTTTACTTTTCTTCTTATTGTACAACAGAGTATTCATTCATGCATTGTTATTTGTTCACAAATTCGATATAATTTGATTGAGTAAAGTCAAAATATTTTATTAATATAAAATTTTATGATTAGGGGATATTTCAACAGAAAAGGGGTAATCCATCATGAAACACCTCGTAATACTAGGTGGCGGCTACGGTGGAATGAGAATTCTGCAAAGGCTACTTCCAAGCAACCAACTTCCAGATGATGTACAAGTGACATTAATCGACAAAGTACCATATCATTGCTTCAAAACTGAATATTATGCATTAGTTGCGGGTACTATTTCAGAAACGCATATTCGTATACCGTTTCCTGAACACCCACGCCTCAATATTCAATACGGCACAGTAACAAATATTGACCTCGAAGAAAAAGCTGTTCATCTTGATGGCGGCGAAGCGATCCAATATGATGATTTAATTATCGGACTTGGCTGTGAAGATAAATATCATAACGTTCCTGGAGCTAGAGAATATACACATAGTCTACAATCAATTGAACAAACACGTAAGACATATGAACAATTAAATAGTCTAGAACCAAATGCAACAGTAGCTGTCGTTGGTGCTGGCTTAAGTGGTGTTGAAGTAGCAAGTGAACTTCGTGAAAGCCGTTCTGATTTAAAAATCTATTTATTTGATCGAAAAGATAGAATTTTATTCCCATATCCAGAGAAATTAAGTAGATACGTAGAAGAATGGTTTGTAAAGCATAAAGTTAACATCATACGAAACTCTAACATTACAAAAGTAGAACCAAATATTGTGTACAACCACGATGAACCACTTGAATGTGATGCAATCGTCTGGACAGCTGGTATTCAAGCAAATGAAGTTGTTCGAAACCTTCCAGTTGAACAAGATGGTAGCGGACGGGTTGTCTTAACTAAATATCATAATATTCCAAATAACGATCATGTTTACGTTGTAGGAGATTGCGCAGCACTTCCACATGCACCATCTGCCCAACTTGCTGAAGGTCAAGGAGAACAAATTGTCCAAATATTATTAAAACGTTGGAATAATGAATCACTCCCGGATGAACTACCTGTAATTAAATTAAAAGGTGTTCTCGGTTCTCTTGGTAAGAAGCACGGTTTTGGTTTACTAGCAAACCAACCATTAATGGGACGTGTACCGAGATTATTAAAATCTGGTCTTCTTTGGATGTACAAATATCATAAAGGTTAATACCTTACAGGCTGTCTACTATGTAGGCAGCCTCTTTGCATCAGTTTTTAAAAATTATCAGACACATCTTTCTCAATATTTATAATGATTTATTTTTCATTTTTATATTAAAAAATATTGATAAACATTGTATGCTATTTGTAAGTTGTTTTATTACTTCCTTTAAGACCGAGTTCATTCGGTCTTATTTTTCATGTGATAAATACTTTTGTAGGAGGCATTACATTCCACTTATGAACTTATCGAAACTAAACAATCGAATAGAAGCGAAAAAGAAAGAGCTAATCTATCTCGTTGAACGATACGGATTCACTCATGATAAAGTGATTTCTTTCAGCCAAGAATTAGATTGTTTACTTAACTTATTAATAAAACTCAAGACGAAGAAAAAACGTTGTTCGTTATAACCATTTTCCCCTCTTTTTTTGATACGATATAACTAGAATCAGAAAGGAGCGATTTATGTTTATATTAAAAGACGTTATATATAAAGATATACTACACATTCCTTATTTACAGATTCGAAAAGAAAAGATTACTTGTATTATCGGTGAAAGCGGAAGCGGAAAAAGCACGTTGCTTCGCATGTTAAACGATTTACAATCCCCAACATCCGGTACAATTGAATATAACGGAAAATTAATTTCTGATTATCACCCTATTCAATTACGTCGTGACGTAGTTATGCTTGGGCAAACTCCACCTATTTTTGATGGAGCCGTTAAAGACAACCTATTAATGGGACTTCGTCTTTCTGAAAAACCATTTCCAAATGATGATGCCCTGCGGAGTGCATTACAAACCGTTAGCTTAGACAAGCAATTAGAAGATAGCACCTCCTCATTATCCGGCGGTGAAAAACAAAGACTTGCCTTTGCACGTATCGTACTTATGGATCCGCCTGTCTATTTATTAGATGAACCAACTTCAGCATTAGACAGTGATACAGAACGCCGCGTTATGAAACAATTTACTGATCTAGCACGAAAAAAGAAAAAAACAGTTATCTTCATCACACACTCACAACAACTTCCAGAAGAAATTGCAGACGATATTATTGAAATTAGCAAAACAAAGGGTGCAACTAGAAAGGAAGTGCTCTCAGTTGAAGGGCGTTATTGAACTCCAAATTTGGCAACTTGCAGCTGCCTATATTTTCATTCTTATTTTAATTGGACTTGTAAAATTAAAAGGAATACCTCGCGAAAAACAAATCGCGCTCGCAACATTCCGTATGACCATTCAGCTCGTACTTGTTGCATATGTCCTTACATACGTATTTGAAAACAGTAATCCATTTTATACAATCGCTCTCATCACTTCTATTACTACCTTTGCAATTTTTAATATTTATAAACGGGTTAACATCCCAATGTCTAAAGAATTAAAACGAGTAGCCGCCCTTTCCATGGTCGCCGGATCAATTGGGCCACTTCTACTATTTATCTTTGTTATTATCGGTCATGACCCTTGGTATGCTCCGCAATATATCGTCCCTATTACAGGAATGTTAGTTGGGAATGCCATGACTGGTGTTTCTCTTGGTGCAAATACGTTCTTAAACAATATGAAATCGCAAAGAGGTCAAATTGAAGGTGCACTTATGCTCGGAGCAACACCGAAAGAAGCTGCTGCTCCGCTCATTCGAGACGCTTTTGACTCTGCTATTTTACCAACAATTAATTCTATGGTCGGAATGGGAATTATAAGCTTACCAGGCATGATGACTGGCCAAATATTATCCGGTGTATCACCATTCACAGCCATTCAATATCAAATCGCCATCATACTCGGTATTTCTGGAAGTACTGCCTTTGCTGTCATTATCTTTTTACAGCTTGGATATAAAACGTTCTTTAATAAGCGATGTCAATTGAAAGAGGTTGACTATGATGCGAGGTAAATCGTGCGTAGTTCTCGGTGAGTGAAATTATATTAACGATTTTTTCAATATATCTATCATAACTTGCAATATATCAACGATTTTTCAAATATATCTATCATAACTCAGAATATATCAACGATTTTGTACGAAATATCGATTTACCGACAAAAAGTGACATAATAAAAAGAGGAGGCTATTCGCCTCCTCTTCTATTTACTTACGCCTTCTTAACGAACTGTGATTTTAACTTCATAGCTCCGAAACCGTCGATTTTGCAATCGATATCGTGATCGCCATCAACTAGACGGATACTCTTTACTTTCGTACCGATCTTCACAACTGAAGAAGTTCCTTTTACTTTTAAATCTTTAATAACAGTAACAGCATCGCCATCTTGAAGAACGTTTCCGTTCGCATCTTTTACAACTTTTGCACCATCATTATTTTCAGCTTCTGCTTCTTGGCCCCACTCATGAGCACATTCTGGACATACGAAAAGAACGCCATCCTCATACGTATATTCTGAATTACATTTTGGACAATTTGGTAAAGTAGCCATAAATCCATTTCCTCCGTTCATTATTTATACGTAAAAATCAAAAATGATGTTTACATCTCGATAAATAAAATTTGTATAGCATTTCTTTATAGTGCCATAGTCTCACGTTATTGACAACCCTACCTCAAATTCTCATTTTTTATTGTATTTTACAAAATTTCAATTTGTATGCCGTTTTTCTATTTGCTCTTCTACTAATTTTAAAAATCTTCGTTGTGCATTTTTATTTTTTACGAGCAATCGAACTCTTAGCTTACTTTGTAAATATGAGCGAACTTTGTAGTTCGTAATAAATAACTTTCAATACTTCTCGTCTTCATATATCATTAGAAACCATTCATACTGCTGCAAGTAACGTATGTTAACATCAATCTTTTTCGTGTGTAAACCCGTACTTAAACTAATAGATCCTATTAGAGCTTCTATTCATGCTGAAATCATTTCTCTCCCCCTGATAAACAAAAGAAGAACCTTCGCAAGATTCTTCTTTTCAAAATGAACGAGTTCCCTCTAGAACCCCCAATTATTTTCTTCAATGTAAATTTGATATTCTTCTAATTCTTCTTCACTTAACTTCTTATTATTTTCATATATCTCTTGCCACTCGAAATAATCTTCATCGAAATAAACAGCAAATTTAATTTTCACGTTTTTCTTCTCTGTATAATCATAACCAGTAAACTCTACTACGTCATAATCTTTTTCTTTCTTCACAAACTTCCAAGTTGGATTATCAGTCATAATCTCTAACGTAACCCCTTCACCACTTGAACGAACAACGTTTTTAATATTCGGTTCAGTTGGTAAAAAGGACAGCCCGAACGCAGCTAACCCAAACACAATCCCGACTATAACTTGTAAACCAATCATACCAGCAATACTCACGCCACCCTTTGATTGTAAGAAATACGCCTTCTCATGATCAGACGCATCTTCTCCCTTACGAAAAACACGAACAGCATGCTTGTAATATAAACGGTTTCCTTGCCATCCAGTAAATATCATCATTCCTAATTGAAGAGCTAAATTAAATGTTACATAAATCCCATCTGGAATATCTATAAAAGGGGGTATAACTATACTAGGTATAGCCAATAACGCAAATATAATAAATAACTTATACATTTTTCGATAAGCTAACCAAAAAGTTGGGAAGAAAAAGGCTACCCAATTCCATGTATTCCCTTGCGCTGGATTTTCTACTTTACCCCACTTAAAGTCATAATAAGCTGTATTCTTTTGAACAACTTTATGTAATTCTTGTGGAGAAATCGTTTCTTGTAAAACAGTGTCCTTCACGTACATCATCCTTTTCTTATTTCTATATACATTTATTGTATATGCACAAAATGAAGGAATCTAACAAAAAGTACACATATTTCATAAAAATGAACGGAAATCGAATATATTCCGACAATTATCCGTTTCTTATTTCATTTTACTTTTAAATATATTAAAATAATCATGTATCATATCTTTAATACACTAAGTTAAGCATTTTACATATTTGATAATAAAATGTTTCACATGAAACTATCTATATTTTGTATTATCTTTCCTCTACACAATACTTGTAAATACTTTTCTATCTACTACAAAATAAAAAAGACGCCTTTTTAAAAGGCGTCTTTTTATAGTTGAAAATTTATTAATAAATAAAACGAATTATTTAATAAATGAATCCCAATTGGAACGAGTAAATTCTTCGTTTTCTTATATGTGTATGCCAAACATATGCCCATACCAAAAATATATAAAATACTCCCTACTGTAAGGGGGTGCCCTAAAGTAAATATGAAAGCACTTATAGCAGCACTACTAAGTGTAGAGAAGCGCTGAGATAATTTCATAAAAAACATACCTCGAAATACAATTTCCTCCCAAATAGGCGCAAAAGTTGTGAGCACAACTACGTATAGAATGATTTCACTTGTAGTAGGTTCTATTACTATATTAGATTCATCCACACCAAGCCCATGTGGTAAAACTACATTTAATACCGCAAGATACATAAGCATTACAATCGTTGTTATTACTATCGTTACATAATGTTTAAGATTATTGAATTGTAATGATTTTATTAAATGTAAGCAGCAATTTCTTGCCGGTGCATACATTACGATAATCATACAAAACGTGAAAGGTGGAATAAGATGATCTACATACCATGGGTATAAGGAAGAATCATATAAAAGGTTCAAAAAACCAATTCCATGCATGACCCCAAAAATAATTAATAGAATGCTAATTACTTGGCGCATACTCATTTGTTCATTCTTTTCTTCATATGTAGCTAATTCCGTTTCCATTATATCCCCTCCAGTATAATTAAACCTTTTTAACCATTATATACCAAATAAAACGTAAAAAAAGACAATACCTCAACTGTATTGTCCATTTTCTTCCCTACCATTTCTCTCTACACATCTCAATTAAATGCAGTAAGTACCTCTTCGTCATATCTGCCCTTCTCCACCTTGAGAGCATTCGCTTTTCTTTTGGGTTCTGCCGTATTCTCGCTACTTCTTTTAATAAAAGCTCCCATTCTTCCGCTGAACGTTCTGACAAGTATTGCAAGCCTCTATCTTTTGAAACGATTGTTTTATGATCTAGTGTATATAAAATACGTCCCATCGTAACGACAGCTGATTCTACCCACTCTTCTATAAAAAATAAATATGGCTTCTTCGCCTTTTCACTCCAGTACTGTTCTACGTTGTATTTCATCGTATTTACTACATCATTCCATTGTATTTGCAGCGGAAGATCTTCTGCTTCTTTTCCTGTAACTGTAATGCCTTGATTTTTCAACGTCCACCATGTGACCGCATTAATGTCCCAATGACCAACATTAGCTTTACCATCTGCACAATACACGTACTCGTTCATTTCATCATTGTATTTCCCTAAGTCAGCAAGCGGAATATACATACCGTCCATTCTTTTACCTAGCATATTATCACTAAGTTTCTTATGTAGTTCCACAAGCTGCTGTTTTTCAGCTTCATTCACGGAATCATTTATCACTGTAACAAAATCAACATCGCTCGTTTCCTTATGAAATGCACCTAGTGCGATGGATCCGTAAATATATACCCCGACTATTTTTTCATCCAAAAAAATTTCTTTTAATTCTACTGTGTACCGCTCCATTAACTGCTCTACTTCCGTTGGTAACGCATGCTTCACTCCATTTTTCATATCTATCCCTCCAATAAAAAAAGCCTTTGCAAATTCGCAAAGACTTCTTGTTTTATAAATATTTCTCGATTTCTTCGTAAACATCCTTCAAACGAGGATTTCCTTCTCCAACAATTTCTCCATTTACAAGAACGACCGGATAAAATAAATCTTCTTCCACTACGCGCTCTGCGAATGCTTTTTTATCCGCATCTTCTTGTTCTTCTTGGAAATCAATATACTCGAAATTAAATTTATTTTCTTGTCCTTCATATTTACGACCAATTGCCGCTTGTAACCATTCAAACGTTTCTGTTGAAGATGGCATTCCAACGCAGCTCGCACAAATTACTTTCGTCCCATACACTTGAACATTAACCATTTCTTCTCCCCCACTTCTTGTCCCAACAGTATATTCAGATGTCTTATTACATAAGCACATCATTTTACAAACTTATTCCATACCCCTATACTGAAAAAACACGATACAAAATTTCGACAATAAAACAAGAAGAGAAAAAATAGATTTTCCCCTCTATCTTGATTATAATAAAACTGATGAAAGGAGTCGATAAAAATGGAAAACCCACATATGCAAGAACAAGTATTAGAAGTATTAGATAAATTACGTCCATTCTTACTTCGCGATGGCGGAGACGTTGAATTAGTAGACATTGAAGAAGGTATCGTAAAACTACGCCTTATGGGTGCATGCGGAAGCTGCCCAAGTTCTACAATCACACTAAAAGCTGGTATCGAGCGCGCGTTACTTGAAGAAGTACCAGGCGTTATCGAAGTAGAACAAGTATTTTAATTAAAAGCTGAAGCGGCTCTTTCAGAACAGGAGGTCATTGGAGCTCCTGACGAAGAGGCGCTTTTTGCCTCACAGGAAGAAGCGAAGCCACCGAACATTTTAGCCGCTGGAGCTGGATATTATCTAGCGGCTCGTTCAAAGTCACTTGCTAAAAGGAGACCAAATTTGGTCTCCTTTTTTATTCAAATCACATTTATCCGTTAACATCATAAAACAAAATTGGAAATCCCTCTCAAAAAATGCGATAATTAATACTATATAGTGAATCGTTCACACATATAAAGTAAAAAACATAGGGGGACGACAGATGCCAAAAATGGGGAACACTTTTTTAACAATTCAAGAACTAGAAAAGAAAAAAGAATATTTATTAGGCCTTTCATCCGTTATACCAACATGGAATACAAGCTATCAATTTTTATTTAAAGAAATTCAGCAAGAATTATTGGGTAAAGTAAATGAAAAACTCGAAGGGCATCAATTCGTTTTAAATATATGTGCAGATCAACAGGTAGGGGCATAATGTATTACATAAAATTGTGGTATATAAAAAAGAGACCTTACTCGGTCTCTTTTTTATATTTTTAAGATAACCAATCTAATTTTCTAATCCCGAGCTTATCTACTGGTAAACGAAGTGAACCATAAAAATGCTTCATAAATTGCTCTGAGCGGTTCACATCGTGTAAAATGGCTTCTAAGCGATCTCTATATATGCTTTTTTGTTCTTCGTTTCCAGTTTGGTAATATCGTTCGACCGTTTCAAAATAGTGCAGCGGGAACAGGAGCCTTGCAAATAATAAGCGCCAGCCAAATGAGGATAGCGAATAATTCCGTTCATAATCCGTAACAAATTGAACGATTGTTTGCTCCCAGTCTTTCTTTTTTTCTATCGTCATATGGCGGATCCATTCTGCAATATCTCGACTCGGGTGATCATACACCCAATCAAAAGGAAGTTTGAGACGCTTCGTTTGATGCCATAATAAAGGTGTGAATCGTTCTTGGCAAATTGTTGCTGCATCCGTTAGTTGCGGCGTATCATCCATTTCTGTATCGACAACATATTGAATGGCATTTTCTGCAACTCCTAAGTAATACGGGAAGGATTCAATAAACAATTGATCGAATACATCTGAAGGGTGGTTCATCACTTGTGATTGCCAAAACTTTTCTAATTGATCGAGCCTTTTTTCCCATAACGCTTTCCATTCACCAATTCGGCTTAATTGCTCAATTTCTTCTGGAAAGAATGCACCTCGTTTATGGAATATAGAAAGCTCACTTCCTAATGACATAGCATGTCGTTCTAACGTGCGCATACCTTTTAATAAGCAGTAATTTTGTTCTTCTATCTCACTTACATAGTAGCCGTGTATAGTCGGAACGAAAGTCGCTACAGTTATATCCCCTTGCTGGTTCATATAATCACTGAGCTTTTTCATCTCTACAAGTACTTCTTCCTCCATTTCTCCAATTGGAACAAGTACATAAATTTTGTTGCGAATCCAAAAGCTTTTATAGGGGCCAAGGGGGATTAATTCTTTAACATGCATGTGATAATGCTCATAAATATGCTGAATCATCGCAGTCGCCACCTATGGTTTTTCTTTATATATATGAGCTTGTGCTCGCCTTTCATTCCTATGCACATGATAAAGCAACGAAACGTATACAAATACTAAAAAGAAAAAAAGGTGATAAACATGAAAGAATCAAATCAACTACAAGAAAGAGCATTAAAACTATTACAAGAACGCGGTGTAACAATTGACGATATTGCTGAACTTGTTCATTTTCTTCAAAAAAAATATCATCCAAATTTAGAGATGTCAGAATGCCGTTACAATGTAGAACGTGTACTATCAAAACGTGAAGTACAAAACGCACTGATTACTGGTATCGAGCTTGATGTCCTTGCTGAAAAGGGAATGCTAAGTGAACCGTTACAAGATATTGTAAAACGTGATGAAGGCTTATACGGAATTGATGAAGTTATCGCACTTTCTATCGTGAATGTGTACGGCTCTATCGGTTTCACGAACTTTGGATATATTGATAAATTAAAACCTGGTATTTTAGAATACTTAAATGATAAATCAACTGGAAAGGTGCATACGTTCCTTGATGATATCGTTGGCGGAATCGCTGCCGCTGCTTCAAGCCGTTTAGCGCACCGAGCTGAGCACTCAGAATAATAGTGTTTTCTAGGCCGTCAGGTTCATGCTGACGGTCTTTCATATTCCATCAGCATAAATTCTCTTCCGCGACTCAAAAAAATAGGCCCTTGCTTAAATCCGATATTTTTATATAACGTAATCGCTCTTGTATTAAATGTCGCTACGCTTAATCGAAACATTTTTGCATTAAACTCTTTCGTGGCAAACGCTATTCCAGCTTGGAAGAATTCTTTCCCCATTCCTTTCCCGGTTAACGCCGGCTTCATGCCAAGTCCGATATCAATCACATCTTCTCCACCATATAAATGAGCATCTCTTCCACCTGGTACTTGTGCATTTGCTCCAAAACAAAAATAACCGATGAAGTCTCCTTGATCATCACAACAGCCATAATACGTTCCATCTAATAGCTCTTCCATTACTTCTTTCTCGCCTGAAAAACTATATAAATTATATGGTTCCTCGTACGTCCAAGTATTTATCTCATTTGCTTCTTCCTCTGTTAATTTATGTATATCCACTTTCTCTTTCCCCCTATTATATTTCTATTAACAATATTCGATATTCATCTTATAATTCATCTTTCTCAATATATTTTTTTAATTTCTTGCTTCATTTTTATGGAAGATTTTTCTTATTATGTTACGATTAAACAGAATCATTATAAATAAGGTGGTGACAATTTGAATTACTTTTCTTATCTCTCCTCAGAAGAACGGCAAAATTTTTTCTATAAAGAACCTCTTAATTTTTCAAAAAATATAGGGAAAGAACAACTAGCTTACGCACTAGGTGCCACACTATATACTCCTGGCACGAAAGAAACGATTGCGGAAGATATAATTATAAGGAAACATGTGGATGCTATCTCAATTATTCTTTGTCTAGAGGACGCTATCAGCGATGAGGAAGTAAAACTTGCAGAGCAAAACATCGTCGTTCAAATACAGCAAATCGCTAACTTAGTCAGTGCCAACATACTAAATCAAGCAGACATCCCACTTCTTTTTATTAGAGTTCGACAGCCAAGTCAAATGAAGAAAATTGTTACTGAATTAGGTAGTGCTGTTCATTGTTTATGTGGTTTTGTCTTTCCAAAATTCACACCAATTAACGGAAAGACTTATATCGATCAGCTTGCATATATAAACGAGTTATACTCATTATCGCTATATGGCATGCCGATTTTAGAATCACCCGAAATTATGTATAAGGAAACACGGGCAGAATCATTATTACAAATAAAGGATTTACTAGATTCTTATCACGATTACATCTTAAATGTACGTATTGGTGCTACTGATTTTTCAAGTATATTTAGTATTCGGCGCAATAAATACACACCTATCTATCATATTACTGTTGTCCGTGATTGTATTTCAGACATTATTAACGTTTTCTCAAGGGCAACAAATGAATATATTATTTCAGGATGTGTATGGGAATATTTTTCTAATGATCATGAAGAAGGGCTTATTCAAGAGGTATCACTTGACCATGCAAATGGCTTAATCGGAAAGACAGTTATTCATCCATCTCATATTAAAGTTGTACAGGCAATGCACATTGTCACAATGGAAGATTATTTAGATGCGAGATTAATTTTACAAAATGCAGATACGTATAATGGAGTGCTAAAAAGCAGTTTTTCTAACAAGATGAATGAAGTAAAACCTCATTATGGCTGGGCTCGCAAAACCATTTTAAAATCTAATATTTACGGGGTGCTACATGAAAACAAACAATTCACCGATCTCCTTATTACAAACGCAAAGCAACACGTATAACGTTTTAAATAATATACAAGTTCATGTAGAAGTACGTGATAATCCATATAATTTAGCTCTAGACAATCTTTTTCAAATGGCTGCGAGAATAAATAAGAAACGTAGTTTTTTATTTGTGAGTACAATCCTTGGAAAGCATCTTCCTATTAAACCTGCAGTCTCTCTATCAAGTGGAGTTGCTCTCGCTGCAAGATATATGGAAATACTACATAATATTTCTCATCCATTTCAAAAAGAAATTTTAAATCTCATTTCATTAGAAATTGATGAAATCCCAGAGGAAGTATTTCGTTATCAATATCCTCTGCAAGAAGAAGTTTTGTTCATCGGATTTGCTGAAACAGCGACATCACTTGGTCATTCTATGTTTCAATGCTTTCAAAATGCAAAGTATGTACATACAACTAGGGAATCGATACCCCACCTAGAATCTGTCATTACATTTGAGGAAGAACATTCTCATGCAACATCACACCGTTGTTATGTAGATGAAAGCTTTTTTCAAAACAACAATCCAATTGTTCTCGTAGATGATGAGATGACAACAGGAAAAACAGCATTAAATATTATTAGATCTATTCAAAATAAATTCCCACGAGAAGAATATATAATTGCTTCTTTGTTAGACTGGCGTTCTCATACTAATAGAAAACAATTTAAACAATTAGAAGAAGAACTTCAAATTAAGGTTCATGTTATTTCTTTATTAGAAGGCAGTATTCATACAACTGGCCAACCATTAAATATTACAAAAACAGAGATTCAAATTGAAGAAACAAAACCTGATTTCAAAAAACATACCCTTACCTGCCCAAAATCACCCTATACATCAAATTATATAAAATATACTGGGCGATTTGGCATTTCAGCATATGAACAAAAGCACATTCATTCTTTCGCCCAAGAAGCAGGAAAAACTTTAAAAAGAGAAAGAATGGGAAAACGAACACTCTGTCTCGGAACGGGTGAATTTATGTATATCCCAATGAAAATTGCTGCTGAAATGGGTGAAAATATTTTATATCAATCTACAACGAGAAGCCCTATCCATCCTGTTTCAAATGATGTGAACTATGCCATTCATAATCATTTCTCATATCCAAGTCCTGAAGATTCTACTATTACAAATTACTTTTATAATATTTCACCTCATGATTACGATGAAGTATTTGTTTTTATTGAGCGTGATTTAGGAGAAGAAGCCCTGTTTCCTCTTCTACAGCAGTTACAAACAGTTATTCCTTTTATTCATATCGTCTCATTTTCAAATAGCATAGAAAAGGAAGGTTGATAATTATGGTAAAAGTAAATTCTCATATTAGTAGTTACAATCCAAATGATGCTATTTTTCTATTAAAAGATATTAGTGATTTAATGAAAGAAAGTTCCACGGAAACTAGAGAACAAGCAATTCAAGCTGGCACACATTATTCCGAAATGTTACCAATGGAATATAAACCCTCTAAAGCGTATATGGATTTATTCTTTTCTTCCCTGCAACAATACAAACACAAACTAGCCATCGCTGTTGGAGTTGTCGCCGAACAGATTATACAAACTAAAGGAACTAACCTTGTCCTCGTTTCATTAGCTCGTGCTGGTACACCTATTGGCATTCTTATCAAACGCTACATACGCTATCAATACAACCTTGATGTACCTCACTATTGTATTTCTATTGTTCGCGGACGCGGTATTGATGAAAATGCACTCCATTATATTTTGGAACATCACCCTAAAGAAACAATTCAATTCATTGATGGGTGGACTGGAAAAGGTGCAATAAAAAAAGAATTAGAATATGCAGTACACACATTTAACGAACGAAATAATACACACATTTCTCATTGTATGGCTGTACTTGCTGATCCCGGTTACTGTACTTCAATTTACGGTACACGTGAAGATTTTCTTATTCCTAGCGCTTGCTTAAATGCAACAGTCTCTGGACTAATTAGCCGCACTATACTAAATGACACCTATATCGGTCCAAATGATTTTCATGGTGTTAAATATTATAAAGAGCTAGAGCAAGAAGACTTATCAAATTTCTTCGTTGATGAGGTAACAGATTTATTCCCTTCTGTTCATTCTCATATAGATAATCAATTACGTTATATTACTTCAACTTACACTGATCCCTCTTGGCAAGGATTAAAAGATATACAGTCTATCCAAAATCACTTTGAAATTGACGATATTAACTTAATTAAACCAGGAATCGGTGAAACAACTCGCGTATTACTCCGGAGAATACCGTGGAAAATTTTAATACGTAAGCAAAACAATCCCGATTTAAAGCATATTTTACTTCTTGCTAAAGAAAAGAATGTCCCTATTGAAATCTATGAGAATATGGCTTATTCATGTTGCGGGCTCATTAAGCCTCTTAAGAGGGAAACGATATGATTTTCGCCAGTGATCTTGATCAGACGCTTATTTATTCCCGGAAATCGTTTCGTGCCCCTATAGAAGATGAATCAATTCAACTCATTGAAACTTTAGATGGGAAAGAAATTTCTTTCATATCACATAAAACCATTTCACTACTAAAAAAATTGCAACTGCACTCACATTTCATCCCAGTTACAACAAGAACTATTGAGCAGTTTCAGCGTATTTCTTTATTCCAAGACGAAATCATTCCCGAATACGCCATTACAAGTAACGGCGGTAATATTCTTCATAACGGTAAACAAGATGGTACTTGGAACAGGATAGTAAAAGAAAGACTATCGTTTGAATGTATAGAGGGAAACGACATACTAAAGGAATTTGGACAAATAGCTCATAAAGATTGGGTTATATCACAAAAAACAGCTGATGATCTATTCCATTATTGCATTATTAAACGGGAGAACATTCCTTATGATGAATTATCATCTTTCACTTCCTGGTTAGACAAACAAGGCTGGAATCATTCACTTCAAGGTAGAAAGCTATACTTTGTACCAAAACCAATTAACAAATGGGACGCCGTGCAATATATAAAAGAAATTTTGCAAATAGATACGATTATTACAGCTGGGGATTCTTTACTTGATTTATGCATGCTTGAAAAGGCGAACCATGCCTTCGCACCACTTCATGGTGAGTTAGGGGCAATGCATGATAACTTACAACCTCATATTTTAAAAACAGACGCAATCGGCATATATGCCGCAGAAGAAATCGTAAATAAATCACTTCAAATTATTCACAGTTCATTACCTACCCCATGATCATAATATGCACAATTGCATACGCACCGCGATTAAACAAGTGGTACAATTTATTTGAATCGCTGTTGCTACACTTCTTGATTAGAGAAAAGGCGTTAACACGGAAATTAGCGTCTTATCAACCTCAAGCAATTGGCACATTTTGTCATCTTAAAAGACACTCCAACGAGTGTCTTTTTTTCTATATTCAACAAGGACTTACTCATTTCAAAGTATAAATACATAAAATAATGTAAATCATTACACGCATGAATCTACTTTCTAAAAGTTATAAAGTAGATTCAAAATAAAAAAGCACTCTTAACTAGAGTGCTTTTTACTTTCAAACAAGGAGGCTACATATATGGATAGCACTCTCGTATTTAATTTCGGCATCGGGCTTGTCATTATTTTATTTGTCTTCTTTGTACTTTGTATGAGCGGGGTATAAAAAGGCGATTTTCGGGCGTCTTTTTATACATACATATGTATTACTTGACTTCTATAAAGGTAGTAACCATAATAGTTACATATATACAAATAACCATTCACATATCCACAAATAGGAGGAAGAAAAATGAAACATGTAATCGTTTATGCACACCCAAATACAGAAAGCTTCAACCATGCGATTTTAGAAACAGTAAAAAGTGAATTAGAAGGAAAAGGTCACGAAGTTCGCGTTCGCGATCTATACGAATTAAACTTTAATCCAGTATTAGGCGCTTCCGATTTCATCTCATTTTCTCAAGGAAACACACCAGAAGATATTAAAGAAGAACAAGAGCATATCTCTTGGGCTGACAGCATTACATTTATTTATCCAGTTTGGTGGGCGGGACTTCCTGCTATTTTAAAAGGATACGTTGACCGTGTGTTTAGCCATGGATTTGCTTATGCTTACGGTGAAAACGGCATTGAAAAGTTATTAAGCGGTAAAAAAGGATTGTTATTATCTACAATGGGTAATACGAAAGAGGCATACACAGCAGGCGGCATGTTTGATGCAATGAAGAAAACAGCGGATGTTGGTATTTTTGAATTTACAGGCATTGAAACAATTGAGCATACATTCTATACAAGTGTTCCTTCTGTGGATAACAGTGTGCGTAAGCAATATCTTGAAGAGGTTAAAGACGTTGTGAATCGTGCGTTCTAATAAAATTATATCAGTGATTTTCTAAATATATCAGCGCAACTCAGATTATATCAGCGATTTTCTAAATATATCGGCGCAACTCAGATTATATCGGCGATTTTTCAAATATATCAACTTACCGACAAAAATCGACACTAGTCACAACCGAATGTTAGCCCACACCAATCGGGCTGCCCACAAATATTAGAAAAAAAGCTGTTCCAAAGTTTGGAACAGCTTTCTTCATTACATCTTCTCAATCCACTCCGTCAAGTTATGCACAACTTGCGTTGGTTGTACTTCGTATTCTGTTAACTTCTCCACAGTTGTGACTCCAGTGTGGACAAGAAGGGTATGCATGCCAGCATTTATTCCTGCTAAAATGTCTGTATCGTAGTTATCCCCAACCATTAATGCTTCATTTTTTTCTATGCCAAGTACTTTTAAAGCTTGTTCCATAATAATTGATTCTGGTTTTCCGATAAAGATTGGATCCACACCTGTTGATACTGCTACAACTGATGTTAATGAGCCGTTACCTGGTAATAATCCGCGCTCAGTCGGAATGGCAATGTCTCCATTTGTGGAAATAAACGTTGCCCCGTTACGCACAGCAAGACACGCTTTTGCTAACTTTTCATATGTGATGTCACGATCTAAACCAACAACAACGAAATCAGGATTTTCATCCACAAGTTCAAATCCTTTTTCCACAAGTGCATCGTGTAAACCTTCTTCACCAATCATATATACAGTTGCGTCTTGTTTACGTTCATAAATGAAGTTCGCAGTCGCCATACTCGTTGTGAATACTTGCTCTGCTTTCGCTGGAATATCGAAACGAACAAGTTTTTCTGCCACTTGTTCTGGTTTACGCGTTGAGTTATTCGTAACGAATAAATAAGGAATGCCGCGCTCTCCTAATGCTTTTACGAAGTCGCTTGCCTCTTCAATTTGTTCTTCTCCGCGATACATCGTACCGTCTAAGTCAATTAAGTAACCTTTATACATCGATTATGTCTCTCCTTCTATGCTAACGTTCTCACCTTATCATACCACTCTTATATTACCCGCTTTTTCCAAAGAAAAAAACGCTTTACCTAAAAGCGCCCCATAACGTTCATTTTTTCTCTTTTACTTGGTAAGAACAACTACAATCGCCCTCACACATATTTGCTAACGTCTTTACATCTGCTCCTGCAAATAAACGCTTATACATCTCTTTTTCATCTTTACATACTTGCGGGAATCTCTCTGCAATTTCCTTTAACGGACAGTTTTGTTTTTCAATTACGAAAGAATTCTCTCCATCTCTCTTTATTTGAACCATATAACCGTTTTTCTCTTGCATAGCTGCTATCTCTTGCACTTTATATGCTAAATTCTTTTGATTACTCACTCTCTTTTGTAACTGTTCTTCCATTCGCTTCGTTCTCTCTTTTAAAACGTAACGAAGTATTTTTTCATCACCCATTCGAGCTAAATCTTCTAGCATATCAATCGCAAATTGCTTATACTCTTTCGGGAATGTATCTTCTCCCTTTTCACTTAATCCATACAAATAAGTTGGTCTTCCGACATGTTGCCTTACCATCTTAGAATAAATAAGTCCGTCTTTCTCAAGATTACTTAAATGTCTTCGGATCGCCATTTCTGTAATCTCTAAAACGTCAGCTAGTTCCGCTACCGTGTGCTCTCCCTTTACTTTCAACAATTGTACAATTTCGTCTTTCGTAGTACGTGCTTCCCCCATACTTCACCCTTCTCCCTTTTCTTTCTCACATACAATATAAGATCCCCAAAAGGCATTCTCTGGGGATCTTATAAGCATAATTATTCTGGTACAAATGCAGATACAGGTCCTAATTCCTTTTCTAAATAACTGCGAACATTTGCTGGGTATTTCTCTACCACTGCAATATGTTTTTGAATCGTCTTATATAATTCATCATGATTCATTTGAATATAGTCTTGTGTAAGCATTTTTCGAAGAAGGATAATTTCTTTCATCCCTTGTCCATCTTCTTCACTTATCACTCGCTCGTCCATTAAAATATCAATAATATCTTCATAGCTTCCTGGATCGCGCATAATAAATCCATCAATCATCGCATTCCCGGCATCTAATACACAATCAATAATAAGATGGGCTATGCGCTCTAATGCGTAAAATTCAAACTCGGTTTCATATATCTTTTTCTCTTGAAATGTACTTGTTGCTCGTTCTAAACATACTAGCATTTGTTCTATTTTCTTTCTGTCTACAAAATACATGAATGTCACCTACCTGGAAATTAAAGCATTTACATTTTAATTGTAACGCTTTCTTCTGAAAAAATCGACAATTTTTCGAATTCACCTTTTCTCCGTTATTTGTTATAGTTATATTTGTATGATTTTTGAAATTGGAGGAATGAAATCTTGGAACGTGAACTCGCACTAGAAATTGTCCGTGTAACAGAAGCAGCAGCATTAGCATCCGCACAGTGGATGGGCCGCGGAAAGAAAAATGAAGCAGATGATGCAGCAACTACAGCAATGCGTGATATGTTCGATTCAGTAAACATGGCAGGTACAGTTGTAATTGGTGAAGGAGAACTTGATGAAGCACCGATGCTGTATATTGGTGAAGAACTAGGAACAGGTAACGGTCCAGAAGTAGACATCGCCGTTGACCCATTAGAAGGTACAAACATCGTTGCAAAAGGTCTTGCAAATGCAATGGCAGTTATTGCAATCGCAGACAAAGGGAACCTTCTTCATGCTCCTGATATGTACATGGAAAAAATCGCGGTTGGTCCAAAAGCAGCTGGTAAAATTAGCTTAGATGATCCAATTGAAAAAACAATTGAAATTGTAGCAGAAGCTAACAATAAAAAGATTCGCGATCTAACAGTTATCGTTCAAGAACGTGAACGTCATCAAGATATTATTGACCGTGTTCGTGCAAAAGGTGCACGCGTAAAATTATTTGGTGACGGTGATGTTGGTGCGTCAATCGCAACAGCACTACCTGGAACGGGTATCGACTTATTCGTAGGTATTGGCGGAGCTCCAGAAGGTGTTATTTCTGCAGCAGCATTAAAATGCCTTGAAGGTGAAATGCAAGCTCGTTTAGTTCCAATGAACGAAGAAGAAGAAGCTCGTTGTCGTGAAATGGGATTAGAAGATCCTCGTCAACTTCTTATGTTAGATGACTTAGTATCTGGGGATGATGCAATCTTCTCAGCAACTGGTGTATCTGCTGGTGAGTTATTAGACGGTGTTAAATTCCTTGGTGGAGATTTAGCTGAAACATATTCTATCGTAATGCGTTACAAAACAAGAACAGTACGATTCATTAAAACGCATCACCATTTAGATCATAAGCCACACTTAAACTTAGATATTTAATAAAGGAGCCATGTGTATGGAAGAACGTTTCTTTCTGTACGACGATACTGTCGCTACAAAAACGCGTTTCGTTAGCTTTATGGGAGAAAATGAGCGTCACGATTTAGCGCTTTTATACTCTGATCGTCATTACGGTAAAACAATTGTCCTTGATATGCAGCGCAATAAATTTGCAATCATCGGCGCTGACGATTTAAACGAACCAGGCTACTTAGAGCACGCATTTTCTATGACTGAAGAAATTGCAGAAGAACTACGCTCATTTTTATTTGAACTTATATAATTTATCTTAGGCACCAGCTGTTTTAGCTGGTGTTTTTTCATTGTAAGTATTTTTAATTTTCAAACTAATATGTTATAATTAAGAATAAATCTATTTGGATAGAAAGGACGTTATCTACGTATGCCAACATTTACTTTGTAATGGACCAGCAATTGGATAGCATTACTCTCAAAAAAGCACCACGCTTTTTCAAGGGAGTAGTCTGCCCATTCCCATTACAAAGGAACGTAACGCATCTGTAGTATGATGTTTACGGAGGTTCCTAAGGGAACCTCCTTTTATTTTTGTCTTTTTCTCATGTCTTCATACTACAAGACATCCAAATAGCTGTATTACGTTCCTTTGCCACTACTATAAGAGGTGAAGGAAAATGCAGAAAGTACAACTTTCTTGGAGTTTATATGAAAATGAACAAAACACAATCGAAAAGTATTGTAAAAATTGCAGACGCACTACCCTATTTACCGACACAAATATTCGTAGGCATAACGCCAACGGAAAAAACATATATCGCTTTGCCATTTATAAATGTCCGAAAGATCATACGTGGAATCAAAAACTTCGTATTTATAAATCATTTACTGATCATGTGGAAACAGTCGATATGCCTCAGCAAGATCAAACGGAAACAACTACTACCATTTCCATTACACAGCATAAAGAAAGTGGCGTAGCTGAAATTACAATTGTATTAGATATCGTTTTCGGTTCCCACCGAATGGATAAAGCCTTATCCACATATATTTCCGACTGGAGCCGTACACGCATTGTGGATAAAATTAAAAACGGAGATATTCAATTGAACGGACAACAAATGAAACCAAATACAATACTATCTGAAGGAGATTATATCTCGATTTGTTTATAATGCAAAAAATCCTCTTACAATCGTAAGAGGATTTTTTTATTTCTTCATTTTTCGTAATACGAAGTGTGCGCAACCGAAGTTACAGTACTCGTATAAATACTCCGTTAACGTACTAATTTTCGTATCATATGTCGCACGCTGGTTACTATCATCAAAGAATCCGCGCAGTCTAAGTTGCTCATATCCCCAGTCTCCAACGATATAATCATATTTATTTAAAATTTCTGCATAGCGCTCTTTAAATGCTTCTTCACTAAAACCGTCACGAAAGTTTTTAATTACTTCGTACTGCACATTATTAATGCTCACCGTAGCATGAATCTCTTGCTTTTGCTCCATCATTAACTTCCTCTCTAAGCATTCTTCTTTTTATCGTATCACAAAGCATAACAACCAACAATTTCAAATACAAAAAATTGCAAATTAGTACATGCTATGGAGAAGGAGGTGATACATCGTGAAAAAACAAATTTTACTTTCCCTTCTCACTATTTCCTTATTTGCAGGCTGCCAATCAGCGAACAAAGCTGAAATGGAACGTGAAGAAGGAAGCCGTGTTCTTGTTTCCAATAAAAACGACATGTATCATACGGAAAATACAAATACACGGCTCACAAGGGTCGGCTATTCATCTAAACAAAAGCATGAAGTATCTAACAAACAAGTAGGAGCCATTAACCGTGAGAAAGTTGCTGAAATGATTACAAGTATGACAGTCAAACTTCCTGACGTTACAAACGCCGCTACGCTCGTTACCGATGATGAAGTATTTGTTGTATACCGTGCAAACACAACGGATCCAAAACTCGTAGCAGATCAAGTATATAGAGCTGCTTTGTCCATCGTCCCTCGCTATTATAAAGGATATGTATCAACAGACCAAAAGTTGATTTCCCAAATTCAAGGTCTTCAATCTGGCGCATTAAATGATACAGAATATACGCAAAGCCTCGATATGCTAAAACGTGAAATGAGTAAAAATCCTCATTTGAACAATACGGGAGATCAGACTTTGAATGATATGATTAAAAAGTAAAACAGGTGGAGAAAATCTCCACCTGTTTTACTTTTTATTTTTTATTTTTTATTACGATTCGCATAAACCTCCATCGCATCACACATAAATTGCGCTAACCCCTCACCAAACTTATCGATATTTTTCGTGAAGCGCTCATCAGCGACGTACATTTGACCGAGTCCTTTAAAAGCATCTAATGAATATGCACCGAAGTTTTGCAAGTAATCGTACCACACTCCAATTGCTTCTTGCGCCTCTTTAGAATCTGGTGCTCCGTGTCTAAGCGCTGCTAAATTTCTATAAATAGCATTAAACTCCTCTTGGTTCTCTTTTGACATACCTTTTGCATATTCGTTCGCTTTATCTACAGCTGCGTCTCCCCATTTTTCACGTGCTTCTTCTTCATATGGGTTATGGCTGAAATCGAATCCTTCAAATTTCTCTTTGTTCGTCATTTCAATCTCTCCTTTTGTATGCTGAATTGTTTTATCAATCGTCGCAATCACTTTATCTAATCTAGCACGCTTTTCAAGAAGCATTTTCTTATGAAGCTCTAGTGCCTCTTCGCGATCAAATGATGGACTCATGATAATCTCTTTAATTTTTTTCAAAGGGAAGCCAAGCTCTTTAAAAAACAAAATTTGCTGCAATGTCTCTAAATTTTCATTGGAATACAGACGATATCCAGACTCTGTCGTCTCGTCTGGGGTTAACAACCCAATTTCATCGTAATGATGCAGTGTGCGCACACTAATTCCAACTAAATCAGCTACTTCTTTTACTCTCATTGTCATTTGTATCTCCCCCTTAGTACATACGATAAAGTATGACGCAACGTTAGAGTCAATAAGTAAATTCATTTTATCTTAAAAAGTTTCATCTCTCCTATATTTGATGCATAATAGTTATGTACATATATTAGAAAGCGGTGAAAGTATGGTTTCAAATACTGTAATTGCCAGCATCATCTTTCAACTCATTGTCTCGATTCTGGTCCCAATTATTGTACTCGTTTATTTCCGTAAAAAATATAATATGAATTGGAAAGTGGTCGGCATTGGTGTTCTTATCTTTATCGGATTTACCCAAATTCTTGAAACACCATTCCACCTATTTATGCGCGGTAATCCAACAATCGCTCCATTTTTAGAAAATCCGTTTGTCTTCGCAATTTATGGCGGATTGACTGCTGGTATTTTTGAAGAATTAGGACGCTTCGTTGCCTTCTTCTTCTTACTAAAAAAATATCTAGAATATAAAGATGGCTTCGCTTATGGAATTGGTCACGGCGGAATTGAATCTATTTTAATTGGCGGTTTTTCTGCATTACAAGCATTAATCTTTGCTAATTCTATTAACGATGGTAGCTTCGCTCGACTGATTGAACAAAAACCCGAGCTGAGCATTTTACAGGACATGTTAATTCAGCAACCTGCCTACTTATACTTCCTTGGTAGCTTAGAAAGAATTATGGCACTCGTGCTTCAAATTGCCTTTACAATGCTTGTTTTATACGCAGTAAAACAGAAGAAATATATCTTCCTAGTATACGCTATACTATTCCACGCATTTGTAGACTTTTTCGCGGCACTTTACCAAACAAAAACAATCAATATCTTCGTTGCAGAAGGAATTACACTTCTTTGTACAATTGGCGCTGTCGTTCTTATTCGCAAAATGAAAGCGAAATTAATGAGTGTACCGGAGTAAAAAATAAACCACCGATTGGTGGTTTATTTTTTATGGATTGTCGCAATGATGATAGCTTTTTCCTTCTTGCAGCTCCCTCTTTGTTTCTGCATCTATAACGATATATTTATGAAACTCTTCTACTTCATTTTGAGAAAAGGAAGCAAAAAAATAAACTTGGCGATCAGGATGAACAAAAAAATCTTGAAGCATCACACTACTCCGACAACCCACGGCTGTTTTCTGTAGGAAATAAAATTCTTCATCGGGCACTTCTTTAAATAAGATTTTTTTTCGAACACTATATGCTGCATTATTGTATTCTTTATAGATTTTCTTATCTAACTGTTTATAAAAAATATCCTCACTCACAAATGACTTATTTCGATTGCTTGGATAATTTACTTTTTGATTCGACTCTGCATAAGTTGTGGACAAGTGTATAAAAAAACAAAGACTAACTACAATACATATCATTTTATTCATGATTGCACCTCAAATGTTCATTATCCACATTACTTTTCCACATATTTAAATCCATATGCCGTTTTACAAGAAAAAGGAATTATTTCCACATTTGTCGAAGTATATAGCGTCAACTTGAAAGATGGGGATGAATTATGAAGAAAATTATTGTAATACGACATTGTTCAGCAACTGGGCAAAAACGTGATGCTGAATTAACGACCGATGGAAAAGACCAAGCAAATACCCTTGCTACATTCCTCTTAGAAAATCATCTACAAATCGATCATATTATTTCAAGCCCGTTTGTCCGAGCTATCGATTCCATTCGGCCCTATGCGCTCCAAGCTAACTTATCTATCCAAGAAGATGAACGATTAACTGAACGCATATTGAGCAACGTTCCAATGGATGATTGGATGCAAAAACTAGAATCTACTTTTACAAATATAGATATTGCCTTTTCAGGCGGAGAGTCAACAAAACAAGCAACAGACCGTGCCATATCGCTTATTCAAGACGTTTTACAATTAAACCATACAACAACACTACTTGTTACACATGGCAATTTACTTACGCTCATTTTAAAGCATTTTGATCATACGATTGGCTTTAATGAATGGAGAACTTTAACGAATCCTGATATTTACGAAATTACAATCGACGAACAATGTATCATAAAACGCTTATGGGAAGCATCATCTAAGTAATATCCCTTTCCAAAACATTCAGTTGACGCCACGAGAAGAAACTGTACTAATAATAGAAAGGGGTATCACTCCATATGTACGAAGATGTACTTGCTCTACTACATAAAACAAATGTTTCTTATGAAAAATTTGAACACGAACCAGTACTCGATTATGAGACAGATAGGATTGTACGTGAGAGACTCGGCTTACAAGGCACTCCAAGTAAAAGCTTATTTTTAAAATCAAAGTCTGGAGATTATTACGTATTTTTTACGTTAGAGGGCACAAGACTCAACCGGGGAGAAATGAAAGAACTAACAGGAGAACGGTTATCTCTCTGTTCTCCTGATGAACTGCGAGACAAAACTGGTTGTACGCCGGGATGTGTGGCTCCTTTCGGATATTCACACGATGTAACAATTATTGTGGATAACGCTATTTATACGTACGATAAAATTTTAATTACACCTGGTGTACCTGAATTTACAATTGAATTATCCACAGAAGAATTAAAAAAGATTTTATTAACATGTCCAAATACCGTTTTAGAGTATAAACAAAAAGAGAGCTAATCGTTAGCTCTCTTTTTTCATTATTTAGCTTCTGCTGTTTTTTCTTTTGCAGAACGTACTTGCTCGTCCGCATGGTAAGAAGAACGCACAAGTGGGCCAGCTTCACAGTGGCTAAATCCTTTGCTAAGTGCAATTTCTTTAAGCTCTGCAAATTCTGCTGGTGGGTAATATTTAAGAACTGGTAAATGCTTCTTAGATGGTTGTAGGTATTGCCCAAGAGTTAAAATATCCACATTGTTTGCACGTAAGTCATCCATTGCTTCAATTAAATCTTCTCTCGTTTCACCTAAGCCCACCATAATGCTCGATTTAGTTGGAATATCAGGCTGCATTTCTTTCGCTCGACGTAAAAACTCTAATGAACGTTCATATTTTGCTCTAGCGCGAACTCGGTCAGATAATCGACGTACTGTTTCAATGTTATGGTTTAAAATATCTGGTTTTGCATCCATTAACATTTTTAAGTTTTCTTCTACTCCACCCATATCAGATGGTAATACTTCGATAGACGTGAATGGGTTTTTACGACGTACTGCTCGTACTGTTTCAGCAAAAACAGCTGCTCCCCCGTCCTTTAAATCATCACGTGCAACCGCTGTTATAACAACGTGCTTTAAGCCCATTTGTACTACTGAATCTGCCACGCGTTCTGGTTCTTGTAAATCAAGCTCAGTTGGTAAGCCTGTTTTAACCGCACAAAAACGACAAGCACGTGTACAAACCGCACCTAAAATCATAAATGTTGCTGTTTTTCTTACAGCCCAGCATTCATGAATATTCGGACATTTTGCTTCCTCACAAACGGTATGAAGATTTTTAGAACGCATCATTTTCTTTAAGCCTGTATAGTTTTCATTCGTGTTTAACTTAATTTTCAACCATTCGGGCTTGCGCTTATATTCTGTTTGTTTTGTCATGGTTATCAACTCCGCACAATATGAAATAGTTTACCGTGTTCGCTTCTTTCAATGTAACATATCTATTCTAACGTATGAAAGCGATTTGCTCAAATGAAGATTCTAAGATTTTTTCCAATCGTTCCCTATAATGAAATACTCCGTATATCCCACACTAAAAAGAGTGATGTTGTGAAAGGAGTCTATTTCATGCTTCGAAAAATTTCTCTTTTGCTTTCTATTTGTTTTCTTCTCCACCAAAACATCGCTTACGGTGAAGATAATCAGCAAAGCATATACGAAAAGCGCATGGCACTATATAAAGAAACCGAGCAGTCTTCAGGCATTCCATGGTATTACTTAGCTGCAATGGATCAATATGAAAGAAATATACGGAGCGTAAGAAAAGATATTCCGAAAAAACCAGATGCCATCATTTCCCTTTATTTCAAACCAGAAATATGGGCTGGACCTATTAATAGTAACGATACTCTTCCCCATACAATTTCTCTATTTGGCGGAATAGGTTTAGATGGTGACAAAGATGGATTTGCAAATGCAAATAGCGACCGTGATCTTCTGCATACCGCAGCGACTATTTTAAGGAAACAAGGAACATCAGAAGACCGTATTAAAATTATGCTCTGGGAATATTATAGACGTGCCAAAACAGTTGATTTAATTAGCGAATACGCCCAAATTTATAAACATTATGGACGTATTAATTTAGAAGGAAATGCTTTTCCTCTTCCGATCCGTAGTGACCATAGCTACCGTAGTACTTTCGGTGCTGGAAGAAGTTTTGGCGGCAGAAGGATTCATGAAGGAACCGATATTTTTGCCGGATATGGCGTGCCAGTAAGATCGACTTGCTATGGCATTATTGAAACGAAAGGTTGGAACCGCCTTGGTGGATGGCGCATTGGTATTCGCGACCTTCATAACAATTACCATTATTACGCTCATTTAGGCGGGTTTTCAAAAGAAATACAGCTTGGACAAATTGTTGAGCCAGGGAAAGTAATCGGATTTGTTGGTAGCACTGGTTATGGACCTCCTGGTACAGCCGGAAAATTTCCGCCCCACTTACATTTTGGCATGTATAAAGACAATGGCTATACAGAATGGGCCTTCGATCCATACATGCATTTAAGCCTTTGGGAGCGCAAAGAACGAGCAAATACAAAACGATAACCGTAGCTGCATTGCTACGGTTATTTTTTATCCAGTAAAAGTCTGACTGAGCCGGGTTTCACTTTATTTACAACTAACTATCTGTTTTCTTTTTATCAGGTACAGCAACACTTCCGCTTCCATAATACGTAGGCACTTCCCCTTGAACGATACGCGTCGCAATCGGAACATTTTGTTTCACCTTTATCTCTTTCGTATGAAATGGAATAATCACTTGCAATGTTACTTCCATTTCCATAACAATTTGAATCGCTGTAGTATTAATCCCATGCGGCTCAATTTTTTGTTTAATATCTGTATTCACATGTCCAACTGGCGTGAAATGAATCGGAATATCTGGTCCTATATTACCAAGAAGTGCATTATCAGTTACACGCCCAAAAGGAACTGCCATAGTCGCGCCGTTTTTTTCAGCAATACCTAGCTCCTTCAACTTCCCTTGTTCTACTTGCTGCAAATATTTTTCTATGTATGTGGTCGTTGATGTTACAATTTCATTTACTTGCTTTGTATTTAAATTAATTGTGGATACTTTTCCGTTTTTATCATTCTGTACTTTCATTAATGAATCTACATCGAATCCTTCATTAATTCGATCCTTTACTGCCTTCGTTATAATTGCCGTCGCCATTTTATGTGTCTCTACTTCCCCATATTTAATTAAGGTCGGCTGAATATTATTATTCACAATCCACAACCCTTGCGTAAGTAATATAACAAAAAGAATAAACGACATAAGCAGTATATACCGAAAGGCAATAGGTCCCCTTCGAAACCGCGAGTTTTTCGAGCGAAATATACTCATAAAAAAACCTCCTTCTTATATCATTTCTATGCAAGAAGGAGGGACGATATATGCTTATCTCATTTTTAATAATGCTTCTTTTCCAATCGTACCTGCTGGAATGCCTAATGCTTCAGCTCCAGTCGTTACCGATTCTAGTGGCGCTTCAAGAAGTTGTTCAATCGTTCTTACACCAACCGCACGGCCAGCAATAATTCCGCGATCACCTAACTTCTCATTTAAAAGACCTACATCTAATGCACCACACATAATATATCCTTTATCGCTCATTACAGCTAGCAAATTCGTCTTTGGAAGTTTCACGCTAACTGCAATAAACGTATAATTATCAATTATAATTGGCTCCACATTAACCATAGTTCACACTCCTCTCTTTCTTATCTGTATGACAAGAGAAAAATGAGTGTTACAAGTTAACTAGCCTATAGTTTAACGGAAGATGTATAAGTTATTAACATATCTGTTAACACATCTCTAAGTAGTTCTGGCATATAATATTGTTTGTCAGAAAGTGTGGATAGCTCTGGGTATAAGTAGCCAAATGTAAACATATCAATCGTTCCTACTGTATATATACGATCTAATTCCAGCGATTCCCCGTTAATTAATACATCTTCGAGTAAAATTTTATTCCCGGGAATCGTATCTGGAATGACTTCTACACCAGCGTAAATCATTTTCCCCATCACTTTTCCCCGAAATCCGAATCCTTTCACCTCAAGATTCTCCATATTCGGCTTACGTGCTTTCAAAATAACTTCTCTTAATATCTTTCCTGGAACTTTCAAAGCACACGGATTAATTGGATGTGGACAAATTCTGTGAATATCTCCGCGCGTTACAACACCCTCTTCTAACCCTTCAAGAAGTACACCAGCGTTCACCATGCCAATCTCTGCATTGCACCATGTTTTCAGCGCACTTGCTAACATGTGAGAAAACGGCGTCTCCTGAAACCAATCAACCGGTAATGACTCTTTTAAATGAACGACAGACTCTGCCATTATATGCTCACTTTCTTCCTGCAGTATTTCAATTGTGGATAACGGCTTGCTATAAGCACCTAACCGTTCCGTCTTAATCGCTCTACCGTCTTTTTTCAGCAATTTCTTCATTTCGATATCCACAGTAAGCTGCACGTGACCAACGTAACGTCCCCACTTTTCACAACAACAAAGTAAAGTATTATTCAGTAGAATACCACGCTCAAATAAATGATGCGTATGTGCTCCTAAAATAACATCTATATCATAATGCTCTGCCATATACTCATCCATACTTTTTCCAAGGTGAGAAAGGACAACCGTAATATGAGCCTCATCTTTCACTTCTTCTAAAATAGACTCTAAATGAATAATGGGATCTTCAATATGCCAATCGAGCATCTGATAAAACTCTGGATAAGCTACCGTTAATCCGATAAAAGCAATGGTAATCCCATCCGTCGTTGTATGCAATTTATAAGGCCTTGCCCATGACGGACGTACCCCTTCTTTTTCAAATAAATTTGCGACAAGTATTTCAAATCCAGCATCATCATAGAGCCGATTCAAATGCTCCTTCGCTAACGTAATTCCTTCATTATTTCCGATCGTTACATAATCATATAACGCCTCATTCAAAAGCTTCGTATTCCCAAGTCCATTCGTCGCTTCCGAAATACTATGAAAACGATCCACATGATCGCCGATATCAACCGTCAAAACAGTCTCTCCCGCTTCCTGTCTTCGCTTTTTCTCCCCTAGAACAAACCGAGAAATTTGCGGCCAATTTTCAAAATGACTATGTATATCGTTTGTATGATAAAGGTGGATGATTGTTTCTTTATTTGTATTCAGAGAAAAAACCTCCTCTCAGTTCCTTACTGCCATTTACGCTATGCGCACACAATAATCCTGTAAATACTTTTCGTCTTTTCTTGCTATTTTACATTGTACTCGCATTGTGAGAAAAAGCAAAAGATTGTCCTTTTTATACGAGAAACTTTATTTTTGCCAGTGTGGGGATTAGTTGGTAGAGCGGGGATTTGTCAGAAAGTTAGCCGTGGGGATTTTCACATAAGTTCTTTGCTGCATTTGTCATTATTTTAATCTAAATTACTTCCAGTCGCCCTCTTTATGTATAAATGCTCCTTTCCTGTTTGAAGGGTGCGGGGTATTCGTTCCTCTTGCTATGTCGTAATTTGTTGATAAGTCGATATCCCTTGTCGAATCGTCGATATATTGAAATAATCGCTGATATATTCCGAGTTATGGTCGATATATTTGAAAAATCGCTGATATATTTAACTGAACACCCACCCGGGTATCCTCTCCCAAGCCAAGACAAATCCGCAAAACAAAAAAGCGCCCTGCTGTGCAGGGCGCTTTCTTCATGCATATATTATCCAGCTTTGCCTCCTAGCCCCTCATGTCTAAGAACCTTCCGCACGAGAAGATAAAAAGCATCTTCTGTGCGAAAGAACCTTAGCCAACGGGTCTGAACAGTCGGCTCCGCATTTCTATTTAACCAATAGAACCTTCCATCTCAAACTTGATTAGGCGGTTCATTTCAACTGCGTATTCCATTGGAAGTTCGCGAGTGAATGGTTCAATGAAGCCCATTACGATCATTTCTGTAGCTTCTTGCTCAGAAATACCACGGCTCATTAGGTAGAATAATTGTTCTTCTGATACTTTAGATACTTTCGCTTCGTGCTCAAGTGAAACGTAATCGTTTTTGATTTCGTTGTAAGGAATTGTATCAGATGTAGATTGGTTATCCATGATTAACGTGTCACACTCGATGTTAGAGCGAGAGTTTTTCGCTTTTGGTCCGAAGTGTACGATACCACGGTAAGTTACTTTACCACCATGCTTCGCAATCGATTTAGAAACGATTGTTGAAGACGTGTTTGGTGCTAAGTGAATCATTTTCGCACCAGCATCTTGGTGTTGGCCTTTACCAGCAATCGCGATAGATAATGTTAAACCACGAGCGCCTTCGCCTTTTAAGATAACTGCTGGGTATTTCATCGTTAATTTAGATCCGATGTTACCGTCAATCCATTCCATCGTTGCGTTTTCTTCACAAACCGCACGTTTTGTAACTAGGTTGTATACGTTGTTCGCCCAGTTTTGGATTGTTGTATAACGGCAATAAGCATCTTTTTTAATGATGATTTCTACTACCGCACTGTGAAGTGAGTTAGTAGTGTAAACAGGTGCTGTACAACCTTCTACGTAGTGTACGTGTGCGCCTTCGTCTACAATGATAAGCGTACGTTCGAATTGTCCCATATTTTCAGAGTTAATACGGAAATACGCTTGAAGTGGTGTATCAACTTTAACACCTTTTGGAACGTAGATGAATGATCCACCAGACCAAACTGCAGAGTTTAATGCAGAGAATTTGTTGTCTGTTGGTGGGATTACTTTTCCGAAATGTTCACGGAAAATATCTTCGTTCTCTTTTAATGCGCTATCTGTATCTTTGAAGACGATTCCTAGAGCTTCTAGGTCTTCTTTCATGTTGTGGTATACAACTTCAGATTCGTACTGTGCAGATACACCAGCTAAATATTTTTGCTCAGCTTCTGGAATACCTAATTTATCAAATGTTGCTTTAATTTCATCAGGTACTTCATCCCAAGACTTCTCAGATTTCTCAGATGGTTTTACGTAGTACGTAATTTCATCGAAATCTAAGTCGTTTAAGTCGCCGCCCCATTGTGGCATTGGCATTTCGTAGAACTTATCCAGTGATTTTAAACGGAAGTCTAACATCCACTGTGGTTCTTCTTTCATACGTGAAATTTCTTCAACGATTTCTTTTGTTAAACCGCGTCCAGCACGGAAAATCGAAACGTCTTTGTCTTTGAAACCATATTTATAATCGCCGATATCTGGCAGTTGCTTCGCCATGTTGGTGTGTCCCTCCTTAGATAACCTCGTTTTTAGGAACCTTTAACATTACTTATCTTCGTTTAAGCCCTTTTCTAACGCTTTCCACGCTAATGTTGCACATTTAATACGTGCAGGGAACTTGCATACGCCTTGTAATGCTTCAATATCTCCTAAATCGATGCTGTCATCGTACTCTTTTCCTAGCATCATGTCAGAGAAAATTTTCGAAAGCTGAAGTGCTTCTTCAATTTTCTTACCTTTTACTGCTTGTGTCATCATTGAAGCTGAAGACATTGAGATTGAACATCCTTCGCCTTCAAACTTCGCCTCTTGCACAATACCTTCTTCTACTTTCATCGTAAGTTGAATACGATCGCCGCAAGTTGGATTGTTCAAGTTAACGGTAACACTATCTTCTAATACGCCATGGTTACGAGGATTTTTATAATGATCCATAATAACTTGACGATATAACGTATCTAAATTATTAAATGACATTTGTGAAATACTCCTTTGTCTTGATTAGCGAGTCAACAAATGTATCAATTTCTTCTTTTGTATTATATAAATAGAAGCTCGCACGTGCTGTTGAAGAAGCTTTTAGCCACTTCATAAGCGGTTGTGCACAGTGATGTCCTGCGCGAACTGCAATGCCTTCTACATCTAATACAGTCGCTACATCGTGAGGATGTACGTCTTCAATATTAAATGTAACAAGACCAGCGCGATGCTTTGGACCATAAATTGTAACGCCATCTACTTCTGATAGTCTTTCTAAAGCGTATTGCGCTAATTCATGCTCATGCTTTTCAATATTATGAAGACCGATTTCTTCTAGGAAATCAATTGCCGCACCAAGTCCGATTGCATTACCGATAATCGGTGTACCTGCTTCAAACTTCCACGGAAGCTCTTTCCAAGTAGATTCTTGTAAATCTACGAAATCAATCATTTCACCACCAAATTCAATTGGCTCCATATTGTTTAGCAATTCTTTCTTACCATATAATACGCCGATACCTGTAGGTCCGCACATCTTATGAGCAGATAATGCATAGAAATCACAGTTTAAATCTTGTACATCCACTTTCATGTGAGGTGTACTTTGTGCACCGTCAACGACCATAATTGCGCCGTTTTCGTGTGCGATTGCTCCGATTTCTTTTACAGGGTTAATCGTTCCAAGTACGTTTGATACTTGCATAATAGAAACGATTTTTGTATTCGGTGTAACAGTTTGACGAACATCTTCTAAAGAGATCGTACCGTCTGGTTGAAGCGGAAGGTATTTCAAAGTTGCGCCAGTTTTCTTCGCAACTTGTTGCCACGGAATGATGTTACTATGGTGCTCCATGTAAGAAATAACGATCTCATCGCCTTCTTTTACATTTTCAAGACCATAGCTAGCTGCTACTGTATTTAATGCAGTTGTCGTTCCGCGTGTGAAAATAATCTCTTCCATTGATTTCGCATTGATAAACTTGCGAACTTTCTCACGTGCACCTTCATACGCGTCGGTAGCTTTCGTACCGAGCGTATGAACACCGCGATGCACGTTAGAATTATATTCTTTATAGTAACGTTCTAACGTTTCAATGACTTGAATTGGTTTTTGAGAAGTTGCTGCACTATCGAAATAAACAAGTTGTTTGCCGTTCACTTTTTGATCAAGAATTGGAAACTGTTTGCGTATTTCATGAATATTCATTAGCGAACTTTCCTTTCAATTACCTCAACAAGCTGTGCCTTTACTCCTTCAATTGGAAGCTCATTAACTACAGGTGCTAAGAATCCATGGATGACTAAACGTTCTGCTTCGCGTTTTGGAATACCACGGCTCATCAAGTAGTATAGTTGGACTGGATCTACGCGACCTACTGAAGCTGCGTGACCTGCCATTACATCATCTTCGTCGATTAAAAGAATTGGGTTTGCATCACCGCGAGCTTTTTCATCTAACATAAGAACGCGAGAAGATTGTTGTGCATTTGATTTAGATGCACCGTGTTCAATTTTACCAATTCCGTTAAAGATAGATGTTGCACTATCTTTTTGTACACCGTGTTTTAAAATCCAACCTTCAGAATGTTTACCGAAGTGAACAACTTTAGTTGTAAAGTTTTGTGTTTGGTTACCACGGCCAATTGTTACTGTTTTCGTATCAGCATATGAACCGTCGCCCATTAAGTTCGTAACGTTCTCTGAAATTGTGTTTCCGTCATTCATAAGGCCTAGAGCCCAATCAATACGGCCGTCGCGTCCTACAACGCCGCGGCGGTTAACGTAAGTTGTTACGTCTTTTGCTAATAGATCAACCGCACCGAATTTCACTTGTGCGCCTTGTTCCACGATTACTTCTGCTACGATATTTGAAATACCTTTAGCATTTTCATTTGCAACATAGTTTTCTACATAAGTTGCAGTACTGTTCGCATCAGCTACGAATAGTACGTGGTTATATACGTTAGCTTCTTCGCCGTCTACTAAGAATACAGCTTGAAGTGGAGTTTCAAGAACAACGTTTTTCGGAACATATACGAATGCACCACCGTTGATTAATGCAGCATGAAGTGCAGTTAGACGATGCTCGTCTACTTTCACGCCGTCTTTCATTAAGTACTTTTGTACTAGTTCAGCATGCTCAGTTGCTGCTGTTACAATGTCTGTAAAAATAACACCTTTTTCTTTTGCTTCGTCTGCTAAAGAAACGAATGCAGTTGTACCAGTACGTTGCACTAATACGCTGTTATTTTCATCGATTAAGTTTTTCACTGCTTCTGGAAGTTCAGTTAAAGAACTTACAGGCTCTTGCTTAGCAGCGTCGCCTTTTCCGATAAAGTCCCATTTGTCAATTTTCGTTTTATCAGGCGTTGGCATTGGAAGTTCAGTTGCTTGTGCAAGAGCTTGTAAGCGGAACTCAGTCAACCAAGCAGCTTCGTTTACTTCGCTTGCGCGTTGACGGATTGTTTCTTGATCGAAAGGTAATGTACCGATTGTCATGTTTATGCTCCTCTCTTACGCTTCTTGCTCTGTTGTTTCGTCTTCAATACCTAATTCTTTTTTAATCCAGTCGTAACCTTCAGCTTCTAGACGTTGTGCAAGCTCAGGGCCACCAGATTTAACGATACGACCGTTCATCATAACGTGAACGAAGTCTGGAGTGATGTAGTTTAATAAACGTTGGTAATGCGTAATCATTAGGCAACCGAACTCTTCGCCGCGCATTTCGTTAATACCTTTAGATACAACTTTTAATGCATCGATATCAAGACCTGAGTCGATTTCATCTAAGATTGCGATTTTTGGCTCAATCATCATTAATTGAAGAATTTCGTTACGTTTTTTCTCTCCACCAGAGAAACCTTCGTTTAAATAACGTTGTGCCATTTCTGGATCCATTTCTAGGAATTCCATGTTTTTATCTAATGTACGGATAAATTTCATAAGAGAAATTTCATCGCCTTCTTCACGACGTGCGTTAATTGCAGAACGTAAGAAGTCAGCGTTTGTTACTCCGCTAATTTCACTTGGATATTGCATTGCTAGGAATAGACCCGCTTGTGCGCGCTCATCTACTTCCATTTCTAATACATCTTCACCGTCGATGATGATGCTACCTTCTGTTACTTCATACTTTGGGTGACCCATAATTGCAGAAGATAAAGTTGATTTACCTGTTCCGTTAGGTCCCATAATTGCGTGGATTTCTCCACCTTTTACTTCAAGGTTTACACCCTTTAAAATTTCTTTGCCATCAATTGATACGTGTAAGTCTTTAACCGTTAATGTAGAACCAGCCATCTCAATACCTCCATTAATCCTATATATACATTTTAAAAATTCCTAAAACGTTCATATTCTCATTTTATTCTCATTCTAATCTTATATCAAATAAAATGATATCGCAAACGACGAAAAAAAGTAACAATTTTTTCACAAATGTATATAAGTATTTCATTTACATCTTTCTATGATACACCTTTCTTCTTATTTATATAAAGAAAAAAGAACTGGAAAATTACCAGTCCTTTCCTTATATTTATTCACTTATCGGAAGTACAGCACCTTTATATTCTTTAGTAATAAAGTCTTGAATTTCTTTTGAATGCAATACTTCTACTAGCTCTTTAATCGCCTTTTTATCTTTATCACCTTTACGAACCACTACTACGTTTGCATATGGAGAATCATCACCTTCAATTGCAATTGCATCTTTTTCTGGGTTTAATTTCGCATCAATTGCATAGTTTGAATTAATTAAAACAGCGTCGCCTTCTTTATTGTTATACACTTGTGGTAACAAACCTGGCTCAATATCCGTTTTGAACTTTAAGTTTTTCGGGTTATCTGCAATATCTTTTGGAGTTGCACTAACTGGATCTACTCCGTCTTTAATTTTTAAAATGCCTTCTTTTTGTAAAATTGCTAAACCACGTCCATGGTCAGTAACGGAATTACTCATAATGATTGTCGCCCCGTCTGGAAGTTCTTTTAAGCTCTTATATTTTTGAGAATATACACCAATTGGTTCAATATGAATTTTCCCTGCTATTTCAAAATCATATTTTTTATCTTTAATTTCTTTTTCTAAATACGGAATGTGCTGGAAATAGTTTGCATCTAAATCCTTATCCGCTAACGATTTATTTGGCAACACGTAATCTTGGAATTTTTTCACTTCTAATTCAATTCCTTTTTTCTCAAGTAACGGTTTTGCTTTTTCTAAAATTTCAGCATGCGGTACGTTAGAAGCACCAACAACAAGTTTCTTTTCATCTTTATCTTTCCCGCCACAAGCAGCTAACCCAAAAATTGAAGTTGAAATAAGTGCCGTAAGTAATAATTTTTTCATTTAAAATATCCTCCCGTTTTTATTATCGTTTATCTATTCGAGTCGTTAAACTATCACCAATCCACTGGATTAAAAATACAACTAGTAATACACAAATTGTCGCAACGATTGTTACATCGTTATTCCCTCTCTGGAATCCTTCTAAGTAAGCAAGTGTTCCAAGGCCACCAGCACCAACAACTCCCGCCATTGCTGTATAGCCTACTAAAGCAATTGTCGTAACCGTAATACCAGATACTAATGCTGGTAATGATTCTGGAATTAACACTTTCAAAATAATTGTGCTTGTTTTTGCTCCCATTGCTTTTGAAGCTTCAATTACACCTTTATCAATTTCGCGAAGTGCAATTTCAACCATTCTCGCATAGAATGGTGCCGCTCCAATAATTAAAGCCGGCAAAGCTGCACTTGCTCCAAGAATTGTTCCAAGAAGAATCTTTGTGAATGGGATTAATAAAATAATTAAAATGATGAACGGTATAGAGCGGAATATATTTACGAATGCTCCAATCACCGTATTAATTGATTTGTTTTCCCATAAATTATCTTTCGCTGTCATGAAGAGTAGCAATCCTAAAATTAGTCCTAAAACAAATGTCGCAAGAGCTGCGATTGCCGTCATATATAACGTTTCACCAGTTGCTTCTAACATTTGATTCCAATCAACATTTGCGAGTAACTTATCCATGTGCAATCACCTCCAGCTCTACTTGATCTTGATGAATTCCTTCTATTGCTTGCTGGATCGCTGTTTCCTCACCATTTAAATGAACAACTAAACTACCGTAAGAACCGTTATTCGTTTGTGCAATATTTCCTTGCAAAATGCTAACTTCTATATCACTGCGTTGCATTAATCGTTGAAGCACTGGTCTTTCTACAGCCTCACCGATAAACTGCAAACGAATTACTTTTCCATCTGGATATTTTTCAATTAAACTTTCAATTGTTTCATTTGTATCTTCAGAATCTGTTAACTGCTGTACAAATCGTTTCGTAATATCTTGCTTCGGATTACGGAATACATCAAGTACTGGACCCGTTTCTACAATCTTTCCTCTCTCCATTACCGCTACTCGGTTACATATCTTTCGAATCACGTGCATCTCATGTGTAATGAGTACAATTGTTAAACCAAGGCGCTTATTAATGTCTAATAGTAAATCCAAAATTTGATCTGTCGTTTCTGGATCAAGAGCTGACGTTGCTTCATCACATAAAAGCACTTGTGGATTGTTAGCTAAAGCTCTTGCAATCCCGACGCGTTGCTTTTGTCCTCCGCTCAGCTGAGATGGGTACGCGTCTCCTCTCCCTTCTAATCCAACGAGATGAATTAATTCATCAACACGTTTTCTTCTCTGCGCTTTATCAACACCTGCAATTTCAAGTGGAAACTCTATATTTTCACGTACAGTTCGTGACCAAAGTAAGTTGAAGTGCTGAAAAATCATTCCGATTTCTTGCCTTGCCTTACGAAGTTCACTTCCTGTAATTGCTGATATAACACGATTCGCAATTGTAATTTGACCAGAAGTCGGTTTCTCTAACTGATTAAACAATCTGATTAAAGAACTTTTCCCAGCGCCGCTATATCCAATAACACCAAATATTTCACCTTTTTCTATTTTTAAATTGGCGTTATCTACAGCAGTGACATCACCGCTTTTCGCCTTATATATTTTCTTTACGTTCTCTAATAGAATCATGATGTTCACCCCTTTTTTAAATAAAAAGCGCAAGCGGCTCGTTTAGAACAAGAGGACGCCCGAATCCCTGACGTAGAGGTGCTTTTGGCCTCATAGGAAGGGATGAAACGACCGACTGTTCTAGCCGCTGGAGCTAGATTTCATAAAGATTTTAGATCGACTCCGCAATTTTTTATGTTTAATGCGTGTAGTCCACCGTTATCACTACTTTTATTATTTGAATGTCCTCCACATTCAAACAATAAAAAAACCTTTCCGCTTTAGAGAAGCAGAAAGGTTTATATGCGTATATAACAACATTATCCCTCTCTCTCATCTCTCAAAGCATTTGCTTTGCAGGAATTGGCACCATTTCAACATAAGTTGACGGTTGCCGGGCTTCACAGGGCACAGTCCCTCCACCTCTCTTGATAAGAGAAATCAGATTACATTTTCGTCTGATTTGTAATTTATGAAATTGTCTATATTTTATGACTTGAATTGTATCAATATACACAAACCATGTCAACAGAAATTTTCGTAAAAAATGAAACTTCAGAATTTTAAGCACCTACTGACATCGGTTTACATATATGAAACATCGATTCCACTAATAACATCGTTCGGTACGTTCCTGAATATTGTACACGTCCATCGTTCATTAACATTTGCAATCGTACATTTCCATTCACCAATTGTTCTATATCCTTTTCATCTAAGCAAATGATTTGTTCCGTTCCTCTTTCCTCATGTACCAGCTCTATATAATCTCTTGAAATTTGTAACGAACAACTTTCATCTCCAAAGCGAAAATTAACAGTTTTTTCTTCTTGTCTTAAAAGCGGTTCTAAATGATATTGACCATTAGCGTAATTTACAAATGATTGAAGCAAAGAATATAATCTCACCCTAAATCACATCCTTCATATCACTTTCTATTACATACCATTCCCTCTCACTAAAGAGCAATCCTGTTATTTTCGCTCGACAAATACTGTATCCACCCTGCATCTCGACATATTTCCCAAGAAATATGTCGAGGCGGCAAAAATTTTGCCGCCTACTTTAATTCCGTATATAAATATTCAACCGAATGAAATGCGTATATCTTCTTCATCAGTGTCCCATTTTCAAAAACAAGTAAACAAGGTACACTTTCAATCCCATACTCTTTCGCTAAATACGGAGCATAATTTAAATCTAACATCCCAATTTTGAGGCCTTCAATTGTCATCTCAACGACTGTTAACATCTTTTTTGCTAATTGGCATGTTCCACACATTGGAGTATATACATATAATACTATTTTTTCTTCGTTCTCTATTAGGGCTGTAGCTTCGGCTCCTGTCCAATCAATCACTTCTATCATTCCTTACCGTAAATATTCTGTATAAACGTCAATGTCGGCTCCCCATAATACATTTGCTAAGTGTGTAGATGGCGCAGTTGCCACTTCTCGGTACGAGCGATCAATATAGATATGCTCGGCTTGCGGAAATTCTTTTCGAAATTGTTTCCTTAACTTTTCTCCAGCATCATCAGCATCCACTAGCACATACACTTCCTTATCAAAAAACTGATCAACGAGCTCATCCATTTTCGACAAACCAATTGTACCATTTGTACAAACAATTTCCACCGGTTCACGAATAATAGATTCAATCTTTCTTCTATCTGATGTACCTTCTACAATAATGACTTTTTCTACATAAATCATATGTCATCACCCGATCACCATATACTATATAACCTTGAACTTAGTATATAGTATATTCGTTATTTTCATGTTGTTTCCTGTTTATTTTTGCAAAAGAAAAGCGGAAGCGGCTCGTTTAGATTGTGAAGACTTATGAAACCTTACCACAAAACAGTTTTTCTCATAATAGCTTATTTATTTACATATAACTTGAATTTCATTATTTCACACAAAATAAAAAAGGACAGCACAAAGGCTGTCCTTTAGTCGACTATAATTAGTCTTGGTTTGTCATTTCTGCATATTTTTCTGCAGTTAATAACTTCTCAACTTGGCTTGCATCAGAAAGTTCAACTTTAACCATCCATGCACCCTCGTATGGAGATTCGTTAACAAGTTCTGGTTGGTCACTTAATTCTTCGTTTACTGCTACAACTTTACCGCTTACAGGTGCGTATAACTCAGAAACTGTTTTAACAGATTCTACGCTTCCGAATGGCTCGTCAGCTTCGATTGTTGCACCTACTTCAGGAAGTTCAACGAATACGATATCGCCTAGCTCACCTTGTGCAAAGTGAGTGATACCGATAACAACTTCATTACCTTCAGTTTTTACCCATTCGTGTTCTTCAGAGTAACGTAAATTATTTGGAATGCTCATGACTGTACCTCCAGTGAATGTATTAATTATGTAAAAATACCTTATTGGTACTTTTTCCACACACTTTCAAACTGCTCTTCGTTAAAACCAAGTGTTACATTCGTTCCATCTGTTACAATTGGACGTTTAATCAACATGCCATCAGATGCTAAAAGCTCATACATTTCGTCTTCGCTTGCATCTTTCAACTTATCTTTTAGACCCAGTTCACGGTAACGCATTCCACTTGTATTAAAGAATTTTTTTAATGGTAATTCACTTTTTTCATGTAAATTACGTAAATCTTCTTTTGATGGTGGATTTTCAACAATATGAATCATCTCATATGCTACATCGTTTGCCTCAAACCATTTCTTTGCCTTTTGACATGTGCCACACTTTGGATATGAATAAAATGTTACTGTCATAAATTCACCTACTTTTTTACTAACCTTTACCTTTATCATATAGAAAACGTTTTATTATTTCAAACCATTATTCGCTAAACTTTTACTTATTTCGTGATAATTTTTAATAATCCTGCGAATTTTTCTTATTTTTCCGCCATTTGTTAAGAAAAAAATAAATATATAAATTTTTTAGATTCTTCACCAAACATATATCTTAAACAAGCGTTTGATTAATTCTCCATTTTTCTTTCTTAACCTTTGAACTACAGGAGTTTCTTCCTACCGAACATACAGCTTAAACAAGCGTTTGATTAATTCTCCATTTTTCTTTCTTAACCTTTGAACTACAGGAGTTTCTTCCTACCGAACATACAGCTTAAACAAACGTTTGATTAATTCTCCATTTCTCTTTGTTAACCCTTGAGTTACATCGGTTTCTTCCTACCGAACATACAGCTTAAACAAACGTTTATTAAAAAAAATAAGAAGCCTCTTTTACAGGCTCCTTCATCATCTATTCAAATAATCTGCAATTGTTTGAAATACTACGATATACATATTATGAATACTTTCTTCTGTGTTTCCACCATTTGATAAACCAATTGCCCATTGTTGCCCTTCACCACTTCCGATATTCGCAAAACCTTGCGTATACATCGCATTTACATCTTTTCGTGCACTGTTATACTCTATCCCTTTTGTAATAAAAATTGAATATGATTTATCTTGTAAACCGATAAAAAACACTGGTTTCTTTAGCGATGAAAATACATTTTTATACTGCTCTGTTGAGGCTTCTTGAAAGTGATCTTTCATTATTAGAAAACCATCCACTTCCTTAGATTTCTTTTCCAGTGCCTCTAACTTCATTTCCTCAAACTTTACATTCCTAAACGTATCTTTCGGCTTTTCTCCAACAACTCCAATTACGAGTGCTCTTCCGTTATATTCTAATTTCTCTCCTTCTTTATCCTTTGCACACCCAGCACCAACTAGGCATATCAATATAAAAAATAAGAAATACGATAAACGCTTCATTTAGCACCCTTCCCTTCTTTTTAGTCAAGTGACAAAAACGTAAGGTTAATTCAAGAAAATGTAAGTAAAATCGATAGCCCAATTCACGTTTCTATATTATAATCAATTGAATTTACTTACATTACTAAACATAGGAGATCAACATGAAGAAATTTAAACTTTCATCTTTTCTTCCGTTAAGTTATATACTTCTACTCGTACTCGTAAGTCCCCTTTACGACGTATTAAATAAATCGACTGTTCACGCAGTAGACGTTACAACTGTAGTAGATGATTGGATTCCATTTGTAAAAGCATTTATTATTCCTTATTTACTTTGGTTTCCATACTTATACGGCGCACTTATTTATTACTGCTTTGCAGACCGAAAGCAATATTATGTCACTTTAAGTAGTATTATTTTTGGAAAGCTTGCTTGTTTTTCTATTTATTATTTTTGGCAAACAACTGTACCGCGTCCGACTGTCGTTGGGACAGATGTATTTTCTGAACTAGTTCGCTATATTTATAGTATCGATCAACCTGTAAACTGTTTCCCTAGCATTCACGTTCTTACTACATTCGTAATTATGTTAGCTGCCTTTAAGCGTAGAGAACAGCATGCTTTTGAATATTACATCCTTACTTTCTTCGGTACACTTATTATTTTATCAACGCTATTTACGAAGCAGCATGCCTTTGTAGATGCCATTTCTGGAATGACGCTTGCAAGTATACTTTACTTCGGCGTTCAGCTCTTATTGGCCAAAGAACCGATAAGAGTTCCAGTAAAACAAAATCATAGAATGTAGCATGACAAAAAAGCAGACTGTGGCTTCTCAGTCTGCTTTTATATATTATTAAGGAGATTTTCAACTTAAGATTGCGGTACAGTCATATCACCAGAGTGAATACGACCTGCTTTTTTTAGAGCAATGTAAAGTATATAAGAAACAGCTACTGGAATGACGATATAAGTAATTACCATCGCCGGGAGAACTTCCCACCCTTGGCTGGAAATTAAATTAATTGGTGCGATAAGAGAACTTAATCCAAGACCTGCAATTTCCTTTCCTGCTTCCAGTTGGAAAATTAATGCTGATACTGGACCGACTATAGCACTGGCGACGACAGTTGGAACGAGAATCATTGGGTTTTTAGTGATATTTGGCAACTGTACTTTCGGAGTACAAAGTGCTTGAGCTAATATGCCACCTAAATTGTTTTCTTTCGCTGAGATGACAGAGAATCCGATAAACTGAGCGACGCATCCAGCAAGAGCAGCACCACCTGCAACACCGTCTAAGCTAAGTGCAATTGCTAACGCAGCTGATGAAGCTGGAGAGATAAGTAATAGCCCCCAAACTACTGCAATGACGATAGAAGCGATAAACGGGCTACCAGCCGAGCTATCTTTAATAAACGCTCCAACTGCATTTAAAACAGGAGTAATATTATGAGATAACCAAATACCAACTAAACCAGAACCTAATATTGCTGCAAATGGAACGAGCATCATATCTAACGCAGTTTTTCCGCTTAAACGTTTACCAATATATACAGCTAAAGTTGCTGTTAATAATGCACCGATTGGCTCACCTGTTTTAATAATTAGACCAGCTTCAGTAATTGAAATGGATCCGGCACCAATTGCTCCGGCTACCATCGCCGAGAAGATTACAAGACCGTTTGCACCGAGCATAAAAGCAATGCCGGCACCAATCGCCGGTGCCATAAGGGATTTTGCAACAACTCCGATTGTAATAAGTAATGGTATATCAACAATTCTTCCTATATTTTCGATCAGTAAACCAATTCCGAGGGATACGAAAATACCTTGTGCGATTCCAGCAGATGCTTTAAATACACGAGACATTATATATTCCTTCATTCGTTTCACCTTCTTCTATAAGTTAGTAACCAATTGTTTTCATATAATCACGTAAAATATCGTTTGATTTTGCGAATCGAGATTCTTCATCCTCTGTTAAATTGAGTTCTACAACTTCTCTTATACCGTCTCTAGTAATAATAGCGGGTACTCCTGTACAAATATCATATTCACCGTACTCACCATCTAAAATGGCTGATACAGCGATAACACGGTGATCATCATTAAAGATTGAACTCGCAATATATGCTAGAGAATTTCCAATTCCGTAATAAGTAGTACCTTTTCGTTTATAAATTTCCCAGCCAGCTTTTGCAGTCTTCTCAACAATTTCATCTAAATCTATTTCACCAAATCGTTCTTTTTGTTCTTCTAAAATTTGCAGAACTGGCTTTCCACCAACAGTTACGTGAGACCAAGCAACCATTTGAGAATCACCATGTTCTCCTAATGAATACCCATGGATACTACGAGGGTCTACATGTAGCATTTCAGATAAAATTGTTCTTAAGCGAGAAGAATCTAGTGATGTACCAGTACCGATTACGCGATTTCTAGGTAATCCAGATAATTTCCACACTTCATATGTAATAATATCAACTGGGTTCGATGCAAGTAAGAAAATACCATCAAATCCACTTTCCATTACGCCGCCAACAACACTTTCCATAATCTTCGCACTCGCTCCTAAAGTATCTAAGCGACTTTGTCCAGGTTTTGGTGCTGGCCCTGCTGTAATAATAACAATGTCCATATCTTTGCAGTCTTCATAGCTTCCTGCATATACTTTTGTTCTTGTATTTGTAAAGTTAATGCAATGTGATAAATCCATTGCTTCCCCAACTGCACGTTCATGATTTATATCAATTAATAATAGCTCTTCGCAAATTCCTTGATTTACAATGGAATACGCACAACTTGATCCAACTAATCCAGTACCGATAATTGCAATTTTTCTTGTATGTCTTTTCATAGCAATCTCTCCTAATTGATCATATAATCTATTTCTTTTGCTCTTTACACTCCTAATTATAGAGGTTCCCACGATAGAAACCATGGATACTTTGTGAAATATCGAACAAAGTATTTGTCCTTTTTGTGAATTGTTATATTCTATTTTCGTCATATTTGTTACAACTGGAAAAATATTTATTTTATATTTATTGACATGCTCAAAACAAAAAACGAGCGACTTCATTCGCCCGTTTTTTGTCATCCCGTTATTCCGCACTTAATTGACTTTTTAATTGCTGCACAATCATTGGATTCGCAGGTGCTGCCGGTTTGTAATAACTTTTTTGCTTTGCGTACTCATACATATTACGTTGGCGCATCTCATCTTGATTACGAATTTGAATTAACGTTTGATGTAACTGCTCATTATCAGACTGAGCAATATAATTTGCATAGCTTGTTAAACTTGCATTTAATCCTGCTAAATAATCATTTACCATATCTTTTTCATTCATGTTCCGCTTCCTCCTATCCTAAAAAAGTCATTAATTGTTGCTTCGTATTTCGTGCATCTTGTGCATCCTTTTGTAGCATTTGTTTCAGTTGTGGATCTGTACACGTTTGTGCATACTGCTCCAACTTATTAATAATTGTTGCATGTCCACCAATTAAATGACGTAAGTTTTCTACTTCAAGCTCTGTTAAATTTTGCATGGAATACTCCTACCTTTCTTCTTTCATTCTCCTTTAGTATTCTGTTCTTTTTAAATCGTATTCATGAAAAAGCTTTCTTACATTTCAAATCAGTCACATCTATTTATAAATACAAAAAAATGTTATAATTACAGAAAAATACAAACATTCAAAAGCTACCCTTATAATAACAGCATAATCCTCAAACAAACCATGGTAGGAAGGTGTGCTCATACAAAAATATGTTAAAGTTATCTTCTTTATCATTTACGCAATCCTCTATGTAAAACTGTTGATTGATATATTAACTTTAAAGCCATTACTCACTTCTATTCCTTTACATATGTTATTTCTCATTTGTTTTTTATTCATTGCGCTTAACAACTATAAAAACCGTAATACTACGTTTTTCTTAGTAGTTATTAGTGCAACTCTATTAGTAAGTATTAGTTTCATTAAACGTATTCTTATATAAAGGAGCAATAAATATGAAAACACATGACTTCCTTACAGAAATCCAGAAGGGCTCTGAGCCTAGTCCATATCAAGATCCTATCGTATTCAGTTTCGTTTGCTTTTTCTTAGCCATATACACATTTTTCAAACCTGCAAAATAATATCATTTAACAAAAAAGAGCCTCTAAACCACTAGAGGCTCTTTCTCATCTAATATCTTCTTTTCAAAACTACAATAGTTAAAGCATATGAACAAAGTACTCCTGCTAATAAACATGCATTTGCCAGTTTATACTGTTCGCCTGTTAACGAATATAGATTCCCAATTAAAAAGATAACTAAAAAATCACTTCTAAGGTTTTTGTTTACCTTGCTTCTTATTCACGTAACCCTTTAATAAACGTTTCCAATAATACATGTAAACTTATATCTAGATCTAACGGCAAACCAAATCCGCCTTGCTGTTCAATCGAAGCAAATCCATGACAAATACTTCTGAATCCGCGTGTCGCATGAAGTGCATTCTCTCCTTCTAAGCCATACTGTTGTAATACTTGAAGACAAAGCTTTACAATTCCGTCACCTGCTTTTCTTACTTCTTCATCTCGTAAAAAAGTTGCTTCATATAGTCCAGGATGTTTTCGGACAAATGCTACATACGCTTCTCCTAATGCATGAATTGCTTCATCCATATGTTTATCCTCGGCCGCTTCTTCCAGTTTGTTATGCAGCTGTTTTATTCCGTAAATACCAAGATTTTTCCGTACATCTTGTAACCCTTTTACATGATTATATAGTGAGGGCGAACGTATCCCTAACCTTTGCGCTAATGAAGCTAACGTTACTTCTTGTATTCCATTTGTATCTGCAATTTCTGCAGCTGTTTCTACAATTTTCTGTAATGTAAGTCCGATTCTCGGTGACATAAATTAACCCTCTTTCTTACTTTCTATATTCCGTTTCGCTTCCTTAATAGCAAGCTCTATGACAGTCCCTGGATTCTTTATCATTTCCCCATGCCCTGCCGCAAGTAAGGAAGGCTCATATTCGCTTAACTTCTCTGCACTTTGTAATGATATTTCTTTGCTCCACGTTGCCATCGCAGGAAACGGAAACCAAAATTTCATTTGTCCCGAAACAGCCATACCTCCTCTTGTTTGGAATGCATCCCCAACAATAAGAGCTTTATTTCGTACATCAAGAAACGACATGGATCCTGGCGTATGTCCCGGTGTCATAATCGCAAGAAGCGATCCAACTCGGTCGCCATCTTCTAATAAAACATCAGGTACCGTTTTTACCTTTTTAGGTACACCGCCTTTTATCGGTATATTTGGTTCATCCTTTTGTAACGTCGTATCTCCTTCTAACAGCTTTGCGTCCCGCTTAGAAATATAGACTGGAACATTAGGGAGTACTTCCTTTATTGCGTCTAATGCACCGATGTGATCATCATGCGCATGTGTTAATACAATCTTAGTAATTGGTTTTCCTATTTTCTCAGCCGCCTGTAAAATACTTTTTGCGCTATATGGCAAAGCCGCATCAATTAAAGTTAAACCATCTTCTTCCTCCACAAAGTAACAATTCACAGGAAACACTCTTGGCAAAAATGACAATTGATATACCGTTTGTTCATGTATCATTCTCATATTTCCATCTCCCTTTTCACGAAAACTAATACCATTAGTTTTATTATACTAATGGTATTAGTTTTATGTCACTAAAAAATTTCTTTTTTTCAAAAAAAAGAACAGTAGCCGTATAAACGACTACTGTTCTTTAAAGATATTAAACTGTGTAACGCTCATCTTCTAAAATTTTCGCAGCGATTTCACGTTTCTTCGGAATTACGTTAAGTGGTGTGTGACGAGTTAATTTACGTAATGATGATAACATCATGCGCAGCATGTCGCCGTTTTCAACTGCGATAAGTGTTTCTTTCGCATCTGCTTCGATTTCGTTGAATGCTTCTTGGCAGAATACTTCAGTGTATAACACTTTTTGTTTATTCTTTTCAAGACCAGTTGTTTTGATTGCTTTTTCTGTACGAAGAACAGCTGATTCCATTGCGTATAGATTACTTACGATGTCAGCGATATTCACAAGAATTTCTTGCTCTTTATCTAATGCTTTACCATATTTTTGAGCCGCTAATCCAGCTACCATTAAGCCGATTTTTTTCGCATTAGTTACTAAATATTTTTGAAGTGCCAATGGCTCATCGCCCACTTCTTCTGGCATCATCATCATTAACTCTTCTTGTAATTTTTGTGCTTTTTGAAGAAGTGGTAATTCACCTTTCATCGCTTTACGTAAGAACGTACCTGGTACGATTAGGCGGTTAATTTCGTTCGTTCCTTCGAAAATACGGTTAATACGAGAATCACGGTACATTCTTTCAATCTCGTATTCTGCCATAAATCCGTAACCACCGTGAATTTGAACACCTTCATCTACTGTATAGTCTAATACTTCAGAACCGAATACTTTGTTTAAAGAGCACTCGATTGCATATTCAGCGATAGAAGCTGCTACTGCTTTACCATCTTTTACTTCTTCTTCAGATAATGTGCTCATGCGGCTTTCGAATAAACCTACTGTACGATATACAGAGCTTTCAGCTGCATATGTTTTCGCTGCCATATTCGCAAGTTTCTCTTGAATTAATGGGAAGCGAGCGATTGGTTGTTTGAACTGTTGACGTTGGTTTGCATATTGTGCTGAAATTTCTACTGCACGTTTCGCAGATCCAACTGTACCAACACCTAATTTATAACGACCGATATTTAAAATGTTGAATGCGATAATATGACCTTTACCGATTTCACCAAGTAAGTTTTCTTTCGGTACTAACGCATCTTCTAAAATTAACGTACGAGTTGAAGAACATTTAATACCCATTTTCTTTTCTTCTGGGCTTGTAGATACGCCAGCGTAGTCTTTCTCTACGATAAATGCTGAGAAGTGCTCTCCATCGATTTTTGCATATACAACGAATACGTCAGCGAATGCAGAGTTTGTAATCCACTGTTTTTCACCGTTTAATACATAATGTGTACCTTCTGCATTTAAACGTGCAGTTGTTTTTGCGCCTAATGCGTCAGATCCTGAACCTGGCTCTGTTAATGCGTATGCAGCTAATTTTTCACCAGTTGCAAGTAATGGTAAATACTTTTTCTTTTGCTCTTCGTTACCGAATAATACGATTGGTAAAGATCCGATACCTACGTGAGCACCGTGAGTAATTGCAAAACCACCAGCGCGAGAGAACTTCTCTGCGATTAACGCTGAGCTTACTTTATCAAGACCAATTCCGCCGTACTCTTCTGGTACGTCAGCGCCTAATAAACCAAGTTCTCCAGCTTCTTTTAAAAGACGAACTGAACGATCAAACTCATGTTGCTCTAAATATTCAAGCTCTGGAAGAACTTCATTTACGATAAAGTCCTCTGTCGTTTTAGCAATCATTTTATGCTCAGATGAAAAATCTTCTGGCGTAAACACTTGATCAATCGTAATCTCATCTACTAAAAAGCTACCGCCTTTAACCGCATTTCCTACTGTTTTTTCCATGAAAATTTCCTCCTTCATATTTTCATGAGCCGCTTCTCTCTTTTTGAAAGAAGCTGGCTCTCCCTTTTGTTTTTATAAACCTTTGTTGCTTCCATTTTTTATAATCTAGTTCCAGTGGCTAGAACAGTCGGTCGTTTCACCCCTTCCTGTGAGGCAAAAAACGCCTCTTCGTCAGGGCTTCCAACACCCTCCTGTTCTGAGCAAGCCACTTCCACTTTTTTTAAATCCAGTTCCAGCGGCTAGAATGTTCGGTGCCTTCGCTTCTTCCTACGAGGCAAAGAGCGCCTCTACGTCTGAAGCTCCATCCCCCTCACATTCTGAACAAGCCGCTTCTACTTTTTTTATAGTAATTCAAATACTCCCGCTGCTCCCATTCCGCCGCCGATACACATTGTTACGATACCGAATTGTTCGTTGCGACGTTTCATTTCGTGAATAAGAGATAGTGTTAGTTTTGCTCCTGTACAGCCAAGTGGATGTCCAAGTGCGATTGCACCACCGTTTACGTTTACTTTTTCTTCATCTAAACCAAGTTCACGAATAACTTGGATCGATTGAGAAGCAAATGCTTCATTTAGTTCGAATAAACCAATATCAGATAGCTCTAAGCCAGCTAGTTTTAACGCTTTTGGAATTGCAGCGATTGGGCCGATTCCCATTACTTCTGGTGGTACGCCAGCTACTGCAAATGAACGGAATTTCGCAAGTGGCTTCATGCCATCGCTCACTGCTTTTTCGCGATCCATTAATAGTACAGATGCTGCACCATCACTCATTTGTGAAGAGTTACCAGCTGTTACAGAACCGCGAACGTTAAATGCTGGACGTAATTTCCCTAAAATGTCTAGCGTTGTCTCTGCTCTTACACCTTCGTCTTGTGCGAAAGTGATTGTTTCTTCTTGAAGTTTATTGTTTGATCCAACCGAGCGTAACGTCACATCTACAGGTACTGTTTCATCAACAAAGTTTCCTGCCGCTAATGCTTTCGCAGCACGTTGATGACTTCTTACTGCAAATGCATCTTGCTCTTCACGAGAAATTCCATATTTCACAGCAACTTGCTCTGCTGTATGTCCCATACCCATATAATATTCTGGAGCCGCTTCTACAAGGCGACTATTCGGACGAACAACGTGTCCCATCATTGGAACTAAACTCATTGATTCTGCTCCGCCTGATAATACAGCTTCAGAGTGACCAAGCATAATACGCTCAGCTCCGTAAGCGATACTTTGTAAACCTGAAGAACAGTAACGGTTAATCGTAATAGCTGGAACATCGTAAGAAAGTCCTGCTAATCCGCCGATATTACGAGCCATATTTAAACCTTGCTCTGCTTCTGGCATCGCACAACCGAAAATTAAATCATCGATTGGTCCTTCATAATTCGCACGCTTTAACGTTTCCTTTACTACTAACGCCCCTAGATCGTCAGGACGAACTGTTTTTAATGAACCCCTCTTTGCTTTTCCAATTGGTGTTCTTGCTCCCGCAACAATGACAGCTTCTCTCATGAACGATATCTCCCCTCGTTATTAGTTACGTAATGGCTTTCCTTTTACAAGCATGTGCTGCATTCTTGCTTGTGATTTCATCTCACTTACTAAGCTAATAAATGCTTCACGTTCTACATCTAATAAATACTGCTCATCAACTTCTGTTCCGTACGGCACTTTTCCGCCCGCAATGACATATGCAAGTTTCTTCGCAATGTGAAGATCATGTTCAGAAATGTAACCTGATAAATGCATTGCTTCTGCACCAAGTACAAGAGTTGCATATCCTGTTTCACCAACAACTGGTATCTTTTTACGAATCGGTGCTTTATAGCCAGCTTCATATAAAGCAAGTGCTTTCTGTTTCGCATCATATAGTAAGTGATCACCATTCACACTAATACCGTCTTTATCGCCTAAGAAGTTGTTCGATACAGCTTCTTGTGCTGATGTAGAAACTTTCGCCATCGCTACAGATTCGAACACTTTATTCGCAACTTTTTGCAGATCAAACTCTACACCGTTTGGCATTTTATTTAAGTGTTTAATGTATAGCTCTTTATTACCGCCTCCGCCAGGGATTAAGCCAACACCAACTTCTACTAAGCCCATATACGTTTCACTAGAAGCTTGAATGCTAGCTGCTGGTAAGCAAACTTCTGTACCTCCGCCAAGCGTCATACCGTATGGTGCTGCTACAACTGGCTTAGAAGAGTACTTAATTTTCGTCATTGCATCTTGGAAGTTTTTCACAACCAACTCAATTTCAAAGTAATTGTCGTCTTGTGCTTCCATTAAGATCATTGCTAGGTTCGCACCAACGCAGAAGTTCTTCGATTGGTTACCGATAACAAGACCTTTATAATTCTTTTCTACTTCATCAACAGCGTAGTTAATCATTTGCGTAATATCCATACCGATTGCATTGCTCTTCGAATGGAACTCTAAGCAAAGGATGCCGTCGCCTAAATCAATTAAGCTCGCTCCGCTATTTTTCTTTAATACACCATTTTTCGCTTTTAATTGCTTAAGAGAAATTGCTTTTTTATTACGCTCGATTAGCTTATATTCGCCATTATCGTAATAGTAGCTATCGCCGTTATCATGTTTATAGAAAGTAGTGAAACCTTTCTCTAACATTTCTTTCACCCAAGTAGGAACGACTACGCCGTTTTCTTCCATCTTTTGAACAGATTTTTCAACGCCGATTGCATCCCAAACTTCAAACGGTCCTTGCTCCCAGCCGAAGCCCCACTTCATCGCTTGGTCAATTGCAACGATATCGTCAGCAATTTCTTTATGAAGTTTTGCAGAGTATAAAAGAGTTGGTGTAATGATGTTCCATAATAACTCTCCTGCGCGGTCTTTTGCGTATACAAGCGCTTTCAATTTATTCGCTAATCCTTTTTCTTGTTTACTTAACTCTACGGATGCAGCTTTTAATTTTTTACGCGCTTCATATTCCATCGTTTCAGGATTTAGTTCTAAAATTTCTTTTCCTTGTTTTAAGAAGAAGCCTTGACCTGTTTTGCTTCCAAGCCATTTTTTATCAAGCATGTCATGCATGAAAGCTGGTACTTTAAATACATCACGCTCTTCTTCTTGTACGTTTTCATATACGTTATTTGCAACGTGTACGAATGTATCTAAACCGACAACATCTAATGTACGGAACGTTGCACTCTTCGGACGACCAATTAATGGACCTGTTACAGAATCAACTTCCCCAATGCTATAGCCGCGTTTTACCATCTCTTGAAGAGTAACAAGTAAACCGTACGTACCGATGCGGTTTCCAATAAAGTTTGGTGTATCTTTTGCGATAACAACGCCTTTTCCAAGAACGTCTTCGCCAAATAGTTTCATGAAGCTTAATACTTGTGGATCTGTTTCTTTCGTCGGTATTACCTCTAGAAGTTTTAAATATCGTGGTGGGTTAAAAAAGTGTGTGCCTAAGAAGTGTTTCTGGAAGTCGTCTGAACGACCTTCTGCCATTTTTTCAACTGAAATGCCTGACGTATTCGAGCTTACAATTGAGCCCGGTTTACGAACAGCGTCTACTTTTTCAAATAATTTCTTTTTAATATCTAAGTTTTCAACTACTACTTCAATAATCCAATCTACATCAGCTAGACGCTCAAGATCATCTTCTAAGTTACCTGCTTCAATCAGTGCTAGATTTCCTTTCACTGTCAGAGGAGCTGGTTTTTGCTTTAATAGTTTTTGCACAGCCGTATTACTAAAACGATTTCTCACACTTTTATGTTCTAATGTAAGTCCCTTCGCTTCTTCTTCTTTCGTAAGCGCGGGTGGTACAATATCAAGCAATAATGTCGGAATACCAATATTAGCTAAGTGTGCCGCAATTCCCGAACCCATTACGCCTGAACCTAGAACAGCAGCCTTTTTAATTTGGAACATCCAATTCTCCCCCTATTCTTGAATGAATGCTCATTCAATTTTTCGACATAAGTCGCAATCAATGAGTGAGCCTCTACTAATAAATATATGATACTGTTTAAATTTTCGCAATATATTTATTGATAAAATTTTCTGAAATAAATATTTTTCTTTCATTTGGCCATGCTATATATGTATTTTCTTCACTAAAATACACTTTCCCTTTTTATAATCTGACGAAACTGGAGGAATATATATGGCAAAACTTAAGAAGAACCCTTCAAAGGCTGGAATTAGCGCAGCTAGTGTAACTGGAAACGCAGGTCCGCATAACCACGGCGTGGAAAAAGGACGTCAAGGTAATAACCAACAATATAAAAAGCATAATATAGGCGAAAAATAACGCTATATTTTTGGGCAGAGAACGTGGCATAATGATTAATGGCTGCTTTTTCTGCCCAATTTATTTGTAACAAATGAGGGAATTATAATGAAACGAACAATAGTTATGATTGTAATGATTGCCACACTATTTACAGGGATGATTTTCTTCTCTTATGCACAAAGGCAACAATCTGTAAGAGCTGATCAACCTAATATTACTGGGCAATACGGAGTTACAATCGATGCAGACACAGGTGAAATTTTGTATGGGAAACGTGAAGACGAACGCTCTTATCCGGCTAGTATAGCCAAAATGATGACAACCCTTCTTTTACTAGAGAATGTAAAAGAAGATGAAGAAATTACAGTTACAGAAAACGCAATTAAAACAGAAAGTCAAAGTAAGAAAATTAAACTTCGTGCTGGAGAAAAATTAAAGCGTGATGAGGCATTAAAACTTATGCTTATCATTAGTGCAGATCCAATAGCTGAATCAATTGCAGAACATATTGCAGGATCAAAAAATGAATTTGTGAAAATGATGAATGCTAGAGCGAAGGAACTTGGTACAAAGCATGCGACTTTCAAAAACGCAAGTGGTGCTGATGCAATTGGGAATAAAGTGTCACCATATGACATTGCTATTATTACGAAAGAAGCATTAAAGTATCCAGTTGTTTTAGAATATATGAATTCAACGCGTACAACTCTACATACTTCAGAACGCTCTCCAAACATCGCAAACTACGGACGAGAAGAACTATATGACGATCCATATGCGATTGGAAGTAAAAGCGGTCTATCAGCACTTGGCAAATATACAGTCGTAACAGTGGATGAAAAAGACGGTAAACGTGTCATTAATGTTGTATTATCTTCTACCCGCAAGCAACTGTATCCTGATACGAAGAAAATGGCACATTATGCATTTCAGCAATTAAAATAACCAAGGAGTATTTTCTCCTTGGTTATTTTTTAACCATACCTTTTAATACGAACGCAACGTTTGCTGGACGCTCTGCTAGACGACGCATGAAATATCCATACCAGTCGTTTCCATAAGGTACGTAAACACGCATTTTGTAGCCTTCTTTTACTAGCTCAAGTTGACGCTCATTACGAATACCATATAACATTTGGAATTCAAATTGATCCCTTGGAATGTTGTGTTCTTCAGCAAGTTTTTTTGTATATTCAATAATCGCTTCGTCATGTGAAGCAATTGCAGTATAATTTCCATTTAATAAGTGCATTTTAATAATTTTTTTATAATTGTCATCTACATCTTTCTTGTCTGGGAATGCCACTTCTTCAGGTTCTTTATAAGCACCTTTTACAAGACGTAAATTAGGATTATAAGCATTTAAATCTTCAATATCTTTTTCTGTACGATATAGGTAAGCTTGAATAACAGTACCGATATTATCGTATTCAGATTTTAATTGTTTAAAGATATCAATTGTTTTACCACAGCGTGTATAGTCTTCCATATCAATGGTAACGAACACACCATTTTCTTTCGCCGCTTCTAAAATACGGCGCATATTGTTCATTACGATTTCATCAGAGATATCTAATCCCATAGAAGTCATCTTTAAAGAAAGCTGCGAATCAAGACCTTCTCTTCCAATTGCACGGATTGCTTCAATCGATTGGTTAGCCATTTCATTTGCTTCCGCTTCATTATCAACGAATTCCCCTAAATAATCGATTGTTACACAAAGTCCTTGCTTGTTCAATTGCTTAATAGCTGCTGTCGCTAATTCAATTGTCTCCCCTGCGACAAAGCGACCTGCACCAAAGCGTAAACCGTACTTTTTAGCCAGTTTTGTTAGCGCTTTATTTTTAGATAAGAAAAGAAACGAATTTCGCATTAATTGTTCCATGTAATTCACCCCTATGACTTGATTTATCTGTTTTTTACCCCTCTTCAAAATTATATCATTGTTTAAAATTATTGGATACAAATAATTATTTAGATAATTTATAAAATACTATAAAAACATTTAAAACCCTATATTTCCGCTTATAAATATACCTGAAATATTTTTCGACATTTAGAAAAATGGAGTTTACTAGGCATAAAATAGGCATGTCGAAAATATTCGACATGCCTATAAAACCCTTAATATTCCATGTAAATTATATAAGGATATTAATACAGAAAACTTACGATTATATTTCCCTCAAGTTTTTTATTGCTCATTTCGCTTCTCTTCATTCAGCCTTTTAATATCCGTAATTAACTGCACCATCTCTTCTTTCGCATCGGGATACGTCTCATTCCAATGCTTCACTAAAGCTGGCATCGTCTTCGCTATGTAAGAATAAAGTGCCCACTTCTGTACCTGTTCTTTTCTCTCTTCATTGCTCTCTCCAAGTAACAGTTCCGTGTATTTCTCTAACAACCCGTCAAATTGTTCGTTAAACTTTTCACTCATCTTATTTACCTCCTATATGAAAAAAGCAGCGAAAATCGCTGCTTTTCTTTATAATTTTGATCGAACAGAGTTTAATTTTTTCTCCATTGTGCTTACTTTATCACGACGATCATCAATACGAATTGTTGTTGCAACACGCTGTGCACCTTTCGTATATGGAACTTCATGCATTTGTTGAATTACTTCTAGAATGACAGGAAGATCTCCTTCAATAATTGTATTCATCGGTGTTAATTGATACTTCACGCGATCCGCATTTTTCTCTAGCACCTTTTGTACTTCTGCTACATATTCACTAACACTTGGATTACCTGTTCCTACTGGAATAATCGATACATCAACAATTGCCATAGTAGTCTTCCTCCTATAATCGTTTCTTATATATCCATTGTCTATTTTACCGAAATCCTCATCATTTTACTAATATGTTACTCTTCCACTTTAAACTGCTCGACTAATCTTTCTAAATCTCTCATATGTTCTGTCAAACTTTCCATCGTGTGAGCTACCTTTTCTAAATGATTCACCTGTGATTCCGTTGCAGCATGTACCTCTTCAGAAACAGCTGCACTTTCTTGACTCGTACCAGCAATTGTATGCATTACCGCTGTAATTTCCCCTTGCTCGTAACCTATGTTATGTACCTCTTCTACAATTTTTTCAACTGAAGTACTAATCGTATTTACGACTGACATAATTGTGCGGAACTCCATTTCCGCCTCTGTCGTCACTTTATTTTGCACATCTGCAATGTCTTTCAATTTACTTACAACTTCTACAACCCTTTTTACTTCTAATTGTACATCACCAATCATCGTTGTGATTTCTCCGGTTGCCTCTTTTGATTGTTCCGCTAATTTCCGAACCTCTTCAGCAACAACCGCAAATCCCTTACCTTGCTCACCTGCACGGGCAGCTTCAATCGATGCATTTAAAGCAAGTAAATTTGTTTGATCCGAAATGCCTTTTATAAGCTCAACAACATTTTGAATCGATCCAACTCTTTGTTCTAACTTATCCGATGCTTCTTCTGTATGAACAACAATCGACGATGATTGTCCCCTCGTACGGATTAAATTCCTCATTGTATTTAATCCTTGCTTAGATGCCTCTTCCGCTTTGCCAGCCACTCCTTTTATTTCACCAACGGAGCTATTCATTTGTTCCACTGACTCCGCCATATTCTCGAGCTGAGCTGAAACTTCATCCACACTATTCGCAAGAGTAGAAGCTCCTCCACTCACATCATCCATTGCTCCTGAAACTTCTCTACTAGCCGCTACTGTTTCATTCGTTAAATAGTGTAAACTATTCGTTGATTGTTGCACCGTTGATACGCTGTTTTTAATTTTACTTACCATTTCATTCATTTGTTCAACCATATCATTAAAGTGCTTAGTCAACTCTCCAACTTCATCTTTACTTGTCACTTTCATTCGCAGCGTTAAATCGCCTTCTGCTACTTTTTGCACGTGATTCTTTAATAGTTGCAGTGGTCTTGCTAATCTTCTTGAGAACAAGTAGGAAGCTACGATTCCAACTAATAAACTAATACATGCCATTATAATAACTGTATTTCTCGTACTATTTAATAGCCCATCGATCGTTTCTTTCGGATAAAAGATTCCTATCGTCCATTTCATCGTATCAAATGATTGACTGTAAACAACTACATCTTCACCTTTTATTGTAGTGACCGCATATTTTGTTACCTCTTTATTTAAGCTCTTTATAAGTGGCTCTTTAGAAACATCTTTTCCTATCTTTTCTGGATAAACAAGAGCCATATTTTTATCATTTATAATAAACATTTCTCCGTCATTATTGTATTGAATATTGTGAAGCAACTTCTGAATCGTCCCAAGCGATACATCCATCGCAACAACGCCTAATACAGATCCATCTTGAGCTGTAATTGCTTTAGAAACACCTACACTTAACTTTCCTGTTGCAATTTCATAAGAAGGTTGTCCCCAATGGACCTTTTTTACATCAGCCTCTGAATCTTTATACCATGGTCTTGTCGTTGGATCGTATCCTTCTGGCACTTGCCCACCTTCAGCAAGATTGGCACTTAATGTTTTTTTATCTTTCGTACCAATATATAAATCTAAAATACCAGGATGATTCTTTTTATACTCCGCAAACTCTTTCGTTAAAAACGCTTCCTCTTCTGGAGTAACCCCACCTTGAAGTATATTACGAATCATCTCACTGTTCGCGTAATACCCCATATCTTCATCCGTTCTTTGAACAAATGTCGTAAGTTGCTCTGTTACAAGATCCATCGCATTTTGAGAATACTCGTCTAAGGAACGCACTTCCTTTTCTTTCTGTAATTGATACACAGCTGTACCCAATATTACGAACATCATAGAAATAAGAACTGAAAACACTACCGCAATTTTTAAACGTAAACTTCTTAACATCTTCCCCCCAGCATCCCCTTCGCATTAAATTAAAATCTTATTAATCATTATATTAAGTATAATAGATAAAATTAAAAAATTGAAATTAATTCTCACCTTAATACAATTAGAAAACGGACTACCACTTGTGCAAAAACAAATAGTTCATTATCCTTAAAATATAATCTCATTCGTTCGGAGGGAACTATGTTACAAAAATTCGGTTTCTCACAATATGAAAGCCAAGCTTATGAAGTTGTCGTATCAAGCAATGAACCATTAGATGCTACAACAATTGTGAAGCATTCAGGTGTTCCAAAAGCAAAAATATATGAAGTGCTAGCACGCCTAATCGATAAAGGAATGGTAATGGATTCTGTTTCAGAAAAGAAAAAATTGTATACAGCATTACCACTAAAGCTAGCAATTGAAAAATTAACGACAGAATTCCAATCAAATATTAAAGAACTGGAAACAAATATATCAAAAAAATCATTTACAGATGACCGTGTGTGGAGCTTAAAAATGCAATCTTCTATTCGAGTTCAAAGTAAAGAACTCATTGAAAGTGCAAAAGAATCAATCCGCATTTCAGCTTGGAATGATACTCTTTTAGAATATCTTCCTTTACTAGAACAAAAAGCAAAACAAGGTGTTCAAATTGAATCCCTTATTGTTGGAGAAGTAGAAACAAACTTAGAAAACATGCATTTTCTAATCCCAGCTGAAGAACCTAATGCATTAGAGCGTTACTTGCTACTCATCGTTGACGATCGTGAAATTTTATTTGCTGGCGTAGAACAAGAGTCATGGCAAGCAATGAAAACAATGTCACAACCATTTGTAAAGTTCTTTACAGAATTTTTCTATCATGACGTTGCACTTGCAAAGATTACCCAGAAACACCATGACCTCTTTATGGAAGATGAGGAAATTAAGAGTTTGTTAATGAAATTAAGATACTAATTAAATAATAAAAAGGAGTCTAGTTTTTCACTTAGACTCCTTTTCGTTTTGTTCCTTTATCTCAATCAACAGCTCAATGATTTTCTCATTTTGCTCCACTTGTTTCTCTGAATTTTGATAGATGAAACGAACCCATCTAAGTGCAAAAATAATAAGAAACAAAGGGAGCATTGAAATTAGAAGACCAATAATTGAAAAATTCGTATACATATCCATCACCTCGCTATATACAACGTTCTCCATACATCTACTAAAACCTGCAATTTTTTACAAAAAAAAGAACCTATCAAACGATAGATTCTTCTTTTGCAAACTGAGTAGAACGTCCTCTTGTAATCGAGAAAATCGCACAAAGCAGAGCTAATATAATAAAGCCACCGCCTACCCAAGCGTTATATATAACAGATGATTTTTCAATAACAACTCCGCCTACTGTTGAACCGAGCGCAATCCCTAAGTGAAGGGCAGAGTTATTTAAACTTTGCTGAATACCAGCTGATTCTGGTGCAATTTCAATTAAATAGTTTTGTTGCGCTGGTGAAATCGCCCAGCTCAGCATACTCCAAAGTCCCATCATAATGATGAAGAGCGGGAATGAGAATGTCATTAATGGCAGTATGAAGATTGCACACGCAAATACGATAATGATAGAAATAATACTTTTCTTCGATCCCCATTTATCAGCAAGCCAGCCACCGAATCCGCCACCAATTACTGCTGCGATTCCGAAAATAAAGTAAAACACACTAATCCAGTTTGCTTCAACATGCATGACATCTTTTAAAAACGGTGTTAAATATGCATACAATGTTAAATGCCCTGTTAAAAACAAAAATGATGTTAACTGTGCACTTACAATTTTTTTATCTTTTAAAGTAGCAAGTTGTTCTTTTATTGATAATACCGATGTCGGTGGTACTTTCGTTAAGAATAATGAAATACAAGCAATTGCCATAACTGTTAATACCGAAATTAATACAAATGGTGCACGCCATCCGTATGCATTTCCGAGTACAAGACCAAGCGGTACTCCAAGTACAAGTGATCCACTAATTCCCATAAAAATGATTCCAATTGCACGCGCACGAAAATGCGGTTCTACTACACTAGAAGCAAGTGTTACCGATAGTGCAATAATTAATGAACCACTGGCCGCACAAATAACCCTTGAGAACATTAGCATTCCGTAATTCACACTAAATGCCGAAATAATATTTCCGATTAAGAAAATCGATAATGCTCCAACATACAATGTTTTTCTTTCAAACTTCCCTGTCAAAGCTAATAAAACTGGACCTGACAAAGCAAATACTACCGAAAATATTGTTATAAGCTGACCAGCTGCACTAATAGATACTCCTAAATCATTGGCAACTAAATCGAGCGTTCCTCCTATAATTAGCTCAACCGTTCCGACTACAAAAGCCGCGATAGCTAAAATATAAACACGAAAATTCAAGTCTTTCCCCACGCTTTCTATTTTGGTTACTACCATCATAGTAACCAAAATAGAAAGTGGAAGCAAGTACAATTTTTTTACAGTAAAAAAGGTAGGCGTATAATACGCCTACCTTTTTATCATTCTGTTTCTTTCTTCTTATTCAAGTACCAATACACCGGCAGTCCCGTAAATACAATTCCAATCGATAAGAAACAACTTACTGGATCGTTAATAATCGCACTACCAATTACAAATAACGAACCTAAAATCGCTACGATTGGTACGATTGGGAATAACGGTACACTATATGCACGCTCTTTATTCTTATTACGTTTTCTTAAAATGAAGACACCAATAAACGTCATTACATAGAAAATATAAATAATGAATACGGAAATCTCAGATAGCTTATTTGGATCACTAATAATCATTAAAATAATTCCTAAAATGATTTCAACAGTAATCGCATTTGCTGGTGTTTTAAATCTCGGACTTTCCTTTGCAATAAACTTAGAAAATGGAAGTTGTCCACGCTCTGCCATAGACATTGGGATACGTGGAAACGTTAAAATCTTTCCATTTAAACAGCCGAAAATAGAAACGATAATACCAATACTAATAATTTTTCCGCCATATTCTCCAAGTAACATGCCTGCAGCTGTCGCTGTTGCATTTTCTCCAAGGTCTACAATTTTTGCTGCTGGTAATACATTTAATAACGCCAAGTTAATTAATACGTAAGCAGCCGTTACGATTAAAATCCCTACTGTCATTGCTTTCGGTAATAACTTTGTTGGATTCTTCATTTCTCCACCAATCGAAGCAAGTAAAATCCAGCCGTCATAAGCAAATAACGTTGCTAAAATTGCCATACCGATACTTTGATTTTCCGATATCGGTACAACTACGTTAAAAATATCGCTATTCCCTTTCCAGAAACCTAGCACAACAATTAACACAATCGGAATCATCTTCCCAATTGTCGTGATTGTTTGAACGATACCTCCGTATTTTGTTCCCATACTATTTACAACGCCAAGGAACACAACCGTTCCAATTGCGATTGGTAAATTCCACACTTTATCTAAATAGAAAAAATTAATCATTAAAGAACTAAAGTATAAACCTAATGTTCCGATAATAGCAGGTCCATAAACAATTGTTTGCATCCAACCTGATAAATATCCCCAAAAACTTCCGTAAATCTCCTCTAAATACGTATACAACCCACCATTTTTCGGGATTTGCGCTCCAATTTCAGCTACTGTTAAACCACTTGCTAGCGTCAACAGACCACCAATTACCCAAGCAAGAATGGCCATATTAGAACTCCCCGAGTAATCTAATACGCTCCCTGGTTTCATAAACACACCAGATCCAATAATCGTTCCTACTACGATAGAAAGTGCTACTGTTAAACCAATTTTGTTCTTCTCATCATGATGCATGCTGCGTATCCTCCTTCCAATCCTAGTGTGATGCAAAAATGAAATAAAAAAACACTCCTCCCTAAAAAAGGGACGAGTGTTGTATTCGTGGTTCCACCCTTGTTTCAATTCGTAAAGTAATACACTTCACCAATTTCTCAAGTCTAAATAACGGTTTTTGCCGGCAAGCAATTACTAGATGCTCGTTCACTGCTGCAGTTCAGAGGTGGTAATCTATTTTTCCGTATTAGGAAGCTCACAGCCAAAGGCTTCCCTCTCTGGAAATCGTAAAAAATTGATCGTGTCCTCATCATCACTTCTTGATGTCGAATTTTGTAGTTATTGTTCATTATATTGAATTGTTAGAAAAAATCAATATATTTTTTATATAACATAGGAAATATTTATCTTCTTATATTATAACAGAAGCTGTAATATTTCTCTAATTCCCTCGTATCTTTGGAGCAGTGTAGCTGTAAAAATTATATCAGCGATTTTTCAAATATATCGATTTACCAACAAAAAACGCCAACAATAAAAGGAGGTCTTTCAAAAGAAAGCCCCCTCACGTCTGTACCTTTCGGTTGCCCACACGAAAGATACGACTTCATTCAATTATTTCTCATCTTTTTTCATAAAAAACTTATGGTGCGGTAAATCAACATTCAATGCCTCTAATTGTTTCTTTTCATTGTCTAAAATCGCTTTTGCTTTTGTTTTTGTTGCTTCATCTAATCCTGCAAAGATGTCTTCATGCTTCTCTTTCTCTGGAAGTTTCACACCTAATTTTGTTAATTCTTCTTTTGCTTGCTCATGCGTTAATTTTCCAGATTTCTTTTGCTCTAAAATTGACTTTGCTTTTGCTTTTGCCTGTTCATCTAAGTTAGCAAACATGTCTCCATGTTTACCTTTCTCCGGCATTTTCACGCCTAGCTTTGTTAATTCCTCTTTTGCTTGCTCATGCGTTAATTTTCCAGATTTCTTTTGCTCTAAAATCGACTTCGCTTTCTCTTTCGCCTGTTCATCTAAGTTAGCAAACATGTCTCCACGCTTACCTTTCTCCGGCATTTTTACGCCTAACTTTGTTAATTCCTCTTTTGCTTGTTCACGTGTTAGTTTTCCGGATTTCTCTTGCTCTAAAATTGACTTCGCTTTTTCTTTCGCCTGTTCATCTAATCCTGCAAACATGTCTTTACGCTTCTCTTTCTCCGGAAGCTTTACACCTAGTTCCTGTAACTGTTTCTTTGTATCGTCCATAATCGTTTTTACTTTTTGTTTTGTAGCGTCATCTAAATCTTTTTTCGCTGTTTTTGTCGCTTGCTCAGCTTTTGGAGTATTTGTTGCCGCGAATGCCGGAACACCGACTCCTCCAATGATTCCGAATGATAAAGCACCTGCAATCGCTAAATAACCAACTGTTTTCTTCTTCATAGGAAATTTCCTCCTTCATATTTCTAAAGCATGTACACTTTCGTATACAACGCCAATAGTAATATTGGTTTCTTAAAATTTCCTTAACGATTGAAATAAAAAACACCGCTCGTAATGAGCGGTGTTTCTCTATACTTTTTGTAATTGTAACTCTTCACGTTCCATTATTTTTCTTAATACAATTGTTTGTGTCATTGTAAATAAGTTACCTGTTATCCAGTACAACACAAGTCCTGATGGCGCCGCAAACCCCATAAATAGAATCATTGCTGGCATCATAATTTGCTGCATCTTTAGCATCTGCACTTGTTCTCCAGGTGTAATATTCGATTGGAAAACTTTCATCTGAATAAATGTCGTTAACGCTGCAATAATCGGTAATATATGATATGGATCTGCATGTCCTAGGTTCACCCATAAAAACGAAGATGTGCGAATCTCTTCCGTTCTGCTAATCGCATAATACAAAGCAGAGAAAATCGGCATTTGTATAAAAATTGGCCAGCAACCAGCAAGTGGATTCCAACCGCCTGATTTCATTAGTTCTGACATTTCTTTTTGATACTGCTTTTGTTTTTCAAGGTCTTTGCTTACATCACCGTATTTTTTCTTTAGCTTCTGCAATTCAGGTTGCATTTTCTTCATTTTCGCTTGGCTGCGATATTGCGAAACAGCTAATGGAATCATGGCTGAACGAATAACGAGCGTCATAATAATGATAGCAACCCCGAAGCTAGCTCCCGGTATATGATGAGCAACAAATTGAATCATATACGAGATTGGATATACGAAATAATGGTTCCATATCCCCGTACTATGTGAATCAATTGTGCCTGCATTACTGCAGCCAGATAAAACAAAAACAAGTACTACTGATAAACTAATGAGCGCAGCTCGGTATGATTTTAACATGTTCATTCCTCCAATGTTTCGTAATTATTTAGCGAAACATTGGTGTATACGGACCAACCTCATCATTCTCTTCACTTGATTCTTGTCTGCGTACGGAACGAATCATTCCATATTTATAAAAAATTGAAAATAGCGGTACATTTCCCGCACTATCTTCACATGTATCAACTAACGTAAAAGCTCTTTGTCTACCGCTTGATGCTTGTTGACGCACAAAGCGAGAAACATTAGCAAGGAAGAAAACTTCTAATAAGCAAAGTGCTGTCGTTACAAACGATATATATAGAATTGCATCCTGCAATAAAAATTCCATCGCTTCACATCCTTAATAAGGTCATTTTAGCACATCGGGCAAATATTCTCTATTTCCTTTTATTTTCAAAAAAAGTATTTTGCATATTTTCTCAAGAAAACAATAATTAAGAAACGTTGTATTCGCTTTCTTTAGCATATTCACACACATCAATGAATAGGCTTGATTTATTAGAAATTTATAAAATTTTTGTATTATAATAAAACTATTGCCAGTTTTTGAAAAAACCTTTATTCTCTTCTTGTAATCAAAAATGAATATGGAGATGAAACATACTATGGGTCAACTAGGAGACGCCGATTACGTTCCCGACACCGCCTTTTTATCCTTCCCAGCAGCTAAAACATTTCACTTAGAATTTATGATACAGTTGGTTGTTATTTTTATAGCTTCTATTTTGTATGCAATTTCTATGAATATGTTTTTTATCCCGCATAATATGATTAGCGGTGGATTCGCTGGTGTAGGGATGATTATCGGTTATTTAATGCACTACAATATCGGTGCACTTATCTTTTTACTAAACATTCCTCTTCTTATTTTAAGTCACTTTTACTTAGGCAAGAAGACAACCTTTTTAACAGCTTACTTTGTAGCTGTGTCATCGTTAGCGATGAACATTATCCCGGTACACCAAGTTTCAGACGATATTTTACTTTCTTCTGTATTCGGTGGTGTTATCTGCGGAGCAGCTTCAGGAATTATATTCCGATTTGCTTCTTCAACAGGTGGTTTTGATGTTGTTGGATTGATTGTAGCGAAATATCGAGATGTTTCAATTGGAGCAATCATATTTGTATTCAACTTAATCTTACTTGTAGCAGCAGGTTTTATTTTCGGATGGGATATTACACTTTATACGTTAATTAGTCGATTTGTAGTCAGCAAAGTTATCGACGCTGTGCATACGAAACATATTAAATTAACGATAATGACTATTACAGAAAAAGGCGAGGAAATAAAAAGCGCACTACTACATCACGGCATACGCGGGGTGACAATGGTAGACGCTGTCGGCGGCTATACAAACCATAAGAAAAAAATGATTTACACTGTCGTGACTCGCTATGAGTTAGGCGAAATGAAACGTATTATCCGTCAAGTGGATAACAAAGCATTTATGAACATTACTGAAACAGTTGAAATTGTCGGCCGTTTCAAACGCATATAAAACAGGTTAATAAATTAAAGGGCATAACATATTAGTCATATATAATATGTTATGCCCTTTGTTATTCAACTAACGTACCTTTTAGCATAATAAAATCACTAAGTTTATTACTACAAATCGGAGGATAGCATTCCATATACAATACTATCTGTCCATTCCTCTTTATTCCAAAAATCTTGTATGAAATGGGCTTCCTTTCTCATGCCTATTCGTTCACACAATTTTTGTGAAGCTGTATTACGTGCATCAAGATTAGCCTGTATACGATGTACATTACATTCATTAAATAATTTCAATACCAAACTACTTACTGCTTCTGTTGCCAAACCTCTCCCAGCTACTTCCTTTGCAAAACTATAACCAATCTCAACAGTGTCTTTCATATTTGTGTACCATACGGATAAATCACCAACTACTTTAGTTTTGTATATAACTGCCAAACTTAATATTGTTTCTTTAGTAAGTACATTATTTGCTAGCTTCTTATTAAATCTTTTCTGCATGTCTTCATGAGTCCACTTATTATGTAATAGGAACTTACATGTATCATCACTATTATAAATAGCAAATACATCCTGTAAATCAGTACTCTTAAAAGGTCTAATTATTAATCTTTCTGTTGTGAACTCCAAGTTAGCTCTCCTCCCTTACATTCATGCTATAAAACATTTTTTATAGTATTTAAGCCTCATTCTTAGATCTCACCTTGATTACATATTTCATCATAATAAATTAAAATCCTTCTTCCACTAAACTGCACCGTTAATGGTATTTCCTTACGCTTTTTATTTTTTACACTTATTACAAAATCAGATAATTCTATTATTATGTCCCTAAATGTGTTATAATGAAAGCAGACTCACAAAAAAAAGAGTATATAGACTTGGAAGTTTCTCTTATTTTACAAGCAAAAAGAAACGAACAGCCGGGTATATTTCAGACACCATACACGTAACGGTTTAAACAACCGATCATCTTAGTTACTCTTCAATGATCTTTTTATAAAAAGATACGTACAATTAAAACTCACTTCAATATACTATACCTACCTTTTTGACTTCCAAATCATCTTATTACATAGGGAGATGAACATATGAATCAATATATACGATATACAATAGCTGTCCTGTTTGCTATTATCGGCGGAACAATCTGCTTCTGGACAAACACTCAGCTTGGAGAGAATATCATCTTTAATGGAATCGAAACACTTGTAAGCGCTTCAATTTTAGGCGGATACATTTACTTCCTCTTCAATCCAGAAGAAAATGCTCAAAAAACAATGTTATTAACAATGATCGGAATCGTTGGTGGATGTATTTCCTACTCAATGACAAACTATACATTACCACTTCAATTAAGCTCAGCTTTCTTCCACGGTCTATGGACTTGGTTCATTGCATTCTGCCTAGCAGACGTATTCAACCTATTACAAGACACTGAAGAAGATAGCGGTCGTCAAATTGAAAGTAACTCTTAAGCTGGAAGATACTCTTCCAGCTTTTTATATTGTTTTGCATATCCCCGCATCACGATAAAAAGAAGTTACCCTCACGGCAACTTCTTTCTCACATACCCCATCCAGTACCAACCGGATTATATCAGCGATTCTCCATATATATCGGCGATTTCTCCACTTATATCAGCGATTTTTTCATTATATCGACCATTCGACACAGGATATCGACTTACCGGCAATTTTCGGCAACCTATTTATGCTCTATACCCTGCCACTACAATAAAAAGAAGCTACCCAACGGCAACTTCTTTTCCACATACCCCACTTCGTATTCACTAAAATATATCAACGATTTCTCAAATATATCGATCATTTCTCCACTTATATCAACGATTTTTTCATTATATCAACGGTTCAACACAAGATATCGATTTAACGACAACCTTCGACACTCGAAACGCACAATATACCCTATCCCCCAAGCAACTTACTGCCGAACTCTACGATTAAAAAGATAATTAATAGGATCGCGAGTATCTTTAATGCTACATATGCCACTTTAAAAACAACATAAATGAGCAAGACTATCAAAATAATTGATAAAATTTCCATATTTACTTCCTCCAAGCTTTGCTCTTCTTATCTCATTTTACTCGCCCCAGGCTATTTATGGAACGGCATAAGATGACATATAAAAAAGAGGATACCTCATCCATCGTAAGATACCCTCACCTTCAACTGCTCAAACCATTCTCTTTCTAATTGTAAATATCCAATCTCACTCTTCTCGGCGCTCTTTAATTCTTTATCAGCTTTCTTCATATAAGTATGGGAAGCTTCTAGATCATTCTCTAAATATTTGATAATTCCTTGTGTACGATAATATCCGTTTAAGTCCATTTTTGTAATAGCCTTTGCATGTTCCTTTGCTTCTTGCAAAGAAAGACTATCCATCTCATAAAGGGCTTTATATAAAAGATACCAACTATGAAAACTACTAACGAAAAACTTATTTTCTTTCGTTACAGGTAGTTGAACAATTCTTTCTATATACGGTATCGCTCTTTCCATTCCCTCTTGATCTGCACGAGCAAAAAAGACAAGCATAAGTCTACTCATTATCTCTCTTATCCCTTTATTCTCTTTTATTTTCTCCTCACTCAATTCTACTAATCTTTCATCCCAATCTTTCGGTCTTTTATAACTAAATAACTCACTCGATATTTGAATCTCATATAAATGATTTCTAGCTCTTTCATCATCTTTAATTAAAATAAGAAATTGCATCCCATCACTCATAAGCGTTCCTTTTATCGGCACAATTGTAACCGCAAAGATTGCAAAATGGAAAAAGGAAAAATATAAAAGATATTGATAATAACTCACCATGTATATGTAACCGGAAGTAATACCAAACAGTAAACTCGTAATCGGTCCACCTAAAGTGAGCCATGCCCACTTTTTCGAAAGATTCGGTGTCTCTATAGAAGGTGGTACTAGTGTTGCAACGCCTCCAAAGTAAGCCCATAATTTATTTTCTCGAATGCGTAATTTTCCCTTTTCTTTTTGAATAGTAATGGGTCCTACTGTCATAAATTTAAATGTTAAACCACCTATTACACCAAATACTACATGTCCTAGCTCATGAATGGCTAACACTAATAAAAAAATTCCAACTATTGCCCATAGGTTCAAAATTACTTCTAATTTCCCAGCTCGGATTACTCCGTATAAAATGGACAGAATTAGCGCCACTGTCATTGAGCCAGCTGGCCTTCTTAAAATATCCACCTTTTTCTCCCCTTAATAAATCATTTTCCTCTGCATTTCGTACATGAACTTCCCAAGATGCAATATCCAAATAAATGAGATTAAGCCAATTAATACAAAATCGATATTACTAGCAGCTGTATATATAACGGCAGCCCACCATACATATGCCAATATTGTATTCGTAAATTCATATGCTTTATATCCAGCCTCATGCACAATGTGCTTTAATCCTTCATCTGCGTTTTTCGTCCACATTTTCATAGATTCCATATACGTTACACCTTGTTCAGGATATAGCTTATTATAACGATTTTTTGTTATGAGTCCGATAATTACTACAGTAGTTAAACAAGCAATAGAAGCTACTAAATTCCACACCGCAAATGAAACATTTGTATCCTGCAACAGTGCACGTCTACATGTAATAACTGCATATACAAACCATGCCTGCGTAACTATATCACCTACACGTAAATATATACTTATAATGCCTAATTTTCTGCCTTGTACGCTCTCTTCTTCATCGCGTGCCTCTGCTAACATACGTGTATTCTTCCAAGTATAGTACATCATTAAAATTCCAAAAATAGTACATATACCCATAAATGTATTGGATGATAATTTTCTCGGTTCATCCGAGAGTAAATTTAAAGCTATATAAGACGTTAAAAATCCTCCTATCATACTTAATGCTATTTTCCCCACAGAATCAAATTGTTTTTTTCGCTTACTCTTCATCGTCCTCTTCCCCCTCTACTAACGTAAATATTTCCTCCACCGGTACATTGAAAATTTGTGCGATTTTTAACGACAATACGATAGATGGTGCATAATCCCCACGCTCAATTAAACTAATCGTTTGCCGTGATGATCCAATCGCTTTCCCTAAATCCCCTTGTGATAAACGATGCTTTGCTCGCAATTCCCTCACTCGATTTTGAAGCTTCATGTCTTCCCTCTTTTTCATTTATTTAATTAAAATTGTAAATAATATCCTTATATTTGTCAATTATAATTGTCATTACGACTATAATAATTGACAAGACACTTATTTCTTATCCTGTATCAAATTCCTATAAAGAATGTAAAATGTGCATTAAACATAGTCTTAAAAATAAAATAAAAAAGGCAGTGCTTTTGCACTGCCTTCCTAAATTCTGACATAGAATGGATTTCATATTAGCTTGCGTTTTGTAGTAATACTCGTTTTAACTGCTTACGGAAACGAATACCTAACGTAACCGCTACAATCACAATAACTCCAAAAATAATTTTACCGATATGACCTTCTAGCACTCCAAAGATATCATGTAAGTTTCCACCTAACCAGTAACCACCGATTAAGAAGAATGATACCCAAAATAGAGCGCCTGAATAAATTGTAATGGCAAAACGACGGAATGGTAAATTAATAATTCCTGCAAAGTATCCTGTGAAATGACGTACACCAGGAATAAAGAAACCAATAAAAATTAGGAAGTACCCATACTTATCAAACCACATTCTCGTTAAGTCAATTTTTCTTTGTGTTAAAAATACGTATTTCCCATACTTTTGAATGAAAGGCATACCTAATTTATTTCCTAAAAAGTATTGAATCGTCATTCCTACACTTGTCCCAATAAAGGATAGAATAATTAAAATCGGTAAACTTAAATCACCCTTATGTGCTAAAAATCCCGCATATGCTAATGTTGGCTCTCCCGGAAACGGAAGTGCAATATATTCTAACAGCAAACCGACAAGTACAACATAATACCCGTATTGCTGAAATAATTCATGAATCCATTCCATGTCATCTCTCCTTTCAATCACGTACAACTTCTTACTATTATTGTATAAAAAAATTGTCGAAATAACTATCACAATAGCTTACATTTTTATTACATTTTTGTAAGGGTCACACTAATGTTTTTCGTTCTTTATTAAATAATAAAAATCATTTTCCAAGTCGAAATAGCGAAAAGGCGCATTAATAACATGCAGATTTTATCCATTTTTTAACACTAAAAAACCTCTCTTATTTTGTTCTCAATAAAAAACCATCACAAACTCATGCTAACTTCATATTAGCTTCATATACGTATTGTAAGATTATATCGGAATTTGTTGAAAAATTTAACCAATATATGACTAAGCATTAATTTGAATAAATATAAGTCGTTTTTCGAAATTGAAAAAAGGGTGAATACGAAATGGAAGCATATAAAATGCACGATTTTATTAATACAAATGTTGAATCTCATCAAAATGAAACCGTTTTTAATTTACAAATATGTGAAACAAGTGAATTTGACGTAAGTTTAACAAAATCTACAACACTATCTTTTATCGTTTCAAAAAAGAATATTAAAATTGTCACGAAAAAATGGATTAATTCAAATCAAGAAAGCATGATTGGCAAAAGCTACATCATTCCAACAAAAGCTTTTCACTATTTCTTACCAATCATTTCTGAAAATGAAGATGAGCTAAATATTCAAGTTCAAAGTTTTGGACTACGTGGTGAGCTTTTATTAAATGAAAGATTACTTATTGATAACAACAAACACAACAGCAAAATCACTACATTCTTTGAAACATTAGATGAAAATGTAAATAAAGCATTACGAGGATTACAACTTCATTGTATGTAAGACTATTACGATAGTAAAAGGAGAATAACAATGAAAAAATTATTATTAAGCGCACTATTATCATTAGGATTTTTAACTCTTCCATTCGCTAGTGCAGAGGCAGCTACAACGAAAGATCAATTAATTGTAGACACTCAGTTAAATAAAATGGATTATTATCAGGATGGAAAATTTATAAAAAGTTTTACTGTCGCTACTGGAAAAGCTGCAACACCTACACCTAAAGGCACTTTTCAAATCGTAAATAAAATTAAAAACCGCCCTTATTATACAGGCAAAATTAAAGGCGGCGATCCACGTAATCCACTTGGTGACCGTTGGCTCGGATTAAATATGGCAGGAACTTACGGAACAACTTATGCGATTCACGGAACTAACAATAATCAAGCAATCGGCAAATGGACAACACTTGGTTGTATTCGTATGTATAACAATGATATACACTGGTTATTTGAGCGCGTTCAGCAGCAAGCTACTGTCACTGTAAAATAGCCTAAAAACAAGATTTATGTGTAGCCAAGAATTTTATGTCTTGGCTTATTTTATTTATTCATTTACAGTAGCAAAACAACTGTATTTACATATATAATAGGAATAGATTTGATTAGCTGATATCTAAACATTGATAAACGTAGATATTAAAATTATACAGTTATAATGTTTTATAAATTTTATAATACATACTATAATAGAACTACTGTAATTCTGAACTATTCAGTAACACTAAACTATTCCCCTTGCTACCTTCATGATTATTTTATAGCGGGGGCTTATTATATGTATAAACAATCTGAGTCACTCGAAAAATGATGAATTCGAATATTGCAGTAAAAAGCGTTATTTAGGAGGTGTTACTATGACGCATATACTGGTGATTGAAGACAACCCAGATATACAAGAACTTATTCGTGAATTTCTAATGGCACAAAACTTTACAGTTGATGTAGTTGGTGCTGGAACAGAAGGTATTCTTCTTTTCCAAAAAAATTCATACGATCTTGTCCTCCTCGATGTAATGTTACCAGATATAGATGGCTATAGTATTTGTAAAATTATGCGAGGACAATCTGATGTACCAATCATTATGTTAACAGGCTTACATAATGAAGAAAGTGAAATTAAAGGATTTGAATTAGGTATTGATGACTATATTACGAAACCGTTCCATTACACTGTATTTATTAAGCGTGTAGAGGCTGTATTAAGAAGGGCAGCAACGAAGGAAGCAGAAGCTGCAACTATACTACAATTCCATGAATTGATGTTAAACTCTACAGCATATGCAGCTTATGTTCATGGTAATCAAATTGAATTGACAACAAAAGAATTTGAAATTATTTATACTTTACTGCAAAATCGAGGAAAAGTATTATCAAGAAGTGATTTGTTGAATAAGGTATGGGGCTATGAACATTATGGTGATGTAAGAGTTATAGATACACATATTAAAAACTTAAGAAAAAAATTAGGAATTCCTTATATTAAAACGGTGAAAGGCATTGGCTACAAAATCGAATCGTAGCAAAGACAACATCACCAAAAGTATTTTCATCAAAACCTTATTATTTTGTATTCTTTTATCACTTTGCCTTTATCAAATTATTTACTTTCTAGCTTCAAACTACGATAAAGAACGTTTTGCGAAAGAAAATGGAACGCCGACTACAGAACAGGCCGATTCAGATAAGCAAAACGACGGAAGTAAAACGAAGCAAAATAAAGCTGTGTCAGAGGGGAGCATTTCTAATTTTCAATCTTCTATTATAGATTATAAATCTCTTTCTACAGCTATCAATCACCTTTTGCAGCCTAGCCAAACTGTAAAGGCAAAAGAACATACACAAAATCTTTCGGGGAAAAATAGCACTTCTAATCCGCCTACAGAAGCAGAAAAGAAAGCTGCTAATAATGATGCCTTACATACACAAAATGCAGCAAGTAAAACAAATGATACAAAGGATAATCCAAAGTTAGCAGATGCGTTGCAGCAATTAGCTCCACATATTGGCGCGACAATGCTTGCATTATCACTACTCGGATCTTTAATTTATACAAAACTAATTGCCAAACCTTTTCAATATATGAGCGATGCTTTAAAAGATATTATGAATCTTGATTTCTCAGATAAAAAGCTACTTAACAAAAATACAGATCAAACAGATTTTAATTTGCAAGTAGCTGCTTCACAAGTACCAAATATTGTGAAGAATTTACATGCAAGCAATCAAGATTTAAGAAACGAGCTCAAGAAGGAACAACAATTAGAACAATCTCGTAAAGAATTTATGTCTATGGTGTCCCATGAATTAAAAACACCAATCGCAGCCGTTATGGGACAACTAGATGGCATGATTCACGGAATTGGAGCTTATAAAGATAGAGATAAGTATTTGAAACGTTCCTACGAGATGATGCAAGACATTAACATATTAACGGAAAAAATGTCGGAATTATCCAAAATACAAAACCCTCAATTTAAACCGAATTTAGAAGTCATTTCTTTATCTAATATTATTGAGGATGTTATGAAGAAAGTAGATTACTTTGTATCTGTAAAACAATTAAATGTACAATCTAATATTAAACACGACGTACAAATTTTAGCTGATCCTAAATTTATTCAAACTGCTATTTTTAACATTATTTCAAATGCAATTCATTATACAATTGACCATCAACACGTATATATAAAGCTTTATGAAAAACCAAATGGTTACGCATTAGAAGTATTAAATACAGGTTCACAAATTGATGAAGATAAACTTGCTCATTTATTTGAGCCTTTCTATCGCGCAAATCCTGATAAACACGGGTTAGTACAAGGTAGTGGTCTTGGATTATATATCGTGAAACAAATATTAGATAAACATCAGTTTCCTTACGGGATACAAAACACAGCTCAAGGTGTAAAATGCTCCATTGTATTCCCAAAAGCAATGTAACATTTACTATAATTACATATCCCAAACTCATACTTCATGTGTGAGTGGCGGAATTTTGTAGAGTGTCTTACTCTGTTTCGTTCGCCCGTTATCCTTATTTGGATAGCGGGCGTTTTTTATTACTTAAAAGGAGGATTTTTTTATGGAAAAGTTTAAATATTCATTGCTCGTTTTATTCGGTGCTTGCAGCTACGGCATACTTTCAACTATTTTCAAACTCGGATTCATAAATGGATTTTCAGCACATCAACTACTAGGGGGACAATATGTCTTCGGATGGATTGGACTATTTCTACTCGTTCTTTTCTTTTCACGTCATAAAGTAACAAAAAAACAATTTTTTTCATTACTAACCGTCGGAACAACAATGAGTATGACTGGGATTTTTTATGCTATTTCTGTAGAAGAACTACCCGCATCTATCGCTGTCGTCCTACTCTTTCAGTTCACTTGGATTGGTGTCATTATCGAAGCCATTGCAAATCGAACATTTCCAAGTCGCGATAAGATCATATCTATCCTTATTTTATTTGCTGGTACATTGTTTGCAGGTGGTGTATTTGAAGGCCTCGGACAAAGTTTTTCTACGAAAGGGATTATCTTTGGGCTATTAGCTGCTGTCTCTTTTTCATTCTATGTTTTTGCAAGCGGACGCGTCGCTACAGATGTTCCGCCTTATACAAAAAGCTTTCTTATGACAACAAGTGCTACTCTTATCGTATGCCTATTCTTTCCGCCAACCTTTTTAACAGACGGTGCTTTGCAAGCCGGTCTATGGAAATATGCTTTCTTCCTCGGATTATTCGGCGTTGTTGTACCTGTCATTTGTTTTTCAATCGGTGTACCAAAGGTTGGAACAGGGCTTAGTACGATATTAGGTGCAGCTGAATTACCAACTGCTATTATCGCTTCTATTACACTTGTACATGAAGTCGTAACGTTCATGCAGTGGATTGGTATTATTTTTATATTGGTTGGGATCTTCACTCCTCAGCTGCTTACGGCTAGGAAAGAAAGGAAACACAATCGCGTGCATAGCGCTTGAAAAAATACAGAATTTATATAAAAGATATAACTGCAATTAAAATAAGTAAATTTATCTGGAGGTATAAATGACTATTTTAAGCATCATATTTTTTGCTATTATGTGTATCTTCTTCCTAATAAGATATATGAAAGAAAGGAAATTTTACGATTTACTTCTCGTTCCCGTTTGTATATATGCAGGAGCAGTGAAAACTCCTTTCGTAGAGTACTTAAACTTTAATACTACATTTAAAATAACGTATGATATTGCAGCTATTATTCTTGTAATCCTTGCTGTACTTTTCTTTTTGAAAGATAAGAAAGAGAACCATACTGCATAACAAAAGACCTTTCATTTACTTGAAAGGTCTTTTTCTCTATCTCATTTTACCGCTCCATACAGCTTCTCTATCTCATGCTCAATTTGTTTTACATCGATTCGCTCAAATAATGGCTGTACGCTATCAATTCTACTTGGCAACGTATTTTGCGGTTCCCAATTTCGTTTCACAATCGACAATGTGTTTCGAACTCTTTCACTTGAAAATGGTAAAAATGGCTCAAGGAGATGGGCAAAATTAGCGATAAGATACACACAGTTATAAATCGTTTCTTCACATGAAACTGGATCATCTTCTCTTTGTTTCCAAGGCTGCTTTTCATCAAAATATTTATTTGCAAAACGTACTGTATCAAATACTGTCTCTAGCGCCACCTTAAATTTAGTTTGCTCAATCGCCTCTCCTACCTGTTTATATAATCCTTCTACTTTATCTTTCAGCTCTACTTCAATACTTCCTTTCGGCACGATACCACCATAATATTTTTCAATAAACTTTAATGTCCGGTTCACAAAGTTCCCGTATGCACCTAATAATTCACTATTATGACTGTAAATAAATTCCCGCCATGAAAAATCAGTATCGCGATTTTCTGGTGCGTTGACGGTTAAAAAGTAACGAATAGAATCTGGATCATAGCGTTCTAATATGTCAGGCACCCATACTGCCCAGTTTTTACTTGTAGATAATTTTCTTTTTTCAACTGTTAAATATTCATTCGAAACGATATGACGCGGGATTGCTTCCTCCCCTATTCCAAGTAATACCGCTGGCCAAATGACGGAATGAAACGGAATATTATCCTTTCCGTGCACATAATATGTTTTCGCTTCGCTAGCCCAAAACTCTTGATCATCTTTCCCTGTTTCTTCAACCCAATGTTTACTCGCTGAATAATAGCCTGTCACTGCTTCAATCCATACGTAAATTTTCTTATCTTCATACCCTTCTACTGGAATTGGTACCCCAATTGGTAAATCTCTTGATACTGCCCTATCTTGTAACCCTTCTTTTACATATCTTTCTGTTAATTGAATTGCATTATCACGCCATGTTCCTTTTTCTTTTGCGATTTCTACAACTTTTTTAATTTTCTGCTGAAATGTATGCAACGCAAAATAGAAATGCTCTGTTTCCTGTACGGATGGTGTACTACCACATAACTTACATTTCTTTTCTAACAAATCGAGTGGATCTAAAATAGCTGAACACGCATCGCATTGATCTCCTCTTGCTGCTTCATGGCAATGTGGACATATTCCTTCTACATAACGATCCGGTAAAAACTGCGTACACGTTTCACAATACGCTTGTTCCACTGTTTTTTTATAAATATGTCCTTCTTCTAATAAACGTAAAAAAACATTTTGAACCGTTTCATGATGGTGCTCACTATCTGTACGTGTATAGCAATCATAAGTAAAACCAAGGCTACGAAAACATCGCTGGAACTCTTCATGATACTTATCAGCAATTTCTTTCGCTGTCACACCTTCTTGTTTTGCCCTAATTGCAATCGGTGTTCCATTACAATCACTCCCTGAAACATACAGCACATTCTCACCTTTTGCCCTGTAATAACGCGCTAAAATATCTCCAGGTAACAAACTCGCAATATGGCCAAGGTGTAACGAACCATTTGCATACGGCCAAGCGCCTCCAATAAAAATACTCATCTTACATTCCTCCTTTTAAATATAAAAAGCCCCGCCCTTATCTTAAAAAAGATAAGGGCGGGGCTGTATAAACAGTCGCGGTACCACCTTATTTCGCCAATTACTCACATAATTAGCCTTAACAAGTACGGAGCTATATGCTCTTATACTGTGGTTTTGATAACGAGTACCAACTCTCGTCGCCGCCTACTATTATCATTTGATAAGTTCAGGACGAAGCTCAAAGGCCATTGTTCAAATGAATATTCTTGCTTCTTCTCAGCTACCGAAGCTCTCTGGAAAGAATGTGTTCATCCTACTTTTCCTTTTCAACGCTTTTACGTATAAAAAGTATTGTACGACTTAATAACAGAAAAATCAAACTTTTATTCAGAAAGAAAAGGAAATCCCATCCCTCTGCCGAATAACTATACGTTCACAAAAGGAGTGATAACATTGAACCAAAAACAACTAAGCACTATAAATGAAAAAAGCTGGAATACAGCTGCTTATGAAGCTTGGACGAATCGCCACGGGGCACCAGCTGATTATGCGAAAAAAATCATGAAAGATCCCACGCGCGAAGTAGCACATTATTTACCTTACATACAATCTCCAAAAGGAAAATGTATTATTAATTTACTCGGCTCAAAAGGAAATAAAGCTGTCGCACTCGCTCTTTTAGGAGCTGACGTAACAGTTGTTGATATTTCAGCAAGTAATGCAAAATATGCAAATGAACTTGCGGAAGCCGCAGGCGTCTCTATTCATTACATCGTTTCTGATGTACTAGATGTAAATCTCTCCAAATCATTTGATATCGTATTACTGGAACTTGGTGTACTTCATTACTTTCTAGATTTAAAACCACTTTTTACAACAATCTCTCAACTACTAAAGCCCGGTGGAATACTTATCCTTCGCGATTACCATCCAATATACACAAAGCTATTAGGAGTAGACCATCCATCATTTCGAGCAAGTGGAAATTATTTCGATAAAGAATTAATTGAAGATGATGTTGCTTATAGCATCCTTCTTACAGAAGCACAGAAAGAATCGCTACCTAAAACAACCATCCGTCGCTGGACGTTAGGAGAAATTATTACAACACTCGCGGAAGAACATTTTAAAATTGAAAAACTAGTTGAAGAACACGGACCTCATCAAAGATGGCTCTTCCCTTCTACTGCACCGGAAGGAATCGAAGAACGTATCCCTGGTCTATATACAATAATTGCGACAGCATGCAAAAAAGGATCCCTTCACGGATAGGATCCTTTTTGCATGCTCACGCATATAAGTTGAGGTTGGAGATTACCATAATTCTGTAGAATAGGACACAAGATATTTCAACATTTCGTCTCTGACTTACGCCGTCAAAAAGGGGTATGACCAACATAACGAAGAGTAATGTTTTAGTTGATACTGATAATCGTTATCAACTAATTAGAAGTATACATGATGTCATTTCAAATTTCAATAGCATTTCTAATATTTATTTATGAATTTTATGATATGCAAATGTATACATTTTAAGAACTTTTTCTAATACCAATCTGACTCCTTCCATTATCTGCTATAATTTTCATTGAACAGATTAATAACTTCATAATAATGTTTTTATTAATTTCGTTTTGAATATCCATAAATCATAATAAATAGTTTAAATGAGGGTAGGGGTAACGATGAAATATGTTAGTATTCGAAAAAAACTACTGTTCACACTCTTAAGCATTTCTTCTTTATTTAGCATTGCTCTTATAGTTATTCTTTCATTCGCCATGAATCAAGCAAGTGAAATCGAAACGTTAAAAAATGATGTATCAAAAAGAGCGACGATTTTAAAAGAACGTGGCGATTGGTTCCAAGCACAAGTTGCTGGTTTACAAGAATATTTACTATCACATGATCAAAAAGGATTAGATAAGTTCAACCGAGAAGGGAAAAAATTAGCTGATACTAGAGAGAAAGTAACAAGTGACAAGAAGCTCCCAGAAGGAATGAAAGAAGCTATTTTAATGGGGGGAAAATGGCGTAGCGTCATAGATAATGAGGTACTACCTCTTGCTCGTGAAGGAAAATGGGACGAAGCATCCAAAATTGCTTTAGCACAAACAGATTATGTAAATGATCTTTTAGATCGTTTTAATAAATATACAAATGAAGAGAATGAGAAACGTGACGCATTAATTGCTGACGTCGAGTCTTCTTCATCACTTATTCAATATATTATTTTCTTCTCACTCATTACATGTACATTAACGTCTATTTTATTAGCATGGTGGTTCTCTGGTAAACTCGTTAAACCAATTCGACAAATTGATGAGAAGTTAAAAGAATTAGCTTCTCAAGATGGAGATTTAACGGCTAGATTACACGTAACAAGTAAAGATGAAATAGGTGACATTGCAAATTCCTTTAATCAAATGCTCACTAACTTACAGCATATAATAAAACAAGTTCAACAAACATCAACAAGTGTAAAAGAAGCTTCCGAAAATGTATTTATCGAAACGACTGCTTCTATGGAAAATACCGCAAGGACCCAAGAAACTATGAATGCTCTTGAACACAATATTCGTTCACAAGTTTCTAGCATTGAAGAAAGTTCAACTGCAATGGATGACATGGCAACAAGTGTTCAGCGTATCGCTGAGTCCGCCTCTTCTGTTACTAGTTTAGCTGTCACAACTTCAGAAAAAGCAGATGATGGGAATAAAGTCATTGAGAAATCTATTACACAAATGCACACAATTAACGAAGCTGTTAACGCTACATCACAAGTAATTGAGCGACTCATTACACATACAAATCATATCGATACTGCACTTCAATCTATTTCGAATATCGCCGAGCAAACAAATTTACTCGCTTTAAATGCTTCTATTGAAGCAGCTCGTGCTGGTGAACATGGAAAAGGATTCGCTGTTGTTGCTGATGAGGTTCGAAAACTTGCTGAACAATCTCAACTAGCCGCAACTGACATTAACCATTTACTGCATCAAATTCAAGCCGATACTAAAATAGCAAATGACATGATGACACAAGGTCAAGCAGAAGCTTCTGAAGGAATTACTGTTATTCGTACTGCCGGATCTTCATTCTCAGAAATTGTTAACCACATTAACAAAGTCTCTACGCAAATGCAAGAAATGTCTGCAACTGCTGAAGAGATGGCTGCAAGCTCTGAAGAAATGAACGCAGCTTTAAATAATATCGCCTCTATTTCAAATGAAGTTGCTGCAGAAACATTACAAACAGCACATTCAGCTGGTGATCAAGTAAACAAAATGAGTATCGTGGCTAACAAATCATCTGAAATGAAAACAATCGTACAAGAACTTGAAGTTCTCGTCTCTCATTTCAAAACAAACGCTTAAAGTGAAAATGACACGAGCTCAAAGGTATAGGAAAGAAAGTTTTACAGGTTCTCCTTTTTCACTTTAAAATATCTCTTTCTATCTCTCATTCCGTCTGCTATAATTCCTAAAGGAAATAAGAAAGCTTTATTCCAACTGGAGTAAAGCTTTCTTTCAATTTTTTACATTTATTAATTCTAATACTAAGATTTCACAAAGGAGGCTTTTAATTATATGAATTTTGTAAGTATCAGAAAAAAACTTATGTTCATGATGGGAACGATTTGCGCTTTATTTGGCATCGCCTTAGCTTTTATTTTATTTTTTGCTATTGACCAATCTCGTAAAGCTGAAACATTACAAAAAGAAATTTCTCCACTGGCAACAGAATTGAAAGAACGTGGAGACGCTTATCAAGTACAGCTATCTGCTTTAAGGGGTTATTTACTACAACATGATCAAGTCGAATTAGACAAGTTTAATCAGATGAGTAAACGTCTTGAAGATTCAAAAGATAAACTTCTTTCTAATCCAAATCTTTCTTCGTCCGTAAAAAGCACAATGGAATTAGGGTCTACTTGGAGAAAGTTCATTGAAGAAAAAGTATTCACTCTTGCAAAAGAACAAAAATGGGAAGAAGCTTTACAAGTAGCTTCTTCAGAAAACGGAACGGTCTATAAAGTAATTGGTGACTTCACAAATTACAGTAATGAACAAGCTAAATTACGTGAACAATCTATTGAAAAAATTGACCAATCTGCACTCTTAATTGAATATGTTATTTTCTTATCACTTGTTATTTGTATTGTCGCTGCAATTATTCTTGCATGGTGGTTCTCTGGTAAACTTGTGAAACCAATTCAACAAATTGACACGAAACTAAAAGAATTAGCCTCTCAAGAAGGTGACTTAACGGCACGTCTACAAGTAAATAGCAACGATGAAATAGGTGCTATCGCAACATCATTTAATAAAATGTTAGAAAACCTACAACATATCATTAATCGTGTTCAAAAAACATCAGTGGAAGTACAAACCGCTTCTGAAAATATGCTAGAAAAAACGAATACATCACGTGAGGCGACATTAAGAGTCCAAAGCTCGATGTCCAACTTAAATGCAAGTATTCAATCACAAACTTCTAGTATGGAAGAAAGTTCAACTGCAATGGATGATATGGCAGTAAGTGTTCAGCGCATCGCTGAATCTGCTTCATCTGTAGCGGAACTTGCTGTTGCCACATCTGAACATGCTAGCGATGGAAGTACGGTTATCCAAAAATCTGTTTCACAAATGACAACAATACACAAAGCTGTAAATGCTACGTCAGAAGTGGTTGAACGTCTAATCACTCATACGAAATATATTGATACTGCTGTACAATCTATTTCTAATATTGCTGAGCAAACAAACTTACTTGCTTTAAATGCTTCTATTGAGGCAGCTCGTGCTGGCGAGCACGGAAAAGGATTTGCTGTCGTAGCTGACGAAGTTCGAAAACTTGCTGAACAATCTAAAACAGCTGCAACAGACATTAATCAATTACTACATCAAATTCAAAATGATACAGAAACTGCTAGCTCTATGATGTCTCAAGGCCGTTCTGAAGCATTTGAAGGTATCAATGTTATTCGTGAAGCTGGTACTTCTTTCACAACAATTGTGGAACAAGTAAATAAAGTATCTACTCAAATGCAAGATATATCAGCAACTGCTGAAGAAATGGCTGCAAGTGCTGAAGAAATGAATGCTTCACTTAATAACATCGCTTCTATCTCTACTGAAGTATCCAGCGAAACTGCCGCAACGGCACAATCTGCTGAACAGAAAGTTATTGTTATGAATGAAATGACAGTAACTGCTAGAAAAATGAAACAAACAGTTGAAGAGTTAGATCAACTCGTATCTCATTTTAAAACAGAATAGATGTTCAAAAATATCCCTTCTTTGAAAGAGGGATATTTTTTTGAGCTCATTTCCTGCACATTATGCTCATTTCCGTTATAATGAGAATCGATATCATTAAAGTGTAGGAGGGGCTGCTTATGTCACAAGAAGCATTTGAAAATAAATTACTTGCCAATTTAGAAGCTGTTATTGACCCTGAACTAGGTGTTGATATCGTTAATCTTGGATTAGTGTATGACGTTACAGCAGATGAAAATAATAATGCTGTCATTACGATGACTATGACTTCTATCGGTTGTCCAATGGCTGGGCAAATCGTATCAGACGTTAAAAAAGTATTATCAACAAACGTACCTGAAGTTAATGAAATAGAAGTAAATGTCGTTTGGAATCCGCCCTGGTCGAAAGAACGTATGTCACGTATGGCAAAAATCGCATTAGGTATTCGCGACTAAATAAAGTGGAAATTTCATCATTTGCGGATAGCGGGATAAAGAAAAGACCTGACTAGGATGTCAGGTCTTTTCTCTTATTATTTTACACCTACTGCATCATAAGCTTTCGTTACAGCTTGTACAGCTTTAGAGTTTTTACCGTATAAATCTTCAGCTGACTGAAGTGCCGCTTGACGCATCATTTTGAAGTCAGAGTTTGCAGTTAAATATTTCGTAAGCGCACGGTAGTAAATTTTTTCTGTTGCTTCACGGCCCACTCCAGTTACTTTCACGCCGTAATGATCTCCGCCTTCAGATACTAAATAAGCAGCTTTATTATTAATACTACTGTTAATATGAACGCCGCCATTATCAGCTGTTCCAGTATAACGTTTACTATAGTGATCTGGGTAACCTTCACTTGGTTTTAATGGGTTTGGAATAGACGCTGGATCTTTTAATGAACGAAGTGCATCGCCTGGTTTATCAGGTGTATAAATGTCAGCACCTAAATCCCAGCTCTTCTTCTCAACCATAACACCCATAATGTCAGATAACGATTCATTTAACGCCCCTGACTCATTTTTGTAAACAAGGTTTGCTGTATGTTCAGTTACAGCATGCGTTAATTCGTGACCGATAACATCAAGTCCAGCAGATAATGGAATGAATGTTTTTCCATCGCCATCACCGTACATCATTTGCACACCATTCCAAGCTGCGTTATTCCAAGCTGTACCTACGTGAACAGTTGAAATAAGCTTCGCACCTTTATCATCGAAAGAGTTACGATTAAATGTCTTTTTGTAGTAATCATATACTTTTCCCGCATTTACATGCGCATCAACTGCAGCTTTATCTTCGAAGAACTTAGATTTACTTTCAACTTCTTCTCCTGTATATCCAAGCCATTGTGAGAATAAATTAAACCAGTTCTCGTCCATATTTTCTGCATCAAATGTATGAACACCTTGTCCTCGTTTACCATCAAACAAGTTGAATTGTCCTGTTTTCGTATCTTGAGCAATTTCAAATGATTGTCTAGCACCTAATACTCCGTAACCAAATCCAGTAATGTTATCTACAGCGTTATATTTCTCAATAACATTTCCATTCGTTGCATCAACAAAATAATGCCAATATCCTGGAGCTGGTTTTGAAATCGATGCCTTAACTAAGTATGCAAGATAGTAATTACCGTCCTTTTCATATACAAATAAATCTTTTTTCACACCGTCATAACTCTTTACTTTACCAATTTCTTTCTCAATATCTGCCTTTGCAATCGTTTCTGCTTGTTCCGCAGTAATGCTTGCAGCTGCAGGAATATTTTTATCATCTAAATTCGGAATAACTTGTCCGAAGAATGCTTTTACATTATTCTCTTTATCAAGTGTAACAGTTTGATCAGAACCGTACACAGGAATGTTATTATGTTTCTCAACTAGCTTCACATGTGTCGTATCAGATTCAGCATCTTTTTCTTCCCCAACGATATTAAAATGCTTTTCAATATTTCCTGCTAATTTAAACATATCTTTCTTACTCTCTAAGTATTGAAAGACTGTCTCTTTTTTATCTAGTCCTTCCGGTGCTTTCCATTCTTCACCTATGTATGCAGGTGTTTTAAATTCTTGATGATATTGAATTTTTTGTTCTTCCGCTTTCGTTGTCGTTGCCCCAAACGCTCCAAATCCCCCGGCGATAACAGTTAACGCTAATGCTGATGAAATGACTTGCTTTTTCACTATAACATTCCCCATTCCCATAAAGATTTTTGACACTTTTATACAATTCTTATTTTCCCAGCTGATACCTCTACCAAAATTTTGAGAAACATTTTTCAGACAATTCCAATCAAAAAAGAGGACATCTATCGGATGTCCTCTTTCCTATAAACCTTTTATTGTTTTTTCAATTCAATTGCTAAGTAATGAGATTGCTCTTTGGCTTGAATGTGAATATCTTCTTCTACAGATTCTGCTGCATCCCGCATAACAAACGTTTCACCATTGATTACACTGCTTCCTTCAATTTGTACAAGATACAATTGACGGCCTTCTTTCACTGGAAAATGAATTTCTTTTCCAGCCTCTAATGATAAGGAATATAAATTCGCATCTTGGTGAATTTGAATTGGTGCATTTCCTTCTACTGAAGATACCATGTGGAACCATTCATTTTCACGCTTGCTCCAATCAAATTTAAACTCACCATAGTTTGGTTTATGATCTGCACGGTCTGGTAAAATCCAAATTTGTAATAAACGCAGCGTTTCATCGCCTAAATTATGCTCGCTATGAAATACGCCCGTGCCAGCACTCATATATTGAACATGTCCACGCTCAATTGTTCCGCGATTTCCCATGCTGTCTTCATGTGTTAAAGCACCATCTACAACGTAAGAAATAATCTCCATATCACGATGTGGATGCATATCAAAACCAGTTTGCGCCGCTACTAGATCATCATTAATAACACGTAACGCTCCGAAGTTCATGTTATTTGGATTATAGTAATTGGCAAAAGAAAAATGAAAATGTGTATTTAACCAACCATGATTTGCTCTGCCCATATTTTTATGATCAATTTTTCTAAACATATCCTTCACCTCATACTATCTCGAATTCGAGATTTATTTTAAATTTTTTTCTTATTGTAACTTTTTTAGTAGTGTTAATAATTGCTTTTGTTCCTCTATGTTTAAATTATGAAACTTCTCTGCTTGGAACGTTTCTTGAGGTGGGACGATTTCTTCATATAAAGCTCTTCCCTTTTCTGTTAAAGAAATATATTTCGTAGTACCCTCTTGTTCACGCAAAATCCACTCAAGCTGCTCCATTTTATTTAAAAGCTGCGTTACATTTCCTTTCGTAACAAATAGCTTATTTCCAAGTTCTTGCTGCGTTAAACGATCATGCCCTCCAACTTGAGCTAACACATCAAACTGGGCGGCAGATACATTCCATCTTTTCAAATGCTGATTCGTCTCACGAATACTCTTATTATAAAAGCGTGACAAACGAAACCATAATAGTAGCCCTAGTCTATCTTCTGTTTTCATTTCATCACCTCGCTCGTTTCATATCATTAGTTTAGAACTAAACTTAATAAAAGTCAAATACTTATTTTTAATAAGCATAAAGAAAGCACAGGGCTATTTCTCCACTATGCTTTACATTAACTTTCTACTCTTATATTCATCCAATTTCCTCTCCGCGAACTTCCTCGCATCTTTTTCAATCCACCGCTCTTCGTACCGTTCACTTCCCACATACAATATATCTCTCTTATGTTGCATCGCATGGCGAAATTCATGCAGTAGCGTTTTGAGAACTTGCTCATACTCTTCCCACATACAAACGAAAATTAATTTCTTTTCTTTATGATAAAAACCACCTACTGGGAATAGGAACTCTTCTTCCTCTTCCCCTAATGATAGAAGTACATCATTTGCATCACACGTATCACAAAAAATAACGGGTGTTTTACATACTTCAATAAGAGAACACAAATCCTCTCTCAGCTTTTTGACATCCCAAGGAAGCTCCGAATCCAACACATACCAATTCTCTACCTGTTGATATACATTTTGAAACTGGAGTTCCATTTTTCTTTATTCCCCTTTCCAAACTCCCTTTTCCTATATGTATGCCACAATATAGTAAATATTAAACGTATTCTTTCATCCTTGAAAAAATGCCAATAAAAAAAGAATCTATGTCGACATAGATTCCTTTTCTGTAATCACTTTTTTTTCATCATTTTTTTTAATACAAAATAACCAATTGCACTAACAATAGCAGCAAGTGCAAAGTATTTCACATATGGCCCCGCAACTTTATTAATACTTTCCCACTCTGTTCCTAATTTAAAACCTAAATATACAAACACAATTGACCACGGAATAACAGCTAATGTAGTTAGCGTAATAAACTTAGCATGTGACATTTTCGCAATACCCGCTGGTATCGAAATAGCATGACGCACAACCGGAATAAAACGTGCGGTAAAGATAACGCCAGTTCCATAACGATTAAACCAATCTTCAGCATAATCAATATGTTTCTTCTGAATTAAAATATATTTTCCATATCGCTCAAGAACAGGTCTTCCTCCATATCGACCAATCCAATAAATGAATAGTTGTGCAATTACACCACCAATTGTACCGAACGCGACAGCGCCCCAAAATGTAATGCTTCCTGTTGATACTAAATAGCCTGCATAAGACAATACGATTTCACTTGGAATAACCTCTAGCATTAATCCAAGCATAATTCCCCAATAACCAAGTCCTTCTAAAAAAACTAAAACCGAATGAATCAACTCTCCTAACATCATTTACCTCTCTTTACTGTTTTCATCACCAAAATAAAAGTACAAGCAGGAAATATCTTGTACTTTTATTTTTTTAATTTAGTTAGTCTTCGTATCCCACTTAAAGATTTTATTTAAGAATTTATATACATTCTTCGACTCCTTTGTCAGAAGTGGGCCTAAAATGGATAGTATAAGCACGTATAGTGCTGAAAATGGTTTCAGTACTGACATTAAACCACCGGCGATACCGATATTAGCCATAATGATGGAGAACTCTCCTCTTGAAACGATGGTTAATCCTATATTTGTTGATGCTTTATGAGATAATCCTGCTTGTCTTCCTGCAATCATTCCTGCTACAAAGTTTCCGATTATTGTAAGAAGGACAGCACCTAACGTTAACCATATCGCTCCGCCTAATGAGAACGGATCAATACTTAACCCGAAGCTGAAGAAGAAAATAGCTCCGAAAAAGTCTCTAAATGGAACAACAAGATGTTCAATTCGGTCACTATGCTCTGTCTCAGAGAAAACTAATCCTAGAAGAAGTGCTCCAATTGCTTCTGCAACGTGAATTGTTTCTGAAAAACCAGCAATGAAGAATAAAGAAGCAAATACTACAATAATAAAGATTTCATCTGAGCTAATATTGAGCAATTTATTTAATAACGGCGTAGCCTTTCTAGCTACTATAAAGAATAGAAGCATATATCCTAAAGCAATTCCAATTGAAGTAAGGGCACCTAAGAAGGAAGCGTGATCCCCAAGTACTAAACCAGAAACAACTGATAAATATACAGCAAGGAATATATCTTCAAACATAATAATTCCTAAAATTAATTCGGTTTCATTATTACCAGTTCTTCTTAAGTCCACTAACACTTTAGCAACGATAGCGCTAGAAGAAATCGTAATAATACCCGCAATAATTAAGATTTCTAGTAATGGGAATCCCATTATAAATCCGTATAACAAACCAAGTGAAAAGTTAATTAAAATATAAATCGTTCCGCCAATCGCAATAGAGCGTCCAGATTTAATTAGTTTTTTCATTGAAAATTCTAATCCTAGATAGAATAGAAGGAATAGAACCCCAATCCGTCCAAGGAAAGAAATTACACTTGCACTTTCAATAAATTTGAGATCGATAACACCTATTGTCGGTGCATGCGGTCCTACTAACATTCCAAGAACGATTAGAAAAGGAATTACTGAGAATTTAAATTTTCCAGCAATTACTGCTGCAATTGCCACTAAAACTAAAGCTGTACCAACTTCAAAAATTAACGTATCCATCTAATCAGTCCCCCCTATTTGAAAGTAATTCATTAATGATTTTTTTAATTTCTTCTCTCTCACCTGAAACTACAAGCATATCTCCTTCTTCAATTACTGTTTCTGGTCCTGGATTAAATAGCTTCTTCATGTTCTTCTTCATAACCGCGATTATTGTTACGCTATATGTTTTTCTTATTTCAAGATCGCCAATTGTTTTTCCGATTGCTGGAGCTGTATTCTCCACTTTGAACCACTCAATCGCTAAACCTTCAAAAACCATCTCAACATTTTCTAACGCCCTAGGCTTATATACCATTCCACCTAATATTGCAGCGATTTGTCTTGCCTCTGAGTCACGTAGTGAAATACTTGAGATGCTTTCTTCATGGTCTGAATCAAAATGATACATTTCTCTACGACCATCATCATGAATGACAATTACCATCTTTTCATTACCTTTCGTAACGATTTGAAACTTATAACCAATACCCGGAAGTTCACTTTCTCTAATATTCATTTTTAGCTCCTCCATAACTTATTTATTTTAATTTTCTGTTTTTCTGTCTTTTATTCATCCAATCAACTTTAGAAATTCTAACCAATCAGGATATTTGTGATTTGGAAATCTTTTATTGTAATAATAAGTGGACCCTAAAAAGATACTTAAAGATGTAATGATAAAAAATATATTACTTCTCATTTTCAAACTCTGAAGGCTTACTTTCCATAAAGAATCTTCTTTCAAATTATCCCCACCTTCTCGCTTTAAATTTAGTTTTTTAAAATGTAAATAATTCTAAAAATATTACGATGTAACATAATCATAACATAAAAAAGTTTTAAGTAACATAATTTTTTAGAAAAATTGATTCTCGTATATTTTTTGCATATAATTTTCTTATTACGAAAAAAAGGAAGTGTATTATATGGTTGATATCTTTAGCAGATTCCTTGAGGTAACGAATAATATTTTATGGTCATATATTCTTATTGCAATGCTAATCGGCTTCGGTCTTTACTTCTCTTTTAAATTAAAATTTGTCCAAATTACTCATTTCAGTGAGATGGTCAGCTTAATTAGTAAAGGGTTTAATCGAAAAGAAAAAAAGAAAGATAGCATCTCACCATTCCAAGCATTTTGCTTAAGTGCAGCAGCACGTATCGGTATCGGAAACTTAGCTGGTGTAGCATTAGCAATTTCAATGGGTGGACCTGGCGCAATATTTTGGATGTGGTTTATCGCAATTATCGGAGCAGCTACTAGTTTTGTAGAATGTACACTTGCGCAAATTTATAAAGTAAAAGATGGCAGTAGGTTCCGTGGTGGACCAGCATATTACATGGAAAAAGGGTTAAACAAACGCTGGATGGGCGTCTGGTTCTCACTTCTTATTACAGTTGCGTACGGATTAATTTTCAATTCAGTGCAAGCGAATACAGTAACAATAGCGTTTGAAAATGCTTTTGGACTAGAGCGAACAATCGTAGGAGCTCTATTAGCCTTATTAGTTGCAGTTATTATTTTTGGTGGCATTAAGAGCATTTCACGTATTACAGAAATGATTGTTCCGCCAATGGCAATCGTTTATATCGGCGTGGCTATTTTTGTCGTTATTAACAACTTCAGTATGTTACCAAGCATTTTTATAGAAATATTTAATGGTGCATTCGGTTTAGACCAAGCCATCGCTGGTGGTATTGGAGCAGCAATCAAGTTCGGAATTCAGCGCGGTTTATTCGCTACAGAAGCGGGAATGGGTAGTTCTCCTAATGCAGCCGCAACATCTGATGTATCTCACCCTGTAAAACAAGGGCTTGTTCAAGCGTTAGGCGTTTTCGTAGATACATTCTTAGTATGTACATCAACAGCATTTATCGTATTATGTTCTGGACTTTACAAAGGATCAAATTTAGAAGGTATCGAATTAACACAAAACGCATTAAGTTCACAAATTGGACCGTGGGCAAGCACTTTCTTAGCGATTATTATTTTCCTATTCGCTTTCAGTTCACTTCTAGGAAACTACTATTATGGTGAAACAAATATCGCATTCATTAAAGAAAGTAAAACATGGTTAATGATTTATCGTGTTGCAGTTGTCGGAATGGTATTCTTCGGATCAATCGCTGCTCTTAAAACAGTTTGGAGTTTAGCTGATTTATTCATGGGACTAATGGTATTCACAAACTTAATTGCCATCTCATTCCTTAGCAAATTTGCTTACGCTGCATTAGTAGACTATTTGAAGCAAAAGAAACAAGGAAAAGATCCTGTCTTCGTTGCAAACTCTATCCCTGGCTTAAAGAATACAGAGTGTTGGGATGGGCAAGATGTAGAAGAAAAACAAAAGGCTGTTTAACAAACAAAGGCCCTATTACTTCACCGTAATAGGGCCTTTTATTTACAACAGTTCATAATTTGTTCAAATTAATTCCAGCAAAAGGGTTGATTTATAGAGATTACTAGATTATAATAATTATAAATTAGTAATTGATATCACATAACAACTCAAAAGGAGATTGATCATAATGAACAAACAAGTAATCGAAGTATTAAACAAACAAGTAGCAGACTGGAGCGTTTTATTCACAAAACTTCACAACTTCCATTGGTACGTAAAAGGACCTCAATTCTTCACATTACACGAGAAATTCGAAGAACTTTACACAGAATCAGCTACTCACATCGATGAAATTGCAGAACGTATTTTAGCAATTGGCGGCAAACCAGTAGCAACAATGAAAGAATACTTAGAACTATCTTCTATTCAAGAAGCAGCATACGGAGAAACTGCAGAAGGGATGGTCGAAGCAATCATGAAAGACTACGAAATGATGCTAGTCGAACTGAAAAAAGGCATGGAAATCGCTCAAGACTCTGACGATGAAATGACATCTGACCTACTACTAGGCATCTACACAGAACTAGAAAAACACGCTTGGATGCTACGTGCGTTCTTGAATCAATAATAATTAAAAGCGGAAGCGGCTCGTTCAGAACAGGAGGGTGTTGGAACTCCTGATTACGAGGCGCTTTTTGCCTCGAATGAAGGAGTGAAACAACCGACTGTTCTAGCCGCTGGAGCTGGATATCACTTAAAAGCGGAGGTAGCTTGCTCAGAATGTGAGGGGGATGGAGCTTTTGACGTAGAGGCGCTCTTTGCCTCGCAGGAAAAAGCGAAGCCACCGAACATTCTAGCTACCGGAGCTGGATATTACTTTAAAGCGGAAGCGGCTCGTTCAGAGTCGCTTTTTTCTATAGATTGATCGCGCATGCTGGTACATGAAATTTATATCAGCGATTTTTCCAATATATCGGCGATTCCCCCCAACATATCAGCGATTTTCCAATTATATCGGCGATTCCCTCCAATATATCAGCGATTTTTCAATTATATCGACTTATCGACAAATCACGACAATATTAACAAACACCTCTCCCCTACTCTTATCAATATATTACAATCTCATCTATGTTAAAATATAGGCAACACCCTTTAGCTTTTCCAAATTCATCATTTACTACTTAAATGACGGGAGTGGTTCAGTTGAAAGACTACTTAATTAGAGCATTTTTTGCGTTAATAACAGTTGGGATTCTCTTACTTATAGCTAATATTTTCAATATACGTGTCGAGGTTAAGGACTATGCTTTCCTCGTTGTCGTAGCAATTGGTGGCGGCTGGGGTGGCTGGTACCTGTATAAAAAACAAAGCAATCAAAATAATAAAGGCATTCCAAAGTAATACGGAATGCCTCTTTTTATTGCCTTCTGTAATAAATAATGAAATTCAGACCACTAATACAACCAATCGCAATAAACATACAAAACGATTGTGAATCTCCACCTAGATTATACTCATCAACGATGAATCCAGACATAAACAACGTTATCGCGGAAACACCGATACACAATACCGAGATAACTCAAAGTGAAAATTCATTAATCAACTCTTTCTTCTGTCTCAAAACAATTAGCATAACAAGAATAGATGCTGCTAAAATACTTTAAAAAACCGGTCTTAAATACACAAACTCCTCCATCTCTTTCTCCTTTTCCAAAAACATTACATCTAAAAATTAACATATTTAACCAAATTAAAAACACATGCCATCTTAAATTAAAACGACATGTGTTTCCGTATTTGCTATGATAGTTGCTTCCACTTCGTTCCCAAAACAGGACGCTCATAATTTTGGATTGCATGAATTAGTTTATCTGCTGTCTCTGCTGAAACGATCAATTCTTTATTTGATGGATTCATAAATCCTTCTTCTGCTGCACGTTCAACCATTTGCAAAATTGGTCCATAAAAACCTTTTATGTTTAATAAACCAACCGGCTTATTATGTATACCAATTTGTGACCAACATACAACTTCAAATAGTTCTTCAAACGTTCCGTATCCGCCTGGAAGCGCAATAAAAGCATCTGCAAGCTCTGCCATTTTAGCTTTACGTTCGTGCATCGTCTCTACTTCAATTAATTCTGTTAATCCTGTATGCACAATTTCTCCTCGGAATAGACCGCGCGGCATAACACCTGTTACACGTCCACCTAAACGAAGAACTTCGTTTGCTACTTCTCCCATTAATCCGACACATGAACCACCGTATACGAGCTCATAGTCGTTCTCAACAAACATTTTACCTAACTGAATTGCCTGCTCTTTAAATTCTGGTCTCTCCCCTAAATTAGAACCTGCAAACACACAAATCTTTCTCATCCCTACACCCCGAAACTATATATTGTTATGATACAATGAACATTGTACAACATATTGAGGAGATGAGGAAGAAATGGATATCGTTGCATTTCAAAGATGGGTTGAGGAATTTTACGAAAAACGAAGCTGGTCACAGTATAATGCCTTTATTCGCTTAAATTTCTTAACCGAGGAAGTTGGGGAAGTTTCACGAGTCGTTCGTGCTATTGAAATTGGCCGCGATCGCCCTGATGAAGATGCGAAAACAGAAGAAGAGCTAAAACAAGAACTAAAAGAAGAACTTGGCGATGTACTATCTAACCTTATTATTCTTTCGCAAAAATATGATTTAGACTTACAAGACATTATGGATGCACACGTCACAAAGCTTTCGAAAAGGTTCGAAGTATCTAAATGAGAATATTATCAATTATGGTATAATATTCTTGTCACAATACTAAGGGGGATTTTATGTTATCAAAAAAATTGCACGACGCATTAAATGAACAAATGAACTTTGAATTTTACTCTGCCCATGCTTATATGGCAATGGCTGCTTACTGTACAGCTGAGAGCTATGATGGATTCGCTAACTTTTTCCTTGTACAAGCTGAAGAAGAACGTTTCCACGCAATGAAGCTTTACAACTATATTAATGACCGCGGAGAGCGCGCTATTATTACTGGATTTGATAATCCGAATAACGAATACGAATCTGTATTAAACGCTTTTGAAGTCGCACTTGAGCACGAGCGTGAAGTAACGAAACGTATTTACAACTTATCTGATATCGCTTGGGACGAGCGTGAACATGCAACAATTACATTCTTAAAATGGTTCGTTGACGAACAAGTTGAAGAAGAAGCTTCATTCGATAGCATCATTCAAAAATTAAAACGTATTACAAGCGATTCAAACGCACTGTTTATGCTAGATGCTGAATTAGAGAAACGTACATTTACGCCTCCAGCTGAATAATATTTCAATCACCTTAATACATGTATTAAGGTGATTTTTTTGTTTGCTCTCTATCTTAAAATCACCTTAAATTTCCTCATATTTGACATAGTGCCAGCTATAAAATGGTATTATTTTCAATATAAAAACGAATATACGAGGAGAGGAAAAATGAATCAACGTGTAGAAGCTGTTGATGCAATTCGTGGTTTCGCTTTGTTTGGCATTTTACTAGTCAATATGACATTAATTCAATTCGGGTTCTTCACCAGTGAAAAACCAACTTATCTATTCGGCGATCTTGATAAAGGCGCTAATTGGTTTATTCAATTCTTCGGCACACATAACTTTATATCCCTATTTTCTTTTCTATTTGGGCTTAGCATTATTTTGTTACAAAAAAGTATTATCGCAAAAGGAAAAAAATTCTTCCCCACATACATAAGACGTATTATCATTCTTTTACTACTCGGCTACATTCACGGCACTTTTGTTTGGGAGGGAGATATTTTATTTGCATACGGAATAATTGGGATTTTCTTAATGATGTTCATCAATCGAAAACCGAAAACTTTGCTCATTTGGGCGATTATTCTACTCGCACTTATTACACTTATGTCTTATCAAACTGATCCATCTACAAATATAAATGATTTTGCACCTTATACCGAAAAAGAACATAAAGTCCATCAAACTGGAAGCTATATGGATCACGTCAACTTTAGATTGACTGAAAATCCTTTTGATTACATGGGAATTGACGGTGCATTCGGATTATTTTTCATATCAGTTTTCGCAATAATTTTTATGTCTCCACTGTTTCTACTCGGAATGTATGTAGGGAAAAAAGGCTGGTTATTTGAGGTCAATAAACATATACCTGCTGTCAAAAAAATATGGTTTGCCACCGGTCTCTTTTCTTTTACAATTAAAATCTTAGCTATGTTCGTAAAGCACCCGCTTTTAATTATGTTACAAGATGGCCTTACACCAGTAACTATGACCTTCTTTTACGGAAGCACAATCATTTTATTATTCCATTACAAAAAAGCAACCCGTCTACTAACATACATGGCGAACATGGGGAAAATGTCCGTTAGTAATTACTTAGCGCAATCTATTATCGCAACAACCATTTTTTACGCATATGGATTTGGCTTATACGAGAAAATTGGCTATTTCTTCGGTATTCTTTTAACCATCGGAATTTATACGATTCAATTATTCGTTAGCACCTATTGGCTCCAAAAATACCGAATGGGGCCAGTGGAATATGCGTGGAGACTGGGAACTTATTTAGAGAAACCACGTTTTAAAAGAGACTTGGATAAAGCAAGTTAAACAAAAAAGCAATGAGCCTACGCTCATTGCTTTTCTTAATTTATTAAAGCATAACCCCAACGATAATCGCTGATAATATACTTACTAACGTTGCACCGTATACAAGTTTTAAACCGAATGATGATACAACGTTTGCTTGTTTGCCATCGATACTCTTCGTTGCACCTGCGATAATCCCGATAGATGAGAAGTTCGCAAATGATACAAGGAAGATAGATAAAATACCTACTGTACGAGCTGATAAATCACCAGCTACTTTACCAAGGTCAAGCATTGCAACGAATTCGTTCGTTACTAATTTTGTTGCCATAATTTGTCCTGCTTGTAGCATCTCTGATGTTGGAATACCCATTACGAATGCTAATGGTGAGAAGATATATCCTAAAATGCTTTGGAACGTGATTCCGAAAATTGAATCGAATACACCGTTAATTGCTGTAATTAATGCTACGAAACCGATTAACATCGCCGCTACTGTTACAGCGATTGAGAAACCAAGCATAATATATTCGCCTAACATTTCAAAGAATGTTTGTTTCTTGTCTTCTTGTAATTCTAAAATATCGTCTTCTTCTTTTACTTCATATGGATTAATGATATGAACGATAATGAATCCACTGAATAAGTTTAATACTAGTGCTGTTACTACATATTTTGGATCAATCATTTTCATATAAGAACCGACGATTGACATCGATACTGTAGACATTGAAGATGCACAAAGTGTGTATAAACGATTTTTCGGTAATTTGCTTAGTTGATCTTTTACTGTAATGAATACTTCCCCTTGACCAACGATTGCAGCTGCTACCGCATTATATGATTCTAGTTTTCCTAAACCGTTAACTTTACTTAATAGGAAACCGACTGCACGAATGATAATCGGTAAAACTTTAATATGTTGCAGAATCCCGATTAATACTGCTAAGAAAATAATCGGTAATAATACTGTTAAGAAGAATGGTGCTTGTCCATCGTTTGCTAGACCACCAAATACGAAATTAACCCCAGCTTCCGCAAATTTTAAAATAGCGCCAAATCCATCTGCGATTCCTTTTACTAATACGAATCCGACCTTTGTATTTAGTAAGAAATACGCAAGTACCAATTGAATGACAAGCATAAGTGCAATTGGTTTATATTTAATTTTCTTACGATCTGAACTGATAAGGAAACCTAGTACAAACACTACAAGTAAACCGACTAGAAACATTACGAACTTCATATGTGAATCCTCCACTTCTCCCACGAGTTATTGGTCGTATAACGTATAACGAATGACGTCTGACCATTGTTGTTAAAAAAATTTAAAACCCCTAAAACTATTCAACTGTCATCTAAAATCAGTAAGCGTTTACATAAATTGCAATTTATAAAAGGTAGCTTCTTCTCTCCTACCATAATTGAAAGTCTGAAATTGATACCACCTACAAATCAAATTGTAAGCGTTATCTAGACGAAATGCAATATAAATTTTAAAAGATTTTTATATGTTAATATATTCCTAATAAATTGGTTTTTTCATGCAAATTTACCATAAAAATAGCCCTAGCTATGAGCTAGGACCATCTTTTTTTATAACATAACACCAACGATAATCGCTGATAGAATACTTACTAATGTCGCACCGTACACAAGGCGTAGACCAAATGATGATACAACATTTGATTGATTTTCATCGATACCTTTCGTTGCACCTGCGATAATTCCGATAGATGAGAAGTTCGCAAATGATACAAGGAATACAGAAAGGATACCAACTGTACGAGCCGATAAATCACCAGCTACTTTTCCAAGATCAAGCATTGCAACAAACTCGTTTGATACTAATTTTGTTGCCATAATTTGTCCCGCTGTTACCATCTCAGCTTGCGGGATACCCATTACGAATGCTAATGGTGAGAAAATATATCCTAAAATAGCTTGGAATGTAATACCGAACATTGAATCAAACAAGCTATTAATTGCTGTAATTAATGCTACGAAACCAAGTAACATAGCTGCTACTGTAATTGCAATCGTGAAACCAAGCATAATGTACTCGCTTAGCATTTCAAAGAATGATTGTTTTTTCTTATTTTCTAATTTCAGTGTATCTTCTTCTTCTGTAATATCGTACGGGTTAATAATATGAATGATAATGAAACCACTAAATAAATTTAATACAAGTGCTGTTACTACATATTTCGGTTCGATCATTTTCATATAAGAACCAACGATTGACATCGACACTGTCGACATAGAAGATGCACATAATGTATATAAACGATGTTTTGGGATTTTACTTAATTGATCTTTTACTGTAATAAATACTTCTGCTTGTCCAACAATGGCAGCTGCTACTGCATTATATGATTCTAGTTTTCCTAGACCATTTACTTTACTTAACAACGTACCAATAGCACGAATAAATATCGGTAAAATTTTAAAGTGTTGCAGAATTCCGATTAAAACCGCAAAGAATACGATTGGTAATAGCGCTGTTAAGAAGAATGAAACCTCTCCTTTATTAACAAGACCACCAAATACGAAAACGATTCCAGCTTCCGCATATCCAAGAAGTGCGCCAAATCCATCTGAAATTCCTTTTACTAAAATATAACCAACTTGCGTATTTAATAAGAAATAAGATAATGCTAGCTGAATAATAAGCATAATTGCGATTGGTTTATACTTAATCTTCTTTCGATCGGCACTTATAAGAAAACCGAGTACAAATACAACGAGTAATCCTACAAGGAACATAACAAACTTCATTAATAAAATCCTCCATTTAACTCTTCATTAACGTTGAACGTCTGACCATTCAAAACAAGAAATAATCCGAACTTTCCATTTCTCCTCCGTAACCTTCGATCGGATAGTAAATGTCATGAAAACTCTTGTTTCAAAGGCATTTTCCATTCTAACATAAATCACAACTCATATCCGCACTTTTCTTTAAAAAATTACATTTAATTATGAAATACTCATAAATGTTCGTCTTTTACCATCTATAAACAACTGGATAAAACAAAAAATGAGCATCAAGTTTCACTTGATGCTCACCTCATTATACTGCTTTTTCTTTATCAGCTACTGCTGACTTATCCCAGCACTCTGTATTTTTCAAACCTGGAATAGAATCCGCATAGAATACCGGATCTTTCCCTTGTTTCTTTTGCTTTACGTAATCTGATAATGCCGCAAAAGCATACTTAGAGAGGAATACAATCGCCACTAAGTTAATAACAGCCATAATACCCATGAATAAATCTGCTACATCCCAAACGATTTGAATTGTCGCTACAGATCCTAACATAACCATACCAAGTACAGCAATGCGGTACGCTGTTAATAGCACTTTACTTCCATTTAAGAATTCAATATTTGTTTCACCATAGTAGTAGTTACCTACTAATGAACTAAATGCAAACAAGAAGATTGCAACTGCTACAAATATAGAAGCCCATGGACCGATATGTTGACTTAACGCCTGCTGCGTTAATTGAATTCCATTTAAATCAGCTGCATTATGCACATCTGATAAAAGAATAATAAATGCTGTACAACTACAAATTAATAATGTATCTGTAAATACCCCTAAAGTTTGAATGAAACCTTGTTTAACTGGGTGCGTTACGTTCGCAGTCGCTGCTGCGTTCGGCGCACTACCCATACCTGCTTCATTTGAGAATAATCCGCGTTTTACCCCTAGTAAAATCGCAGCTCCTAATCCTCCGCCTACTACTTCTTTAATTCCGAAAGCATGTAAGAAAATCTCTTTAAATACATACGGAATTGCCGTAATGTTTGTCACAACAACGAATAATGCCACTGCTACATAAATAATTGCCATTACTGGAACAATCATTTCAACCGCGCGAGCAATTCGTTTTACTCCGCCGAAAATGATAACGGCAAGTAAACCAGCCATAACAAGACCTACTAACCTACTATCTGTTTTGAATGCCCCATCAAAGGCAGCCGCTACAGTATTAGACTGTACAGCATTAAAAATTAATCCGAAACTTACTGTTATTAGAACAGAGAACACAACACCTAACCAGCGTTTCTTTAAACCCTTTTCCATATAATACGCTGGGCCCCCACGGAATGCATTCCCATCTTTCACTTTATAAATTTGCGCTAATGTGCTCTCTACAAATGCAGAAGCACCCCCAATTACCGCGATTAACCACATCCAAAATACTGCTCCTGGACCACCCGCTGAAATTGCGATAGCTACACCAGCTAAGTTACCAGTACCTACACGAGAAGCTGTACTCATACAAAATGCTTGGAATGATGATACGCCGCTCTTCTCTTTTTGTGCTTTCCTCGTTTTCGAGCTTGCTCCATCCCCAAGTAATCGAATCATTTCACCGAAGTAACGAACTTGGACAAATTTCACACGAAATGAAAAATAGAGCCCTAACCCAATTAACATCGCAATAATGACATATGACCAAAGGATATTATTTACATCCCCAATTACCCTAGCTAAAAAATCCATATTTGCATTGCCCCCTCTTCCTAACAATAAGAAAATTATATTCTAAAAACTTTTAGTAATCAAGAACTTTATGTTAGGTTTTATGACACGAATACGTTAGCTATCTTAACATACGTGTTTTTTTCATAAAAATATAGCTATTACATGCATTTATCCAATACTCAATCTCTTATCCTCTTCGACCAGCCATACTTTTAAAACAGTACGTTCCCCACAAATAACGAGAGGAACAAACAAAAAAGTTATATTAATAATTACCCCTCACCCTTTTTATCATTTACTACAACAAAAAAGGCGAGCATCGAATTTACCTCGATGCTCACCTTTTCAATTACACTGCTTTTTCTTTATCTGTTACCACTGGCTTATCCCAGCACTCTGTATTCGTTAAACCAGGAATAGAATCTGCACTGAAGACTGGATCTTTCCCTTGTTTCTTTTGCCTTACATAGTCTGCTAATGCTGCGTACGCAAATCGACCAAGAAGTGTAATCGCAATTAAGTTCGTGATTACCATTAGACCCATAAATAAGTCTGCCATATTCCATACAACTTGAAGCGTCGCAACAGAACCGAATAATACCATTCCAACTACCGCAATACGGTAAATTGTTAACCACGTTTTGCTTTGCTTAATAAATTCAATATTTGTTTCACCATAGTAGTAGTTTCCTAGAAGTGAACTGAAAGCGAATAAGAAAATAATAATCGCTAAGAAACTGCTCGCCCATGGGCCAATTTGTGAACTTAATGCATTTTGTGTTAATTCAATACCTTCTAAGTTCGTTGCTTTATATGCACCAGAACATAGTACGATAAATGCTGTTGATGTACATACTAAGAATGTATCTACTAAAACGCCGATTGTTTGAATAAAACCTTGTTTGGCTGGATGCGTTACATCAGCTGTTGCTGCCGCGTTCGGCGCACTACCCATACCTGCTTCGTTCGCAAATAACCCGCGCTGAATACCATATTTCATCGCAGCACCGATACCACCGCCTACAGCTGAATCTAAACCGAATGCACCTTTAAAGATTTCTGTAAACACATCTGGTAGTAAATAGAAGTTTTTAATAACAACGAAAATCGCTACTGCAATATAAAGAATTGCCATTGGCGGAACAATCATTTCCGACATACGCGCAATACTTTTTACACCACCAAAAATAATAACCGCAACTAATACTGCTAATACAATCCCAACAACGTAACGCTCAATACCAAATGCATTTTTAAACGCTAATGTAACTGTATTTGCTTGTACTGAGTTGAAAATTAAACCGTAACTAATTGTAATCAGAATAGAGAACCAAATCCCCATCCAACGTTTATTTAAACCTTTTTCCATATAATAAGCAGGACCACCACGGAATCCACTGCCATCTTTTATTTTATAAATTTGTGCAAGCGTACTTTCGACGAAACTTGAAGAAGCCCCGATAATCGCAATAACCCACATCCAAAATACTGCTCCAGGTCCTCCCATAGAAATAGCTAACGCTACACCAGCTAAGTTACCTATACCAATACGAGCTGCAGAACTCATACAAAATGCTTGGAAAGAAGATACACTGCCTTTTTTACGCGTCTTTCCAGTTAACCCATCACTCATTAAACGAATCATTTCCCCTAAATGAGTAATTTGTACGAATTTCAATTTAATAGAAAAATAAAGACCTAAACCAATTAACATTGCAATAAGAATATATGACCAAAGAATTGTATTCGTTGACGAAACGAATTGTTCCAAAATATTCATACAATTAACCCCTCCTTTTCTCCATAAAACGAATTATATTTAAAAAACATTCAAAAATCAACATTTTTCGACAATTTGCAATTTCCAAATATTAGCCAGGTTCACAGTAACAATATCTTTATGACTGACTACCCTCCCTCTAACTGTGCATACTAAAACAAAAAATAAATCTACAAACTACCCCATTGACAAAAGTGTCTACCTGTAACTATAATGATTACATCAGGTTGTAACAAACCTTATTACAACACATTCATTTACTTTCAGATATACACTTTAACAAAACACTTTGGAGGGATTTATTATGAAAATCGGAATCATCGGAGCAAATGGTAAAGCAGGAAGTCGTATTTTAAAAGAAGCATTAGATCGCGGACATGAAGTAACTGCAATCGTAAGAAACGCTGCAAAAATTAAGGAAGACAATGTAAAAGTTTTAGAGAAAGATGTATTCTCTCTTACATCTAACGACTTGCAAGCATTCGATGTAGTTGTAAATGCATTCGGTGCTCCAGCAGGACAAGAACACCTTCACGTAGATGCAGGAAACGTACTAATTGAAGCGATGAAAGGTGCACCAAATACAAAATTACTTGTAGTTGGAGGCGCTGGAAGCTTATTTGTAGACGAAGAGAAAACAACACGTGTATTTGAGACACCAGGTTTCCCGAAAGAATATCTTGCAACAGCTCAAAACCAAGGTAAAAACTTAGAAATCTTACAACAAACAAATGACATCACTTGGACATTCATCAGCCCTTCTGCACTATTCGCATTAGGAAAACGTACTGGTTCTTATAAAGCTGGTAAAGACAACCTTCTTGTGAACGCAAAAGGTGATAGCTACGTAAGTTACGAAGACTTCGCAGTTGCAGCACTTGATGAAATTGAAAACCCAAAACATGTAAACGAACGCTTCACAGTAGTTTCTGAAGCTGAATAACAAAAAAATCTCGTAAAACATAATGTTTTACGAGATTTTCTTACTTTTAAGCTTTTATTTCTTTCATACCTTCTGTTCTTTCAAAACCTTTTTCTGTAATTTTAAAGAATACATCATTCACACCATACTGTGCATTCACTTCTACATTCTTTTTGTACACTTTAAATCGATCGAATTCCGCTTGATATACTTTTACTACATCACCATATTCAAACGTCATACCATTAAATTGTTCCGCAAATGCTTTTGTATTTTCCATTCCTTCTAAGATCATTTGCTTCTTCTCTTTTCCATCTTTACCAAACACAGAGAGACCCATATATTGTTCACCCTTAAATTGAGTATGAACCGGCCCATCTGAACCTACTGTACTTAATTTTTTATCTTCATGATTTAATGTGATAATTGATTTAATATTCGTTCCACCATGCCATGTACCAAAGAACATAATACTATCTCCATAAATCACTTCTACTGGCACTTCTGTTACTTTCTTATTTCCGAAACGATCTTTCGTTTCTACTTTTACTGTTCGCTTTCCAAGTGTAGTTGTATTTGGTTTTTCTACAAAACCGATTACTTCTCCACCTTTTACTTCAACAAAGTTTTTTGCATCTAGCTTTTCTACTTCCGTTCCGACTACTACTTGTTGCGGTTTTGCTGTTACTTCTTGTTGAGCTTCCATTCTCTCAAAACCTTGTTTAGTTACCTTGAACAGTAATTCTTTTTCTATCTTCGCTTTACCTTGACCGACAAAGTTATTATTTTGATACCAATTAAAGCGGTCTGATTCTGCATGATATACTTTCACAACATCACCGTAATCGAATCCTAAGCCATTAATTGATTTTGCGAATTCTTCCGCATTTTCAACACCTTTTACAGTTACTTTCTTTTTCTCATTTCCATTTTGATCTAGCAATGTAAATTCAAAATACGTCTCTTCTTTAAAGTAATGATGCACTTGCTTTGAATCAGCTGTGGCACTAAACTTTTGCTGATCGTGTTGCATTGTTACAATCGATTTAATATCAGTACTATAATTGAGACCTTTAAATACTAAACTATCTCCATATGTCACTTCCACAGGAACTTCTGTCACTTTTTTATTACCAAAACGATCTTTCGTTTCTACTTTTACTTTTTGTTCACCAATTTTCGTTGTATTCGGTTTTTCTACAAAACCTACTACTTCTCCGTCTTTTATTTCAACAAAGTCTTTTGCATTTAATTTTTCAACATCTGTTCCAATTACCACTTTTTGTGGTACTGCCGTTACTTGTTGCTGAGCTTCGATTCTCTCGAAACCTTGCTCTGTAATTTTAAAGAATACTTCATTTACACCATACTTTGTATCTACGAACTCATTCTTTTTATATACTTTAAAACGATCGAATTCTCTCTGATAAACCTTTACTATATCCCCGTATTCAAAGACCATTCCATTAAATTGTTCCGCAAATCCTTTTGTATTTTCAGATGCTTTTACCGATAAAGCTTTCTTCTCTTTTCCATCTTTATCATATACAGTCATCGCCATATATTTCTCATCCGCAAATAAAGTATGCATTGGACCTTCTGAATCGGTTGTACTGAATTTCTTTTCTTCATGATTTAACGTGACAACCGATTTAATGTTTGTTCCTCCATACCTTGTACCAAAAAACATAATACTATCACCGTAAATCACTTCTAATGAAACTTCTGTTACCTTTTTATTCCCAAAGCGATCTTTCGTTTCCACCTTTACCTTTTGTTCTCCGATTTTTGTTGTATTTGGCTTTTCTACAAAACCTACTACTTCTCCGTCTTTCACTTGAACAAAGTTTTTTGCTTCTAATTTTTCAGCGTCTGTTCCAATTACCACTTTTTGCGGTACTGCTGTGACTTCTTGTAAACCATCTATTAATTCATATCCTTGTGGGGTAATTTTAAATAATTTTTCCTTTTTGTTTTTAGCTTCTCCTTGGTCTACGAGTTTATTATCATCGTACCATTCTAAATATTGAGGCTGGATATGGTATACCTTCACCATGTCCCCGTATTCAAACGACATACCATCTAACTCTTTCACGAAATTTTTTAATCCTTCATGCCCTTCCGCGGAAACACTCTTCTTTTCATTTCCATTTGCATCGTAAATCGTAACACCTACATATTTTTGGTTTCGATAACTATGCTCCAATATGTTCCTTACTAATGTCGCATTAAATTTCTTATCCTTATGCTGTAAGGTTAAAACTGAGTTTGTGTTCCAATATGTTTTAAATAACATACTATCTCCGTATACACCATTCACAGAAACAGGAATCGAATTGACATTTTCATTTTCATCTATAATTTCTACATATACAATTTGTTTTCCAGTTTCCTGTTTAGACCATCTGATTTTCCCAGATACTTTTACATTTTCACCCAAGTTCTGTACTAGCTCACTTGCTTTTTTCTCATCTAATTCTTCTCCTGAGCCTGTCCCTATTACAACATCTGGTACCGTATTGACAGCTTCACCGTAAGGTACTTTATATGGTTTTACTTGTTCTTCACGAATAGGAGAGCTATCTCTCGATAACCATATTTCATTTTTCGGTTCAGGTAATTGCATTTTATGCACTTTTTCTACAGTGTAAGACTCTGCATGTAACCCCCATTTCTTAAAATATGGAATTAAATTTTGCCCCGCTACTTTGGAAGCTACATAAATAAACTGTTGTTTCTTTTCTCTATCTGTAGTAATAACTTGATCTGTGTCTAATGGTGGATAATCTGCATCAGACATTATTCTATACATTTGATGCAGTTTCGGATAGAACTGATCTCCATACACTAAATGCAACTGCCAGAACATAATAATCGGATCTGATTTATCAAAATTCTTCTCCTCATCTAGTTGATTCAAATATGCAAATGCCTTTTCATAACGTCCATCTATTTCCATCCGTGATTTATTTCCAAGAGCCGTTTGCACAGCTAGACTATAAATATTGACTGTAGTTTCTCCCATACCTGTCCACTGCCAAGGGGCTTGTTGATGTAAGTGACCGACTTCATGCCACGGTCCCCATCCATTATTTGTGAGTTCTTCTGTATTCAACACCTTATCCATCACATCTGGGACATAACCAGTATGATAGTGCTTAGCGAACATGTGATCCTTTTCTTCTGGGATTCTTTTTTCAACAAACTGCACATAATGGCTTGGAGACTTTGCAACTCCAGTAACATCTTCAGATAGACCTGCCACTGCGTTCTCCATTCTAATAATCTTATCATGCAATTTCATTAACTCTACTGGGTCTGTATCTCCCATATGGTTTTTCACAGCATCATAACTCGCAGTAACTAAACTTCTCTCTCCCTTTAATTCTACTGCGTAAGGATTTTTATACTTTTCCAGCATTTCATCCCAATCTTTTTTCGTATGTTTCCCTAGTATAAATAACGGGAAATGACTACCACCTTTTTCAACTTTTGCAGTTACCTCGCCACTATCATTTAAATTATAAAAATATAAGATTCCGCCATTAGGGGACTTAATTACATTTTTACCTGGTTTCAAATCAAACTCTTTAAAACCTTCTACATCATAAGATCTCGTTCCGATAAAAGCTTTAATAGAATCTTTCCCTTGTATTTCAATCGTAATTTCTTCATTAGGTTTTGCATAAATTCCAGTTGGTTCATTAGCAGATAAATTCCATTTCTGTTTTAATCGCTCTCTCTCTTCTTCCACATTCCCTTTCCCCGGCAACTGAAATACCCTTTGCTCAAACTTATTCTCTTGAACCTCTTCTAAACTCCCGCCCTTATTCTCTTCCAAAGGTGCGGCATATCCTTTCGATGCTTCGAAAGCTACTGGTGATAATAATGTAGATATACATATACCAGCTACTAATACCCTACTCTTTTTCTTCTTTGACATAATCTGTGTCCCCTGTTCCTTTATTTAGAGAAACTATCCTATATATCCATTTAATAAAAAATCCTATTATTTTTATAAAAACATTTAATGAATAGACTAACACCTCGCGCACCTGTATCTATTACTACCGCATTTCCCTCCATGTATTCGCTTTCTTACATTGTAAAATTTTTATGTAATATGCCCTCCTCACTTCTCTCTATTTGTGATGAGTTCTCTTGCTACATAAAAAAGAGAATAGTAAAAGATATTTTTCAGTATTGTCATCTATACATCTAAAAATAAAAACAGTAATAGCATTTTACATTTTATTCATATATGACCATCTATAGGTAGTTTTTCCAACTGAATTGTACACGCTTTACACTTTGTTTGATAGCCTCTCTAATTAGAATAATGTTACAATTTCGTGAATAAAATCCATTTATTGTAACGTTTAGATTTCTCCATATTTTATTATTTTTAAATACTTTTTCAAACATTAGAATAGTGTTTCACTCGATTAATTATTATCTTAATATACCTTTAAAGAATTCATATGAAAAAGCATTGGCATATGCCAATGCTTTTTCATTATCTCTTTTGATTCGGTTTATGCGGTTCATTTGGAGTATATGGCTTATTTGGTTTATTTGGAGCCTCAGCCTTTTTCCAACTTACCGCTAACTCTGGACTTGTTTTTTCTTCACTACGCTCAAGTAATACTACTGCATTTTGAATAGTCGGTGTACCTTTATGCGCAATCCCTTGTAATTTCGTTAAATTTCCTGATACTTTAAAGCTAAATCCACCAGCTGGTGTTTGTTTCGGAATTAAAATGCGGAACTTTTCTCCTACATTAAATTCTGTTTTTGTTTCGCCTTTTTCATTTGCAAATTTCACGCCCGCTGGCGCACCTGTTGCTTGCACTTTATACGTTCCGCTTTTTGCATTTGTTTCTACTGTATATAAACCTGTTTCAAAGAAATCATTTTTTAATACTGCTTCTTGTTCTTCTGTAGGAGTTACACTCATCGTAATTTCTTGTAACTCTTCACTAGCGCTTGCTTTTGCAACGATGTCTTTCGTTACTTTCTCTACATTTTTATTGCGGAAATCTAAATCATTAATATCGATTTGTTTTAACGCATTCCACACTGCAAGCTGCGTTGCGTAATGTGCTTCTCTCCAATCAGAAACACCTAATTCTTGTGGACTCTTTTGTGGATATCCATTCAATAGTACACGGTATACGTTAATATCCACTTTCCCCATTTCCGGTAAATCTTGACCGCTTGGAGATTTCAAATCTACATTTAAGCAAAAAGCAATTTTGCCATCTGCGGTTTTAATAAGCTCTGTTCGAATTGGTTTCTTCTTTGACTTACTATAACTCCAATTCATTTCATACTTTGTATGGTCCATAACTTCTGCAAATGCTTTTTGAAGCGGGAATAACACAAATAAAACACTTAAAAACATAGCTAAAATCTTGAACGATTGCTTTATATTCATGTTTACAGCCCCTTATCACAAACTTAATACTAAGTAGTATTTATTTAGAAACTATTTTTATGCACAAAAAAAGAGTGCTTTTACGCACTCTTCTTTCTTACTTTAATCTTAGAAATCGAAGTTATCAGGATCCGGACCAACACGGTGATTTTGATTTAACGCATCGATTTTTTCCATATCTTCTTTCGTTAATTCGAAATTAAATATATCGGCATTTGCAATAATGCGGTGTTCTTTCGTTGATTTTGGAATAGTGATTACTCCATTTTGAAGATCCCAACGTAAAATAACTTGCGCTGTTGTTTTACCGTGTTTCTCAGCAATTTCTTGTAATTTTTCATTATCTAATAATTGACCTTGCATAAGTGGTGACCATGCTTCCATTTGAATACCTTGTTCTTTACAGAAAGCTTGTAATTCTTTTTGTGTTAAACGAGGGTGGTATTCTACTTGGTTAATCATTGGTTTAATTTCTGCATCTTTCATTACATCTTGTAAGTGATGAATTTGGAAATTACTTACCCCAATTGCACGTACGCGTTTTTCTTTATAAAGTGTTTCTAACGCTCTCCACGTATCTTTGTATTTCCCTTCTACAGGCCAATGAACAAGGTATAAATCTAAATAATCCAGCTCTAATTTTTTTAAGCTTTCTTCATATGCAGCAAGTGTCGTTTCATATCCTTGATCCGAATTCCACACTTTTGAAGTAATGAATAAATCTTCACGAGAAATGCCTGCTTCTTTTATACCTGCGCGAATTCCTTCACCTACAGCTTTTTCATTTCCGTAAATTGCAGCTGTATCAATGCTGCGGTATCCTGCTTTAATCGCCGATTTCACTGCTTCTACAAGTTCTGGTCCATCCTCTACTTTAAATACACCTAAACCGAACCAAGGCATTTCTACACCATTATTTAATACTGTTTTACTTTGTAAGTTTTTCATTTTATTTTCTCTCCTTTTATTTTACTTGATCTCTTTTTTCTAATGTCATACTCCACGCAGTTAAAACAACAGCACCTACTACCATAATTCCACCTACCCAAGCCGTATGAATTAATCCTAACGAGTTCGTTACAATACCGCCCAAGTAAGCACCAAGAGCAATTCCTGCGTTAAATGCTGCAATGTTAATCGCCGATGCTACATCAACAGCGCTAGGTACAAACCTCTCAGCTAATATAACAACATACACTTGTAGCCCTGGAACATTCATAAATGCGAATAGTCCCATGAAAATAATTGTGATGAATCCAGCGACTTTAAATGGCGCTGTAAATGTTAAAACAAATAATACAATCGCTTGAATAAAGAACATGTAAAATAACGCTCGAATCGGATTATGATTTGATAATTTTCCCCCGACCATATTCCCAATCGCAATTGCAATTCCGTATACTAACAAAATAATTGTAACGGTACTTGCTTTAAATCCTGTTACTTCTTGTAATAACGGAGATAAATACGTAAATGTTACGAACGTTCCCCCGTATCCTAATGCAGTAATAATAAATACAAGTAACAGTCTTCCATTCGTAATCAGCTTAAATTGATCGCGAAATGATACAGACGTACCTTTTTTTAAATTAGAAGGAATTAGCATACTATTGGCGATTAAAGCAACGATTCCAATGGCCACAATAACAATAAACGAGGCCCTCCAGCCAAATTGTTGACCGATAAATGTTCCAATTGGTACACCTGTAATAGTCGCAACAGTTAAACCAGTAAACATAAATGCTATTGCACTTGCACGTTTATTCTCAGGTACAAGCGCAGCCGCAATTGTAGATCCAATTGACATAAAAACACCATGCGCAAATGCAGATACAACCCTCGCAATAAGTAACACAGTAAAACTTGTTGCTACCGCCGCAATTCCATTACCAATAATGAAAATAATCATAATCCACATTAATAACGTCTTTCGCGACATACTAGCTGTTAATGACGTTAATACTGGAGCACCAAACGCTACTCCTAATGCATATAAAGAAACAGTTAACCCCGCTGTTGTAACAGAAACATGTAAATCCTCTGAGATAGATGGTAATAAGCCGACACTAATAAATTCAGTTGTACCAATTCCAAACGCACTAATTGCTAGTGCTAATAAAGCAAACATACTTCTCCGATTCGTCTGCATAACCGAAGAAGATACTGTATATGAATTCAATTGAACTCCTCCTTAATGCGAGAAATCCAATCATAATAGTATGATAAAAAGGCCTTTTTATCTTCTACAAAAATAACTTTACTGTTGATATATGCTATTATGAATGGCTTTACTCTTTTTTTGAAGAACGCACTTAAAAGTACGATAGGTACCCAAAAGTAACATAGGCACTTTTTAGTACCGTACTACTCATTTCTCTCTTACGTATGCTATTATGGAACATATTCAACATGATAAAAAGTACGTACTTTAAAGTGCTATAGGCACTTTTTAGTAACATTTAATTGTTTAGCTTCTTTTGTTGGAGAACTTAAATCTACATTCATCAAAGGAGATTTTTATATGAAGAAATACAATATTCCCGTTGAAGCGACTTTAGAGGTTATCGGTGGAAAATGGAAGGTTGTTATCCTTTGTCATCTAACGAAAGGCACAAAAAGAACGAGTGAACTAAAACGTTTAATGCCTGGGATTACACAAAAAATGTTAACTCAGCAATTACGTGAATTAGAAGACGATGGGGTTATTCAAAGAAAGGTATACAATCAAGTACCACCAAAAGTAGAATATTCACTTACAGAATACGGTTGGTCTTTAGAGTCCATTCTTGATTCTCTTTGTACTTGGGGCGAATGCCATCTTGAAAAAAGCGGTAACACATCGATGCTAATTGTAGAAGGTGAATAATAGGAAAAAGGAAAAAACGAACATGAATTTGTTCATTTTTTCCTTTTTTTCTTTATATGTATATACATTTCTAACTGGAACAAAATATTTTATACGCTTTCATACCTTGTCAGCACTACGTTATACACTCAATATCAAATAATTAGGAATCATTTTTATGTTAACATAGGTGTATATAGTATATAATATAGGATATATATTATATACACTTTCCGGTAACGGAGCTTTTCCATTATGCGGACAAGCCATGTATCGGACAGTTCATAAATAATAGGTAAGACGTTATGGTTTTAGATTTATGTTTGCAGCTTACTTGCTGTCATAAATTTAAAGGCATTTTATTGTGTTTTGTGAAACTTTGTATAAAGTTTCGTAAACGTTTACTATCTTACTTATAAAAAATAAGAGTATTGCTATCGTAAAGGAGAATTGGAGATGCCAGAAACTATGACTCAAACAAAGCCAGAACAAGAAACTGTACAAATTTCTGCTAGCCAAGGACAACTTGATGTACTTGATCAGTTGTTAAAACCTGAGGTACAAGAATCATTAACAACACTAGTAGAACAGCTTCCAAAATTAACTGAGCTTGTTAACATTTTAACTAAGTCTTATGACTTCGCTCAAACTGTTGCTACTGATGAAGTATTAAAAAGCGACACTGTTGGTGCAATTACAGAGCTTGTAGAACCTGTAAAAGATACAGTGAAAAGCATGGCTGCAACTGCAATCGAAGCGAAAGATCGTGCTGAAGAAAGCAACGAAGTTATCGGCCTATTCGGTCTGTTAAAATTACTAAAAGATCCACAAGCACAAAAAATGTTCCGCTTTGTGAACGCATATCTTCAAATTAGTGCAGAACGTAACAATAAATAATTTAACTTATAACAACAATTAGTAAAGACGGGGGATATCATACTATGTCAAAACAAATTGTCATCTTAGGCGCTGGTTATGGCGGTCTTCTTGCCGCTTTAAACGTACGTAAATATTACAGCAAATCAGAAGCACAAGTTACAGTGATTAACCAATACCCAACACACCAAATCATCACTGAACTACACCGCCTTGCAGCTGGTAACGTGTCTGAGCAAGCAGTTGCAATGCCACTTACAAAGCTTTTCAAAGGGAAAGACATCGATCTTAAAATCGCAACAGTTGAGTCATTCTCAGTTGATAGCAAAGAAATCAAACTAGCTGGTGGCACTACTTTATCTTACGATGCACTTGTAGTTGCTTTAGGAAGTAAAACTGCTTACTTCGGTATTCCAGGACTAGAAGAAAACAGCATGGTATTAAAATCGGCTGCTGATGCAAACAAAATCTACAAACACGTTGAAGACCGTATTCGTGAATACGCGAAAACGAAAAACGAAGCTGATGCTACAATCGTAATCGGTGGTGGCGGATTAACTGGCGTTGAGCTAGTTGGTGAGCTTGCTGACATTATGCCTAAACTTGCAAAAAGCCACGGCGTAAATCCAAAAGAAGTGAAACTTCTTCTTGTTGAAGCAGGTCCAAAAATCCTTCCAGTATTACCAGACCACTTAATCGAACGTGCAACTACTAGCCTAGAAGCACGCGGTGTTACATTCTTAACTGGTCTTCCTGTAACAAACGTTGCTGGCAATGAAATCGACTTAAAAGACGGTCAAAAACTTGTTGCTAACACATTCGTTTGGACAGGCGGCGTACAAGGTAACCCATTAATCGGTGAATCAGGTCTTGAAGTTAACCGTGGACGTGCAACAGTTGATGCATACCTACAATCTACTTCTCACAAAGACGTATTCGTTGCTGGAGACAGCGCTGTTGTCTTCGCTCCAGACGGACGTCCATACCCACCAACTGCACAAATCGCTTGGCAAATGGGTGAGTTAATTGGATACAACTTATACGCAGCACTAGAAGGCAAAGCATTGGAAGAGTTCGCACCTGTAAACTCTGGAACACTTGCTAGTCTAGGACGTAAAGATGCGGTTGCTACAATTGGAGCAAGCAATACTCCACTTAAAGGCTTACCAGCATCATTAATGAAAGAAGCAAGTAACGTTCGTTACTTATCACACATTAAAGGTCTATTCAGCTTAGCTTACTAAGCTGAATATAAGCCCGAATCATGCCCTGCATGGTTCGGGCTATTTTTTATCCGTAATTTTCTCTAACTTATTTATTCGTCAAAAAAATTATATACCCTTTAAATTTATCTAAATATACTGACTTTTTCAATAAAAGCTGTCCCGTTCGGAACAGCTCTTATTGTCGCTTTTTGTCGGTAAATTCATATATTGGGAAAATCGCTGATATATTCGGATTTGCGCTGATATATTTCAAAAATCGCCGATATAATTTGAGTTACGGTCGATATATTCGAAAAATCGCCGATATATTTTCCAGCCTTACTCATTATCCCAATTTAATTAAACTGTAGTTCTTCTTCCCTTTACGAATAATAATAAATCTTCCATCAAATGAATTTTCTACAGTAACATCTGTACCCACATCTGTTACTTTCTCACCATTCATAGAAATCGCACCATTATTAATGTCCTCGCGTGCTTGTCGTCTAGATGGTTCAATCCCTAAATCGACTAGCCACTCTACGATGTTTTTCGTCTCTTTTGAAGACTGGAATGTTGGCATTTCTTTAAAGCCTTGTTCAATTTCATCAGCTGTTAACGATTTAATATCTCCGCTAAATAACGCTGCTGTAATTTTCTCAGCTTGCAGGAACGCCTCTTCTCCATGAACAAATTTCGTCATTTCTTCCGCTAACACTTTTTGCGCTTCACGTTTATGAGGTTCCGCTTCTACCTTCGTTGCTAATTCATCAATACGCTCTTTCGTTAAGAACGTAAAGTATTTCAAGTATTTAATTACGTCACGGTCATCTGTATTTACCCAGAACTGGTAAAATTCAAACGGTGTCGTTTTTTCAGGATCAAGCCAAACCGCACCACCCGCTGATTTACCAAACTTCGTACCGTCCGATTTTAATAATAACGGAATCGTTAATCCGAATACTTTCGCCTCATGACCTTCTAACTTACGAATTAAATCTAAACCACTCGTAATATTTCCCCATTGGTCACTACCACCAATTTGCAGCTGAACATCCTCTTTCGTGTATAAATGGTGGAAATCCATCGCTTGCAAAATTTGGTACGTGAATTCTGTGAAAGAAATACCTGTATCTAAACGGCTTGCTACAATATCCTTCGCTAACATGCTATTGATGCTAAAGTTTTTCCCGTAATCACGTAAAAACTCAATAATATTTATTTCATGTGTCCAATCATAGTTATTTACCATCTTCACTTCGCTATTTCCACCAAAATCAAATAGCTTTTTCATTTGTGCTGTTAACGCATCTACATTATGCTGAACCACTTCTAACGTTTGAAGCTGACGCTCTGATTGTCGTCCACTCGGATCACCAATTGTTCCTGTTGCCCCGCCAATTAAAATAACAGGATGATGGCCAGCTAATTGGAATCTCTTCATCATCATAAACGGAATCAAATGTCCGATATGCATACTATCACCAGTTGGATCAACTCCGCAATATAGTGAAATCTTTTTCTCTTCTACTAGCTTACGTAAGCCTTCTTCGTCAGTCTGCTGATTAACGGCGCCGCGCCATTCTAATTCATCAATAATATTCATCTTTTGTCATCCCCTTTATTTTAAAAAAACAAAAAAGCCCCTATGTCTACGATAGACATAGGGACGATTATTCACCGTGTTACCACCCAGTTTGCATAAATAGCATAGCTACTCATACCACTCTTAGCAATAATATCGATTGCTAGTCCGCTTAGCATTACCTAAGATACTCCAGAGTGTAATTCGCAAGTTTGTTTGTGCTAGGTTCCAGCAACCCCTAGCTCTCTCGTTAACAGTGACAAACTGCTACTGGGCTCTTTCAACGTATGTTATTTGTTAAATTATTAGCCATTATATTGAATTGAAAACAAATTGTCAACAATACCCAAATGTTATTTTAAAATAATTCATATCTTCATACGTATTTCGTTATTCTTTATCTTCTCCAATAATCCTTACTTCTCGCTCCAACTTCACGCCAAATTTCTCTTCAACTGTCTTTTGTACGAAGTGAATTAAATCGATGTAATCTTGTGCTGTTCCGTTATCAACATTCACCATAAATCCAGCGTGTTTTAAAGAAACTTCTACTCCACCAATTCGCTTACCTTGTAGTCCTGAGTCTTGAATTAACTTACCAGCAAAGTTATTTGGTGGACGCTTAAATACGCTACCACATGAAGGATATTCTAGAGGCTGTTTTGACTCACGTTTAAACGTTAAATCATCCATTTTGGCTTTAATTTCTTCATGTACACCTTCTTCAAGTTCAAATCTCGCTTCAAGAATAATGTAATGGTTGTTCGCAAATACACTCTTACGATATCCAAATTCAAATGCTTCTTTCGTCAAAGTACGTAGCTCTCCATCACCTGTCATTACGACAGCTTCTGTTAATACAAACGAAATTTCACCGCCGTATGCACCAGCATTCATATATAATGCTCCGCCAACTGAACCTGGAATACCACAAGCAAACTCAAGACCCGTTAAGTTATGGTCTAAGGCAATACGTGATACGTCAATAATTGCTGCACCACACTGTGCTACAATCGTCGTTCCTGTTACAGTAACACCTGTAATATGAATTAAACTTACTGTAATCCCGCGAATTCCACCATCTTTAATAATGACATTCGATCCATTTCCTAAAAACGTAACTGGAATATTATATTCGTTCGCATATTTAATAACTTCTTGAATTTCATCATAATTTGTAGGCGCAACAAAAACATCTGCTTTTCCGCCAACTTTAATATGCGTATGATTCTTTAACATTTCATCTTGTTTAACATGTCCTTCAGGCAATACCGTACTTAAATATTTATAAACCTCTTGCATATTCATTTTACGATTCCTCTATTTCTATATTCATTTTATCCCGTTATACGGGCCCATAATATCCCCACGTACATGAAAGAACCTAAAGTGGTGGATACAGTGTACCCAAAATCAATTCGAGACACCTATAAACCTCTTAATTTATAAGAGGTGCCAATCATATTAAAATATATATTGCATAATAAAGCAACCCAAATGGACTACTAAACTTGACATGTCATCAGAAAGACAACAATTTGTAAAATATGTGACTTTTTCAAAACACTATCCCTCAGTATCTTACTATACCATATAAAAAGAAAGTGGTATTTTTTTGTACTTTTTACTTTATTTACATCAATAAAAAAGAGCACATCCCACAGAATGTGCTCTTTCTATACTCTTTATATTACTTTTCGTTCTCTTCTTTTTCTTTATCAAACCATAACAGCTCATCGTTATCAACTTCACCATTATAATTGATTAAAATTTCTTCTCCTGCTTTTATATCTTTATAAGCATAGAAGTTAAATGTATGATTCTCAAAAACGATGTCATACGTTGCATTCGGTGTATATGAATGATTAAATAACATACCATATCCTAAAAGGATTGCCGTATGATTGATTCCATACTCAAATGCGTAATCAGCAAGTAACGTTTTCTCAATATGTTCATGCTGTTCATTCGGATAAGAGATAACTGGTGCTGCGTGTATCAACTCACCCTTTTTAATATCACGAGTTGCAAATACACCTCTATTAAATTCTCCATCACTAAGTTCAGAAGTCTTAACTTCGATCATATGCGTCACCTATATAATTCTTTCTTTGAAGTATTTTATTCCGCTATTTGCGGATAGCTTGATTGGTGAGGGCTAATAATCAGTATGTACTAGTCTCACTTTATCTCCTTAAGCTTGGCAGAAAACGCGCAGAAAAGCAATTAAATTCCTATCAAGTATTCGTTTCAATGAAAAAAGAGCACATCACTCGTGCTCTTTCTAAGCAATATTACTTTTCTAAAATATCTTCTAACAACTTCACTTGCTCGCTAACAGTTTGTAACGTCTTCACTGACGTATCATTTCGATGTTTTTCTTCTTCCACACTCGCTAGCACTTCTTCTGTAGCTGTAGAAGTTTGCTGAATTACGTTAGAAGCATGCGTAACATCCTTTACAATATTCGTCGTTTTAACTTGGAAACTTTCTTGTTGAACAACAACCTCTCGCATTACTTCATTAATCGCATCAATAAACTTCCCTAAATCAGTTACATTTGTTAAAACGCTTGCTAACATTTCGTTACATTCTTCTTGTACTCTTTCTGACTTCTCTACTTGCACTTCTACCTTACTTGCTTGATTACTAAACTCCTTCAAAATCCCTTGAATTCTTCCCGCAGAACGATTTGATTCTTCAGCAAGCTTTAACACTTCACTCGCTACAATAGCAAAACCTTTTCCATGCTCGCCTGCCCTCGCAGCTTCAATATTTGCATTTAAAGCTAGCAAACTCGTCTGACTTGAAATATTCGTTATTACATCTACAATTTCATTAATTTGTTTCGATTGCATCATTAAATCTCTAAATATAATTCCAGACTGTGAAACAACATCATTTAAACTTCTCATGTTAGTTTCAAAATTTCTTAGAGTATGTACACTACCTTTTGAAATTTCTAAGCTTTCATCCACATGAGCCGATGCAGTTCTTACTTGAGAGATGATTTTTTCAATATTTCCCTCCATATCATTCAATACTTCTACCGAACGATACATCATCTCTGATTGTGATTGTGTACCAACTGCCACCTCTTCAAAGGCAAAATTAATTTCACTCATCGATTCCATCGACGTGTTCATATTTTGTCTTAAATGATTGAAATTACTATCTAGTTTCACAACTGTTTCTTCAATAAGTCTTTGCGTCTCTTCTAACTCCTGAGCTTTTCTCATTACTTCTTGCTTCTCATCACTTAAACGAAGGAGCAGATTAGAACCGATTTTCGTGACGCCCCACATAGCGATTGTTACAATCGCTAACAAACTTGCGAAATTAGCAGCTTCAGACGAGGCTGTATAAGCAAAAAATTGCTCCGGCCAATAGCTACAAAGGATAAATGTGATCACAACAGCTATCCCGCCAAGAATTAAAATGAGGCGCTCACTTAAGTAAATAAGTGAAACAGCTAATGTAAAATAGACCATTTGAAATACAGCCGGGCTTTCATTAAAAGCTTGTACCATAATGTAAGACATTGTAAGCAACATAAATGTCATGATATATTTATACACTGATTCCATACTTTTTATAAAAGTAAAAAGCGTTCCAAATGCAACGACAGAAATACCACAAATCCAAAATGCTATTGCTCTCTCTGTAAAAATATATCCATAATACCCAATCGCGATTATCCCAAGGAAGAAACTACAAATCGTTATAAACAGTAATAAATGATTTTTCTGTGATTCTTTCTCAAGGTTAGAAAAACAAGTCCTCTTTAACCACTCCATATGAAGCCCCACCTTCTACTTATACATATCAATTACTTCAGTTTAAATACCGCACTTACTGGGTTATGATCGCTATTTTCAAACTTTAAATCTTTCCCTTGTACATTTACAATCTCTACATTCGGTGAAACGATAAAGCCATCAATAATAGTGACGAAATTTTCACCTTCTACATATTTCTTTACATCATCTCTTACAGTCATAACAGACGGATCTACAGCCCACTTAAAGCCACCGTCTGTAAAGTCCTTCGGTAACTCTACTAACCACTCAGGACGCTCTTTCACGAACTTCGGATCACTTAATTGAGCGTTCGAAACCAATTGATTCCAATCTCCACCCATTATTACGTAATCACCATTTTCATAATGCTTGTTCATATATTCTTTTAAATACTCTACTTGCTGTTTTCTAATTTTCCCGCCTTCATCATAAGCAGACAAATGTAAATTTACGAGTCTAACATGTTTTCCATTATTAACAGGAATTTTATATTCCACAATTGCTCGATCTAAATCAAACAAACGCTTTGGCCAAGGCTCCATTCCAGGCAGCTGGAACCTCTTCGCTTCTTGAACAGTGTATTTAGAAAACGTACTTAATCCAGCCTCCGCATATCCCATTGGATTTGTTATTGGCACTGGAACCCATTTCGTATCGTAGTTCTTGCCAAATGACGAAACATAATCAGGTAATCCTTTTTTCAAAAATTCATGTCCATTTACATCAAATGAACGAAGTGACTTTATATCAACTTCTTGTAATAGCGCAAAATCACTATTCTCATTTTGTAAAAACGAAAGCATATTCTTTAAATTAGTTTCCGTTTGCTCTTTACTACTTGAACCAGATCCCTTTCCACCATCCATAAAGAAATCTTGATCCTTATCTAACCCAGCATATCCAATATTAAATGTTGTAACTTTAAATTCATTCCCAGTCGCTAATACGCGCTCCTTATTATTCTCCACCTTCAAGCTTATAACATCAGCAGGCTGTTCTTTAGTAAGTGTCATATAAGCTAGAAATCCTCCTACAATGCCCGCTACTACTAAAACACATGTAAATACGATTTTTAAAAATTTCTTCAAATAAATGACTCCTTTTCACGCAAATTTATTTTTCTTTATTTTCAGTCAAATAAAACAAAACGACACACATAAGAAACATTTTATCATAATTAAAACCGTATATCACTATATTTAGTTGATAAGTAATCGATCCCATTTTAATTACTTAAAAAGCCTTCAGACATCAAAAAAAGAAAAGTTACACCCTCCTCCTCACTGGAAATTAAACGGTATATTTAGTACACTATATGTAATAATCATAGGCGATGGAGTTCGCCATAAACGCTGCTTAGCTAATGACTCCTACCAGTATGGATACTGGTAGGAGTCTATTTTTTTGAGCAAGCTATTTAAAGAGGTGAGAAAATTGATTTATATTATCGTCGGCATTGCTGGTATATTAGGAGCTCTTTCTCGTTATTATTTAGGTCTTAATATCAACACATTTTGGCATCATTCATTTCCATTGGCAACATTACTCATTAACTTAATCGGTTGCTTTTTCTTAGCGTGGCTAACTACTTATATCGCTCGGCTAAACATCTTACCTTCAGAGGTTATCACAGGCATCGGAACTGGATTCATCGGTTCCTTTACGACTTTTTCAACATTTAGTGTAGAAACTGTGCAATTAATCAATCATTCTGAGTGGAGCATAGCCTTCTTATATGTATCATGTAGCATACTTGGTGGCCTCATTATGTCTGGCCTTGGCTATACACTTGGAGATTTCTTAATTAAGAAATCTCTTACGGAAGGTGATTACTCATGATAGAAGCTTTATTAGTCGCAACAGGAGGATTTTTCGGTGCGATTACACGATTTGCAATTAGCAATTGGTTTAAGAAAAGAAATAAAACACAATTTCCAATTGCTACATTCCTTATTAATATAACAGGGGCATTTTTACTTGGATATATAATCGGCAACGGAGTTACTACAGGCTGGCAACTATTATTAGGTACTGGATTTATGGGCGCATTCACTACATTTTCTACGCTTAAATTAGAATCTGTTCAGCTTCTCAATCGTAAAAAGCTATACATCTTCCTTTTATATTTAAGTGCTACTTACATAATTGGTATCCTCTTCGCCTTCCTTGGAATGAAGCTAGGCGGAATATAAAAAAAGCGACTCTATTGAGTCGCTTTCTTTCATAAGAAATATGTCCCGCCATATGGAATGGAAAATAAACCAGCTGGATGTACATCGTAATGTACAATTTGCATCGGAAGTTGTGAATAGGGCATATACTGACTTTGCATCATTTGTGCAAAATATGCTTGTTGCTGCATTTGAATAGTTTGATTCACAGCATGAATTGTCCCTTGTGCCCCAGCCAGCGTAATAGCTGCCCCTACTTGTCTACCATTATAAAAATAATGATTCATCATGATTCATCTCACTTATTCTTTTTCTTCCATATGGTATGTTTCTATTTCATAGTGAGTGTTTTGTCCCTATCTATTGCCCTTTTTCAGCTTTGAAGTAATAAATCCAAATAGCAATATACCAATACCACTAAGGAACAATATATAACTTATCGGTACTAGGAAAAAGAAAGGTTCTTCAAGGAATCCATCCGCTCCTACTTTACTGTTTGAAGCATGTATCGTTAAAGAAATAATCGCTAAAATCATGAAAGAAATAGCTACTACGTATTTATTTTTCATTTCACATTCTCCTCTACTTATGTAATTCCCCTTAGATTCTTACCATCATATTATCCAAAAAAGAATTAACAGTCAATAATTATTTATTGTTAAACAATAAATAATTATTGACTAAACAAACAACAAAAAGGTTTGCAAAGCATCTTAAATCACTTCGCAAACCTTCTAAATTATAAATATTTACACTTCAAACCTCTTACTTAATACAATATACATTGCGCAAAATAGCACGAATATCCCAGCATAAATTAACAAAATCTCTACACTAAACATATCCGACAACGGACCAAATATTATCATTCCTAAAGGAAGCGCGCATGAATTCGCAATTTGTACAAGGCTAAACATCCGTCCGTGCATTGATGGTTCTACTTTCTCCTGCAATAACACAGTAACTGGTGTATTGAAGCACGGCATTGTTATACCAATTAAAAAATTAAAGACTAAATACATAATAAATATCGGTGCTATTCCGAGTCCAATCATAAGCAGTCCATATAATGCACAAGCTAGCGCTGTTGTATGCATACGATTACGAAAACCTCCCCACGCTGCAATCAATACGCCACCAGCTGCCGCACCCGCACTAAAGGTCATCTCACTAGCAGTAAGTCTCCACATTTCGGCCCCGAAAGAACGAGTTACCATTAAAGGTGTTAAAAAAGCAGCTGGACTTATTAAAATCATGACGATAATCAATAAAACGATTAGCCTTTTAATAAATACATTTTCTTTTAAATAAGTGAACCCTTCTTTAATTCCTTGTAGATTAGATTTTTGCTTACTTTCTACATTCACATGTCCTTCCACATGAATGACAAACATAATACTAATTCCAATCATAGCTGTAATAACATCAATAAAAAATGTTGTTTCAATGCTGGCAATAGAAAGAATCGCAGCACTTGCTGCTGGAGAAAGAAACATAATTAAAGATGTAATACTGCTATTTATTCCATTTACTTTCATAAGATACTCTTTCGGAACGATTTGCGGAATTAATGCATTCACAGCTGGCGTTTGTACTCCTGTTCCAGCTGAACGAATGAGTAACACAATAAAAAGTAACCAAATACTTTTATATCCTGTTAAAAATAAAATTGCTAAGACTAACGTCGCAATCGCTATAATCCCGTCCGATAACATAATCATCTTTTTACGGTCATAACGATCAATCCAAACACCTGCAAACAAAGATATCGCAATTTGTGGTAGAAAACCGCAAACAGTTGAAATAGTCAACATCACTCCTGATGATGTTGTAAGGGTGATATACCATATAATCGCGTATTGCACGAGAGAGGAACCGAACAACGAAATAGTTTGAGCGGTCAAAAATAATATAATTTTCGTTTTCCAATTGTTTTCACTCATATGTTTCACACCCCCTTAACTAATCCCGTCTCTATATGAAAGATGCTATCTGCCCAATCAAGATAAAAACTTGCTTCGTGAGATACGAGTATAATGCTGCCCTTAAACTTAATTAACGCCTTTTGCAAAGCTTCCTTCGCTTCTGCATCCAAATGATTTGTCGGCTCATCTAAAATTAAGAAGTTACAAGGTGATAGTAATAATCCACACAGTTTCACCTTCGATTGTTCACCACCACTTAACGTACGAATTTCTTGCGAAACGTGCGTATCCTTCACTCCACACGCAGCTAAATGATGGCGTATTTCCTTCATATTCAGTTTAGAAAACTGTTCTGAAATAATTTGAAGCGGCGTTAAAGAATCATTGCTCCAATTTAAATCTTGCTCATAATATCCAATCTTTATTTGCTCTGAAAAGTGAAACTCTCCAGAAATACTAGCAATATTTCCAACGATTGTTTTTAATAAAGTAGATTTCCCTACTCCATTGAAACCTGTAATGACAAGTTTTTGCCCACCCATTACTGAAAAATTCAACTTTGGTAAGAGAGCGAAGTCGTAACCAACTTCAAGATTATTTACTTCAAGAACTGTCTGAACTGAAATGGGAAGTTCCTGAAAATGAATAGACGGTTTATGAGTAAAACTTGGTGGCGCAATTCTTTCCATACGCTGTAATTGTTTTCTACGACCTTGCGCTATTTTTGAATTCACCCCAGCAATATTTCTACGAATATACTCTTCCGTTTTTTCAATTTTCTTTTGCTGTGCATAATATTGGCGAATATAATCTTTTCGCAAATGCTCCTTTTGTCTTACAAAATCTGAGTATTTGCCGTAATACTTCTTAACTGTTCCGAACTCTACATCACATATGCAAGAAGTTACCTTTTCCAGAAAATCAAAATCATGTGATACGACAATAAACGCTCCTTCAAAATTCATTAAATAATTAGCAAGCCACTCCACATGCTCCTTATCGAGAAAATTCGTCGGTTCATCTAGCAATAAAATATTAGGCTCTTCTAATAAGAGCTTCGCTAAAATTACCTTTGCACGCTGCCCTCCGCTTAATTCACCAATCACACGATTCATCCCAATCACATCAATACCTAAACCGGCTGCCACCTTATTCGTAATACTATCTACTGAATAAAAATCACGAGCCTCGAGCAGTCCTTGAATTTCTGCCGCTTTCAATAGTTGATTTTCATCTCCAGTCATCGCACTTTCTTCATATAACTTGTTCATTCTCTTTTCCATTTCATACAAATCATAAAAGGCTCTCTTTAAATATTGTGAAATGGTATAACCCTCATCAATTTCTGCGTATTGATCAAGATGTCCAATTTGAATATTAGGTTGCCACTTTATGTCTCCCTTATCAGGAATAATTTCCCCCACCAATATTTTCATTAATGTGCTTTTTCCTGCACCATTCTGTCCAACAATTCCCATATGCTCCCCTTTATGCAAATCAAAAGAAGCATTTTCGTATAATACTTTATCTATAAAACTATGTGATAAACTTTCCACTTTAAGTAAACACATTTTTATTCCTCTTTTCCTGAAATTAAAAAAAGCAGAGAGATAGCGTCATTCGACACTAGCCCTCTGCTTCGTGGTTTTTCCTATACTACTCCAATTTATAGTAAAGACTCATCGGAATAATATACACAAAGGGCCATAGACAAAGCATTGTCTATGGCCCCTTAATCTATTTTATACACCAGCTGAAAAACCATAACGAAATAAGCATAGATAAACTATACTTTTTTAGAAAAGTTATTCAGCCGATGAATATAGGGGATTTATGCCCCTTGATTAAGCTCCGTACAACGCTTCACCGTATACATTTGTGCGGAGCAAAGTTTTCTAATGAGTTTTACAAATTTTATATAAAGCATATTATGCACCTTCCTTAATACTTAAAAAGGATTTTAGCATACGGTTTTACGACGCGTCAACATTACTTCCGAATCTTTCAACTACTTGTTTTCAAAATATTGCTTCTGAAACATACACATTCTTATCGCATTATGATAGTTACCATCAACGAAAAACTCATCGATAAGCTCACCTTCTACCATAAACCCAACTTTTTTATAAACATGTACTGCCTTTTCATTTTCCTTATCCACAACTAAATAAATCTTATGCATATTTAGTACGGAAAAAGCGTAATCCATTGCTAAACGCGTCGCATCCACTGCATAACCATATCCTTGATAATTCGGATCAATAATGATTTGGAATTCTGTTCTACGGTGAATATAATCGATTTCTACTAACTCAACTAATCCAACCATTTCATTGTCTTTCTCAACGATAAATCGGCGTTCGCTTTGATCATGTATATGTTTATCATATAAGTCTTGCAGCTCCACAAATGCCTCATACGGCTCTTCAAACCAATACGACATAATATGCGCATTATTATTCAGTTCGTGTACAAACTTTAAATCTTCTCGTTCTAATGGACGTAACTTCAATTCCTGATTCATTCCTATAACCTCCAAGTAAAAGAAACCTCTTCACTTAATTTCTCAATTTTTTTCGATTTCAAACGCCCTAATTTCATTGTAAACTTTCAAGCAACTTGAAGGTCAAGATGTAAAAAAGTAGTGCAAACTTATGTCTGCACTACTACTCTTTTCTCAAATCTCTCATATTTGATATGTATAAAGCAATAACTAAAACAAGAATTGCTCCTGCGTATAATAACGTCTCCATCGGTTCCTCATGAGACACAATAATTAATCGAATTAAGGCCGTAATTCCGATATAAATAAAATAACGTAACGGGAAATGATAATTCGATTTAAAATACTTAATAATTAATGCAATGAACTCGAAGTATAAGAAATAGACGATGATACTTTCAACCAATTTATAAGACGTATACTCTTTTGCCGAAAAAATATACTGCACGAACGTAATTGTCTCATTCACTAAGAAAATTGATAACACAATGGATAATATAATTAAGGCTATATTTAATATCCATTGCAAAACACTAGCTATAACATGATCGATATTAAATGACTTCATTTTCTCTTTAGACTCCCCTTCGTATAAGTACTTATTTATTATAGCAAAATTACGATTGGAAAGAAGTTAAATCATATATTCGTCCTTTGTTGTTGCCAGTGAAGGGGATATTCATTGTTTGGAGGAGTCTTTTAACCGCAGAACTAGATTCCATATTAAGAAATTCCCTCAATTCGCTATTAGTAGTTATTATACTAAACAGAAGTGTGTAATCTTGTACAGCACGTAAATGAGCATGTTTAGACATACTATTGCAGTTTGAACAACGCCATCCCTGCTTTTCTTTTAACATTGCCATTGTAAAACATTCCTCACACTGTACACCCTTTAGCAACTCCTCTTTTTTAATTTTATATTGCGCAAGAACATTTTGACGTTGCGGAATGTGCTCATTCATAATCTGGCCTATAAGTCCATTTATATTATCAATCACTTTTTCTTTATATTGATTTTTAATCTGTTTTATTCTATTAGGTAAATTTGCACTGTGGATAATTTTACTAGACAGTATTTCATCTGAAGTTTTAATAATTGTGCGAGGGGAACTAATTACAACGAGGAATTCAATCGGAATATTATGTAAATCATGTAGATTCAGCCATTTTCTCAGTTGCATCTCTTGCCGTTTCAGTTGTAAAAGCGGATCTGGGAATCCTTCTTCCGTAGTACCATCTGCTATTCGAATAAGCTGATTGAAATTTGCATCAAAAATTAATGTACCAATAATATTTTTTATTTCAAGAAAAAGAAGAAAATAAGATGAAACTATGAGAGTATCAATTTGGAAATAATGTTTTTGATCAAATAACCTAATATCATGTAAAATATGGTATTCTGCTTCGGGTAAAAAACTAAGTGGATACTCAATCGCCTGCTCTCCTTTATAGCCGGCCATAAATTTCGCTAGACTTTCAACCACCACATTCCTTTTTGGATGATGAGCAGGCAATCTTCTAAGTAAAGCTTCTAATTGCAGCAAATATACGGGCAGTTTCCGCTCTTTCACAATCATTTTTATCCCCCTCCAAAATATATCAGCGATTTTTCAAATATATCAGCGCAACTCCAAATATATCGGCGATTTTCGAAATATATCGGCGCAACTCCAAATATATCAGCGATTTTCGAAATATATCGACTTACCGACAAAAACCGACACAACATACGCACATAAAATCTTATACACAGTATAACACCACATCTAAAATCGCACTGTAAGCATAATGTGTATACCCCAATGTGATTACGCCAGTTTCAAAATGAGAGACTTACATTCACCCCATGTAAAAAACCTTTTTATAAGTATGAACAAATTTTAGGAATTAGTTTATCTTTTTTTAATGTTTTATTTAGAGGCAGTTTATAGTCGGGGATTAACATAAGAAACGTAGCAATTAAGTTTATATATGACGCACTGCTACTATAATCGCTAACCGTACTACCTAAAATCATAAAATAAGGAGACGATAAAACATGAACAAAAAAACAAAAACACTATCATCCATACTGCTCGGATTCACATTAGCATTAACAGGGTGTGCTGGTACTAAAGCTGAAGAAAATCATGGGAAACAAAAGCAAGAACAAGTTGCTAAAGAAACAAACAAGGAAAATAAATTAACTAAAGGGCAAAAAATGGCTAATATTCTTAGCGAGACAAATTGGCAAGGTACACGAGTGTATGACAAAGATAAGAATGACTTAACAAAAGAGAATGCAAACTTCATCGGTCTTGCAAAATATGATGCGAAGTCCGGCAGATATGAATTTTTTGATGCTAAAACAGGTGCAAGTCGTGGCGATAAAGGAACTTTCTTTATCACAAATGATGGGAAAAAGAGAATATTAATTTCAGAATCAATGAAGTATCAAGCTGTCGTTGACATGACAAAACTAAATAAAAATGTATTTACTTATAAACGAATAGGGAAAGACGCTAACGGTAAAGATGTAGAAGTTTTCGTTGAACATGTTCCATATAAAGAAAAAGAACTTTCTTTCACTGATCCGGACAAGCAGCTGAACACGACTACAGGAGATATTGTTAAAAACGTTGATGGAGATAAAATTTTGGGCGGTACCCTTTGGCACGGAACAAAGGTATTAGACGAAGCTGGTAACGATGTAACACAGTTTAATTCGAATTTTATAAGTCTAGCAAAATTTGATGACAAATCTAATAAATATGAGTTTTTCAATAGCGAAACAGGTCAAAGCCGCGGTGATTATGGCTACTTCGATGTTGTACACGAAAATAAAATAAGAGCCCATGTTTCAATTGGAAATAACAAATACGGTGCTGCTCTTGAACTTACTGAACTAAATAAGAATAAATTTACGTATAAGAGAACTGGTAAAGACCAAGCTGGTAAGGATATAACTATATTTGTTGAACATGAACCTTATAAAGGTGATATGAAACCACAATTTAGCTTTTAAAAACGTTTGATTAAAGATCCTGTACTGAGTTACAGGATCTTTCTTATTAAGCAAGAGAACGAAAAGACGAAAAACATGTAGCTTTTCGTCTGCACAATATTCCCACCTTATAGTTGATGATTTACAAAACTTAAAAACATACCGATACAAAATAAAATTTGTGACCAAGTAAAAAGCGCCCTACTTATAGGACGCTTGTTTTATACTTAATGACTAATACTAGCTGTTGGGTATAATGTTGTTCCTCCAATTGAAACTTTTATTTCATTTGTTAATGGAACATTTTGTTCATTAATAATTGTTCTCCACCATTCCCATGCAAGACCTGTACATTCTCTTGCTACAATTTTTATATTTTTTGAGTTCGGTGGAAGAGGGATAACTGTAGAGTAATGAGCCGTTTTGTCTTTTCCGCTACCATCCCACGTTTTATGTGTTAGTACTTCGTTACCCTTTTGGTCAAATGTGAATTCATCCCAAGATACATCAAATTGAGCAACGTAAGCACCGTAATGATCAAGTGTCATTTTAGCACTTGAATATTCTGTAGTTGTCGTCTCAATATAATCTGTATTGTTATGAACAGCAGCAGTTGCATTATCTTTTAAGAAAGTGCTTGTATATGAAATTGGGTATGCTGGATTTTTAAGACTTAATTCAGCATTATCTTTAATGATATTTCGGATTTCATTGAAATCTTTAGTAACAACCTTGTTATGCTCTTTCGCATCTCCGCCTAATACTACAGCAGTAAAGGTACTTTCTTCAAAAATATCTTTATACTGTCCACTTGTTTCAACGCTGTTATTCTTAAGTAAGGCTTTAAAAGCAGCTTGTACATCTTTGCTCTTAGATGTTGTTTCTAATTTTACATAAATCGTTCTACCATAAGCTACATTTGAAACCATAACAGGTGGAGCCGAATTACTTACGCCTTTTCGAGTTAACTCGTCAAAAGTAACGCTATTATCAAAAAGGTCGGATGGATTGTTAGGTAGTTCAGCACTTACCGTATAAAATATTTGCTTATACGCCGCTACCATCACTTTTTTCTCTCCATTTGCAACCGCATTAAAATCAATGTTTAGACTGTTATCAAGATATTTAGCGTTAACATTAAGAGCACTTGCTATTTGTGATTTACTATAAACCATAGATTCCGTATACTGCATTCTTGCAGGTAACGTATGTGTTGTAGAATACTTTTCATTCCAAGTAGATACTAAATCGTCTACTGCTCCAGCTACATTACCATATGTCGGATTTTGGACAGTGATTGTATTTTCTTTTCTCATGCCCGGTAAGTCTATACTAATATTCAAAGGCTTTCTCTTAGCCACTAATAAACTTGGTTGATTGTCTGCAAAAGCTTTATTTGCAAGTTGTACAGCTCCTGGATACGTGCGATTCACTACAGAATCAATAATTGAAATATCGACTGGTGACGTTGTAAGTGATTTTTTTTCACGTTCCACTACTACAAATTTACCATTTGAATTGATACTTTCTTTCGGAACAAAACTTTCTACTTTATCACCATTTACAGCTAAAACCTCTTGATTATTATATTTAAGATTTGCTATACCAGTATTAATGCCACTAGCATTTTTGGTTACATCAGTTACATTACTTGCTTGTGTTTCTGCGAAGGAAATAGATGAATAATTAATAGTGCATAGACTAACTAATAAACATGCAAGGAACTTTCTTCTTTTAGTGTTTTTCTTAATATTCAGAAAAATCACCCCGTTCTTTTTTTAGTAAAATATGATAATGATTGATAAATGATAGCTAACTAATAAACTTACATAAATGCTTTTAAAAGTTCTTGAATTAACGGGATTACGCCACCTACAAATTTTAAAACTGCCATTGCGATTTCCATATTATTTCCTCCTTTTTATTGCTACGAAAATGTGATTTATCTTTATGCCCTCATTATAGTGACCCCTTACACTTTTATCAATACACTCTGATATGCAATATTACATATCAAAAAACAAGCTGAATTCTTTTAAAAAGTTATACAGGGATATTTTTTTCGTTTAGTACATATTTGAAAAGGTGAAGCATTCTTTTGCATTTTATGAGTAGTCACATAAAAAAGCCGCTGCCTATAAAATACAGACAGCAACTTCACCTAGAGTAGCTTGCATAATCTACGCAAGCTACAGTATTTTTTCACATTTTATAACTAATAAACAGCGATCGGCCCATAAGGACCATTAATAATCTCTATTTTTGTTTCAAAAATATCTGTCAAAAGTGTTGAGTCCATAACCTCTTCTACTGTTCCAAAAGCAGCAATTTGTCCATCTTTCATAGCACAAATTTTATCCGAGTATTTAGCTGCAAAATTTATGTCATGCATAACAGTCAAAATTGTTCGTCCAAATTCATTAGCTGCACGTCTTAAATGCTCCATCATTTGAACAGAACGAGCAACATCAAGGTTATTCAAAGGTTCGTCCAAAAGTACATATTCCGTCTCTTGGCACAATACCATCGCTACATATGCCCTTTGTCTTTGACCACCAGAAAGCTCATCTAAATATCTATTCTCTAAACTAGTTAAATCTAAGAAATCGATATATTTAGAAATGATAACCTCATCTTCTTTAGTCAATCTTCCCTTTGAATAAGGAAAGCGCCCAAATCCAACTAATTGTCTAACTGTAAGTCTAGTTACAAAATGATTTTCTTGTCGCAATATAGTCAAAACTTTTGCTAAGTCTTTTGATTTGGATTCAGAAACATCCATATTTGCTACCTGAATTTGGCCTTCATCCATATCTAAAAGTCTGCCAATCATCAAAAGTGTCGTGGACTTTCCAGCGCCATTTGGTCCAATTAAAGAAGTAAAGCCTGCTTTTGGTATTTCAATATCCAAAGGTCCTATTTTTACCTTATCAGTATAGAACTTTTTAACATTATCAATTTTTATCATAAAGCCCTCTTCCTTAAAACTATAGTTAAGAATATAATTCCACCAAATAATTCAATAATAACTGAAACTACACCTTGAGCATGGAATACATGATACATTAAAAAGTATGCGCTCGTCATTATTAAAAATCCTATAGCAAAAGCCATCGGAAAAATATATCTATGATCATAAGTTGCCGCTGCCTGATAACTCAAAGTTGCTACTAAAAAGCCGTAGAAAGTAAGTGGCCCAATTAGAGCTGTTGAAATAGACATCAAAATAGCTACTAATACAAGCGTATAAATTACACTAGGTTGATATTTAACTCCAAAAGAAGTAGCAACATCTTTTCCTAGTGACAAAACATTCAAATTCTTAGAATGAGCAAAAATTAATACCGCTACAATTATGATCATAGGAATTACAATAGGAAAATATGCAGGATCTGCATGATTAACAGAACCAAATAATCTTGCTTGTAAAATATCAAATTCTGAAGGCGCAAGTAGTTTTCTCATGAAAGTTGACACAGAATTTAGCCCGGTACCAATAATAATTCCAACTAAAAGCATAAGTTGTAAATTCCCGTATTTACCGGAAAGTAACCATCCATAAAGTATTAAACTCATGAAGACCATAACAACAACTTGGAATAAAAATGATCCAATTCCATTAAAATTTATTAACGCACTAGCACCAAAGAAGAATACTGTACTCGTTTGAATTGCTGAATAAAGTGATTCGAAACCTAAAAGTGAAGGAGTAATAATTTTATTATTCGTAATAGATTGGAAAGCAACTGTCGACAAGCTATGGCAAACCGCAGCAATAATCATTGCAACAATAGCTACTATCCTTCTCTTAACGACTGGGATAAAAGAAGGTGAATCTATCGGAACTGGATTGTTATAAACTAAAAGTCCATATGAAGAAAGAAGACCTAAAGCAATCAATGTTATCAGTAAAATCCAATAACGTCTTGCTTCCTTCTTAGACCGAAAAGCGCTAGCTGATCTACTTTCATTATGAAGGCTAGAATCGATCTCGACATTTTCTTTTTTTCTATATTCTAATGTGATCATCGTAGCCTCCTTGGTTTTCTTTTTCTCAATAAAATAGTAATAAACACGACTGCTCCCACTGTTGCAAGTATTAAAGAAACAGGTAATTCAAAAGGCTGTATAATTGTTCGAGAAATGATGTCACAGGCAGTTATTGATCCCATTCCGATCACACAAACCCAAGGTAAATTACTCCTAAGATCATCACCTCTAAACATTGAAACGATATTTGGCACAATTAATCCTAAGAAAGGTAAGTGTCCAATAACAGCTGCAACAATTCCAACTGCAACCGAGATAAGAGCAGTCCCAAAAAGAACAATTCTATTGTAATTAACTCCAAGACTTGTTGCGACATCTTCTCCTAGTCCAGCTAAAGTCAATCTATTAGCATACATAAAAATAAGAAAAGTAATGATAACAATCAGCCATAAATATTCATATCTTCCCACCTGAATGTTAGCAAATGAACCTACAAACCAAGTTTCAATACTTTGCGTCTTTTGAAAAAGGAGTCCTAAAAAAGTAGACACTGCAGAAATTACTGCTCCAAGCATCAATCCAATAATCGGAACAATTAAAGACGAACGAAGCTTAACTCTTCTTAAAAATAGAAAGAAAATCATAGTTCCTATAAAAGAAAAAATGATTGCACCAGTCATTCTTTGAACTAAAGTCGGGGCAGGAAATAATAAATACACAAAAAGCAGGCCTAAGCCTGACCATTCAATAGTCCCCGTTGTAGTAGGTTCAACAAAGCGATTCTGTGTAATAAGTTGCATGACGAGCCCTGCCATCGCCATCGCAGCTCCAGTAAGCATTAATGCAAACGTTCTTGGAACACGAGTGATGAAAAACATCTCCATTCCGTCCTCTTGTCCACGTATATCATAAACTCCAGTAAACAGTGATATAATCCCTAAAATTATAACAACTATAACTGCTATTATAAAAGGTTTTGTCCATATTTTATTTTGATTATAAAACTGGGGTTGAGAAATATTCTCAACCCTAGAAATCATATTTTTTGACACTGTTTCGTACCCCTTTACACTACTTAGCTAAAGTTTTTGCCATATTTCCAAATAACTCTATATAAGTTTGAATTGATTCATTTGTGTAAGTATCTTCTGGTGCATAAATAACTTGTTTTTTAGAAACAGCAGTTGTGTTTTGAAGAGCAGGTGATTTAGAAATAACATCCTTAGCAGGTGTTGACTTAGCTGCATCAGATGTTGCAGCATCACGATCTAATACGAAAAGCCAATCAGGATTTGTTTGTGCAATAGCTTCAACAGAAACGTCATCACCTTTATGACCTGCAGTAGAATTCGAAACTTCTAATGCTGGAGTCCAACCGAAAATGTCATACATAGGTCCCCAAACGCGACCAGAGTGCGGCGCAGCAAAGCCAATATTTCCACCAGTAACGATAACACTCATAACTTTATCTTTTCCGTTATAAGCAGATTTTGCCTTTTCAATAGATTTATCGAAATCAGCTACTAATTGTTTAGCTTCTTTATCTTTAGCAAAGATTTTACCTAAAGTAGTTGTAGAATCTTTAAGTCCTTTTACTAAGTTTTCTCCAGGCTTAGTAGCCTTCTCAGAAACATCAAAATTAAGATCAATAACAGCTGCATTTGGCACTAATTTTTTGATTTCTTCATAATGATCAGCAAATCTTTGACCAACGATTACAAGATCAGGGTTTGCCGCTGCAATAATTTCTAGATTTGGTTCACGGTGATTCCCAATATTTTGAACTTTTTCATCCTTTTTATATGCTGAATCAGCAGGCATGATATCCTTTGGAGCAGCCGCTAATTTAATTCCCCAATCAGATAAAGTTTCAAAAGTTCTGTTATCCAAAGCAACTACATTCTTTGGGTTTACAGGTACTTTAACAGTTCCATGAGCATCAGTGATTTCAACCGTTTTTGGCTTATCACTACCATTATCTTTATTATTAGCCTTCGAAGTTTCTTTACTTGAATCTGAGCAAGCCACTAACATTAAAGTAAAAATTGCTAGAATACTCACTAATTTTAAAAGCATAGATTTTTTCATATGTATACTCCTTATAGTGTGATTTATTTCGAAAATGATGACATCCATAGATTGAATTAGAAAGTAACTTTTATTCAATTGAATCGCTATTGATAATCATTTTCATTTGAACATCCTGTTAATTAGTATAGTCATTAATTCTGTGAAAATCTTGTGAATGGTGTGAATTCATAAAATCAGGCATAAAAAGTAATATGTGCGGTCAGGACTGTTGATTAACCTTCATTAAATACTTTCTCAACAAATACGGGACAGAGACCTTCCCTTACAAAATACGCGCAGTAATAGCTAATATTTCACAGAAACTACTTTATTATCTTATTTTTATCATTCAACCATTGAATAGCCTCTGCCATGTATCGTTTGAATATATCTATCTTTCTTCTCGCACTTTAGCTTTTTTCTTACATACCCAATATATAAGTCTACTACATTCGGATTTACTACTACGTCATATCCCCAAACTTGATTCAAAAGCATTTCACGGCTTAATATCGTATTTTTATTCTTAATTAAAAATACAAGTAAATCGTACTCGCGCTTCGTAAGCGAGAGATTTTTGCCACCTTTTTTCACAATATTGCTAGATGCATCAACAAAGAGATCTTTAAACTGAAAAAAGTTTGTCTCATTTTGCTGGTTATAGTCACTTCTTCTTAAAATAGCTTGAACTCTCGCTACTAATTCTTCCTTCACAAATGGTTTTCTAATATAATCATCCGCTCCTGCTTGTAACCCTGCTACGCAATCCTTGCTAGAAATATTGTCGGTCACAATAATGATCGGTGTCGTTTTAACAAGTCGTATTTGTCTGCAAATTTCTGGTCCTGATATACTTAATGAATCCCAATCCAATATGATAATATCCCAATCTTGTTCATATATTATATTTAAACCTTCGTTTTCATTGTGAAGTTTTAAAATGAAATAGCCTTCTTGCGTTAGACCGCTTACGATTTTCTTTGCTGAAGACCGTTCATTTTTAATCACCAACACCTGCTTCACCGATGGTTCACCTCTACTTCAATATAAATTATTTAGATAAAAAAATTATCCCGAAAAAATAATTTAAGATTTATAAATTTAAAACCCCTAAATAATCCATTAAAACAGTTTATTAGGAGAACTCTATATAATCTTACAATAGGTATGGATAAAAACACAAAACATATGAAGATTCGAATAAAGTAAAAAAATAATAACTACTTAACAATTGAGCGTTTACAATCTGCTATAGTATCTACCCGCTTATCATCAATAACCATTTTTTATTCTCTCTTTCAGGGATACCGTCCCATCGACTTCAGCATTCTATAAAACCACAAACAAAAAGAACCATAACCTCACCAACCTGGCAAAATTATGGTTCATATCATACAAAATAAAAAACCACCAAATATGTATTGGTGGAGACGGTGGGAGTCGAACCCACGTCCAAAAATATCGGCACTTAAGCTTCTACGAGTGTAGTCGATATATTAGCATTTCGCGAACTCTTCGGCCTATCGACAGGCTTCCAAGTTGCTAGTCTGGTTATTCTCTTCCTTTGTCCTCAGACGGCGAACTCCGGCGTAGTCCACTTAGTTTGAGTCCCTTACCCTACCACATGGACGATGGAGGGAGGAACCTTTAGTGCAATTAAGCAGCTAAAGAAAGATTGTTTTGTTTGCCAATTATAGGCTTTGACGTTTTAACGAGGCCGATCCCCTCGACTCGCAACCTAAGCTCGAACTATCCCTGTCGAATCCGTAACGTCCCCATGATAAAAATGGAGCATACGAAGAAAATATCGTGATAGCTACTAAGAGCTGTTTTTCAATGTGCAACAACCTTACATAAGTTATTATAACATACGCGCTCCATTTTACAAATGTAAATATCTGTATTACATCTTTTGGCGATCACGGAACGCGCGTGCAATTTCACGTTTAGCTTCTTTCTCTTTTAAATCGTGACGTTTATCGTATTGCTTCTTACCTTTTGCTAAACCAAGTGCCATCTTTGCAAATCCATTTTTTAAATAAATTCTAAGTGGAACTAATGCGTAACCTGTTTCTTTCGCAGCGCCCGCTAGTTTATCAATTTCTTTTTTATGCAGAAGTAATTTTCTCGTACGAAGTGGATCATGGTTGAAACGATTCCCTTGTTCGTACGTATTAATGTGCATATTATGAACCCATACTTCACCATTATGTACACGTGCAAACGCATCTTTCAAGTTTACGCGTCCAGCGCGAATCGACTTAATTTCCGTTCCTTGAAGGACAAGCCCTGCTTCGTATGTTTCTTCGATGAAATAATCATGAAATGCTTTTTTATTCTGTGCAATAACCTTACCTGTACCCTTTGGCATATAACGTCCCTCCTCTATTTTTACTATTGTAACAAATGTTAATAAAAAGCGAAAGTGGCTCGCTCAGAATGTGAGGTGGATGGAGCTTCTGACCTTGAGGCGCTCTTTGCCTCTGGGGAAGAAGCGAAGCCGCCGAACATTCTAGCCACTGTAGCTGGATTCCAATTAAAAGCGAAAGTGGCTCACTCAGAATCTTTGGACATTGGAACTCCCGACAGAGAAGCGCTTTTTGCTTCGGCCGAGGGAGTGAAATGGCCAACAGATTCTAGCCACTGTAGCTGGATTCCATTAAAAGCGAAAGTGGCTCGTTCAGAATGTGAGGTGGATGGAGCTTCTGACCTTGAGGCGCTCTTTGCCTCTGGGGAAGAAGCGAAGCCGCCGAACATTCTAGCCACTGTAGCTGGATTCCATTAAAAGCGAAAGTGGCTCGTTCAGAATGTGAGGTGGATGGAGCTTCTGACCTTGAGGCGCTCTTTGCCTCTGGGGAAGAAGCGAAGCCGCCGAACATTCTAGCCACTGTAGCTGGATTCCATTAAAAGCGAAAGTGGCTCGTTCAGAATGTGAGGTGGATGGAGCTTCTGACCTTGAGGCGCTCTTTGCCTCTGGGGAAGAAGTGAAGCCGCCGAACATTCTAGCCACTGTAGCTGGATTCCAACAAAAAGCGAAAGTGGCTCGCTCTTAAGCCACGAAGAAAAAAGAAAAGGCCCCGCTTTTCATCAAAGCGAAGCCACTCTTTTCTTACTTACGCTTTTTCTTTTTCTTCTTGAATCCTGGTACGTTTTCGAAGAATGCTTTTTTCTTCTTACCGTTACCATCTTTTTTTCCTGGCTGGCTAGCAGAAGCGGATGCGGATGCAGATCCTCTTCCTTTTCCTTTACCACCACGGTCAAATTTTCTACCTGTGCCACGTTCACCGCCGCGCTCATTACTGCGCTCGCTACGTCCACCGCGTTTCTTTCTGCCTGTTCTTGGCTGCTCGATAACGACTGGACGATCTTTGAACTTACGGCGAGGTGTGCCTTTCATGCCAACGATTTCAAAGTCGATTGCACGCTCGTCTTTGTTTACGTTAATAACGCGAATTGTAATTTCGTCACCGATGCGGAATACGTTTCCTGTACGTTCTCCGATCATAGCGAAATGTTGCTCGTCATAACGGTAGTAATCATCCGTTAAGTAGCTAACGTGTACAAGACCTTCAATTGTATTTGGAAGCTCTACGAATAAACCGAAGTTTGTTACAGAGCTAATCATACCGTCATACTCTTCACCGATCTTATCAACCATATACTCTGCTTTTTTCATCTCATCTGTTTCACGCTCTGCTTCAACAGCACGGCGTTCCATATTAGAAGAGTGCTCTGCAATCTCAGGTAATTTTTCACGCCATTTTGCTTGCGTTTCGTTGTCGACTTTACCATTAATAATGTATTCACGAATTAATCTATGAACGATTGTATCTGGGTAACGACGAATTGGTGATGTGAAATGTGTGTAGAACTCAGTTGATAAACCGAAATGTCCTAAACTATCCGCATCGTAACGAGCTTGCTTCATAGAACGAAGCATAACTGTTGAAATAACTACTTCTTCTGGCTGTCCTTGAACCATTTCAAGAATTTGTTGCAGCGCACGAGGGTGCACTTCATTCGCACGTCCTTTTACCGCATATCCGAAGTTCGTTACAAACTCGAAGAAACGCTCAAGCTTATCTTCTTTCGGATCTTCATGGACACGGTACATAAACGGTACGTTCATCCAGTGGAAGTGCTCTGCTACTGTTTCATTCGCAACAAGCATAAATTCTTCAATTAACTTCTCTGAAACAGAACGATCACGCATAACAACATCAGTCGGTTTTCCTTCTTCATCCACTAATACTTTCGCTTCTTTAAAGTCAAAGTCAATTGCACCACGGCGCATACGTTTTTCACGTAAAATTTGTGCCAATTGCCCCATCTCTTTAAACATCGGTACGAGCGGCTCATAACGCTTAATTAACTCTTCGTCCTCATCTTCTAAAATGCTTCTTACGTCAGCATACGTCATACGCTCTGTCGTTTTAATCACACTTTGGAAAATCTCGTGTTTAACAACATCACCTAAGTTGTTGATTTCCATTTCACAAGATAATGTCAGACGGTCTACTTTCGGATTTAATGAACAAATACCGTTAGATAGACGATGCGGAATCATCGGGATTACACGGTCAACAAGATACACACTTGTCGCTCTTTCCGCTGCTTCAACATCAATTGGAGAGCCTTCTTGAACGTAATGACTTACATCCGCAATGTGAACGCCTAGCTTGTAGTTACCGTTCTCAAGCTTCGTTACTGTAACAGCATCATCTAAGTCTTTCGCATCTGCACCATCAATCGTTACGATCATTTGATCACGCAGGTCGCGGCGATCTTTTAAATCTTCTTCTGAAATCGTTTCTGGTACACTGTTTGCATGCTCCATCACTTCCTCAGGGAATGCTAAAGGTAAATGATGTTTATGAATGACAGATAAAATATCTACTCCTGGATCATTTTTATGACCTAGAATTTGAATAACTTCACCTTCTGCACTTAAACGATTCTCTGGATAGCTCGTAATTTTCACAACTACTTTATGACCTTCTATAGCACCCATTGATGCGCTTTTCAAGATAAAGATATCACTCGTCCAGCGCTTATTGTCAGGTATAACAAATCCAAAGTTTTTCGATTCTGTATATGTACCAACTAGTTCTTTCGTTCCACGCTCTAAAATGCGTACAATTGAACCTTCTTGACGCGAACCGCTCGATTGAGAACTAAGGCGTGCTAATACTGTATCGCCATGAAGTGCACCGTTTAATTCTGTAGGCGGGATGAAAAGATCATCGTCTCCCGTTTTCTTCTCGTCTGGTACAACGAATGCAAAACCACGTGCATGTCCAATTAACTTACCTCTTACTAAATTCATCTTTTCAGGAAGACCGTAACGGTTGCTACGAGTACGAATAACAAGTCCCTTTTCTTCCATCGTTACAAGTGCCTTTACGAAATCTTTAAAGCCCTCAGAACCTTCAATCCCAAATGCCTCTTCTAACTCTTGTATCGTTAGCGGTTTATACGCTTCTTCTCTCATAAATAATAACAACTTATCAATATGTTCTTGTATGATTTCTTCCAAGCAAAAATACCTCCTTTAAAACCTTATATTATTTAGTGTATCCGAAAGATAGGGGATGTATAAAGTGAAACTTCAATACTCCCCTTATGATTTTTACAGTTTTCACAAAAAATTCCTTATGAAAAAAAGAGGCAACTAGATCTTACCAATCTAGTTGCTCCAAGAAGTTATATACATCCTCATGTAGCTCGTCACGTTGTTTATCAAGTGTAATGACATGCGTAGAGTCTTCATACCATTTAATGTCTTTTAACGTAGATTCTACACCGTTATAAATAATGTTAGCACTATCTGTATTAATCATTTCGTCATGACGTGCTTGTACAACAAATGTTGGCGCATAAATCATATCCACATTGTTACGTACGTCAGCAATTAATTGTTGTAATGCTTTTAATGTATTCATCGGTGTCTTTTGGAATTCCAACATTTCTTGTTCAATTTGTTCAGGTGATTTTTGCTCACGTTTTTTATATTCGCGGGCATATGCCAATATACCTTGGTACATCGTTTCTTCGCTCTTAATATACATCGGTGCACACATTGGTACTACACCTAAAACCGGTACTGTATAACCTAATTTTAAAGAAAATACGCCGCCAAGTGACAATCCAACAACAGCAATTTTCTCAAAACCTTTATCTTTTAAAAGCTGATATGCCTCCGCTACATCTTGCCACCAATCTTCAGGCCCTGTATGAACAAGCTCTTCTGGTGGTACACCGTGCCCTTTATAAATTGGCGCATGACAAGTATAGCCCTTCTTTTCTAAGAAACGCCCTAACATACGTACATCAGCTGAGTTCCCTGTGAATCCATGTAGTAATAAAACAGCGCGGTCTCCACCCTCAAATGTAAATGGTTTCGGAGATGCTAATTTCATCATGTATTTCTCCTCTTTCTCTTCTGTAATCTAGTCGTATTCTTTCTATATCTAGTGTACCATATTTGTATTTCTATAATCTAATTAGAAACATCTTTCAAATAGTAAAACAAAAAAAGAAGAACCATTAGTACCATTCACTAACGCTTCTTCTTTCAATTCTATAAATTGAAGTACGTAACACCAATTGTTAATACAAAGAACAATACAGCTAAAACAATTGTAATACGGTTTAATACCGCTTCAATTCCACGTGCCTTTTGCTTACCAAATAATTGCTCCGCACCGCCTGAAATTGCACCTGAAAGGCCTGAGCTATTACTAGATTGCATAAGTACCATAACAATCATTAAAATCGATACAATAATAAGTAAAACTGATAATAACGTATGCACTTGGCGTACCTCCTACAAAGATTCAGTTATTGTAACTGTAGCATAAATTCTATAGAAAAGCGAGAGCTATAGAGGCGCTCTCGCTTTTCTTCTATTACATAAACATCATCGCAAATAACGGTCCAAGTAAACATGTCAAAATTGCTGTTAATGTCATTGTTACCGATCCAATAACACCTTCATGCTCATTATTTTTCATTGCTCTCATCACGCCCATAATATGAGAAGCACATCCAAATCCGATACCTTTACCAACTGAGTTTGTAACACGGCTCCATTTTAATAAAAGTGGGCCTGTAATCGTTCCAGTAATACCTGCGATAACAACGAAAGCTGCTGTTAAGGAAGGTACACCACCAACTTGTTCAGAAACACTCATCGCAACTGGCATTGTCACCGATTTTGGTAATGACGATAAGATTAAGCTTTTATCCGTTCCCATAAGTGAAGCAATCGCAAAATCACTAGCGATTGCAACTGTTGTACCTACTAATACCCCGCCAGCAATCGGTACAACATATTTTTGCAGAACATGACGTTGTTTATAAAGAGGAATTGCAAATGCTACAACACCGGGTCCAAGTAGCTTTGCAATCCAGCCACCACCACTTTCCATATAATGTTGATATGGTATATCAAGCACGATAAATAGGAAAGCCATTAATCCAGTTGCTACAAGCATTGGAATGGTGAATGGTGTTGGAAATAATTTATAGATTTTTTTAGATAATTGATATAATAGCACCGTAAAAAGAACCCAACCGACTCCGATTAATATTTGGCTCATCGCGACTCTCTTTCCTTCCTATTCGCAAGATATTGTCCTGTATGTCCTGCGACAATAATAATTAAAAATGTACTCGCTACAACTGTAATGAAAAGAGAAATTCCTTTACTCATAAAAAAAGCACCGTAATTCATTAGGCCAAGCGTTGGCGGAATTAATAAAAACGGCATAATAGCAACGAGTGTTTCTGCTCCTAAATCGAACCATTTCACTGGAAGAACTTTTAGGCTAAGTAAAACAAGTAAGAGGAACATTCCAATCAAACTTCCTGGAATCGGAATATTTAACATTTCTTGCACCCAAGTTCCAACCATATAAAACACGTAAAGAGCAGCAATTTGGACAAGAATCTTTGTAAATTTCATGTTCATCATCCCTCATGTTTATACGATCTTCTGTTAATATCTTTATCATAGTATAAATTGTAAAAAGCTGCAATTTATCAACTTGACAGCAAAAACAGCCTATGTTATACGCTTACAACCTTGATATGACTGCATTTTCAAACGAAAATTACGTCAAAAACCTTGACCTAATATAAAAAGTTTTTATTTTCTGAATTTAAAAGACTATTATTTCAATAAAATAATCTTTTTATCCTTAAACTTACATATATATAAAGTGAAACTTTAATCATTGAGGTTTTCCTCATCCCCATTAATTATTATCCCTCACCAAGCGGATTTGTACCGGATAAACAAGATAGGTGGTGAACATATGCCCAAAAAAGTTCTCATTTTTTGTGATCCTGGGATTGATGATACGATGGCTCTCCTCTTAGCATTCTTTATCGATGAAATAGAAATCGTCGGTATCGTTGCTGATTACGGCAATGTTCCAAAAAAAATGGCCGTAGAAAATGCTCATTTTTTTAATAACGAAACAAAGAATAGAAATATCAAGATATTCGGTGGTTCAGAACGTCCCCTTACAGGTGCCCCACCTGCGTTTTTTACGGATGTACATGGGAAACAGGGGCTCGGTCCAATTATTCCAAAGGTGAATGTGACTAACGGAGAAATGGAGAATTTTTTTGAAGTCATTCCTCTTATTGAACAGTATAAAGATGAATTAATCATTGTAAGTTTAGGAAGACTTACCTCCCTAGCAATTTTATTCATCGTATGTAAACAGTTAATGAAGCAAGTTAAATCTTACTACGTAATGGGCGGTGCCTTTTTACATCCTGGTAATGTTACCCCTATTTCCGAAGCAAACTTTTATGGCGATCCTACTGCTGCTAATATAGTCCTTCAATCTACAGCTAACATGTACATATACCCATTAAACGTTACCCAATATTCCGTCATTACACCAGAAATGGCAGAGTATATTGAAGCAAAAGGAAAAGCCCCACTTCTCAAACCTTTATTCGATCATTATTACTACGGATATTATAAAGACGCCCTACCACATTTAAAAGGCAGCCCTTTCCATGACACAATGCCAATACTCGCTTTATTTGATAACTCTATGTTCACGTATCATAAATCACCTATTGTTGTCATGACAGAATCCTCTGCACAAGGAGCAAGCATAGGGGAATTTCGCTCTCTAGTGAACCAGAAGCCATTTATTGATTGGCCGGTTCATCAAATCGCAATTGATTTTGACTATAACCGCTTCTTCAAACATTTCATGTCACTTATGACGGGTGAACAATTTTAGCATAAAAAAACAGACCGTGATTTCTCACGGTCTGTCGTTTATTTTCTACAATTATCGTTTGATGTTATAGAAAGATTTGATACCATCGTAAACAGCGATTTCGCCTAGTTCGTCTTCGATGCGTAATAATTGGTTGTACTTAGCAATACGGTCAGTACGGCTCATAGAACCAGTTTTGATTTGGCCAGCGTTAGTTGCAACTGCGATGTCAGCGATTGTAGCATCTTCAGTTTCACCAGAACGGTGAGATACAACTGCTGTGTAACCAGCACGTTTAGCCATTTCGATAGCTTCGAAAGTCTCAGTTAAAGTACCGATTTGGTTAACTTTAATTAAGATTGAGTTAGAGATACCTTTTTCGATACCTTCAGCAAGTTTTTGAGTGTTAGTTACGAATAAATCGTCACCAACTAATTGTACTTTATCACCGATACGCTCAGTTAATAATTTGTGACCATCCCAGTCGTTTTCGTCTAAACCATCTTCGATAGAGATGATTGGGAAGTCTTTGCAAAGCTCTTCATAGAAATCAACCATTTCTGCAGAAGTTAAGCCAGTACGGCCTTCGCCTGCAAGGTCATATTTACCAGTTTCTTTGTTGTAGAACTCAGAAGAAGCAACGTCCATTCCTAAGAATACGTTCTCGCCAGCTTTGTAACCAGCTTTTTCGATAGCTTCGATGATTACTTCTAAAGCTTCACGGTTAGAACCAAGGTTTGGAGCGAATCCACCTTCGTCACCTACTGCAGTGTTAAGACCTTTGTCATGTAATACAGCTTTAAGTGCATGGAATACTTCAGCACCCATACGGATTGATTCTTTGAATGTTGGAGCACCAACTGGTAAGATCATGAACTCTTGGAAGTCAACGTTGTTATCAGCGTGAGAACCACCGTTGATGATGTTCATCATTGGAGTTGGTAATTGTTTTGCATTGAATCCACCAAGGTAACGGTATAATGGAAGACCTACGAAGTCAGCTGCTGCGTGAGCTACTGCCATAGATACACCAAGGATAGCGTTAGCGCCTAGTTTACCTTTGTTTGGAGTGCCATCTAATTCGATCATAGCACGGTCGATACCAGCTTGGTCAGTTACATCGAAACCAGCGATTTCTGGAGCGATAATTTCGTTAACGTTGTTTACTGCGTTAACAACACCTTTACCAAGGTAACGAGATTTGTCACCGTCACGTAATTCTACTGCTTCGTGCTCACCAGTAGATGCACCACTTGGTACGATAGCGCGTCCGAAAGCGCCGCTTTCTGTGTAAACTTCTACTTCTACAGTTGGGTTACCACGAGAGTCAAGGACTTCGCGAGCATAAACATCAATAATTGTTGACATAATAAATTCTCTCCTTTTTATATAAGCAAATTATTTAATAATTGTTTTACCTGTCATTTCTTTCGGTTGTTCCACATTTAAAAGTGTAAGCATTGTTGGAGCGATATCTCCTAAAATACCACCTTCACGAAGCTCTACATCATTTTTTGTAACGATGAAAGGAACCGGGTTAGTTGTATGAGCTGTCATAGGACCGCCATCAGCAGTTAACTCCTGATCAGCATTACCATGGTCAGCAGTAATAAGTGCTACACCATCTTTTGCAAGAATCGCTTCTACAACTTTTCCTAAACATTCGTCAGTTGCTTCTACTGCTTTAATTGTTGGTTCCATCATCCCAGAATGGCCAACCATATCACAGTTTGCAAAGTTAAGAATGATAACATCATGTTTATCATTTTCGATTTCATTTACTAAAGCGTCCGTTACTTCGTAAATGCTCATTTCAGGTTTCAAGTCATACGTTGCAACCTTCGGTGAGTTAATTAAGATACGCTCTTCTCCTGGGAATTCAGCCTCACGACCACCGCTAAAGAAGAATGTAACGTGCGGATACTTTTCAGTTTCCGCGATGCGAAGTTGCTTTAATCCCGCTTGCGCAACAACTTCACCTAAAGTGTTATCAAGGTTCATTGGCTTGAATGCCACGTAACCATCTACAGTTTCACTGAAGTGTGTCATACATACGAATTCTGGAATGTGAGGTACTTTTTCACCACGATCGAACTCACGGAAGTCTTCGTTTGTAAATACACGAGCAATTTGAATTGCACGGTCTGGACGGAAGTTATAGAAGATAACTGCATCATCATCATTGATTGTTGCAACTGGCGTGTTATCTTCGTTAACAATTACAGACGGCAATACGAATTCATCATAGATACCGTTCGCATAAGAGTCTTCTACACACTCTTCTGCTGATTTATAAGTAGGGCCTTCACCATTCACCATAGCACTGTAACATTTTTCTACGCGATCCCAACGCTTGTCACGGTCCATAGAGTAATAACGACCAGAGATAGTCGCGAATTGTCCTACTCCTGTTTCTTTAATTACTTCATTCGTTGCATCGATATAACCTTTTGCTGTTTGTGGTCCAACATCGCGGCCGTCTAAGAAGGCATGGATATAAACTTTCTCCACGCCTTCTTTTGCTGCTAGGCGAAGAAGAGCAAACATATGGTTCATGTGACTGTGCACACCACCGTCAGAAAGTAAACCGAATAAATGAAGTGCAGTACCTTTTTCTTTTACACTTTTAATTGCATTTTGGAAAGTTTCGTTCTTATCGAACTCACCTTCACGAATTGCAACGTTAACGCGTGTTAAGCTTTGATATACTACGCGGCCAGCACCGATATTTAAGTGACCAACCTCAGAGTTACCCATTTGACCTTCTGGAAGACCTACCGCCTCACCACAAGCTGTAAGCGTTGTGTGAGGGAATTTGTTCCAGTAGCCATCAAAATTAGGTTTCTTAGCTTGTGCTACAGCATTCCCGTAAGTTTCTTCACGAAGTCCGAAACCGTCAAGAATGATTAAAGCTGTTGGCTTTCTCATTTTACCGCCCCCAGAAGACCTAAGAACGAAGCAGGCTCTAAGCTAGCACCGCCAACTAAAGCGCCGTCGATGTCAGATTGTGCCATATACTCTTTAATGTTTTCTGGTTTTACGCTACCGCCGTATTGGATACGAACAGCTTCTGCAGCTTCTGGAGAAACAGCTTCTGCAACAACTTTACGGATGTGCGCACATACTTCGTTTGCATCTGCAGAAGAAGAAGATTTACCTGTACCGATAGCCCAGATTGGCTCATAAGCGATAACAGTTGCTTTAACTTGCTCTTCTGTTAAACCTGCAAGTGCTTTTGTCACTTGACCTGCTACTAGATCAAATGTTTTTCCGCTTTCGCGCTCTTCTAAAGTCTCACCACAACATACGATTGGTGTTAAACCATGTTCAAATGCTGCGATAGTCTTTTTGTTTACTGACTCATCTGTTTCAGCAAACATTTCACGACGCTCAGAGTGGCCAAGTACTACATAGCCAACTTTTAAGTCGCTAAGTGCTACTGGGCTAATTTCGCCAGTGAATGCACCATTTTTTTCGAAGTGCATGTTTTGTGCACCTACTTGTAAGTCAGTTCCTTCAGTTGCTGCTACAAGGCGCTCTAAGAATAGAGCTGGAGAGCAAACTACTGCATCAACAGCTGAAGCTGCTGGGATTTGACCTTTAACTTCCTCTACGAAGCTAACTGCTTCAGATAGAGTTTTATTCATTTTCCAGTTACCTGCGATAATTGGTTTACGCATGCTTTGCACCGTCCTTTTTCTTTGGCTGCTACTTATTTGTCGTTAAGACAAACTACACCTGGAAGCTCTTTACCTTCCATGAATTCTAATGACGCACCGCCGCCAGTAGAAATGTGGCTCATTTTATCAGCCATACCGAATTTTTCAACAGCTGCTGCAGAGTCACCACCGCCGATAACAGAGTATGTATCTTCTGCATCTGCTAATGCTTGTCCTACTGCTTTTGTACCTTCTGCGAATGGAGTCATTTCGAATACACCCATTGGTCCATTCCATACAACAAGCTTAGAATTTTTAATTACATCTGCATAAATTTCACGTGTTTTAGGACCGATGTCCACGCCTTCCCAGTTAGAAGGGATAGAGTCGATACCAACGATTTTAGTTGTTGCAGTTTCAGAGAATTCCTCAGTGATTACAACATCAACTGGCATGTAGAAGTTTACGCCTTTTTCTTTTGCAAGTTGCATAAATTCTTTAGCTAGTTCGATCTTGTCGTCTTCACATAGAGATAGACCAATTTCATGACCTAAAGCTTTAACGAATGTGTAAGCAAGTCCACCACCGATGATTAAGTTATCTACTTTGTCTAATAGATGACGAATTACACCGATTTTATCTTTTACTTTCGCACCACCGATGATAGCTGTAAATGGACGTTCTGGGTTAGAAAGTGCTTTACCAAGTACATCTAACTCTTTTTCCATTAACAGACCAGATACTGCTGGTAGGTAGTCTGCGATACCTGCTGTAGAAGCGTGAGCACGGTGAGCTGCACCGAATGCATCGTTTACGAAGATGTCAGCAAGTGCTGCAAATTCTTTCGCAAGTTCTGCATCGTTCTTTTCTTCGCCCGCATAGAAACGTACGTTTTCAAGAACTAATACGTCGCCTTCGTTCATTTCTGCAACCATTTCTTGTGCAACTGGTCCGAATGCTTCGTCCGCTTTTTTAACGTCTTTACCAAGAAGCTCGCCTAAACGTGCTGCTACTGGAGTTAAACGCATTTCTTCTACTACTTGACCTTTTGGACGGCCTAAGTGACTTGCTAAAATAACTTTCGCACCTTGCTCTACTAAATATTGAATTGTAGGAAGAGCTGCACGGATACGAGTTTCATCTGTAATTTTGCCTTCTTTCATAGGTACGTTGAAATCAACGCGGCAAAATACACGCTTACCTTTTAAATCTACGTCACGAATTGATTTTTTGTTCATTGGATTTCCCTCCGACTACTAGTTAGGATTGACAAAACCCACTCAAAAGCTTAACACATTTGCTTTTAAAACGAAAGAAGAGAGAGAGGGAACAAACCCTCTCCCTCGTTTTGTCATTGATAACTTATATAATTAAGAATTAAAGACCTTTTGAAGTCATGTAAGCTGCTAGGTCTACTACGCGGTTAGAGTAACCAGTTTCGTTATCGTACCAAGAAAGTACTTTAACCATGTTACCTTCCATTACCATTGTAGATAATGCATCGATTGTAGAAGAAGCTGTACATCCGTTATAGTCGATAGATACTAATGGCTCTTCGCTGTATCCAAGGATACCTTTTAATTCGCCTTCAGCTGCTGCTTTGAATGCTGCATTTACTTCTTCAACTGTTACTTCTTTGTCAAGTTCAACAACTAAGTCAACTAGAGAAACGTTAGCAGTTGGAACACGTACAGCGCCACCGTTTAATTTACCTTTAAGTTCTGGTAATACTAATGCTACAGCTTTAGCTGCACCAGTAGATGTTGGGATCATGTTTTCAGCTGCTGCACGAGCACGACGTAAATCTTTGTGTGGTAAGTCTAAGATTTGTTGGTCGTTAGTGTAAGAGTGAATTGTTGTCATCATTCCGCGTTTTACGCCGAATTTTTCGTTTAATACTTTAGCGAATGGAGCTAGACAGTTTGTAGTACAAGAAGCGTTAGATACTACGTTGTGGTTAGCTGCATCGTATTGTTCGTGGTTAACACCCATAACTACAGTGATATCTTCGTCAGAAGCTGGAGCTGAGATGATAACTTTCTTAACTGATCCACCTAAGTGTTTCTCAGCATCTGATTTTTTAGTGAAACGGCCAGTAGATTCTACTACTACTTCTACTCCGTAGTCGCTCCATGGTAATTGAGCTGGGTCACGCTCAGCGATAACTTTAATTTCTTTACCGTTAACAACGATGCTGTTTTCGTTAGCAGATACTTCTGCATTTAAAGTTCCGTGAACTGTGTCATATTTTAAAAGGTGAGCTAATGTTTTAGCATCTGTTAAGTCGTTGATTGCTACTACTTCTACCTCAGAGTTGTTAAGAGCTGCGCGGAATACGTTACGTCCGATACGTCCAAATCCATTAATACCAATTTTAGTCATTTGAATTTCCTCCTTGGGGGATTATATTAAAGGGTAAAACCCTTTGTTAACTGTTTTGCTGCACCTTCATCTGTAATTAGAATTGAAGTGTGCCCTTGTTTAATTACAGCCTGTATTGCTTTTGCCTTTGAAGAACCTCCAGCGACTGCAACAACATGAGATACATTTTGTAAGTCCTCTAGTTGCATACCAACTGTTCTTACTTTATGAACAACATTTCCTTCTTCATTAAAGTAGTAACCGAAAGCTTCGCCAACTGCTTCGCTTGCCTGAATCTTTAACCAATCTGCTTCTGAAGTACTTCTGCGACGTGCCATTGTTAACGCATCACCTATTCCATGAATGACGATATTGGAAGATCGAATCAACTCAAGAACTTCTTTCACGGAAGGCTCTGTCACAATAGACGCATATGCTTCGCTACTAACATGGTCTGGAACATACAATAAGCGATAATTACTCATCGTATTTTGCGCCATCTTGGCACAAATGGTATTGGCTTCTAATTCAACACCTTCTCCAATTCCACCACGTGCTGGGACAAACAGCATATGTAAATCTTTGCAATCAAGTTGCATCATGTCCGCAGCAGCAGCTAGCGTAGTTCCTCCAGCCACAGCAACGATATTATTCGCTGTCAGACGGTCTTTTATACAAGTCACACAAGCACGGCCCATCTCCAGTTTGACCCAAGGTGATTCATCACTATCACCAGGGACAACGAAAACTTCATCCAAGTCTAATGTTTCCTTAAGTTGCTTTTCTAAAACCTTTAACCCGGAAATTTCTTTCATAAAGTCTTCCAAAGCAAGAACTAAAGCTGTTCCTTCTTCTGTCAAAGTCATTCCAGAAGAAGCGACGTGAACTAAGTTTTGTTCTTTCAAAACTTGAACTTCACTTCGCAATACTCGTTCTGTCATACCGAGACTTGCTGATAAGTTTCTTCTTCCAATCGGCTGCATGAGCCTAATGTATTGAAGAATTTGCATTCTCGTTTGCATAACAGGTAGCAGATCAGGTAATAATTTTTTTGTGTTCTGAATCCATGAGCGCATATCTTTTCTCCTCACTACATCGGTTCATTTTCCCTCGTGGTCACTTTACGTCCCGTAGTGACATTTTGTGTCCCACATAGGTTAAAAAAATAATCCCTGCTACGTGTATTATTGTAACAGGAGATAGAAACTTATTCAACTCTTAACTGCATTCTTTATATAGTTTATTATGACACCTTTGTGAATGTTACCATATTCTACTTGTTTTCCGTCCATTTCTACAACCGGAATCATTAAGTGATATTTTTCTAAAAGGTCATTATCTTCATATATATCTATTTCCTCGATTTGAAAAGAATATTCACATTGTACTTCCTGTAAAACTTGTTTTGCCTTCACGCAAAGGCCACAATCTTTTTTAGTATACAGTACAACTTTCATCTTCTTCACCTATCCGATCGTTTTTCGTAATGACGAAGCTGGGATATGCATTTGTTCTCTATACTTCGCCACTGTTCTTCGAGAAATAACAATTTCATGCTCTTCTTCTAATAATTTTGAAATCTTTTGATCTGAAAGTGGCTTTTTCTTATCCTCTGCCCCAATTAGCGTTTGAATAAATTGTTTTACACGTTTTGTAGAAACTGCTTCATCTTCAGTCGTCGAAACGGCATTGCTAAAGAACGATTTCATCTCAAATAACCCGTGTGGTGTTTGCACATATTTATTTCGCGTCGCACGACTAATTGTCGATTCATGCACACTTAACTCTTCCGCTACCTCTTTTAAAGCGAGAGGTCTTAAATACTCTGGACCTTTCCAGAAGAAATCACGTTGTTTTTCCATAATAATAGTCATTACTTGCAGCAATGTCTGTTTTCTCTGCTTCAAACTGCGCATAATCCACTGCACATGCTGATACTTTTCTGATACGTAAGATGCTACTTCACTTTCACTATTATTAAGAAGCGCACTATATTCGGAATGAATTTCAATTCTCGGCATATTTCTCTCATTCATTTGTAAAACGAGGCGATCGCCATCTTTTTTCACCGCCATATCAGGTACAATGTAAAGTGGTTTATCTGAAGAAAACGCAAGACCTGGTTTTGGTTGTAATGACGTTATACAATTTACCGCAATCTGCAATTCCTCATTACTACACTTCAACACTTGAACGAGCTTTCGCCAATCTTTCTTCACAAAATAAGCGAAATGATCTTCTACAACCTCTTCTGCTAATCCATTACGTCTTTGTAAGCGCTTCAATTGCAAGGTTAAACATTCCTGAATATTACGCGCCCCTACCCCTGCTGGCTCCAGTGATTGGACAAGCTCTACAGAACGGTCGACTACATGAATATGTGCAGAAAGGAGCTCTGCTAACTCTTCATTCGTTTCTTGTAAATATCCATTTCCATCCATGTTCATAATAATGAAAGAAGCTACTTTTCGCTCTTCTTCATCTATTTTATAATACTGTATTTGATTTAATAAATGTTGCTGAATCGTTGTAGAATCCACACTGTAGATCTCCATCTGATTCTCGACTTGTTTGCTGGTACTTTTACTGTTGTTAGAGCTCTTTTTCTTCTCCCTCTCAAAACCACCTAACTCAATAAGGGGATTCTCTAACGATTGCTCATACAAAAACTCAGATAATTCTTGTACATTATACTGGAGCATTGTAATCGCTTGCCTTAACTCTTGTGTCATTGCCAAACGTAAGCTTTGTTCTTGTAAAAGACTTGCCTTCAAACTAATCTCCCCCTTGTTTCTATTGTACAATAAGTTTGGTAAAAGGAGAATCCTCACGCAGACACCCATTCCAAAATATTATTAATTTATATGTATTAATGAGATTTACAACTTACAACCGAAATTTGAATAATATTGAAAGAAAATAATAAAGTGAAACTTTAATCAGTGGGGGGTTTTGTCCATCCCCACTGATTATTAGCCCTTACCAATCGGGCTTTTACGGGCAGTCCGACCCCCACCTAACTTCTTTGCTTCCGCTGAATTTTGAGGTGGGGGTCGGACTGCCCGTTAATGCGGGATAAACTTCTTTATAACCACATACTAATAGTAACTCTTAATTTTATATATAACAACATTAAATTTCTCTCTGTTCAATTCCAAAATAAAAAGAGCAGTTTAGGTATAGTGACGCTTCACTATGCCTAACTACTCTTTTGTGATTTTTATTAAGGAAGAAACCTTTTATTCAACGCTAAGGAACTTTGATTCCTAATTACATAGGAATCATAGAGATAATCATTTGATTCACTAGACGCTCCTTGAATTCCCCTCATCTCTTCCACAGACAACTCAACTATTTTTTTCACGCTTCTCTCGCCACTACTATCCATCATTTTTTGTTTTCTTTTCGAAAAAAATCTCATTATTTATTCCCCCCTACAATTAATTATTTTTTAACAATTGACTAAATTTAAGGCTCTTACCACTTCTTAACACGCCTTTCGGATAGACCTTCGCTGCAAACATAGCAATTAAGCTGATACTAGCTAATAATACAACCATAGATGTAATAATTTCTAAACTCCCAACGGATCCATTAATAATCCTAACTACCATACTAATTGGAGCTGTAAACGGTACATATGATGTCACTCTTGATACTAGCCCTTCAGGGTTATCAAGTACTACTAATAACTCCACCACTAAGCTTCCCATCAATATAAGAGTAATTGGCATCGTTGTTCCAGATAATTCTTCTGGCCTGCTTACCATAGAACCAAACACTGCGAAAAGTGCCGCATAAACGAAGTAACCGAGAACAAAATATAACAAGAAATATGCAGCGTGCTCACCTGTAATCATATTTACATCAATATTCACTCCAAAAAACGAATCCGATACCTTAAAAATTCCAGATTTAATATATAGCGCCATACTAAAGAAGAAGATAAATAACTGTGTCAAACTAGCAAGACCGACTCCTAAAATTTTCCCGAAAACCATATGGACAGGAGATACTTTTGTAACCATCACTTCCATAACACGTGAGGCTTTCTCTGATGCAACTGCTGTCGCGATAGCATTTCCATATGAAGTGATCGCTAAGTACATAATCGCTACTAATAAATATACTAGTAAAAATGAACTTGTTTCTTCATTATTTAAGTTTTGCTTTGTCGCTTGCACGTTCATCGTCAATGATTTCACAGCCTCTTCTGATAACTGCTGCTTAACTACCGCACTTTGAAAATACTGATTTTGTACAAATACCTGTGCACTTTGAATCAACTTAGGATTATCTAGCTTCATAAAGTAATCTAATACTGGTTCAGCACCCGCACCCTCTTTTAATATAAAGAGCGCTTCGACTTTCTTATCTAACAATTGTTGCTTATATTGATTTAATTTTGTTTTATCTCCTAAAGACCAATCCCATTCTGGCAGAGCTTTACTAAGATTAGATTGATCCACCGTAACATTGGGTGCTTCAGAAATAAATACAACCTTTGCTTTTTCTTTCTCCCCAGAAAACTTTTGTACTAAAGTTGGAAAAGAGAATAAGAATATCCCTCCTCCTATTAATAACAATGTCATCCCAATAAATATTTTCGTTCTCACACGGTCCCAGTATGTTTGCCCTAAAACAATCCAGAAATTCCTCATTACTTATGCACCCGCCTTTTCAACAAAGATTTGATGTAAAGAAGGTTCTTTAATAGAAACATCTCGGATATATTGTTTAGTTTTAATATCTTCAAGCAGCGAAAATGCATCCTCTCCATCATTAACTTTAATCATGAACGTACGATTAACTTTTTCAAAATTGAAATTTTTCTTCTTAAGAATAGGTTCAATATCCCCTTCCGTTTGCAACGTCATATATTTATATTGATAACTTTTCTTAATATCTGACAAAGCACCCGATAATACAAGTTGACCGTTTTTCATAATACAAATTTCCTCACAGAACGTTTCTACACTGTCCATTTGATGACTACAAAAAATAATCGTTTTTCTTTGCGCAATTAACTCAAGCACAACATTTTTTAACATCTCTGCATTTACAGGATCCAATCCACTAAATGGTTCATCTAGTATGATGAATTCCGGATTATGCAATATCGCTGAAATCAATTGGATTTTTTGTTGATTTCCCTTTGACAATTCCTCTGTTTTCTTCTTTAAATGTGGTGTCATTTCTAATTTTTCTAGCCATTGTAACGCATGCCTTTTTGCAAGATTAGCTGGCATTCCTTCTAACTTGCCGAAATACACCAATTGCTCCACTACATTCATTTTCGGGTATAATCCACGCTCTTCTGGTAAATAGCCAATAGATAGGTCTTTCTTTGAAAAAGGGCGATTATTCCATAGAATTTGGCCGCTATCCGGTTTGATTAAATCTAAGATCATACGAATCGTTGTCGTCTTACCAGCACCATTTCGGCCCAGCATCCCTAAAATTCCACCTTCTTCTACACGTATATTTAAATCATTAACGGCTTTATATTCACCAAATGTTTTATTTAATCCTTGAATTTCAAATGCCATATATAACATCCCCTTTACTGTTTAATAAAGTAAATAACTGCCATCCCTAAAGCAATTCCACCAATCATAAGTAAAAACTTTTTAAAATTCATCTTTATCTCTCCCATTTTTTGAAATTTGTATTTCGAAAATCAAGTGCACCCTTCGCATTTACAATACCTTTTCCAAAGTACTTTTTTCCGTCATCTAATGCGGGTTTGGCCCCCTGATATAACCTTGTTTTAACAAATCCATTACTAGGCTTCAGCCTAAATTTTTCTTTATATTCCGCAATTACAAGCGCGGCTGTAGCAGACACTTTAGGAACTGCTAGACTCGTTCCAATCATTAGCTCATACCCTCTATCAAACCCTAACCATTCACTTAGCTGGGATTGCGGAAGGTTTGTAGGATATGTGGTTAATACCATAGCTGTTTCATCTCCCACTTTTTCACTTTCCCACAAAGATCCATAATCTCCTGATGGAGCTGCAATATCAACATTGGTTCCATAATTAGAGTAATAAGCTAATCGATCATCTTTATTTGTTCCCGCAACAGTTACTACCCCCGGTAAACCTCCTGGCATATGAAGTTGCAAGTCGTTTTCATATCCTCTTTGCTTAGCTAATTGAAAAGGATTTGAAATATCGAATCCTTCTGTTCCAGAGGAAGCCACTAGCAAACTCCCTTTACTATTCGCATACTCTATTGCTCTTTTATAAGCTAAGTACACAGCTCCTTCTTCTGGATCTTTAATGGACTTGTATGTTCCTAAACTTAAATTAATAACATCCATACCATCATTTGCAGCCTCTACAATAGCTTTAATAATCCAGCTTGAATCCGCAGAACTACCTTGAAATACTTTGTATGGTACAATCCCAATTTTGGGCGCTACTCCCTTTATTTTCCCATCAGCAGCTATTAACCCCGCAATCATTGTTCCATGACCAATATTATCTTCAATTGATTCTACATTCGGAACTAAAATTTTCCCCTGACTAACTATATTTCCCTTTAGCGCAGGATGATTTACATCAATCCCACTATCAATAACACCAATCTTTACACTATGATTTCCTTGTTCAATTTTATAGCTCTCTCCATTTTCTGTTACCTTATCGACATCCCATTTCCATTTGCTATAATCGACCTCTTCTTGTTCTAGTTGTGAAGGTGCGTATTTTGTTATATTCGAAGGTTTCTTTACTATAGCGGGCGGCTTTAATTCCACTACATCCTCTCTACCTGCTTTTTCAATTATCCCTTTATAATTTTTTAATAAATACTGCTTCGCTTCTTGCACTCTTTCTAAATTATCACCTTCGATATTCAGCATCTTAATTTCTTTTATTACTTCTAGCTTTAAATCGGGATATTTATCTCTAATTTCCTTTATCATCTCATCCGTATTTTCACCTTGCCTCAATGTAAACACATACGAATTTTCTTTAATTTGATTATGTTTCATTTCTTCAGCGCTTATCGTACTAACTCCAACTATAGGAAGGTTTAATAATAATCCTACTGTAATTCCAGCACCTATTTTCGCTATAGTGTTTCGATATTTAGGCCAATCTTTCACTTTTAATCCCTCCTTTTACTTCCTGAGCTTTTGACAATTGATAATAATACCCTTGCTTCTCAAGTAATTCTGTATGTGATCCTATCTCTACAATTGCTCCCTTATCCATAACAATAATCTTATCTGCATTCTTAACCGTACTTAACCTATGTGCAATGACAATCCTTGTACATAACATATCAGTTAAATTCTCATCAATAACTCTTTCAGACAATGTATCAAGTGCACTTGTCGCCTCATCTAATATTAGAATAGATGGGTTTGTTACCAATGCTCTAGCTAATATTAATCTTTGCCTTTGCCCACCAGAGAAGTTAACTCCAAATTCAGATACCATCGTTTGAAAATTTAATGGTAGCATCATAATATCTTCTAATATATTCGCTTGCTTCGATGCCTCAATTACTCCATTCGGAGGCACCCCTTTCCTTTGCGCAATGATATTTTCTCCTACCGTTTTGTTAAACAATCTCGCTTCTTGGAAAACAACCCCTATTGATTTCCTTAAAAATTTCAAATTTAACTTTTCACTTTCAATCCCATCAAATCGAATTTTCCCATTCGTTGGTGTATATAGTCCGAGAAGCATTTTTACAATTGTACTTTTTCCAGACCCAGACGCCCCAACAATTGCGACCTTCTCACCAGCTTTGATTTTAAATGAAACATTCTGAATTGCATCTTCACTGAAATAATTGTGACGATAAGAAACATTGTCAAACTCAATATCACCATTCAGTTTCTTAATTCCTGAAAATTGATTGACCTCTCTCTCCGATCTTGCATGCATTACATCGTAAATCCGCTGAATATAGGAGCTAATATAAATCAATTCACCATAGCCACTCCCAATGGAAATAATCGGAGTTATAAACGAAATCGCTAACGCATTAAAGCCGAGTACACTTCCTAATGTCATATTTCCAGCTAGCACCTGTTGTCCACTGAACCAAAGTAGAAACAACGGTAAGATAAATTGAATAGAACCCGCTAATGTATTCATCAATGCCGTCCATATAGATCTCTTCTCTGCATGAATAAGCTGAGAACCAAAGCGTTCTTGCCATTCTTTATATACTTGCTTTTCCAATCCCATAACCTTCACGTCACTAATCCCATTAATACTCTCAGACAAAATCCTTTGAACTTGAGCTTGAGCCGAAACCTCTTTATCAGCTAACTTCTTAGAAACAGTCGTGCTCATGACAAGTAGGGCGAATATAACACTCCCAACTGCTAACACAACGAATCCTAATAAGGTCGAATAACGAAACATGAAAAATAAGTAAGTGAAAAGCAGAATTCCATCTATAAGAAAGGAAATTACCTTAGTAGATAATATTTGTCTAATATATACATTGGAATTTGCTCTAAATAACAGTTCTCCCATAGAGCGATTCTCAAAAAAGTTATAAGAAAGACTTAATAGTTTTTCTATAAAACTTTGCATTAAAGACATATCAATTGCCGTTTGCAACTTCGCTATTAGGAAACCTCTTAACGAAGCAAATACTTGATAACTTATTAGCAATACTAAAATGCTGTAACCTATCATATTCATATAGCTCGGATCTCTCGGAATAATTACATGGTCAGTCATCCAACTTGTGACAAATGGAATCACCAGCGCAAAAGCCTGAATTATCAAAGAGGCTAATACAATTAAAGCTATTAATTTCTTTTTCCCTAACACAAACGATAAAAAGAATTGCAAATGAGAGACACCTTTTTGTTTTTGAAATGACTCATCTGGTTCTAGTGTTAATACAAATCCAGAATACTTTTCCTCCATTTCTTTTTTAGAGATTTTATTTCTTCCGTAAGCAGGGTCTATAACTATAGCCCCCTTTTTTGTCACTTTCTCTAGGACTACATAATGTTTATGTTCCCAATGGATAACTGCTGGTAATTTAACTTCACTTAAAGCTTCATATTCAGCTTTATATCCTTTTACTTGAAAACCATTTTTCCTAGCAATATGCATAAGCTGGTATAAAGATGTACCACCTTTTGGAACACCAAACTCTTCTCTTAATTCAGCTAACGAAACATGCTTTTCATAAAAACTAAAGACCATCGCCAATGAGGCTAATCCACATTCGCTATGTTCCATCTGTTCTATAAAGGGCACCTTTGTCATTTTATTCCCCCCTATCTCTTTAACTATTAATCATAGCAACACCCTCATGGTTACCATGATTAAAATTAAATTCAAATGTAATTAATCCTAAAAAATATGCAGCTATTCCAATTTGGACCCTTGAATGTATTTCTAACTTTCTTTTAATTGAGGCTACTAATTCCCCCACTCTCCTTCTACTAATAAATAACTCCCTTGCTATTTCAACATCCTTCAAACCTCGTGCAATCAACACAGCTACTTCTTTTTCTCGACCACTTAAAACTTTCTTCATCATTCTCCTCCTTTATTCTCAATCCATATTAGATTATTTTTTCTCGTTTATTAAACTGTGTTGTCTTAATCTGTACTCATATCATATCCTTCTTTTAAACGTTATTGTCCGCAATGCATGTTGTAGTTACCGCAAACAAATTAGCGGGATTCTCCGCAACATCTTCATAAAAAAAACACATCGCATTTGCGATATGCTTAATTGTGAAGATGTCCCTCTTATGTTACAATTGGAATATTCCGAATTTTTACAAAAGGGGAGCTGCGAGTGATTTATTCATTACAAAATGAATTAATTTTGCGTGCAAAAAAACTGGTTTATGGACATTTTTTCGAATCTACATTACGTCAATGTTCTTCAGAATATATTGAATACAAATTCAATGATTCTACTCGTTTTGCTAACATCACTCTCGTACATTATGAAATATTTCAAGATAACCAAAATGAAGAGGAAAAACAATTACTGCTAACAATTATAGAATTACTTATGCTCGCTCTAGATATTATGGATGATATTCAAGACGAAGATTTCTTAGAAGGACCTTGGACAAAACATCCAATTGCCACAAATCTCAATATAATTATGGGATTTTTACTTATTTGTTTGCAAGAAATTGACAAGGCTTCCCTTTCAATTCAAATGAAAAACTGGCTCAAAAATGAAATACACTCTTCTATTTTAAACTCTATTAATGGACAACAACTAGATCTTAAAAATGAAATCCATTCCGAGAAAGATTATATTGATATGGTAACTCACAAATCTGGATATCTAATTAAACTTGCATGCTTATTAGGAACAGGGAATATCAACCCTATCCAGCGTTCTTTAATTGAAAACTACGCACTATGTATAGGCGTTATTAATCAAATAAAAAACGACATGCGTGATATTATGCAATGGGATAAGAAAAATGATTTTCTTAATTTAAAGAAAACTTTACCAATACTATATTATTTAAATAGTAAAAATGATAACTTTATACTTATAAAAAAGTTCTTTAATCAAGAGATACAATATGATGAATTAAATAATCAAACATTAGATTCTTTAAAACACATATTACTGTACGGTGGATCAATGGAGTACTGCTCCGTTATGCAGAACCTATATGTATACAAATCAAAAGGATACATCGAACAACTTTCACTCAGTCAAGCAAATAAGGATAGGTTAATTGATACTCTGATTTAGTTTACTTCCATGTCTCAGCAGCTTTACTAAGTAAAGACGATTTATTTAAAGTACCTAAAATAATTTCTAATTCTTGTTTTGATATACCATCAATGGCTATTGTTCCTTGACTACACACATTTTTAAATTGAATATCTTCTAATATACGTTCAACTAATTCTCTAATCATATATCGTTCACCCCACCAATTTTTATAGTTTTATATTATTACATATTCTTTTGCTATTATCCGCAATCCTATTGCGGGATTCCGAAATTATATATGATAGTGAGGTAATTCTAGCAATGATTAAACAACGTCCAATTTATTTCGTAATTTCATTAATAATTTTTTACTTAATTATACAAAGTTACATTCTCTACAAGTTTTATCAGCCTTACAGTGGCATTATCGCTTCTAAAGAAAAACATAATACATATACAATCAGTCAAATTGATACGTCGGGTTGGGCTGCAAAAACAGCCTTAAAAGCAGGTGATGAAATTTACAAAGTGGATGGGGCGAATCCTTATTTAGGGGTTTTCAAGCGGTACCAAAATCAATTTTTAAATGCAACTGAAATTCAAACTATACAGAATGATAGGATTTCTACTTATAGCACAACAGCTACTTCAGACAACGAAGAGCTAATTATTACATTATATCTACCAATGATTTTTTCTCTGACCATTTTAAGCTTATGCTTTATTGTCTATAGAAATAAAGCTATAAGGCGAGAAGAGCGTTATTTTATGCTTTTTTTATTAGCAACCTCTATTAGCCTTTCCGCCTCTTCTATATCTAGTAAATCTGATTTTGGCGGACTCTTAATTATAAGTATCTCTTTTCAAAGTGTATCTTTATTTCTTACTTTATTTTTATATCAGCTGTTTAAGCGGAAGGAAATTATTATTATACATAAAAATGTGATTAGATTTCACATTTTCCTATACATGACCGTTATTACTACCGGCTTATTATCCGTTACCTTTCTTCCAAATTTGCAACAAGTCTCCGCTTATACAGATTTAGCTTATTTATGTTTTAGTATTCTTTTAAGTGTATATTTCCTTTTAAAAGGATACATAAAATATAGAAATACTTTACACAGACCTTTTTTTAAATTTATGTTAGTTATCCAATGTATTTCTTTCGGGCCATTTATAATGCTATATGCTCTTCCAAGGATATTATTTAATGCAGCCATTATTAGGGCTGATATTGCAGCATTATTCCTATTTTGCATTCCAATTGGCTACTTTTATTTAATATTAACAAAGCAAATCTTTGATATTGATTTTATGTTTGATCGTGTTCGGTACTACTCTTTGCTTTCATTACTTCCAACTATCATTATTACATTAATTATAAGCTGGGGTATTAATCCTGACGAACGATTCTTTATTAGACTCATGCAAAATTTCATTATCATTTTCCCTTTAAACATACTGTTTCTTGTAATAAAAGAACGATTAGATTTCACATTTCGCAATCAATTATTCAGAAGCAAAACCAATTTACATGTAAGTATTGATCAATTCGCACAACAACTTTCTTCCATTATGAAAGTAAAAGATTTAGAGAAAAAATTTATGAATGAAATTATCTCCCTACTAAAACCGTGTTTTATACAATTTATTGAGTTTGATACAAAACAAAATACATACAATTGTTATAAAAGTTACGGAGAAACAGAAAAATTTAATCTTTCGAAAAAGAAACAATGGGGAATGGAATCAGGGTATATAAATGATTTATTAGAAGATGACGGATGCATCGGTATTTATTTATATTCTACCCAAAACACAAAGCATTACATTTGGGTTGGAAATAAAACCAACAATATTAAATTTAATATCAATGAAAAAACTTGGTTTATTGCTATCGTAAAATATGTACGTCTAGTTTATGAAAACCTAAATTCAGTTAACCAAATCATTCAATCTTTAGAAAAAGAAAGCATAGCAAATAAAACACACTCAGCAACTCTTTCGCGCCTACTATTTCAAATCTCAGAAACTGAAAGGCGTCGGCTTGCTGCGGATCTTCATGACGCTGCCCTGCAAGACCAAATTGTCTGGTATCGTAAACTAGAAACCGTATTAAAAGAACATACTGTACCAGGTGAATTGCAGGGACAATTAGAAAAAATAAAATTCGGTATGTTTGATGTTATTCAACAAATTCGTGACACTTGTAATGAATTAAAACCTGCTCTTCTATCTGAAATTGGACTTATAGGTGCACTTAAAGAGCTATTAGCACAAATGCAACTACGTACTAATTTCCGAATTCAATTTGAATATGACTCAATACAGGAGAATCATTACGAATTTGATAAAATTTTATCTATTTATCGTATTATCCAAGAATTATTAAATAATGCTGATAAGCACTCTAATGCAACCTTAATTAATATATTTTTATGGGAAGAAAATAATTGTATTTATCTAGACTATCGTGATAACGGCATCGGTTTTAATACCCAAGCCCCCTATTCTTCAAATAAACATATGGGTTTATCTGGAATCAAAGGGCGCGTTCAAGGAATAGGAGGCGAAATTCAGCTTATTTCAGAAATAGGAAATGGACTACAAGTAAATATTACTATACCGAGGTGAATAAAATGATACACGTTTTGATTGTAGACGATCACCAAATAGTGGGTGAAGGTACGAAAAATATGATCGAATTAGAAGAAGATATTCAAGCAACATACATTTTAAACGAACAGGAAGCAATTTCTCAAAGTTCAAAAACACCTTTTGATATATATCTTTTAGACATGAACATGCCTAATTATAGTGGACTTGATGTGGCTCAAAAACTTTTACACATACAACCAGATGCCAAAATCATTCTCTACACAGGCTTCGAATATTTATCACAATTTAATTTATTAATAGATTCTGGTATTAGCGGTATTGTTAGCAAATCAGCATCACAGCAAGAGTTATTAATGGCTATTCGGGCCGTCTTAAATGGGTATACTTTAATTCCAATTTCTTTATTGCGACAACTTCGAGTTGAAGATATGACTGTTGATAACTTAGATACGAAAAGAGCATCAAGCCATGTTACAATTACACAAAAAGAATTAGAAATTCTTGAATCCATCGCGAAAGGAAAAAGTAATAAACAAATTGCAGATGAATTATATATGAGTTCTAGGGCTGTTGAATATAATTTAACGAAACTGTTTAAAAAGTTCAAGGTGAGTTCTCGCTCTGAAGCATTAGCTGAAGCTGTTCGAAAAGGTATAATAAATGTAAATGTATAATAAAGACATTCTACCAAAAGGTAGAATGTCTTTTCATTTATCCTTTTACATTTTCTAATGTCATAACGGATGGAATTTCATTCGGCTGTAATAGTCTTAACAACTGCATACCAACTCCTGCTATCCCTACAAACATACCAAATGATTGAATATCATCTGGTGCATCACATTGATAACTACCAGTTTCTCTATAATTATTAATAACTTGTATGCCAATTTGTAACGCCTGTTCATACAATTCTTTATTACCATATAACTGTGAAACAGCCAATAGTAATTCCGTGTCCCCCATATTCCCATGACATAATGTATCATTATTTTTAAATCCATACTTTCGTACATTATCTACAGCCACTCGAATTTCTTCGTCCATTTCTACATCTTCTTCATAGCTTCTTACTAAAACTCTACTCAATCCTATTCCAGTGGAACCGTGGCACCATTGATGTAAGCACTTCTTCTCACTCTCTCTTGTGTCTTTCCACGCACTTTCTTCTTTTTCAAACAATGATCGATCATAAGCAAATGCTTTTTTAGCTAAATCAATATATTCTTGATTCCTATTCATAATCCCTGAACGCCATAAGCTCCAAGCGATACCACTCGTCCCATGAGAAAAACCGCCTAAATAACTGTTAGTATGTTTATTCTTCCACGCTACTCCACTTTCTAATATTGATACATTTTCCACCAAATGCTTACTGTACATATCAGCAAGATCTAAATAATCTTGATCCTTTGTCATTTCAAATAAATTAAGGGCCACTTGAATAACTCCTGCTGAGCCACTTAACAAATCAAACTCTTCTTCTTCTTTGAGCCTTTCTTTTAATTCTACTTTTATTTCTTCTAAAAAATCCTGATATTCTTTTCTAGGACTTATAGATTGAAAATGTGCTAATGGATATAACAATGAATATTTACCCAAGAATGTCGATAGAAGCCCCTTCGCTTTCGATAAAGGGTTCATCGCTGACTTCAACGCCTTATGAGCAACCTCTAAATATTTTTCGTTTCCTGTAACCTTATTTAGATACAATAAGAATAGTGCTACGCCACCTAAACCGTCATATAAATTTTGCTTCATAGGGGCAACATACCACTTGTCGTGAATAACATTTGCTTGTAACCATGAAGCCGTTGTTTTATCATCTGATAATACTACATTCTCTACTAAAGCCTCTCCGATATTTATAGCTTCCTGCAAGATTGTCTCCTGATGATTTTCTAACAATTCACTTCTATACTCCCCTTTTCTTCCCACTTTAATATCAACATCTCTATTTCCCTGTATTGCCAACTTCAGCCATCCTCGTTGCTTTTCCAATTCCTTATCATCAAAATGATAAATTCTATTATATACTTGCTCATAACCGCTCTCCTTAAAAAAGTCTTCCATCCTTTCACCTGTACTACTATATAGATCTCGTGAATCTGTAAAAGTCGTAAATATAGGAACATCCGCACGTAATAAGTCTTGAATCTCATGAATGACCAGTTCCTTATTTTCATATGGGTAATACCATACTCTTTCAAATAATTGTTCCAACAAAATTGAATCTCTCATATAGTCTGGATGTGTAGACTCTTGTAAGAAATTACAATATTGTTGAGTCGCCCTAGCAACAATGCGAATTTTATTTTCTTTAAATATAATTAAAGGTCCTCTTTCTGATAAAATCTCTTCCTTATACTCGATAAAAAATTTACACATTTCCTGAAAACCATCAATAATAAAGGTTAAATAATCCTCTACATAAATTTCTTCTACTCCAAGTTTCGGTAGATTTTTAGCACTTTGACTTTTGGCTTCTTTCATAGTAAATTCCATTTCATCCTTACTATTTTGATTTAAAGCCAACACCTTAAACGGCAAATCTTGCTCTTTTCCATTTAAAGCACTTAAATCTATACCTTTTCCATCGATGTTTTGAAACATAGCTTGCGGTAACAATCCAGATCCTATCACTGAGTCGCTTTGTTCATATTTCAATTTTACTTCCGCACTATCCGGAAAATTCAGTTTTGGATATTGATGAAAAATCGTCTCCGAATCAATAATGTATGGATACTCTCCATGAGCAATTATATTTTCAAAATGCAAATCAGCACCTTTTAACATATGCATTAAACCAATCAACTTACCAAAACGTAAATAGTAGCGCTCCACCTCTTCTTTAGAAGAGCACGGTTTATACAATATTTTTTCTTCCCATCCATATTCACCAAAGTCTAAAACTTTATATGATGGAAGTTGTATACTTCCACTTACCTCATTCATCCATTCTAAAAATGCATGGTACGATTTTGTAATTTCCATAGACTTTGGCTTATATAAAATTTCTTTACCTGAAGAGAATACAAGCTGAACAACTGTTTTCCCTTCTTGATGTGTATCTCCTAATCCAACCTTAATTTCGCTTAATGATACATCCTGCAATTGAAATTCTTTTTGTAATTGTAGCCAATTTTCATTCAAACGAAATAGTAACATTTGAACATTTTGTATAAAATACTCTGTTCTCAAAATTAACCTTCGTGTTAATGTTGCGTATTCCTCATAGAACGCAATTAAATTCTCCTTATTTCTAGCTTTCTCTCTGACAAAGGAAAGAAATCGCTCTTCTGGAGTCTCTCCTACTAGTTCTTCCCTTAGTTTTGCAATATTAAATTCTAAGACTAGTGATCGCACCGCATTATTTAATAACTCTTCTACTAAAGATCGCACTAGCATTTCTTTAATCTCTTCATGCTCATAACGTATCTTATTTAATCTATATTTCAACGAACTATCTATCATTTCGGCTGCATAAAGTGCAAACGGCCTAACAAATTCTATAAACCCTAAATCTTCCTCTGAACTTAATGGCTTACTTTCACACAACTCTATTCCTATTTCTAACACGCGCAAATTCACATGTTCATTTAATTCATCTATATATAAATGCTCTTTTGATTCAGGGATTTTCTCAATTAAACTCGCAAAATCTTCTTTTGTCATTTCATTCATTTTTAATTTAAAATCAAAATCAGCTTTATTACTTCTAAACATTTTATCTATCCATTTATTTAATTGGGCTAAATTTAAATCCTCCGATAATAATAAATCTCTTCTACTCTTTAGCGTTTTATAACGCTCTTTCAAATTAAGACTCTTCGCAAATGCCTTTTCATTTATATATGAGTGAATTAACATAATAATTTAATCCCCTTCCTTATTTTAAAATCCATATTCCAATAAATTGGCCCCCTTCAGGGGAAACAGATTCCAACATTCGATTTTTCGCATTCGAATATTGGAATCTGTTTCATTCAAAAGGAGATGAACACCCCTTTCGAATGAAACCTATCTACTTACAAATTTTAATTGATGCCGTTATTCCTATAATTACTCCCACACAAAGTGGTGTTGTTTCTGGTTGTACATCTGATGCCCCTTGAATTTCCGCTAATTCTTCCTCACTTAATTCATTTAGCGCTTTTCCAGATGGGTGTTTCGGTAAGTCTTTTAACTTTTCTCTTACTTGTGGATCTTTCCACGCCTCTACTAACTCTTCTTTTGTGAACTTGTATTCTTTTGACATTTCATTCATCCTCTCGTTTTGGTTTTTTATTTTATTTACAAATCTTAATTGACGTTGTTAATCCTATAATTACTCCCACACAAAGTGGTGTTGTTTCTGGTTGTACATCTGATGCCCCTTGGATTTCCGCTAATTCTTCCTCACTTAATTCATTTAGCGCTTTTCCAGATGGGTGTTTCGGTAAGTCTTTTAGCTTTTCTCTTACTTGTGGATCTTTCCACGCCTCTACTAACTCTTCTTTTGTGAACTTGTATCCTTTTGACATTTCATTCATCCTCTCGTTTTGGTTTTTTATTTTATTTACAAATCTTAATTGACGTTGTTAATCCTATAATTACTCCCACACAAAGTGGTGTTGTTTCTGGTTGTACATCTGATGCCCCTTGGATTTCCGCTAATTCTTCCTCACTTAATTCATTTAGCGCTTTTCCAGATGGGTGTTTCGGTAAGTCTTTTAGCTTTTCTCTTACTTGTGGATCTTTCCACGCCTCTACTAACTCTTCTTTTGTGAACTTGTATCCTTTTGACATTTCATTCATCCTCTCGTTTTGTTTTTTTATTTTATTTACAAATCTTAATTGACGTTGTTAATCCTATAATTACTCCCACACAAAGTGGTGTTGTTTCTGGTTGTACATCTGATGCCCCTTGGATTTCCGCTAATTCTTCCTCACTTAATTCATTTAGCGCTTTTCCAGATGGGTGTTTCGGTAAGTCTTTTAGCTTTTCTCTTACTTGTGGATCTTTCCACGCCTCTACTAACTCTTCTTTTGTGAACTTGTATCCTTTTGACATTTCATTCATCCTCTCGTTTTGTTTTTTTATTTTTATTTACAAAGTTTAATTGATGTTGCAGGTAAAACCGTTAACCTTACACACATCGGTGTTGTAGCTACTTGCACATCTGATGCTCCTTGGACTTCCGCTAACTCTTCCTCACTTAATTCGTTTAGTACTTTCCCTGATGGATGGTTCGGTAAATCCTTTGATTTCTCCCTTACTTGTGGGTCTTTCCATGCTGCTACTAATTCCTCTTTTGTAAATTTAAATTTCTTTACCATTTCATTCCTCCTTTTATTTTTCTATTTATTTATTTGTTTGTTTGTTGTTCTCTACAGTTATAAATTTACAAGATTCAAAGTTTTTAGGTAACTTCGCAAAATTGCATATTTTTAACATTTTTAAAATAAAAAATTCCTAACCTACAAAATGTAAGTTAGGAATTTCAGCTCCGGATTCAACAGTAAATAAACAATAATAGGCTAACAATAACATCAAAAAAGCCCTTTGCACGTGGTATTTTTACTTACCACACAAAGGGCTTCTGCACAAAATAATATTAAAGCTTATATAACGCGCCCAGAGGGATTCGAACCCCCGGCAGACGTGGTACCGGAAACCACCGCTCTATCCGACTGAGCTATGGGCGCATGAGATTATGATAATATCAACGGTTTGCCTCCGTCTTCTTCCGATTTGTTCTTATCGAAAGTTAAACGTAGGATACGAACACCAACACATAGACGTTCGCTTCTTTACATATGGATATTATATCCTGACGCTATCCTAATAGGCAAGCATAAAAATCTCTTCTACACGAGCTTTAGGGTGCGATTCTGACGCAATTAGATACCCTACTACCCACGAAATAAAAGATAAATCGATAGAATTGCGATTCTCGGCGACCTTCTTCTCGCCAAAAAGAAGGCGACACCGTTAAGCATCGCCATTTCTCCCCTGCTACCATTGCCCCCTCGCTCTTGATTTTTGTCGTTCCATTCTAGCCATCTCTTGACTGATTTCTTTCGCCAACTTCGGTAAGTCTTGGTCGTCACGTACATTCATTTCTGCGACATTGACGTTTACAGTCATCATAGTATTTCCGACCTGTCCTCCACCTTTATTCGGCGCTACTGCGCCCATTGTCGAAGGTCGATTCGCAGTACGAATGAAGTTAAATAGATTCGACTGTTGTGCTTGCGTAAGTACCATCTCGTTCTTCAGTAATCTCGCATCTACTTCGTCGAACTTCGCTCCCTTGCCGACTAGTCCACGAGGATTCCCGCCACTGTGATACTTTGGTCGAGTAGACCTATTCGAAGGAGATGCACCGACCGTTCCACCTGAATGGAAGTACTTTAGCGGATTAAGATCGCCCAGCCATTCCAGTGAGATTCGCTTCGTTGCTGTTTTCACGATTTTGCCCATTAATGTCTCATGCTTTGAATCTGCGCTCGACGTATCCGCATCTATCGGCTTTGTCTTTTTCTTCTCCGCACTACTATCGAGTTCTTTGATTACTGCGTCCGCCATCTTACCGTCACCGAGAATCTTCTTGACTTTCTCTGCTAGGGCTTTGCGGTCAGTATCCGCAATTGCCGAGTCAGCTTGCGACTTGTCTGCCTTGACTTTCTTCGTTTTCTCTGCCGTTGCTTGCTTGTCGAGAAGGTCGATAAGTAGCTTCGCTGCTGTCGTGTTACCGAAGATTTTCTTGATTTTTTCGGCTACCGCTTTCTTATCGATATCGGCGATTCCCTTCTCAGCGTCCTTTTTATCGACGCCCATTTTCTTATCCTTTTTATTCTCGATATCTTTCTCGGTTTTCTTGATACCGTCTTGTGCTTGCTTATCGTCCACTCCCATCTTTTTGTCTTTCTGCTTTTCGATTTCACCTTCGACTTCTTTGTTCTTCGACTTAGCTTCGTCAGTTTCGAGATTCACCTTCTTATCGACAGGCTCTTTCGTCTTCTCGTTCAACTTCCCAGCCTTTTCGAGTTGCTTATCGTACTCTTCGGTATTCTTCGCATGCTTCTCTCGCAACTCTCCGATAGAGTTCTTTGTCTCTTCTAACACACCCTTATTCTTTACCGCATTCTCGTACTCTTCCTGTTGTTTCTCGGTAATCTTCTGCTGATTGGCTTGCTTCTTCTCGTAAGATGCAATCGTTTTATTATGACCTTCGAGAGCCTTATCGATTGCTTCGACTTCCTTTCCGACTTCATACGAGATTTTCGTTGCTTGCATCGCTTCAGCTACACGAGTACGTACGATGTTTTCCGCTTCTTTTCGTTTGTCTACAATCGATTGAATCTCGGTACGGTGCTGGGAGATTGCGAGTTCATTCGCATCTATCTTTTCCTTCTTCTTGCCCAAGATCGCTTCTTCATGAGACAACTCCTTCTTGAGCATGTGCGCTTTACCTTTTTGTCCTTTATCAACCGCTTCGTTGTACTTTGCTTCTAGTTCATTTACTTTCTTCTGTTGCGTTTCTACGTCTTTAACGAGATTCTTACGATTGGCGATTTTCTCGTTTCCTTCCTTGACATTTTGCGCGTAGTCCTTCAGGTCTTTCGCTTGGTTCTTGTACGACTGGTTTAACTGCTGGTCTAATTCGAGTTTCTGCTTCTCTTTAAGGGCGGAAACCAACTCACGAGCTGCGTCCGCACTTAATGCGATAGCTTCGCCGTTTTTGCTGTATGCTTGCGCCGTGGCAGGTGCTTTCGCAATCATTTCGTCATTGACGCCTAAGAACTTTTTCAATTCTTCATGCGATACACCTGACGCTTTAGCGAGTCTATCCATTTCATCAACTAGTGCTTTTTTCTTTTCAGGATTTTCAACTCTCTCAACCTCTTTCATTACGTCCCTGTAACGAAGTAACTCGTCATTACTTAGGTTGATTTCCCCACGCATTTCATCGAATTGAGTCGCTAAGTCGTCGACTGTACGTGCTTGTTCGCCGATTTCCCTATACGTATCCATACTGACCGCTTTATACTGTTCCGCTTCGCTCTTGCCATGCACCATCGCAGCCATCAGTACTCCAAGACCTGCTGAGATACCTGCAATCCACATCGTAGCTGGGTTCGTTACGATAGCGACAGATAATGCTCTCATTGCGGTAATTATTTTGTAGATTCCGACACCGATAAGCGCCGTTCCTGCCGTAACTGCTCCGAGTGTTAATCCGAATGATACGAATTGCGGGTCTAGCTTTCCGAGAACGCCGACCATCGATGTCATACCGCTTGCTAGGTTCGTGAACGCAGGAAGCATTGCTTCACCTATTGCAATTGCTACGCCTTCCGTTGCGGATTGTAGTTGCGTAAATGCCCCCTGAAGTGTTTCTTGCTGAATTCTCGCTACTCGTTCGGCTGTTCCACCTGACAGTTCTAGTTCGTTCTTGTACTTTTGTAATGAACCTTGTCCTTGGTCTAATAATGCAAGGAAACCTGCTGATGCTTCCGTCCCTACTAACTGGGCTGCGGTTACGGTTTTCTGCGCATCTGTCATTCCTTCCATCTTTCCGCTGATGTGTCCGATTAGTTCAGGAAGTGGTTTGAACTGTCCATTCGCATCTACTACGGAAATCCCTAATTTCTTGAATGCTTTCTCGGTTTGTCCTGTCGGATTCGCTAACGATAGTAGGGCTGCCCTCAATGACGTACCTGCTTGCGAACCCTGAATACCAGCATCGGACATCTTCGCAATTGCTGTCGCCGAGTCTTCGATTCCCCATCCTAATGACTTCGCAACTGGCGCTACATATTTCATCGCCATACCTAACTGGTCAAGATCGGTATTCGCCGTTGTCATTGTCTTCGCTAAAACGTCGACTGCCTTGTCGGTGTCTTTCGCATTCAATCCGAACCCTGTCATGATATTCGATGCGATATCGGCACTCTTTCCGAGTTCGATTCCGCCGACCGCTGCAAGGTTAAGAACGGATGGAAGTGCGTCCATACTGTCCTGCGCTTTGAATCCTGCCATCGATAGAAACGATAGACCTTCCGCTGCTTGACTTGCGCTGAATTGTGTGGTAGCACCTAAATGCTTCGCTGTATTCGTTAATTGAGCGAACTCATTATCCGTTGCTCCTGATATCGCCTTAACCTTCGCCATAGATTGCTCGAAGTTCATCGCAGATTTAATCGAAGCACCAATAGCGCCCACCATCGCAACTCCTGCGATAGCCGACGCCTTTCCTAGTGCTGACATTCCTTTCGATGTACTTTGAGAACCTCTGTCGAGTCCTTGCATATCCGCACGAGATTGTGCAACCCCTGCACGGAATTGAGCGTTATCTAGGACAAGCCTTGCCCTGACTTCACCTGCTGATGCTGACATATTCCTCATTCCCTTCATTGTTTAAATGCAACAAAAAGACGCTACCCTCTGCGGATAACGTCCTAATCGCTGTTCTTTATTTGTTTAAATCGTACTTACCTTACTTACCCCTTTTCTTTAATTGAGACTGTAACGTATTTTTAACCGTTACATATGTAACCTTATCGTTAATATGCCCACTACTTGATGCAACACGGCTTGCGCTTGTCATGTCTCCTTGTGTTAATTCCACACCATTTCGTAACTTATTAAGAATATCTGCTCTCATTTCATTTAGATTCATTGAGTTCATATTATTCATCTCCTTTTAGTAATCTAGTTGGTACACGTCTCTGTACTCGTGCTAGTTCTAACTCTTTGTCAGAAGGATATATAATATCGCGCCTATCTGTTATCCTGCCTAGGGAATAATAGCCCTTCTCCCCTCTAATTCTACGCGTTAAGTCACTAGCCCACTTGTGGTCTTCTTCATATTTATCTGCGAATTTCTCATACTCTATTAGGGATTCATAAAACTCTTTCAATGCGTTTCTTTGCCGTTCAATAATCGGCGCTAATTGTGTCGCACGAACTTCAGCTCTATATTGCCACCAACTATCCGCTAACTCATCGATAGTCATGTTATCCCTTAGATTTACTGACGAATATTCCTCTGCTTTTTTTAATTCGTCTTCGGCGATCTTTAGTATCTTATTCGCCTTTTCAATGGACACCAACGCTTTCTTTTTATCAGCAACTACATCATCACCTGCAAACTCTTTCAATAAGATAGCTTCGTAATTCTCGGTCGCTTTTTTCACGGATTCTTTGGCTTCTGCTACAGCCTTTTTGTATTTCGCGTCAAACTCATTCTCCTTAGTGTTCTTCGATAGCCATCTAGTTTTCCCATCCCAACGCATTAGTTCCATTTTACTCAACATCTCCTTTGATTAATTTAGTCAGTTTATTAAGTGTTTCCGCTACTTTGTTTAATACTTTAATGAAGAATTTCTCTGCTTTAGATACTTTCTTCTTTGGTATTTCTTCAGGGGGTACTAATTCGTAAATACTACATAACGCATTAGTAACTTTCGGATGTTCCATTGTGCGGAATGTTTCGCTCACTTCCGACTTATGTTTGAAGAATTGTGAGACATCCGTTTCATTGATACACATTTTGAATATTTCTTCGGTGCAGGTTAATAAATCAAACGCTGGATTATGCGCCTTGCAGTTCTTATGTACGTACTCTCGGAATTGTGTTGGTAAATGACGCACTTCATCGACTGGCACTACGAATTCAGCTACTTGTTTACCAAAATCATAGACATACGAAACTAGAAACTCTTTACCGTGTAATTTATGAATATTCGTTACTAGAATCGGTCGATTTACGTTCGTTGACTTCGTCATTTTGATCGCTCCCCTCCTGTTTCAGCTTTTTAATTTCTGATGATACCGCCTGTCTTGCACCTTTTGTCGCTATATCCCTAATAAGAATGTCTAGCTTATATAAGTTATTACTACCGATTAATTGTTCCATTTTACGCATTCGGTAACCGTTAGGGACCTGCTTCGCAGTTTCCCACCGAGTTACTGCAAGTGGTTGTACTCCGAATTGCTTTGCGAACTCCTTTTGAGTCATACCAAGGATTTTTCTGATGAGACGTATCCTATTCGCATTTGCTCGTTTAGCTGTTTCGCTCACTTTCTATCAACTCCTTATATTTAATCGATTGATATTACTACCATATACTTGATATGGTTCCAAATTAAAATGGAGGCGGAGACAGGATTGACATACCTGTCCCCCTATGAATCAGCTCAGTGCAGGTGAACACAGAGCAAAGTTAAGTTAGTAATATAAAAACCATGTATTTTATATGTTTTAAGTTTAGATAAAGTATTTTTACCCCTTCATACTGTATCGGTGGCTAACAGCCATTTATTTGCATACCTAACGCAAAGTTCTTTAATTTATTTTAAATAATAGGAGAGCCGTTAAGCCCTCCGCATTATTAGTTTTGAACTTTAGATTCTAAGATATCGAATTGCATCATAATATCACTTGGTACGTCTTCACTAGGGATTCGACATGCTACACGTGGGTTAATTGAGTAAGCAGTTCTGCTACATTCGATTCGTGCGATAGCCCCCGCATTAATCATTGTTTTTAAGCGATTCGTGATTGATTTCCTACTTAATCCCGTAACTTCTGCGATACGGCTCATAGTTAATGGCTCAATCTTCGTTAAGTCACGCTCACTTGGATTTTCAACGAGTAGGCAGGATTCCATATGAATGTACGGTAATAGTTTAAATATGATTCCTTTTTCTGCGTCCGCTAATCTGTCCATGATTCGTTTCGTGTGCGTTTTATATACCATTACATAATCATCCTCCATGTCGCCTTTTCCGCAAGCGATGTATTTTTCGTTTAGATAATATTTCGCAGTCTTATTAGTTCTATCGACAATTACGATGTCTTTCTCTTCTAGTCTAGCGATAATTTGGTCGATACCCCTGCGACTTTTCCCCGTAACGTTCATAATATCTTTAATCGTCATCGGGTCGAGTTCACGCCTTCCACGACAGCTACTATTCATTAATAATCCGCCACGCTCATAATAGATATGTTGCATTAAATCGAGTAGTACGCCTAAATCTGCGCCCTTCAGGTCATCGTTTTGCTCTGAGATCGCTCTCGCTACCTTCGCGAATGCACGTCCATCTCGTGTTTTCTTTTTTCGTAACGCCTTTTTATAACCGTCCTTTTGGCGGTTCTGTGCTTTAATCACACCGTTGATTAACGCTACTTTTAACGACTCTATATCGATAATTTCGCCGTCCGTTGTTATTAGTTGATTTCCTAAGTTATTTAAGTCCATATTGTCCATTCTCCTTTGTGGTGGTTTATAAAAGATGTTTAATCCCTTACACTTATTAACCCGTCCAAAGGAGTGTTTTTTGTATATCGTGTGGAAATTACACAAAATATGCTACTTTTTATTCATAAGCAATCAGATATACACTATAGGCTGGTGTAAACAGATGCCCAAAATGTGCAACAAAATACTCAAATCATGCCCAAAATGTGCAATGTACAAAAGTGACTTCACTCTTACTCCCACAAGGGATTTCGCTGTTTATAGGTCTGAATCCCTTCTTATTATTGTATATCTTGGGTATGTTTATTTTTACGCATCAACTACATAACAACGACTGATAACTAATTATGACTACGCACAAATAGAAAGATTGCGCTCCATCACTACTCGCTAGCGCTCCCAGTATTATTTGTAGAATGCGATAATCTCTTTAATAAATAACGCAGTAATATAGTTGATAGTGAGAGCAGTGCGAACACTCGAAGCGAAGCGCCGATACTCTTTATATAGAAGAAAGAGGGACGGTGGGGAAGCCGTCACCAGTGATAGTAATCTAACGCAATGCGTCAGTTACAATATAATAAGGACGCTACGTCCGTTAATAAGATTGTTTGTCCCTTCGTATATATAAACACCAATACATTGCGTAATATTGTTAATAGATATGCGGAAGGATTTCGTAAGTGATTGCGTCAAGAACAACGCCCTCAGTTCAAAAATTGCGGGTACTTTTTGTAGGGGCTTGCTTCAGGGGGTGTTGACGGTGGGCTTGGGGGTTGTGAGATTTCGGGGAATGGGATGTCGGCTTGGTGAATGCGATATTCAATCGAATGAATAACGAATGCAACAGAAGGACTTTGTGTTACTTTCGGAAGTTGTTTTGAAACGTTGATTTAATAACTTTCTTCGCACTTTCGACGAACATTCATTTCGATAAAAGTTTTATGCATTAAAAGAAACGTTGATTTGAAAGCATTCTTCTTTCGCATTCGATTCGAAGAAGATGAATAAAAGATTGCATAAAGTTTTCGTCGCATTCTTTTTCAACCCCTTGAGTTTCGAAGTCCTTCTCCACGAAAGTTCTCAGCAGAATAATTCAATCGAAGTTCTTCGCGCAAACACAACGTAACTCTTCACGCCATTGCCTTATCACATCATTGCGTTGTGGTATCGTATCATACCGCCGTGGTATCGTGTGGTGTGCCGATGGTATTGGCGTGGTGTATTACGGAATAGGTCATCATTTAGCAACGTCTAGGACTTCGCGAACGAGTCGTTAATTACTTAGAATACTTACGACATACGCAGATAGAAGCGCCTATATGAGCCTATATGGTGCGCATTGTGGCGGTATGGTATGACGGGTTAAATGCGTCGGGGTATTGCAATTATGTATCGATGGTTTGGTAATATGATGCGGGCTATTGGTCGAATGATGTGCAGACTTGTGAAAATATAAAACATATAGCGGGGTATTTCTATTCTTATAAGTCCGTGGGTAATTGGTGCAATGTCATCATATTTATGTCATAACTCTCGAGATTTGACACAGATTTTAAAGTGTAGTAATATAGCATCATCTTATTATGTCGTAACTCTATGTCAAAAGTGATGGCGCAGAAAGGACGGATTAATTATGAAATATGGATACGCTCGTGTCTCAACGGTAACTCAAGATTTAGAATCACAACTACAAACGTTAAAAGTAGAAGGATGCGATGTCATTTATTCGGAAAAGTTCACGGGAACGACTACAGATCGCCCCGAACTATCGAAGGTACTCACAGTATTAAGCGAAGGAGATACACTGACAGTAACGAAGCTAGATCGCCTTGCACGTAATACAAAGGAAGGTATCGAGATAATTGAAGCGCTATTCAAAAGAGGTATAAGGGTTCACGTTCTCAACGTAGGACTACTAGAAGATACGACAATGGGGCGATTCTTCTTACAAACGTTATTAGCAGTCGCAGAAATGGAGCGCAACCTAATCTTAGAAAGAACACAAGAAGGTAAAATAGTAGCTAGACAGAATCCGAATTACAAGGAAGGTCGCCCGAAGTCGCATTCAGATAAAAAACTAGTCGAAGCTATGCGTATGAAAGAGAAAATGGGCTACTCATTCCGCCAGCTATCGGAAGCAACGGGTATTAGCATGAGTACGCTACAACGATTCGCTAGAAAGCAACGTGACCAGCAAGAAGCATCGACAGAATAGGTCGGTGTCTTTTTATTATGTGCTGACTTCTTCACCCCTTGAAATTTCGAATAGACCTCCACAATCAGCTTCTGCTGATGTATAGCTATAACTACAAATCTACACAAAGTACTACACATATGTATTGATGTAAAACGCTCACTATACGCAATCTATCATAAATCACTAGCGATAACTACCGAAATGTAGCGAAGTGTACCAATCCCTATGAGGTCGTATATACGTAAACGGTTGTAACTATCTTCACTAGACGTAACCAACGTAAACCTTACTCTCGCAAGGGATTCGCCGTTTCATCGGAAATATTACACGAGTTTACATTAATATTAACATTCGATTTATACAGTATGAAATATAAATAAACAGAGGTACGAAACAAATGCGGGAAAGGTGGAAAATAGTAAATAGACTAATCAACCTAGCACCCTTTTATCATTTATTTAGTATTCTTTTAAGAGAAATAGATTTTCGCTACTTGCGTTTTTAATCAACTTAAGGAAAAAGCATACGAATCAATTGCCTCATATCAACTATATTGTATAATAAGGTTATAAGGAAATGGAGGTGAAAGCATGAATTTGTGGATAGTCTTAGGTGCTGTAATAGTAGCCTTGAGCCAGTTATCATTACTAAGTGAAAACAGTGTAGATACATATACTACAAGGTTAAAGAGAAAAGAGTCGCTCCCACCAAGAAGACGACTCAAAGTAACCACAGGGAGAGAGAAGCCTCTCCTATACCTAAGATTATAACACATTCATACTAATTATGAAAAAATTCATCTGGACAAATGTCCCTGTTGCTATATTTTTAATTTTTGTTTTAACAACCCTTGATTATAACAATCTAGATACGGGGAGTTATATCTACATTATTTTTACTGGAATAGCTGTATTTTTAATGTTGGTTAATATAATTATCCTGTATATAAAGGAGAAGAAGAATGTTTAAATTTGAAACAAAAGAACAACTAACAAAATTTATACAAGATGAAATTTTAAATTCATCGGAAGCATTAGATATTCTCGGGTGTTCTAGACAGTATTTAAACAAATTGGTAAAAGAGGGGAAAATAACACCGATTAAAGAGACAACTCGCGATAAATTATTTTATAAACAAGATATTTTGACAAGAAAAGAAAAAATGAGAAAGTAAAAAGCAGCTTTTGCATATCGCCTAATTATTGGTAATTTATAGAAAGAATGGCGAGATACATTACTAAACAATAAAACAAAAAAACGAAGTGGGCGCAAATTAATGCGTACCGCTTCGCTTAGAAGTGTTAGGAAATTATTATACAATTTCGCATACCTCAAAGCATAGTAGTTCATGATTACTTTAGGCTTGTTCCTATTAGTTTCAAAATAAAGATTTAGTTTTTTGTATAGAAAATAACTTTTGGAATCTATAACCAAGTTGGGTTATAATACGAATATACGAAAAAAGCCCGTCGTATTGGTAGTACGACAAGCTTCGTAAGGTGGTGAATACATATGGATGCAATCACCGTTACTGCGGTTTGCTCTTTACTCATGGTTGTTATGGGAATGATTAACATGAGCAAAGGAAAGAAGTAATATTTTTATCTAAAGTCTTTCAGTGTTGGTAGCACTTGAGAGACTTTTTTCTTTATATAGTATTCCTTAAATGCCAGTAAATATTCTGCATATTATAAAACGCTCTGGCTTTTGTATACATTTAAGCGTCTGCTTTTTACGTTTGCGTTTGCAATACTTTTGCTTTAGCCTCTGCTTTTACAATGCACTGCCAATGCATCCATATTCCTATTATAACGTTGCTCTAAGCAACATTTCAATACAAAACGCTCAATTAACAACAACTTAACAACAACTGGCGTTGCACATGCGCAATACTCTCGCTACACATATACCGACGCAAATGCCTTTGCCTTTGCCTTTGCCTTTGCCTTTGCCTTTGCCTTTGCCTTTGCCTTTGCCTTTGCCTTTGCCTTTGCCTTTGCCTTTGCCTTTGCCTTTGCTATTATGCGTTCTTTTGCGTCGGCTACGTTATTTTATTTCTGAATCTCCATTCCCTTTATTTCGTCTTGGTATTTTTCGCTTTTTTCATAATCAGAATTTCCAGTACCATACTTCTTTATGAAGTCTTTGAAATTCAATATTTCTCTTAGTGTTTTTCTATCCATTGGAGCAACAACTTCTTGCTCATCGAATCCTCTAGTTCTCAAAGAAGAAATATCAATTGCCTTATCAGAAGAAATCACTATAACAAATCCTCTGCGTCCATTTTCACCAAAATAATTTGAACCGATAACATCTACACTTTTTGTAAATGATACCCAATGATTATCAAAACGAATACGCTCAACATTATTCTCATCTAGCCAGTTATTATAATTATACGCATACTCCTCGTTTTGATTTTCTCCCCGATCATCATAATCATCATAATCTGGCTCATCATTCCCACCATTATGAACCCTGAATAGCAAAGTATTTGATTTAACAATTTCTAAATTACCTTTATTATTTTGTAAATCTATAAACTTTTCACTCCACATTTCATCAGAGGAAACCAAATTTTTTCTTCCCCTAATGCTCATATGATGATTAGTCCATTTTGAAATTACGTCCATTATACATCCCCCTTTTATTCCGCCAGTCACAAAAAATCAGTTCCCACCGCCCGTTGTAATGTGCTATTGTTGTGCATTCTCTTGCGCTTCCTTCTCTTCTATTTCTTTTAATTCATCTTGCCAAGTAGCACCAATACCACCGCTAGGCGTATTCCAACGTTTTTCTTGACGTAAGATTCTCGCCTTATCCTCTTCAGTCATTTCATCTTGGTATTTTTTCGCTTCCTTACGTTGCTGTTCTTCATATTCTCTTTCCTGTTGCTCTAGATGTCTTCGGTGTGCCTCTTCATCAATAATCTTATCGCAGTCATGCTCTGGTTCCTTCGTTTCATCGTGCCCATGTCCGCAGTAATCGTTCGGAATTTTAGTACTAGATTTCGTAGCAGGTTTAGAATTACGGTCACCATTACCAGTTGAACTATTTTCATTAACTTGAGTATTTCTAAGACCATCTTGCTCTTTCTTCGTTACACTACCATCAGGATTAAACGTTATAGTCATCGTGCCTTCTCCACCACGCCCTAAATATCCGTAGATAGAGAACGACTTATATTTCTCGATGAATCTAGGCATTCCCGCTATCTCCTTGACTTTATTCGCAGACATTCCGACCTTGATGCCGTCATACTGTTCTAGTGATACGGTTGGCGCGTCGTTATTTGCATCTTTATAATATGGACGTCTGTCGTTAATCTCCGCATCTTCCTTCGTGGATTCCTCCACTTGTTGCGGTTTCTCATCCTTCGTAGGTTCATCTTCAATCCTCTCGACCTTAGACGGATTGGATGTTTCCTCTTCTCCTTGCGCAGTTTCAACAGATTCTTGTTTCTTATATGGCTCATAATCCGCTTTTTCTTTCGTAGAGCAAGCACTAAAGATTGACATTGTCGCCACACCTAATAAAACTACTTTCTTCAATGGCTTCATAGTAATTCCCCCGTGTATTTTAATGCATATCAATCAACCTATGTTAATTTGTTATATATTAATAGTAGATTTCAAAAAGGACACTCAAATTCCCATACGTAACATACTTCGATATTACCCTTTATGTATTCACCACAATCTTTATTAAATCAATTCATCAGGCGTCTCCTTCTCCTTTCCTCCTGCGTATAAAATCGCCAACCATCTCAGTAACACATGCCAAACCTACCGATAATCCAAATACAACACCGAATGCTGCTACATATAGGTTTCCGAATGCCTTCGCTGCGCACATAAATAAAAATGCGAATATAATTAAATATCTCTCTTTACGCTTGTTCCTCATAGCATAATTCCTCCATCTTTTCCAAATCTTTATATGTCCTCTTCTTCTTCTTCTTCTTCTTCTTCTTCTTTCTTCTTCCGCATAAAGCCCCCTATTCTCGCAGTAATAACCGATGCGACTACAGCCATCGCAAACAATACTGCTACCCCACCTATAATGACGTTTCCAATTATCTTTGTAACAACCAGCAATACAAATGCAACTATTAACAGATTCACCCTTGTATTTTTCTCTTTCTTTCTATCCTTCACGCCCTATCTTCCTTTCTAATATTTCTTTTTCGGATTCTCTGCTTAAATCCTCTCACCGTACTTCTAGCGGAATCAAATGATCGCCCCGTCTTTTTCGATAATACTCTAGAGATTTCGGCTTCTGTAACCCTATTGTAATTCTCTGCCGTATGTATCATAGTATCTAGTACAATAAAATCTATTTTCTTCTTGCATATGTTTTCATATAGCTTTGCGTAAGTATCTCGGGTAGTCATTATATTGCAGATCGCTTTCTCTTCCGCATTTTCTGCACAAACCTCTAGCGTTTCAAGTACGTTTATATCACTTATAAGTGTTAGTACCGTTCTTCTTTTTCCTCTTTCTCCACAATATTTACGTAAAGCCTGATAAATAAAACACTTAACCCTCTTATCGAAATCGCCCTTATTTATATCAAAAGTTCTAATCGCATATCTTATCCTACGAAAACAATCATCGATAAAGTGTACCTCGTTATTTGTCTTATACCAATTATTTTTAGCTAAGCGTTCAATCAACGGTATGTAATGAGCTTCGATTTTTTCTACATACTTATTATCACATATTCCAGTGTAATAATCTTCCACTTCTTCTTTAGCCAGTATCGCTATTCTATTTAATGTTGCGCTTATGTCTTCGCCTTTATTTGCGTATTGTCTTATATTAAGTCTGCTTTCCATATGTAAGTCTTCCACCTCTTATAGCACCTGTACCCTCCGATATTCAACTCACTTCCGCTAGTGGCGTTCAATATCGAATTTACGCTATTGACAATCGGTGGACGGCGACTAGCCGAGGTGAGCGAAGCTAGGTTGAGTTGGGCGCAGTTTTCACCCCTATTCGCATCGATAAAAAATAACAAAGCGTTTAAACTTTGTCATAATTTCGTAGTATCTATGCAAATAAGGGGTAAGGCGTTTTACTAGCGTCGGATCGCTTGTAGTGTATCGTAGTAACGCCCCTTCCGTCCCTGCACTTTCGCACACACTATCTCATATCCATACGTCCCAATATGCGCCCAATCTTACGATTAAGCCCGATAATACACCCTGTTCCTTAGAACAACGTATTGCCACTCCTTGCCGTTAATGGTCGCAATCACCTAGCCTATACGCATGCGGAAGGGGATACATGTTGGTTGTATAGCGCTGATTTATTTGCGTCGGCTCTCGCTCACCTTTTACGTTTTTTAAGCGGTACGGCTTCCGCTTTTTGACTTACCGCATCAGTACCTAAAAAAGACATTACTAAAGACGCCTTGCAATCTTCGAATTTTTTCGATAGAATGCAAAGTAGATGGTCGGACTGATACGGCTTGTCCGTTATTTAGTTTCGATATGTATAGTTTTGAGTCTCCAATGGCGGTTGGAGGCTTTTTTCGTTGTTATACTCCGTAGTCGTTCTTGGCGGCTACTTTCTCGTATTGTTCTTTTACTGCTTCGTCGTTTAAACGAACATATCGCATAGTTGTTGTAATGTCCGCATGCCCCATAATTCGCATTAGTGCGTTAACACTTCCACCATTTCGCAAAAAGTTCGTAGCAAAAGTATGACGCAAACTATGCGGTGATGGACGGCATTCTTTTGAAAGCCCCGCTAACTGCCCATAGCGATACATACGCTTACGCAACAAATCATTATCTATCGAATTTCCATCTTGCGTAAGAAAAACATTTGTAGTGCCTTCGAAATACTCCCGACTTTCATCGATAAGCATTCGTAGCTCTTCCGCAATTTTCTTTGTCATAGGAACGGCTCTAGTTTTTCGATTCTTATTCTTAGCCCCTGATAACATAATCGTAAGGTTATCAAAATCTAAATCATTAGCTTCTAACTGATTAACCTCATTCACACGTAGACCACAATGTAACATAAGCAACATAGCACAGTAATCTCTATAACCTGCGTAGGTAGTCTTATCTACAACACGAAAGAGACGCTTGATTTGATTATTATTTAGCGTAAAGATCGGTGCCTCATCAGTACGCAATTTCACGAAGTCCACTGCAGGATTACTTTTGATATATCCCTGTTCATGTAGTCGCTTAAAAACCGATTTCAATGCTGATATGCGAATATTTATAGTAGCGGGAGCTAATTCCCGACTAAGTAATTTATTAATATACATTTGCACGTGCTTCGCGGTAATAATCTCAACCTTTTCGATGTTTAACTCTCGCATAAAATAATGAAAAAGCTTTGTGTAATCATCGATGGTACGCTTTCTGAACCCTTCCGCTTGAAAAGCCTGCGTAACAATTCTTATCACCGTTTCTGTGCTTAATTCTTCGGTAGTATCGATAAAATCAACTATTTCTCTTCGTCTTTTTACAACTCGTCTGTTTTTTAACATAATAAAAAAGAGCCCCCTATCTGAATTTTTTCAGACGGAAGCTCTCCGTAAATATATTTTCATTATTCTCATTTAACAGTCCGTAGCATGTCCTAACTATGCGACACTAACTCGCTAATGCCTTCGTAGGACAATTGCGGTTTGTTCTCGCTCAAGTTAAGCGTTAAAAACAATACCAAACGGCTTTATATAGCGCCTAACCCTCGATTAGCTTCCTTATCCATACCAGACGTGGTACCGGAAACCACCGCTCTATCCGACTGAGCTATGGGCGCATGATTATAGAAAACACTTCATTTTCTTCTCATAATAATAGCAATAAAATCCATCTAAATCAATAAAAATATCCCCGTAATACCTTATGCATCTTAGCTAAAAGCATATAAAATCCATTCCACCCCTAAATTTTCCAATCATAAATTCTCCCCAACTCACAAATTATAATCTTTGAATTGATATTCCAAAGGGGGCTTCATTCAATGACTGTAATTACAAAATTAAAGCAGACTGTTTCTGGATTAAAAAGTGCACAAGCTAGCTTAGAGGGATTCGCTCTTGATACGGATAACCAACAAGCTAAGCAACTTTTCCAAACAGCTGCGCAGCAAACACAAACGATTATCGATTCTTTAAACCCACGTGTTGAAGAAGTCCAACAAGAAGAACCACAATACTCACAGCAATAACGAATCAATCTTGCTGTGAAATAGAAAAAGGATGATATGCAGTCATCCTTTTTCTATCACATTACATATTGCAATAGAAATGGAATGATAATTATGCGAAAACTCGGCCTCATAACCGCATTATTTGCACTTCTATTTAGCTCTTTTACCGGATGTGATAATAGTCCTTTAGATAAAAAAGTGAAAGAAGAAGCAAAACGAACGGAGAAAGAAAAAGGCCCAAAGTTAACAAAGACGAGTACGGAATCCTTTAATCAATCTATATCACAAGGAGCGAAGAAAAGAGCTCTCGCTATGGATGAAATTATAAAAAGCACAGCAGTGAATTCAAATTTAGATCTCTACATAGCAGTTACACCTGAGCATCACGAAAGGTTTGGATTAAAGCCGTTGCGCAGCAAACTTCAAAAGCAACTAAGTGATGAGCACCCTACTTTCGATGTTCGTGTCAGTACAGATAAAAAAATCTTTATGTTACTCGAAAAACTCGAAAGAAAAATTAAGGAAAAAGAAGTATCTAAAGATGAAATTAATAAACAATTAAAATTCATTGGTAAAAAAATGGAGTCTAACACTTAACGCTTTTTAAAAGAAAAGGAAGGATTGCAATGTCTAGTAAAGATAAAAACTTAACCCCTGTACAACAGGAGTATAAAAAATTCGAACAAGAACGCGAACCGAAACGACCTGTCTTAAAAAATTGTATAAAAGCCTTTTTCGTCGGTGGTTTTATTTGCTTCATCGGACAACTCATTTCTACTTTTTACATCACATATTTTGATTTCACTGAACGCTCAGCAGGCAATCCAACAGTCGCAACGCTCATTTTCATCTCCATGTTACTAACTGGATTTGGTATATACGATCGTTTTGGACAGTTTGCCGGTGCTGGTACAGCTGTACCTGTTACTGGATTTGGTAATTCTGTTATTGCCGCATGTATTGAGCATCGAACGGAAGGATTTGTCCTTGGCGTTGGTGGCAATATGTTTAAACTAGCTGGTTCTGTTATTTTATTTGGTGTATTTTCCGCTTTCGTCATCGCGCTTATTAAAACTATTCTCGTTCAATGGGGAGGGCTATAAATGTTACAAGGACACCGAACGTGGGTATTTGAAAACAAACCAGTCATTATCTCAACAGGGGTTGTCGGTGGACCATTTGAAGCAAAGGGGAACATCCCAGAAGACTTCGATATCCTTCATGAAGATTTATGGCTCGGACAAGATTCCTATGAAAAAGCACATAAGATTTTATTCGAAGAAGCTTGTAGTCGCGCTACTGAAAAAGCAGAGCTTCGTAAAGATGATATTCAATTCGTACTCGCAGGAGATTTAATTAATCAAATTACTCCAACAAGCTTTGCTTGCCGCACACTTGGGACTCCTTATCTCGGATTATTCGGGGCTTGCTCTACTTCTATGGAAGGTTTAGCACTTGGGGCAAGTATCGTAAATGCAAAAGGTGCAAAATATTTATTAACTGGAGCTTCAAGCCATAATACAGCTGTAGAAAAACAGTTCCGCTACCCTACCGAATACGGTGGACAAAAGCCGCCTACTGCACAGTGGACAGTAACCGGAGCAGGAGCCGCTATTTTAAGCGATACTGGACACGGTCCAAGAGTAACCTCTGCAACAATCGGCCGAGTGGTTGATATGGGATTAACGGATCCGTTTAATATGGGAGGCGCAATGGCTCCAGCTGCAGTTGATACAATTGAAGCCCATTTACGTGAACGTCAAATTGATGCCTCTTACTACGATTTAATCGTAACAGGCGATCTCGGACATGTAGGACGCGAAATTGCTTATGACTTACTACATAAACACGGAACGAAAGTAACGAGCGAACAATTTCAAGATTGCGGAATTATCATTTATAGAGAAGGACAACCTGTCATAGCTGGTGCTAGCGGACCTGGATGTTCCGCAACAGTCGTATACGGTCATTTATTAAACCGAATGAAAAGAGGAGAGTTCAAAAAAATACTTGTCGTTGCGACAGGCGCTTTACTATCTCCACTTACATTCCAACAAGAAGAAACGATTCCGTGTATCGCTCACGCCGTTTCGATTGAATTTGGAGGTGCAACGCAATGATTTTTTTCTGGGCTTTCGTCATTGGCGGACTTATATGTGTAATCGGCCAACTTATGTTTGATGTCGGCAAACTAACACCTGCTCATACAATGGCAACACTCGTTGTTGCTGGAGCTATATTAGATGGATTTAATTTGTATGAGCCATTAATTGATTTCGCTGGAGCCGGGGCAACTGTACCTATTACAAGCTTTGGTAATGCCCTCGTTCATGGCGCAATGGAAGAAGCTGCAAAACATGGCATCGTTGGCGTTATTACCGGCATGTTTAAAGTAACGAGCGCCGGTGTATCAGCGGCTATTATTTTCGGCTTCATTGGAGCATTGTTATTCAAACCGAAAGGATAAGAGGTGTTTATATGACTGTTATCGCTAGCGTAAAAACTTGCCTTGCTAGTGTAAGGGGCGCTCAAGCAAGTTTAAGCTCCCTTTCATTAAATTCACAAGACGAAGAATCAAAACGCGTATTTCATGAATGTATGTTAGAAATGGACAGCGTCATCGCTGATTTAAAGGATAGAATTTCAGTATTAGAACGTGAAGAACCTCAATATAAAGGGTTTTAAGTAGACTGGAGGAAACGACTATGTCTCACCTGCCGGAATGGACACTTGTCATTCTTCGCTCTGTATTCATATTAATTATTTTATTCGCTATTACGAAATGGTTAGGCAAAAGACAAATCTCTCAGCTTTCCTTTTTTGAATACATAGCCGGAATGACGATTGGTGACATCGCTGCCCAAGTATCTACAGGGCTCGATTCAAAATTTTTTCACGGCGTCTTTGCGATACTCATTTTCGCTGTGGTACCTTTTTTAACAGGAATCCTCTCTTTAAAGAACAAAACAGCTCGGGACTTCTTTGAAGGGAAATCTACCGTATTAATAAAAGACGGAAAGATACTCGAAGATAACTTAAAGAAAGAAAAATATACGAGTGACGAATTACTGGAACTTCTCCGTGGAAAAAGTGCGTTCAGCGTAGCTGAAGTCGAATTTGCTGTCTTAGAACCGAGCGGAGAATTAAATGTATTATTAAAGAAAGATTCCCAGCCACTTACAGCAAAAGATATCGGTTTAAAAGTACCAAACGAGAAAGAACCACAAACTGTTATTATGGATGGAAATGTACTAGATGAACCTCTTTCAGCAAGCGGACATAACCGCGCTTGGCTACATTCAGAATTAGAAAAACTCGGTGTTGTTATTGAAAATGTCTTCCTCGGTCAAGTGGATTCATACGGACAACTTACTATCGACATTTACAATGACAAACTCCAAATGCCTTCTCCTCAAAACAAACCTTTATTATTAGCATCTTTAAAAAAATGTCATGCTGATCTTGAACTATTTTCCCTAGAAACAAAGTCGAAATCAGCAAGCGAAATGTATAGTAAAAACGCGAAACAAATCGAAAAGATTTTAAATAAAGTAACCTATCTTTTAAAAGACTAATTATCGAAAGAACGCTTCAGTTAAAAGGCGTTCTTTTCTTTTTTCTCCAGTTTTCATAACGTTTAAATTTATGTAATTCGGTTATGATGTTGAAGATACATAAGCAGGGAATTTCGAAAACATAGCGAATATTTCATGGTACAACTACATATTTTTTTGATTTAAAGTGGTTTCGTTTGACCTTTATTGACCATAATTGTATTATAAGACTAAGAAAGCTTTATAAGGAGGAAATAACAGATGAATTTAATTCCTACAGTAATTGAACAAACAAATCGTGGAGAACGCGCTTACGATATTTACTCTCGACTATTAAAAGACCGCATCATTATGCTTGGTAGTGCAATTGATGACAACGTAGCTAACTCAATCGTTTCCCAGCTTTTATTCTTGGAATCTCAAGATCCAGAAAAAGATATTCACATCTACATCAACAGCCCTGGTGGTTCTATCACAGCAGGTATGGCAATCTATGATACAATGCAGTTTATTAAGCCACAAGTATCAACAATCTGTATCGGTATGGCAGCATCTATGGGTGCATTCTTACTTGCAGCAGGTGAAAAAGGAAAACGTTATGCACTTCCAAACAGTGAAGTAATGATTCACCAACCACTTGGCGGAGCACAAGGTCAAGCGACTGAAATCGAAATCGCTGCAAAACGTATCCTATTCTTACGTGAAAAACTAAACCAAATTCTTGCTGACCGCACTGGTCAACCACTTGAAGTACTACAACGCGACACAGACCGCGACAACTTCATGACAGCAGAAAAAGCTTTAGAATACGGTTTAATCGATAAAATCTTTACAAATCGTTAATTAATTTAAAGCGAAAGCGGCTCGTTTAGAATCGCAGGGCGATGGAGCACCTGATTCCGAGGCGCTTTTTGCCTCGAATGAAGGGGCGAAACAACCGGAGATTCTAGCCGCTGAAGCTAGATACATAAAAAAGCGCCCTATTACAGGGCGCTTTTTTATTATCATGCACCTCCGTCTGGATACCCACCCTGGTATTTACCTAAATATATCAGCGATTTTTCAAATATATCGACCGTAACTCCGATTATATCGGCGATTATTTTAATATATCGACGTTTCGACACCACTTATCGACTTACCGACAATCCTCGACAAGCACATTCTCCTTAAATACCCCTCCCCGCTAATTCGTACAGACAACAAAACAAAAAAGCTATCGCATATACGCGATAGCTTTTTATTGTACATATGCAGCTAATGCTTCTAAAGCCTCTTCTGCATCTGAACCTTCTGTTGTAATTGTTATCATGCTTCCAGTTCCAATTGCTAAGCTCATAATCCCCATTATGCTCTTTGCATTTACTGTCTTTCCATCTTTCTCGATGAAGATATCTGCATGAAAGCGATTTGCCTCTTGTACAAACAACGCAGCCGGACGTGCTTGTAAACCGTTTTTTAATGAAACCTGAACTCTTTTTTGAACCACAGCTCCATTTCCCCTTTAACCTCTTATTTTTTTGCTACCGTTTCCCCCGCGCGTAATTTCTCTGCAATTTCATCGATTTTACGCAAACGATGATTAATACCCGACTTACTAATCTTCCCCCCGGATACCATCTCACCTAACTCTTTCAATGTTACATCTTGATAATCTCTTCGTAATTGTGCAATCTCTTGTAGTTTATCCGGCAATATATCAAGACCAACTGTCTCATCAATGTAACGAATATTTTCAATCTGCCTTAGTGCTGCACCAATTGTTTTATTTAAATTAGCTGTTTCGCAGTTCACTAAACGATTTACAGAATTACGCATATCACGTACGATTCGAATATCTTCAAATCTTAAAAGTGCATTATGAGCACCTATAATATTTAAAAACTCTGTAATTTTTTCTGCTTCTTTCAAATACGTAATGTACCCTTTTCTTCTCTCCAGCGTCTTACTATTTAAATCAAATCCGTTCATCAGTTCACATATAGCATCATTATGTTCCTTATATAACGAAAAGATTTCTAAATGATAAGATGATGTTTCTGGGTTATTTACTGAACCACCTGCTAAAAATGCTCCGCGTAAATACGATCGTTTACAACATTTCTTCTCAATCAATTCTTGTGATATATTTCGAATAAATGAAAAGTCATCTCGAACGATATGAAGATCAGCTAATATTTCACGAGACTTCTCAACAAGCCGCACAATATATACATTATTTTTCTTCAAGCGCATTTTTTTACGAACAAGCAATTCTACCGTCACGTCATATCCTTTTTTCAAAAGCGTATAAATCCTTCTTGCAATTGCCGCATTTTCCGTTTGAATATCGATAGATAGACGACGGTTTGAAAAAGAAAGCGACCCGTTCATTCGAAGTAGCGCTGATAATTCTGCTTTCTCACAGCATTCCTTCATCTCAAGATTCGTCAACTCTTTCTTTGTTTCTGATGCAAATGACACAGTCAACACCTCCTTATACGATTATTGCGGAACAAAATTCTTGTCCTATATGAATGAGGAGCGCTACCTCAAACGAGGCAACGCATATTTATAACAATGAATATAAAATCGAAGCTAACTTTAACGTATCATGCCTTACAACATGATCATCATACTTCGCTAATCCCTCTTGAATAACATCAATATTATTTTCAACAAAACGTTCTTCATCCACTACAACTGGTGTAGACATTTCTTCATCATATAACTTACGTAATTCACAAGGAATCTCACGGTTATTTACAATTGCAGTATTGATAAATGGTTGCCCTAAATGATCGTGTAACGCCTGCACATGATCAAAAGCAGTATATCCCATCGTTTCACCCGCTTGTGTCATAACGTTACATACATATACCTTCTTCGCCTTTGCAGCAAGAACAGCGTCTCCAATTTTGTTAACAACTAAATTGGGTAATATACTCGTATACAAACTTCCTGGGCCGAAAACAAGTAAATCAGCTCGTTTAATCTCAGCCAACGTTTCATGCAATGGCTCTACATCTTCTGGAGTCAAAAAGACGCGATTAATCTTCTTTCCGTAATAAGGAATCTTTGATTCACCTGTTACAATTTCTCCATCTTCAAGTTCCGCATGAAGTACCGCACTTTGATTCGCTGCTGGTAATACACGTCCTCTGACATTTAATACTTTACTTGTTTCTGTAATTGCATGGAAAAAGTCGCCTGTAATCGAGGTCATACCTGCCAACAATAGATTTCCTAACGCATGACCTTTCAGTCCGTCTCCTGTTGTGAAACGGTGCTGAAATAAAGCTTCCACCAGTGGCTCTACATCCGATAACGCAACAAGTACGTTACGGATGTCACCTGGAGGTGGAATTTCTAGCTCATCACGTAATCTACCCGAACTACCACCATCATCAGCGATTGTAACAACTGCTGTAATATCAACAGGATATTGCTTTAATCCTCTTAATAAAACAGAGAGTCCAGTTCCGCCTCCCATGATGACAATTTTAGGCTTTCTCTCTTTTTTCATCCCTTAATGGCCCTTTCTCTTCTCCACATCACGATGAGATACATGAACACTATACTCTGGTTTCAAATGTTTCCCAAGGTATTCTGTAAGCGTAACAGAACGATGCTGTCCACCTGTACATCCAATTGCAATTACAAGTTGACTTTTGCCTTCTCTTTTATAATGAGGCAGCATGAAAGTAATCAGATCCGTCAACTTCTCTAAAAACTTATGTGTCTCATTAAATTTCAGTACATACGAAGAAACTTCTTCATCTAGTCCTGTTAATGGCTTCATGTGTGGAATGTAATATGGATTTGGTAAAAAACGAACATCAAATACTAAATCTGCATCAATTGGAATACCGTACTTAAATCCAAATGACATAACATTTACACGAAATGCTTGCTCAGTTTCTGTTGAGAACAAGTGAACAATTTTTTCACGTAATTCTTTTGGTTTTAAATCCGATGTATCAAGCACAATATTCGCTCGTGCCTTCATATCTGTTAATAAATTGCGCTCTGCTTCGATTCCCTTTAATGGCAAACCAGTTGGTGCAAGTGGATGCGAACGTCTCGTTTCTTTATAACGAGTTACAAGCGTACTATCTTTCGCATCTAAAAATAAAATATGAGGAATAATCCATGTACGTTCTGATAAATCATCAAGTGCTCCCCATAAATGTTCGAAAAACTCGCGGCCACGTAAATCAATACCAAGTGCCACTTTATTCATTTTCCCTTTTGAATCCGCCATAAGCTCAATAAACTTTGGCAATAACATCGGTGGTAAATTATCTACACAAAAATATCCTAAATCTTCAAAACTTTGTAAAGCTACTGTTTTTCCAGCTCCAGACATCCCTGTAATAATTACCATTTTTATATCATTATTCTCTGTCATCGTATCCTCTCCTTGACGGTTTAACTCGGATCTAATCGATATGAAAGCAACTCAAAATCTGGGGTATATACAAATGTACCGTAGATTATGCCATTTCCTTTAATTAAATAATCAATAATGTGATAATCTCCTGGCGCCATTGCTAAATCATCAATTTTATCAAATGTATGCCAACCAATGATGCCTTCTTCGCTCTCTAGTTTGTTTTCTCCTGCAAAATCTGTCGCTAAAAAGGAGAACATCATCCATTCAGAAACAACTTTATCACCTTCTTGGATGACAAAGGTGAAGACCCCCTTTAACGCTGGATTTTTCAAATAAATACCTGTTTCTTCGCGATATTCGCGAACAACGGAATCTCTTACAGTCTCACCACGCTCCATTTTCCCGCCTGGTGCAACCCACCAATTTCGGCGAGGTTTTTGGAGTAAGAGTACTTCATTATCTCTAATTAACACACAGTTTGTCACTCTTTGCATGTTTCTTCACCTCAGCTACTTGCAGTAAAATTCCTCACTGCATACTTCTTTCATTATACTATCAAAAACAGTTTGCTACAACGAAGGAGCCAGTCCTCTTTCGCTAAGCATATGCTACTCAGCAATTTTAAAAAGCTTTCTATAACAAGCAATGTAAATGCTTATACTTTTAATGAATAGCATGAAAAATCCCCTTAACGATTTTTATCGCCAAGGGGATTAAAGCCCTTATTTCTTACCGAAATAAGTAACAATCGCAAATCCTAAAATAAAGGTAATGATTGAACTTATAATTGAAAATCCACCAGTCGGAATCCCTGGGAATACAATTACAATCGAACCGATTACAAGTCCAATAATTGCCGCAAATGTCATACTTTTATAACGATCTAATAAAAAACTAATACCTTTACTACTTACAACAAATCCAACCATAACACCAGCACCGATAACCACGATTAAAGGTAAGTTAAGTGTAGTTAAAGCGTTAATTGCTGTTGGATACACACCAATAATTAATAAAATAAACGATCCACTAATCCCAGGAAGCAGCATGGCCATACTAGCCATCCATCCTGCGAAAAATAAACCAATTGCATTTAAAATTGTTAACGTCGTAATCGGATCTGCTGCCTTATCTGGTTTAAAGAAAGCTGTAATCGCAACAAGAATTGCTGCAACTATTAATAAAACGATGTGCTTACCTTTAAACGACGACTTTGCATCAGCTTCCCTCATTAACATCGGTAATATACTAATAATTAAACCGAGGAAGAAAAATTGAGTCGGTTCATAATGATTTGCAAGTAAATATTTAATAACGTGACTTAACGTTAAAAATGCAGCTGCCACACCAGCTGCAAGGGGAATTAAAAATCCTAAATGTTTTTTCCATTCACGACTAAAGAATCCACTAATTTCCGCAAGCAATTGTTCATAAATCCCTAACACAACAGCGATTGTACCGCCGCTCACACCAGGAATTAAATCACTAACGCCCATACAAAATCCACGATATATATTACGCCATTCCATACTGAATAAATTCCTCATTTCTTATAGTGATTTTTTCCGTAAAGTCCAGTATATCAATAAGAAAGCTTATAATCCTTATATTTTTTGACAAAACTTTGACATTTTCACACAAAAAAAGAAGAAAGCTCCTGTCGGTAGCTTTCTTCTCAAAAGGTATATTATCCCTTATTTTTCTGATACAGTTTTTAATTCCTCTAATAATTCTTCTACGTAATGTTGTGCACTTTGCGCTGCAATACTACCGTCACCTGTTGCAGTTACAATTTGACGAAGCATTTTTTCACGAACATCACCAGCTGCGAAAATACCAGGGATTTTCGTTTCCATACGCTCGTTCGTTTCAAGGTAACCATTTTCATTTGTAATACCTAGTTCAACAAATGGTTTTGATAAAGGTAACATACCGATGTATACGAATACGCCGTCAGTTTTGACTTCTTTCTCTTCTCCACTATTTACGTCCACAAGTGTTACACTTCCTACTTTACCACTTGCTTCGTTGATTTCTTTTATAGTGTGATTCCAAATGAAATCTACTTTTTCGTTTTGGAAAGCACGGTCTTGTAAAATTTTCTGTGCACGAAGCGTGTCACGACGGTGAACGATCGTTACTTTTGATGCGAAGCGTGTTAAGAACACACCCTCTTCAACAGCAGAATCTCCGCCACCAATTACGATAAGCTCTTTTCCTTTAAAGAATGCTCCGTCACATACTGCACAATATGATACACCGCGGCCGCCAAGTTCTGTTTCACCCGGTACACCAATTTTTTTATACTCTGCACCGCTTGCAACGATAATTGCACGTGCTTTATATTCTTTTTTACCAGCAATAATTGTTTTGTATTCTTTACCATCGATGACTTCTTTCACATCACCGTATGCATATTCAGCACCAAATTTCTTCGCATGCTCAAACATTTTATTTGATAAATCTGGTCCTAAAATAGACTCATAACCTGGGTAGTTTTCTACATCTTCCGTGTTTGCCATTTGGCCACCTGGAATACCACGCTCAAGCATTAATGTGCTTAAATTTGCACGAGATGTATATACTGCAGCTGTCATACCAGCTGGTCCTGCACCAATAATAACGACATCATAAATTTTTTCTTCTGACACACTATTCACTCCTATCCATTCCTACACAATTAAGTTACCCTCATTATACTGTTAGCATCATTTTTTTCCCAATGATTTGCTTATCTTATGTGTGCGTACGCTTAACAGCTTGCACATACTTTCGGACAGTCGCTACAGATACATTATATACATCTCCAAGCTCCGACTGTGTCATTTTATTTCCTTGTTCGCCGCGTACAATGTATTCAATCGCAGCTGACCAGCCGTACACATTTGTAAATATGTCTCCAGATGTATATAAACGTATGAACGTACAAAACCAAAAGTGTAAACACTCTTCAATTAATTCATCATCTTTTTTCGTATAATTGTATAATGCATCCGCAATTCTCGCGCACTGCTCAAATTGCTGTAAATCAGCTGGAATACTCTTATGACTATTAAGTAAAAAGAAGTACTTTGCAAGTTGCGATACGATGGGAACACCGTTCTTCGCTTGCGTTATATCAAAGAAGAATCCAACCTTCTCCGGCGTTGACAATTCATTCATTAAATATAAAGCTAGCATTTGTTCTTCTAGCGTCGCACTTTGCTGAAATGATTTTCGTAATTCTTCAAATAACACGTTTTGCCCTTCATCTGCTAAATTCAGCGCATTCCACGGTTCTTTTCCCTTTTTATCAGGATGTAATTCCACGACATATTGCCACATTTTTTCAGCTAGTTGCTGGTCTTTCACCATATACGCAGAATATGCAAACCAATAATAAAAACTAACGTCTCCCTCATATCCTTGACGCTTTAATAGTTTGAACCACTTATATGCATGCTCGAAATAACCAATTGTTGCGAGTGTAGTTCCCAGTTTCAAACGATGTTCAAATGAAATCGGATATACCGAAACTAGCTGTCCCGCTAATGCCTCTACTTGTTTATGCTCTCCAATTGAATATAGAAAAATAAGCGTATTACAAAGCGCATGTATATTACCAGGGTTTTTCTCTAAAATCATTTCTGTTAACTTCAGTGCTTTGTCTACATTACCAGATTGAAAATGTGCAATGGCTAAATTATTATGACCTGACCAAAATTCCGGATAATCTTTCGTAACAATTTCTAATGTAGCAATTGCTTCTTCCAATTGTCCATTACGAATATAGCGATTCGCTTCTTCCTGCATAACAATTAAATCATCTTCATCTTCAATCTCTTCCGCACCCATTGCTTCTTCTTCCATAATCTCAAGAAGTTCTAATGTATCTTCTACGAATTCCTTCTCTTTTGCAACTTCTAAATAACGATCTGCATATTTCTTAGCCTGTTGAAATAACCCCATATATGCATAATTATTTGCAATAAAATAATAGCACTGTTCAAGTTCTGGATTAGATCTAACTAACTTTAAGAAGATTTGATTCGATTCTTGATATTCACCAGCCTCAGATAATACTGATGCTAATTGACATAAAATAAACGGCTCCTTCTCACTTTGTGCCGCTCTTCGAAAATATTTAATTGCATCTTGCAATTTTTGTCCTTTGTAAGCTCTCATCCCTTTTTTATAAAAGAAGTCCGCTAATTGATTAAAAGAGATAACTTGTCCGTTCTCCTTATATATCCTTTGATTTTTCCCCATATATCCTCCAGTTTTTTGTTTTCTTCGTTCACACATTCTTCTATCTATAAGTATAAACGATTCCGTAAAAAACAAAACAGTATATTATACTCAATTATTTCCTTTTTATTCATAAAAAAAGAGGAGAAATGTTACATTTTCACCATGAACCTTCTCTTGCGGTCATTTGCTCTTTCGTATAAATAATACGCATTGGATTTCCACCTACGAAAGCACCGCTCGGTACATCTCTATGAACAAGTGTGCCAGCTGAGACAGTCGCACCGTCTCCAATTTTCACACCTGGTAATATTGTTACATTCGCTCCAATCATTACTTCATTTCCAATGACGATTTCGCCAAGTCGATATTCACGAATTAAATATTCATGTGCTAAAAGCGTTGTGTTATAGCCAATAATCGAATTCTCTCCCACAGTTATCTTTTCTGGGAACATAATATCCGGCATTACCATAAGCGCAAATGATGTTTTCTTTCCTACTTTCATCCGTAAAAAAGTGCGGTACAACCAATTTTTTACGGATAAAAATGGCGTGTAACGCGCAATTTGGATAATAATAAAGTTTTTCATTACCTTCCAAAAAGATACTGTTTTATACACATTCCATAACGAATTTTCTCCTGAAACAGGATAGCGCGTTGTCCGTCGCACTTAGCTCGCTCCTCTACTAACTTACTTGAACCTTTATGAACGGTTCATATTAGACAAAATCGGTAGCAAATCACTCATTTTATCTAGCATAAAGTCCGGCTTGTAAGCCTCCAAATACGCTCTACCTTTCAACGTCCATGAAACCGCAGCTGTTTTCGTCCCCGCATTTTGACCACCGACAATATCATGATGATTATCCCCAACCATCAATGCCTCTTCTGGTTTTGCATCTAATAATTCAAGCGCTTTTTGAAGTGGCTCCGGATGTGGTTTCACATGCTCTACATCATCAATTGTCACGACAACATCAAAAAATTCATCAAGCTTTGACAACTGTAATCCCATCTCAACGGTTTGTCTCGCTTTCGTTGTAACAATACCAACTTTATAACCTTGCTTCTTCAACTCTCGAACTGTTTCATATACAGTTTCATATTCTTCTACTAATTCATCATGATGATCATGGTTAAATTTGCGATAGCTAGTAATCATCTCTTCAACCTTACTTTCATCAATCTTGCTGAAAGTATCATGCAAAGATGGACCGATAAATGGCAACACATCTTCACGCTTATATTGATTTGGATAATATGTATTTAAAGTATGTAAAAACGAAGAAATAATAAGTTCATTTGTATTAATTAAAGTTCCATCTAAATCAAATAACACGGTATTTATTCTCATCGCCTTAGTCCTTTCGCCTTCCTGAATATGAAAGAAGCAGCATCTTATAATAAGATGCTACTTGTCTCTAATTTTCTAAATATCTTTTATCAGCTTGCCCCATTTTTCGTCTCACAATAATGAAAATAATAGAAATAACAACAAGTCCAATTGACATTACTTGTGCAATACGAAGTGGTCCTAGCATTAAACTATCTGTACGTAAGCCTTCTACGAAGAAGCGTCCTACTGAATACCAAATTAAATATGTGAAGAATAACTCCCCGCGACGTAAATTCACTTTTCTTAATGCAAGTAGTAAAATTACACCTGCAAAATTCCATAATGATTCATATAAAAACGTCGGATGATAGTACACACCCTCAATATACATTTGATTAATAATGAAATCCGGTAAATGAAGACCTTCTAAAAACTGTCTCGTTACTTCATCACCATGCGCCTCTTGGTTCATAAAGTTTCCCCATCGGCCAATTGCTTGTCCTAGTAAAATACTTGGTGCAGCAATATCAGCCAACTTCCAGAAGGAAACCCCGCGTCGCTTCGCAAAAAGAATTCCGGTAATAACAGCTCCGATTAAACCACCATGAATCGCCAAACCACCTTGACGAATATTAATAATTTGACTCGGATTTTGTGCGTAATATTCCCATTCAAAAATAACATAGTACATTCTCGCAAAAAGAATAGCGATCGGTACTGCAATTAATACAAGGTCAACAAATGTATCTTTTGGAATACCTAGCCTTTCTCCCTCGCGAGTTGCCAGCCAAAGACCTAATAGCACACCTGTACCGATAATAATCCCGTACCAATACACAGGAAACGGCCCAAGTTGGATAGCTACACGGTCAAGCTGTGGTACAGAAGCTAACAGCATATGTATATGACCTCCCTCTCCAAAGTTTACTCCTGATTTCCTAACTCAATTGCACTCATTAATCGTTCAGAGAACTGCTGTGCTGCATTGACTCCCATACGTTTCAAACGGAAGTTCATCGCTGCTACTTCAATAATAACAGCCAAGTTTCGACCAGGACGAACTGGAAGTGTAATCTTCGTAAGTTCTGTATCAATAATTTTCATCTTCTCTTCATCAAGACCTAAGCGATCGTAATTTTTCTTTTGATCCCAAATTTCAAGATTAATAACAAGTGTAATACGCTTATAATTTCGCACTGCCCCTGCACCGAATAACGTCATAACGTTAATAATGCCTAGACCACGAATTTCTAATAAATGCTCAATTAAATCTGGTGAACTTCCGACTAACATGTCTTCATCTTCTTGACGAATTTCTACACTATCATCCGCAACAAGACGGTGACCACGCTTTACAAGCTCAAGAGCTGTCTCACTTTTACCAACACCACTTTGACCTGTAATTAAAACACCAACGCCGTAAATATCTACTAACACACCATGAACAGCTGTTGTTGGTGCTAACTTACCTTCTAAATAGTTTGTTAAACGACTTGATAATCTCGTTGTCGTTTGAGAAGAACGTAATAAAGGCATACCTGATTCACGTGATGCTTGTAATAACTCATCTGGTACATCTTGATTGCGAGTTACAATAATACATGGCGTCTCCTCAGTACAAAGCGCTTTCATTCTCTCTTGTTTTTGCTCTGACGTTAACGTGTCAAAGAAAGTAAGCTCCGTTTTACCAAGAAGCTGCACACGATCTGCTGGATAGTATGTAAAAAATCCTGCCATTTCAATTCCAGGTCGTGATAAATCACTTGTATCAATTGGACGATGAATACCTTCTTCACCACTAATTAACTCCAATTGAAATTGTTCAATTAAATCTTTTGTCCTTACTTTCGGCATATGTATAAACCTCCACTCCGCTGCGGGTTCAGTCTCGTTTGATGTGAAATTCCATTCTATCGGATATTGTACCATTTTTTTCTGAAAACAAGAAATACGGTTTCTAATAAATAGAAAAAAACATTTCATACGAATAATGAAATGTTTTTCTTTTTGTCACTTTCTCTTTTTTTCATATAGAGGCTCAACAATTGCCTTTTCAATTATCATATTAAAAATTGAAATACAAATTGCCGCAACAATCGCTACACCAAATCCTGATATATTAAAAGCATCTCCTAATAATGAATCTGCTATTTTTAACGTAATCGCATTAATAACAATTAAGAAGAAGCCGAAAGTTACAACAGTAATTGGTAGCGTAATTAAAATTAAAAATGGCTTTACGAACACATTTAAAACCGCCAATATAATACTCGCAATAATTGCAGTTTGTATATTTGCTACGTAAAATGCATCTGGTGCAATCCCTTTTAAAAGTCCCGATACAGCGATTAACACAACGCTATTTACAAGAAGTGATACAATCCATCTCATTTCGTTACACATCCTTTTAAACATATATATTTCATCATACGCTAATAGATAAGAAACGCAAGTATGATACGAACACTTATATCAACTTATTCTATCTTTCATGCTTGTATACCTACTAACATTTCTTAGTAAAATAAGGGCCGCACCATCTATGTTCATGAGTTTTTACAAAAGTCCAAGTGAACTCCTTATCTACAATATAGATATCACCTTTATACATATCGTCCCTCTCACACAATATATCATCCATATGTAACAAACTCGCATCCTTTATTAACAGTACCTCATCACAGTGTTGGTAGAAAATGTAGCAATCCTTTTTCACTTCATTATGAAACGCGTTCTTTGCTTCTTTACCCTCTAAACACTTCTTTTTCTCATAACTAAATATGTGCCAAAGATACCCACATCCATACTTATCTCCATAAAGAAAAATGTCTTCTTTTTCTTCATCACTTAAATGATTTGCAAAGTGATCCTCCCAGCGCTTTCGAAAATATACACCCCAACTTCGAAACTCTCTTACTTTCATATTTTTCTTCCTTAACACCTCTAAAAACTTCATCTTCTCCCCCTATACAATAAAAACCGAGCGTCATTTCCACCCGGTTTTCATCAATAAACTTATTGCGATAATTCTACTTCTTTTATTTTCTCTTTCATTCTTGCTTTATCACGATTTAAAATCTCTTTTAAATATTTACCTGTGTACGAGCGCTCTTCTTTCACTACTTGCTCTGGCGTTCCGGAAGCAACGATTTGTCCACCTTTATCTCCACCCTCTGGTCCAAGGTCAACTATATAATCAGCTGTTTTTATCACATCTAAATTATGTTCAATTACAAGTACCGTCTCACCGCTCTCAACAAGACGTTGCAGCACTTCTAGAAGACGTGCAATATCATGCGCATGCAAACCAGTCGTTGGTTCATCTAAAATGTATAACGTACGTCCTGTAGAACGACGGTGTAATTCAGAGGCTAATTTCACACGCTGTGCTTCCCCACCAGATAATGTTGTTGCTGGTTGACCTAATTTCATATAACCAAGCCCAACGTCTACAAGCGTTTGAAGTTTACGCTTAATTTTTGGGATATTAGCGAAGAACTCTACTCCATCTTCAATTGTCATCCCTAACACTTCAGAAATATTCTTATCTTTATATTTCACTTCTAACGTTTCACGGTTGTAACGTTTACCATGACAAACTTCACACGGAACGTATACGTCTGGTAAGAAGTGCATTTCGATTTTAATAATTCCATCACCACGGCACGCTTCACAACGTCCACCTTTTACATTAAAGCTGAAACGTCCTTTTTGATATCCGCGCACTTTCGCTTCATTCGTTTGTGCAAACACATCACGAATATCATCGAATACACCTGTATACGTCGCTGGATTAGAACGTGGTGTACGACCGATTGGTGATTGATCAATATCAATTACCTTATCTAAATGTTCAAGACCTTTAATCTCTTTATGAGTACCTGGCTTCGCTTTCGCTTTATATAACTTTTGAGCTAGCGATTTATATAGTACTTCATTAATCATCGTACTTTTACCAGAACCAGATACCCCTGTTACCGCTACAAACGTACCAAGCGGGAATGACATTTTCGCATTCTTTAAGTTATTCTCTTTTGCGCCGACAATCTCTACTTTACGTCCATCACCTTTACGTCTTTCAAGTGGAACTGGAATAAACTCTTTACCGCTTAAATACTTCCCTGTTAATGAATTATCATCTTGCATAACTTCAGCCGGCGTCCCTGCTGAAACGACCTGTCCACCGTGAATACCTGCACCAGGCCCTATATCAAGTAAATAGTCAGCAGCCATCATCGTATCTTCATCATGTTCAACAACAATTAACGTATTACCTAAATCGCGCATTTCTTGCAATGTACGAATAAGACGATCGTTATCACGCTGGTGTAAACCAATTGAAGGTTCATCAAGAATATAAAGTACGCCAGTTAGACGAGAACCAATTTGCGTCGCTAAACGAATACGCTGCGCCTCACCACCTGATAAAGTTCCTGCGGCACGACTTAACGTTAAATAATCTAAACCAACGTTCACTAAGAACCCAACGCGCTCCTGAATTTCTCTTAAAATTAAATGAGCTATTTTTTGTTGCTTCTCCGTTAGCTCTACATTCGAGAAGAATTCTTGTACTTCTTGAACTGAATACTTCGTTACGTCAGCAATCGTTTTATTGCCAACAAATACAGCTAAGCTCTCAGGCTTTAAGCGTCCACCTTTACACTTCGGACAAGCTTGTTCTGCCATATACTTTTCCATTTGCTCACGAATGTAATCGGAGCTCGTTTCACGATAACGACGTTCAATGTTTGGAATAACACCTTCAAATAAAATCTCATTTTCCTTTACTTGACCAAATTCATTTACATAGCGGAAATAAACCTTCTCTTCCCCGCTTCCGTACAACACTTTATCAAATAAATCTTTCGGTATATTTTTCACAGGCACATCCATATCAACGCCGTAGTGATTACATACAGATTGTAAAAGTTGCGGGTAATATTGTGAACTTGTCGGTTCCCAAGGTGCAATTGCATGTTCATTTAATGATAAATCCCAGTTCGGGATAACAAGCTCTAAATCTACCTCTAGCTTTGAACCAAGTCCATCACAAGAAGGACATGCTCCGAACGGACTATTGAATGAGAACATACGCGGCTCTAATTCTCCGATTGAAAAACCACAATGCGGACAAGCATGATGTTCACTAAATAGAAGTTCCTCTTCTCCCATTACATCAATTAACACTCGGCCTCCGCCAAGCTTTAATGCACTTTCAAGTGAATCAGCAAGACGGCTTGCGATTCCTTCTTTTACAACAATACGGTCAATTACAACTTCAATGGAATGCTTCTTATTTTTATCTAACGTAATATCCTCAGATACATCAAGCATTTCACCATCAACACGTACACGAACATATCCTTGCTTCTTAATATCTTCAAGTACTTTCACATGTGCACCTTTACGCCCAGACACGATAGGAGCTAACACTTGTAATTTCGTACGTTCAGGATATTCAAGAACACGGTCTACCATCTGCTCTACTGTTTGTGATGTAATTTCAATCCCATGATTTGGACAAATTGGCGTACCAATTCGCGCAAATAATAAACGTAAATAATCATAAATCTCCGTTACCGTTCCGACAGTTGAACGTGGATTACGACTCGTCGTTTTTTGATCGATTGAAATCGCTGGTGACAATCCTTCAATCGTGTCCACATCCGGCTTATCCATTTGTCCTAAAAACTGGCGCGCATACGCAGATAATGATTCTACGTATCTGCGCTGCCCTTCTGCATAAATCGTATCAAATGCTAATGATGATTTCCCCGAACCAGACAATCCCGTTACAACGACAAGCTGATTTCTCGGAATGGTTACATCAATATTTTTTAAGTTATGTGCTCTAGCACCTTTTACAACGATAAAATCCTTGCTCTTACTCACTTTTTTCACCCTTCCGCTTTTAATTCTAATAGTAAATCTCTTAGTTCAGCTGCACGCTCGAAGTCTAACGCTTTTGCTGCTTCTTTCATCTCTGCTTCCATCTTCGCAATTGTCTTTTCGCGCTCTTTTTTCGTCATTTTCTTAGCAGGAGTTGCTTCGTATGTTTCTGTCTCTTCAGCAGCTGTCGTTGCACGGATAACATCACGAACGCCTTTTTGAATCGTTTTCGGCGTAATACCATGCTCTTCATTGTAAGCTTCTTGTATACTACGACGACGCTTCGTTTCTTCAATCGCAATTCCCATAGATTTCGTTATACGATCTGCATACATAATAACGCGGCCGTTTTCATTACGCGCGGCACGACCGATTGTTTGAATTAATGAACGTTCTGAACGCAAGAACCCTTCCTTATCAGCATCTAAAATAGCTACAAGTGATACTTCCGGAATATCTAATCCTTCTCGTAATAAGTTAATGCCGACAAGTACATCAAATTTACCGAGGCGAAGATCACGGATAATTTCAATACGTTCTAACGTTTTAATTTCAGAGTGAAGATAGTTAACTTTAATTCCTACATCTTTTAAGTAATCCGTTAAATCCTCTGACATTTTCTTCGTTAAAGTCGTAATTAATACACGTTCATTTTTTGCAATGCGATCTTGAATCTCTCCTAATAAATCGTCAATTTGCCCTTCAATTGGTCGTATATCAATTGGCGGATCTAAAAGTCCTGTTGGACGAATAATTTGTTCTATTACTTCTGGTGACTGCTCTAACTCGTACGGTCCTGGCGTTGCTGAAACATAAATAACTTGATTTGTTTTCTCTTCAAACTCATCAAACATAAGCGGTCTATTATCTAGAGCCGATGGCAGACGGAATCCATGATCCACAAGCACTTGTTTACGTGCTTGGTCACCGTTATACATCGCTCTTACTTGCGGTACTGATACGTGCGACTCATCCATAACGATTAAGAAATCTTTCGGGAAATAGTCTAATAACGTATACGGCGTTGCCCCCGCTGGACGAAGTGTTAAATGACGGGAGTAGTTTTCAATACCTGAACAAAAGCCCATCTCGCGCATCATTTCTAAATCATAACGTGTACGTTGCTCTATACGCTGCGCTTCTAACAACTTACCGTTATCATTTAACTCCTTTAAACGCTCTTCTAATTCTTTTTCGATATTTTCAATAGCGACCTTCATTTTCTCTTCACGTGTAACGAAGTGAGATGCTGGGAAGATTGCTACATGATCACGTTCTGCTAATACTTCACCTGTTAACGCATTTACTTCACGAATACGATCGATTTCATCACCGAAAAATTCAATTCGAATACAATGCTCATCAAGTGATGCCGGGAAGATTTCAACTACATCTCCGCGTACACGGAATGTACCACGCTTGAAATCAATATCATTACGTCCATACTGTACATCAACAAGTTCACGAAGCAATTGATTGCGGTCTTTTTCCATACCAACTCGAAGCGAAACAACTAGCTCGCGGTATTCTTCTGGAGAACCTAAGCCATATATACACGAAACACTCGCAACGATAATTACATCGTCCCGTTCAAATAATGCAGACGTTGCCGAGTGACGCAATTTATCAATTTCATCATTAATCTGCGCATCTTTTTCAATAAACGTATCTGTTTGCGGCACATACGCTTCTGGCTGATAATAATCGTAGTAACTAACAAAATATTCAACTGCATTATTCGGGAAAAAGTCTTTCAACTCACTATACAACTGCCCTGCTAACGTTTTATTATGAGCCATAACAAGTGTTGGCTTTTGCACTTCTTTAATGACATTTGAAATCGTAAATGTCTTACCCGTTCCTGTCGCTCCAAGCAACACTTGCTTTTTCTTTCCACTATTAATTCCCTCTACAAGCTTCTCTATAGCTACCGGCTGATCACCTTGCGGGGAATACGCTGAGACAATTTCAAATTGACGTTCCAAGAAAATCCGACCTCCTCATAAAAATCTGTATTATTATTTTACCACGAATACCTATAAAAAACCTAAAAAAACGAACAGATATTCGGTAAAGTTTTCGACAATATACACATAAAAAAAGGAAGGAGTAAATACCTCCTTCCTCTACTAGTTCTATTTTTTAGGTACATATACTAAGTCATATCCATTGCGCCCAGCTTCATTCATACAATCTATTAGCCGATAAGTACTTTCTGATTCGCGCTGCTCTTTAATAATACTTTTACAACTATCTTTATATAACCCTTTATCCTTCCCAGCAAATTTGTCTTTTCTATTATCTGACACATAAAATATATCGTTCCCACTATACTCTAACGTTTGAAAAATCGGGTCCCCTTCAAGGGTATACTGTACAATTCTTATTTTATCAACTTCCCTTTGCTCGACATTCAAAACGAACTTTTCAAATTTATCTAGATTGAGAATTCCTGCTTCCTTTACAATGACATCATTCTTCTTATCAATTGTAGTGCTAGATGGTGAACATGCTACTAAACTAAAGAGAAATAGACTTATAAAACTGGTTCTTTTTCCTATTGTCATCCCCTCCTATAAAAATTATTTGTATACCAGAAAAGCTACTTTCAACTATGAAAGTAGCTTTTCTTTTCCTTTCTCCTTCTTCGGAAAAATCACATATGAAAATGAAATCGCTGTATCAACTAAAAATATAATCGCCCACACTTGACTCACGCGACTTGCAGCTTTATTTAAAACGATTCCCGATTCTAACCAATTACCCCATTGTTCAAATGGAATAAATCCATACGCGAAGAAAAAGAATATGTGCACACCAACGAATAAAACAAGATGTAATACCCAATTTTTTATTTCCTGCTTTGCATAGGCCATACCTGTTAATTCTACCTGTTCTTCAATAATAGGCGCCGGTTCATTACGCCATTTCGCAACTGATTTTTGTACAAATATATCAAGCTTCTTTAAATCCTTTTTCCCGTAGAAAACTGCATACAATAAAATAATTACCGTAATGATTTGAAAGTTAGAGAACTTTCCTGTTTGATAATAGTCCACTACCCCTAAAGTTAAAATAAATACTTCATTTATGAGTAGTACAATCCCCATAATAAAGCTTGCCTTCTTCAAACGGAATCCGTAACGGAGTAAAAAGAAACCGATAGCTGATAACCAAAATACAATTTCTGCCCCAATTAAAAAATACCAACGATATTCTGCAAGTATACTCATTTATCCTTCTCCTTTTCATCATATATACGAAAAGCTTCATCCATATATAATAAAAGTTCTTCTTCAATTGGATACATGCTCATTTTCTGTGAATCTTCCTTCGATTTTCTAACTTCCCATAACTTATCTAAAAATGCTTCATCACCATTGGCCATTTCTAAACACTTCTGCATTAATCTCTTCGTTGCCCGTTGTACCTCATCATTTGCAGTTTCTTTACAATCTTTCATAAAAGTGCGAAATTGCTTTAATAAATCTACCCACTCTAAAACATTCGGATTTTCTTCACTCATATTTGGCAAATTATGAAGCAATTTTTGTTCTTCCTTTGAAAATACATCATTTTGAAATATTTCACGTATACGAGAAGACTGTTTCGAAAGCTGGATCAGTTCAAACATAACTTTCCAATCGAGCTCTCCCTCCACATCTACCGAATAAACAACTGCTTGTAAAACGCGCTCCATTCGATTGAATTTCTTTTGTTCTTCCTGTACAAATCGAAGTTGTTTTTCAAGCGAATCCTTTAAGTTAAGCTCACCTTTTACTAACATATTCGCAGACTCTTTTAATGAAAATCCCATTTCCTTTAAAAATAAAATTTGTTGGAGACGTATTACGTCAGCTTCACTATATAAACGATGTCCACCCTCTGTTTTTCCGCTCGGCTTTAATAAATCTATTTGATCATAATAACGTAGTGTACGTACTGTAACCCCTGTTTCTTTCGTCAATTCTTGTATTGAAATCACTACCATCACCTCTTCCCTCTCATTATAAAAGATGACGTTACGTAACTTTCAAGCGTTTTGTTAAAAAAATACAAAAAGCTGTTTATACTCTTCGTATAAACAGCTTTTACGGAAGTAATCCTTTTTGTACAGCGCGCCCACAAAATAAAATAAGTGCTCCAACGACAACACTCGTTGCTGTTTTATGATAATGAGCTGACACTAATAAATAATATGATAAACCTACAGTGCCAAGCATAATACAAATACTCGGTACTGGATTACGAGAGAAGTTCTGCATTCCCCAAAACAAAGCAAAAATAGCCGTAGCGACACATAATACCGGTAATCCCATCCCAGTTCCCCTTTTTCTATCTATTATTCTTTGTTGCTAACACGCTCGTTGATGCGATACTAATTAATAAATCAAAACCAATCCTTATATATTTAAACGTTTACTCTAATTGAAATCTCTCAAGCTTATCATTTATTTTCTTTCTCCTTACTCCAGCGTAAATATTTCCTCCACCTTCACTCCAAAATACTTGGCGATTTTTAAAGATAACTCTAGACTCGGATTGTAATGATGGTTTTCAATCGCCACTATCGTCTGCCGCGTCACTTGCATCGCCTTTGCCATTTCAACTTGCGTTATATGATTTTGCTTTCTTAACTCTTTTATTTTATTTTTCACACCCATAGGCTCCACCTTCAAAAGTAAAGATATCTTTACTTAAATTATAAATATTTTCCAGTTATAAGTAAAGATATCTTTACAAATTTTAGAAAAATATTTCATTAAACATCTACTCTAACGAAGTACAAGAGTAATTCAATTTATATCAGCGATTTTTTAAATATATCAGCGCAACTCCATTTATATCGGCGATTTTTTAAATATATCGACTTACCGACAAATATCGACATCCGTAGCGCTACTATAATCATAAGAAAAAGCTGTCCCCAAATACCTTCGGGAACAGCTTTCTCCTCTACTACATAAATCCTAGCGCATATACAAGAACGTATCCAAGAACCGATAAGCAAACCGAGCCAATCAGCCCCGCCACGAACGCTTTGCTTCCTAACTTACGGAACGTTTTAAACTCTACATTTAAACCAAGTCCTGCCATCGCCATTGCGATTAGCATATAAGCAATGACAACAATGTATCCCGCAACAACTTCTGGAATAATCCCGAGCGAATGCACTGCACTCATCGCTAAAAATCCGAAAATGAACCACGGAATCGGAAGATCACGCCACGATCTTTTTTCCTTGCTTCCTTCACTCTTTCCAAACCATAATCCAATTAAAATTGCTACTGGTACGAGCATTGCAACGCGCGTTAACTTCACGATAACTGCGATGTCTACAGCTGTACTTCCTCCTGGCGCCGCAGCTGCGATAACATGAGCAATTTCATGCAGCGTGGCCCCTGAGAATACACCGTAACCATATGGAGATAGGCCAAGCACTGGATATAATAACGTATAAATAAGCGTAAATATCGTACCTAAAATAGCAATAATTGCAGCCCCAACTGCCGTTTCATCATCTTTTGCTTTCACTTGCGGCGCAATTGCCACGACCGCTGCCGCCCCGCAAATTGCTGTACCACATGCTGTTAAAATCCCAAGTTTCTTTTCTACCTTAAATACTTTCGTTAGTCCATATACAACGAAAATCGTAAATGTAATAACAACCGCTGCGATGACCAATACTTTCGGCCCTGCCTTCGCAATATCAACAAGATTTAATCGCATTCCAAGTAAGATGATTCCAAAGCGCAGCAACTTCTTACTCGCAAAGTTCGTCCCTGCAATCGCATCTTGAGGGACTCCAATTGCAGCGCGCCAAACCATCCCAATTAGAATAGCAATTACTAATTGTCCCATAATATTTAAAAATGGAAGCTCTGCTAAATATTTCGCGGCAATTGCGATTAATAATGTAATCCCAATTCCTTGCGAAAATCCAAAACGCTTCTTCTTTTGTATAACAAGTGTTTGTTCCATTTTGAACCACTCCAATAATCGTATTGGAACATGCATGTTCTTTCTACTTACATTATAAGAGAGTTTCTATAATAAGTTTAATACCAATACCAAATATCTATCATTAGAAATACTTATGATAAGATGATAGAAAAAGAAAGGAGCCCATTATATGAACGTAGACATTTTAAAAATTTTTGTTACTGTCGTTGAACAGAAACACTTCTCCCGTGCAGCAGAATTATTAAACCTTTCACAGCCTGGAGTAAGTATGCATATACGCAACTTAGAAAACGAATTTGGCACTACACTTATTCAACGCTCCCCGAAGCACGTCCAAGTTACTGAAGCTGGAAACATATTATATATACATGCAAAGCAAATGCTCTCTCTTTACGAAGATGCGAAACAAGAAATTAATGAACTACATAACGTTGTAACAGGAACACTTCGCATTGGTGCTAGTTTTACAATTGGCGAATACTTACTTCCAAAAATACTGGCTAACTATGCGAATGAAAATCCACACGTCGAAGTTCATACTTTCATCTCAAATACAGAAGACGTTTTGCAAAGCCTTCGCTCTAATCAAATTGATATCGGCCTAGTGGAAGGACAAGTCGTATACGCCGACGTAGATGTTGAAACATTTATGCAAGATGAAATGAAGCTCGTCGTCCCGCCAAATCATCCATTACTCCGCACAAATGAAATAAATGAAAGGACACTCCAAGATCAAGTATGGGTATTAAGAGAAAGTGGTTCTGGTACACGCGCTTATAGTGACCGCTTTATTCATCAACACCATTTAAAAATGAAACGATTCTTTACATTCAGTAGTATCCAAAGCGTAAAGGAAGCTGTTAGTGCTGGGCTTGGCATCGCTATCCTTTCTGATTGGACTGTACGGAAAGAGCTACTAGCAAAAGAACTATTCCACGTCGAAGTTCCAAATGAACAACTAATCCGTCCGTTCTCCATCGTGCGCGGTAAATATTTCATTCCATCTAAAGCCATTCAAGTGTTCTTAAATCATGTAGATTCTTTTGCGAAAAAACAGAGTTGACCTTCACATTAGTGTGAAGGTTTACAATACATGTAAAAGGAGTGAAATACATTGCGAATTGGAGAATTATCAAAAGAAACTGGCGTTAGTGAAAGATCACTAAGACATTACGAAGAAAAGGGCTTACTCCCTTCTAAGCGCCTTGCAAATGGTTACCGTGATTTTGATGAAAGTGCCATCGAAAAAGTGGAGCTTATTCAAATGTACTTACAAATTGGCTTAAATTTAGAAGAGACGGCAAGGATGCTGCGCTGCCTTGAAATTGAACCGCACCTGTACGACAATCCGTGCAGCAGTATCCTTACGCTTTACGAAGATAAACTCAATGAAGTAACAAAGCAAATCTCATTGCTTTCCAACATCCAAACGAATTTGCAAAAACACGTTTCACTCCTAAAACATGCAAAAGAAAAGGGATGATTACATGTTTGTTATACATGGCAGTTCAAGACAAAACGGAAATACAGAAGCTTTAACACATATGATGATAGAGGACATTGAAACAGAACAAATTTATTTGCGTGATCATACCGTCTATCCTATTACAGACCAACGTCATGATGCAGAAGGATTCCAACCTGTAAATGATGACTATAAGCAGTTAACCAACCGCATGCTAGAGCACGACACGATTATCTTTGCTACACCATTATATTGGTACGGAATGAGTGGACATATGAAAAATTTTGTTGATCGCTGGTCACAAAGCTTGCGCGATACATCTCTTCATTTCAAAGAAAAAATGAAAGGCAAAAAAATGTATGTTGTCATCGTTGGCGGGGACAACCCAAAGGTAAAAGCATTACCGCTTATTGCTCAATTCCAATATATCTTTGATTTTGTTGGCTCTTCATTTGAAGGTTATGTTATTGGGAATGCGAATGGACTGGATGAAATTAAAAACGATGCTGAGGCGCTGGCAAAAGCACAATTGTATAATGATACATTCAAAAATAGCGAACAGAAATAAGTTTGACAAACCCTTTTGTATGCGCATACAATAAAAGTAATATTATGAAAGGAAGGTACTTTGACCAATGAAGTTCTAATTCTCTTATTTATTTCATCCATCACAAATAGTGAACAAAAATGATGAAAACTAGCAGGGGATTAGTCTGTCCATTTGTCGATACTTTCTTTCGAAACGATCATGTAAAAAATCGTTTATTTATGTACGATTTTTTACATACAAGGGCGACGTTTATCCTCTCTAGTGAAACTAGGGAGGTTTTTTTATGACTATTTTATTCGCAAGTAATATTGAAAAGAGCTTTGGTGATCGCACACTATTTACATTACCATCACTGGAAATTCAAGCACAGGATCGCATAGGAATTGTCGGAGTCAACGGAGCTGGTAAATCTACGTTATTACAAATATTAAGTAAAGAAATAGAAGCTGACAGAGGCATAGTAACTCATCATAGTTCTATCAGCATCATTCCTCAGCTTAGCGAAGAACTACCGGAAACTGCTTCTTCTCTTGCAAAAGGAAAATGGAGTATTTCAAACGTTACCGACGCAATGAGCGGCGGTGAACGAATGCGGCTAAAGATCGCCCATGCTCTCGAACAAAATGCAGGCATTTTATTCGCTGATGAACCAACAAGCCACTTAGATATGGTCGGTACAGAGCAATTAGAAAAGGCACTTTCATCTTATAAAGGAGCACTTGTTTTAATATCGCATGATCGTGAATTTCTAGATAATATATGTACCAAAATTATTGAAATTGAAGACGGTACTATTCAAGAGTACAAAGGGAATTATTCAAACTATCGAAAACAAAAAGAACGTGAACGAATACAAAAACAAGCAGAATATGAGCAATATGTACAAGAAAAAAATCGTTTAGAACAGTCCATTCTACAAAGAAAGCAACGTGCTTCTAACATGACAAAAATCCCAACGCGGTTCAGTTCATCTGAATCTAGACTTTATAGGTTAAGTGGGGCTCATGGCCAAGAACAGGTTAGCAAAGCAGCGAAGGCATTAGAGACACGTCTCGAAAAACTAGAAAAGAAGGAAAAGCCAAAGGATCTTTCTCAAGCTCAATTTGACGTGCAATACCATACTCCCATTCATAGTAAGGTGGCAGTACAATTCAATAAAGCAACAAAGAAAATAGGCGACCGCACACTATTTAAAAATATGAATGGAACTATTGCCCCTGGTGCAAAGCTTGCCGTTTTAGGGGCAAATGGAAGCGGAAAAACCACTTTGTTCAACATGCTTCTCACAAACGAGCGTGGCATGCAGCTATCGAAAAGTTGTAAAATTGGATACTTCGAACAAACATTATCTATTTTAAAAACAGATAAAACCATTTTAGAAAATGTTCTAGAAGAAACAAACTATACAGAAGCATTCGTTCGCACAATACTTGCACGACTTCTATTCCGCCGTGAGGATGTTCATAAACCTGTGCACGTTCTAAGCGGGGGTGAACGAATGAAGGTTGCACTGGCAAAAGTATTTTTAGGAAACTATAATATGCTTCTGCTAGATGAACCGACAAACTATTTAGACTTAGCAACGCAAGAAGAATTAGAAACCATGTTACAAGAATATCCTGGCACAATACTTTTCATTAGCCATGACCGTGCCTTTATTCGCTCTGTTGCAGACCATATTCTACAAGTAGATGAGAGTGAACCAAGAATCTTCCACGGTAATTACGAGCAATACACAAAAAGAACCACCGGAGCTTCTGTAAACGTTACTGAGCAAGAATTGTTACGATTACAAACAAAATTAACAGAAGTCATCGGCCGGATTTCCATTCCAAATCATCACGATGACATCACATCTCTCGAACAAGAATACGCAAAATTATTAACTCAAATTCAAAAATGTAAAGAAGCGCTCTAATGTCTTCCCTATATATCGACGGGGCCTTCCACATTTCCCAAGAAATATTGAAACTTCGACATACAAAGTAAAAAGCCGTGCATCAGCACGGCTTTTTACTTTATATGCGGACAGCAGTCCCGCTCACCGCAACCATTAACATACCTTCGCGAACTACTTCGTAATCCACGTCGATACCAACAATTGCATTTGCATTTTTTTGTCTTGCGAAAGTTTTCATCTCTTCCATTGCGATGTCGCGTGCTTCTTTTAATTTACTTTCATAAGCGCCAGCACGACCACCGACAACGTCACGAACAGAAGCGAAAAGGTCACGAACGATATTCGCACCCATAATCGCTTCTCCATTGACGATATCGATATACTCAATAATTTCTTTTCCTTGAATTGTAGACGTTGTTGTTACAATCATACTTTATAGCCTCCCATATGAGATTTTTACCTACTTATGGTGCACTAATTCAGTACAAATTATATTTACGAACTAAACTGAGCTTCGTATAACCTACTGTATCCTCCGCCTTGCTCAATTAATTCATTATGTGAACCTTGTTCTGCAATGCCATCTTTATTTACAACGACGATGCGATCTGCATTTTTAATCGTTGCAAGTCTGTGAGCGATAACTAGCGTTGTGCGACCGACAGCTAATTCAGCAAGCGATTTTTGAATCGCAAGTTCTGTCTCTGTATCTAGTGCAGAAGTTGCTTCATCCAATATTAAAATTGGCGGGTTTTTCAAGAACATACGAGCAATAGCTAGACGCTGCTTTTGTCCACCTGAAAGTTTCACGCCGCGCTCACCGATAACAGTATCTAAACCTTCCGGCTGTGAGTAAATTAAATCTTCTAACTGCGCACGTTTTACCGCCTGCCAAATTTCAGGCTCTGATGCCTTTAAATTTCCGTAAGCGATATTTTCACGAATTGTTCCTGAAAATAAGAACACGTCTTGCTGCACGATTCCAATTTGCTTACGAAGTGAAGATAATGTCATATCTTTCGTATCAATCCCATCAATTTGAATTGATCCAGATGATTGCTCATAAAAACGTGGTAATAGGCTACATAACGTCGTTTTCCCAGCTCCTGATGGTCCAACGAACGCAACCGTTTCACCTGCATGTATTTTCAAACTAATGTCATTTAAAATTGGTTCTTTATTTTCATATCCGAACGTAATGTTGTTATATTGAATATCACCATGTACATGTTTAACTTCCATTGCATCTTTAGAGTCTACAATGTCAGGCTCTGTTTCAAGAAGCTCTACATATCTTTTAAAACCGGCGATTCCCTTCGGATAGCTTTCGATTACCGCGTTAATTTTTTCAATTGGGCGGAAGAAAATATTCGTTAATAGAACGAATCCGATAAATCCACCGTACGTTAATTCTCCTTGCAGAACAAACCATGTACCGCATATTAAGACGAAGAGCGTTACGAGCCGCATGAGCATATAACTAATCGATGAATTTAACGCCATAATTTTATACGCCATTAATTTCGTTGTACGGAAACGAGCGTTGTTGACAGCAAATTGCTCTTTCTCAAACTTTTCATTTCCGAATGCTTGTACAACACGAATTCCCCCAACATTGTTCTCAATGCATGCATTAAAATCAGCAACGTCTGAGAATAAACGTCTAAATGTACCTGTCATTTTTTTATTAAAGTAAAGTGCTAACCATAATAGGAATGGAATGACGAAGAACGTTAATAACGCTAACTTCCAGTTGATCATCATCATAAATGAGAATGCCCCAACTAAAGTCATTACGGCGATAAATAGATCTTCTGGTCCATGGTGAGCAATTTCCCCAATTTCCATTAAATCGTTTGTAAGGCGTGAAATTAAATGACCAGTTTTATTATTATCAAAAAATCTGAATGATAGCTTTTGAATATGATCAAATAATTTCTGCCTCATATCTGTTTCAATGTTAACACCAAGCATATGTCCCCAATATGTAACGACATATTGTAAGCCTGCATTTAACATATAAACTGCGAGTAAACCGAAACAAGCCCATAAAATAAGCGTCCAGTTTTGCCCTGGCAATAACTTATCAATAAATTGATTTACGATAAGCGGGAAGCCGAGTTCTAATAATCCTGCGACAACCGCACAAGAAAAGTCGAGTATAAATAAACCTTTATACGGTTTATAGTACGAGAAAAATTTACGCAGCATATCTTACCTCCATTTTCCAAAATTAAAAAGACTCCCTAAATGATAACCATTATCAAATAATTATTCAAGTTATCCGTCTATGAAACTGAAAATAAGCTTTGCGATAGTTGTCGTTTTTTGCTGGAAAGTCGATATATTCGAATAATCGCCGATATATTTCGAGTTGCGCTGATATATTTGCAAAATCGCCGATATATTTCAAGTTGCGCTGATATATTCGGATAATCGCCGATATAAATTTCATTTACTAACTACTCTCCCATCCCCCAAAAATAAAAAAGGTACCACCACAAGGTGATACCATTCCTTCTATTACATCGCTTCCGAATCCCACTCATGCTCCTGTTCAACGAATACAATACCTAATTCGTGATGTCCACCAGCATATAATGCAGTTTGTGCAAGACGAAGCTCACCATTTGTATCTAATACTTCTAATTTACAAAATGCTCCTGTCGTCTTCGTTTGAAGCGCATCATAAAATTCCTCGGCGCTTTTTGGAATGACTCCATTTACTTTCGTAATAATTTCTCCAGGCAGTAATTTTAGCTCTGCTCCAATTGTATTTGGAATTGTATCTAGTACAACGAGCCCATCATTGCGTGCAGCAAAATATGCTGGTCTTGTTTCATCGGCAATTTTCTCTTGCATCGAAATTGTGAAACGCCCAAGCATTGCGACTCCCATCGCGATAATTGCAAGTACGTGCCACCAATAACTTGCGATTCCTAAAACGAGCACAAGTCCTGCTAATCCATAAACACGTCTTCCTGTAAATAATAAAGCTTCCGTCGGCTCATAACTTTTAATCTTTCTCATAAATCCAATTAAAAATGGAACGAGGAATAGAGAATATGTATTTGAACCGATTGAAACGACAGGCCACCATGAAATAAACTGCGTTACCGCATCACCCGGTACAAGAATAAAAATAGGAACGATCCATAAACGCTTTGATTCGTGTAAACCAATCTTTAATCCACGCTTCCCCTTCCTAATCCTCGGCGTCGAATATCCTACTGCGTTTTTAGAAATCAATAAGCCTTCTACAATAAGCATAACGCCTAGTAAAATAACAAGGGATACAATGGTACTCTCTTCACCTTCTCGAAGCTGTAAAAAGGAGACTGGTAGCTTAGAAGATAATAGAACACATACAATCGCAATGCTAAATGTATAAGCTGCCGATAAATATCGATACATAGCCGTTAATCCAAATAGTAACGTCCAAATTAAAATGGCCCATAAGCTTGCTTTAGAAACAACAAGTCCAAGCCCAATCGTAACAATAGATACTACTAATCCGTATCCAATCCCTGCAAATAGAGAGGTTCGCAGTTCAAACCAAATATCATAAACTTTAAAAGAAAAATCTTTTCGTTCTCTTAACATACGTAAGTATCCAACGAAGATACTACTTATTACAAATATATAGACAGCAGGGTGTAAGAAAAAACGTCCAACTGCCCGCATTATTTCAAAAATCCACGCCTCCATGAACTCATTCACCACCATTTATATCATTCTTTCTTTTTATATTATCATAACTAAACAAACGTTTGTTTAACACAAAAAAATACAGGCAGCAAACTGCCTGTATTTCTTCTTATTTTGCCATTAATTTTAATGCTGACTGTAATTGTAGATCATTTTCTCCAGAACGAATTTTTTCGATAATTTTAGTTTGAATCGCTTCAGCTGTCTTTTTATCAAGCTGTCCTGTCGCTTCCATCTCATTTGCATTTTGGAATGCTTTCAGAGCCGATTCTGTCTCTTTACTAAAGTATCCATCTTCACGACCTGGTACATACCCTAAGCTCTTAAGCATTTCTTGAGCATGTTTTACTTGTACATCATTTGAATTGTATGAAAGTGTTTTTTCAATTTGAATTGGTGTCGCATGATAATAATTTGGTTGCTTCACTTCTACTGTTGGCGCGATTCCTTTTTTATGAATCCAGTTCCCATCCGGTGTTAACCATTTAAACATCGTTAATTTAATGTTGCTGCCGTCTTTAAATGGAACAGCTTGCTGGACAGTACCTTTACCAAATGTCTTTTCACCAATTAAATCGTATCCTTCTCCTTCTTTTAGCGCACCCGCTAAAATCTCTGAAGCAGAAGCACTTCCATTATCAATTAATACTGAAATTGGATATGGTTTTCTCTCTTTCAGTTCCGTAGAGAATTTCTTCTTCTCACCATTTCGCTGCTCTACTTGTAGCATCGGCTTTTTATTCGTCATAATTTCCCCTAGTATATCTTCTACACTATTTAAATAGCCACCAGGATTACCACGCACGTCAATAACTAAGCCTTTTATATTTTTCTTCTCTAACTCTTTTAACTGATCCTTAAATTCTTTCGCTGTATTTTCAGCAAAAGAAGTGATTTGCATATAACCGATATCTTTTCCGCTCTCTTGCTTCACAGAACTAAATACTGTAAAGATTGGAATCTTTTCACGCTTAATTTTAAATACGATCGGATCAGTTACTCCCGCACGTTTAATTTCAATTGCGACAGTCGTTCCCTTTTTACCACGAATTTTTAATACTGCTTCTTCACGTGATAAGTCTTTCACACTGTTTCCATCTACAGATAAAATTTGGTCATTCGGTTTAATTCCTATCTTTTCTGCTGGTGAACCTTTAATTGGCGATACGATAATAAGCTTACCGTCCGTCTTGTTCACCTCAGCCCCAATCCCCTCTAATTCGGGATCAAGCGATTCACTAAACTGTTTGGCTGTTTCTTTATCCATATACGTGGAATAAGGGTCCTTCAGCGTAGACAACATACCTTGTATTGCACCTTCAACTAACTTTTCATCTTTCACGTCTTCCACATAACGTGAATCAATTAGTGCATACGCCTCATTAATTTTTGCCAAATTCCCTTGCGCAGTGCTAGCATTCCCACTCGAAATTGTTTGCGTTACTTCTGATGGGTTAACCCCAAATACAGACATGCCTGCAAACATTCCGCCAGCACCAATTAAAAATGCAACAACCATTCCAATAATTGCAACTCTACGTTTCAATGCGGAATTCCCCTTTCCAAAACACACAGGTGGTGTAGCAAAAGGCATCACACAGTGTGTGATGCCTTTACCTATTTCTACTATATGATAAGCTTGTACGAATTATGTTTGCAACTTTTTATACTTTTAAGAAGCGACGAATTGACATTACACTTCCCCACATACCGATTAAAGCACCGATTAACACTAGTAAACCAGCTAATTGGAATACGAACGGACTGTATGGTAGAAGCTCGAAAATTGTTCCGCCAAGTTTTTCATTAAACACACCTTGCAACGAATTATACGTAATTAGAATTAGGCCAATTGGAATAATTGATCCTAATACTCCTAAGAATAATCCCTCTAGCAAGAATGGCCAACGAATAAACCAGTTTGTTGCACCAACAAGTTTCATAATTTCAATTTCTGTACTACGAGCATAAATTGTAATTTTAATTGTATTAGAGATTAAGAACATCGCTGTGAATAAAAGACCAGCAATTAATGCAATCCCAATGTTACGACCAGTTTTTACAGTATCAAATAATCGTTCAACTTGCCCTTTTCCGTACTGAACATTACTAACAAACTGCATTTTTTCAACCTTCTTCGCGATTGTCGCTGTATCGGTTGGTTCTTTTGCTTTTACAACGAATACGTTTTTAAGTGGGTTATCTTGTTCAAATAACTCAAACGTTTTTCCACTATCACCTAAGCTTTTAATTAAACGTTTTAACTCTTCTTCTTTAGAAGAATATTTAATAGAATCTACTTTTGCAATCTTACTCATATCTTCTTCTAATTTCTTTTGATCCGCTTCTTTTGCAGCTGGATCAATGTGTACACGAATCTCTACATCTTGCTCTACTTTCGTCGCAAAATGGTTCATATTCATAATCGCTGTTAAAAAGACACCTACAAGTAATAATGTAACTGTTACTGCACTAACAGAAGCAAATGTCATCCATCCGTTACGTGATAGATTCTTTACACCTTCTCGCAAATGTCGACTAAGGGTCTTAGCCTTCATATCCGTATCCTCCCTCAATCTCATCTCGAACAATTTTTCCGCCTTCAATCGCGATTACACGATGACGGATTGTATTTACGATATCTGCATTATGCGTCGCCATAACGATCGTTGTGCCGCGCTCATTAATGCGAGTAAAAATATTCATAATATCAAGAGCTGTTTCAATATCTAAGTTACCTGTTGGCTCATCGGCAATTACAACCTTTGGTCTATTTACAATTGCTCTTGCAATAGCCACACGTTGTTGCTCCCCACCTGAAAGCTCACTTGGAAGTGCGTCTGCGCGATCTTCAAGGCCTACAAGACCTAGCACTTCTGTTACACGCTCACGAATTGCATCCGGTTCTTCTTCAATTACTTCTAAAGCAAACGAAACATTCTCATATACCGTTAATTTAGGTAGCAATTTAAAATCTTGGAAAATTACGCCTAATTGACGACGAAAATACGGAACGTCTCTTTCTGCCAATGTTTCGATAGTAAGTCCATTTACATTAATAGATCCTGTAGATGGTTTCTCTTCACGATACATCATTTTAATAAATGTAGATTTCCCGGCTCCACTCGGTCCAACTACGTATACGAATTCACCTTGTTTAATGTTAACTGTAAGACCAGCAATGGCTTTCATACCATTCGGGTACTCCTTATAAACATTCGTCATTTTTATCATTATTTATCACCCAATACTTAATGATTTTTTTCGAAATACTTTTCTGTACATCTGAAAATAAAAGACATCCTTCATTTTCATTTAGTCATCCTTGTTGAAGGTAGTTTACTTATGCTTTCTCATAAGCAATACCACTCTATGTAATATATTTCAGCAAAATTCTACAAACCCCATTGTAACATCAAACGGTTTCCAATTTGGATACATTTTTGTTACAGTTATGTTACATACCAGAAAAAAGGAAAACGAGCTGACTATATTATCAACTCGCCCATTTCACCTTTTTATTTATGTTCAGCTAACCATTCAGATACTTTTTTCGCATCTTCACCTTGAATAAGTCCTGGTGACATTGAACCACGGCCTTTTTTAATAATCTCTTCAATATCTGCAGCGTCGTACTTACCGCCTACTTTTCTTAAATCAGGTCCAGTTGCCCCTGATAAATCTGTTGCGTGACATCCCGCACAACTTCTTTGGAAAATTTGTTCTGCGCTGTCTGTGCTTGCAGACTGTTTCGAAGACTTACTCTCTTCTTTATTTCCGCATGCTCCTAAAGCAAAAACAACCGATGTCCCTAGCGCAATAGCCAACAATTTCTTTTTCACTTCTATCGCTCCCCATTGTTGATATTCTTTTTATTCCTAACACACTCATTTTCATTATAAGCATTATCTTTATATAGAAAAACTAAGGTGTATTTCATATTCCTCAAAAATACAGTGAGAACCTTGATAAAATAAAGCTTTCATAAGTTGTTTCAATTCTGTGAACAACTTAAAAAACTTCTATAAAGTATCCTTTTTAAAAGAAAAATTAGAAAAGTTCTATATAAATCTTTACCCTATTACCGCTCTATTTTACTATTCTCTACTTTTTACAAAACAATATACAGCATTGTAATCTACATATAATCCCATCAAAAAGAGAAGTTGTCGTTTCCAACTTCTCTTCCTCTTTACTTCATCTATAAAAATAGAATCAAATTCTTTATATCCTCTATTGTCCTCAGCATGCGCCAACAATTTCGTTGGCTTTTTTTACGCTTATTAGATGCGAGAACGTAAGTAAGCATCAATAAATGGATCAATCTCTCCATCCATAACAGCTTGTACGTTACCAACCTCCGTATTTGTACGATGGTCTTTTACAAGAGAATACGGGTGGAATACGTAAGAACGGATTTGGCTACCCCATCCGATTTCTTTTTGCTCTCCGCGAATTTCATCTAATTCTGCTTGTTGCTCTTCTAGTTTCTTTTGATATAATTTCGCTTTTAACATCTTCATCGCATGCTCACGGTTTTTAATTTGAGAACGCTCCGACTGACACGTTACAACTGTATTTGTCGGTGTATGTGTAATACGAACTGCTGAATCTGTCGTATTTACGTGCTGCCCACCCGCTCCACTTGCGCGGTACGTATCAATTTTTAAATCTTCTGTACGTACTTCGATTTCAACTTCATCATTGAACTCTGGTACAACTTCACAAGATACGAACGATGTATGACGGCGCCCTGAAGAATCGAATGGTGAAATACGTACAAGACGATGTACACCTTTCTCTGCTTTTAAGTAACCGTAAGCGTTATGACCTTTAATTAATAAAGTTACACTCTTAATACCAGCTTCATCACCTGGTAAATAATCAACCGTTTCTACTTTGAATCCGCGTTTTTCAGCCCAGCGTGTGTACATACGTAATAACATAGAACCCCAGTCTTGTGACTCAGTTCCACCTGCACCTGGATGTAATTCTAAAATCGCATTATTTTTATCATAAGGATCACTTAATAGTAACTGAAGCTCATACTCATTCATTTCTTGAATTAAGCCTTTTACTTCTGATTCTAATTCCTCATGTAAATCTTCATCATACTCTTCTTTTAAAAGCTCATGCGTGATTTCTAAATTTTCGAACGTCTCATCTAACTGACGGAACTTTCCAACCATATCTTTTAACGCATTCGCTTCATTAATTACAGCTTGCGCGCCTTGTTGGTCATCCCAAAATCCTGCGCCCATCATTTTTTCTTCTAATTCTGCAATTTGTTTCTCCTTAGTAGGGAGGTCAAAGAGACCCCCTAAAAGCCGCTAATCGCTTAGCCATTTTCTCTAATTCCTGTCTAATTTCTACTAATTCCATTTCCTTCACCTCTATGTAATTGCTGTTACTTTCGTATGAAAACAAGGGAAACTCTCTCCACTTATTACGGAGAGAGTTTAATCCTTCTTAATTATACATTTTTGATATAAAAGTTTGCAAAACAGCCAAAGCTACCGTCCTATATTACTGAACGATACCACAGCAGTTTTTATATTTTTTACCGCTACCACATTTACATAAATCGTTGCGGCCCACTTGGTCACCTTTTACAACTGGCTTTTTCTTTGCTTCTTCGCCATCGCTAGAAGGATGAACAGCTTCACCTTGAACAACTTCTTGACGTTCTAAGTTTTGTTCAATTTCAGCTTTCATAATGTAACGAGAAATTTCCTCTTCAATAGAGGCAACCATTGACTCGAACATCGCGAATCCTTCCATTTGGTACTCACGAAGTGGATCGATTTGACCGTAAGCACGTAAATGAATACCTTCACGAAGGTGATCCATCGCATCAATATGCTCTGTCCATTTCGTATCTACAACGCGGAATACAACAACCTTCTCAAACTCACGCATTTGCTCTTCTGGCATAAGCTTTTCCTTTTCATTGTATCGCTCTATTAATTTCGCGATAATCGGTTCGCTCATTTCCTCAGGAGCAAGGCGACGTAATTCTTCTTCTTTTACATCTCCGTCTTGAAGAAGGTTTGTATTTAAGTAGTCAACAAGACCTTTAATGTTCCAATCTTCTTCAATTTCCTCTTGTGTATGAAGGGCAACAGCACGTTCTACTGTAGATTTCATCATACCTTCAATAATGCCGCGTAAGTTGTCAGACTCCATTACCTCTTGACGCTGTTTGTAAATAACTTCACGTTGTTGACGAAGTACATCATCATATTGCAGTAACTGCTTACGTGCATCATAGTTATTTCCTTCAACACGTTTTTGTGCAGATTCTACCGCACGAGAAACCATTTTACTTTCAATCGGCTGAGAATCATCCATACCAAGGCGGTCCATCATTGCTTTCATATTATCTGAACCAAATCGGCGCATTAATTCATCTTCCATCGATAAGTAGAACTGCGTAACACCAGGGTCCCCTTGACGACCAGCACGACCACGTAACTGATTATCAATACGACGACTTTCGTGACGCTCTGTACCAATAACTGCTAAACCAACGTTTTTCACATCGTCTCCAAGCTTAATATCTGTACCACGACCTGCCATGTTCGTCGCGATTGTTACAGCACCTTTCATACCAGCCTCTGCAATGATATCTGCTTCACGAGCATGGTTTTTCGCATTTAAGATGTTATGACGTACACCTTTACGCGTTAACATTTTTGAAATAAGCTCTGAAGTTTCAATTGCAACTGTACCTACAAGAACAGGTTGTCCTTTTTTATGACGATTTACAATATCTTCAACAACAGCATTGAACTTACCTTCCATTGATTTAAAGATTAAATCGGCACGATCATCACGAATAATCGGTTTGTTGGTCGGAATTACAATAACGTTCATATTGTAAATGTTACGGAATTCCTCTTCCTCTGTTTTCGCTGTACCAGTCATACCAGATAATTTTTCATACATACGGAAGTAGTTCTGGAATGTAATTGTTGCAAGCGTCATGCTTTCATTTTGAATTTCTACACCTTCTTTTGCTTCAATCGCTTGGTGTAATCCTTCGCTATAACGACGACCTTTCATAAGACGACCAGTGAATTGGTCTACAATTACGATTTCGCCTTCTTGTACAACATAATCTGTATCACGGTGCATAACAACGTGTGCACGAAGTCCCTGATTAATATGGTGAAGAAGTGCTACATGTTTTAAATCGAATAAGTTTTCAATATGGAAAGCTTTCTCCGCTTTCGTAATACCATCTTCTGTTAGCATTACATTTTTCGTTTTCACATCAAATGAATAATCTTTTTCATTTTCTAACGTACGAACAAATGCATTTGCAAACATGTATAGCTCTGTTGATTTTTGAGCTTGTCCTGAAATAATAAGCGGCGTACGTGCTTCATCGACTAAAATAGAATCGACTTCATCGATAATAGCAAAGTGAAGTGGACGTTGAACGCACTGCTCTTTATATAAAACCATGTTATCACGTAAGTAATCGAATCCAAGCTCATTATTTGTGCTATACGTAATATCAGCAGCATAAGCTTCTTGTTTCTCTTCGCGTGACATACTATTTAAGTTAATTCCTACCGTTAAGCCAAGGAACTCATGAAGTTGTCCCATTTCGCTCGCATCACGTTGTGCTAAGTATTCATTGACTGTAACAACATGAACACCTTTTCCTGTTAAAGCATTTAAATATACAGGTAATGTAGATGTTAACGTTTTACCTTCACCCGTTTTCATCTCAGAAATATTGCCTTCATGTAAGGCAATACCACCCATTAACTGTACGCCATATGGACGCATTCCAAGAACACGAGTTGCCGCTTCGCGAACAACTGCAAAAGCTTCAGGTAGTAGATCATCTACTGTTTCACCTTTTGTTAGACGTTCTTTAAATTCAAGCGTCTTTCCTTTTAATTGTTCATCAGTTAGTGGCTTAATAGATGACTCTAATGCATCAATTTGCTCAACTGTCTTTTGCATACGTTTAATTTGGCGTTGATTTACATCAAACACCTTTTTTAAAATACCGATCATAGGAAATACGCTCCTCTTTTTATTAAAATAAAACTTCCGATTGTTTTCTTTTTCTCTATTACAATCAGTCGTTATAAAAATCAAATGTATGTTATGCCAATTTTTCTCCTAATTAAAAAAACTAAAATGTATATACCTAATGATAATTGTAACACTTGTCTCATAACTATGACAACAATCGGCAAGATGTCGGGCCTTATATTCAGAAAAAGTTTTTATTTCATTTGTTACGTTCCTTTTCTCTGTCTCGCTATTTCAATTTCACGTTACAAATTTCGTATTAAATCTAAGTCATATTCTTTCAAGTTTCCTTTTAAAGAATATGACTACCAGAAATTCCTTAATAAAATCTAAATCGACAATTACAAAAAGCCGGAAACTTTGCAGGTGCAGCATCCATAGATACTTACACCTACAAAAAAACTCCGACTTTAAAAGATATTGTTATGTTGCAAGATCTACAAACACCATTAAAATATAGCTGTATCAATCATAAATTTTATTAATTTATCGGTATTTCTAATTCATGATATTTCCCTTTCTTATCTTTTATACAAGAAATGAATTTCACTTTAGTTGATTCATTTGAAAAGTTTTTATAATTTTTATAAGGGTCATCTCCTATAAAATAATTTGTCCCTATATACCCTCGTACTGTTTTACCAGCAGGTATTACAGGATCAAACTGATATTTTTTAGGTAATTCCATTGAATAAGGGATTAAATTATAAAACTCACCTATTTTAGAATAAAACATTGTATCGGAAATAGACTTATTACTAAGCAAGTTAATATCTCGATTTGTTGTATTTGTAATATCTAAAGGTAAAACATACGTCACTACTTCACGGTCTTCATAGGGATTATAAACTTTTGTAGGATCAAGAGGATTGAGTGCATGAAACGTAACTCCTTGCCCATCTTCAAAAGTTCTATTAGATAAAAACTCATCTTTTACCACTTTATAAGATTCATTATTAAGATTTAATGTTTTAAATCTTAATAAACTAGCAAATATACATAGCAACAGACACAATCCAATACTTATTAAGATATGTTTTCTCGTCACTCTTAATCTACCAACTTTCCATTATTAACATGTACAATACGATCTACCATTTCATTATCTAAAACATGCACATCATGACTGGCTACAACAATAGTCGTTCCCTTGGCTTTTTCTACTTTCAAAATATCTAAAACATCTTTTATCCCATCACTATCTAAAGCATTAGTTGGCTCGTCTAATAACAGTAATTTTGGTTGTTCCATTAAAGCTTGCGCTATCCCTAAACGTTGTTTCATACCTAAAGAGTATCTTTTATACTTTCTCTTATCTGTTTTATCAAGTCCAACCCTTTGAATAATATTATAAATCTCCTCATCGGAGATTTTATTGTTAATCGATGATAAAAATTTCAAATTCTGAAAACCAGTATACCCTGGAATAAAACTTGGATATTCAATCAATATTCCCATAGAATCAGGAAATTGCTTTTGTTTTCCAATTATTTCATTATCTATATAAATAACTCCAGAATTCAAGCGCATTAACCCTGATATAGCGCGTAAAATCATCGTTTTACCAGAGCCATTATGCCCCTTCAAAACTAAAAATTCGCCTTTTTTTACTGACAAACTAATATTATCTAACACAATATTTCCTTTTAATCTTTTCGTCATACATTCACATTTAATATAATTGTCCATAAATTATTCACCTATCACATCTAGTTTTTTAAAACAAAAACTACCTAATAAAATCATTACAATAACAATTACTACTCCTATTAAAAGTAAATCATTATATTGAATAGATTGATTATTACCTAAAGTCAATTGAATTGAACTGTGATCAACAAAATACCAACGATTTGGCATAACAAAAGAGCCTAAAAAATAAATACTATGAAAGAAAATAGACAAAAATAGGTACAACAACATTAGTACAAAAACAATAGTTATCGGTATATAAAAAGTTAAAAACTCAAAAATCAAAGCTAATAAAAAGCTTATAATTATTTGAATTAGCATAGTACCTAATATCTTATAAGGAAATTGACTATATAAATTTAAAAAATTATACTCGCCTAAAGAAAGCAAATAGTAAGCGCTAAACCAAATAAAATACATACCAATCCAAATAATAATTATATAAAAAAACAAAGATAATATTTTCGTTAACCACAGGAAATGCTTCTTCTTAACACGAGGAAATAAATAAACACCATTCTGTTGAATATCTGAAAAAGCAAAATTCCCTACAAGCAACAAAGGAGTGATTTGAAAGAATATCCAATAAAAAGGGATAGAAAATCGCCCCTCCTTATAAAAATAAGATAAATCCACAAAATCTACTCCATGAAAAAATCGATAAAAGGTAACATCTACTAATACAGATTCTTTACCATTACTAAGAGGCTGATTGTATAAAAAGGCAATTGCAATAATAGCGTAAATTAAGAATAAAAAAACCATTATCTTGATGGAATCTCGAAACCTTACATATAAATCTCTTTTTAACAAATAATATAAGATCATAATGTAAACTAGACCACCTCTGTCTCATCATTCATAGAAATATAACTTTTTTTAGATAAAATCCATACACTTATAAAAAAGATAAAAAAACAGCCAAATAAGCGTATAAATAAACCAGTAGCATCTTCAAAGACATTTATATAAAAAGCATTTGTAAATAAAAATCCATGTAATATAAATCTATCTAATAAAACAGCAGTAATCATACATATTATTACAAGTAAACTAGGTAAAAATAATTGCAATAAAGCACTTATCATACATATAAAAACACTCGCAAATAATTGAATGCAAAATAATAATGGATAATTTACATCAACACTAGTTACAGCCATCATAGTTGACATCAAAAACAACTGTAAAATCATACTCCCAGCAAAAAAGTAAACAAAAACGAATAGTTTTAAATAATATATAGAAACTAATTTCAATGCATTATTCACTCTGTAAACAACATAAATACTAAAAAAGTTCGACATAGAATATACAGAAAAAACAATTGTTAAAGGAATAAATATAGTCGACAAATTATACAACGACATAACCTTATACAAAGCTTCCAATTCGTTCATTTTCTCTTTTACAATTCCGGGTTCAAAATAATTGAACAAGCAACCAATGATACTAACATTAAGTACAAAAAGAATACTTAACCAAACATATTTCATCCTTATAGTTTCTTTCATAACATTATAAAAGAACATGCTTCCTACTCCCCCGTAAATAAAGAACTACAGAACAAAACCAAATACATAACAGTACACTAAGAAAAATTTGTAATTCAAAAAAGCCAAAATCTTTAATTAAATAATCTTTAGGATTGAGAATCCCTTTTCCAATACCAAGCCAAAAAATATGTAAAATAAATGGAACTAAATAAATAAAATAAACTCGTTTTATAAAAAACGAAACTGATAAAGCTAAACTCGAAAAAACCGCACCGTATAAACCATTTAAAAATACATACATTAGAAAATATAAAGTAGGGTACTTATAATAAACTATATGAAATTGAGCTGTTGGCGAAACAGTAGAAGCCATATAATTTAATATTGGATGCGGAGCAACTGTTGGATAAGTCATCACATATAAATAAAAATTAAATAGTAAAGGGACACTTATAATAAAAAAAGATACAATAAAATTAATAAAATAAAGCAGCTTAAAATAATAACATGTTCCCATCTTAGAAATAACAGGATAAATAAATCCATAATTTTTATCAATTCTATAAATCCCTGCTACAGCCATTGCGGAAAGCATAGGAAATATAAGTAAATAAAACTCACTATAAAACGATAATCTATTAAAATATAAAATATTAGATAAATATGGGGATACCTTTATAATCCCAGCATCGTTAAATCCTTTAGTTGTCACAAACATAGCAATATATTGAGCAATAACAATTACTAACATAATAAATAAAGACAACCAAAACATCCTACCTTTTAAAATCCTTCCTAAAAAGTAACTCATCTATAGCTCCTCCATAAACCATTAAATTTAAATCTTTTTTAATATGAACAATTGATCCGCAACACCATAACATTTCTTTTCTTTATTTAACCAAATGTAACGAAAAGAAACATTTGCTCTCTCTCCTTCAAATTTAGGAAACTCAACTTCATACTGATAAACATCATTTGTGCCTTTTCTTTTTACACTCTTAACTTCTTGTTTCCACTGAATTACTTCTCCATCAGTTTGTTCAATCCGTCCCAAGAGATACGTTGGTTTTTTCTTATTCGTAACACCCGTCAAAAAAACATAATAATTTTCTGGTATAACTCCTAATTTCAATTTTTTATTTGAAAGCTTATCCTCTATTAAACTATCATTTTTTTCTATTTGTCCTTGAAAGAAATCATCACCATTTTCACTTTCCAAAAACACTTGTTCAAAAATAGTATTTTTGTTAATTCCTTTTAATTCAATACTTTTCAAATTATCTTTTTCCGTTAAAGTATCTTCAATATGTACAATAGGTTCATCTACTTTCTTTTGACAAGAAACTAAGAAACTAATACTCAATATAAAAAAACAAAATAAAATATATTTTGAAATAAACCTCATTACAGCTCCTCCTATTTTAAAAATGAAATAGCAGGAAAAGTCGTATAATCCGGATTTGGAACTATACGACTTTTTCTAGCACTATAAAATAAATAATTTCAATTTATAATTTCTAAATCAATATTCAATGTAAGGTCCACTAGGTCTTACACTATCAGGACTCCAAGCAGTAGGATAAGCATTATTTTCTCTAGAATAACCACCAAATCTCACAGGCACATTTTTCCCATGGTTTTCATATGCATAATTTTGAAAAAGATATGTTCTACCTGGTATCACTGTTCCTTCATGCTTACCTGAAACATTTACCCATTTTCTATCTTCTGCATTTTTATTTTTATCTGCTTCTGTCCAAACATTGAAAGAACCTCCGCCCTTCTCACTGCTCTTCACACGCATATACATAGAGGTAGGCGTCTCTTTAGGACGTGCATTAGTATAATCATATGGACTCCAAAGTCTAAAGGTAAAATTCACATGGTCATCCCTTGTACTAGCCTTAGCCGGTTCGGTTAAAGCGAAAGTACTAGCTAAAATACCTAACGATAAAACAGATCCAAACATAAAACGACTTTTTTTCTTAATTCCCACTAAAAGCACCTCCGATAATTTGTAGCATTATATTGATTGTATTTTTCCACTGAAGGAACGAAATCAATATAATACAATATTATGGTAACAACACCTCAACACACCTTCAATGGATTTCAGAATATTTAATATTACTTTTACACTTGCGAACATTTCGTTAAATTTTTAAAAACAATACTATATCCCTAGCAAAGAATTACTTGTAAAGGTAGCTATATTCCTATGCTTGTTCCAAATAATAAAGAGTAACTCACCTCTCTAAATTTCGAATTTTCTCCTGCTGTTTTGAGGAAATACCGCCTAAAAATCATTTCTTAATGAAATCGGCTACTTATAAAACTTTTTTAATCTTGCTGCGAAAAATACAAAAAAAGCGCAGCCATTTCGGCTGCGCTTTCGAATTATTATTTAGTTTCGATTAAACCGTATTTCCCATCTTTACGGCCATATACAACATTAGTTTCGTTTGTATCAGCATTTGTGAAGACGAAGAAATTATGTCCTAGCATATCCATTTGTAGGATTGCCTCTTCAACGTCCATCGGTTTTAAATCGAATCGTTTTGTACGTACAAGTTCTAATTCATCTTCTTCTACCTCATCCAAAACAGCTACTGCTTCTGGAAGGATAAAGTTCGTTTTCATAGAACCTTTCTCACGTAACTTACGATTTACTTTTGTTTTATGTTTACGAATTTGTCGCTCAATTTTATCAACTACTAAATCGATAGCAGCGTACATATCGCTATTAGTTTCTTCTGCACGAAGTAATAAATCAGTAAATGGTATTGTTACCTCGACACGTTGCTTGTCAGAGTATACTTTTAAATTAACTTTAATCTCTGGGAATGTATCAAAATAACGCTCTAACTTACTTAGTTTTTTCTCTACATATTCCTTTAATGCTGGAGTTACTTCAATATTTTCACCACGAATGTTGAATTTCATAGATGAATTCCTCCTTTCAAGCCTATGTATTATAATTTCGACATTGGCTTAAAAACTCCTTCTAACTTTTTTAAAAAAATTAGTAGAATTGCAATTTTTTTATCGTTTTTTGTTGAAATGAAAAGATGCATCGTTTCTATCTTTATTTTATCCTATTAACATCGTGAATAACGAATGTTTCTGTGGACAATTCGTTACAGAAAAGAAACAACTTTTTGACAACTTACCCTATAACAAAAACCCCTTGCGAAAAACAAGAGGTTCTACTACATATATATAACGTTGCCACAAACGCAGCTTTCTCTTCCAAAAACAATATCCCCTACAGTTTCACAACATTAGCTGCTTGTGGTCCACGTGCTCCATCTACAATGTCAAACTCTACTTGTTGCCCTTCTTCTAATGACTTATATCCATCTTGTTGAATAGCAGAAAAATGGACAAATACATCGTCACCATCTTCACGCTCAATAAACCCAAATCCCTTTTCTGCATTGAACCATTTCACTCTTCCTTGCATGTTCATTCCATTCCCTTCACTCTAAAAATCAGGGCATTCGCCCCATATTTTGACTATAACGAATGACAACATATGAAGTCAAAGAAGACTTATCGCCTTTTTATTATCCCTTTCGACACTGCCATATTAACTTCTACAAAGTGTCAAACTAGATACTTCTCTTGCCCCTCTTTCATATAACAAACTTCCGATTTGCCTAACTGTAATCCCTGTCGTATACACGTCATCAACGAGTAAAATATGTTGCCCAGAAAACATCTCTTCTCCCTGAAAATAAAAAGGATTGCTTCCTGACACCCTTTCTTTACGTGTCTTCTTACTTTGCTTTTCTGTTTCCCTTCTTCTTAATGATGGATAAGAAATTTTGACAGGCAAACAAGTTGCTAATAGCTCAGCTTGATTAAAACCACGTTCAATTTCCCTTTCCTTACTAAGCGGAACAGCGATAACAGTTGAAACATTGGCAAAATGCTTTTGAAATAAATTTCGAAAAGGACGATAAAAAATGTGCACTAACTCTGCATCCCCCCGAAACTTAAACTGCGCTACTATTTCTTTCATTTCATCATCATACATATATAACGAACGGTTTTTAAAAGAACGATACTCCTCCTCTTTCATCCACCTTATACAATCTATACAAATACCGTCTTCTTGAAATGAGGCAGGAACAAATTCTAAAGGCCGCCCACATTCCATGCAAATTTCTCCTATAATATAGGAAAGTTTCTGCTCACATCTATCACATATATATTTTCTATGACACTTTACAAAAAAAGTGTACCAACTAATCTTTTCTACAAAACACTCATCACAAAGTAAACAATGCATTAATCGATCAATCCTTGTTCTTTCGCATTTTTATTCATACCTTGAATATGTTTTTTCGCGCGCACCATCGCCTCTGTCTTGCCATAGTGAAAATAAATGACCTCTCCATACGGTGCTTCAAAGCTCCGCCCTGCTCGGCCCGCAATTTGTACGAGCGCACTTTCTGAAAATATTTCTTCTTCCGCCCCTAAAACTGCAACTTGCAAATTTTTCACCGTTACGCCTCGCTCTAAAATTGTCGTTGTAACTAATAATGGGATTTCTCCCTTTCTGAAAGCCGCTACTTTTTCTTTTCTCCCTGGATCTTCTGCATGTACACCTTCAATTCGATTGTTTAATGGTTTTAACAACAAGCTTATTTCTTCTATATATCGCACATGGGGGACGAATAAAAAAATAGGGAATTTTTTATTTAAGTATGTTTGTAACCACTGTAGTAAAACTCGAGGAATTCTTTTATGAATGAGGTTTTTTTTCCAATTCCCGCACCAACAAAATAAAGGAACTGGCAAAGGATGACGATGATATCGTCCAGAAACAATAACACCTTTTTGTTTACCTTGTTTAAGTTTTCGCTTCCACGTTTCATCTGGAGTCGCAGTTAAATAAATACGCGCCGCTTTTTCTTTCATCGCTTGTTTTACCGCGTACTGTAACATTTGATCTGCACAATATGGAAAAGCATCTATCTCATCTACAACCATGACATGAAACGCCCTATAATAACGTAATAATTGATGCGTAGTCGCAACGACTAGTACTGCATCTTTTTCTTTATCCACACTCCCTCCATATAAAGCCGCTACCTTTATATATGGAAATACTTCTTGCAATCTCGGTGCTAATTCCAGAACAACATCCGTTCTCGGCGTTGCGATACAAACTCTTTCTCCTTTTTGAAGCGCTTCGTTAATTCCGTAAAACAACATCTCTGTTTTCCCAGCCCCGCATACAGCCCAAATAAAAAATGATTCTTTTTGCTTAATAGCCTCTATAACCCCTTGCGCCGCCAAATTCTGGCCAGTAGACAACGTCCCGTTCCACTGTAACAAATTTGAATTCTTTTCTCTCTTTCTTTCAGCAATCCCGCGAACAAGTACAGCACATTCACTTACTCTCCCCATCGTTATACACTTCCGGCAATATGCGCACACTTTACTGCACCTTTTACATAAAAACGACGCAAATAGCCGCCGATCTACATTTCCGCAGCGTTGGCACATATATTTAGAATTCTTCTTTTTTACACCTTGTACACATACGATCTCTCCCTTCTTTTTCAAATCGTTTAATTCCCTCTGTAAATCTGAAGAAAGTTCTTCTAATAGCAACTGTTTCCCCGCTAGCATCAACAATCACCTCCAGCACTACTATAAACCTTTCTCATCATCTCGTAAAAACTTAAAAAAGCCGATAACCTACTTATAAAATAGTAAGCTATCGACTTTATACACGTTTTTTATTCTTTTATAAATCCTAGAATCGACCGTATCCTAAGAAATGTTTTCTTTATCATGCATGCATATCTTCAATATAATGTGTAGTATTTCTAATATAATTATTTTATACCTAACAGTTACAAGGTGTATTTCCATGTTTTGAATCTTTGATTTTTCCAGCTTATTTCCCTTACACTTTCCATTTCAAAACAAAAAGAAAAAAATTGCTACATACTACTCTTAATCTATAAAAGTCATATTTCATTCAAAGATCACCTATTTTTTCAAAAGCATACCTTGAATTGCCTTATATGCTGGTTTCGGATTGTAATTTTCATCGAAAATAAGCGGTTTATCATCTTTTCCTGTATATTCAGGAACCCAAGTATATTTATCTGTAAAACCCCACATTACAAACGTACTGCAATTTTCATTTGAAAGACAGACATTCAAGGTATCCTTATACATATCTGCTTGTTTTTCTAAGGTTTTCTCTAATGATCCAGTACTATTTTGAACTTGAACATCCATTTCAGTTATTTCCACTTTTAAACCGACTTTAGCTAATCGTCTTATATTATTAGAAATCTCTTCATACTTAATTGGCTTATCAATACTCTTATGCATTTGGAATCCTATACCATGTATTGGCACATTACGCTGCTTAAAGTCTTTAAAAACATTATATATAGCATCAGATTTCTTATTCAACTCATCATTTCTATCATCATTGTAAAATAATAGAGCAGATGGATCTGCTTCATGTGCCCATCGATATGATAACTCGATATATTCTGGTCCTATTTTCCTTAGTAAAAAGTTATCTCGCAGTGTTCCATCATCATTAAATGCTTCATTTACAACATCCCATGCATACACTTTCCCTTTATATTGACCAACCACCGTTTGAATATGTTTTTTTAAGATTCCTTTGAGTTGCTCCCTTGAAAAATCTCCTTTTGTTACCCAATCAGGGAGAGTGTTACCCCACACTAAAGTGTGCCCTCTTACCTTTTGGTTATTTTCTAGAGCGAAATCTATTAGACGATTAGATTTTGAAAAATCGTATCTATCTATTTCAGGGTGTATACTTTTGAATTTTAACTCATTTTCTAAAGTAACTACATTAAATTCTCTTTTTACAACTTTTTTATATTCTTCATCTTCCATAAAGGCAGAAGTATTAATCGCCGTTCCAATTAACACTGAATGATCGGACGCATATTTACGAAGAGGTGTTTCATCCTTTACCTTGTTACATCCGACTATGCTAAAAACTAAAAATAATAAAACTATTAATGTGAAATTACTTTTCAATCCCAAATTAAATTTTTTTACGAATTTCATATTTCTCCCTTCTTGTTTCCATACTACGTTTTAATTGTAAATTCCAAAAAAATATATCAGAAAATAAAAAAGAGTAGATTAGAACCACTCTTTTCGTTCTGAAAATCCATATTTTATTAAAAATAATTTTTTTTATATTTAATGGTTTAAATTACATAACCTGTTCCATCTTTTAGTTTTTCAATCATCTCTTCTTTCTTTTCTTCAGATATATTACCTCTTTCGGTCCAACTTTCATCAAACAACATTCTACTTTTCATTTTATCTTTTTCTTTTTTTAAATAATCGTCAGTACTTCCTATAACACGAGCTGGATTTCCAACAGCTAATGAATTATCAGGTATATCATTAGTCACTATACTTCCAGCCCCAATTACTACATTATTTCCTATTTTCACATTCGGAAGAACGGTTGTTTTCGCGCCAATAAATACATTATTCCCTATTCTTACAAGACTTATTTTGTGTAATTCAAATGTGTTTTTGTACTAGCATCATGCACCAATATATGTACTCTAGGAGCAAATGTAACATTATCTTCAATGGTAATTAGCCAACAATGAGAATAGTCTATAATACAATGATCCAACCTTTTAAAATTTTCCCCCACCCTTAACCCTTTACTAATTAAAAATTCAGTAGGGACTTCCCTCCTTAACTTCGATTTCATAAATAATTTTATCTTAGAAAACATAACCCCTATTACTCCCCCATATATAAATCGTATAGTAACATATTATTACAGAAAGAAACAGAACATCTTGTTCACTTAATTTTTCTCAGAAACAACTACTATTATAAATATCACCATTTAAAAAATACTTCGATACTAAGGTAGAGTCTTTCAGAGTTAGAAACTTTATATAATAATATATAGATTAAGTCTTAGAACTAACACTACTAGTTTTAAAGGAGAAATTATGAAACTTAGGAACTCATACGACATTGCTACATCTATTTATTTTTTTCTTCATTAGGAATTAATGTTAGAAACGATATATTTTCGATTGAATTTTATGTTTTAATAGGAATAACACTGTCCATACACACATTCTAAACAACATGTATAGTTAAGTATTTATAAAAATTTAACACTTCTTTTGGATCACCTTTTAGTAAAAATCATTTGACAGTATTCAGGCTACCTTCTATTCCACCATCCCCGTTAGCTCCAAAATTCTCAGATGTCACAATTGAAATTCCAATTGATTCCCCTGCCAATCAGGTGGTATTTTTTACGATTTTAGACAAGATCCAAACTGCATGTCCCAGTATGTTTTCTCCACAATTCGGCACTACTATAAACCTTTCTCATCATCTCGTAAAAACTTAAAAAAGCCGATAACCTACTTATAAAATAGTAAGCTATCGACTTTATACACATGTTTTATTCTTTTATAAATCCTAGAATCGACCGTATCCTAAGAAATGTTTTTTGTTATACGAACTGTTAATATCACCGTACGCAATTCCTTTATCGCTAGCATGGATCATTTGGCCATTACCAACGTAAATACCGATGTGAGATGGGCCTGCTTTATAAGTACCTTGGAAGAATACTAAGTCTCCTGGTTGTGGGCTACCTACTTTAGAAACTGAGTTCCAGTAACCTGCAACGTCTTGACGACCTACACCAAAGATGTAAGAAATGAATCCACTACAGTCAAAACCACCATTTGATGGAGATGCACTTCCCCAAACATATGGTAAACCTAAGTAGCTTTGCGCTTTACCAATTACGCCACCCACATTTGGAGCTGGTTTTTTCTCTTCTTGTTTAGGTGCTTCTTTTTTAGGCTCTTCTTTCTTAGGCTCTTCCTTTTTAGGTGCTTCTTTTTTAGGCTCTTCTTTTTGAGCTTGTCCACCATTGTTTGCCGGTGCAGCTTGCTCTGCAGGTGCTTGTGCTGGTTGAGCTTGCGCAGCTTTAGCAGCTTGCTCTGCTTGTTTTTGAGCAGCAGCTTCTTGTGCAGCTTTTGCTTGTGCTTCTTCTTCGGCGATGCGTTGTAATTGTAATGCTTGTTTCTCAAGCTCTTTCAATTGACCTTCCGTACTTGTCATTGAAGTTACAACTGTATCCATTTTACCGCTTAAATCGTTTACCGCTGTTGCTTTTTTCTCTTTTTCAGCGTCAAGTTCTTTCTTAGCAGTTTCAATTTGAGCTTGTGCTTCTTTTAATTCTTTTTGTTTTTCTTTTACCGTTGCAACATCTTTTTTCACACTAGCTTGGTCTTCTTGTTGTGTTTTCATGATATCTTCATCAGACTCAAGAATTTTAGAAACAGAAGTTAAACGATCAACTAAATCTGCAACGTTTTTAGAGTTTACAAGAACTTCTGTTACAACGTTCGTATTTGGTTGTTCTTGAAGTGCAACTAAACGCTTTCTTAATAACTCTTCACGTTTTGCAATCTTTGTTTGTAATTCTGCAATATCTTTATTTTTCTTTTCAATTAATTGCTCAGTATCAGCAACTTTTTTCGTTGTTTCATCAAGCTTTGCAGCATTCTCTTGAACAGATTTATCTAAACCTTGAATTGTTTTGTTTAAGTCATTCATTTGTTTTTGTAATTCATCACGTTCTTGTTGTTGTTTATGTAAAGTGTCATTTTGCGTGTTAATTTGTGATTTCACATCAGAAATTTTATCTTCTGCAAATACATTTGGTGTTAGCCCAGAAAACATTAATCCTGCAACTAATGCACAAGATGCCATTTTTAGCTTTTTCATTTTATTTTTTACACCGCTTTCTTTTTTCTTTTTCCGTATATAACCTATAAAATTTATACCATAATTCGGGATTTTTTTTGCTAATGTTACGTTTTTGTAAAACAAATGTAATATTATATGTAGCTCTAGCGCAAAATGCGTATATTTTTGTATGTATGTGTAGAAATTTATATAATTTTCTCACTTCTATAAACAAAGAAAAAACGTAAGGAATTCCTTACGTTTTATTAAATATACGAATACAAATGAAATACTACTTCATCCATTTCTCAGCCCAATTTTGGACCTCATCCATAACACTTTCTAACGCTTTTCCCTTGTCAGTTAAGCCATACTCGATTCGAACTGGTACTTCTGGATAGACATTACGAACTACAATGCCCTCGCTTTCCAATTCCTTTAAACGCTCTGACAACATACGATCGCTCATATTTGGGATAATATCTGCGATTTCTCTAAAACGTTTCGACTCTTCAAGCAAAGATTTAATAATTAAGCCAGTCCACTTCTTACTAAGCAGAGTAAAAGCTGACTCAAACTTTGGACATAAACAAGAATTATGCTCCATATGTTTCACCTCTCTTCTATTATAATATAGTTTCTTGTAAAAAGTAAGTTATAAAACTTTCCTCATTATTTTATTTTACGTACATTTTACCATTTCCAAATATTAACTTGTCAACTAAACGTAACATACCCGTAAAAAAACCCTCTTAAAAAGAGAGCTTTTTATATCTTTATTACTTCGTATACCATCCAAGACCTAATGCACCTTCACCTAAGTGCGTACCAATTACAGCTCCAAAATAACCTGTACGAATTGTGACGTGAGGATATTTTGCTTCTAATTCTTTCTTCCATTCATTCGCTTCTTCTTCACGTTGCGCATGAATGATAACTGCTTCCATAGGTACACCTTTACTTGCTTGCTCATCAAAAATTTCAATGATACGTTTTAATGCTTTTTTACGTGTACGAATCTTTTCAAACGGAATAATGATTTTATCTCTAAAATATAAAACTGGCTTCACTTGTAACAGACTGCCGATGAAAGCTTGCGCGCTATTTAATCGACCACCACGTTGTAAATGATGTAAATCATCAACTACAAAATAGGCGTCCATCGTTTTCTTCATTTCATCAAAACGAGCGATAATCTCTTTCGGGTTCTTTCCTTCACTTGCTAACTTTGCACCTTCACGCACATAAAATCCTTGTACTTCACAACTAATTTCAGAGTCATACGTGTATACATCAATACCCTCTACCATCTGTCCAGCTGTCGTTGATGTTTGATATGTACCACTAATTCCACTTGATAGGTGAATACTAATAACTGCATCATAATCTTTAGCTAGTTCTTCATATAGCTCAACAAACTTTCCGATTGCTGGTTGAGAAGTTTTTGGAAGTTCCTCTTGTTCACGTACTTTCACATAAAAATCATCTGCTGAAATTTCAGCTTCTTCTTGATAAGATTCTGTTCCAAACACAACGTTTAATGGAATCATATATATATTGAGTTCATCACGAATTTGCTTCGGTATATATGCCGTACTATCAGTAACAATAGCTATTTTCATTTTCGTACCTGCCTTATAAAAAGTTTTATTTCCTAATTTTACACGAAAACTACAAATGGTGCATCCATACATGAAAATGCCGGTTGAAATTATACCTACCATCTCGACAAATTACAACAAAAAGATAAAATACTCACCAAAAACTTCAGCATATTTAGAAAAAATGTTTGAATATAAAAAGGCTCGCTTTTAAAATGGAAAGTACTAGTCATTTTGATAGATAGGGGCGTACACAAGTGCTATTACAATATTTTACAATCAAAGACTACGGCGAACACGAAATCGTCATTCAAAAATCAAGATTTATTTGTTATATTAGCCGAGCAACGACTGAGGAAGAGGCTCAAGAATTTATACAAAAAATAAAAAAACAACATTGGAATGCAACACATAATTGTTCCGCTTATTTAATTGGCGAACAAGATCATATTCAAAAAGCAAATGATGACGGCGAGCCTAGCGGTACAGCTGGCGTACCAATGCTAGAGGTACTTAAAAAACGTGGACTAAAAGATACCGTTGTTGTCGTAACACGCTATTTTGGTGGCATTAAACTTGGCGCAGGTGGATTAATTCGTGCATATGGAAAGTGTACAAGCGAAGGCATTAATCATGTCGGTGTTGTCCAGCGAAAACTAATGCGTGTGATGCAAACCGAGATTGATTACACATTACTTGGCAAAGTGGAAAATGAATTACGCAATTCAAAATATGCCATTAAAGATATTCATTATCTAGAAAATGTCACATTTGATACGTATGTAGAAGAAGACGGCAAACAAGCATTTACAGATTGGATGATTGAATTAACAAACGGGAAATGTACAATTACAGAAGGAGATATGTTGTACTTAGAACAAGATGTTATCTAAGAATAACCCATTTATCACCTTCAAAGATTAATGTAGTGAATTACTTCCCTACAAATGAACTAACGAACTAAGGAGATTATATATGGAAGAACGTTATTATCATCTCCAAAATAGCAGAATAAAAAAGAAGCGAAGAAGGAAACTTTTCTTCTTCCTTATTTTCGCATTTTTATTTGGCAGCATAGGAGTTTATGTGTTAAATTCTTACTCTTCTCTTATGGGGATGTATAGTGGTTTTACTCGTGAAAAATCGGATTTAAGAAACGAAGATGTAGAAATTACAAAGGAACCTTTTACAATTCTCATTATGGGTATAGAAGATTATGCGACAGATGGTCAAAATGGTCGTACAGACTCATTAATGTTTGCAACAGTCAATCCGAAAACTAAAAAGATTTCGCTTATGAGCATTCCTCGTGATAGCCGCGTTCCGATTGTCGGAAAGGGAAAAGAAGACAAAATTAATGCCGCCCATGCTTACGGTGGAGAGGAAATGGCAATCAAAACTGTAGAAGGTTTTCTAAAAGTTCCTGTAGACCATTATATTAAAATTGATTTCCAAGGCTTTAAAGGTATCGTTGATGCTGTTGGCGGTGTTACCGTTGACGTACCCTTCGATTTCTGGGAGCGCTCTGACGTGGATTACTACAAAAAAATTCAATTTAAGCAAGGACAGCAAAACTTAAACGGTGAAGAAGCACTTGCTTATGTCCGTATGCGAAAGCAAGATCCAAATGGCGATTATGGTCGAGCTGCTAGACAAAGACAATTACTGGCCGCTGTTGCCCAAAAGCTAAACTCCACCTCTACTGTATTTAAAATTAAAGATTTAACAGCTGTCGTTGGAAAATATATAAAAACCGACATTCCTATTTCAGACGGACTTGCTCTTTACAATAAACTTTCTGGATTTGATCCTTCTACAATGCAAACGTTAAAGCTTGAAGGCGAAGACAAAAAGATAGGCGGTATTTATTACTTCCTTCCAGATCCAATCAGTGTAGAAACGGTGCGTAACGAAATTGAAAAAGAATTAGGAGAAAAAGCAAAAAAACCAACTACAAAAAACAACTCAAGTCCTGATTCAAATTCAAGTTCTAATTCTAACGAACAAACAAAAAAAGCAACAAACCAAAATAAAACACCAACTGATCCGCCACCTTCTACAAATGCTCATGCAGAGTGGATTATGCGCAATCAGCCGTAACAAAAAGGCCCAATCTATGAAATTGGGCCTTTTTTATTTACTTATTAAAGTGCTGTAAAATCGCTTCTACAATACGCTCTGATGCACGACCATCACCGTAAGGGTTAGATGCTTTCGCCATCTTATCATGAGCTTCTTTATCTGATAACAGCTCATCAGCAAGATCAAAGATTGTCTCTTCGTCTGTTCCTGCTAATTTCAGCGTACCTGCTTCAATACCTTCAGGGCGCTCTGTTGTATCACGAAGAACAAGAACTGGTACACCAAGTGATGGAGCTTCTTCTTGTACACCACCAGAATCCGTTAACATTAAGTATGAACGAGCTGCAACATTGTGGAAATCAATTACATCTAGCGGCTCAATTAAATGAATACGGTTATGTTCACCTAAAATTTCATTTGCTATTTCACGAACAACAGGGTTCATATGAACAGGGTACACAACTTGTACATCTTCATGTTTGTCAACAAGACGCTTAATTGCACGGAACATATTACGCATCGGTTCACCTAAGTTTTCACGGCGGTGAGCTGTCATAAGTACAAGACGATCATTTCCAAGTTTCTCTAGTACAGGATGACTATATGTTTCTTTTACAGTCGTTTGTAGCGCGTCAATCGCTGTATTTCCTGTGATGAAAATACGTGACTCATCTTTATTTTCCTTCTGTAAGTTCGTTGCTGATTTTGCTGTCGGTGAGAAATGAAGATCCGCCATTACACCTGTTAATTGACGATTCATCTCTTCTGGGTATGGAGAATACTTATCCCACGTACGAAGGCCCGCCTCAACATGCCCTACTGGAATTTGATTATAAAAAGCAGCTAAACTTGCAATAAATGTTGTTGTTGTATCACCATGTACAAGTACAATATCCGGCTTCGCTTCTTTCATTACTTTATCCAAACCTTCTAAACCACGCGTTGTAACATCAATTAAAGTTTGGCGGTCTTTCATAATATTTAAATCGAAATCTGGCGTAATTCCAAAGATACTTAATACTTGATCTAACATTTGGCGATGTTGTGCTGTTACAGTCACAATCGATTCAATTTTTTCTGGGTGTTTTTGCAACTCTAATACAAGAGGTGCCATTTTAATTGCTTCTGGACGTGTCCCAAAAATTGTCATTACTTTTAAACGTTCAGTCATGTGATTGCCTCTTTTCTTTCACTAATTACAGCTTCTATTATGACATATAAAAATATGCATGAGTACATCCCTTTTTAACGCATAACAGAAACTTTTCTATTACAAATACTTTTTCTTCCCACCGAGTAATAATCTATCTTTTGTTTCTTAACATCTTCATCAGTATAACAATTTCTCCCATCAAATAAAATAGGCTCCCTCATAAGTTGTACGTACTTTTCTAACGGATAAGTTTGAATATCTTCCCATTCTGTTACGATAAAAACCGCACTCGCATCTCTAATCGATTCATCTATACATCTACTATATTGTATAGCATCTCCAAATATATTCTTTACATATTGAATTGCTTTTGGGTCATAAAGAACAATATCTGCACCTATATTAATTAATGCTTCTATTATAATAAGAGATGATGCCTCTCTAATATCATCCGTATTCGGTTTAAAGGATGCGCCAAGAACTGCAATTCGCTTTTTATTCATGTTCATAACTTTTTTCGCTTTTTCAATCAATAGCAGCTGTTGCTTATTATTTACTTCAATAACTGCTTTTAACAAACGAAAATCATGAGCAACATTTCCCGCAATTTGTACCAGTGCTTTCGTATCTTTCGGAAAACACGACCCTCCGTAGCCAATGCCCGCATTTAAAAAAGATGCACCGATTCTCTTATCCATTCCCATCCCTTTGGCAACATCCAATACATTCGCGCCTACCTTCTCACATATATTTGAAATTTCATTAATGAAACTAATCTTTGTAGCTAAAAAGGCGTTCGACGCGTATTTAATCATCTCCGCACTTTTAATATCTGTAACATACGTTTCTAAGCATAATTGACTATACAAACTCTCTACTCTTCTTGCTACTTCCTTACTATCCGCTCCAATTACAATACGATCTCCATGAAAGAAATCATAAATACCTGAACCCTCACGCAAAAACTCTGGATTCGATACGATATGTACTGTATGCCTCTCTTTTAACTTCTCCTCAATCCATCCCTTCATTACATCATTTGTGCCTACTGGAACTGTACTTTTCGTAACAACAATAATATCGTTCGTCGCATATAATCCAATATCGTTACAAGCACTCTGAATATACGTTAAATCTGCCGTCCCATCTAATAAAGGTGGTGTTCCAACTGCAATAAATATAAACTCTACATCATCAAATGCCTCTTCTTTATTTGATGTAAAAGTTAAAGCATTATTCTCATATGCATAATTTATTAATTCATGTAATCTGGCCTCATAAATAGGTAAATCCCCTTGTTTTATCCGTTCAATTTTTTCATCATCTATATCAAAACATGTAACTGAATGCCCTAATTTTGCCAATCCTACTCCTGTAATCAATCCCACATATCCAGTACCTACTATCGTAATTTTCATTTCCTTTTCGCACAGGAATTTACAATAGAAAAGATATGAAAATTAGAATTCTCCCTGCGCTTCCCCCTCTCATATTAAAAATGAGAAAACCCTTTTCCTTCTTCATTATATGAATTACTTCCCTTACTTTTTTTTAAGTTTTTGTAAAATTAAATGCACTATAAAGTAAAACTTAATCAGTGAGAATCAGGCTGCCAGGTCACGTGTGATAAATTCCCACATTTTAACATGAAACTTACTCATTTCTACGTGCAACACTTATAATACTGAAATAAAAGTATTCACTATTGAAGAAAAAGAGGAAATGTTACATTCCAAAGCCCAGTACGATTAACCTTCTTATATGATTCAACATTCTATATACAATTGTCATATATTCTATCCGCTTCCATTAACCGTAAAAAGAAAAAAAGATTGAATTCTAATCTTTTTGTGATACCATATGTTATGAGCCTGTAAATAAACATCATAATTTTCAGATAAATATATTTTCAAAAAAAAATTACGTTAGACTATAAAGGGTGGGGTATTAATGGACTCACAAGTGATTTATGCCATTTTGGCATCATTCATCACTGTACTCGTCGTTACTCCTTTAGTTATTAAATTAGCTTTTAAAATAGGAGCGACAGATAAGCCAAACGCACGTAAAGTGCACCAAAAGATTATGCCACGTCTTGGCGGGTTGGCAATATTTATTGGTGTAGCTGTAGGATTTGTTGTCGGCGGCTTATATGAACAAAGAATGTTATCGATAACGCTAGGTGCGATTATCATTGTAATCATCGGAATTTTAGATGATATGTACGAGTTATCTGCGAGAGTAAAATTCGGTGGACAACTGTTAGTTGCCATTATGATTGTAAAAAGTGGATTATTAGTGCAAGTATTATATATCCCATTCCTTGGGGATACTGAACTTGGATGGCTTGCTTATCCAATTACAGTATTTTGGCTTGTAGGTATTACGAATGCAATCAACTTAATTGACGGCTTAGATGGATTATCTGCTGGGATTTCATCTATCGTACTTGCAACGCTAGCATATATGGCCTTCACTAGCCCATGGGGTACTGGAACAGCTATTATATTGCCACTTGCATTAATTATATTAGCAAGTACAATTGGATTTTTATTCTACAACTTCCATCCAGCAAAAATTTTCATGGGAGATACAGGAGCACTATTTTTAGGATACTGTATTTCTGTTATATCGTTACTTGGATTATACAAAAGTGTAACGTTATTCAGTTTTATCGTTCCAATTATCATTTTAGGTGTACCTATATTTGATACGATATTTGCAATCATCCGTCGTATCGTAAATAAAAAACCTATTTCAGCACCAGATAAATCGCATTTACATCACCGCTTACTTGCAATGGGATTCTCTCATCGCAAAACGGTACTAATTATATACGCATTCGGTATTTTCTTTAGTGTAAATGCCATTATTTTCACTAGTGCAACGTTATGGTTATCCATTATTCTTCTTTTCGCTTTGATTTTCTTCACAGAAATCATCGCTGAAATAATCGGGCTTGTACATGAACGCTACAAACCAATCATTTCCTTTTATAAAAAAGTGAAAAAACGCGAAGACTAATTGTAGTATAGCCTTTTCAATTATGAAATATTCAAATAGCATCCTCTTTCTTATAAGAGGATGCTATTTTTTATTCTCATTTTATATTTCCAAAATATAGATTGTTTGAGAGTTCCTCTATTGGAGAAAGCTATACATAATAAGAAAAGTATCAAGTTTTCTTTTTTACATCTTGATTGTCAAACTGAGGGTGAATGTTATGATCAAGCGAGTATTTCAATGTATTATTTTATTTTTAACGATTACTATGTACGTATCATCTAATACTGAAGCAACAACTGTTATTCCTGCTGAATATCATCCAAATACTGAAACAACTTCTCCTACACAAAAAATTGCGTACTTAACATTTGATGACGGGCCAAACAAATATACTACACAAATTTTAAACATCTTAAAAGAAAAGAACGGAAAAGCAACTTTCTTTGTTATTGGTGGAAAAGTGCCACATTACACAAAAACGATGCAACGATTAATTAAAGAAGGACATTATATCGGGCTCCACAGCATGTCACATGATGTAAAACGCCTTTACACTGGTGACCCTTCCACTTTAATTGCAGAAATGGAGCAAACACAAAGCATTGTCCAGCAAGTTACGAAATTAAATACACATCTCGTTCGCGTTCCATATGGTAGTATGCCTTACTTAAAAAAGAATTACCGTGACGCACTTGTATCGGCCCAGTATAAAATGTGGGATTGGACGATCGATACATACGACTGGAAAAGCTATGACAATCCTTCTGCCATACTCGAAAGAGTACGTAATCAAAGTGATGAACAAGTCGAAGTCATTTTAATGCATGATTCGAGTGTAACCGTACAAATACTGCCAAAAGTAATTGATTATTTACAGTCACAAGGATACAAACTTCTTCCCTATAATCCTTCTTCTCATCTCAAGGTGAATTTTTGGAAAGACACAAGATTGTAACAGCTTTAGCGCCTATGTGCTAAAGCTGTTTTATTTTTCTCTTCCCACCCTTCCCATTTTTGTGTAAAATTTTAAATAGTGATGAAGTTTCGAGGTGAATAGAAATGAAACGAATAGATCTCATTTTTAACGCAATACAAAAAGGCAATTATACAGAAGGTGTAACCGCATCAGAACTCGCTACATTTTTGCAACTAGATCGCGCCAATGTAAGTAGCGATTTAAACAAACTTGTAAAAGATAAACGTTTATTAAAAACAAATACGCGACCTGTTCGTTTTTACATAGAAACGAACACTTCGTTGGAAACGCATTCAAAAGACATAACTTCATTAGATACATTTGCAATTGAAAATACGAGCCTTAAAATTGCAATTGAAAAAGCGAAAGCTTCTATTCTCTATCCTCCAAACGGTATGCATACTTTACTACTGGGAGAAACAGGGGTCGGAAAGTCTATGTTTGCTTCTTTAATGCACGAATATGCAATTGAAGTTGAACAGCTTCCCAAAGATGCACCATTTATCGTATTTAACTGTGCTGATTATGCAAATAATCCACAGTTACTACTCGGGCAATTATTTGGGATTAAAAAAGGAGCTTATACAGGAGCAAGTGATCAAAAAGGGTTAATTGAAAAAGCACATGAAGGAATTCTTTTCTTAGATGAAGTACATCGCCTTCCTCCAGAGGGACAAGAAATGCTTTTCACCTTTATTGACCGCGGAGTATACCGCCGCCTTGGAGAAACAGAGAACGAACGTAAAGCACAAGTATTAATCATTACTGCAACAACAGAAGAACCAAATTCATTTTTATTAAAAACATTTACAAGACGTATACCAATGACTGTTACGCTGCCACCACTTCGTGAGCGTACACATAAAGAGCGCTTTGCTTTACTACAGCTATTTTTCACAAATGAAGCAATTCGTCTGGGAAAAGACATTCACGTTAGCCCAAATGCAATGCGTGCTTTCGTCTTTTACAATTGTCCCAATAACATTGGTCAATTAAAAACAGATGTTCAAATTGCCTGTGCGAAAGCCTATTCTGATTTGGTCACAAAGAAACGTGATTCTGTCTATGTTTCAAGTACAGATTTACCTTGGTATATGAAAGAAGGATTGTTCATTGAAAGGAAGAGCCGTCACTTATACCAAATACCAAATGAAACATTTGTATTTACAGGTGAGGAAGGTTGGAGTAATCATAAAACAGAAGATGAAAAACGCTCTTCTATTTACGATTATATTGATTATAAATACGAAGAACTTCAAGCACGTGGTATTGAAGAGGAAGAATTAGAATTACTAATAGAAAATGATGTTCAAAGCTTTTTCGTACAATATTTTAACCAAATATCAAAAAAAACAAGCCATGAAAATGTTTTTAAAATTGTGGATCGTAATATCGTTTCCGTATGTGAAAAAATAGCGGAACTTGCTGAAAAGCATTTATCTAAGACGTTTGATGAAAAAGTATTTCTCGCTTTAAGTTTACATGTACAGACAACTCTACAACGTTTACAAAGCGGAAAACAAATACATCACCCACAATTAAATCAAATTCGTACGAAATATAAAGAAGCTTTTTCCGTAGCTATGCAATGCATTCAACTACTGGAGGAAGAATTACAAATAACAATGCCTATTGATGAAGCTGGCTTTTTAACAATGTTCTTCGTTGTTGATCCAATTCCTGCCTCACAAACAGAAGTAAAAGTATTAATATTGGCACACGGTAATGGCATCGCAACTGAAATGGCAAACGTCGCAAACGAACTTCTCGGCATTGAGGAAGTAACCGGTATTGATATGCCGTTACACGAATCACCGAAAGATTTCTTGGAACGTGTGAAAGTGTATATGAAAACACTACAAAATGTAAATGGGCTTCTCTTACTTGTCGATATGGGGTCACTTGCTTATATCGGTGACATATTAGAAACGGAGTTCAAAATCCCTGTACGTGTTCTCTCGATGACGAGCACACCACACGCACTAGAAGCAGCTCGAAAAGCTCAGCTCGGTTATTCATTAGATGCGCTGTATGAAACAGTAAAAAATTTAACACCATTTTACTTAAACGTACAAGAAGAAAAGAAAAAACCTCTCTCTCCAATGAAATCTGTTATTTTAACAGCTTGCTTAACTGGTGAAGGAAGTGCTTTAGCTATTCAAAAAATGTTAGAGAACTATTTACGATTTGATAAAGACTTAATTGAAATTATTCCGATTAGTATCGTCCATGAAAAAGATTTAACGAAAATGATTGAGAACATAAAAAAAGAGCGTAACATCATTTGTATCGTCACGAATTTCGATGTGCAAGTACCATGCTTAACATATCATTTCCAAGACATCGTAAACTACACAGCGATTCAGCCCATTCAAGAATTAATTACGTATGAAGAAACATATGCAAAAATGGCGGATATTCTTGAACAACAAATGCAGCGTAACGATGGAGCATTACTAATCAAAACAATTCGTTACGCATTAAATACAATCCAAGAATTAATTTCCTTACAGCTAACTCCTGATAGCTTAATGGGTGTTATTCTGCATATGAGCTGTATGGTTGACCGTCTTCAAAAAGGAGAAAGCCTTCTTCCTCACCCTGATAAAGAGAAAAGAAGACAAGATGAGTACTGGATGTATATGAAAGTAAAAAAAGCGTTGCAACCAATTGAAAATACATTTGAAATACAAATACCAGATGACGAAGTATTTTACGTTATGGACTTCTTTATTAAAAATCAACCTGTGAAAAATTAATCGAGGCAGTTTTTAAAAATATCGACCGTAACGCGAGTTATATCAGCGATTATTGAAATATATCGGCGCAACTCATATTATATCAGCGATTTTCAAAATATATCGGCGTAACTCATATTATATCAGCGATTTTCAAAATATATCGATTTACCGACAATAATTGCTAAAACTAGCACCTTATATAATGAGAAAAGGCTGTTCCAACATATGGACAGCCTTTTCCTCTATTTCTTTACTTTTCTAACTCGCCCTCTTATTTCTCCTCTTTTTTGTGATTTCGTATGGACATTAACATATACATTTGCTTGAATAATTTCTTGAAGTAAATGTACAAATGATTTCCCTTGTAAAGGTCCCTCAAAATCCTCCACATTCACTACACCAGTAATACTTCCCTCGTTCAAGCTAATCCCTTGCTCCAGTGGACCATACAAATATAAAACAACAGGACCAATTTGAGTAGACTTCCCTAAATGAATTTGACACGATGTAACCTTTTCTATATTTTTTAGTATTACTCTGTAATGCAATTTCGTTAAATCATCACTAAAAATAAACTCTGCTACCCCAAAAGCTTCTGTATTTACAGGAGGCACTTCCCTCTTACCTGTTAACCTGGCAAAGAAATGTGTTGTCATAAGGCATTCTCCTTATATAAATTTCCCAGCACTACTTCTACTACTTTATGGTTTAGACATAATCATTTATGACTTTTTCAATTTTAATTACAAAGAAAAGATTCACAAAATCTTTACATTAGATTTGTTCCTTTTGCTTTACCACTTCTTGTATAATGCACATAGCAAAAACATTCTAGGAGGTTATTTTGAAAAAAAACAAACACACCTTTCACACATTATTAGAGATTTTTCTCGTCTCATTTAAATTAGGACTTACTTCATTCGGCGGTCCTGTCGCTCATCTTGGTTATTTCCACCACGAATACGTGCAAAAAAGAAAATGGATGGATGAACGAAGCTATGGAGATTTAGTAGCACTATGTCAATTCCTTCCCGGTCCTGCCAGCAGTCAAGTCGGTATGGGGGTTGGATTATTACGGGGCGGGCTTTTAGGAGCTATTATTTCATGGATTGGATTCACTTTACCGTCTGTCCTTGTTTTAGTTTTCTTCGCCTCATTCCTTAATCAGTTCGATCTTGGGAGTGCTGGCTGGATTCATGGACTAAAACTTGTAGCAGTCGCTATTGTCGCTCACGCCATATGGGGAATGGCGCAAAAGTTAACTCCAGATCGCAACCGTGCGACGATTGCGATTGTAACTGCCGCAATCGCCTTATTATGGCCAAGTAGCTGGACGCAAGTAATCCTCATTATAATATGTGGCTTTATCGGTTGGTTTTTATATCGCAACCAACCAATTAGCCAATCTCAAAATATAAGAGTACCTATTTCAAAAAAGATAGCAGTTTCTTGTCTCGTCTTATTCTTTGGACTATTACTACTGCTACCAATATTAAGACCGTTCTCTTATTACATCGCTTTATTTGATAGTTTCTATCGCTCTGGCGCACTTGTATTTGGAGGAGGACACGTCGTGCTGCCCCTTCTTGAAGGTGAGTTCGTACAAAACGGCATGATGACGAAAGAACAGTTCCTAGCTGGATACGGATTAACACAAGCAGTACCAGGACCACTATTTACATTCGCCTCTTATATAGGAGCAGTGTTAAACGGGACGCTTGGGGCAACAATCGCAACAATTGCAATTTTCCTCCCTGCTTTCTTACTCGTTATTGGTGTTTTACCATTTTGGAACAGCGTGAGAAAAATATCATTCATACAAGGCGCACTACTTGGAGTCAATGCCGCTGTTGTCGGTATTTTAATTGCCGCTTTTTACGATCCCATTTGGACGAGTACAGTTATGAATGCTTCAGATTTCGTTTTCGCTTCGCTTCTTTTTTGCTTACTAGCTTTTTGGAAAACACCACCTTGGGTTATCGTTATACTCGGGGCATTTGGCGGATATATTCTATCCATTTTATAAATAAAAAACGACGGCATGATGTAGCCGTCGTTTTTCTATTAAAACTTCACAAGTTCTATCCCTTCAGGCAACTCACTCTCTGTTAAAATACGCAATTCCTTCACACGATCCATTACGTAAGAAGAACGCTTCACAAGCTCTGGATCAATATAAGCTGGATGAACCATAATTTCTACCGTTTGTTCACCTTGTACTCTTTCTTTTAACTTCACAAAGTAATCTTCCTTCACACCATCCGCATAAAAGTCACTGTAAAATACATCAGAAAATGGATGCACCGCTCTATCTTCCCCACAACGACGAATTGGAACATTATATTTAGCTGCTAATCTCTCAAGAACATCGTGTAAGATCGGTAATCCGTGTACATGATGATGACTATCTAAATGAGTTGGTGTTAATCCGTAAGATAGGAATTTCTCAATTTGAGCAGTCCACTCTCTCTCAACTTCTTCTGGATTTATATTCCCTTCCCTTACAACACTTTGTTTATGAAACGATCCGTCGCTACCTACAAGTGATGGTACGTCTCCAAGAAGTGATTCACCTGCTGTTAATACGAGATGTACGCCTACTCCGAGTAGGTTATACTCTTTCGCTAAGCGTACCGCATGCTCTGTTCCTGGCATATTCATCATCATCGTCGTTGAATTTACAAGTCCATTTATATGCCCATCAATAATGCCGTAATTTGTACCTTCTGTAAGACCGAAATCATCTGCATTTACAATTAACTTAATCATCATAATACCTCCTAATAGAATAAAAAAAGCGGGCTAAATAGCGCCGCTTTTACTTCTCTACCTTTTTAAAGAACTGTGGAAGATACTCTTTATGTGCTTCCAACATTTCATCTAAAATTTGTTTTGCAACTTTATCTGATGGTACAAGTGGATTGATTGTCATAGCAAGCAGCGCCTTATGATAATCCCCTGTAACAGCAGCTTCAATTGTTGTGCGCTCGAATGATTTAATTTGTTGTACTAAACCGCGAACTGGTACTGGAAGATCTCCAACTGCAATTGGTTTTGGGCCTTCTTTCGTAATAATACAGTTCACTTCAACAGCTGAATCATGTGGTAAGCTTGCAATTGTTCCGTTGTTTCGTGTATTAACAGGCTGGATATCACCTTTATTATTGTAAATAGACGTAATTAAGCTACATGCTGCATCACTATAATAAGCTCCGCCACGTTTTTCTAATTGTGGTGGTTTAATATCTAAGTTCGGGTCTTTATATAACTCAAATAAATCATTTTCTAATTGTTTTACTACTTCTGCACGTGTACCTTTTTCAACAGAAGCCTCTTTCTCTTCTTCTAACATTTCACGTGTTTTGTAGTAGTAACGATGGTATGGACATGGAATTGCACGAAGTCCGCGAATAAAGTCTGGTTCCCAGTTAAGCGCTGCGATATTTTCCATCGTAATTTGCTTTTCTGGATCTGTCACAAGCTCTAACACACGATCCATTACACTTACGCCATCTAAGTATACATCTAGTCCGTATACCATATGATTTAAACCTGCGAAATCAACGTGGACACGACTTGCATCTACTTCAAGTAATCTTGCAAGACCCATGCGGATTCCGATCGGAACGTTACATAGACCAACTACTCTTTGAATATTTGTATAACGAAGGACAGCCTCTGTTACCATACCAGCTGGATTTGCAAAGTTAATTAACCATGCATTCGGACAGAGCTCCTCCATATCTTTACAAATATCTAAAATAACAGGAATCGTTCTCAACGCTTTAAATAGACCACCAGGACCATTTGTTTCCTGACCGATTACATCATATTTTAACGGGATTGCTTCATCTTTTGCACGTGCTTCTAATAACCCAACGCGAAGTTGTGTTGTTACGAAGTCTGCATCTTTTAATGCCTCACGGCGATCAAGTGTTAAATGAACCTCGATTGGTAAACCTGATTTTTTCACCATACGTTTCGCTAAGTTACCAACGATTTCTAACTTTTCTTTTCCTGCCTCAATATCTACTAACCAAATTTCACGAACAGGAAGCTCATCATAACGCTTAATAAATCCTTCAATTAACTCTGGTGTATAACTAGATCCACCGCCGATTGTAGCAATTTTAATTCCAGTCATGCTTTATTCCCCTTTCGCTTCAAACTTTTTATAAAGATCGATAAACTCTGCTGCTAATTCTTTTACTGTAATCGCATTCATTAAATGATCTTGTGCGTGAATTAAAAGAACACTAACCTCTGTTTTTTCTCCTCTTGCTTCTGATTGTATGAGCTCTGTTTGGAAATGATGCGCTTCATTAATCGCTTCTTTCGCCTTTACCATCGCTTCATCTGCTTCTACCATTTTCCCCTGTTTGGCAAATTGAAGTGCCTCCATCGCAAAGCTTCGTGCGTTACCACTATTTAAAATTAATTGGAATGGAATTTGTTCTGCTGTAGTCATCATAATTACCGCCCTCTCTATAAGGTTCAACCGATTTAAATACCCCTTCAGTTTGAACATGTCTATTAAAGTATGAATTTATTAATGATAGTTTAGTGTTCATATAGATGTTTTTCATCTTTTTGAACATGATATAAAGGTAATTGTTCTCACAGACACTGTTGCCTGTGAGAACAATTACTATGTTACATAGGTAAAGAATTACTATTACCTTGTGCTGCTGCTTTTTCAGTACGAACAACTGAACGGTCACATAACACAACGAATGGATAATAAATTACCATTGCAATTACAAAGTTGAATAACTGTAGAATTGCACCAGAAATATGTCCACCTGTTACAAGATAACCACTAATAATTGGTGGTGTTGCCCATGGAATCATCACAACTGTTTTTGGTACCCACCCCATAGATATAGCTGTATAAGAAGTAATTACTAATACAATTGGTGTTAGGATAAAAGGTAAGAATAAAATTGGATTTAAAATAATTGGTGTACCAAATATTACTGGTTCGTTAATGTTAAATGCACCAGGTCCAATTGATAAGCGAGATACACCACGTAATTGTGCACTTTTTGCTACGAGTAATACCACTACTAAGAATGCTAATGTCGCACCAGAACCACCAAGGTATACGAAAGTATCAAAGAATGGTTTTGTAATAATATTTGGAACATCAAATGCAGATGTACCACCTTTGAATAAATTCATATTTTTCTCTAATGCCGGTAAGTATAATGGCTCAATAATACCACCAACGATATTTGGCCCATGTAAACCGAAGAACCAAAGAAGATGAACAAGGATTACAATGATAATTGCACTTGGTAATGTCCCTGCTAAACTTTGCAGTGGTGATTGAATCGTATTAAAAATAAATTCATGAACACTTGTACCAGATAATTTCACTGCTAATTGAATACCTGCAACTACTGTTAAGATAACAAATGCTGGAACTATAGCTGCGAAAGATCTTAAAACTGCTGGTGGTACTCCATCAGGCATTTTAAAAGTAATGTTTCTTTGTACAAAGAAGCGGAATACTTCAGTAACAAGGAGTGCCACAATAATTGCTACGAATAACCCTTGTGCACCTGTCCAAGCTAAGTTCAATCCGCCTTCTTTCGGTGTTGTTGGTGTAAGAATAATTAACGCACCAAATGAAATAATACCTGCTGACAAACCATCAACGCCGTAAGATTTTGCTAAGTTATAACTTGTTGTAAATGCTATGATTAGTGCTAGAATCGCGAAAGAACCAGTCCACATTCCGCCGCCGACTTGTTTCCACGTTTCACCAAACAAACCTTTCATGAAATCTTGGAAAACTTCAGATGGAAAACCATTAATTAGTGATGCCAGTGCACCAACTAAAATAAGTGGCATCACTGCAATAAATCCGTCACGGATCGCAGCTAAGTGACGTTGCGATCCGATTTTACCAGCGACAGGAACAATATATTTCTCCATAAATGCAATAAACTTTTGCATTTCGCTTCCCCCCTAATTATTTTTTAAGTGTTAATGCGTGATCTAAAACTGCTTCTCCATTCATCATGCCGTAGTGCATTGGATTGATAACGTCGATTCCAACGTTTTTCTCGTCAGCAAGCGTTTTCATTGAAGAGAGCATATAACGAACTTGTGGTCCTAGTAATAATACATCAGCTTGGTCGATATTGTTTTTTACTGCATCCCCAGATACAGCCCAAATCTTTCCTTCTAGACCGCGAGCTTTTGCAGCCGCTTCCATTTTTGTAACTAGTAAACTTGTAGACATCCCTGCTGAACAACATAATAAAATATTCATTTGAAAATCCCCCTTGTGTAGTATAAAAAATTTATGTTTATTTATTTTTCTTTACGCTATTTATTAAAGCAATTAGCGTGCCAACTTTTCAAAACCACTAAAATCAGTGCTTTTTCGAGCATTTTCTTTGTGTGTTAACGCTTTCAATTAGTGTGTCGTCCAAAAAACACACAGTGTGTTATAAAACAACACGCTTTTAACACATAACTGTATGAAAATAGATTAGTGTTTAGTCGTCTAGTTGTGTTTAACATGAAAAAACACTAAAAAAACTTTTTCAATGAAAAATAATTCATTATTTTAACCCACTATTTAGTGAAATAAAAAAACCTTGCATAAGCAAGGTTCATTCATCCACCGACATCTTCCTATATAACTCTACAAACTCACTCGCTAATTCTTTCACCGTAATTGCATTCATTAAATGGTCTTGCGCGTGTACCATTAAAAGAGTAACTTCGGTCTTTTCGCCACCAGCCTCTTTCTGGATAAGCTCCGTTTGTACGCGGTGCGCCTCCTTTAATTCCTCTAGTGCTTCTTGTAATTTAGCTTCAGCTTCTGTAAACTCCCCACGCTTCGCACAATCAATTGCTTCCATTGAACAACTTCTCGCGTTTCCCCCATGCAAGATTAAATGAAAAGCTTTCGTCTCTATCGTATCCATTGTAGTTCTTTACTCCCCCTTTTCTTCCGCCAGTTTTTGTTTATCCCATATTTTTAAGAACGGTAAATAAATGAAGAATGCTAGCGCAAAGTTAACAAGTTGCAAAATAACACCTGAAATTTTCCCGCCCGATCCTAAATATCCACTAAAAAGAATAGGTGTCGTCCAAGGTACAGCGGCCCCACTCGGACGTGCAACCCATCCCCATTCCATTGCAAAGTAAGAAACAATTGTTAGCACGACTGGAACTAATATAAATGGAATTAGTAAAAGTGGGTTCATCACAATCGGCATACCAAAAGTTACCATCTCATTAATATTAAATATACCAGGTGCAATTGACAATCTCCCTAAACTTTTTAATTGTTGACTTCGTGCAAATAGTAACATTCCGACAACTAGAGCAAGCGTTGCACCAGAACCGCCCATATAAATCCATAAGTCAAAAAACTGTGCCGTAATCGTATTTGGTACATCTTGCCCAGCTTGAAAAGCAACTCGGTTTTGATCCATTAACGACAACCAAACGGGGCTCATTACACCACCAACAATAGTAGCACCATGAATTCCACAAGACCAAAGAACATGAACGAGAATAACTGCTATTATCGCGCCCCAAAGACTAGCACCAAGTACACTAAGCGGTTCCTGTAAAATTTGTCCTACAATATTATGGATACTGCCAAAAGAAGTATTTTCTATAATTAAGCGTAAAATCCAAATAACTGTTACAACAATAAATCCTGGAACAAGTGCTGCAAATGAACGCGTGACAGCTGGTGGAACTGTCTCTGGCATCTTTATAATTATCTTTTTTTGTACAATAAACCGATAAAGTTCAGTAGATATAAGTGCAATAATCATTGCTACAAATAACCCTTGGCTTCCCATTAATGCAGCTGGGATAGCGCCTTCTACAAGTACACTTTCTTTTGTACTTGGTATAATATATGCAACTTGAAATGGAGTCGCAAGTAAAAACGTCACAAGCGACAATGCCCCGGATGCTAAAGCATCTACTTTATAATACTCTCCAAGTCTGTAAGCGATTCCAAAAACAGCTATTAAAGCCATTATATTAAAAGTTGCACTAACTGGATACCCTAAAGCTCGCTGCCAATTCTCCCCAAACAAACCTGCCATAAAATCGTTATATCCCGGTATCGGCAGTGCACTAATAATGAGGAAAAACGATCCAATAATTAAGAAAGGCATCGTTAAAATAATTCCATCTCGAATTGCTTGTAAATGCCTCTGCTCTGCAACCTTCCCTGCTACCGGCATCACATACTTCTCTAAAAACCGTATCATCTATCCCACTCTCCTCATGGTTTCATTAACAAAGCTGCTTGCAAGATAGCTTCTCCATTACAAAGTCCGTAATGAACAGATTGAATGACATCAACAGGTATCCCTTTATCCTTACATAGTTCTTTCATTTTCGGTAATAAATAACGTACTTGCGGTCCAAGTAAAAGGACATCAGCTTTATCAATATGACTATTCACTTCAGAACCTGATACTGCCCAGATTGTTACTTCTATCCCTCTTGCCTCTGCTGCTTTCTCCATCTTTGTAACAATCAAACTGGAAGACATTCCCGCTGCACAGCAAAGTAAAATATTCATCCCGCTTCCCTCCCCCTTTTTCTCTACCTAAGTTATGGTGCATCCCTTGCCACCACTAGGTTACAAATATATATGTCTAGATTTCCTGCTGTATGCCGAGCTTAAAAACAAAAATTTCTTCGTTTTCACGCTATTCCATTTATCCGTATTCTCCTAGTAAAGAGGACGCTAACTCGCTATAATAATTCAGTATGATTTTTTTAATTGATAGGAGGATATATTTATGAAGGCATATCGCTTTCCACTTATTTTGTTATCTTCTATCCTAATTGGTGGTTTCATTGGTTATTTCATGGGTGCCGATGCAGTTGCTTTAAAGCCGCTTGGTGACATTTTCTTAAACTTAATGTTTACGATTGTTGTACCTCTAGTGTTCTTTAGCATCGCATCGTCTATTGCTAATATGGATGGATTAAAACGTTTCGGTAAAATTATGTCTAGTATGGCTGGGACTTTCTTATTTACAAGTATTTTAGCTGCTATTTTTATGATTATTGTCGTGAAAGTATTCCCGCCAGCACAAGGTGTTGTACTAGAACTAACACAACCTGACAAAGCCGGCAAAGCTGTTAGTGTTGCAGATCAAATCGTCGGTATTTTAACAGTATCTGACTTCTCGAAGTTACTATCTCGTGAAAATATGTTAGCTCTTATTTTCTTCTCTATCTTAATGGGGATTGCAACTTCAGCAGTTGGCGAAAAAGGAAAGCCATTTGCTACATTCCTACAAGCTGGTGCAGAGATTTCAATGAAGGTTGTATCTTTCATTATGTACTACGCTCCAATCGGACTTGCTGCTTACTTCGCAGCATTAGTTGGCGAATTCGGACCACAACTTCTTGGAACTTACTTCCGAGCAGCAATGGTATACTATCCTGCTTCTCTCATTTATTTCTTTGTATTCTTCACATTCTATGCATACCTTGCAGGTCGCAAACAAGGTGTACAAGTATTTTGGAAGAACATGGTCTCTCCTACAGTTACATCACTTGCAACTTGTAGTAGTGCCGCAAGTATTCCAGCAAACTTAGAAGCAACAAAGAAAATGGGTATTTCTTCAGACGTTCGTGAAACAGTTGTCCTTCTTGGTTCTACTCTTCATAAAGATGGCTCTGTTTTAGGCGGCGTATTAAAAATTGCTTTCTTATTCGGTATTTTCAACATGGAATTCGAAGGACCGAAAACATTAGCAATCGCACTTGTTGTTTCTCTATTAGTAGGAACAGTAATGGGCGCTATTCCAGGCGGCGGTATGATTGGTGAAATGTTAATCGTTTCTTTATATGGCTTCCCGCCAGAAGCATTGCCAATTATCGCAGCAATCAGTACAATCATTGATCCTCCTGCAACGATGTTAAACGTAACAGCAGATAACGCTTGTGCCGTAATGACAGCTCGCCTTGTAGAAGGTAAGAACTGGATCAAAAACAAATTTGCTTAATAAATAGAAAGAGGATGCTCCAAACGAGCATCCTCTTTCTTTGTTGTTAATCCATTCCGCCACAAATTTGTTAAAACCTTCACAAATATTCCACACCTCTTATCCATTCTCCGTACTATAATCATGTATGGAAAAGGAGATGGACACAATGACACAAAGCGCACCAGAATTTAAAGTTTTGCAAAGCATTGCATTTCTCGCTGTCGTTTTGCAAAGTTCTTTATTATATACAATGAATCAAGGAAATGTCTTACTTGAGCAATCCCTCATTATGGGCATGCTATTTAATCTTGCAAAATTCTCAGCACCAGCATTCATATTTATCGTTGGATTTCACTTAATTCGTCACTATACAAAGCAATTAGTATATAAAGAATATATTTCCGAAAAAGCGATACACTTACTCATTCCTTATTTCTTTTGGTCTATTCTTTACTTATTAACAACAAATAATCTTATTACGTTACAAAGTGGAATAAAAAGTTTATTACTCGGAACAGCCGCTCCCCATCTTTGGTACGTTATTATGATGTTCCAAATTCACTTATTGTTCCCTTTACTATGCACACTTTTTTATTGGTTTCAAAAACGAACAGAAAATAAAAAAGACATATATAAATATATGACCTTTTTCGCTTGCCTATATTTTCTATTAATGTGGTTCTCTTCTCACTATATTTTTAATGGAGAAAAATTAACAAGTTCAACAATTTTACATTATACAGATCGATCATTTCTATTCTACTCATTCTATTTCGTTATGGGCGGCATTGCCGCTGTAGCACTAAAAACTTGGCGTCTATTCGTCATGAAACATATCCCGCTTATAACAATATTATTTTTCATCTTATTTTTATTCATCAATTATGAGTTGTTTAGTTTTTACGGAGCAAACTCTATTCATTTAACTGTTTCTACCTATTTAAAACCATCTATGTTTTTATATATCGTATGCGAAATTATCATACTGTATGTGTTATCTATTATGATAGTACAGCGTCGTGGTTTCTTATATAAAACGTTACGTTTCATTGGTAATTACACGTATGGTGCTTATTTAGCTCATTTATTCTTCTTGCAACTATGCACAAAACTTCTTTCCTTATTCACACTGCAAGAAAATACTATATTATATGCCCTATTACTATTTGTGTTAACGGCCATTATCTCTATTTCAACAATGGTCATTTGTAGCACAATACCATTTCATACTTGGATTACAGGGCCTTCTCCTACAACAAAGATGAAATGGACGAAGGTTGTATTACGAAAAAATCATAAAAAACTATTCAAGCCATATATTTGATATAATAATACGCATATAAAAAGAAAGCGAGAGACACCTATGATTAATCAAGTTGGACAAATTATGCTATATGTAAATAACCAAGACGAAACAGTACAATTTTGGACAGAAAAAGTAGGGTTCCAAATCATTGCGGAAGAAAATAACGGAAACGGATTCCGCTGGATTGAAATTGCACCGGCGAAAGAAGCAGGAACAAGCATCGTCCTTCACGATAAAGCGTTAATCGCGAAGATGCAACCTGAACTAAACCTAAATACGCCTTCACTTATGTTCTTCTCAAATGACTTAGACCGTCTATATAAAGATCTTTCTGAGAAAAATGTCACAGTTGGACAGGTTGTAGATTTACCTACTGGTAGAGCATTCAACTTTGCTGATAATGAAAATAATTACTTTGCAGTAATGGAACGCAAATAAAAAATAAGCTATCCGAAAAAATCGGATAGCTTATTTCATTTTAAGAAACTTGTTCTACATTCGTTTCTCTATGCTGTATATGACTCGTGATCCAAGCAATTCCACCGGCAACAACGAGATAACATAACAATATTAAAATTTGCATTTGTAATTGCGACCAATCTCCTAAAGAAATAACATCTTGTAATCCTCTAAGAGAATGAGACATTGGGAGAAACTGTCCAATTTTGCTAAGAACAGCTATGTTTAATTCTCCTGGGAAAGTACCTCCGCTCGTCGCTAATTGCAGGACAAGAAGCGTTACCGCTAAGAACTTTCCAACAAGACCAAATACTGTTACTAGCATAAGAATAAATGTCATAAACGTAAAGGAAATAACAATACTTGATAAAACAAAGAGTGGCACACTTGCGACTTCTAATTTCATAACACCTAGCACAACTACATCTACGAGTAGCGCTTGAATGAGTCCAATTAAATATACCAATCCTAGTTTATTAATAAAATGTACCGTTCCGCTTACCTTCATGTTTTGTCTGCGGCCAAGAGGTAAAATATTCGATGCCATAATTCCGCCAACATAAAATGCAAGTGATAAGAAATATGGTGCAATGCCTGAACCGTAGTTAGGAACGTCAGAAACTGTTGACTTCACTAACTGAACTGGCTCTGAGAACATCGTATTGCGTGCATCATCATTACGAACATCCGCTATCTTCTCTGCGCCCTCTCCTAATTTCGTAGAAAGTTCTTTCGCACCATCATCAAGTTTAACAAGTCCATTTGTTAATTTACTAGCACCGTTATTCAGCTCCGTTCCACCACTCGCAAGCTGATTTACACCTTCTTGCAGGGATGTAAATCCATTTCCCCACTTCATAAATCCATCAGCCAAATTCGATGCACCATCTGCTATCTTTTTCGTTCCAGCAGTAGCTTCATTTAACTTAAATCCGAATGTATTCATGCCTTCTTCAATCTTATGTTGACCATCAGTTAGCTTCTTCGCACCTTGTGTCAATTGTTGTTGGCTATTATTTAAAGTACTTGTTGCTTTAGCTAGTCCATTAGACGTAGCAACAATTTTTTGAAAAGCGGGATCTTGCTGCACTTCTGGATGATTTTTCACGTACTCTTCTAATTGTTGTTTCACACTATTAGCCGCCCCATCCGCTTTTACTTGCCCTTCAGCAAGCTTCTCACTTCCGCTCACCCATTCATTTGTACCAGCACTTAATTCACTAACTCCTGATTGTAACGTTTTTTCACCTTGTGCTAATAACTCCATACCACTATGAAGTGATGTCGCTCCTTGACTCAGCTCATTTGCTCCCCCCGTTAAGGCAGATTGGCTAGACGCAAGCTTGTCACTTCCTTCTTTCAATTTCGATGTCCCGTCACTTAAACGATCAATACCATTCGCAAGCTGATTCGCTCCATTTTTTGCATCGGTCGTTCCTTCATGTAACTTCTCAGCACCATTACTTGCATCACTCAACCCTTGTGCCAAATCTTGAAACTTTGAAAAAACACCTTCTGTATATGATTTCGTAATACTGTTTGAGATTTTTGTTTTCATATTTTCAACAGCTGTCGTTCCAATTTGAGCCGCTACAAAGTTTTTACCTGGATTTACTTTGTACTGCAACTTTGCTGGCTCTGGTTTCTCATCCATAAGTGTACTTACCTTTTTAGAGAAATCTTCCGGAATCGTAACAACCATATAATATTTATCTTCTTTTAACCCTTCATCCGCACTTTTTTCTGATACGAAATGAAAAGCCAATTCCTTATTCTCTTTTAAATTTTTAACAAAATCGTCTCCTGCATGAATTGTTTTTTCATCCATCGCAGCACCCTTATCTAAATTCACAACCGCAACAGGTAATTTATCTAATTTTCCGTACGGATCCCAATATCCAGCTAAAAAGAATCCTGAATAAATTAACGGAACGATTAATAAAAAAATTAAAGCGATACGTCCATGTTTATGGTGCCACATCGCTTTCCAATCTTTAAATATAAGTTTAATTCCCTTCATGAAACATACTCCTCTTCTAATTTAACACCCTTCGAATGGTTTAACAGATTTACTATACACGTCACTTTACATACTGTATAATACATCTTTAATTATTAATTCATTCCTTTTGGTCTATAGAAAGGAGACTCGAAATGGAACTGCTCCAGTTAAAATACTTTCAGACAGTTGCACGACTAGAACACATGACAAAGGCAGCTGAAGAATTGCATATCGCGCAACCTTCACTCAGCAAAACAATTGCTAGACTCGAAAAGGATTTAGGAGTCCCTTTATTTGATCGCCAAGGCCGACAGATTACTTTAAATTCTTTCGGAAAAGTATTTTTAAAACGAGTAGAACGTATTTTTCATGAATTAAGTGAAGGGCAACGAGAAATTAAAGATTTAGCCGAATTACAACAAAGCTCTATTACACTGGCCGTTTCTATTCCAAGAATATTACCAGAACTACTTGGCTCTTTTTTACTAGAACATCCTAACGTTCGATTCCAACAATTTCTTGCATCCACTCCTTCTATGAAACGACAACTAGATAATATAGAAATTGACTTTTGTATCTCCTCTGTGCCAATTGAAGGTGAGGAGATTGTTTGGGAACCACTTATTACAGAAGAAATTTTCTTAGTCGTCCCTTCAGGCCATCGTTTATCAGGCCGAAAAAATATCCACCTGCATGAAGTAAAAAACGAACCGTTTATTAGTATGAACACTGGCTATGGATTTCGACACTTAACGGATGAATTTTGCAAAGAAGCTGGTTTCACTCCGCATATTGCTTTTGAAGTAGATGAACCGACCGTGATTAGCGACCTCATTAAGCAAGGTCTCGGCATCGCTTTTGTTCCAAGTTTAACTTTATTAAAAAACTCTACTTTAGCATCAAGCAAGTTGCGTATTATTGAACCAAATTGTCAGCGAACCATCGGATTAAGTTGGTCAAAAAAACGCTACTTATCAAAAACAGCTCAGCAATTCCGTGAATTCGTGATTGATTACTTCTCCAACATTAGGACGTAAAATTATATCAACAAATAAAAGTTGCCACCCTCATATGGTGGCAACTTTTATTGTTCACTCTTTTTTAATTCCATTTCAGCTAAAAGTGGTAGTACATTATCAAAAATATGCGTATTATTATTTTCACCTGTTACATATCCACCATAATATCTACTAAATACGTTATCATTTCGGAATGTGGCCATATGATCATACAATTCTTTCGCAAACTTTTTATCACCTGTTTGTAGTACGTACAAAATCGTTAATCCGTATGCGGCTGGCGATTCATAATTCACAGTTTGTTTTCCCGTTTCTAAATTGTAACGACCGTATAGCTTTCCATCCTCCTGGAATTTCTTCTTTATAAATTCCAAATAAGCAGTTGATGAAAGACCACCTAAACTTCGATGATATGCAACGTATGATTGGTCAATAAGATTGACTTCTTTATCGTACGTAAATGTACCATCTTCTTTATACTCTTTCGGGAATGCCCAGCCATGCCTTGGATAGTCCGCTAAAAATTGAACGACTTCCTGATATTGCTGAGCAGAAACTTTGTCGTACTTCTTCATATAGGAGAATGCACGTGGATTTATGTATGATGTTGTTACAAAATTATTTTGTTTCCCTGCATCTGCATCATAATAATCAACATAATAATTATCTTTTTTATTATAACGAAGTACAGCATCACTTAATTGATCGGCAAGGTTTTTATAACGCTCTTCCTTATACATTTCATAAGCACGATATAATTGTTCTATAATACGAAGATCATCTATAAGTGCATTTGTAGCTGACTGCCTCTCTCCCTTTTCAGAGAGTTTCCATAAAACGATATGATTCTTATATACGAAATTATCTTGAATAACCTTTACTTGCTCATCAAATAACGCCTGATCATCTTTATCAAGTGTATATTGTAACCATAATCCCGCTGATTCTGATAAAGCTTCACGTCCCTTTGCTTCACCCGTACCTGCCTTAGTATCTACTAAACGGTACGTGGCAAGCGTTCCATTGTCATTCACCATATGTCTTAAAATAAAATTTTCTGTACGGTTTCCTTGTAAAGCTGACCAAAATACAATTCCACCTAAAGCGATCAAGAAGATAATTCCAATCCCTATATATAAACGTTTCCGCAATCTTTTCACCTCCCTAGTAAGGCTAACCTTAATTTTATCAGAACATACATAAATTTAAAAAAGACAATCCACTAGATTGTCTCCCCCATTTCTATCCCTCGTAAACCTCTTTAGAAGGTTTATATAGCGATTGTACAAGCCGATCATATTCACGACGTGTAATCTCTTTATTATATAGCTTCAATAATAAATCTCTATGCTCTTTTGAAAATGCCATCTTTTTAATGACTTCAGGATACATAAAACACCCTCTCCATTTCACATAAACTTCTTCTTTTTGAAAAATAGAACTTATGTTCGCATAAAAGATTATAAAAGATTCCTGTAAAAAAAACAAACAAAACATGAGAAACTATTTATTTCTTTCTATTCAAAATATTACAACATTATATTATCATATTCACTTTTTAAATACATATATATTTTTGGTAGTTTTTTTGAATAAATCTTCCAATTCAATCAGAAAATAATGGCAAAAAAGAAGAGGAGTTTACATATGGATACGGTAACATTAGCAAGAGCATTTTTTGGTTCTTCATTAGCATTCCACATTATTTTTGCAACACTTGGCGTCGGACTTTCATTGATGATTTTTATAAGCGAAATACTCTATCACTGGAAGAAAGACTCCGACTATGCCATTATGGCGAAAAGATGGACAAAGGCGTTTGCTATTCTTCTCGGTGTAGCAATTCCAACTGGAACAATTGTTGGTGTGCAAATCTCACTTCTTTGGCCTGGTTTCGCCAAAATTGTTGGGCAAGTTATTTCTGTTCCCTTCCAAATTGAGATTTTCGCCTTCTTTTTGGAGGCTTTATTCATGTCGATTTACGTATATGCAGCTGATAAACTTCCTCCATTTATGAGATTAATCTCGCTATTTTTCGTCATGCTTGGTGCCACGGCATCCGCCGTGCTTATTACATCAGCAAATACATGGATGAATACACCAGCAGGCTTTTCAATGAATCCAGATGGATCTGTTTTTAACGTTGATCCGTGGAAAGCTTTCTTTAATCCAAGTTTTGGCACAAGTGCATTTCATGTCGTTATTACGGCTTATGCAACCGGTGCGGCTGTCATTGCTTCTATTGCTGGATTTAAATTATTGAAGAAAAATTTAAGTACACGTGAAATTGCTTATCATAAAAAAGGGCTGCTATTAGGGCTTGTCGTTACATTTATTACAGGCGCTACGATGTGGCTTTCAGGACATGAATCAGCGATTGCCTTACATAAACACTCACCTGAAAAACTTGCATCTGCTGAAGCTTTATTTGAAACGACATCACACGCACCGCTATCCATTGGCGGAGTTGTGGATCCTAATACACTTGAACTAAACTATGCACTTGAAATTCCAAACATGCTTAGCTTATTAGTGGGACTAGACCCTAGCACTGTCGTAAAAGGACTAAACGAATTCCCACAAGAAACATGGCCACCATTTTATACACATACACTATTCAACTTAATGGTAGGAACTGCTGCGTTTACCTTTGCTGTTGCAACAATTGCACTCTTATATTGGTATTTCGTGTACCGAAAAAAGGGAACAGAACTACCGAAGTGGCTACTTTGGGGGGCTGCCGCATGCGGACCAATTATGATGCTCGGTATTGAATTCGGATGGATTTTCAGTTGTAGCGGTCGTCAACCATGGACAATTTATGGTATGCAACGTACCGTCGATGCATCTACACGCGCCGATTTCGTCGGTCCTTTATTTGTTTTGTTCATCATTTTGTATATTGGACTCGCTATTTTAACAGTCATTGTTCTACGGACATTCTTTAGAAGACATCCATTAAAGAATGATTTACAACACCAAGGAGGCGATTCTCATGTATGAGGAAAGTATTGCAATCATCATCTTATGGGCCCTTATTTTCGTATACAGTATACTAGGGTCCATTGATTTTGGCGCTGGTTTTTGGGGCATGGTATACGCAAAACATCCGACGCTCGCTGCTAAACTTGCGAATCGATACTTATCACCAACTTGGGAAGTAACAAATACGTTTCTCGTTTTCGTCGTTGTCGCATTTCTCGGCTTCTTTCCGAAAGCGGCCTTTACTCTTGCGACAGTAATGTTCGTACCAGTTATGTTAATTTTAGTGCTCATTGCAGTACGTAGTACATTTATGGTATTTGCTTACTCCTTGCCAAAATATCAATACCTTCTTCGGGTTATTTCAGGTATTACTGGTCTATTAATTCCAGCACTATTAATTACCGTTTTACCCGTTACAGAGGGAGCCTATATTACAATGTCTGAAGGAAAGGAAGTACTCCTATATGGAAAACTTCTTTCTAGCCCAGTTATCTACTGTTATATGCTCTTCGGACTAACTTCTGAACTATTTCTCTCCTCTCTCTTTCTTGCTGATTTTTCGAGAGAACAAAGTTCAGAAGATACGTATAGAATTTATAGAAGAAATGCTATCATCCTTGGTCCTGCAACGCTCGTTACGGCAATTATTGCCCTCGTTGTAATGGATCCAGAAACACATTGGCTTATGCAAGGATTAATAAAGCAATTCCCATGGTTTACAGTTTCTATTGTTTTATTCGTTATCGGATACTCGTCCCTTTGGTGGACAAACAAAAAGTACAATACACTAGGATACCCTCGCATTGCCGTTTTAGCTGTCGTCGCTCAATATGCATTTGCAAGCTATGCTTACGGGGTCGCGCATTTACCGTATATTATTTATCCTGACGTAACGGTATTTACAAGCTTTACAACGAAAGAAACGTTCTATGCACTGCTCATTCTATACGCAATTGGGATTGCAATTTTATTACCAGGATTTATTTTCTTCTGGAACTTATTCTTGAAGGATCGTACTTTTTTGAAAGAAAAATAATATAGCATTGGAGTCTGTTCCAAAAGGCATTTTGGGATGGGCTCCTTTTTTCATGTTTTGTCGATAAGTCGATATATTTTAAAAATCGCTGATATATTTTAACTTGCGCCGATATATTTCAATAATCGCTGATATATTTTTAGTTGCGCCGATATATCTCAATAATCGCTGATATATTTTAACTTACGCCAATATATCTCAATAATCGCCCATATAAATTTCATTTACTATCTTACTGCCCAATAATTTATAGACTCCTCTCATAATAGTTATTTCACTATTCGTGACACTTGTCCTTTAGCTTGAAAAACACATATTCGGTTCATCTCGTTATACGTCTAGTTCTTCTTATTTTTTGCTGAATATACTACCAATATAAACTTGAGACAAGCTACATCTGTTCAAGGGAAAATAGAAAGGTAGGCAAAATATGAGCATTGAAATATGGATTACTATTATTGTATTTTTCTTAACGATGATCGTTATCTTTTGGCGACCTCGCGGCTTAAATGAGGCATGGCCAGCAGCAATCGGAGCTGGTATCATCATAATTACTGGACTTGTATCAAAACCAGACATCATGGATATTATAAGTAAAATTGGCGGTGCTTCCATAACAATATTAGCAACTATTGTTATGGCAGTTATATTAGAAAGCTTCGGCTTCTTCCATTGGTCCGCAGCGAAACTGGCAAATCTAGCGAAAGGTTCCGGACGCCGTCTATACTGGTATATTCAATTATTATGTTTTCTTATGACTCTTTTATTTAATAACGACGGTAGTATTTTAATTACAACTCCCATTTTAATTCTTCTTCTAAAAAACCTTCAATTAAAACCACATCAACAAATTCCTTATTTATTAAGCGGAGCTTTAATCGCTACGGCATCTAGTGCACCAATTGGTGTAAGTAATATCGTAAATTTAATCGCATTAAACATCGTCCATATGACTCTTTATATGCATACCGCTATGATGTTTGTACCTGCAACATTAGGCTTATTATTTATGTCATGGCTCATGTATACAGTTTTGAAGAAAAAACTTCCGAAAAAATTACCTGTTTCTTCATATGATATTGAAGAAATTTTCTTCACGAAAAACTTCCATCCACTAAAAGGAAATAATTCTGTCGATACGAAACAAAAACGGACAAGATTCATGTTAAAAGTATTAGGTTTCGTCTTCCTGATGCGCTGTCTTCTATTCGTTGCATCCTTCTTATCCATCCCAATTGAAATCGTTGCAGTACTTGGTTCACTCGTTCTTCTCATTTGGAGATGGTACTACTTACGAACAAATCCTGTCGACATTTTGAAAAAGACACCGTGGCACATTTTAATTTTCGCTTTCTCTATGTACGTCATTATTTACGGACTCCACAACGCAGGATTAACAGCTGCACTTGTACAATGGCTCGAGCCAATTGTAAATCAGCATCTACTCTATGCTAGCTTTGCAATGGGCGGACTTGTATCCATCCTCTCTAACGTCTTCAATAACCATCCTGCCCTTATGATTGGTACAATCACATTAACAGAAATGGGACTAGATCCAGTCACATTAAAAACTATCTATCTTGCAAACATCATTGGTAGTGACATCGGTTCACTATTACTACCAATTGGTACGCTAGCTTCACTCATTTGGATGTATATTCTGAAACAAAACAAAATTAAAGTAAAATGGAAAGACTATTTAAGTGTATCCCTTATCGTTATCCCGCTCACAACAGTCGTCACACTATTCCTCTTATTCTACTGGGTACATCTCTTCTTCGCCTTATAAACAACAGAAGCCCCATTTGCTACCGTCTTAGCAAATGGGGCTTCTTCTATAATAAAGTTAGGTACTACAGTGTGATCAATCAAGTAAAGAGGTGTAACATGTTATTGATATAAATGACTACCAGCTTCTTTAAATTCTTCTGCTTTCTCTTTCATTCCTTTTTCAATTGCTTCTGTCGTTTCTAAATCATTTTCTTTTGCATATTCACGAATATCATGTGAAATTCTCATACTACAAAACTTCGGTCCACACATTGAACAGAAGTGAGCTGTCTTTGCCCCTTCTGCCGGCAACGTTTCATCGTGATATTCCATCGCACGTTCAGGATCTAAAGATAAATTAAATTGATCGCGCCAACGGAATTCGAAGCGTGCTTTTGAAAGTGCATCATCACGCTGATGAGCCGTTTTATGTCCTTTCGCAAGATCAGCCGCATGCGCTGCAATTTTGTACGTAATAACACCCGTGCGTACATCATCTTTGTTTGGCAAACCTAAATGTTCTTTCGGCGTTACATAACAAAGCATCGCTGTTCCAAACCAGCCAATCATCGCAGCTCCAATTGCAGATGTAATATGGTCATAACCTGGTGCAATATCTGTCGTTAGTGGCCCAAGTGTGTAAAACGGCGCGCCCTGACAAATATCAAGCTCTTTCTCCATATTCTCTTTAATTAAGTGCATCGGTACGTGTCCAGGTCCTTCAATCATAACTTGCACATCATGTTTCCAAGCAATTTTGGTTAATTCACCAAGTGTTTCAAGCTCAGAAAACTGTGCTTCGTCATTGGCATCTGCAATAGACCCTGGACGTAATCCATCTCCAAGAGAGAACGAAACATCATACTGCTTCATAATTTCACAAATCTCTTCAAAGTGAGTATATAGGAAGTTTTCTTTATGATGGAATAAACACCACTGCGCCATAATCGAACCACCGCGCGAAACGATACCTGTCGTACGCTTTGCCGTGATTGGAATGTAACGAAGCAATACACCAGCGTGAATCGTAAAGTAATCAACGCCTTGCTCCGCCTGCTCAATTAACGTATCACGATATACTTCCCACGTTAAATCTTCTGCAATTCCGTTTACTTTTTCCAGCGCTTGATAGATCGGTACAGTTCCAACTGGTACAGGCGCGTTACGAATAATCCACTCCCGCGTCGTATGAATATTTTTACCTGTAGATAAATCCATAATCGTATCTGCACCCCAGCGCGTTGCCCATGTCATCTTCTCTACTTCTTCTGCAATCGAAGAAGATACAGCTGAGTTTCCGATATTGGCGTTTACCTTCACATGGAAATTACGCCCGATGATCATCGGTTCAGCTTCTGGATGATTAATATTCGCTGGTAAAATAGCGCGACCTTCTGCGATTTCCTTACGAACAAACTCCGGCTCTACCCCTTCACGAATCGCAACGTATTCCATCTCAGACGTAATAATGCCATTACGTGCATAGTGCATTTGCGTAACGTTTGCACCTTGCTTTGCTCTAAGCGGCTGGCGATCCATTTGCGGGAAAACAGGTGTATGCTTCGAAGCTACTTTCACACCGTCATCCTCTGGTTTCACTTCACGCCCTTCGTATGCTTCTACATCACCACGCCCCATAATCCAAGAGTGGCGCGGCGTTGGAATTCCTTTTTCCAACTCGACCTTATACGCAGGATCTGTATAAGGACCGCTCGTATCATACACACGGATTGGTGGATTTGGAACGCCATTCGTTTCGCTTTGTTCAATCTCACGCATCGGCACTTTCATACCTTCTCGTGGTCCATCCACATATACTTTCTTACTCCCTGGTAAACTCGACTTCAATTCAATTTGCTCAGCTGAAACAGATTGTTTCATAAATTTTGTTGCCCCCCTGTTCGTGACAAGGACAAGATATGGCCAGCGCATGCCAAAATAAAAAGAGCCAGGTCCATAAAAAAATAAGGACCTGGCTCATAAAGACATCATTATGTAAAGCCGTTAACTTCCCTACGCTGGTACGAGCCAGATCAGGTCCAAAGGGTTAAGAAGTTCACGCGCTTCTCTCTCAGCCTACGCATACGTTAGGCACCCCTAGTTTATCACTGATTTAATTTTCAATACTTTCCCATCATACACGATAATCTGAAAAATGAAAAGTTTATTTCTTTTGCACTTTACGGAATCATCCACGTTAAATAATACGCCTGCACATACGTCATAATACCAACAATAATTACGAAGAATAAGCTATGCTTCACTGTAAAACGGAACAAATCCGATTCTTTTCCAGCAAGACCAACCGCCGCACAAGCGATCGCAATCGACTGCGGGGAAATCATTTTCCCTGTTACACCGCCTGTTGTATTTGCTGCAACAAGAAGCACTTCAGATACGCCGACTTGCTGCGCTGTAATGGCTTGTAAATTTGAGAACAGTGCATTCGCAGACGTATCAGACCCTGTTAGGAATACGCCAATCCAGCCTAAGAATGGTGAGAAGAACGGGAATAGTCCGCCAGTTCCGGCTAATGCTAACGCTAACGTAGAAGATAGACCAGAATAGTTTGCGATAAATGCAAACCCTAGTACAAATCCGATAGATAGAATTGGCATTTTTAATTCGCTTAACGTTTCTTTAAATGTCACTGCTGCATCTTTTACATTCATTTTCAAAATAAACATGGAAATGATACAAGCAATTAAAATCGCTGTTCCAGTTGCCGATAATACATCAAACTTCAGAATTGCCTCGTAAGGCGTTGGTTTATTTACAATTGGCTCTGCTTTCATTACTAAATTATGCAGACCTGGAATTTCAAACTTAAATACAAGACTTTCTAAAGCCCCTCCTGGAGCGAATAATGCCTTAAAGAAACTTTGGCTCCAAATGACTACCATAACCGTTAATACGATAAATGGGGACCATGCCTTCACTACTTTTCCAAACGTTAATTTTGGCATCGATGCTACTGTCGTTGTTGCTGCTACTTCACTATTTGCTTGCCCAGATTGATAAGTTTCTTTCGGCTGCCAAACTTTTAAGAACAGCGCTAAACTAATTAAACTTACAAGTGCCGATGTAATATCCGGAAGTTCCGGTCCTAAAAATGTCGCTGTAATGAACTGCGTAATCGCAAATGAACTACCCGCTACAAGTAACGCAGGCCACGTTTGTCTTATCCCTTTAAATCCATCCATTAAAAATACGATAAAGAATGGAACAAATAATGATAGGAACGGTAATTGATGCCCAGCCATTTGTCCAATTTTATGTGGATCAATACCTGTTACTTGTCCAGCAACTGTAATCGGAATTCCCATCGCTCCGAACGCCACTGGTGCAGTATTTGCAATCAAACAAAGACCTGCTGCGTATAAAGGATTTAACCCAAGACCCGCAAGAAGCGCTGCTGTAATCGCTACTGGTGCCCCAAATCCTGCCGCTCCTTCTAAAAATGCTCCAAATGAAAATCCAATTAAAATAACGAGTAGACGATGATCGTTCGTAATCGATAATACCGATGCACGAATCACATCAAATTGACCTGTTTTCACAGAAATTTTATATAAAAATACGGACATAATGATAATCCAAGCAATTGGCCATAACCCGTACAAAAAACCGTACCCGGTTGCTGCCATTGCCATCGCGAACGGCATTTTATAAGCGAATAACGCTACTAAAACTGTAAGTACAACTGTAATAAATCCTGCCACATACCCCTTCATGCGGAAAACTGCTAAAGCTAAGAAAAAAAAGATAATCGGAATAAGTGCGACCGCTGCCGAAATCCAAATGTTTCCGAATGGATCATAAACTTGTGTCCATGTGTTCATTGTTCTCTCCCCCTAAAGAATCCCCTTTTAAATAGAATAACCTCATCAATAGACTATCAGGTCATCATATCTTTAAGCCTAAAATAAAAAAACGTTTAAGAAAACGTTTTCAACAACTTTCATTTATACTGTACCATAACAATTTCTATTAAAAAAGATTTTTTTGAAAATTTTATTATTTAACAGAAAATCTTACAAAATCGTCACGTTCTTGTAATGTTCATCGATAGGAAGTTTGCCAAAATTATTGCATAATAATAGTATAACAACAGAAATTATTCATGAGGTGATATATATGAACGGAAATAAAATATTAGCTGCGTTATCATACTTTAGTGTACTATTTGCCCCTATCTTATTCCCTATTATCGTTTGGATTGTGGGAGACGCTGAAACAAAACCACATGCAAAACGTGCTCTATGGACACACATCATTCCAAGTATCGCTACATTCATTGGCGTAACTATTCTAGGAATTATGGGCCTTGGATCTGATCAACCAGATGTAACACTTGGAATTGGATCAATGATTGTCTTAGCTATTTGCGGAATCATCAGCTTATACTACTTCATCTGGAACATTGTAAAAGGAATTAAAGTGCTGAAAGCTTAATTTTAAACAAATGTTTGTTTAAAAAGGGCCCCTTGCAATTTGCAAGGGGCCCTTTTCCTAATTCGTTCACTTTATCTTCTGCGTTTCTTCTTTTTTCTCATCATTTTCTTTCGGCGCGTATTCACTTTATCCGCTATAATGTGGAGCGTACTTGCCACAACAATTCCCATTAAGAACGTTACAATTTCAACCTCATGCTTCTTCGCAATTTCTATTAAATTACCATCCAGTGCGATTACATTTAATAGTAATAAAAATGGAGAAAAGACGATTAACATGTACGCAATACGAATTACATCACCAAGTATAATCGTATGTGTAAAGAAAGATCGATGCGGCATTACTTTCTTATAAGGATACCAAAATATACGTAAGAAACCCCATTTGTTATAAGCATTACTGTACGTATCTAAATCTGGTGTTAAAAATGAAGTACCTACTAAAAAACCAATCGCAAAAGTTAATAAAAAATCAAAATTTGTTAATCCATACGAAAAGAGCAAAAACAAAACAACCGGAAGGGATATTAAGTTTATTTTCGTATGCGTTCTTCCTGATGGCATAATGCACTTCCTCGCTTACGTTCGTCCTGTCACCTTATGACAGGTTTCACCTATTGACCTAATTTCTGATCGATAAATGTTGTGTCTATATCCGAACCAAACCATTCTGCCAACTTCACTCGTGCCTTATCTTTCACATCTTCATTGACGTATAACGACACCTGTATTAGTGCGGCCGTTAACGCCCCCAAATCATCCGTATAGCCAATTCCAGCAATGAAATCTGGAATCGCATCAATCGGTGCAATAAAATAAGCGAGTGCTCCAATTACAATAATTTTCACTCGTTTTGGAACATCGGGTCTTTGCAAAACGTAAAACAGTAATAAACTTGCATAAATGACCGATTGCCCTGCTTGCTTTGCAACATGTTTTACTTTCTTCCAAAACGCTTCAACTGAAAATTTTTGTTTCATGTAAAAAGCCTCCCTATTTTTAAAAAGAAATAAGCTACAATATGTTATCAGTAAAAGTTCATGGAAATTACACAAAACCTATCAATGAACTTTTATTGTAACAAACAAACCAAAAAAGAACAAGTGTTCGTTAATTTTCACACTATTTCCTTCATATAATAGATTTCTAGATAACCCTTACCCATCTTCATTTCTTATTTCTCAACAAAGAAAATTTTCACTTCCACTTAACATTCTGCTCTACCTTTGTTATATTTTCTAGTTGACGGACATATAAACGAATGTTAAAGTTTTCTCTGGTAGTGACAAATCTTATACAAAAAATGTAAAATGTTATAGTGTTTCTCAGAAATGAATTTTGTTGTATAATACAGAAATGACGTTATGCTTATGAGCAACAAAAGAAACCAAAAGGGTATGCATAGTTATAGTCGTATATGGGTGAATATAGAACCTTTAATTATGGCCAAGAAAACTATGTATTTTTTATTTTAACATTTTTCGCTCCAAAATCGACCAAGCCTGATAGAGAAAGGGTGGAAATGAATGAAAGAAACCTTGAAATCACAATTTCAAAATGTGCGTTTCACTGTATTCGTAGCTTTAGCCTTATGGCTGAAAACTTACCTTATTACACGCACAAGCTTTGATTTAAAACTTGAATCTTTCATGCAAGAATTCATTTTATTCCTTAGCCCATTAGCAGCATCATTACTGCTTGTTGGTCTTGCATTATTTGCAAAAGGGAAAAAACGTAACTATATAGCACTTGGAATTAATTTTGTCTTAACAATCGTTCTTGTTGGTAACGTAATGTTCTACGGATTCTACAATGACTTCGTTACATTACCGGTGCTAGGACAAACATCTAACTTCGGAAGTTTAGGTTCTAGTGTGAAAGAATTATTTAACTACAAAATTATCCTTGCATTTGCAGACATTATCATATTCTTCGTTCTGTTGAAGAAAATGAAAAACTTTGCACCTACAGAGCGTGTAGCACGCCCGATGCGTTCCCTATACTTCGTATCAACAGTTGCTATCTTCTTCGCAAACTTAGGACTTGCAGAAGCTGAACGCCCAGAACTATTAACACGTTCATTCGACCGCGTTATGCTTGTTAAAAACTTAGGATTATATGTACACCAAGTATACGATCTTGGCTTACAAGCAAAATCAAGTTCACAAAAAGCGTTCGCTGACGGTAGTAAATTACAAGAAACAGAAAACTACGTAAAAACAACACAAAGTAAACCAGATCCAAATATGTTCGGTACTGCAAAAGGGAAAAACGTAATTGTTGTCTCTCTTGAGTCATTACAAACATTCTTAATTGGTGCAACAGTTAATGGACAAGAAGTTACACCATTCTTAAACCAATTTACGAAAGAAAGTTATTACTTTGATAACTTCTTCCATCAAACTGGTCAAGGTAAAACATCTGATGCTGAATTCCTAGTAGATACTTCGTTATATCCACTAGACCGCGGTGCTGTATTCTTTACACACGGTAACAATGAATATACAGCAACTCCAGAAATTTTACGTCAGCAAGGGTATCACACGTCGGTATTCCACGCAAACAACGCAACATTCTGGAACCGTAACATTATGTATCCAGCACTTGGTTATGATCGTTACTACAACGAGCTTGATTACAAGATTACGCCAGAAACAAAATTAAATTGGGGATTAAAAGATATCGAATACTTCGATCAATCTATTGATATGTTAAAACAAGTGAAGCAACCATTCTATACTCGCTTCCTTACTTTAACGAATCATTACCCATTCACTTATGATGACAGTACAAAATTAATCGACGAATATAATTCTGGTGATGGAGTATTTGACCGTTACATGGTAACTGCTCGTTACTTAGACGAAGCAATGAAACACTTTATTGAGCGTCTAAAAGCAGAAGGTATTTACGACAACTCAGTAATCGTATTCTACGGTGACCACTACGGTATTTCTGAAAACCATAACCGTGCAATGGCACAGTTCTTAGGAAAAGAAGAAATCACTGCATTTGACCATATGAACTTACAAAAAACACCGATGTTTATTCACGTTCCAGGTCAAAAAGAAGGTAAAACAATTTCGAAACCAACTGGTGAAATTGACATTAAACCAACTATTCTAAACTTACTTGGTGTAGATTCTACAAATGACGTTCGATTCGGTCATGATGTATTCTCACCTGATAATAAAGGATTTGTTGTTCTTCGTGACGGTAGCTTCGTTACAGATAAATACATGTACACAAACAGTACATTCTATGACCGTGCTACTGGCGAAGTTGTACAATTACCGAAAGAAGAATCTCAACCACTAATTGATCGTGCCCAAAATGAATTGAACATGTCTGATAAAATCATTGAAGGTGACTTACTTCGCTTCTCTGAAAGTAATAAGATCAAAACTGGTGAAGTAAAAACAGTTATTAAAGAAGAAAAGAAGAGCGCTGAGTAATCTCAGCCTCTTTTTTATTTTCTTCCATACAACTACTTATATTCATTAACTTTAAAATTACATAACCTTTACCAAATATTCACATAGTGTTAATGAAGAATCTCTATAATAAAATATGTAAACGAGGTTCTACATATTTCTTATCTCTCATCTTTCGTAAGATTCCTTAAAGAAATGTGTAAATCTTTTGTTTCTACTTTCTTATAATTGTCTTTCAACTTGTTTTGTTTCCATACACAAAGCATTCAACGAGACAATGTCCCTATGAAAGATAGCTACCCTCCTTGTGCAGCATTCCATAAGAATGTTACTTTTTTTTATTTAAAAGCAGGATTCTCATTTCTTATTTTCGAATTTGTATATACAAAATGCTGTAAAGTGAAAGTTTAATCAGCCCTCACCAATCGGGCATTTACGGGCAGTAATTCGCCACTTCACTTCTTTGCTCTACCCGAATTTGTAAGTAGGGGCTTTACTGCCGTTAATGCGGGGTAAATCATCCTTATTTCTCTATGATTTACAAATACATATACGGTCATATGTAGAGAATTGCTCACATAAAAATTACTATAGTGATTTTTATCTCGCATGAATGAAAGTTTCACGTTACTTACGTACTTACGAAAGGATGGGACGGAAATTGGCATACGAAAAATTTGTACTTTGGAATGATGAAGTTATTGATACAACAAAACAACAAACGTACATAGAACTTGAAGAGAGAGGTTCGCAGTTCGGAGATGGTGTCTATGAGGTTATTCGCCTATATAAAGGGAACTTTCATTTATTAGATCCGCACATAACGAGATTATATCAATCCATGGAAGAAGTAGAATTATCGCTCCCTTTCTCAAAAGCTGAGCTCATCACTTTACTTTACAAATTAATTGAACGAAACCATTTCCACGAAGATGGCACCATTTATTTGCAAGTATCTCGTGGTGTACAAGCTCGCACACATGTATTTTCATATGACAACCCTCCGACAATTTATGCCTATATTACAAAAAAAGAACGACCAGCTTTATGGATTGAATATGGTATACGCGCTATATCAGAACCCGATACTCGATGGCTACGCTGTGACATTAAATCATTAAATTTATTACCAAACGTACTAGCTGCTACGAAAGCTGAACGGAAAGGCTGTAAAGAGGCACTTCTCGTAAGGAACGGTATTGTAACAGAAGGAAGCCATTCCAACTTCTTTTTAATTAAAAACGGAACGCTTTACACACATCCAGCCAATCACCTTATTTTAAATGGCATTATTCGTCAATATGTCCTTTCTTTAGCGAATACTCTTCACATTCCTGTGCAGGAAGAACTTTTCAGCGTTCGTGACGTTTATCAAGCAGATGAATGCTTTTTTACAGGCACAACGATTGAAATTTTACCGATGACCCACCTTGATGGGACCGCGATTCAAGATGGGCAAGTTGGGCCTATCACCAAAAAACTGCAAAAATCTTTTAATCAAATCTTATTACAATCCAATATGGCATCTTCTTAAACACGAATAATTTCTGTCCTTTCATATTCAATATATGCATTTAAATGGAAATCAAGGTGTAATTTTATGCCTTGATTTTTTTCTTGTAATCTTTTTGTCATATTCAGATTCCTATATAAGTCTTGACAGTAATCGACATGCTCTTTAGAATTTTTAACAGTTGGTAAATATTTCTTCACTACATTACAGACAGAAAGGAATCGACAAATTATGAAAAAGTATCTTGCCGGTCTTGCGGCAGTGTCTGTAGCAGGAGGAGCAGCACCTACACTTGATAGTGTTCAAGCTGCACCTGAACAAAATACACAAAAAGCTGCTACAGCTGTCCAAGCTTCTGCATCAAACAGCTCATCTTATAAGGTAAACGCGAGCGTATTACATGTTCGTGCGGGATCAAGCACTTCTCACGACATCATCTCACGCGTTTATAACGGTCAATCACTAAACGTGATTGGCGAAGAAAACGGTTGGTTCAAAATTAACATTAATGGACAAACAGGCTTTGTTAGTGGCGAATTTGTATCAAAAAGTGGCGCAGCAAACAACAATGTAAGTACAGGCGGAAACAATAAAGTTACCGCTGATGTATTACGTGTACGTACAGCTCCTAACACATCTAGTTCTGTTTCTGGGCGTGTATATGAAGGACAAACATTAAACGTAATTGGACAAGAAAATGGTTGGGTGAAAATTAACCATAATGGACAAGTAGGTTATGTAAGTGGCGAATTCGTATCTGGCGTTTCTTCTAATGCAGGTTCTTCAAACAACAATACGAATAATAACAACCAAGAAGTAAAACCAGCAAGCGGAAACTATACAGTAAATGTATCTTCCCTTCGCGTTCGTACAGGTCCTAGCACTTCTCATACAACTGTAGGTTCTGTCAAAAAAGGACAAGTAGTACAAGTTGTTGGCGAAGTTCAAGATTGGTTCAAAATCAATTACGCAGGACAAACTGCTTATGTAAGCAAAGACTACGTAACAAAAGGCGGTTCTAACGAAAACGTTACAGAAGGCAACAAACAAGAGCAAAACAATAATAATGGAACTATTCAAACTGGTGGTTCTTACGTGGTTAACGCTACATCTCTACGTGTTCGTACAGGCCCTGCCGCTTACCATAGTGTAATTGGTGGCGTTTTAAATGGTACAACATTAAACGTAGTTGGATCTGAAAACGGTTGGTTTAAAGTAAATTACCAAGGAAAAACAGGCTTTGTTAGTAGCGAATTTGTAAAATTCGTTAAAGGTGGCACTACTACTCCTGAGCAACCAAAACAACCCGAAAAACCTAACCAAGGTGCAATTGGCGACTACTACATTAATGCTTCTGCACTAAATGTACGTAGCGGCGAAGGTACAAATTATAGAATCATAGGCGCACTTCCACAAGGACAGAAGGTTCAAGTAATCTCTGAAAACTCTGGATGGAGCAAAATTAACTACAACGGTCAAACTGGTTATATCGGAACACGTTACCTGTCTAAAACACCAGTTGGAGGCGCAGTAGATAATAAGCCTAACAATAACCAAAATAACAATCAAAACAATAGCAACAATAATAATACAGGCAACAATAGCGGCGACAGTTCTTCCGTACTTGCATATGCAAAATCAATGCAAGGTGTACCGTACGTTTGGGGCGGAACTTCTGCTAACGGTGTAGACTGCAGTGGCTACATCTACCACGTATTTAAGAAATTTGGTCATAACATTAGCCGCCAAAGTGTTGCAGGATATTGGAGTAGCCTACCAAAAACTTCAAGTCCACAACCTGGTGACTTAATTTATTTCCAAAACACTTATAAATCTGGTCCTTCTCACATGGGTATTTACCTTGGGGGCGGATCATTTATCCAAGCTGGAGATAAAGGTGTCGCGATCGCTTCATTAAGTAACTCTTATTGGAAGAGCCACTTCTTAGGATACACGAAAGCACCTTAATTAATAGTTTCAAAGCCTTCTAGTTTACTAGAAGGCTTTTTTTGCTATGAGTTCAACATATTACTCCCTTTCTCCTACCTTCTCTCTACAAAAATAATGTATCCATTCTTCCATTTCATACACTTTATTCTACAAAAACAATGCATAACGTTATCATAATGTATATATTTTCATAAAAAACATAACCTATTTCATGTCTATTTATTTTATATGTGTTTTTTTGAAGAATTTTCTTTTTATTTAAACTTTTCATTAGACGTTTGACCTCCGATGTCCATTATGATAAGTTACTAAAGATGTTATATTCGCAAACGTATAGACAACTGGTTTATACACTGTTTTTACTATGAGGAAGGAGCATACACTGCATGAATCTTTTATGGGGAATTGGCGGCGTGATTGGAGTATTAGCAATTGCTTTCTTACTATCTTCCAACCGCAAAGCTATTAATTGGCGCACAATTTTAATTGCGCTAGCATTACAAATGTCATTTTCATTTATCGTATTACGATGGGACGCTGGTAAAGCAGGTTTAAAACACGCTGCTGACGGTGTTCAAGGATTAATTAATTTTTCTTACGAGGGAATTAAGTTCGTTACTGGGGATTTAGTCAACGCAAAGGGACCTTGGGGATTTGTATTCTTTATTCAAGCACTACTTCCAATCGTATTTATTAGTTCATTAGTAGCAATCTTATATTATTTCGGTATTATGCAGAAATTTGTTAGCATCGTTGGTGGTGCATTAAGTAAACTTCTTGGAACTTCTAAAGCAGAAAGCCTAAACTCAGTAACGACTGTATTTTTAGGACAAACTGAAGCTCCAATTTTAATTAAACCTTACTTAGCACGCTTAACAAATAGTGAATTCTTCACTATTATGGTAAGCGGTATGACAGCTGTTGCTGGATCCGTTCTTGTCGGTTATGCAGCAATGGGTATTCCGTTAGAGCACTTATTAGCAGCTGCAATTATGGCGGCTCCATCGAGCTTATTAATTGCGAAACTAATCATGCCAGAGACAGAAAAAGTAGATAATAACGTTGAACTTTCTACAGAACGTGAAGACGCAAATGTTATTGATGCAGCTGCACGCGGCGCATCTGAAGGTATGCAACTTGTTATTAACGTAGCAGCAATGTTAATGGCTTTCATCGCATTAATCGCTTTATTAAATGGATTATTAGGATGGGTTGGTTCTCTGTTCGATATTAAACTTAGCCTTGATTTAATCTTTGGTTACTTATTATCACCATTCGCAATCTTAATCGGGGTTTCTCCTGGTGAAGCGATACAAGCAGCAAGCTTTATCGGTCAAAAACTTGCAATCAACGAATTCGTTGCATACGCAAACTTAGGACCACACATGGCAGAGTTCTCTGACAAAACAAATCTAATTTTAACATTTGCAATCTGTGGATTTGCAAACTTCTCTTCTATCGCAATTCAATTAGGTGTAACAGGAACGTTAGCTCCTACTCGCCGTAAACAAATTGCACAATTAGGGATTAAAGCAGTTATCGCTGGTACATTAGCGAACTTCTTAAACGCAGCAGTTGCAGGTATGATGTTCCTATAAACTTATATAGAGTCTTCTCTTTCTACAAGAGGAGACTTTTTTCATGCAATCCAAACGTCTTTTATGTATCTATTAATCAATTTATCCTAAATATAGGTACATTATGATACAATAATGTTTAAGTCTTTTTATTTTTCTTATGAAAATAGAGATACTACTTGTTGTTACCCTTCAAAAGAGTTTAACGACATGGTCAATTTCTTAATAATTGCGCATACTACAAGTATCTATTGATGAAATAGCTTTAAGGAGGAAAGTTTTGTGAAAGATAAGTTCTATAAAATCCTCTCTATGTGGATTTTACAAATTGTATTTTATTTTACTACTGTACATGTGACGAAATATGAGCATGCTCTCATTTTTACACTAATATACGTAATCGTAAATGTACTATTCTTATTTTTAGCTGACAAAACAGCATTTATTTTCTTCATACTAGGAACCATTATTTCCGTATTTTATTTGTTCTATCAAGCATGGCTTCACTTATGGAGTACATCAGATCAATGGCAATATATGATTACCCACTTCCTGATGGCAGCTAACTTCTTCATTGTATATATAACAACTCACCTATTGAAAAAAGTGATTCATGAAAATAAAGCTTTAACTGAGCGTGTGAGAACATTGGAACAATATATTGGAGAATCCAAATTACTAACAAGACAAGAATTCGAGAGACGCCAAGCGTTATTAACGACTGCAATGAATCGTCGTAATGAAACAGGCATTATTGTTTACTTTGATTTCGCTTCCTTTAGTAAATATACAAAGGAAAGTGTTATGGACCGTGTAGCTTCTTTATTAGTTGAAACGGTAAGGAATGATTTTGACCTTGCTGCTGAATATGATAATAATACGCTAGTTATTTTATTACAAAACACAAATGAAGCTGGTGCTGACATTGTAATGAACCGCCTAAAACCAAAAATGGAGCAATGGCTTGCTGCTGAAGCAATCAAAGATATAAAAATTTCACGCGAGCAAATTGGAAACAAAGGACAGACACTGTTATGATGACTCTCGTTATACTTCTTTTATTCCTTCTGTTTTGCGTACTCGTTTTTTGGATTAGTATCACATTTTCAATTAAATATGTACTTATTTTTACGGCCTTTCTATTCTCTGGCTTACTCGTTTACTACTCTTTCTTAACAATCGCGGGCTTAATTCACCGAAATAGTAAACGAAAAGATCGTACGCTAGAACATTATCCGAGCGTCGATATTTTCATACCTGCCCATAATGAAGGCGTCGTTATTAAAGATACTTTAGAGGCGATGGCAAAGATTGAATATCCAGGAAAGCTAACTATTTATTTATTAAATGATAACTCTCAAGATGAAACACCTGAAATCGGAGATGATTTCGACAAAGCTTATGCTCATATTCGTCATATTCGTGTTCCTCCCGGTGAACCGAAGGGTAAATCACGTGTACTAAACTATGGGCTTAGTATTTCAGATGGTGAGTACTTCTGTGTTTACGATGCAGATAACCAACCTGAACCACACGCACTGCGAATGCTTGTAGAACACGCTGAAACAACTGAAGATGCTGTTGGAGCTGTTGGACACGTTCGTACAGTAAACGAAAAAAGAAACTGGTTAACGCGAATGATTTCGCTAGAATTCCAAATCTTCCAGCTCCTTATGCAATCTGGACGCTGGTTACTATTCCAAACGGGCTCGCTGACAGGAACAAACATGCTTCTTCGTCGCTCCGCACTAGAAGAGCTTGGTGGCTATGACCCTTACGCAATTGCAGAAGATGCTGAATTAACATTACGAATTACACAAAAAGGTTATCTCTTACCAATCGTCCCAGAATCAGTTACTTGGGAACAAGAACCAGAGCATTTAAAAATTCTTATTAAACAACGTACACGTTGGCTCCAAGGAAATTTATATATTTTAGAAAAAATGTTCTCATCATTAAGTTTCTTTAAAGGAAAGCTGCTTGTTCATTCCTTACAACAAGTTCTAGTGTATGTTGTATTTTGGCTATTCCTAATCATTTCGAACGTTTGGTTTGTAATTGGGCTACTCGGGATATTCCAAATTCAATATAGCATTCCGCTACTATTTATGTGGTATGTCGCATATATTACATATGTTTCTCAATTATTTAGTGCCCAGAGTGTCGAACGAACCTTTACACCGACTAATATTTTTATTAGCGTTATTATGTACTTTACGTACGCACAGCTCTTTACGTACTTATTTATTCGTAGCTTAATCTTATACTTACGTGCAAAGAGCAAGAAACAAGTCATTGGCTGGGATAAAACAGTTCGATTCAAAAAAGATAAATAATAAAAATAAGCACAGAGCGCCGTATGCTCTGTGCTTATTTATTGCCGTATAAATTATATATCAGACAATACCCCTTAGCTGAAAGTAATTTCACGTCCATCCCCCAACGAACGATCGACCTTCATTTATATACGAAAAAGTGATTGCTATTTTTGTAGAACCAATTGCTTCTCTTGCTGTTCTTTGCGCGTTTCAGTCTTAGGTTCCGTGCTTTCTTGGACACTACGATGTGCCACACGTTTCAAACAAATATGCTTCCACTTTCTTTCGTAACGTTTCATTATTCTAGATGTCCCCCTTGAATGCGCTTTAAAACTATTTGAAATCGCTTACAGGAAATAATATAGCACATATATATAAACGTGACAACACATTTCCGACAATTTTTTGTCAAAAATATGAATAGAATTCGTAAGGGATCGAATATTGTCGAAACCTATCGTTTTTTCTTCGTATAAAAGGCATACTACTTATATGGTAAAGTATTTTATTTCCCCTACCCGCATTTCAAATTCCTTCTATATAAAGTGAAACTTTCATTAGCCATCACCAATCGGGCTTTTACAAGCAGCTCGATTTATTTGCTTTTGCTGAATTTTGAGGTGGGGTTCTTACTGCTCAGCAAATAGAGGGATAAAAAAAGAGCTGATATGAAATCAGCTCTTTTCCTTCTATTATTAATGACGCTTCATACGTCCTTCTTTTTGTAACTCTTTAAATAATGCTGCCATCATAAAGAAAATAACAAAGACGAACGGGAATGCTGCAATGATAGCTGCAGTTTGTAAGGCTTCTAATCCGCCAATATATAATAGCGTAGAAGCTATCGCGGCTAGAACGATACCCCAAATCATTTTAATACGATTTGGTGGGTTTAAACTACCATGTGTCGTTAACATCCCTAAAACGAATGTTGCAGAGTCTGCAGATGTAATAAAGAATGTTGCAATAAGTAAAATGCCTAAAACTGATAAAGCTGATCCAAAGCTGCCCATCTGATCGAACATAGCGAATAATCCTACTTCTGTTCCCATCTCTTGCACTTTTTCGAAGATATGTGCATCACCAAACAGCTCCATATGAATACCTGTTCCGCCGAAAACAGAGAACCAAAGTGCACCAATTACGGTCGGCACAAGTAACACACCGATTACAAACTCACGAATTGTACGTCCTCGTGAAACACGAGCAATAAACGTACCTACGAACGGTGACCATGCAATCCACCATGCCCAATAGAAAATTGTCCACGATTGAATCCATTGGTTCCCACCTTCGTCTAATGGACTTAAACGGAAGCTCATGCTTGGTAATTCCTGAATATAAGAACCGATTGTTGAAGTGAAGTAATTCATAATAAAGTTTGTTGGACCCGCAAATAATACAATAATCATAAGTGCAAACGCAAAAATAATGTTCGTATTACTTAAATATTTAATTCCCTTATCCAGACCTGTTTGCGCAGATAACATAAATAATACTGTTACGATTGCAATAATAACTAACTGTGTCGTTAATGAGTTCGGGATAGATGTTAAATAACTAACACCACCCGCAATTTGTTTTGCACCGAGACCTAATGACGTTGCAACACCAAACACAGTTGCAAAAACAGCTAACACATCAAATGAATGAGCAATACGCCCGTGTTCCCCGCCCTTAAATAACGGACCTACTGTCGCACTAATCGTACTTGCTTTTCCTTTTCTAAAGGTAAAGTAAGCAATACATAACGCTACAAACGCATATAGTCCCCAAGGATGTAATCCCCAATGGAAAAATGAAAAACGCAGTGCAAGACGCGCACTTTCCTCAGTTGCACCTTCTCCAAACGGAGGTGCGTATAAATGGTTTAATGGTTCAGCAACGCCCCAGAAAACTAAGCCGATACCCATACCAGCACTAAATAGCATAGCAAACCATGTCATATAACTATAATCAGGTTCGTCATCATCTTTACCTAGACGAATAGAACCGTATTTCGAAACAATTAAAAAGATAGACACACCTAAAATAATAGAAACGGAAATAATATAAAACCAGCCGAACTTACTAACTAATGCAGTTTGAATTGCGGTTGTTACATTTCCTAAACTACCTTTTCCAATAATAGATTCGGGAATAATCCCCCAAATTGTAAATGCAATACATAATGTTAATGAAACGATGAATGTTTTTGTCAGTTTCCTCATCAAATCCCCCTTCGTAGGTTTCGCTTTTGTAAATAACATAAATTCCGATATGTAAAATCGGATAGAAAACTATAATTTTGCGGTGATTTTCTTACTTTCACCTTCACCAATTCGAATTCTTATGGACAGCCTTACCTTTCGTATAACCTTTTCACTCTGCAAGAGCTACAAGTTAGAAATACTGCTGTCAAATTGTGTGAGAAAAACGCGGATAGGAATGTATTTTCCTAAAAAAGGATGTGTTACATATGTAAAAAAGGGCAAATTTCTTCCTTGCAACCCTTTCGTTTTGTAACAATTATGCGGTTTTTTTGCTAGTATATAGCACGTGTTTATAGCTTCACAAACAAAATGTTTATGTTTATATAACTATATTACCCATAAAACGGTAAAATACTCAAGGAATGTAACCGTTTAGTAAACATCATGTAACATTCCTGTAATATTTTTATTTACGTCGAAAAAAACATTTTGTATTAAATATTTTGAATATAACTAGAAACCTATGAGTCATATAGAATGAAAAACGCTTTCCTATATTTTTTGTTATATTACAGGATATTAACGACTTATTACGAATGGTTTGTAATTGTGTGTTTTCCCCAAATCCGAAAAAATCTGTTGCTATAATGAGGACACGAAAACAAACGCAATGGAGGCTATCATGAAAAAATTAATTGGTATAGCAACAGCAGCAGTTTTTGGTCTTGGGATTTTCACATCATCTGCTAATGCAGAAACTGTTGTAACAACAGATGTACTAAACGTACGCGAAAACCCTACTACGGAATCAAAAGTTGTCGGTAAATTACTAAACGGTAATAAAATAGATGTACAAAATACAGAGAACGGATGGTCAAAAGTTACTTTAAACGGTAAAGACGCATTCGTAAGTGCAGAGTTCACAAAAAGCATCTACTACGTAACAGCTAACGTATTAAACGTACGTGCTGAAGCGAACACAAACTCAGAGGTTCTTGGAAAGTTGAAGAAAGACGATGTAATCGAAACAACGAACCAAGTACAAAATGATTGGTTACAATTTGAATATAACGGGAAAACAGCTTATGTTCATGTTCCTTTCTTAACAGGTACAGCACCTGTAATTGAGAAACAAGAAACAACTGCTCCTGCTAAAGCTGAAGCACCAGCTAAGGCTCAAGCACCTGTAGCACAAGCAAAACCAGCTGCTAAGCCTGCTGTAAAAGCTGCTGAAACTAACACACCTTCTGGTGGTCGTGAGTTAACAGTTGTAGCTACAGCATATACAGCTCACCCGAGCGAAAACGGTGGCACATATGGCGGCCGTGTATTAACTGCAATGGGTCATGATTTAACTGCGAATCCAAACATGAAAATGATCGCTGTTGACCCGAAAGTAATCCCATTAGGATCTAAAGTATGGGTAGAAGGTTACGGAGAAGCTATCGCTGGAGATACTGGTGGTGCAATTAAAGGTAACCGTATCGATATCTTACTTGGATCAGATAGCGCTGCTCAAAAATGGGGACGCAAAACTGTTAAAGTGAAAATTTTAAAATAACCAATGACTGCTAAATTACAAGCCGGTTCTCTTTATTGAGAGCTGGCTTTTATTTATTTATAATACATATAAGGAGGCTATGCCCATGAATGTACAAGCAAAAGTAGACTGGATTGGTACGCCAAAACCGTACATATATAAAGATGAAGTAACATATAACGCTACGTCTATTGATTTCTCACTCGCTGGCGATGATAACCGCTATAAGTTAATTGTGCTCAAGTCTGAAAACAATACACATTACAAAATTGTGCAATATGGAATAAAACCAGGCTCTCAAAAGCCATTTCCTATCGACATTCCATTTGAACAAAACATGTTACCAATTATAGAGCAGATATTACATGATCCATATGTACAAGAAATATTAAAGGAAACACACTCATAATTGTAAAAAAATATATCAACGATTTTTTAATTATATCTATCATAACTTACGATATATCAACGGTTCAAAACGAAATATCGATTTAGCTACAAAAAAAAGAAGCTGTTCAAATATTGAACAGCTTCTCTCATATTAACGAGTTGGACCAGATACATCTTCTGATTTCAACGTATTATTTGCACCAAGAGAATGATACAGCATCTTTCCATTCCCATTCACAGTTACAATATGTTCGTTATTAAAACTTTTGAACTTCACAGATCCATCACCGTAACGAATATGATACTCTTCATATGTCGTTACTTTATATTTCGTATCACTTTGACGCTCTACATTACGAACTTCCATTGTTAATAAGTCTTCTGTAATTCCTTTTTTGTGTAAATACTGTATATAATCACGGTCTTCCTTATACGATTTCCCACTCTTATCATAATTCTTTTCAATTAAACTAAAATCATTTAATGAAATTGCACGTACGTTATCATAAATATGATTTCTTACAAATTCACCCACTGCTGAACTTGATGTTTCTTTCGGGAATTTTAAATAATACGTGCTTTGGTCTCCAATTTTAGCACTTTCAGATTTCATCACACCAAAATCAGTAGTTTTCTCTAAATGTACTTCTACTGTTTCATCTGTGGATACAGGGCCAAGCTTATAACTTCCATAATTTAATTTTCCACGTTTTTTCCCATTCACAAATACAGTTGCATCACTTTCATCAGAAGAAATGCTTACATACTTGCCTTCAAGCGATAAATCCACTTTCACCTTCTCGCTCTGTTCATCCGCTAGATCTACTTCTTTCTCTGTTTCTAATTCAGTCAGTTCTGTCTTCGCCGTTGCCTTTACAACATATGTACCTGGGAAGTATGGCCCCAACTCTTTCGAAGTTTTATCACTAGAAAGCTCTTTTTCTTTTTTGTCATTCACATATATCTCTGCATTTTTTGCAGTTGTACTAATGCTCATATAATAAGATTTCATGCTAAACTTATACTTTGGATATAAGAACCACTCTTTTCCCTCTTCTACTATTTCCCCGTCCTTAAATGAAGATTTATCTTTAGTTAACTTTTGATCTACTGTCTCTTTCTGTAAATAAGACAGTAATTGTTTGTTGTAAGAAGGATTCTCTTTTAAATAACGCATGTACGCTTTAATATCCTCTGTCTTAATCTTTAAGCTTGAATCATTCGCTTTTACAAACTCATCAATTGCATTAATATCTTTCTTTTGGAATGCTTCAATCATTACATTTACTTGCTTTTCTTTTGAAAACTTATATGCTCCAAATTTATATGCCCCAAATAATAATGCAGCAATAGCAGCAAAACCAATGATCAAAAATAAATTTTTCTTACTTTTCACTGATTTTGTCTCGCTTTGTAATTCTGTATATGAAGCAGCAGTGTTATCAACGATTACTTCTACTTTACTCCCACACTCCGGACAAAAGTTCAAATGGTCTGCAACGTTCTTTTTACATGTTCCACAAAACTTCAACGTGCTCTCCTCCTATTTTTTAGCTAATTTCATTCCAGCAAATGCCGCTACATATGTCACAATCAAGCTAAACAAAGTTAAATATATAAATGAATTTTGCATAGATAATACCGTTCCACTTGTTCCAAATAAACCTGTTACCGTTCCTGAAACATTAATTTGGAACTTAGAAATCATATTCATTACAATCATCATAATTGTGTAAGAACCACTACATACCGCTAATGTAATATATATATTGGCAGTCGGTAATTTAGCTAACTTTCTTCCCGCTCTAAACATAAAGAACAATGGAATAATAAGCAGTAATAAACCATAATGGAATACGTTATTCACTTTATCAAATTCTGCAAGGCTTTCCTCATTTGCTCCTTTTGAAATCAATATCTCTCTAAGCTCTACGCCATTTACAGAGACGCCTGATATAAATGAAAACGATAGTGTGCTCTCATATGTATTTGATTTCTTACCAATTCTAGTAAATTCTTTACTAAGTGCTGGACTTGATACTTCTAACGGCGCAAAATGAGCCATACTCCATAATTGAGGTGTTAACTCTAATGCTAATAATGTACTTTCAGATTTTAAAGTTGTTATTTCTTTTAATGGTTCAATACCGCCTTCCTTACTTACTAACGCCATAATACAAACCGCTACCGCTGTTACTAAAAGTCCTTTTATCATAGCTGAAACACCGTAATACACAGACGCTCCATATGGCATTAACTCTTGAAATGCTACTGCCATATTGTTTTTGCTTGTATGAGCAATAAATCCTAATAAGGTAAATAATGTCCCACATACAAAACCACTCAATAAACTCTTAATCGCTGAATAGCCAACCGTAATCTTACCTGCTTCTGAGAATGGAATTGCAAAAGATTGTGATGCTATAAAACTTATAATGAATAAAAAGACGCCATAAATAATACCAACTGTTGCTGCCATAAAGATTTGATCTTTAATCGTTTTCGCAACATGCTGTTTCCCTAACCAAATTCCTGTACCAGCGAAAATAATAAATGGAATGATTAATAATAATGTAAATGGAGTATGCCAAGATAAAGAAAATATCAACCCACTATCATCGTTAGCTGTAAAACCAAGTAAATGGTAACTTAACATCGTAGAAGTTGCACTCGAATAAAAACTTGGCAACATTTCTAATTCTTTCGCAAATTTGCTAAACATCTCACTTAACATAGAAGCAAATAATAAACTACCAATCCAACCAGCAATTAACATGAGAATACTTGCAACAGCCCCACCAATAAAACCTTTTTGTAAAACGGCTTTATCTGCTTTAAATTCAACTTTAGGAGCACCATCCATTGTAGGCAATTTTACAGATTGTTCTTTTTTCTTCACAACAGATAAAGAATACCCACACTTTTGACAATATAAATTTTTTTGAGCATTTTCACTGCCACAACCTTTGCAGTATTTTGCAGTATCTTTTTCTAATGTTACTGCATCTATAGCTCCTGCAATCTCCATACTACCTTCATTTGGGCAATAATTTACTTCTTCACCATGTTGTTTTCCACATGTGCGACAATACATTTAATTCACTCCCCACTTTGCTTAATTCCACAAACTGGACAGTAAGTAGAGTTTTTATCGATATGCTCATTACATGAAATACAATTTACCGTTTCACCTTCATTTTCTACTGCTAACATCGGGTTAGGTTTTCCACACGAACCACAAAACTTATCATTTATTGATAAAGGTCCACCACATTCACATGTAGCTTTTTCACCTTGTTGTTTTTGCAATTCAACAATGCGCTTTCTTGCTTGATAAATAGCTACATCAAATTCTTGAACTGGAGCAATCATTTCTTTTAAGCTCGCTTCATTTACTCCACTTCCTCTTAATTGAACATACACTTGCTGCCCAACCTCTAATAGAACCTCTGCTTTTTTCTGCATTTGCACTTGCATTCCCTTTTTCAATTGAGCAATTTCTTGTGCAACTTGCAACTTCATTTTCCCTTGTTCTATTCCTTCTTGTAACTTATTCATTCCACTACCTAACTTCGTCTGTAAATCTGACAAATTATTTATCCCCCTATACGTATATATTAATATATGAAATTAACATTTTATATATTACCATGATTTTCAAGTTATGTAATCCAAATTTCATTTTTTCTGTTTTGAGCATTTTTTGTTTATAATGGTAAAGGAAAGAAATATGTGTACGGAGGAATATTATGCTGCAACACTCAATTACGAAAGATGAAATTATGATGATTGCGAATGAGTTCGTTCAAGGACTAGATCCACAGCAAACAGCTGATCAGGAACATGTCGCTACAGCTCGGCACCTATATCGTAGTGGTGTTGTCTACAACGTTGACTTTGATGGTTATACACTGTCAGGAACTGTAGATGCGGAAGGCAACGTATATAGCGTTCATATTCCGATTCGTAATGTCGCTGAAAGTTATTGTGATTGCTTCGCACCAACACAATGTGAGCATATGCTCGCTGTATTACTATCTGCAGCGTCTAGTTTCGGGCAAGTAGGAGATGTATTAACTTTATTTAAAAATAATACGAGACCTTCCCTTCCTCCTATTAGAACTGCAAGACAAGTATTGCAATCATCAGCTTTTGAAGAAACGGATTATAAAAGTTGGGAATCATATTTTGAAAAAGAATATGAATCATTTAAAAAAGAACAAGCTCGCCTTACTTATAAACAAATGTATTTTCTTATGAGTATCTTTACAGATTTCTATACGAAGCTTGAGCGGAAAGCTCCGCGCGTCATCGCCATACATGAATTATTCAGGTTACATGCAGCAATTTACTGCTTTCAAAAATTATTAGAAGAAATTCAGACATTCGAAGCAAACAAAACGTATTCTTATCACCAACCTGTTAATGTCGTTCGCCTATTTGTAGATAAAGTGGAATCCATCGTTCGGGACTTACAATCAGAAGCGATTCCTTCAGAGTCTGAAATAATTTTGCAAGAAACAGCTCGTCTCGTTCATGAAGTATTCTTCTCTACCGATGCTTATACGCAAGAGCGATTTTTCATTTATCGTCACATATGGAGTGAACTTTTAAACAATAAAGAGAACATACAAGAGGAAGAAAAACGAATCGATACGAAAATCAATCCACTATCCAAAGCGTTAGCGTCTTCCCATCTTCTCTTTTTGAATGACGAAGATCTACTAGCGATGGACTTACTAAAAAAACAGCCTGCTTCTGTTGTGAGTCTATACTTCTATTGGTTAGAAGAACTATTAAGTGCCATGCAATGGGATCGTGCAAAAAACTGGCTTTCCTTTACGTATAAACAAGTAAAGAAAACGATCCAAGATCACGAAAATACGCTTTTCATAAAAGATATCGTTCGGCTATTTGTAATCATGTATGAAACATACGCAACACATACAAATGAACAAGCTGGTTTTGAAATGATTTTACAAGAACTATTACCGTATAGTTTCACAAACTACGAACAGTACGTACTCGCGAAAAAACAGTATCGCACATGGGCAGAGCTTCATCTCTTATATGGATTTGAGGCAATTGAACTGTTGAAAGAGCCACTGAAAGATATTGAAAAAGAAGCGCCAGAAGTGGCACTTCCTCTTTACCATCTTGCTGCTGTAGAGGCGATTGAAGAACGAAATCGTAAATCATATAAACGTGCAGTTCGTTACTTAAAGAAATTACGGACATTATATAAACGATTAAAACGCACCGATGAATGGGATGCTTTCATTATTCACATCGCCAATCTCCATTCACGCCTGCGTGCACTACAAGAGGAATTACGGAAAGGAAAATTAATCGATGATCAATCAAACTGAAGTAACAATTAGGCTCCAGCATGTTAGTCAAGGTTGGTTCCTTTGGGGAGAAGATGACAGCGGTACTCCATTATCCGTAACAAGTTGGAAACGAAATGCATTCACATGGCACTCCACTTCTTTCTACGGTACGTTTCTAAAAGAAGCAACCTTCGAAGGAAAACAAGGTGTGCTGCTAACAAATGCACAAGCCTTTGAATACATTGCAAACAAACCGATGAATTCCTTTGCACATATTCAAATAAATGGCACGATTACAGCACTTACGAAAGATGCAAATGAACTATGGGATGCCTTTACGAGTGGTAGTTTCGTACCAGATATGAATCATTGGCCTAAACAACCATCTTGGAAAGTTCAAAATACACCAATTGAAGATGAAACATTAGCATCGCTTTTCTCAGCAGCAGTAAATGAAAGCATATTACAAGACAACCGCTCAAATGACGGCTGGGAAGATGCTAAAAGACTATATGAACATTATGACTTTACGAAAAGACAACTGGAAACAGCACTACATGAAGAAGATTGGCTTCGAAAAATTGGTTATATTGAAGATGATCTTCCGTTTACAATCGGACTAAGATTACAAGAACCACAAGAAGAATTTGAAATGTGGAAGCTTGAAACAATTGTGACACCAAAGCGCGGGGCGCATCGCATATATGTATATGAAAACATCGATTCCTTACCGAAAAGATGGCACGATTACGAAGAACGGATTACAGAAACACAAGAAGGTTTTAGTAAGCTCATACCGTGGTTAAAAGAAGGAGATACGTTCCGAAATGAACTCTTTGAAACAGAAGCGTGGAACTTCTTAACAGAAGCAAGCGACGAGTTACTTGCAGCCGGCATTACAATTTTACTACCATCATGGTGGCAAAATTTAAAAGCAACAAAACCGAAATTACGTGTCCAGCTGAAGCAAAATACAGCACAAACACAATCGTTCTTCGGTATGAATACGCTCGTTAATTTTGATTGGCGCATTTCGACGAACGGCATTGATTTATCAGAAAGCGAATTTTTCGAACTCGTTGAACAAAACAAACGTCTATTTAATATAAACGGTCAATGGATGCGACTAGATCCAGCCTTTATCGAAGAAGTAAGGAAACTCATGAACCGTGCCGATAAATACGGACTAGAGATGAAAGATGTCCTGCAGCAACATTTATCAAATACGGCTGAAACAGAAATTGTAGAAGATGATAGTCCGTTTACTGATATTGAAATTGAACTAGATGGATATTATGAGGAACTATTCCAAAAGCTGCTTCATATTGGAGATATTCCAAAAGTAGATGTCCCTACTTCACTAAACGCAACACTTCGTCCGTATCAACAACACGGCATTGAATGGTTGTTATATTTACGAAAGCTTGGATTTGGAGCATTGCTAGCTGACGATATGGGACTCGGGAAAAGTATTCAAACAATCTCTTACTTACTATATATAAAAGAAAACAATCTCAAAACAGGCCCTGCATTAATCGTAGCGCCGACATCTGTTCTTGGAAATTGGCAAAAAGAATTTGAGCGTTTCGCACCGAATTTACGTGTTCAATTACATTACGGAAGTAATAGAGATAAGGGCAATTCTTTTGAAGATTTCTTTCAATCAGCAGATGTTGTATTAACATCTTATGCATTGGCTCAACTCGATGAGGAAGAACTAACTTCATTATGCTGGGATGCTGTTATTTTGGATGAAGCACAAAATATTAAGAACCCACATACGAAACAGTCGAAAGCAGTACGAAACTTGCAAGCAAATCACAAAATCGCTTTAACTGGTACACCGATGGAAAATCGCCTCGCTGAACTTTGGTCCATTTTCGACTTTATTAATCATGGATATCTCGGAAGCTTAGGGCAATTCCAACGCCGCTTCGTCACACCAATTGAAAAGGATCGTGATGAAGGAAAAATCCAGCAAGTTCAACGGTTTATCTCACCATTTTTACTGCGCCGAACGAAGAAAGATCAAACAGTCGCATTAAATTTACCAGATAAACAAGAACAAAAAGCTTACTGTCCTCTTACTGGTGAACAAGCTTCCTTATATGAACAACTTGTTCAAGATACACTGCAAAATGTCGAAGGATTAAGTGGAATTGAAAGACGCGGCTTTATATTACTTATGCTGAACAAGCTAAAACAAATTTGTAATCATCCAGCTCTTTATTTAAAAGAAGAAGAGCCACAAAATGTCGTTGAACGCTCTATGAAAACAAAAACGTTAATGGAACTCATAGAAAATATAAAAGATCAAAATGAAAGTTGCCTCATCTTCACTCAATATATCGGCATGGGGAACATGCTAAAACGTGTGCTAGAAGAAAAATTCGGCCAGCGTGTCCTCTTCTTAAACGGTAGTGTACCGAAAAAAGATCGCGACAAGATGATTGAGGAGTTCCAAAACGGAACGTATGACATTTTCATCTTATCCTTAAAAGCTGGCGGAACAGGATTAAACTTAACCGCTGCCAACCATGTCATTCACTACGATCGTTGGTGGAATCCAGCTGTGGAAAATCAAGCAACAGACCGCGCATATCGCATTGGTCAAAAACGATTTGTTCATGTTCACAAACTCATTACAACAGGAACATTAGAAGAAAAAGTTGATGAAATGCTAGAAAGAAAACAATCTCTAAACAATGCAGTCATCACAAGCGATAGTTGGATGACTGAACTATCAACAGACGAACTAAAAGAATTACTTGGTGTATAAAGTGAAACTTTAATTAGACCATTTACGAGGAGTTTTACTACCCGCAAAAAAAGCGCTAATCTCAAAATGAGATTAGCGCTTTTTTCTATTCCAAAACCAATTACTTATTATAATCCCCGTTAACCCGCCGCACGTATCAAGCAATGAATCTTGCCACATTGGTGTACGGTCTCCCGTATACCATTGGTGAATTTCATCAAATGTTGCATAACCCGCAACGAAAAGAAGGGCATATATAAAACATCTTTTCCTCGAATAACCTGATCGATGAAAAGCGTAATAAATTAATGAACCTAGGATAAAGAACACCATAAAATGAGCACCTTTACGAAGGAAAAACTCAATAAATCCGCCTACACCTTTATTCGCAATACTAACAGGGGTTCCTCCACCATAATCGATAGATACCCATGAAAAATGCTCTTTCACAAATTCAACATTTACATATTGTTCAATATCTGAACGCATATCCTGCTTTTTATATGGTTGTGCCGAAGAATAGAAAATCAGCCCCATCCATAGTAATACAGGAATCCAAAATAACCATTTACGATTCATTATCCAGAATTCTCCTCTCTTAATCTTTTAAGGGTACCAAAAAAAAGAAAAAATTTCACGCCAAAACATGACATTTGCATCCTATTTATAAAGTGAAAGGAGGTGATACACATGGCAATTGAAACAATCGTAATGGATTTAACTTTACGTCTTGTCTTAAACAACGGATTAGATAAGAACGGCAAAACAGTTTTCAAGAGCAAACAATTTAAACGTGTTAAAACAAACGCGAGCTTAGATCAAGTACACAACGTAGCTCATGCTCTAGCTTCCTTACAAGCATCACCACTTCACGCTGTGCAACTTGTAAGCACATCAGATCTTTCTAAACTATAAAGTAAAACTCGGATTAGTGGGGATTTTATTCATCCCCGCTGATTATTAGACCACAATTTAACCGGCAGACCCGAATCCCGTAAATAGCTTGATAAATACAAAGGAGGGAATAACACATGCAAGTACTAGAGTTGATTTTCGCGAAAGAAGATGGAAAAACAGTCGTTTTTTCTATCGATACGCCCATCACACCAATCGATGCACAAGTCGTAAATCAAGTAATGGATACAATCCTTACCTCATCTGTATTTTCATCCATTGATGAAAATACAAGAAAAAAGGGAGCTCGCCTTGTAGAAAAAAATGTATCTGAAGTTCCCATTACTCTATAAAATGAAAAAGACGAATCTGCATCATTTTGCAGATTCGTCTTTTTTCTTCGGCATTTCAATCGGAATAAAAATCTTTGAGAAACCGACGCATACGTACTTATAATGTTCTTCACCTATATCAAACTCAGTCGTATATGTTGAGAAGAATATATAATCATTTCGCTTCGTATAATGATCAATTAATAACCCAACTTGTGGCTCAACATACTTTTTCGCTAACTTTTTACCGGCCGATGCCAAGTCGCCAAGGAGACCCTCTTCATTCTCTTTTTGAACTTCATCTAGCTTCTTACTCACATCATTACGCTTCATAAACTGCTTCGCTGCCCATTCTGTATATTCTCCCTTACTCGGATTACTGTTTGCTAAATATACTAGGAGAACGACAACTAAAGCCATAATAATATACTTTTTCTTCATACTATATCACCGCCTACTCTTTTCTATTTTCATATATATGTACAAGCGATGCAAATTAGAAAGACTATCACCTATTGATTGTAAACGAATAGACAAAATTTACAATACAAAACAAAATATTAACACTTAATTTACTTATTTTGTATATAATTATATTCGAAATATTAATTTCATAAGGGAGGACTTAAAATCATGAATGATGAAAATAACATTATTATTTCTAGTTCTACTATGATGCTTGTTCCATACAATCACCCTTATTATCGTACAAAACTTATCGACAGTAGCGGAAATGATCTTCGTTCCTGCCAAACCGCATTACAACTCATCAAAAAATCTTGCTTAACCCATATTCACTCTACTTATCAAGGCAGGCGCAATGCAGTCCAAACAAATTTTAGATTCAAACAAAACGTTCCAATTCCAATTAATCATCGGGAATACATTTGTGCTTTTCCAACAGAATCTCCTTCATCTCCAAGCTGTATATGGCTATTTTATAACCACATACATGATATAGAATTTTGCCCAAAGATTAAAAAGACTAAAATACACTTTTCAAATGGCACTACTACAACAATATCTATCAGTCCCCATAAATTGCAGCAACAATTATTAAAAGCTGGATACATACTATCTCGTATGAACATGCAAGATTCACTACATTTTAAAAACCCCTTGTTACATTTACTACATTAAACTAATAAGTAGAATGGAAAGCAATATCTCTTGCCTTCCATTCTTATATTAATATTTATCCTCTTACACTATCTCGCATTTTCTCGAGTGCTTGCCGATACATCCATCTTACTTGATAATATGTCATTTCCGTCTCTAAAGCGATTTCTCCCATCGTCTTCCCTACAAAAAAACGTTCAAAAATAATATACTTCTCCTTCTCGTCTAACACACTCATAAAATCCTTCACTCTTATTTCAACATCTTCAAAATGAAAGATTTCCTCATACTCACCTACACATACACATCTTTCTTGCAAAGTAGATTCTTTCTTCAATCTTTCTAATATATAACCACGCACCGTTACAAGTGCATATGCAGGGAAATACCCCTTCTTTGCATCAAACCTTTCATACGCATGCCAAAGACCAATTAAACCACATTGATAATACTCTTCATAATCTTTACGAATACCTAATTTCTTTATTTGATTTACAATCATCCCTTCATACAAAACAACTGCTTCTTTAAAAGTCGCTGGCTTCACACAGTACCCGTTTCTAAAAGGTATACCTTTCTAGTATTCCGCGGTACCTTCACAATATAAAAATAAAGAAAAGATTTCACTGTGAGTAATTTCAAATACTACCGACAGAATTTGAAATTACAATAGATAGTATTTGAAATTTTGTTGGTGGTATTTGAAATAGGGGTAAAAATAAAAAAGGTGACTCCTTTAAAGAGTCACCTTTTTAAAATAATATGTTATGCACCAAAGCCGCTTACTAAACCTCTTACAACGCCGAATGCAATTGTTAGGATAAAGAAGATTACAATTAAAATCGTAGCTTGTTTCTTACTTAAACCAGCTACAATGTGTAAGCCTAGTCCTGTTAGAATGAGGCTCCAAATATTAAAAATTTCAATTGAAGAGGCAATTCCATGTGCTACTGTCCCTTGTTCAAATAAAGGAGCTAAACTTGTATAAACATCAGTGCCATTTCCATCAAAAATAAAGCCTAATCCTGCATTTAACAATCCGCCGATATAATAAACAAGATTAGCATATAAGTAAATCGATAATATTTTCATGTATGGTGTATCATTGCTCATAAACATCATAATAATTTTATAAAAACCTGCCGCAATAAAGAGACCTATAGGTGTTCCTAATAGACCAACAAGTGCGCCTCCACCAAGGGTAAATCCTTTTACCATTGCCCCTGCTTCACCATTTAATTCTTTTGCCAATTCTGGAGTACTAATTAATGTTAAATAAGACACTGCTGTTGCTATAATCGTTCCTAATATAACAAATAAGACAAATGCTCCCCAAACCGGACTTTTCGTCTTCATTCTCTCAAACTGCTCACCTGGAGAAGTAATCATTCCTAATAATGATGGCTTCTTCACGCCTACATCTTGCGTATTAATATTTGCTTCCATTATAACGCCTCCTTCTATTTATATAACCCGTTCTAACGGGCGGTTCACTTCCTCATATAGAGGCTACGAACCGCCCACTAGAACGGTAATGTGTAGTTCTACTACACTATTAATTACTCATAACGCAATGCTTCAATTGGATCTAATTTCGCAGCTTTATTTGCTGGAATTAATCCGAAAATAATACCGAGTGTCATCGAGAACAGTACGCCTCCAACGACAACTTCCCATGAAACGAGTGGCGGCCATTTTGCAAATGTAGAAACGATATATGCTCCGCCATACCCAAGACCAATTCCGATTAAACCACCTAGAAGTGTTAACATAACGGCTTCAATTAAAAACTGTAATAAAATTTTACTACGTGTTGCTCCTAGTGCTTTACGTATCCCAATTTCGCGTGTACGCTCCGTTACAGATACAAGCATAATATTCATAACACCAATACCACCAACAACTAATGAAATACCCGCGATACCACCAATAATCATCGTCATAATGTTAGTAACTTTAGAAACACCTTCTTGGAATTCTTTTAAATTCACCAATTCATATTTACCTGGAATATCGCTTGGTTTACGACTATTTAATACATCAACAGCTTTTTTCCCTGCCGTTTCTAAATTATCTACGTTTTTAGATTGAATGGCGATACTTTGAATTTCATCCGTTCCGTATAAAACAGGCCATAAAGTAAGAGGAATTAACATTTCCTCAGCCTCGAACCCCATAAATTCATTATCTGATTTATAGACACCAATAATTTGCATCGGTTGTCCTTTCATTTCAATAATTTTCCCTACTGGATTTTCATCTTTAAATAACGTCTCTTCTGATTTCGTACTAATCATAACAACGTTATTTCCTTGTGAAATATCAGATTCATTTAATGAACGACCTTTAACCACTTTCACTTTATTTACTTCAAAATATTCACTATCAAGTCCAATAACATTAATCATTGATTTTTTATCATTAATATCCATTGTTTCCATCGTATTATTCGTCGTAATAACATGAGAAACATCTTTAACTTGCTTTACTTCCATAATATCTTCTTCTGTTAATTTCGGTACTTGATGCCCCCCCATACTGAACTCATCATTAATATCCGGTTTAAATTGAATTGGCATAAGATTATTACCAGAACCAGCGATTTTCGACTTCAACATCGCTTCCCCGCCTTGCCCAATTGCAACGACAGTAATAATCGAACCTACCCCGATAATAATACCCAGCATCGTAAGAGCTGAACGCAGTTTATGAGCTAAAATAGAAGATAAGGCAATTTTTATACTATCTAGTAAACTCATACCGCACACCTTCTATCTTCTGTAACTTTCCCGTCTCGCAGTACAATGCGGCGGGAAGAATACGCTGCCACTTCCTCTTCATGCGTAACCATAACAATCGTCGTACCTTCTGCATTAAGCTTCGTGAAAATATTCATAACTTGCTCACCAGACTTCGTATCAAGTGCACCAGTCGGTTCATCGGCCATAATAAACGTTGGATTATTTGCAATCGCTCTTGCAATCGCTACACGCTGCTTCTGTCCACCTGATAACTCATTTGGTAAATGATGCACGCGATCTGCCAATCCAACTTTACCTAGCGCCTCCAAAGCACGCTTGCGACGCTCCGCTTTCTTCACGCCACCATATACGAGCGGAAGCTCAACATTTTCCACTGCTGAAAGACGAGGCAGTAAATTAAAATGCTGGAATACAAAGCCAATATATTCATTACGAATTAAAGCAAGCTTTGACTCATCTGCTGTTAAGATATTCACGTCATTCAGCATATATTCGCCTTCTGTTGGACGATCTAAACAACCGATAATATTCATAAGCGTCGACTTACCAGAGCCAGACGGCCCCATAATCGAAACGAACTCACCGCTCTGAATCGTTAAACTAATACCGTGCAAAATCGGCACTGCCAACTTTCCTTGATAATACGTTTTAGCAATATTATTTAACGTAATCATTTCTCTTTCACTTCCATTCCGTCATACACATCGTCGGAAGGATTTTTAACCACCTTTTGCCCCACTGTTACGCCTTCTACAACCTCTGTCCAGTCCCCATCAGTAGAACCTTTTTTCACATTTTGTTTACGAAGCTTACCTTTATCCTCAACATAAACAAATGCATCATCGCCTTTTGCTACAATGCTCTTACTTGGGACAGCAATCATCTTCTTATTCTCTAAGTTTACTTGCAGAGAAACGTGGTAACCTGGAGATAAACCGTCTTGGCTATCAAGACTTGCTTTATATGTATATTGAGACATATTTTGAGTTGCTTCACCCATGCCGCCAGCTTGCGCCATCTCTGCACTTGTTGGGAACTCACTTACCTCTGTAATCTTACCTGTCCACTTCTTCTTATTATTTGCTTTCGCCGTTACAGTGAATGTTTGATCTTTTTGAATTTGTGACTTCTGAAGCTCAGTTAACGTACCTTGAACTTGGAATGGATCTTTAGAAGCTACTTGTAAAAACGCTTTTCCTTGACCACCTAACGCTTGAGATGAGCCTTGTGCCGCATCTTTATCTAACTTTTGAACAACACCAGCGAAATTACTATAAATCGTAAGTTCTTTCTGCTTCTTACTTAACTCTTCTTTCTGCAACTTTCCTTTTTCTTTCTCAAGGTCAATTGTTTTTTGCCCTATCTCTAACTCGTTTACTTGCTCGTCCATCGGATCTGTTACTTCTTTCCCAGCTCCGCTATCTTTCGCCTTCTTAATTTCTTTCTTCAACGAATCAATCTTCTTTTTCCCTTGATCGTAACGCATATCTGCCATCTTCTGATCAAGCTCAGCTTGCTTCATTTGAAGATTAATCTCTTCATTATCATAAGAGAATAACTTCGTACCTTTTTCTACCTCTTGCCCTTCTTTTACCTCAATATCTTTCACTTTCCCTTTGGCCGGATCTGCATAGAAGCTTTCAATATTACCAGGCTTCACCTGACCAGAAATTAACTTCGTATTATTCAGCTTACGCTCTGTCACTTTCTCAAAACTTACAGCATCAGCATTTGTTGATGCACCCTTCTTCTTACCTTGCATAACAAAAATATTAATTGCCGCTACAATAACAATTAGTGCAATAACCCCAATAATAATCCATTTCTTCTTCTTGTTTGGAGTACGAACCGTATTTGGTAACATATTCTCTCTCCCTTTATAAATTAATAGTTTAATAAATACCATAATTGTATAAAACTTTCTGAAAATAAATTGTATATTATTACAATCTTTTTACAAAGTTTTACACATCCATTTATATTGTAACAAAAATTCCAATGATTAGAAATATGACATTATATCTTTTAAGATAGATTTAAGGAAAGGAAAAAGAGCAATTTTAATTGAATGGAAGCCATTCTTTATTAACAAACTTCTTGCCAAAATGAATCATTAAAATCATTTCCCTAATTGCACCATCGCTGTTTTGTCATATATATTTGACATTTCATCTATTCAATTATAAAATGTCACATATAAATGACATTTTGGTACACGAGGTCTACAACCATCAATGGGAGGTTTATATTTGAATAACGTTAAACAATATCGAAAATCTGAAGGTCTATCGCAACTAGAGTTAGCTAAAAAAGTTAACGTGGCGAGACAGACAATAAATTTAATTGAAAACAATAAATATAATCCCTCTTTAGCCTTGTGTATCGAATTAGCAAAAGCACTAAAAACAGATTTAAATAGTCTATTTTGGGAGGGAGATTAAATGATGAAAATTGAATGGAAAGAAAGAGTTTATAATAGTTTTGTTGGAACACTAAGTGAGAGAAATGAATACCAAAAACAAGAAATCAATAAAGAGTTATCTGTAGCTGGAATTGGTTTGTGGTGGTTAAATATGTTAGTAATGCTTATTATGTTACTTGTTGATACTATGAACCACACAATATCTATAGGAACTATATTTATTTTTCTATCTAATATGATTTATGCTAATTATTTAGCCTTTAAATTCAAGAAAAAAGGTTTAAGTGATACTGAATGTGCAACAAAAGAAGAATATTTACAACACAAGAAAAAATTAAGAAAAGCTGGCTTAAAAGCAGGTGTGCTTTGGGGCTTTCAAATGTTTGTTTTTATGAATTATATCCTTCCCTATGTAGGTTCAGAGGAAATCTCTATTTCTTTATTTAAGGTTGTAATTTTCATCTGTGGCGGCGGATTTTTCGGTATAACCATGTATCTATTTGGTTTATGGAATCTAAAAAAATTATATTAATTAACAAAAATCATTTATATATTAAACTGCAATTTTTCATACTGTTTGTTTTTTCTAATATAAAAGCTATCCAATCACACACAATTGGATAGCTTTTCAAACAAAATATTACGCTACTTTCGGATCTTTTCTCTCATGTCCACGTTGAACAATAAATAAGAAGATTGTTGATAAAACCGCACCTGTTAATAGTAAGATGAAACAACCATCCCAACCAGAACTATCAACAATAACACCAATTGCTGCGTTAGCTACAAGACTTCCGCCTACATAACCGAATAGACCACACATACCAACTGTCGTACCAACTGCAAATTTCGGTACTAATTCCATCGCACTTAAACCGATTAAGAACTGTGGTACATAAATTAAACAACCGATAATAGAAACTGCAATACTTACAACAAGTACGCTAGTTGCTTGCCAATATATAAACGTACCAATAACAACTCCAACCATACTAATAATACATAATGGCATACGTTTTCCTTTAAATAATTTATCACTTAAAAAGCCAACGATTAATGAACTTGGAATTGCCATACCTTCAAAGATTGCATATGCCGCATGCGCTTCTGCTTTTGAAAATCCTTTAACTGTCGTTAAGTAAAGTGGAACCCAGTTAATAACACCGAAACGAATTAAATAAACAAAAGCATTCGCAATACATAAGAACCATACAAATTTATTTTTCACTACATACTTCATTAAAATTTCTTTTGGTGACATCTTGTTAGCATTATCTGCTTTTTCAAGATTTTCATAGTCATTACGATACTCATCAATTGGAGGAAGACCTTCAGATTCTGGTGTATCCTTCGCATTGATCCAAACAAGAACTGCAATTACCATTGCGATAATCGCAGGGAAAATAAACACGCCACCTTGCCAATGATTTTCACCGAAAATACCTACACCAATTCCGACAAGTGGTGGCACAAGCATTCCACCAACGTTATGTGAAATATTCCAAAGACCTGTTTTCGTACCGCGTTCTTTCTTCGAGAACCATTTCGTCATAACAATACTACAAGGTGGTGCTCCCATGCCTTGTACAATACCGTTAACAACAAGTAATGTAACAATCATCCCAAATGATGATGCAAAGCCGAAACAAATATTTACAAGCCCTGATAAGAATAAACCGACTGCGATAAAGCGCTGGGCGAAAGCTTTATCTGATAAATTCCCCATAAAGAACTTACTAAATCCATAAACAATTGCCATTACTGAACCTAGTAGACCAATTTCAGCTGTACTAAAACCATATTCTTGTACTAAATACGTACTTGATAACGTAAAGTTACTACGAACTAAATAATAAGCCGCATATCCAACTGAAATCCCGATTAACACACGAATACGTAGTAATCGATATACACGATCGATCATATCCGCTGGCAATCTTTCAATTGCAGGTGCTGGCTTGAGCCATTTAAACATATATTTCCGTCTCCTTTTCTCACTTCAGAGAGAGACGCTGTCTATTCCATATCTCGATTATTCCGCTATTTGATATATTTTGGTTCGTCCTTCTAACCGGCTGTCCTTCTATTTCTTTCTCATTCTTCGCAAACATCGTTGGTACGCCAAACGACACTTTTTCTAAAATATGCCCCGCTTCTTCTGATAAACAATAATCAATAAATAAATCCGCAATAATACCACTCGGTGCACGTTTTAGTTTAGAAATCGCATTAACAGATAACCCTGTTTGCTCAGGTTCGTTACTTAAAATCGGAAAGCCTTGTTTTTGAAGCATTCTCTGATCTCCCATAAAGTTGATGCCTATCATATATTCACCGCTCGCAACAAGTTCTGCTGGGATGTAACCATTCACTGTTACTTCTCCAACTTGTTCTGCCAGATTCTTCACATATCCCTTCGCTTCCTCTTCACCTAACGTATCAATCAGTGATTGGAAAAACGTATATGCTGTACCTGAAACATTTGGATCGGGCATGACAATCTTTCCTTTATATACTGGATTCAATAAATCTTTCCATCTTAACGGATACGAGAGACCGAGCGGCGCTATTTCCTCGTTCCACCGCTCTTTATTAATCGCAATTGCCAGCTTCTCCACTTCATAACCGTACCAATAACCATCTTTATCTTTAACAGTTTTTGAAATACGATTTGCATGTTGGCTTATCACAGGAATAGAAAGATTTTTTTGCTTCATCATTTGATGCGCATCTACTGTACCGCCAATAATAATATCCGCCTTCGGATTTCCAGCTTCTTCTTCCACTCTACGAAGAAGTTCTTCTGTTGAAAGACGAATAAATTCATACGTACATCCACGTGGTTTACAAAATGATGAAAGTAACGCTTCACCAACTTCCTCACGAGCCGCTACATACGCAACAATATGACGATCATCCAAAATAGGGAGACCATTTTTACTATATTTAATAGAGGTTGTATCTCGAGAGCAACTAGACATCGCTCCTCCAATTACTAGCAAAAAGAAGAAAAAGGCTATCTTTCTCATGACGCATTCTCCTTTACGAATAACTCTGCTAGAGAGCCTTTCATATACATGACATTTCCGTTATTATCACCGAGATATTGCACAACAAAGTACGATGGATACACAGAAATCGTAAGAATATCTTCACGATCATTCTTTACACGCTTACCTGTTTTATAAGCTGTAATATAAGCAATCGGTTCATTCTGCGATTGTAATAACTTCTGAATTTCTCCGTAATCTGTAATTTGCTTTGCGGACCGAATAGAATCAAGTATGTGCGTAAGATTGATAGTACGTAACACATCGCCTTGACGTACTACGACATCCTTTGCTGAAGCAAAGAAATCACTAATACGCTCTGGCGTGTAATACAGGCTTAATAAATACGTTTGAAGTGCTGAAATCATCGGATCCACGCCATTCTTTCCGTATACATTTTCCCCATACTGGAACAAGTCACCTACTGCAAAAGTACGCTTATGTCCATTCAAGTACGTTACTTCTCCAGTAAATACTTGTTCTTGGCTCTTAACGTCCCCAGGCTCTATTCGAATTCGGTCAAAGAATGAAACAATCGTATGCAAACGAACTTCATCCGTTACAACGATTTCTCCCCACTTTTCATGTCTTACTTTCACTTCAATTGGAAGAGATTCATTCACCCTTTGTAAAACGGCTTGTTTATCATTTACAATGTTGATTCGATTATAGATTTGCTTCTCCATAACATAAAACAAAACAAGAGAAACAATCATACAAATGACAAACATAAGAATTTGAAATGATAGCCTTTTCATTTCTGCCTACCTCCAAGATAAAAAAACGTTGTTTCGAAAATACCGCATAATTGTTTCATAAATGTATCATTTAACCGCTTTCAAGTTTTTTATGTCTTCCATCCTTCTCGGAAGCAAAAATGTAATGAATATTGTAGTACCTATTTCTTCACTACTCTCAATCCGCATGCTTCCGCCCTGCTTACTCATAATCTCCTGACAAATATACAAACCATAACCATTCCCGTAACTAGAAGGAAGTGCCTTTCCTTTCGGAGACTCATTCCACTCTGCAAGCACCACTTCATCTATACCAATCCCATCATCATGAACAAAAACCTTCGCCTCATGCTCATTTACAATTACATTCATACGAATGTGCGAAGCATCACTATACTTAATTGCATTATCAAGCACATTTAAGAAAATTTGCTTCGTCTTATCAAAATCCGCAACAACATGTACATCCGTTAACTCATTTATCACTTCAATTTCAAACTGATTTAGGCGAGGTTTCACAATTGAAACTGCTTCTTCTGCCAATTCCTTTATATTCACAACTGTAGGAGACACTTCAAACGTACTCGTCCCATATTTCGAAGACTTAAGCAGTTCCTCTACAAGTGATAATAAACGCTCACTTTCCACAGCCACATAACGAAGACTTTCCTGTACATCTTCTTTCGATTGTAACTTCGGAATTAAATCAACATAACCGATAATTGCCGTTAGCGGTGTTTTTAGCTCATGCGTAATGCGGTCTAGGAAATCTTTCTGCTTCTCTTTCTCCTCCTGCAGTTGCTTAATATGCAACTCAATTCCATCGGCCATCGCGTTAAAAGATGCTGAAAGCTGAGCGATTTCCACGTACTCATTTAACTCAATCTTACTCTTATAATCACCATTCGCGAGCCGCTGTGCCATTTGTCTCAACTGATCAATTGGTTTATGAAGAGACTTCGCCAAACGAATTGCAAAGAAAATACCGGTAGCTACTAAACAAAGAGACGTCATTAAGAACGTCCAGCTCACATTTGTTAAAATTTCCTTCTCACTCGTTAACTCATTTATAAAACGAATACTTCCAATGACATCGTTTCCATAATAAACCGGGCTTGAAAACAAAAGAATAGGAGCTGGATCCGCCTCCTCAAAAACGTAAGACTTCTTCCCCTTCAAAGAACTCTCAATGTCGATGTTACGGTGAAGCAATGCCCCTTTTTGTGTATCTGCAACAACATCGCCATTCTTCCCAATCATCTGCACACGGACATCCATACGCTTCGCTAAATACGACGCAATTAAAAGTGAATTCGGACCAAGCGTATCCACTTCTGCTTCCTTCTCTAAATAATTCATCGTATAAATTTGTGCTTCTACACTTAACTTTTCTAAAGAATCTGCTGCGTTATGATACATATTCTTTTCTAACGTAATATAAACAACTGCATATAAAAGAACAAAAATCGGAATTAACAGCCCAACTATTCCGAACACCATATTTCGCTTTAAAGACATACCATCACCACTTAACAATCCAGTTTATAGCCAACGCCATAAATTGTCTTAATATATTCTCCGCTCGTCCCAAGCTTCTTGCGAAGTCTCTGCACCATAATATCAACGGCTCTCGTATTTCCGATATACTCAAACCCCCATACTTTCTCAAGTAACTCATCCCTCATAAACACACGCTGTGGATTTGAAACAAATAACTGACATAAATTAAACTCTCGGTACGTTAACTGAATCTCTTGTCCACTCACATGTACCTTTCTTTCCTTAGGACAAATCACGATCTCTCCAGCCTCAATTACTTCATGACTTACAGCCGCCTCCGTCTTCTTTACACGCCGCGCCATATTCTTAACCCGAAGAATAAGCTCCGCATAATTAAACGGCTTCGTCACATAATCATCAGCACCAAGCTGCAAGCCAAGCAACTTATCATTCATCTGACTCTTTGCCGTTAACATAAGCACCGGAATATCCCTATCCCTCTCACGGAACAAACGAAGCAACTCATACCCATCCGTATCCGGAAGCATAACATCCAAAATCAATACATCCGGCCCTTCATTCCATCTCTCTAAAGCTTCTCTCCCATCAGCCGCTGCCAACACTTCATAACCTTCCATCTCCAACTGCATCCGAATCAAATTACGAATACTCGATTCATCATCAACCACAAGTATTTTCATCATTCTCCTCCTTCCACCACGTATTATAGTACAGTTTAGTATAGCAAAAATCCTATAAAAAAAGAGAGGGTATTGTCGAACATATTTTGTCGACGATACCCTCTCTTTCACTTATTATATTTATTTAGCATATCCATTCGGTTGCTTTTGATGCCAATTCCAAGCATGCTCAATAATTGTCTTCACATTTACATACTTAGGATCCCATCCTAGCTTCTCTTTCGCTTTCTTAGAAGAAGCAACTAAACGTGCTGGATCACCCGCACGGCGCGGTGCTACTTCAGCAGGAATTTCATGATTTGTAACCTCACGAACTGCATCAACGATTTCTTTTACACTGAAACCATTACCATTCCCTAAGTTATAGAAATCACTTTCTCCGCTGTTCTGTAGGTCTTTAAGCCCTAAGAAGTGGGCTGCCACTAAATCTTCAACATGAATATAATCACGGATACAAGTACCATCTGGTGTATTATAATCGTCACCAAACATCATAATCTTCTCACGTTGACCTAACGCCACTTGTAATACAAGAGGAATTAAATGTGTCTCTGGGCGATGATCTTCCCCAATAATACCATTTGGAGTTGCACCAGCTACGTTAAAGTATCTGAAAATCTTATAACGTAAATTAGAAGCTTGGCTATACCAATGAAGCATCTTTTCGATTGCTAACTTCGTTTCTCCATACGTATTCGTTGGATTTGTCATCGTTTCCTCAGTAATAAGATCCACATCTACCTCACCATACGTTGCCGCAGTAGAAGAGAAAATAAACTTATCTACCTTAAACTCATCCATTACCTCTAATAAGCAAAGTGCACCATACACATTATTATTATAATATTGAAGAGGCTTCTCCATACTAACTCCAACTAAAGAATCCGCTGCGAAATGCATAATCGCCTCAATATTTTCTTGTTTAAAAACATCTCTTAAAAATGCTTTATCACGAAGGTCGCCATTATAAAACTTCGCACCTTCCGTAATTGCATCCTCATGACCAGTTTGTAAGTTATCTACCACTACTACCGATAAACCTTCGTCTACTAATTTTTTCACAGCGTGAGAACCGATGTAGCCAGCTCCGCCACAGATTAGGATTGAGTTCATTGTTTTCCTCCTACTATTTTCAAATCTCTTAATTATAAAAGGAAAAGGTATACGAGAACTCGTACACCTTTTATCTCTCCTTCATTACTTAGCTACAAAATAATCAGTTATAGATTTCGCCCAAACGTCATGTCCTTTTTCACTTGGGAAACCAAATTCTTCTTGTAAGTATGGTAAAATTGCTTTCGTTGAAGCATCCGGCCATGCTCCCCAATGATCAATATATGTATAATTATTTTGCGTCGCAAATTGTTTTAATGCTTCAATCGATTTCGGATAATTTTTCGCACCATACACTGGATTTGATGGTTGAATCATAATCGTAGCACCCTTTGCACCAGTAGAAAGTGCCTGAACGAACTTCTGTGTATTTACTACAGAGTTTCCATTACCAGTTTTACCATTATCAGTAATGAATGGTGGTTCAAATAAAATCACATCTGGATTCTCTTTCGCAATCTCTTTATCACGCTTATTCGCGATTAACTCCTCTGTGCTTTCACCTTTATATTCCTTTACAGTCACATTCCATAAACCTTTACCATAAGCAGTTTCTAAATTAGTCGTTAACTTAGCTACCCAAGCACCTTTTTCAGATGAAGAGGCTTCATCACCAACAATAACAAGATTTACTGCTTTTTTATCCTCAGCAGCTTTCTTCAACTTCTCTTTCACTGCATCTGGCAAATTCTTCGCGTATGCTTCATTAAAAGATGACTTCGCATCTTGCTTTTTCTCTGCTTTCTTCGCTCCGCTATCTTTCACTTCAGCCTTTTTCTTCGTTACTTCACTCGTCTGCCCTGTCGCATTTGCAACTTTCTTATTCCAGTACAACTTACCGCTCACAATCGAAGCAATAAACAATACAAAAACAACAAGAACAAGTATTACTTTCTTATTCATTGATTCACCTCATCTATTAATCTCACAATATATAATACTAATATAAATTCATGCAAAAATAAACCCAACTCCTTCCAAAGGAGTTGGGTTTATTACATATTATTTAGTCAATTCAAGATGTGCTTTTAACTTATTTGTTAAATCTTGTTTCGCTGCATCCGGAACATAGTAGTACCAAATACCGTCAGCAGCTTTATGGCCGTCACCTGGAATTTGGATTTCTTCACTGTTCTGCATGCAATCTTTATAATTCTTTTGAATATCAAACATTTGGTCTTGCGTTAAACTTGTTTTAACGTTTTTCTCAATTGCTTTTAATACATCACCGTAGCTTGCTAATGAAGAAACACTTGCACCCTTTTTAATTACTGCTTGGATTACTTGACGTTGGCGCATTTGACGGCCAAAGTCACCGCGTGGATCTTCATAACGCATACGAGTATACTTTAATGCTGTTTCACCATTTAAATGGATATTCCCTTTAGCAAAATGTTGCTCTCTTGACGTAAACTCCAAATCGTTATTTACATCAACACCACCAACAGCATCTACAATATCTCTAAATCCAGCCATATTTACTTCAATGTAATGGTCGACTGGTACATTAAGAAAATTCTCTACCGTTTTTACAGCCATATCAATTCCACCAAAGGCATACGCGTGGTTGATTTTATCTTTTTTACCTTTTCCAATGATTTCTGTATAAGTATCTCGCGGAATACTTGTTATCTTCATTGATTTTGTTTTCGGATTCAATGTAAATAACATTAATGAATCCGACCTAGACGTTTCATTTTCTCGTTGGTCCGTTCCCATTAATAAAATTGAAACTGGTTTCTGATCCGAAACATCTACTTTTTCATCACGCTTTTCAGATTTATCACGATCTAATGGTTTGTGTACTGCATCTAACGTATTAGATACATTAGAGTAAACAGTATATGCATATACACCACCACCAATAATAAGAACACCAATGATACCAAAAATCCAAAATAATACTTTCTTTTTCATACCAGTTCCTTCTTTCAACTAATAAATTTAGTCCAATCATCGAGGTTTAATTTTATAACTTCCTTTTATTTCAAAAGTTAATAGTATATGTAACGAAATAATCTTCTACCTCTATGAATATTCCAATTACATTTCAAGAAAATAATCGCCCTAAATTTAAACATTTCATTTTTATAATCTCCTCTATTATAGCAAGGTATTATAGAGTGTAAAGTAAAACAAGAAACAAAAAATCCCAAATTCCGCAATACTCTCCGGGGTTCGGGATTTTTTTCTTTATCTTGTAGAACAATTAAATTCTTATATAAATTAAGCTGAGGACTTTTTTTCTCTGGTTAGAATATATCCATAAGTTAATAAATAAAATAAAAAATAATTGGCATTATTTTTTACACCAAATGAATTGTATCCTGAAATTGCAAAAATTAAAGTAATCGCTAATACTTTGTATTCTATTCTGCATAGAATAAGAATTAACAACAGAATGTATATTAGTATAAAATATCCCACATCGAAAAATAAAATAATCCAAGGATTTTCAAGAATTATAGGAGTATTATATCGACCTATTATTTTAATGTTCTCTGACGCCCCACCCAAACCCATAATTTGGAACGATGATAAATGTTTTATGAAATAGTCTATCAACATAAAGCGCGCCTCAGTAGAATCACTTGCACTACCTACTCGACTCATTAAAGTAGATCCTAAAGATGTACTAAGTGTCACTAAACATGTAACCCCTATTATACATAGAGTAATAAAATACTGCTTAATCTTATTCAAGCTATTTTTCAAACCCTGTTCATTATATATTAGCACTAAAAATGCTATAGCAAAAATACTTCTTGAACCAGTTAATAAAATATCAATTATAAATAATAAGAGTAAAGTATACTTTGTTCTATTATCCTTAACTCTCATTTGAACAATGATCATTGAAAAAAGGAAGAATACTGCATTATCTAATGGATGACCAATTATTGTTTTAATCCTGTATCCTTCTCGGTATGTTGAATCTAACCATGTTGCATTATTTGCACTATAAAGATTCTGGAAAACATTCGTTTTTGTGAAGTATTCAAAAACACCTAGTAATCCAATTAGTACCGAACACCAAATCATGACATCTATTGCCTTATTAACTTTTTTCGTATTTATTTGCCTTTTACAATAAAAAAACAAGAAAAATGAAATAGGTCCAAGATAATTATGAATTGCTAATGACATTCCAGCTATCCCTTTTGTAATAAAAGTAACTCCAAAAAATAGAACAAGCACTAAAATACACAACAGAAAAACCTTATCAAAGATTATTTTTTTCGTTAATAAATTTTCTATAAAAAATAGAACAAATACAACTAACCATGCTAGTACAAAAGGATGAATCTTTAATGGATTTAACTCGTTATTATTATAAAAATCAAGAAGGAAAAAATCCCCCGTTAAAACTAACGCAATGCTAAGTATTGGAATTATAAATAGAAAGGATATTTCCCAACCTAAAAACTTTGTTAATAAATAAAAATTACACCCTAGTAACAAATATATAAAGTATGCATAATAATTTGTTCCCAATAAAAAAGAAAATGCAATAATACAAATTAGTGGGAGAACTAAATTAATAGTAATTTGTTTCAATTTTATTTCCATGTTTCCCCTCAATATCCTTTTAAAATATTTAACTGAAAAGTATATAATATTGGTCTAAGGTAAACTAGATCACTTACCTATTCCATACATTATAAACACATAAAAATTCATTTATCAAAACATTAAATCAGTTATATATTTAATTATTTTTTAACGACTAATTGATTAAAATCCCTATAAAAAGGTTAAAAAATACTTTTTCGGCATTTAAAGTGATAATATTTAAGGCTAAACGTATTTTGGCAAATAAAAATACATTTAGCCAATTCAAAATCTACTAAACAATACTTTTCAATACAAAATTTCCTCAGAGTAATTTACTTGTTTTCATTCAATATGTATTTATTTTTATAATTCAAATACATTTTTATTAATATTATTGAATATAACAATCGTGCCAGTACCACACTAATTGCAGCCCAAATCACCCCAAAATATGGAACAGTAAGGAAAATCAAAATTATGATTCCTCCCATTTGAATGTATTTACCTATAGTAATAAACATTGGCTTTCCTAAGGAATAAATAGCCTGTTCAATAGGAACAATAATAAACCCTAATATCGCCGAAATCAACATTACTTGAAGAATAGAAACTGCCCCTAAATATTTTTCCCCTAGAAAAAATGGGACAATTAAAGGTACTAAAGGTACCATACATAACATAAGGAAAGAAACTATTAATGTAGGCTTTATAATTTGCTTAGTCTTTCTTACTACTTCTTTCTCATCTAGTTCAGACATTGTAGGTAGCATTACTTTTCCAAAAGCAAATGGTAGAAATGAAACAATTGCCGATAGTTGAAATGCAGCATTATAAATTCCAATTTGCTCATAAGTAACCCAAATAGAAATCATAAAGAAATCAATTCTGCCCAAAACATTATTAGGTATAGAAATCATTAACATCCACTTTTCATAATGCATAATCTCTTTTAGTAATTTTCGAGGGAATTTTGAAGAAAAGTAAATTTTAATAAATTTAAAATACTTAAATACAAATGGTAAAGAGATTATAATCGGGATGAAGTATAAAATAAATACATACTTCAATAACAACATATTATTTAATAGTAAACTTAAAACTATAAGTATTAAAATAGAATACCTAAATATATTGATAAAAGCTCTCAATTTGAATTTTTGAATAGCTTGTAAATAAGTATCATTAACAAATAAAAGTGATTCCCCTATATACCCCACGATTAAATATGGGATATATTGAATTATTTCATCTTTACCTTGGCTAGAAAAAATATGACTGCCAAATAAGATTAATCCTGTAACTACAGTTGCAGTAATAATTATTTTTGTAAAAAAATATAAACCAAATATACTTTGCATTTTCCCTTTATCTCTTGCTGAAAAACGTACTGCTGTATTTTCCATACCAAAATCAAAGAATGCACTACAAAAAGCTACAGTGACAAATACAAATGAATATTTACCATAATCTTCAGGACCAAGTTGCCTAGATAGAATTAGAATACTTATAAAGCTTAATGCCTTTGTAATAATACTTTCTAAGAATACGATACTAAGATTTTTAAATAAAGAATGATTAACATACTTGTTTAAATTAACTTTTAAACTTTTCATATAAAAATACCTTTATCTTCATTTTTCATATTTAGTTTGTGCATAATTCTCTATAAACTTCGTTATATCTCTTAATCATATTTTCTAGAGAATACTCGCGATTTAAATATTCTAAAGTGTTGTTATTACTCTCATACCGCTGACGACACTCTCTATCATTTACTAAGCGATATAATTTTTGGGCGAGTTCTTGATGATTTTCTTTTTCAAAATATAAACCATATTCTTCATTTTCTTTTACAATCTCAAGAGGTCCCTCAAGTTTACTAACAACTACCGCACAACCCGCTGCTAAAGCTTCTACTACTACTAATCCAAAACCTTCATATCTAGATGGTAAAACAAAAATATCTACGTCTTTATATAACTTTTCAATATTCGCTACATTTCCTAGAAATTCAACGTTTTCTTCTAAATGATATTCTACAATTAAATCATTTAATTCATTAATATATTTTAGATCTGCTGCGCTTCCAGCAAAAAAGCAATTAAATTTAGAAAACCCATACTGATTTTTTAAAATATCAAGTGCCTTAATTAAAATATCTTGACCTTTTTTCTCTGGTACAATACGAGCAACACAAGCAATTTTAAATGAATCTTTATTTTGAACGTTTAACTCTCGGCCACCACTAAACTTTTCAAGGTCTACCCCATTATAAATTAACTTTATTTTTTCTTCTGGAACGTATTTATTCACAACATTATAGACCGTTTTTGAAATAGTAATGTACATATCAACAGGATACTTATTTAATGCTTCATTATATATTTTAGTATCGTGTACAGTAAATACCACTTTTACTTTCGTAATTTTCTTAAGCAAATATGCAAACTTTAAACTAAACGTATCATGACAATGAACAACATCAATTTTGTTTTTCTTTATAAACTTACAGGCTTTATAGATAGTACCTATATTTATAATGGGATTTCTCGTACCTTCTTTTCTATTACATAATAAAAGGGAGTCTTTATTAAGTATTTCTATATATTCTTGACTCCACCTATCATTTATAACACAAAGATAGTGAGGAATTTCAGTATTTTTCACCATTAAATCAACAATTATTCGTTCTAAGCCACCTCCAAGAAACAACTCAGAATTCAAATGCATTATTTTCACTGTAATTCTCCTATTCTATTATAAATTTAGTCGTTCTTTCTTTAGAATATCAGAATTACATAATGTATTTATTCATTTGATTCACAAATACTAAAAATGTAACTACTTGGTCTTTTTCAAGTGTACTTCCGTTTCTAAATAAATCTTCACAATCATTTTTTAAAGTCGAATCTTGTATTAAATCTATATTCTTATTATATCCTGCTTCATAAAACTCTTTCAGGTATTTATTTGTTCTATACCAATAATCCATAGGATGCATATGATTTTTCGAATTCAACTTTAAACCTAATTTATTTTTAACTAATTTAATACCTGCTGCTGGAATGCTCGTCCAAGGAACCGGAACTCCTTTTACAGTTATTACTTTTTTATTTATCTTACCTTTTACTTTTTCATAAATAAAATCTGCTGCTTCTGGATAATATTTATTTATCCACTTAATATAAATTCTGTGCCCTTTTCTATACTCTAGTGGTAAAGTTAAGCAAAACTCCATAAAATCAATATCTAAAAATGGAGAAATTGTCTCAGTATATTGGAACATAGGCTTTAATCCAGTATTTACTCCTGTAAATCCCCTATTATAAAATTTAAAGATTTCTTGGTCTTCTAAATGAAAGGCCTTATCTACATCGTACTCTACTTTATCAATAAGTTTAGTAGAATATGCTCCTGCACCCGGCATGAATTTTTTACGTTCGCCCTTATCGTAAAAAGTTCCAATTACTACATCACCAAGTTGTCCCGTATGAACCATACCGTATTTTTCCAAATTCATATTACTAACCATACTTAATGTATGAGCAATAGTACACCCTTGACTCCTTGCTCCTGATATTTTGACCGATTCATCAAAATATTTATAAATATACGTTCCATTATCTAATGCTTTAAACATCCACTCTGTTTTTAATTTATCAGTTATTTGCTTGGGTACCTTTTCATCCAAATAATCGGTTTGAGAGAAAGTATAATTAAGCATATTTTTATATCCCATAGTATGAGCAACCCAAGCAGTCATTCTCGAATCTAATCCACCACTTAATGCTACCAAATGCTTATAACCATACTCTAAATCTTTTTCAAATGCTCTCTTAATTGCATTCTTAAAAAGAACATCTACTTTTTCCAAAGCTTCTTCTTCTGAAATCTCAACAGGCGTATTACTTAAAGCATAATAGCATTTTTTATTGATTCCACTTTTTGAATACTCAATATAGTGCCCCGGTGTTAACCTATATACATCTTCAAACAAGGTTTCATTACATAATGCGTGCGAGTGTGTCATTAAACTATACGCAGCATTATGATTAATATGGAACTTTTTACCTGTTTTTTTGTGAACTAGCCTTATAAGAACCTCAAATTCAGTAGCAAAATACAGTGTGTTCTCTTTCTCATGAATATAATAAAAAACCTCTTTATCTCCCACATGATTTGTATATAGGGTAAAGTTGTTTTCATCTTTGTTAAGAAGGGCTCCTCCAAAACTTCCTCTAAACTTATTAAAAAACGTTTTAGGTTCTACATTAGACATCTTGTTTAATAGTATCTCTATTCTATCTTCATTAACACTATACTCTTTATATAAATCACTCTTATTTAAAATTACACCATCTAATATAGAAAAATTATGTTGATCTTCATAAAAAGCTCTATCTTTTTCAAATTTCTTAACTGCATTTCTGAAAAATTTCCCATATAACATTGAAGTAGTAATTTTTCTTTCTTCTTCAATTAAGTGCTGATTTTCATCAACTATATCATAAATATTAATATCATTATCTAATATCTCTTCTCTATTTGAAATAAAGCCAAAAAATCCAGGCATTACGCTCAACTCACTTTAACTAAAATTTTTAGCTATAACTTTTATTTTGATTTCTTCATAATTCTTTCATATAATGAGATAACTTCATCTAAAGAACTATAAACATTGTAATTTGAGTTTATTTTCTCAACATTACGCTCACTCATTGATTTGCTTATCTCATTATTATTTAATAGGAAGATAATTTTATTTGCTAACTCATCTATATCCCCAGGTTTAGTAATAAATCCATTTTCCTTCTCAACTACAGAGGGAATAGATCCAACATTAGTAGATATAACAGGTAGCCCATAACTCATTGCTTCTAAAATAGACATAGGCATACCTTCATTGTACGATGGTAATGTATATATAATACTTTTCCGATAAATATCTTCTATTTTCTTATCATCTGATATCCAACCAGGAAGAATAAACAAATCATCTAGTTCCAATTCATTGATTTTTTGCTTGGCTTTTTCAATTTCACCATCACCAGCTAGTACAAATTTATATTTGCTATCTATTTTCCCTTTTAACTTCGCACCAACTTGAATCAAATCATATGTACCTTTTCTCTCAGAAAGTACTCCCATAGTTGTAATGTATATTCTTTCTTCGGGATCATCGGATACCTGTTTTGGAAATACTGCATTATCTAATGACACAACTTCCGTTTCACAGATTGATTTATAATATTCTTTCCACTGTTCCCCTAAAGCAATTATAACAGTGACTTTATTTAACGTATCAACAATTTGTCTCTTTCTCTTATCCGAGCTTTCATTGTAAAAATCTTTAAATTGTGATCCGTGCATATGCAATATGATGGGGATATTTTTCTGATTCAATAAGTTTATAATCTTTCTCTTACGGATAAAACTACCTCTATAAGACATATGAATATGCGCTACGTCATACTTACGACTTAATGCATTTAGTTGGAAAAATAACTTTATATATTGCCATATAAAAAATATAATGTTTACGAGATGACTGCTGCCATAATAAGTTGGGAAATATTCCAAATTTGTCTTTTCCTTAAGGCCAGCTTGCATATAATTTTTCACAACTCTTGTAATCCCGCCTGTTACTTTTATGTGGGATCCGATCATGATAACATTCATTAGTTCACCTTTTTCTAATATTATTTCCACTAAAATTATTAGCTATATTTTAATTTCCTATTAAAAAATCCTCTAATATACCTATAATATTCTCAGTATTAGACTCATATTTTCTGAATTCCATATTCTTTACGGATTTTAATGCACTCTCGATTTCAGAAACATCAGAAATTCCATATATTAAATTAGAATCTTTAAACTGCTCTATTATTTCAAATTGATGATTGTCTACATGTTCGCCATGTTCCATCATTCTAGGAATACCAATAACCTTTTTTTCTTTCTTTACTCCATTAATAATAGATCCTGTTCCCCCATGGGTAACAATTATTTCACTTTTATCTATTAAATTCAGAAATTCTTCCTTATTTAAGAACTTTTGATAAGAATAATGACACGGTTCATATGTTGAATAGCCAATTTGAGCAAATACTTCCTCAGAATTCAATTTCTTTTCTTCAATTAAACGGTCAATTTCTTTTAACAGTCTATCAAATTGAAATTTTTGGGAACCTACTGTTATAAAAATCAATATATTCCCCCCCCATACTTGGCGTTAGGATAAAACTTTTTCATATCTTCCCATTGCACTAAAAATAAATCTGCATGCTTATACAATAATTTCCCAGTAATAGTTGGTGAAGTTATTTTAGAGAAAGATTCAATGAATATTAATTTCTTTCTAAATACCTTAGCTAACAGGCACATTGGCACTGTTGCCAATGCACCTGTTGAAATAACAACATCCGGTTTTTCTTTTAATAAAATTATTAAAGTTTGTACAAATAAGATTATTAATTTAAAAAAGAAAGTAAGCTCTCTTCTATTAATTTGAACTACATCATAATGCTTGATATCTTTTGAGTTAAATTGATAACTTGTTTTTTCTGTCAAAATAAAACTCTCATTCTTTTTCATCATTGGATACAGCATCATTAATTGTTCTAAATGCCCTCCTGATGAAGCTGCGAAACATATTTTCAAAGCGCTCCCTCTTTCACTCGATTTCCTTGAAAAATTAGTAAGATGGCTTATTTGCTATTTTCGATTCTCCTACTTTTTATAACTTAAATCAAACACATACATGTTTTTTATCAACCAATACTCTTCCTATAGAACGATATCTTATATCACTATTTTGAGCATCTTCTATTGAGAAACAATTTCTACCATCATATATATTTACTTCTTTCATTTCATTTTTGAATATTTCTAGCGACATTGATTTTATTTCATCCCACTCTGTTAGGATAAATACAATATCAGTATCTTTAATAGCCTCAATGACTTCGCTCACATATTCTACTGTACCTGGTAAAACCCTCTTTGCATTATCCATTGCAATTGGATCATAGGCCTTTACATGAGCCCCCATTTTTATTAATTCTGGAACAATAACTAAAGATGCTGCCTCACGAATATCATCCGTATTTGGTTTGAAAGCCAATCCTAATATACCTACCTTTTTCCCATCCAAAGTACCAAAATCCTTTACTGCTTGGTCAAGTAGTCTACGTTGTTGTTTATTATTAAACTCAATTACTGCACTCAATAAACTGAAGTCATATTCTACATTTTCTGCAATTTTCTTAAGAGCCTTTGTATCTTTAGGGAAACAAGAACCACCGTATCCAATACCTGCTTTTAAAAATTGGTTACCCACACGACTATCTAGCCCCATTCCTACTGCTACTTTCTCAACATCTGCACCTACTTTTTCACATACGTTAGCAATTTCATTAATAAAGCTAATTTTTGTGGCTAAAAATGCATTGGATGCATATTTAATCATTTCTGCACTACAGATATCAGTCTCATAGATAGGAATGCCAAATGGTTCATTAACTTTGCGAATTATTGCCGATGCCTTTTCACAATCTGCTCCAATTACAATACGATCACCATTAAATATATCGTATACAGCTGAACCTTCACGAAGAAATTCTGGATTTGATACAACTTCAGCCTCAATATTAGATGGTAGGATTTCCTTTAGCTTATTCTTAATATGATGATTAGTCCCTACTGGTACTGTGCTCTTCGTTACTACAATAATATTCTTCTTAATATTTCGAGCAATTTGTTTAATAACCTGATTTACATATGTTAAATTTGCTGTTCCATCCTCATTTTCTGGAGTTCCTACTGCTATATAAATAACCTCTACTTCTTCAAATGCCATAGAATGGTCTGTAGTAAACTTTAAACGCCCTGCATCAATATTTTTTAACATTAAAGTGTCTAACCCTGGCTCATAGATGGGTGATTTTCCACTTCTCATTTGCTCTACTTTTTTCTCATTAGTATCTATACAAATAACATTGTGGCCAATCTCAGATAAACCCACACCTGTAACTAGCCCTACATAACCAGTTCCTACTACTGCTATATTCATATTAGTACATCTCCCTTGCAATCATTCTATTTCGAAAACAATTTAGAGCATACGCCATAAACTTTTCAAATAAACCCTATTTTGAATTACAAAAATATAAAAGAATGCTATCAAAAAGCATTCTTAGATCCAAATAACACCAGCACGGTCTTTAATATTAATTTAATATCTAACCCTAAACTACGATTTTTAATATATGTTAAATCTAATTCAACCATCTCTTTAAAACCGACACTATTTCTGTCCGTAACTTGCCAGAGTCCAGTACACCCAGGTGTTACTAATAACCTCTGTTTATCATAAGAAGTATATTCTTTTACTTCTCTTGGTAATGGGGGCCTAGGGCCTACTAAACTCATATCACCTTTTAGTACATTTAATAATTGTGGCAACTCATCTATACTCGTTTTACGAATAAATTTACCAATCTTCGTCACACGAGGATCATCTTTCATTTTAAACATTGCGCCCGAAACTTCATTATGCTGTAATAAATCTTTTAGTCGATCTTCTGCATCTGTTACCATTGAACGAAATTTGTACATCCCAAACTCCTTTTCGCTCTTTCCGATACGAACTTGCTTAAACAGAATAGGACCTCTTGGGTCTTCCAGTTTAATAAGCAATGCCACAATAAGAAAAATAGGTGAAAGGAGAATAAGACCAAACAAAGAAGCTAATATATCTATAAACCTTTTGATAAATAAATAAGTCCCATTCTGGTTGATTTCTTCAGCAACAAGCATTCTTTGTTCTTTTACAGTTCCACTTGATACTTTAATTAAGGCCAATGCCTTTTCACCTCACTTTAAATATGTACATTTTCTTTTTTTACAAGTTCATTCATATAACTCATTAATTCTTCTCTTAGGGATTCATGCTGAAGTGCCATCTCAATTGTCGTCTTAATAAATCCAAACTTCTCCCCAACATCATAACGAATCCCTTCAAAATCATAAGCAAATACACGCTGAATTTCATTTAAACGTTGAATCGCATCTGTTAATTGAATCTCACCGCCTGCACCTGTTTGTTGATTTTCAAGGAACATAAAGATTTCTGGTGTTAATACGTAACGACCCATAATGGCTAAATTGGATGGTGCTGTTCCTTGCGCTGGCTTCTCTACAAATTGACGTACTTGATAACGACGTTCATTTTGTTCAACTGGATCAATAATACCGTAACGATGTGTTTCATTTTCCGGAACCGTTTGTACACCAATAACGGATGATTGTGTTGCTTCATATTGATCCATTAATTGACGTAAACATGGTGTATTCGCTTGTACAATATCATCACCAAGTAATACTGCAAATGGCTCATTTCCAATAAATTTACGAGCACACCATACTGCATGTCCTAAACCTTTTGGTTCTTTTTGTCTTATGTAATGAATGTTAATTTTAGAAGAAGCTTGGACTTTCTCAAGCACCTCATACTTTCCTTTTTCTAAAAGGTTTTGCTCTAACTCAAAAGAATGATCAAAGTGATCTTCAATGGCACGTTTACCTTTTCCAGTAACAATAATAATATCTTCAATTCCTGATTCTATTGCTTCTTCCACTATGTATTGAATTGTCGGTTTATCGACGATTGGCAACATTTCTTTCGGCATCGCTTTTGTTGCTGGTAAAAATCTTGTCCCAAGACCAGCTGCTGGAATAATTGCTTTCCTTACTTTTTTCAAATCTAGTACCCCCAAAAACAAATTATTATATTTATATGTAACAATAACAAAAACCCTACCTATAAAGTCATAGTTATTACTACATAGGTAGAGTTTCTGTTACAAATAATTATGGGCATCTAACCCATCCTCACGTCATACTCCCGACGACAAGCGTCTAAGGTAGGTTCGAAATAAAAATTTCTACCCACAGCATGACCGAGTGCCCCCGTTGATAACGGTTAGGAGACATCACCAATTCTTTATTTAAAAAATACCGAACAATTTTTTACGACGAATTTGTTCTGGATCTTCTTTGTAAATTGCTTTCCCACTAATTAATAAGTACGGATTTTCTTTTAAATCACTCATAACATTCATTCCGAATTCTTTCTCAATTAGTTCATAACTTTCTGCTAAATGAAATCCTCTCGATGTCGTGTTGTGCGCATCTGATGCAATCATATGTGTTAAGTTATATTCCACAAGCTGTAGTGAGAATTTTTTAATTTTTTTACCAAAATTCCCTAGCAAACTCCCTGCTGTTACTTGCGTCAGTGCACCTTTATTAACAAGGTTATATAACTTATCTGGCCGCTCGATTAACTCGGCATTACGTTCTGGGTGAACAATAATTGGAATCATTCCCTTTACACGTAATTCGTATAATAATTGTTCGGCATAACGAGGTACGTGATTCGATGGAAATTCAATGAATATGTATTTATTTGTTTCATTTAGAGTAACGATTTTACCAGCTTCATAGTCTTCTAATAAATCGCCATATAACCTGACTTCTTGCCCAGGTAAAATAGTAAGCGGGATATTATGTTGTTGTAGTTCATCATTTAGTTGTTTTACGTGATGAATAATTGAGGTACGTTCATTTACATATTTTCCATTTTGATGATGCGGCGTTGCGACAATTGTATGTATTCCTTCTGACACGGCTTGTTGTGCCATCGCTAAACTATCTGTTACTGTCTGTGCACCGTCATCGATACCAGGTAAAATGTGACAATGTAAATCTATCATTTGTTTCATCCTCCCTCTCTCCTATAAAGATCTTTTTTCCCTTGAATATGAGAGATTTCTCATGTTCAAGGGAAAAAAGGAGATATGTTTCAACCATATCTCACTCTTTTAATTAGTTTACACCGTAATAATAATGTAAGCCTTCTTCACGTTCACGGTCGTTCAGAACAACACCTAACAATTTACCTTTTGCAGACTCCAATAATCCTTTTGCTTTTACTGCTGTTTCTTTCTCTGTTGATTCACTACGAACAACAAGAACAGAAGCATCACATACATTTGCCATAATTTGCGCATCGGTTACAGCTAAAATTGGTGGCATATCAAAAATAACTAGATCGTACATGCTGTATGCTTGTCCAAGAAGTTCTTTCATTGATTTTGAACCTAATAATTCTGCTGGATTTGGTGGGATTGGACCACATGCCAAAAAGTTCAGATTTTCTACAGATGTCGTTTGTACGCAGTTCTCTAAACGTTCACTATGTGTTAATACGTTCGTTAATCCGAAAATGTTATCTACTTGGAACATTTGATGCATTGCTGGTTTACGCATATCTGCATCAATTAATAATACTTTTTTTCCTTGTTGAGCAAACACAACTGCCATATTCGCTGTCGTTGTCGTTTTTCCTTCACTTGGGTTCGCAGATGTTACCATTAATGAATGTAAATTCGTATCAACAGCCGCAAACTCAATATTCGTTCGAATATTACGATATTGTTCTGAAATTGGTGATTTCGGTTGTTGATGAGCAATTAATTGACGACGTTGACGATGATTCTTTTTCTTTTTAAATAAATTAAGAGCCAATTGTTTGTCCCCTCACTTTTCTTGATGATGGAGCGTGTGATTTCACGTTCATTGTTTCTTCATCCATACGAGCTACAATACCTAACACTGGCAAGCCAAGTAAGTTCTCTACATCTTCTTCCTTTTTCACTGTGTTATCTAAGTATTCTAGTAAGAATGCAAGTCCAACTGAAGCTATTAAACCAACAATGAAAGCAATTACTACATTTAACATTGGGCGTGGTTTAATTGGCGATAATTCTTCTGATAACTCTGCCTTAGAAAGTACCGTAACATTATCCACACTCATAATCTTCGCAACTTCACCTTTAAACACTTCTGCAGTTGTGTTAGCAATGTCACGAGCTAATTTCGGATTTTTGTCTTGCGCAGTTACCGCTACGACTTGTGAATCTTTTTCATTAGCCACTTCGATTTTTTTGTTCAATTCTTGTGTTGTTATGTTTAAACCTAATTTTTCTTTCACTTGGTCCAAAATAACAGGGCTTTTTATAATAACCTTATATGTATTTGTTAATTGAATATTTGTTTGTACTTCATTGTACTGAATTGCTGTACCCTCTTGTTTCTTTTGGTTAACAAGAATTTGCGTCGAAGATTGATAGATTGGTGTCATAAAGAAAAAGCTAACGATAGCACTTACAATAGCTGCACCAAAGGCGATTACGAGGATCATTGCTAAACGTTTTTTTAAGATATGAAATAACTCTTTTAGACTAATTGTTTCTTCCATAGGTTCCTCCAACTTTCTAAAATTTACACATAGGAAAAATTATAACATATAAATCTTACATTTTTTATTTTTAATAATTCAGTTCTATATTTGTTCACAAGAAACAAGTTTAATCTTACAAAATAATCTTAAATATGACAACACATTCCAATCATTTCCCAAAATTTTTATTTTATCACGTTTTTATAATGTATAACTTGATAAATAATTATCAGAAAACAAAAAAGCCAACAAAATTTTTGTTGGCTTTTTCATATTTTAGTAATAACCATATTGTTCTTTTTCTTCTCTTTTATCGTTCAAAATAACACCTAGTAGTTTTCCTGATGCTTTATCTAATATTTGTTTCGCTTTTACGATTTTATCTTTTTCTGTCTTTTCACTTCGTACAACGAGTACGATTCCATCACATTTATTCGCAAGTATTTGTGCATCTGTAACCGCAAGGACAGGTGGTGTATCTATTAATATAATATCAAACATGTTATATGCTTCTAGCAACGCCTCGTCCATTGCCCGGCTCCCTAATAGTTCTGCTGGGTTTGGCGGGATTGGACCTGCTGCCATTAAGTATACGTTCTCTATATCTGTTTTTTGAATGCATTGCATAAGTTTTGCTTGTCCTGATAATAAGTTTGTTAATCCATTTGAACTATGAATAGCAAATAAGTTTTGTATCGTCGGCTTCCGCAAGTCAGCTCCAATTAATAAAACTTTCTTTCCTTGTTGTCCGAAAACAACTGCTAAGTTTGAGATTGTCGTTGTTTTCCCATCACCTGGATCGGCTGAAGTAACAATAATAGAACGAACATGATTATCTACAGATGTAAACTCAATGTTTGTACGAATGTTACGGTATTGTTCTGTAATACGCGATTTAGGCTCTTTATGTGTAATTAATTGTCGTAATGGTTTTCTTTTCTTTCTCCCGAACATATTCATAATCTCCTTTTGTGAAATGCGACATTTCCCTTTTCTCTCTCTTATGCTCGATTTCATACGTCTAATTAATATTCTTGCTGATTTCCCTACATTTCATCATAATCAATAACATTCTACTTTGTCTTATTTAAGTACCTTAACAATATGACAATGCCCTTATTTCTTTATTACCTTTATCACTTATCCTGTTTTCTAGATAAACAATAAAGTAAGTATATGGTAATTACCATCTATTTACAAGTAATTTTCTGATTAGTTTGTATATTATCGTTTCATCGTTATATAGCAGAAATTAAAAAAATCTCCTTGTCTTTTTACAAGGAGATTTTTTAGTACTATCTATTCTTTTTTATCACCAATCGCAAATGTAATTTCTGCCTCACATGCAACTTCACCATCTACTGTTGCGATTGCTTTTCCTTTTCCAATCGGGCCGCGTACGCGTGTCATTTCTACTTCTAGACGAAGCTGATCACCTGGGCGTACTTGTTTTTTGAAACGGCAATTGTCGATACCTGCAAAGAAAGCAAGTCTTCCGCGGTTTTCTTCTTTCTTTAATACTGCAACTGCTCCTACTTGCGCTAATGCTTCTACAATAAGTACACCAGGCATAACTGCATAGTCAGGGAAGTGTCCATTAAAGAATTCTTCGTTTGCGGATACATTTTTAATCCCAACCGCTCTTTTTCCTTCATCTACTTCTAATATTTTATCAACAAGTAAAAATGGATAGCGGTGAGGAATGATTTCTTTAATTTGTTCTATATTTAGCATGTAACAATCGCCCCTTTTGTAATATTGGTCTTACCACTTGGACATATTGCTATTATCCCATTTTGTTTATTGTTTGTCATTACAAAGTAACATTTTATATTTAGCACAATTTCCTAAAAAAAATGCACACACTCTATTCCATTAAAATAGTTGCACATTTTTGCAACTGACACGGAGGTGGAAAAGAGTGTATGCCCAAATTAGGGAAAGGCAATATGTATTGAAACATTATTTGCCTTAATGTCGTATTCGACTCATTATATTATAAACGTTTTCAATTAAGGAAATATTAAATTTAACCATATATATGAATATTTTACCTGTTTCCTTCATATTTCTCTATTTTCCTTCCATTTTCGCAAAAAAACAAAATAAAAAAATATAAAAACGAAAAAAGAACTAAGGCATTAGCCTTAGTTCTTTCAAATTATCTCAAAGCACGCTTTGGTAATCTGTCGATATTCTCTAACATAATACCTGTACCAACCGCAACGCAGTGCATTGGGTTTTCAGCAATTAATACTGGTACTTTTAGTTCTTCTGCTAGAAGCATGTCGATACCGTGTAGTAAAGCTCCACCGCCTGTTAGAATAACACCGCGGTCGATGATATCTGCAGATAGTTCTGGTGGTGTGCGCTCTAATACGCCTTTTGCAGCTTGTACAATAACAGCTGCATTTTCTTTTAATGCTTCTGTAATTTCTTCAGAGCATACTGTAATTGTACGTGGTAAGCCTGTTACCATGTCACGTCCGCGAATTTCAAGTTCTTCGCTACGTGCACCTGGGAATACTGTACCAACTTTAATTTTAATATCTTCTGAAGTACGTTCTCCAATTAATAGCTTATACTTACGTTTAATATAGTTTAAGATCTCCATATCAAACTTATCGCCAGCCATTTTGATAGAGGAAGAGGTAACAATATCACCCATAGATAGTACAGCGATATCTGTTGTACCTCCACCAATATCAACAACCATGTTACCGCTTGGTTGGAAGATTTCCATACCAGCACCAACTGCGGCTACTTTTGGTTCTTCTTCTAAAAATACTGTTTTACCACCTGAACGTTCAGCAGCTTCACGAATTGCTTTTTGTTCTACTGATGTAATATTTGTTGGACAACAAATTAAAATACGAGGTTTTGAAAAGAAGCTCTTTACGTCCAATTTGTTAATGAAATACTTTAACATTGCTTCTGTAATTTCGAAATCTGCGATTACACCATCTTTAAGTGGACGAATTGCTACAATATTACCAGGCGTACGTCCCACCATGCTTCTCGCTTCTTCACCTACTGCTAATACTTTACCACTATTACGATCAATCGCCACAACAGATGGCTCATTTAATACAATACCCTTACCTTTAACATGAATTAATACGTTAGCCGTACCTAGGTCAATTCCGATATCTCGCGCAAACATTCCCGTTTTTTCCTCCTCGATATTCAAAATCAGGTTACACCCGAATTCTTTTCACCTAATTTCTGATTTTATCATAAATTTAACAGAAACGTAATATTCGCAAAAAGAATTCTTCTGAAAAATATTACCGAATGTGAACGGAATGTTTGCTACTGTAACATTATTGACGTACAGGCTTCTCTACATCTTCTTTTCTATACTTTTGTTTTGTTGCTTCTCCCCCTCTTAAATGACGAATAGACTTATGATAATCAAGAATTTCTTTCACTTCATTTGCGAGCTCTGGATTAATTTCTGGTAGACGTTCTGTTAAATCTTTATGGACTGTACTCTTTGATACCCCAAATTCCTTTGCAATGACACGCACTGTCTTTCTTGTCTCCACGATATACTTACCAATCTTGATAGTTCTCTCTTTGATGTAATCGTGCACACCACTCGCCTCCCTAATTTGGATGTGAGAAGGGTGAAATGAGCCTCGCTGCATACGACTAAGAAGTAAGTGTGAGTGCTGTTTGTAAGCGTTAAACATTCTTGGATTTATAATGAAATGATTCACGATTTCTCACCTCAAACACTCTCTTTGCTTTGGTTTATACCATTGTATTGCCCGCACTACTGATATATGCTACATGTTCACTATTTTTGCGGACTAAGTTAAGAAAAATTACGTTTTTTTGTGAGAAATACGTTAAAACTGACTATTATAGCGAAAAAAATGACACCTTATATATAAGGTGTCATTCTTCTCGTTCCAATTCTTCTTCTAACAATTGATGGTGGGGAACCTCTTTCTTACCGGCAATGTAATAATATAAAGTGAATAAAACAAACAATAAAATAATAGCAGTCGACAGAACAAACAAAAATGACACAGTATCCCCTCCCTTTTGTAATATATATTCGAGAATCTCGTCATTTTTCCTTGTTATTGCAACTTTTTTCTCGAAATTGAGTATTTTTATATAAAAATAAAAAAATCAGCTCCCCTAGTGGGAACTGATTTTTTCTCTTCATTATTCTTGTGAAGAAGAATCGTTAGATGATTCTGTAGAACCATTTGTTGATTTTTCTTCTTTCTTCGGTTCTTCTTTTTTGTCACTAGTTGAACCGCTTGTTGATTTCTCTTCTTTTTGAGACTTGTCTTCTGTTTTACTTTCAGGTTTCGTGCTCGTTGACTTCTCTTCTTTTTGAGATTTGTCATCAGCTTTTTTACCAGAAGCATTCGTAGCCTTTGCAGCACCTGCATCAGCTTTAATTTCTGTTACTGATTTATTTAAGTAACGTTCAGGGTTCACAGCCACATTGTCTTTACGTACTTCAAAGTGAACGTGAGAGCCTGCCTCTTTATTCATTGCACTTAGACCGGATGTTCCTAATACTTCACCTTGTGCAACTCTTGCACCTTTTTCTACTTTCACACTGCCTAAGCTTTGATAAGATACCGCTACACCATTTCCACTATCAACTGTTACAACATAACCAAGAAGTGAATCTTTTTCAGCTTTCGTTACTGTACCACTTAAAGCAGCAGCAACATTGAATTCTTTTCCATTCTTCGCAGCAATGTCAATTCCTTTGTTCGGGGAATATGTGTTGTTATAAAAGACAAGTGCTTTTTCTTGTTCCGCCTCAGTTGCTGCATCTTCATAGAATTTCTTCTGTACGACTACTTCCGCATTCGCGGCAGCTGGCATTTTCACTACTTCTGAAGATTTTGTTACTGGTACTGCTGGATCTTCCGATTGTGTATACGGTGTTGCTTGATCGTGGTTTGGAGTCTTCTTCGGATTAGCTCCTTGGAACCATAGCGCAACCATTAAGATTACCGCTGCACAAGCAATGTATAGTGCCGGAAACACCCATCTTTTTTGAAATAAATGTACTACCTTTTGCGACTTTTTATTATTTCTTCCTCGCATTCCATCATCACCTCAGCAATCATTTTGAACAATATTCACGTATCCTATACAACGTATAACTAATTACTTTTCGACAAAATCTGTAAAAATATGTATAAGAATTGTAAAATTTCCGAGGAAATGATAGAAAAAAGAAAAAACTGAGCGTTTCGGCTCAGTTTTTAGTCTAATTGTTTCTTTTTATATACGATTAAACATACAAAGAGCGATATAATAAGCCAAACTGCAACATTTAATACATGCCCACTAATACTACCAAATCCCGCCCCACCTACTAAACTGTTAAGTGCTTTCACAATATGAGATGTTGGAAGATATCCAATCATCGTCTTAATTACTTTATTTTCAACCATTGGCTCAAACTGTACAGCCAAATACATCGTCATTAATATCGGCATTCCAATTATTGATGTTTGTGGTACAGATGCAGCTAACAATCCAATCATTGTTCCAATCACAATAAATAAAATTGTTCCACATAAGAAAATAAATCCTAGCAATAATAGATTTCCACTGAATTGATCCAAAATAAATAAGTTCACAATACAAATGCCCAATGTCAAACATGCTGTTAATATACTTTTTCCAAGTAGAACTTCAACCGAAGATGCCGGTGATAGCATTAATACACGCAATGTATGTTTTTCTTTTTCTTCTGCAATTACCATAGATTGAACAAAGCCTGCGACAAATAGGAAGGCCGTTATAGTAGTAATGCCTAACATTTCCTTTCCCGCTCCAAATCTGCTAAACAAAAATGAAAGTATAATTGGTAAAAATGCCATTAACAACACTTGTGAATTTGTCTTAAAATCTTGTACTTCTTTTCTAAAAATAGCTGATACACGTCTCATTGAAAATGTCATTATAATCCCCTCCCAGTAACTTCAATAAAAATATCGCCTAAAGTTGGTTCGTGTGAATGAATGGATAGTAATTCTCCTTTGTTCATCCATTCTGAAATACGTTTTGCACCTAATTCATCTTTTTGTACCGTTTCTTTCTTCTTATCCTTTAACACGACTTGTATTTGATCTTTCGCGTATTGTAAGCGAAGGTTCTCCGGTGTATCGAGTGCTACAATCTCTCCGCCACACAGGAAGGCAATGCGGTTACAAAGCGTTTCTGCTTCGTCCATGTTGTGAGTCGTTAAGAAAATCGTCGTTCCTTCTTTATTTAAGTCTTTTAAGATTTTATGAATGTTTTGTACGTTTACTGGATCAAGTGCAGATGTTGGTTCGTCTAAGAAGAGGATATCTGGTTTATGAAGGATTGCTCTTGCTAGTGTGACGCGTTGCTTCATTCCCTTTGATAATTTTTTTACTGGTGTTTTTTTATCATCTAATAAATTCACTTGTGCTAGTACTTCATCGATTCGTTCTTTTTTGCAATCGTATAAGTCACAAAATAATAGTAAGTTATCATAAATGCTAAGTCTTTCATATAAGCCGCTGTTATCTGTTAAAATACCAATTCGTTTGTAATCGATGCTACTTGGTCCTGTAATATCTTTCCCTAATACTCTTACCGTTCCAACACTATGAAGCAATTGAGAAGTTAAAATTTTTACTGTTGTCGTCTTACCAGATCCACTCGGTCCAAGGAATCCGAATATCTCTCCTTGCTTCACCTCAATATTTACATTTCGAAGTGCCGTTTTTCCACTGAAACTTTTCATTACATCTTTCATTTCAATTGCCAATGTCATTTCTTCATCCCCTTTGTTTTTCTTCTTTATAGATGAAAGTCGCTTTAGCGCTTTTCGTTCGTTTGTTTCGCTTTTCTTGACTCAATCATATGAAAAACAAAGGATAGGCGCATTAAAATACCGGTAAAAGGAGTATTTTTACCGGTGAATGAATCGCATGTTGAGCTTATTGGAGCACTTTTATAGTCCAATAACACCTTTTAATTCATCCATTCGTCCTTTTGAAAGCGGGATTGAACTTTTTCTTTCGTCGTCTAAAATTAAGCTAAAACTGTTACGAGTCCAAGTAATCACTTCTCGCACTCTTTGTAAATTCACAAGGTACGAGCGATGACATCTAAAGAAACCAAAACCTGTTAACCTTGCTTCTAGTTCACCTAATGTTAAAGCGCATACGAAATCTCCTTCACGAACGTGAATATGTGTTACTCCGTTTTGTGTTTCAATGAAATGGATTTCCATCGGATCAAGTAAAATGATTTTATCGTTCACTTTCGCAGGTATTCTTTCTAACTTCATTTGAGGAATTATTTGAACGACCTTCTCTTCATCGACTTCTTCTGCTTCCTCTTGTTCAATTTCTACTTTTTTCACACCATCGTTGTTTAATATGTATACATCCTCTGTTAACGAAAGGGCATCCGATAGGAAAGATGACGTAATAAAGATTGCCTTTCCTTGCTCTTTCATTTTCATAATTGCTTTTCGAATAATAATCGTACTCTCTATATCTACATTTTGCTCTGGCTCTTCCAAAATGACTAAATCTGGATGATGAATCATAATTCGTCCTATATGAAGACGGCGCTTCTCTGAAAATGACAATTTTTCTATTTTAACGTTTAGTTTATCTAGGAGACCAACATACTGTACGACTTCTTCTATACTTACCTTTGATTCATAAAGTCCTAATAGAAACTTAAAGTATTCCTTCACCTTCAAACGATCATATGCTTCATCTTTCAAAAAACAAAAACCGATGCGAGAATAATTTTTCTTTCCAATTGCTTCCCCTTCAAACAGTACGTTGCCAGTTGAAGCTTCTTCTTCACCAATAATAATGCGGTGTAACACTTTAGCTGTATGATTATTGCATTGCAAAACAATACATTGTCCTTTTTCAACCTTTAGCTCAATTTCCGGTAACTGGTTCGTCTTCCCTAACTGTTTCAACTCTAGTAACGCCATTTCATCTCCCCCAAATGCCTTTTTATCCTATTATATCAAACAGTTAATGGAAAATTATGATATTTTAAACAGAAAAAAATAGGTGCCAGAGTTCTGACACCTATTTCTTCACCATCAGTTTTCCTTCATAATCATTCATCGTCTTTATTTCAACGCCTTTATAGTAATGAGCGACGATATCTGTATATTTCTTTCCTTCCGCTGCCATGCCGTTCGCCCCGTATTGACTCATACCAACGCCGTGACCGAAGCCTTTCGTTGTAACGATGATTTTATCTCCTTGTTGTTTCCACGTGAAATCAGAAGAACGTAAATCTAACTTTTCACGAACTTCTTTTCCTGTTAATGTTTTTCCTTGAAAAGCTACATCCTTTACGCGCTTTCCTTCCGTAAGGTCTTTAATATTTCCAACCTTCCCGTCTGCTAGCACTTTCACACCGAGACGTTTTTGAAAATCAGCTACTGTAAATGTTTGCTCGCTCGTAAACTTTGGAGAGGCTTGATCCCACGGACTATCTACACTTTTCAAGTACGGATAATCATTTCCCCAATAGTCAGCTGCATTTTCTGTTCGGCCATTACTCGTTGAAAAGAAGGATGCTGAAATTGGTTTTCCATCATACGTTAAAACTTGTCCTGCTGTTTTCGAAACGGCTTCTTCGATTTTCTTCAAATTATTTTCGTAGTTATTGCCCCATTGCTTCTTCAATTCATCTTTGCCTTTGTACACTTGATCTTTCACCGTATCTGTCACGTCCGCATTATTTTTCTTTCCTCCGCTTAGCATACGTTGTACTACAAATGTTCTCGCTGCTAATGCCTGCGCCTTTAGTGCCTCTATTTCAAAACTGGCATTCATCTCAGAAGCTACTACACCTGTCACATACTCCTCCACTGGTAATGTTTCTACCTTCTTCTGTTTTTCGCGATATACAGCAACTTGAACAGCTGTATCTACTTTTCCTGGAGTTGGTATACTTTCTATCGCTGGAGGAGTTTTAGAGGCCGTTTCTTCCCCTACTTTTGCTTTCGCAAATGGAATAACAAGGGCTGCAGGTACAATGATAACGAGCGCTATTAAGAGCGCTACTGTAATAAAAAGTGGCTTTGAAAATTTCATCCTATTTTCCCCCAATATAAAAGCTTTACTCCATTCATTCTTATGGAACAACTCTTTCTTTTAGAACATACTTAAGGGGAAGAGTATAAAACAGAAATTTTCTAAATATTTTTACTGGTACGTGCATAAGTACAGAATTTATTGACTATAACAGTAATAACCCAAAAAAATAGCCCCTATGTCAAAAGACATAGAGACTATTTCAATTAAGCGTGAAGATCAGAAACTTCTTGTTCTTTCACTTCTTCTACTTTTTCGTTTACACGTTCAATAGTTGCACCTAATGCAGCTAATTTCTTATGGAAGTTTACATAGCCACGGTCAAGATGTTTTAACTCAGTTACACGAGTATAACCTTCTGATACTAAACCAGCTAAGATTAATGCAGCTGCAGCACGTAAGTCAGTTGCTGCTACTTCAGCACCTTGTAAGCTGTTTGGACCGTTCATAATAACAGAACGACCTTCAATTTTAATATCAGCATTCATACGACGGAATTCTTCAACGTGCATAAAGCGGTTTTCGAATACCGTTTCTGTAATCATGCTTGTTCCATCAGCTTGTAGTAATAATGCCATCATTTGTGATTGCATGTCTGTTGGGAAACCTGGGTGAGGCATAGTTTTAATATCAACCGCTTTTAACTTATCTGGGCCGATAACACGTACACCTTCGTTTTCCTCAATAATTTTAACACCCATTTCTTCCATTTTCGCTGTAATTGAGCGTAAATGTTCAGGTACAGCATTTTCAATTAAGATGTCTCCACCAGTAATTGCTGCTGCAACCATGAATGTTCCCGCTTCAATACGGTCAGGAATAATAGAGTGGTTTGCACCATATAATTTATCAACGCCTTCGATACGAATCGTTCCAGTTCCAGCTCCGCGTACTTTTGCTCCCATCGCATTTAAGAAGTTAGCTAAGTCAACGATTTCTGGTTCTTTCGCTGCGTTTTCAAGAATTGTTGTCCCTTTTGCTAATGTAGCTGCAGACATAATGTTTTCTGTCGCGCCTACGCTTGGGAAGTCTAAGTAGATTTTAGCTCCTTTTAGTTCTCCCTCAACATATGCCTCAACAAAACCGTTACCAACCTGTACTTTTGCTCCCATTGCTTCGAAGCCTTTTAAATGTTGGTCAATTGGACGTGAACCAATTGCACATCCACCAGGAAGTGCAATACGAGCACGACCGTTACGTGCTAATAATGGTCCCATTACTTGAACAGATGCACGCATTTTACGTACATATTCAAATGGTGCTTCAATGTTTAGTTCTTTAGAAGAATCGATTGTTACTTGATTATTTTCAAATACGACTTCAGCATTTAAATGACGTAATACCTCATTAATTGTGTATACATCAGACAAAACTGGTACTTCAGATAGTACATTCTTTCCATCACTCGCTAATAGGGCTGCAGCGATTATAGGTAATACAGCATTTTTTGCGCCCTCAACACGCACTGTGCCGTTTAACCGCTTTCCGCCACGGACGATGATCTTTTCCAAATTATTCCCCTCCGTGTCCTTTTTTCAGTATCTATTCACTCAATACTCAGAAGTTATGATCGGTGTGCCAACCACAATTGTATCTTTGTTGTCTGTAGAACGTATTGCTATTTGCACATTTATTTTCTCTCTATTTGTTGAAAGAGCGTCATCCCACTTTTTATTGTATGCGGAGACTGACACAAATGCTCTTTCTTCTACTTGTTCGATCGCTCTTGCTGAAAGATCTTTCAAAACCTGATTGGTTTTATTTTGCAAAACACCTTCAATCTTATCATTCAGTACACCTTGAACACAAGTGTAAATTATAGGTTTTTCACTAAAAATTTTATTCATGTTTTGAACATACTTCGGGTCCCATTTCGCCCCACTTACTTCAAAGATAATGAAAGTGTTTTCTTTAGTATTTTCTTTACTCCAAGTTACTACTACTCGTTCTTCATAAGAAGAAAGCTTTTTATAGGATGTAGCTTTATATCCATCTGGAGATTGCTCTACTTCCCACTTTTGAATATTTGCCTTTTCCTTCACATCGTTTAACAACTTTTGAAACGTATGTATGTTAGAAATTGTTTTTGTTTCTCTCGCTAACCATGACCATTTTTCTACTTTAGCATCATTTTTCTCTAAAGCCTTGATCATGCTCTCCATTTTCTGTTCATCGCTTATCGGTTTCATCTCTCTATATCCAACCAAAAATAAAACAACACTAAGTGCAACAATAAGAATGGCTTTAAGCTTCAATTTCATCCCCTCCTATCCCCATTGTTAACGGAGATTTGAGGTTCTATACACTTACTTTACTAAATACGTTAAACTCTTCGAATAGCCTAAATAATCAAGGAAAAAGTTACTTACAGATGTCCCAATTGCAATTGTAATTAAGATGAGTAATACTCGCGTCTGCAGCACTTTTCCGGACTTCATTAAACGCTCAATGTGAATGCCTTGTAAGGCCCACCACGTAATGGTAATAAACAATAAATGCGAAACAATGGCAATCAGTGCTTGTTGCCCTAAAAGTTGTGCCAAAAAATCGACCCCTTTTTACTCAGCTACTACTTATGAAAGAATATAAAAACGATACCATAATAAGTAGGAGCTACACTTTTTCAAATGCACATAGACATCTTACATTTTACATCGTGATTTTCTTTCCAAAAACGTATATCTACATTACAAGTTAACACAAAATAAAAAGCGCAGAGTACTGACTCCACACCTTTTATTTTCACTATTGTACCACGTTCCCTAAGAAGAAGAAATCTTTCATTAATGGAAAATATTCATAAAAGAAATTGTACCCAATCATCGGCATAATCCCTAGTATTACAATCGAAATTGCACAAAGACTCATAACAACCTTTATATTTAACGGTAACCGTATCCTCTCTTCTGTCTCTCCGGTGCGGAAAAACATTTGTTGTAAAATACGGAAATAATATACGAATGAAACAACTGTCGTACCCATCATAATCGAAGCTAGTACGTAATGTGCTGGCTCTACATGAAGCGCGCCTAAAAAGATGTTAATCTTTCCAATGAAGCCAGCCGTTCCTGGTATCCCAGCCAGCGATAAAATAAAGATTGTCATCATAATCGCTGCAAATGGTGACCTTTTATATAAACCTGTGAAAATCGTTATATTTTCCTCATCATTTTGTAAGATTAAGCCGTGGATGATAGCAAATGCACCTATATTCATAAGCATGTATGCCAGCATATAAAACCACATGCTATCCATCGTAAATGGTGATAATGCCACAAGTGGAACGAGTAAATACCCTGCATGAGCAATGCCCGAATAAGCAAATAAACGCTTTATATTGTATTGTTTTAACGCGACTACATTCCCAACAATCATCGTAATACTTGCTAGCACCGCAATATATATACTCATATGCCCATATAAAGATTGCATATCTCCTTGTATTAATACACTTGCAAAAACCATAAGGAACAAACGAATAATGAGCAGGAACCCAGCAATTTTAGAAATCGTTCCAAGAAAAGCAGTAACTGGTGTAGCCGCTCCTTCATACACATCAGGTGCCCACATATGAAACGGCACTGTGGCAATTTTAAATGAGAGACCGACTAGCAATAAAAGAAATGCGAGAGCTAACAATAACTGAATACCACTAGCGAGCTCCCCAGTGAGTACCTTTTGCATATCTATAATGTTAGTTGAACCTGTAATACCGTATAAATAACTCATTCCGAAGAGCGTAATCGCTGTTCCAATTCCTCCGCTAATGACGTATTTCATTGCCGCTTCATTTGATGCACGGCTCTTTTTTCGTATTCCTACTAAAATATAGGAAGAAAGTGAAAGTAACTCCAAACCAACGAAAAGGGTAATGAAATCAACACTAGAAGCCATGAACATCGCACCAAGAAGTGCCATTAAAAATAAGTAATAATATTCACCCTTATCTTCAATTGGATTCTTCTTATCATCGCTCATTGCGGTGCATAAAATGAGAGCTGAGGCACCTAATAGCAATGTTTTAAACCCTTTTGAAAATCCATCTAACACAAACGATCCGTTTAAAATATCTCCAGCTGGTTCGCTATATAGCGTAATTAATGACACGATTGCTAATACGATAGCAGCAATCGCACCAAGAGCTACATATCTATGATTCAGCTTAAAAAACAAATCACATATGGAAAAGAGGATGGCGGCGCCGAGAATAATAAATTCTGGCACCATTAGATGCCACGATAAGCTAAGTAACGTATTCATATCCATCCTACTTCACCCCCAATGTTTTCAATGTATTTTGAAGCGGATCCCCTAGTAACTCTGGCATAACTCCAATTGCAATAATACAAAAGATAAGTAGTAAAACAGGGACATACTCCCATCCGTGTATATCAGATTTTTCTTCCCACTCTTTCTTTCCAAATGTCACTTGAAGTGTCGCCCTTAATACGTATACAGCGGTCAAAATGATGCCAATCACACCGACTGCAGCAATGACGGGCTCTCCTTGAAATAAACCGAGAAAGGCAAGAAATTCACTAACAAACCCAGACATCCCTGGTAATCCAAGCGATGCCATTCCTCCTGCTAAAAAGAATCCGCTAAGTATCGGTACACTTTTCGCAAGTCCGCCTAGCACCGTAATGTCCGAAGTTCCAAATCGTTGTTCTATAACACCCAGTAGGAAGAAGAGCAAGGCTGCAATTAAACCATGTGATACAACTTGGAATAACGCTCCTTGTGTACCAGGTGCATTAAGTGACGCAAGTCCCATTAACACAATTCCCATATGCGAAATACTAGAGTAAGCCAGTACTTTCCTAAAGTCCGTTTGGATGAGCGCTAAAAAGGCACCGTATAATAAATTAATTACGCCTAATATCGCAATTAGCGTTGCAACATCGTGAAAATATTCCGGGAATAGCCCTTTCCCGAAGCGAATAATACCGTACGCTCCAATCTTTAGCAAAACACCCGCATGAAGCATAACTACAGCTGGATGCGCTTCTATGTGTACATTGACCATCCAGCGGTGCAACGGAAAAACAGGTAGTTTAATTGCAAAAGCAATCATTATGGCAATAAATACACTAAGCTGCAAACTACTTGGGATGACGAGTGCTCCCTCTGCACTTACGCTTCTTAATATCTCTTTCAGCTCCACAATATTTGTTGTACCTGTTTTCGCGAACAAAATTGAGAAAACAATGAGCAAAATAGCTGAGCCAATACCGTTATATATTAAATAACTATACGCAGCCTTTTCACTCGACAATTTTCCCCACTTTCCAATTAATAAGAACATTGGTGGCAACGTAATTTCAAAGAAGATAAAAAACAACATTAAGTTTTGAGCAGCAAAGACGCCGAGCATTCCTATTTCTAGCATAAGTAACAGCATATAAAATGCTTTTAAGTTTCTTTTAATAGAAAAGGCTGCAATTGCTGCAAGCATCGCTAGAAGAGCCGTCAGTACCATCATGACAAGCGACAAACCATCAATACCGAGCTCGTAATAAATAGAAAACCACCTTTTATCCACCGCTGTAAAATCTCCAAACTTAATCCATTTCACCTTTTCATCAAATAGTGACAAATTCTTTCCAGAAGCATATGTACAAGCGAGGACGATAGCAATTCCAAATGGAAGTGCCGTCCCAAATAAGCCAAGCGCCCGCACTGTACGTAATTCCTTTTTCGGTGTTAATACAAGCAATAAAATTCCTAAAAGCGGGGAAAAAATGAAGAACGTTAACAACAAATCATTCATCGTAAATCCCCTCCCGTATAGAGCAAAATAATGACGAGTACAGCGAGCGAAACCGCCGTTACAGTACCGTACACTTGTACATTCCCGTTTTGAAGTTTCGATCCAAGATTACTTGTGCCTTTAACTACACTTGAAATTAAAACTGCAATTCCTTCGACTACATACACTTCAAATAAGCGAAGCACATGAGCGATTCCTTTCGTAATAGGGATCACCGTCATGTTGTATAGTTCATCCACATAATATTTTTCTTTCAAAAGATTATAAAGAGATGTTTCCGTACCCCCAGCCCAATCTCTAGAAATTGATTTCTTGCCATATATGAAATATGCAAGAGCGATTCCCGCAAATGAAACGAGTGTCGCAACAATCATAATCCAAACTGGTCCATGCGCTTCTTCAACCTTAAACCCTACATCTTTCGTCAACCAATCTCCGAGAAATGTCCCAAACCATGGTGTATTTATATATCCTGCCACTACCGCAAGAACGCCGAGAACAATCATTGGATACGTCATAACGCGAGGCGATTCATGCACTTCTTCCTTCGTCTTCGTTTCTCCAGTAAAGACAAGAAAGTAAAGGCGGAACATATAAAATGCTGTTAAAAACGCCGCAATTACTGCTAAAGTAAATAAAACGTAATTGCCATTCATCCACGTCGCCGCTAAAATTTCATCTTTGCTGAAAAAACCGGAAAGCAGCGGAACACCGCTAATGGCAAGGGTACCTATTAAAAATAGCGTACCAGTTACTTTCATCTTCTTCTGTAAACCGCCCATTTTATTAATGTTTTGCGTATGCACAGCATGAATTACACTTCCTGCCGCCAAAAATAGTAGTGCTTTAAAAAAAGCGTGTGTCGTTAAATGGAATATACCAGCTACATAACCGGCAGAACCTAACGCGAGCATCATATACCCGAGCTGGCTAACTGTAGAATAAGCAAGCACCCTCTTTATATCTGTTTGCACAAGACCGATAGAGGCCGCAAAGATTGCAGTGAAAGCTCCAACGATTGCCACTGTCTGCATCGCCACTGTACTTGCTGAAAATAGAGGAAACATCGTCGCTACTAAATATACGCCAGCTGCGACCATCGTCGCCGCGTGAATAAGTGCCGAAACGGGCGTTGGCCCTTCCATTGCATCTGGCAACCACGTATGAAGCGGGAACTGACCTGATTTTCCCATCGCCCCGATAAAAATTAATATCGCTGTTATTGTAATCATGTAAGGAGGTAGATCCCCTGTATAAATCGCCCTAAATATTGCGTCATATTCAAAACTACCTGCGTACCAAAAAATTAAAATCATCCCGATAAATAAACCAACATCCCCAATACGGGTCATAATAAAAGCCTTTTTTGCAGCAGCCTTCGCTTCTTCTTTAAAGAAATAAAAACCGATAAGTAAAAATGAACCAAGGCCAACTAATTCCCAAAATATATAAAGCTGTAATAAATTCGTTGATATAACAAGCCCTAACATCGCAAATGTAAAGAGTCCTAAATATGCGTAAAAGGTTGGTAATCGTTCATCACCTTTCATATAACCTTTCGAATACACATGTACAAGTAGACTCACAAGCGTCACGATAAATAACATTAAAGCTCCTAATGCAGTCACTTCAAAGCCGAATGATATATCCACATCTCCAGCTCTAAGCCACACCCACTTATGCTTCACGCTTGCTTCTGAAAACCTTTCTATTAACACAAGTACCGCAAGTATAAAGGAGAGAAAGACGAAAAAAATACTAAGTACGCTGCTTCCTTCTCTAATTTTCTTCCCGAATATAATAAGTAACAAAAACGAAACGAGTGGGAAAAGCGGTATGAGCCATGCATAATCGATCATTGTTTCCTTCCCCCTTTTTCGGTCACAATGCTATCCTTTAAGCGTATCCATTTCATCCACCTGAACTGTTGTACGATTACGATATAAAGCAATTAAAATAGCGAGTCCTACCGCCGCTTCCGCTGCCGCTACAGCCATCGTAAACAGTGAGAAAATTTGACCTGTTAAATTCGGAAATAAGCCTAATTTACTAAACGCCACTAAGTTTAAATTGGCAGCATTCAGCATTAATTCGATACAAACTAATACGATTACTGTATTCCGCTTTGTTAAAGCTCCAAATAGACCGATGCAAAACAAAATAATCGCAAGTGTTAAATATGCAGAAGCTGGAACGCTACTCATTGGAATCCTCCTCTTTCTCGTCCTTTTTCGCAAGTATAATTGCGCCAACGAGTGCTACAAGTAAAATAACTGAAGTTAGTTCAAATGGGATAATATATTTTGAATAGAGAAGCGTACCGATTTGAAGTGTGTTGTTTTCATGGAGAGGTAAACTTCCTTGTGTGCTTTCATTTGCAAAATCAACATTATTAACAGCGAAATACATAACCGCTCCAAATGCTACAACTGCAAAGAAGATAATCCATTTTCGAAGAGTAAGACGCGATTCATTTTCCGCGTTATGTTTCGTTAACATAATGCCGAAAATCATAATAATTGTGATTGCACCAGAATAAAGTAAAATTTGTGCAACGCCTATAAATTCGGCTGATAAAAGAAAATACAAACCTGCAATGCTGAGAAATGTCAGAACGAGAGCTAACATCATGTGCATAACTTTCGTTAAGTTCAACATAAGAACACCGCCGATAATTGCAAACAAGGATAGTATAAAGAATGCTACAAACTCGCCATTCATGCCTTATTCTCCTTCCTGACGTTTTCGTCGTTTTCGTCAAGCCACTGCAAATTTTTAAATAAGTCATCACGTGAATATTCCGCGAGTTCAAAGTTATTTGTCATGACAATTGCCTCTGTCGGACAAACTTCTGTACATAAATCACAAAGAATACAAATTTCAAAATTAATATCATACGTGTCGATAATTTTTCCTTTTTTCGTAGGATCCGGATGTTTCTTTCCTGTTAACTGAATACAGTCTGTCGGACAAATGTTAGAGCACTGATTACAAACAATACATTTCTCCGGATAAAATTTTTGAATTCCTCGAAAACGGTCTGGCAACGGCAACGGTTGATTTGGATAATCATACGTTACCTTCTTCTTGCTCAAATTACTTAATGTATATTTTAATCCTTTAAATAGTCCTTTCATCTCTTACTGGCACCCCCCTCATAGATTAGAAGAATAACTCCTTAATCAATGCCGTTAAGAAAATATTTGCAAGTGCAATCGGCAATAATACTTTCCAACCAAACTCCATTAACTGGTCACCTCTTATACGCGGGAACGTAACGCGGAACCAAATTAATAGAAAGACTACACTGCTAAATTTCAAAGCAAACCATACGGCACCTGGGATAAATCCAAGAAACATGACTGGATTCCATCCGCCTAAAAAAAGCACTGTAATTAACGATGCCATCCCGAAGAAATATACGTACTCTGAAAGCATGAAAAACGCCCAGCGAAACCCTGAGTATTCCGTATGATATCCAGAAACAAGTTCTGACTCCGCTTCTGGCAAATCGAATGGCGTTCTATTTAACTCTGCAACTGCTGCGATTAAGAAAACGACGAAGCCAATTGGCTGTACGAAAATGTACCAAACCTTCTCCTGCGCCGCTACAATCTCATTTAAATTCAGACTACCAGCTAGCAAAACGATACCAATTACACTCATTACGAGCGGAATCTCATAAGAAATCATTTGCGCCGCCGCACGCATCCCTCCTAAAAGGGAATATTTATTATTCGATGCCCATCCCCCAGTTACAACACCTATCGTCGTAATACCGGAAACAGCGATATAATAAAGTAACCCGACTCCAATATCTGCAAATTGAAATTTATCAGTGAACGGGATAACTGCAAGCACCATAAATGCTGGCGCAAATGCAATGACAGGTGCTAATATAAACAGCGGTTTATCTGCTGCTTTCGGAATACTATCTTCTTTCAATAATAGTTTTAAAACATCAGCTACCGTTTGCAGTAAACCGAATCGGCCTCCAACCTGGTTTGGTCCAATCCGCCCTTGCATAAACCCCATCACTTTCCGTTCTGCCAAAATTCCATATGTAACAAAGCCAAGGACTGCAAATAGTAGAAGTACCGCTAATCCGAAAAAAATGAAGAAATTCGTCCAGCTTGAAGGTGATTGTAAGAGCGTTTCAATCATCAGCCATCAACCTCCCCAAGTACAATATCAACTCCACCTAAAATCGTAATTAAATTGGCGATGTTTTCACCTTTCAATAACTTCGGTAAAATTTGCAAATTGTAAAAAGACGGCCTACGAAACTTCAAGCGGTACGGCTCTTTCTTTCCGTCACTAGCAATATAGCAACCAATCTCTCCGCGCGGCGATTCGATACGTACAAATGCTTCTCCCTTAGGTGCCTTAATAATTTTCGGTACTTTTGCCAGCACAGCTCCATCTTTCGGGAACTGCTGAACCGCTTGCTCAACAATCTTTAAAGACTCCTCGATTTCTTGCATTCGGCAAACGTAGCGATCCCAAGCATCTCCCACGCTTCCAACAGGAATATCAAAATCAAAACGATCATAAATCGAATACGGCTCATCTTTGCGAAGATCCCAGTTTACTCCAGTGCACCGCAAATTTGCTCCGCTTAAAGAATACGAAATCGCTTCTTCCGCGCTATATATACCAACGCCTTTCACACGATTTAAGAAAATCTCATTACCGCTAACAAGATCATGATAACCTGCCAGTTGCTCTCTCATATACGGAACAAACTCTTCCACCTTTTCAATCCAACCATCTGGCGCATCCCACTTCACACCACCAACTCTCATATAGTTAAAAGTAAGCCGTGCCCCGCATAATTCATTTAATAAATTTATAATCATCTCTCGTTCACGAAAAGCGTACAAAAACGGGCTAACCGCTCCTATATCAAGAAGATTCGTCCCCCACCAAACGAGATGGCTCGCAATTCTTCCTAGCTCCATCGCAAGTACTCGCAAGTATTCGGCACGCTCTGGAATTTCAAGCCCCATCATCGTCTCTACAGCATGGCAAATGACGTAATTATTCGTCATAGCTGATAAATAGTCCATTCGATCTGTATAAGGGATAATTTGCGTATACTGTAAGCTCTCAGCGATCTTTTCCGTCCCGCGATGTAAATACCCAATAACAGGTGTAGCTTCTTTAATAATTTCCCCGTCAATCTTAATTACGAGCCTGAACACACCATGTGTACTCGGATGCTGAGGTCCTACATTCAAAAGCATCTCTTCCGTGCGGATCATAGCTACACCTCCACATCATACGGTTCATAGTCTTTTCTAAGCGGATATCCTACCCAATCCTCTGGCATTAAAATACGTGTTAAATTCGGATGCCCTTTAAATATAATGCCGAGCAAATCGTATGCTTCTCGCTCCGGCCAGTCAGCCCCTTTCCAAAGCGCTGTCACAGATTCGACTTGCGGCGTTTCCCGGTCTACCTTTACCTTCACCGCTACCGATTGTTTCTTACTATATGAAAACAAATGAACATACACTTCCATATGTGTCACAAAATCCGTCGCATGTAGCTCTGACATATAATCAAAAGCAAGTCCCTCATGGAATCGCAGTGACTCCATCACTTCATAATATTTTTCGTGATCCACCACAAGAGTTGGCACATCCTTTGACAGTTTATTAATGTAGGAATCTACTAATGCACCCTCTCCTAACTTCTCCCTAATAGCCTCAACATACTGATTTAAATACGGCTGATTTACGGACAGTTCTTCCTGCTTCGGCTCATCCTCTCTCTTACCTTCAGCCCCCTTTGTCTTCGCTCTTGCAGCCGCTGCTGCTTTCGCTTTTGCCGCTGCAATTGCCTTTGCCTTTTCATCTCCCGAATCCCCATCACCTTGCGAGGCTTTCTGCTTCGCCAATGCTGCCGCTTTTGCCTTGGCAGCTGCCACCGCCTTCGCCTTGGCTTTCGCTTTTTCTTCTTCCGTTACTTCTTCGGTTCCTTCTCTTTTCTGCTTCGCTAACGCCGCCGCTTTTGCCTTGGCTTTCGCTTTTTCTTCTTCCGTTACTTCTTCTGTCCCTTCTCTTTTCTGCTTCGCTAACGCCGCCGCTTTTGCCTTGGCAGCTGCCGCTGCCTTCGCCTTGGCTTCCGCTTTTTCTTCTTCCGTTACTTCTTCGGTTCCTTCTCTTTTCTGCTTCGCTAATGCTGCCGCTTTTGCTTTTGCAGCTGCTGCTGCACGTCGTTTTGCTTCTTCTATAGTAATATCATCTTTTTTTGGTAGCGCTTTCTCTTTTTCTTGATCTTCTTCCTCAAGCTCACTTATTTCCGCCTCGTGTTTCGCTACAAGGCGTTTTCTCGCTTCTTCTTTTGCACGCCTAGCTGCTTCTTTTTTCAGCTCCTCTAAATCTTTATTTGGATTGCTCATTTATTCGTCACCTGCTTCCCGGTCTTTGCTTCGTAACGAATTTTTTCTTTTAATTTATTAATTCCATAAATTAAAGCAGCTGGATTTGGGGGACAACCAGGAATATACACATCAACTGGTACAATTTGGTCTACACCTTTCACAACAGCATATGAATTTACATACGGACCACCTGCTGTTGCACAAGATCCCATCGCAATAACCCATTTCGGTTCGGGCATTTGATCATATAAGCGCCGAACAATAGGAGCCATCTTCTTCGTTACCGTTCCCGATACAATCATGACGTCCGATTGCCTTGGTGAAGTCCGAAAAAATGACCCAAATCGATCTAAATCATAATGTGATGAGCCTACTCCCATCATTTCAATTGCACAGCACGCCAGTCCGAATGTCATCGGCCATAAAGAATTGCTCCTCGCCCATCCTTTCAACTGTTCCAATGTAGAAAAAAAGATATTTCGTTCTAATTCTGCTCGCTCATTTGGATGTAATTCCTCAAAATTTATAACCATTGTAACACCTTCTTTTTCCAAGCATACGCTAATCCAACTAGCAACATTACAACAAAGATGAGCATTTCAATTAATGCAAATAAACCTAGCTTGTCATACGCAACAGCCCAAGGATATAAAAATAAAGTTTCTACATCAAAGATCACAAACAATAAAGCGAAAATATAATAACGAGCATGAAACCGAATATTTGCATCATGAAAAGGCTCAATTCCACTCTCATACGTCGTCGCCTTTGCTGCACTTGGTTTATTTGGGCGCAGCATCCTTCCTAATGTAAGAGCCACTACCGGCAGCAATATACCTAATAGCAAGAAAATCAAAACGATCATATAACTATTTTCATATACACTTGCCATTGTGAAACCCTCCCCCCTAAATTAAGAACAAGTTCACATAGTAAACAATATGTCCTAGTTGCAGTAATTATTATTTTTAAATTTTTCTAAATAATGCAACTATTCTAACCATTATAGCAAACTTCAAATTCCTATGTCGATATGTTGGGAGGCAGAAACAAGAATTATTAAAATCTATCTTTACAACTTGCTATAATTGTGCAAAATAAATATAAACTTATATATGCTTTTCAAGAAACCGTAGGTGATATAAATGAAAAAACAAACACATGTAAGTATTCTTATAAGCATTGTATTGCTGTCTATAACGCTTCACTATGTAGCGATGCCTTTTCTATATGAATACTCATTTTCTTTTCAGCTATTAATCGGAACGAGTACCCTATTAATTGATATTATCGCTTGTAGTTATATACTTTATTTTTCAAACATGAAAGAAGGGCTATCTCGTTTATTTTGGATCATATTATCTGTTGGAGCTCTCTCTTATTTTATCGGTGATATAGTCGTTGCCTATCAGCGTTTAATTGTAAAGGACTTCTATACGTTCGTTGATCCATCTGACTTTTTTTACTTACTTTTTTTAGTTAGCTTTACGTTTTCCTTTCTATACGAAATCATTTATAACCGAGATTTATTAGAAAAACTTTTTATGCTATGTGATATTTGTATTATCGTTACAGCCCAATTTACTTTAAGTTACTACTTACTTATTGAACGAACTATTCATATCTTTACAACATCCTATATCGACATATTTGTTCAACTTACCTATCCAATGGCTGATTTACTCTTTCTCTTAATAGGAATCAACCTTTTATTCAAACCACTATCCTTATTACCTAAAAAGGTCGGTGCACTTCTTGGCAGTGCTTTAATTTTATATGCTACTACAGATGCGATTTATGCGTATATAAAATACTTCATACCAGAGTATTCTATGTTTACAGTTACTCCTTTCTATCAAGTAACCTTAGTACTAGTAGCAATCGCCTGTATTCTCCATACAAAAAAGCCTGAAAAACAAGAACAAGTACTACTAACACCTAAAATTGGTGAATCAATCCGATTATCATTACCGTATATTTCGGTAGTAATGCTTATTGTTTTTATATTAGTTGAATACGTTTTTGCGCCTATTATAGTAATCGGACTTATAATAACTTTCTCTTTCGTTCTCATACGTCATAGCTTAGTTCGAAAACAAAATAAAATATTATTGTTTGCTCAAATGCAATTCAACTCAGAACTCGAGAAACAAATTAAACTACGTACAGAAGATTTAGTAGAACAGAAAAATGAACTCTATCATAATCAACAAATGTTTAAATCTTTATACGAGCATCATCCAGATCCAATCTTCACATTAGATTTGTACGGTAATTTTCTCAAAGTAAATAACGCTGGCACTACTTTACTCGGTTATCAAACGAATGAATTATTAAACCAGCCTTACTATTCACTCATATACGAAGAAGATTTAGAAGAAATGATTAACACCTTTCATCGCGTGAAAAAGGGGTATTCTATCTCTTTAGAAATACGGGCTTACCATAAAAGCAGAGATATTTACTACTTGCACGTTACCGCCGTACCGATCTTTTTAAAGGAGAAAATTTCTGGGGTTTATTTAATGATTAAAGATATTACAGAAAGCAAACAACAACAAGAACAAATTAATTTCCTAGCATACCATGATACTTTAACAGAGCTTGCAAATCGACGTGCATTTCATCAACATTTAGAACAGGCAATTGCGCGAGCAAAAATATCGAAAAAGCCTTTTGCTGTTATGTTTCTCGACCTAGACCGTTTTAAAGTTATTAATGATACCCTCGGTCATCGAGTAGGAGACCTATTGCTCATCGCAGTAGCAAAAAGGCTCGAAAGAATAGCAACATCAAATATGAAACTCGCGCGGCTAGCTGGGGATGAGTTCACAATCCTTATCGAGAATTACAAAAAAAAGCCAGATGTCCAAAAAATAGCTGATAGGATTGTAACGGCCATGAATGAGCCATTTGAAATCGAAAATCAACATTTACAAATCTCACCGAGCATCGGAATTGCAATATATCCTGAAGCAGGTGAAGATGCGCTATCCATTTTGCAGCATGCTGATATGGCCATGTACGAAGCAAAGAATAAAGGAAAAAACGGTAGCTCTCTTTACACGAAAGAACTATATAAAAAAATGGAACGAAAAGCTCGAATTGAAAAAGATTTGCCAATCGCTTTAGTAAACAAAGAATTTTATCTCGTTTATCAACCACAAATTGATACGACAACAAATAAAATTATCGGCGCTGAAGCTTTAATACGTTGGAAACACCCACTATTAGGTGACATTTCACCATGTGAGTTTATTCCAATTGTAGAAGAGACGCCACAAGTAGTCCCACTTGGACATTGGGTATTACAAGAAGCTTGTCTCCAATTAAAAATATGGCATACCTTTGGCTACCAAAATTTAAAAATAAGTGTTAATCTATCCGCAAAAGAGTTCCGGCAAGATCAATTAATTGAAAGCATTTCACAAATATTAAACGACGTGCAAGTCGATCCAAAATATGTAACACTTGAGTTAACAGAAAGAATTGCAATGGTTGACGAGAAAGAAACGTTATTAAGACTGAAGCAATTAAAAGAATACGGTATCCAAACTTCCATTGATGACTTCGGTACTGGATACTCTTCTCTTGCTTATTTATCAATTTTTCCAATCGACACATTAAAAGTACCGAGAGAATTTACACAATTAGCTGATCATCGTCCTGAAGAACGAGCCATCGTTTCTACAATACTTTCCCTCGCGAATACTTTAAATCTTTCAGTCGTCGCCGAAGGAATTGAAACCGAAAAACAACTTAAGTTTCTGCAAAAACATAACTGTAAATATATGCAAGGTTACTATTTCAGTAAACCACTTACTAGCAATCAGTTTATAAAGTTTCTACAAAAAACCCCCAGTATGAACAAATAATTCATACCGGGGGTTTTTTAGTGCTAAATATTTTTCTCATAATATTCTTCTGCAATCTCTTCGTAAAAAGCTGCAGATGTCGTATAGAAATATGGAATTAACCATAAGAATCCAATCCCTAACGTAATACAACTTAATATAAACCAGCCAATAAAACTTAAACATAAAATGAAATACTCCATCTTATGTCCATCCATCATACGACGACTTTCTGTAATAGCTTGGTTCAGTGAATACTCAGGATGATCGTTTATAATAAAGTATGTCATCGCATAAGAAAATGATTTAATAATACCTGGAATAATGAACAATAACGTCCATAAGAAAAGATAAAGATTTACTAATAAATATAATAAAAATGATTTTAGAAATCTCTTTCCCTCTGAAAACCAAATGAATACATTACCAATACTAGCTTGCTTTTCACGAAGGATATTTAAACCAAGGTAATATCCACCTAAAGTTAACGGTCCAGTAACAAAAAATGTAAGAATATTCGTTGAAAGTGAACCATTTGTTTTTTGCCAACCGAAAATCAAAGAAAATCCCCAATCAACACTAAAACTAAAAGCCGTGATAAGAATTGAAATGAGTAGTGTAGCTCCAACAGCTAATCCCCATTTTCCTTCTAATGAATCTAGTGCTTCTCCTTTTAAATCACTAATCATGCGTAGCCTCGCCTCCTATACACAATAATTCTATTAGTATAGCATGTTCCTATTGAAATTCACCTTTTGAAATATAGCGATAAAAGTGTGCTGTCGTCGTACTCATATACGGACTAAGCCAAAGAAATCCTATTCCAAAAGTAAGAAGCGCTAAAATAGCCCATCCTATGAAGCTCAGCCATAAAAGAAACAAATCTAACTTATGACCCTTCATAAGATTCTTACTTTCCTTCATCGCCTGCGAAACACTATATTCTGGATTTTCAATCATCACATAGTACGTCAGTGCATAAGAAAAATACATCACAGTCATACCAACGATTGAAATAGCTAGTAGTACACAGATAGCAATAGCAAACGACGCATTTCCTTCTTCACCAAAAAATGCAAATAAGGCTACTAACAATATCGGAATCCATGTACCTGTATATAATAAAATTGCAAGCATTGCCCATATTGTTTTCATCATTCTTTTAAAGCCACGAAATCCTTCGAATAAGTAATCTACTTTAGCATCTTCTCGTTTACTAATCTGTAAAAATACATTTGTATAACCGTATGATGTAATCCCATAGGATGCACTACTCAAAATTATCATAATGCAATAAAAAATCCCGAATGTAACACTTGCTCCATTTGATATTGTTTGCCCTTCAAGTGAACCTACTAAACCAGCAAATAAGAGAAATATAATAATTCCTGGAATTAATAGTATAAGCATTGCAGCCATCGAAACAACATAACTTAAAATAAAATATAAAATTGTTGATCCAACACCTAGTCCCCATTTTCCCTTTAAAGAGTACAATGCTTCTCGCTTCATTTCACCAATCATTGATTCATCCCCTTTATGAAATATAAATTGTTGTACACTTCTACTTATACAAGCATCAATATAATTATACCAGTTTTGTAAAATTATCCATAAAATACACAAAAAAAATCCGTAAAGGCAAAGCCCTTACGGATTTTTTCACTTCATATCGGAAACGTTTAAACGGTTCACGGCACGTTGTAATGCCATTTCTGCACGTTTAAAGTCAACATGTGCTTGTTTATCTTGCAGACGTTGCTCAGCGCGACGCTTCGCTTCATTTGCGCGATGGATATCGATATGGTTTGCTTCTTCAGCAGATGATGATAATACAGTCACTTTATCTGGACGAACTTCGATAAAGCCACCGCTTACTGCTACATAATCAGTGTGTCCACCATTTTTCAGACGAACTGCACTAATTTTTAATGGTGCAACAGTTGGAATGTGACCTGGTAAGATCCCCATTTCCCCACTCTCTGCTTTTACACTTACCATTTCTACTTCTTTTTCGTAAACCGGTCCATCAGGAGTTACAATACTGACTGGAAATGTCTTCATACTTCGTCCCTCCTAAGGCCTTACGCCATCATTTTCTTCGCGTTTTCAATAACTTCTTCAATGCCACCTACTAAGCGGAATGCATCTTCTGGAAGGTCATCATATTTTCCTTCTAGAATTTCTTTGAAACCACTAACTGTATTCTTTACAGGTACGTAAGAACCTTTTTGACCTGTAAACTGCTCAGCTACGTGGAAGTTTTGAGATAAGAAGAATTGAATACGACGAGCACGATGTACAACTAACTTATCTTCTTCAGATAACTCATCCATACCTAAGATAGCGATGATATCTTGAAGCTCTTTATAACGTTGTAAAGTTTGCTGTACTTGACGAGCTACTTCATAATGTTCTTCTCCTACGATTTCTGGAGAAAGTGCACGAGATGTAGATGCTAATGGATCTACGGCTGGGTAAATACCCATTTGCGTTAAACGACGCTCTAAGTTTGTTGTTGCATCTAAGTGAGCGAACGTTGTAGCTGGTGCTGGGTCAGTATAGTCATCGGCTGGTACATATACCGCTTGGATAGACGTGATAGACCCTTTATTTGTAGATGTAATACGCTCTTGTAATTGACCCATTTCTGTTGCAAGTGTTGGTTGGTAACCTACCGCAGATGGCATACGACCAAGAAGGGCAGATACTTCAGAACCCGCTTGCGTGAAACGGAAGATGTTATCGATGAACAGAAGTACGTCTTGTCCTTGCTCATCACGGAAATGCTCAGCCATTGTTAAACCTGTTAATGCAACACGTTGACGTGCTCCAGGTGGCTCGTTCATTTGTCCGAATACCATCGCAGTTTTCTTGATTACGCCAGAATCGCTCATTTCGTGGTATAAGTCATTACCCTCACGAGTACGCTCACCTACACCAGCGAATACAGAGATACCACCGTGCTCTTGTGCGATGTTGTTAATTAATTCCTGAATTAATACTGTTTTACCTACGCCGGCACCACCGAATAGGCCGATCTTACCACCCTTAATGTAAGGAGCAAGTAAGTCTACTACTTTAATACCAGTTTCAAGAATTTCTACTTTAGTAGATAATTCTTCGAATGCAGGTGCTTGACGGTGAATTGGATCACGATGTACATCTGCAGGAACCTCACCATCTAAGTCAATTGCATCACCTAATACGTTAAATACGCGACCAAGTGTTACATCACCAACTGGTACAGAGATTGGTTTACCAGTATCTTCTACTTCTGTGCCACGAACAAGTCCATCTGTGGAAGACATTGCAACTGTACGAACTGTATCATCACCTAAATGAAGTGCAACTTCAAATGTTAAGTTAATACTTCCGTTTTCGTTGCTTTGTTTTACCGTAAGGGCGTTGTAGATTTCTGGTAGCTTTCCGCCATCAAACTTAACGTCTACAACCGGACCCATGATTTGCGTAACGCGCCCTTTATTCATCGGGTTCCCTCCTAGCTTTCTTTTAATTAGCCAACTTTCTACGAGCAGCTAGCTTTTAATTTTTTATTGGTTTATAGCTTACGCGACTCTTTTGACAGAGCCGCTTCCGCCTTTTAATACTATTCTAACGCTGCTGCTCCACCAACGATTTCCGTAATTTCTTGCGTAATCGCTGCCTGACGCGCACGGTTGAATGAAAGTGTAAGTGAATCGATAACTTCCATTGCGTTGTCTGTAGCACTCTTCATTGCTGTCATACGCGCTGCGTGTTCACTTGCTTTACCGTCTAGTAATGCACCGTACACTAAGCTTTCTGCGTATTGTGGCAATAGTACTTTTAAAATTTCTTCTTCAGAAGGTTCGAATTCATAAGCTGTCGTCGGTTTGTCAGACGCCACATCAGTAAGCGGTAAAATTTTATTTTCCGTTACCTCTTGTGAAATTTTACTTACGTAATGGTTGTAGTAGATGTACAGCTCATCATAAGCACCATCTGCAAACATCGCAATTGCTCGAGAAGCAAGGTCTTTAATATCAGTAAATGATGGGTGGTCAGATAATCCAACTACTTCATCAATAATGTTAAAGCCGCGACGTTTTAAATAATCACGTCCTAGTCGTCCAAGCACAATAATAGAATATTGGTTTGAATCCATATTATGACGTTCACGAATTACGTTACTTACTGTACGTAATACGTTACTGTTATAACCACCTGCTAGTCCGCGATCAGACGTAATAACGATGTATCCTGTACGCTTTACAGGACGCGCATTTAGCATTGGATGATTAATCCCTTTGCTTCCTTGCGCAATGCTCGCTACTACTTCTTGAATCTTTTCCATATACGGAACGAAAGATTTAGCATTTTGCTCTGCACGGTTTAACTTAGATGCAGATACCATCTCCATCGCTTTCGTAATTTGACTCGTTTTCTTTGTCGAGTTAATCTTCGCTTTTATATCGCGTAAAGATGCCACAGGTTTTCACCACCTTTTTTCCGGAAGTTGGCACGATTAGTAAGAATCCTCTTCCTAATCTACGTTGCAAGATATTCTTGCTCATGATTGAAGGAAAAGAATAGGTGCACCTACTCTTTTCCTTTACATGACCTTTAGCAATCTCAGAGCCCGAGATGCCTTTTATATATACTATCTAGCTCCAGCGGCTTGAATGCTCGGTGGCTTCACTTCTTCCTACGAGGCAAACACCGCCTCTTCGTCAGAAGCTCCATCCCCCTCACATTCACAACGAGCCGCTTCCGCTTTTATTAATCTAGTTCCGCCTCCTAGCCCCTTTCGTCTAAGAACCTTCCCCACAAGAAGGTAAAAAGCACCTTCTGTGAGAAAGAACCTTAGCCGATGGGGCTGAACAGTCGGCTTCACTTTTTATTATTATTCAGAAGCTACAAATACTTTTTTAAATCCATTGATTGCTGCTGCAAATTTGTCGTCATCCGCAAGTTTCTTAGTTGTGCGGATTTCTTCTAATAAGTCAGTCGCATTAGAATCTAACCAAGCATGGAATTCTTCTTCAAAACGAGTGATATCTACTACTGGGATATCATCTAGGAATCCACGTGTTAAAGCGTAAAGAATGATAACTTGTTTCTCTACACGTAATGGTTTGTGTAATCCTTGTTTTAATACCTCAACAGTACGAGCACCACGGTTTAATTTCGCTTGAGTTGCTTTATCAAGGTCAGAACCGAACTGAGCGAACGCTTCTAACTCACGGTAAGATGCAAGGTCAAGACGAAGTGTACCTGATACTTTACTCATTGCTTTAATCTGAGCAGATCCACCTACACGAGATACAGAAGTACCCGCATCGATCGCTGGACGTACGCCAGAGAAGAATAGGTCAGATTGTAAGAAGATTTGTCCATCCGTAATAGAAATTACGTTTGTTGGGATGTATGCTGATACGTCCCCTGCTTGTGTTTCGATGAAAGGTAGTGCAGTTAAAGAACCGCCGCCTTTTGCATCACTTAATTTTGCTGCACGCTCTAATAAGCGAGAATGTAAGTAGAATACATCCCCTGGGTAAGCTTCACGACCTGGAGGACGACGTAATAGTAATGACAGCTCACGGTAAGCCGCTGCTTGTTTTGATAAGTCATCATATACTACTAATACGTGTTTACCATTGTACATGAACTCTTCACCCATTGTTACACCAGCGTAAGGAGCTAGGTATAATAATGGAGCTGGTTGAGAAGCAGATGCAGTTACAACGATTGTGTACTCTAATGCACCGTGCTTACGTAGTGTTTCTACTACGTTACGTACAGTTGATTCTTTTTGTCCAATTGCTACGTAGATACAAATCATATCTTCATCTTTTTGGTTAATGATTGTATCAAGTGCAACTGCTGTTTTACCAGTTTGACGGTCACCAATGATTAACTCACGTTGACCACGGCCAATTGGTACAAGAGCATCGATCGCTTTAATACCTGTTTGAAGTGGCTCATGAACAGATTTACGATCCATTACACCTGGTGCTGGACTTTCAATTGGACGAGTGTTTGTTGTATTGATTGGGCCTAAACCATCAACTGGTTGACCTAATGGGTTTACAACACGACCAATTAGTTCTTTTCCTACCGGTACTTGCATGATGCGACCAGTACGACGAACTTCGTCACCTTCACGAATTTCTGTGTAAGGTCCTAAAATGATAATACCTACGTTATTTTCCTCTAAGTTTTGTGCTAGTCCCATAACGCCGTTAGAGAACTCTACAAGTTCACCAGCCATAACGTTATCAAGACCATGAGCACGCGCGATACCGTCACCAACTTGGATAACTGTACCAACATCACTAACTTCGATTTCAGACTGATAGTTCTCGATTTGTTGCTTTATCAGTGCGCTAATTTCTTCAGCTCTGATGCTCATGTGCTTCACCCCTATCTATTCTTCATTAATTCACGCTGAATACGTGCTAATTTTCCTTGTAAACTTCCGTCATAAATGCGATTTCCAATACGTACTTTAATTCCGCCTAGTAAATCTTCATCTACAACATTTTTCACGCGAATTGCATCTTTTCCTGTTCTCTTCGCAAATGCTTCTGCAATGTTAAGCTTCTCTTCTTCTGATAGAAGACGAGTAGAATATACAGTTGCGTCCGCTACGTTACGTTCTTCATTAGCAAGAACAACATATTCATCTGCAATTTCAGGTAAGATATCAATGCGTTTGTTATCAATTAAAATATATAACGTATTTAAAATAGATTCAGAAACAGATCCGAATACGTTTGCAAGAAACGTTTTCTTTTGTTCCTTTGAAATGTTCGGTTGCGTTAAAAAGCTATGTAGTTCTCCGTTCTTTACATAAACGTTTTGTACAAGGCGTAATTCCTCTTCAAACATTTCTAATACGTGTTTTTCTTTAGCAATTTTAAAAAGAGCGACAGCATAACGTTTTGCTACAATCCCATTGCTCATCGCGCTTCTCCTACTTCTTTAATATAATCGCGAATTAACTTCACTTGATCTTCTTCTTTTAATTCTTTTTCAATTACTTTAGAAGCAATTTGAACAGATAAAGAAGCAACTTGTTCTTGTAAAGCAGCAATTGCTTGCTCTTTTTCGCGTTGAATTTCTTGTACAGCAGATGCTTTAATTGATTCTGCTTCTTCTTTCGCAGCAGCAACAATAACATCTTTTTGATCTACAGCTTGCTTTTTCGCTCTTTCGATTAACTCTTGTGCTTCAACACGTGATTGTTTTAACATTTCACGTTGTTCTTCTACTAACTTCTTCGCCTCAGCATTACTTCTTTCTGCAGCGTCGATTTCATTAGTAACATGCTCTTCACGTTCTTTCATAATTCCCATTAAAGGACCCCACGCAAATTTGCGTAGCATTACTAATAGAAGTAAGAAAATGAACAATGTATAAGCAATCGTTCCAAATGGAATGGCAGCACCTAATAATAAAGTTGGCACAAGGATTCACTCCCTTCAAAATATCTAAATTGATCATATGAAAAAAAAAGACATACGTTTCATTCATAAAGCAATGGCGAAGAAAGTTCGGAAAAACACTCTTCGCCATCTATGTAAGGGGAGTCTCCCTTATTTGTTCATTACGATGAAAGCAATAACTACACCGATGATTGGAAGTGCCTCAACTAAAGCAACCCCGATGAACATAATTGTTTGAAGTGCGCCTTTTAGTTCTGGTTGACGAGCAACACCTTCGATTGTACGTGATACGATAAGACCGTTACCAATACCTGCACCTAATGCTGATAAACCAATTGCAATTGCAGCTGCGATTACACCTAAACTCATTTAATTTGTCCTCCTTTGTATTATAAAAAAATAAATTTTTTCTTACTTAAATTATATTAATGGTCATGGCTTACTTTATGAGCCATATAAACCATCGTTAACATAACGAAAATAAATGCTTGGATTGAACCAACGAATACACTGAATCCCATCCACGCTAACATAGGTACAAGTGCACCTAATGCGCCAAGGAATGATGCTCCGCCCAACTTAGCAAGTAATCCTAATAAGATCTCACCTGCATAAATGTTACCAAATAAACGAAGACCTAACGTTAATGTGTTAGCAAACTCCTCAATAACCTTTAATGGGAATAAGAATTTCATAGGTTGGAAATAACCTTTTACGTACTCTTTCGTACCCTTCATCTTAATTCCATAATAATGGGTGAGGGTAACTACCATCACGGCTAATGTTAATGTAACTGCTGGATCAGACGTTGGTGATCTCCACCATGCAATATGTTCGCCAGCTTCAGTTGCTGAATACATGAATGGTAAACCAAGGAAGTTCGATACGATGATAAACATGATAAGCGTAACGCCAAGCGTTAAGAAACGTCCACCTGTTTTCCAGTCCATCGTACTATTGATAATCCCTTTCACGAAGTCAAACACCCATTCCATGAAGTTTTGCATCCCGGTTGGGCGAAGAGCTAAGCTGCGAGTTCCGATAACAGCGATTAAGAAAACAATAACTGCTGCTACAGTAACCATCATAACTGATGACAAATCGAACGTTAAACCTAGAAATTCAACTAATTTACCGTGTTCCACTAGTAATTCACCTCTCTTCCCTGCTCTTATACTCTAAATAAAGAAAATCTATGATCATGACAAGGTATCCTGTCAGCAATCCTACACCTAGGCCCCACATCGCGATTAACTCTTGATATTTGGCTGCAAATAAAATTAATAACCCAATCGTGGCGAATCTTGAATATGTACTTACCGCTGTTGCCTTGAACTTCACGTTTTCTCCATTTGTTACGCGATCTAGCAGCTTGTCTGTTCTACGTGCAATGATGCGCAAACTAAGAAAACTGAAAATCGTCCCGATAATCAGTCCAAGAAATACATCCTTGTAAGAGGTAAATCCCCATCCTAGCACTAGAAGCGCAAGCAAGTAGTACATATATTTCTTTTGTCTTTGGACAAGTCCATGTACGTCTATCATCATTGCTCTCCCGAATAGTAATGTCGAATGAGTCGAATCATTGCGTATACCCCTGTTCCTAGTCCGAGTAATAACCCTATAATAAGAAACAACGGAAACGTTCCAACCTTATTATCAATCCACTGCCCACCAAAGATTCCAACAAGAATAGAACCGACTAATTGAGCAAGAATACCTGACATTAAAGCATAAGCTTTTATATGGCTGCGATCGTTTTTTTGCAAGGATTCATCCCTCCAATATGTAACCCTCATTCACGATGTGTTAATAATAACTCATTTTTTTGCATAAATCCTATACAAAACAAAAAGTTTACATTTTCGTCACGGAATAGATGTAATTTTGTCACTGAAAGCCCTACCATCTATCCCCGTTGTTAGCATACAATAGGGTATTAACAGTGTCAACGAGAAATCGTAAAAAATCTAAAAATTTGAGTATTAGGCATTTCCTCCCAAAAATGAAAACGTTCCCCTTCTAAATACTGGTTACATATATGCAATTTCTAACAGTTTTCTCTTTATAATAGAAGGAAATGTTCACAAGTTTGTCACTATTATATTTTCGAGATATAACGCTTTTCTTCCATAATATAGTGTTCCTCAGACGTAAGACTTCTATATTATATGTGAGGTGTATGCAACTTATGTTGTATATACGATGTATATTTATCCTCTCCCCCTCCCCTACTTGCTTACAACAAAAAAGACGAGCTGGGGAATCTCCCCTGCTCGTCAGTTGTCTTACTTCGTTCCGAATAAACGGTCACCAGCATCACCAAGACCTGGTACTACATATCCGTGGTCATTTAATTTCTCATCTAATGCTGCTACATAAATATCAACATCAGGATGTTCTTCTTGTACTACTTTTACCCCTTCTGGAGCTGCAACGATACACATTAATTTAATTTGTTTCGCACCGCGCTTTTTCAGAGAGTTAATTGCTTCAGCCGCAGAACCACCTGTTGCTAGCATCGGATCTAGTACGATAAAGTCACGCTCTTCTACATCCGTTGGAAGTTTCACATAGTATTCTACCGGTTGCAATGTTTTAGGGTCACGGTATAAACCAACGTGTCCTACTTTTGCTGCTGGAATTAATTTCAGAATTCCATCAACCATTCCTAAACCTGCACGTAAAATCGGAATTAAACCAAGTTTTTTACCAGCGATCACTTTTGTTGTCGCTTTGCTTACAGGTGTTTCAATTTCAATGTCCTTAAGTGGAAGGTCGCGAGTAATTTCGAAAGCCATTAAGCTTGCTACTTCGTCCACTAATTCACGAAAATCTTTCGTACCTGTATTCTTATCGCGAATATATGTAATCTTATGTTGAATTAACGGGTGATCAAATACATACAGTTTTCCCATGTGAATCTCTCCTTTAGATGATATTCATGCGTTTGCACGCTTTTTTACACTATTTACGATTGTAAAGAAAACGCTACTAATATTCAAGGGCAAATTTGGCAAAATCATGATTTTACGATGAATCTATCTAGTATCTTTACCAATTATGGGAGCTGTATCCTTCATTATATCGCCAAAATTTATTCATCATTTGTATACATACTTTAAAAATAATATATGTCCACAAAAAAGACCGCCAAAACAATTAAGTCTCGGCAGTCTTCTTCAATCTATTATAGATTTGGATACATTGTGAATTTGCTAGTTAACACTTCTACACGCTTACGTACTTCTTCTAATGCAGCTTCATTTTCATGATTTTTTAATGTATAAGCAATAAGTGACGCAATTTCATCCATTTCTTCTAAACCGAAACCACGAGATGTTACAGCTGCTGTACCGATACGTACACCACTTGTTACAAATGGGCTTGCTGTTTCAAATGGAATTGTATTTTTGTTCACTGTAATACCAACTTCATCTAATACGTGCTCTGCTACTTTACCTGTGATTTCTAAGTTACGAACATCAATCAAGATTAAGTGATTGTCTGTTCCGCCAGAAACAAGTGTAAGTCCTTCTTTTTGAAGACCTTCAGCTAAGCGGTTCGCATTGTTAATGATATTTTGTGCATATGTTTTGAAATCATCTTGAAGTGCTTCACCAAATGCAACAGCTTTTGCAGCGATTACGTGCATAAGTGGACCACCTTGAATACCAGGGAAGATTGATTTATCAATTTGTTTTGCAAATTGCTCTTCACATAAAATCATACCACCACGCGGACCACGTAACGTTTTATGTGTTGTCGTTGTAACGAAATGTGCATGTGGTACTGGATTTGGGTGTAAACCAGCAGCTACTAAACCAGCGATATGTGCCATATCAACCATTAAATAAGCGCCCACTTCATCTGCAATCTCACGGAATCGCTTGAAATCGATAACACGAGGGTATGCACTTGCACCTGCAACGATTAATTTTGGTTTATGTTCTTTCGCTTTTGCTAATACATCATCGTAATTAATACGGTGAGAGTCAGCATCCACGCCATATTCTACGAAATTATATTGTACTCCACTGAAGTTAACAGGGCTTCCGTGTGTTAAGTGACCACCATGAGATAAGTTCATACCAAGTACTGTATCGCCTTGCTCTAAAATCGTAAAGTATACTGCCATGTTCGCTTGTGCACCAGAGTGTGGTTGAACATTTACGTGCTCTGCGCCGAAAATTTCTTTCACGCGATCACGTGCGATATCTTCTACTACGTCTACGTGTTCACAGCCACCATAGTAACGTTTTCCAGGATATCCTTCAGCATACTTATTCGTTAAAACAGAACCTTGTGCCTCCATTACTGCTTCACTTACGAAGTTTTCCGAAGCAATTAACTCAATCTTTGAACGCTGTCTTCCTAGTTCTGCCTCAATTGCAGCAAATACCTTTTCATCTTGACGTTTTAAATGATCCACCAAAATCCCCCTTTTCTGAACGAATTACATCGATTCCCAACAGTTTTTTCTTATTTATTCAGAAAAAACGAAAATTCAGGTTGTAATTCTTTCGAACCTTCATGTTTTCAACTACATTCTAACATGACTTTCTATATCATAAAAGAAAAAAAAGACCGAAAATCGGTCTTTTCTTTCTTCTATTATAAAGTCAGACAACATACCTTTTATCTTATGATAAACAGTTACTATATGACTTCCTAATTTCTCATATTTAACGGCAAGTGGTAGTCTCTTCCACTGCCGCATAGACAGCACGCGCTCCACCAATTAGTTTTCCACGTGTTTTGGCCATCGTTACATGCGCACTTCCAATTGCCTTCACACTTGTACGAACCGGAACAGCTACATGCTTTAAATGCATACCGATAAATGTATCACCAATATCCATTCCTGCATCAGCTTTAATAAACTCAACTACTACCGGATCTTTCAAATTGTGATACGCGTATGTCCCCAATGCACCACCTGCTGATCTAACAGGCGTAACTGTTACAATTTCAAATTGATATTTTATCGCTACTTCTCTCTCAACTACTAAAGCACGGTTTAAATGCTCACAACATTGAAACGCTAATTCAATACCTGTTTGCTCTTGAAATTGTTTTAACTCAGAGAAAATCGCCTCTGCTACTTCCATCGTTCCTGATGTTCCAATTCTTTCGCCTAGCACTTCGCTCGTGCTACAACCCACTACAAAAATTTGACCGCTTTGTAATGAAGCTTGTTCTTGGAAATCAGAAAGCGACATTTGTAGCTGTTCTCTTACCTTTACGATTTCTGTCATTACGCCTCTTCCTTTCACAGGTTGGTTCACCAAATTATATTTCACACTACTGATAGTTAGAATCTATTACTTTGTTTCGTATGTTTTAATTTTTCCTACGCGGTTTTCGTGACGACCACCTTCATAGTCAGTTGTTAACCAGATTTTCGCGATATCACGCGCTAGACCAGCACCAATTACACGCTCGCCCATCGCTAGCATGTTAGTGTCATTATGCTCTCTCGTTGCTTTCGCGCTGAAAGTATCATGAACTAACGCACAACGGATACCATTTACTTTGTTTGCTGCGATTGACATACCAATGCCTGTCCCACAAACTAAAATACCACGATCTACTTCACCATTCGCTACCATTTCAGCTGCTGGAAACGCAAAGTCAGGGTAATCAACAGAACCAGCTTCACATTCACAACCTAAATCAATATATTCAATATTTAACTCTTCTAATAAACTTACAAGTTCTTTGCGGATATTCATACCGCCGTGATCAGATGCTATTACTACTTTCATTTTTACCCCTCCAAATTTTCAATCAATTATCTTCATTTCACACTCGCTACCTCACATAGGAAGAAGTGATCTCCAATATCGTATTATACACGAAACATCAACCTACTGAATGTTTTTTCAGTAAAGTTTGTACAAGTTTTTCCATCTCATCTAACGTTTCTTTATAAATAGAAAGCGAGCCTCCAAAGGGATCTGAAATGTCCTTGCCTATACCTTCAGTTAATCCATATAACGTATTTAATTTCTTTTCAACGCTCGGATAATGCCCAAGTACAATTTGCTTATGGTTTTCTGTCATCGTTACGACAATATCAGCCCAATCAAGCAAAGTTTCATTTACTTGCTGCGCCGCATGATCAATTAAAATTCCTTTTTCAGCTAAAGCTTCCTTCGCATGTATCGATGCATCGCTCCCAGGATAGGCGAAAACACCAGCAGATTGCACTTCAAACTTATCTCCTCCGTGATGACGAAGCAACGCCTCAGCCATTGGACTACGACATGTATTGCCAGTACAAACAAATAACACTCGTTTCATTCAAACCCACCCCTATATTCGATTTCTTACCATTCATCATAACTTACATTAGAATAGAACAAAAGAAATGTGAATATACAAAAGGCGCATTTCTCTTATATTTTTTCTAAGAAAAATGCGCCTTATCCACATATATGTGAAACCCTATTTCCAAGTGCCTAGAGTATTTTAACATACATGCTGAACATGCAACAAAATAAGGAATCCATTTCATACGAAACGGATTCCTCTTATATTGCAATTATTTCATTGTAACTTTCATTACTTCTGTTGAACCTTTTGTAGCTGCTACGCCTACAGTTGTCTTAATAGACTCAGCTGCATCTGTGTTTGTAATAACAATTGGAGTAATTGTGCTTTTCGCTTTTTCACGGATTAATTCTAAGTCGAATGAGATTAATTTATCTCCAGCTTTTACAGCTTGGCCTTCAGAAACGTGAGCTTCGAAACCTTCGCCTTCCATTTTTACAGTTTCTAATCCAACGTGGATTAAAATTTCTGTACCGTTTTTCGCTTTAATTCCGATAGCATGTTTTGTGTGGAATAATTGTACGATTTCACCATCAACTGGAGATACAACTACACCTTCAGTAGGATCGATTGCAACACCGTCACCCATCATACGACCAGCAAATACTGGATCTGGTACTTCTTCAATATTTTTCACTGCTCCAGTTAATGGAGCTACGATTGTTTCTTCATTTGTTTTTGAACCAAGACCGAATAATTTTTTAAACATAGGATAGTCCTCCTTATAATTTACCTAAAAGTTTATAGGGCAATCCCTAGTAAAGCTCGGGATACATGTAAGACTTCATACTTCGAATATTATACTGTAAAAACGCTTTCGAAATAAATTACGTCATTACTAATAGACTCTTATTGTAGCGCTTCACAAAATTCCAGTCAATTCTGATTGTCTGAATAACAATTAGAAGTTAACTTCTATTTATATTTTCTCTTTTTTGCCCAACTTGTCTAGAGGTCTTTACTACATTTTATTTTTTGTTGTTAATTTGTAAAATTTAATTCAAACTTTTTTCAAAATCAACTTTACTAAAGTAAGTAACTATCTTATTATTACTTACGTAAGGTAAGTTAATAACTTTTAGGAGGTTTTTAAAAATGATGGATTTCGGTCTACTTATTATTCGTCTTATTATAGGAATTACATTCATGGGTCATGGCGCTCAAAAATTATTTGGTTGGTTCGGCGGTTACGGTTTAAAAGGAACAGGTGGCTGGATGGAGTCAATCGGTTTACGTCCTGGTGTATTTATGGCATTTATGGCTGGCGCAACTGAATTACTAGGTGGTTTCTTATTTGCATCAGGTATTTTCATTGTAGTTGGTTCATTATTTATCGTTGGAACAATGTTAATGGCTATCTTCACTGTTCACGGAAAAAATGGTTACTGGGTAACACAAAACGGATATGAATATAACTTAATGTTAATTGCTGTCGCTGTTGGTGTAGCTTTAATCGGACCTGGCGCATACGTTTTACTTTAATTTTTATCTCAAATTTGAGATTCTTGAAAAAAGAACTTACTTCATTACAATTGAAGTAAGTTCTTTTTATGAAACAAAATATTATTTCCAGCAGGATTTTCTCATCGTTATCTTGTAAACAAACAATAAGTATTCATATTTAGAAAGGGGATTACAAGCATGTTATCCATTAATCCAAATGAACAAACTGAAAAAGATAATTACAAATTACTTACTGGAAGTATCATCCCTCGTCCTGTCGCATTCGTTACTTCTGTAACAAAAGAAGGCGTACTAAACGGAGCACCATATAGTTATTTCAATATTGTCGCTGCTAATCCACCACTTATCTCAGTATCTGTACAACGAAAAGCCGGAGAAAGAAAGGACACTTCCCGAAACGCAATTGAAAAAGGAGAATTTGTCGTACATATTTCTGACGAATCATATGTAGTAGCAATTAACGAAACAGCAGCTAATCTCCCGCCAAATGAAAGTGAAATTGAACTAGCAAAACTAACACCAATCGAAAGTGAAGTCATCTCTGTTCCAGGTGTAAAAGAAGCAAATATTCGAATGGAATGCGTATTAGAACGTGCAATTCCACTTGGCGGAACGGAAGACTCACCAGCTTGTGATCTACTAATTGGACGCGTCGTTCGTTTCCACGTTGCCGAACATCTATATGAAAAAGGGCGCATTCACGCCGAAGGACTCAAACCAATAAGCCGCCTAGCAGGACACAACTATGCAAAATTAGGAGAACAATTTGAATTAGTTAGGCCAGTTTAAAGGTGGAAGTGGCCCGTTTAGCTCTGACCAGCTAAGGTTCTCTCGCACAAAAGGTGCTTTTTACCTTTCGTGCGGGAGGTTCTTAGATGCGAAGAGCTGGCCACTGGAACTGGATAATATCTAAAAGCGGAAGCGGCTCGCTCAGAATGAGAGGGGGATGGAGCTTCTGACGTAGAGGCGCTTTTTGCCTCGCAGGAAGACGCGAAGCCACCGACCATTCTAGCCGCTGGAACTGGATAATATCTAAAAGCGGAAGCGGCTCGCTCAGAATGAGAGGGGGATGGAGCTTCTGACGTAGAGGCGCTTTTTGCCTCGCAGGAAGACGCGAAGCCACCGACCATTCTAGCCGCTGGAGCTGGATATATTTAAAAGCAAGGCGGCTAGATTCCTCCCATCACTCAAATATAAAATCCCCTGCTTTTTAGCAGGGGATTTTATCATTGTAATTCTTCCTTCTTTTCCTCTAAAGTAGGCATTTTCTCTTTTTTCGGCTTCCCTAGCTTAATTACGAAGAAGTATAGGGAAAGCAATGTAATAAGAAAAACAATTAAAAACGGGTACGGAGAGTAAAAGGCACGCGCCGCCTCAGTCTTTCCCGCAACAAATTTCAATGACTCAATATCTAAAAACTCAGCAAACATTTGTACACCGAGCATACTAAACCAAAAAACAAAAAAACTAATAATAATACCAAAAACTTGCTTCAATCTCGTCATTCATCTCATCCTTTCTATATCTGTAATTTTTAGCGCAATAAATATAGTACAAACAAAATATTCACAGAAAGGAACTATCTCACCATTCACGAATTAACTTAATCCAACCTAACATCGAAATTTGCAAAATAATACCCCAAATTATAAGTCTTCTTAGCCATCGAGGATAGAAGGTTAAAAATTTAACATACCATTCCAATAGCTTGTTCATAATTCCCTCCTACATAAAATTATATAGGAAAAAGGATATATAATCCAAACCCAACCAAAATGATACCACCTACTATCTCACCATATGTACCGAGCATATCTTTCGCATGTCTCCCAATTAATAAACCCATCCACGCTAATAACATGCTAACAAATCCAAAAAGTAAAATCGTAATAATTGTTTGTGCCCCATAAATACCAAGACTAAGTCCTACTGAGAAACTATCTATACTGACGCCAAATGCAAATACGAATAAACTAATTCCAATAGGGGCTGTTCTAGTCTCTTCATTTTGTAAAATGCTTGAATATACGATATAAAACCCTAGTCCGATTAATAAAATAGCACCCGCAAAATGTGCGATATCTCCATACTTCTCTGATAAAAAACGACCTAGTACCATTCCTATAAACGGCATAATAATATGAAATATCCCTATCGTCATACCAATATACAGGATTTGTCTTAACTTTAGGGGTATCATCCCCATACCAAGACTCACCGAGAACGCATCCATCCCTAAGGCGAATGCCATAATTATTAAAGGTATTAGCTGTTCAAACGTCATTCATGCCCCTCCTTGGACGTGCTACTTCACAATATGCTTATCCAAGGAGAAATATTCTGTTTGCTAATCTTACCTTATCATTCAATAATAATATGATGTCCTGCCGCTTTTGTTAAACGATTCATAATCGCATTCCCTATTCCTTCATTAGGGAATGACTCACTAAAAATAACATCCACTTCACTTGCATCAAATGTTCTAAGTACATCATATAATTTAGTCGCAACACTAGCTAAGTCACTTCTAACACCACAAGATAATATAACATCTGCACTATATACATGCTGATACTCTTCTGTCGTTAATACGCCTACTTTAAATCCTTCTTCCTTTTTCTCATCCACAAGATGCTGAATAAACTCACGTGAACCCTCAACAATACTAAGTGGTGCTTTCGGCGCATAATGTGTGTATTTCATTCCAGGCGATTTCGGTTTTTCCTTCTCATCCTTTAAAGCTGGATCTAAAGAAACAGTATCTATCACCGCTTCTAATTGTTCTTTCGTAATCCCACCTGGACGTAATATTGTTGGAACCGCGCTTGTACAATCAATTACAGTTGATTCAACGCCTACTCCAGTTGCACCACCATCAACAATACCTGCAATCTTCCCATTCAAATCTTCATATACGTGAGAAGCTAATGTTGGACTTGGACGCCCTGAACGATTCGCACTTGGTGCTGCAACAGGTACATTCGCCTCTTCAATAAGAGCAAGTGCAATTGGATGATCAGGCATTCTTACTCCAACCGTATTAAGTCCTGCCGTCACCTTCTCTGAAATCCCTTCTTTTCTCGGCAAAATAATTGTTAATGGTCCTGGCCAAAAATGCGCCATTAACTTCTCTGCAACTGGTGGAATTTCTTTCACAATCCCATCTAACTGAGATTTTGTACCTATATGGACAATGAGTGGATTATCACTCGGTCTTCCTTTCGCTTCGAAAATTTTCGCGATTGCTTCATCATCCATCGCATTTGCACCTAACCCATATACTGTTTCCGTAGGGAAAGCCACCGCCTCATTTTCTCTTAATAATTTTGCTGCTTCTTGTAACTGTGGATAATATTTTTTTCTTTCCACAACATTATCCACAACCCACATGTTTGTATGCATTTTTTTCCACGTCCTTTTCTACCCTTAAATACTTGTATATTTTTAGTTTACTATGAGATTTATCCAAAAGACAAACAAGGTTTATCCACAAAATGTGGATAAACCTAATTAATCCGTGGATAACTTTGTGAATAGCTGACAATTTAGTATTATTGCATTCTGCTCTTTTATATTTTTACAAAAATGTTCTAGTTGTTGAATTCCCTCTGGAACCTCATCCTTTTCTATAGTAAAAAAGTCAAAAAACTGAAAGATCGGTACAGATTGTGGATGATTTGTTAGTAAGTACAATTGTTGAACACTTTTTTCTTTCATATACTGCAAAAACATTTCAAAAAAATATAAGAAAGTCTGTTTATCCACATGAGGTGTGAATAAACAAGAACGAATAAGCACATCTTCCCCACTTTGTTCATAACCAATTACAGCTCGTATTTCTTCCGCCTCTTCCAAAATCATAAATTGTGCGTACAACTCATTTATTTTATCATCTTTTTTATTAGCTTGTCCGAAAAAAGAATGTAATCTTTCCACATCTGCTTTCGTAGCAAAATACACTTTCTTCATAATAAATCCCTCCTCATTTTTATATATGAAGAGGGATTTATTAATAGTACTATTTAGAGAATAAAGATGTAAAAGCTTCTACAATAAACAATTTAACTTCTGGCTTTTCTTCTTCCTCTTCTACTTTTACATACTCATTTTGCTTTTCTTGTTTTTTCTCCACAGGTTTCTCCACTTTTTCCACAGTTTTCATTTCTTCTTTACTTACAGGCTGCTCTTCGACTTTTGTTTCATTTTTTACTACTTTCTTTTCAGAAGCTGTTACTTTTTTTACTACTTCCTGCTTTACAGCTTTCGTTTCTTTTACCTTATCTACTTTCTTCTCTTCTTTATCTATTACTTCCTCATCTAGTTGTTTCACCTGCTCCTCTTCAGGAGATTCCGCCTTCACAACGTGCTCTTCCTTTCTTACAGCTGTCCCGCTCGAAAAATCTAAGAAACACATTGGTGGAAATAATACACACCACCAGTTCGCCCCTTCACCTTCTCCAATTGTGATTAATACCGCTTCATATTCTCCTGCTGGATAAATAAAATTCCCGTATACCTTTGTAGGAAACTTTACATTCTTACTAAATTTAACTTGAAATGAATCTTTACTTCCTTCTCTTTTTAACGTATTTTCCACCGTTTTCTCGATTTCTGGAATATGACTTTGAATTACTTTGCGTGCCTCTTCAAATGAAGTTAAATCCGCTACCCACCCATCAATTTGTGCTTTTACTTCATCACGCACTTTACGTTTCAATGCCTGGTCTTTATCTGAATCACTATTTGCTAAAATTCGTAATCGAACGGCCTCTTTCGGAATAACTGAAGGCCCTTTCGCATCAGCTTTCATATATCCAAACTGCACAAGTAACTGTGCACCAATTAATAGTATAAGAAGATAAGCAATAACTTGTTTTTTCATTTCCTCCACCGTCCCTTCTACAAACAGTGTGGACAGACTTTCATCTTTCTAAACTATTAAATTCAAAATCTATATGAATTTTTCCACAAAAAAATAGAGTAAGGTGTGAACCTTACTCCATCTCTGCAAATACCATACGATCTTTTCCGTTAATATCGAAAACAACCTCAACATGAGCATGTGGAAAAGCTTGTTGTAACAATCTTTTTACATCCTCACCTTGTCCTACTCCAATTTCAAACGCCACAATCGCTTTCTTCTGCAACACATTCGGCAATTCTTCCATAAAACGGCGATAGAAATCTAATCCGTCTTCACCACCAACAAGTGCTCTCTTCGGCTCATGCTCTTTCACAACAGGAGAAAGACCACGCCAATCCTCTTCCGGTATATATGGAGGATTTGAAACAACAACATCTAGCTTTTGACCCGTTTTATGAAATGGTGACAATAAATCACCGTGATAGAACGTTACTTCTGCACCTAAAGCTTTTGCATTTTCTTTTGCAACTTCAATCGACTCTTGTGCAATATCTACTGTATAAACATGAAGATTTTCATTTTCTAAAGCAAGCGTAATAGAAATCGCTCCACTACCTGTACCTATATCTGCTACATGTAGTTTCTCATCACCAAAATGGCGCTCGATTCTTTCTAATACTCCCACTATAAGCTCTTCTGTTTCCGGTCTTGGTATTAATACTTCTTCATTCACAAAGAAAGACCGTCCATAAAACATTTCATAACCAATCATATATTGAATAGGAATACCTTCTACATGCTTGTGGATAAACTCCGTAAAGCTTTTCTCTTGATCCTCAGTTATTTCTTCACGCATATTCATAAGTAATCCTGTTCTGTTCACCTTTAATACATGACAAAGGACAATTTCTCCCGCATTTTCATCTCGTCCATTTTCCTGTAAAAAAGAAGAAGCCCATTTCAGGGCTTCATAGACACGCATTACTCAGCTGCCTCCATCTTTTGAGCCTGATCTTCCATCACTAAGGCATTGATGAAATCATCTAACTTACCTTGTAAGATTTGATCTAGCTTTTGAATCGTTAAACCGATTCGATGGTCTGTAACACGGTTTTGCGGGAAGTTATACGTACGAATACGCTCTGAACGATCTCCCGTACCAACAGCTTGTTTACGGTTTTGATCATACTCAGCTTGCGCTTCTTGTCTAAACTTATCATAAACACGTGCGCGTAATACTTTCATCGCTTTTTCTTTATTCTTGATCTGTGATTTCTCATCCTGACAAGATACAACTACACCAGTCGGTAAATGCGTTAAACGCACCGCTGACATCGTTGTATTAACGCTCTGTCCACCAGGTCCACTAGAAGCGAATGTATCAACACGAACATCTTTCTCATGAATATCAATTTCTACTTCTTCTGCCTCTGGTAATACAGCTACAGTTGCTGTAGATGTATGAATACGTCCACCAGATTCCGTTTCAGGAACACGTTGGACACGGTGAGCACCATTCTCGAATTTCAGCTTCGCGAAAGCACCTTTACCATTAATCATAAAGATAATCTCTTTATATCCACCTAACTCTGTATAGCTAGCCTCAATAATCTCCGTTTTCCAGCCCTGTACCTCAGCGTAACGGCTATACATACGGTATAAGTCACCAGCAAATAAAGCTGCCTCGTCTCCACCAGCAGCTCCACGAACCTCAACGATAACGTTCTTATCATCATTAGGGTCTTTTGGAACAAGTAAAATTTTCAGACGCTCTGATAATGTTTTATCTTGTGATTCTAACTCAGAAACTTCTTCTTTTACCATTTCACGCATTTCTGCGTCTAACTTATCTTCTAACATTGCTTTCGCATCTTTTAATTGCTCACGAACATCCTTATACTCACGATACACCTCTACCGTTTCCTGTATATCAGACTGTTCCTTTGAATATTCACGAAGCTTATTTGAATCACTAATAATCGCTGGATTACTTAACAATTCATTTAACTTCTCATAACGATTTTCTACAGCTTGCAAACGATCTAACACATCATTCACCTCTACATCCTAGTATCTAATACAAATAGTATATGGTACTTACTCAAAAAAACGCAAATTATATTTAAAAGCACAAACGGCTCGTTCAGAATCGCAGGACATTGGAACTCTCGATCTTGAAGCGCTCTTTGCTTCGAGCGAGAGAGTGAAATGGCCGGAGATTCTAGCCGCTGGAGCTAGATAATATATTTAAAAGTGGCGGTGGCTCTTTCAGCTCTGACCAGCTAAGGTTCTTTCGACCTAAAGGTGCTTTTTACCTTTTGGGCGGAAGGTTCTTAGATGCGAAGAGCTAGCCACCAGAACTAGATATATTTAAAAGCGTAAGCGGCTCACACCGCTCATTCTCTCTATTTTGAAAAAAACCCGCCTTGCGCAGCGAGTTTTACTTATCTTTGTTTGCAGGTACTGCATGACAATGACGACAACGCGGTTCATACGATTCTGAAGCTCCAACTAAAATAATTGGATCATCAAATGCCGCTGGTTCTCCATCAATTAATCGTTGTGTACGACTTGCTGGAGATCCACATACAGAACATACTGCTTGTAGTTTTGTTACATGTTCAGCAATCGCCATCAGCTGAGGAACTTGTCCAAATGGTAGACCACGGAAATCTTGGTCTAAACCAGCTACAATGACACGATAGCCACGATTTGCCAATACTTGCACCACTTCCACAATGTCCCCATCAAAAAATTGCACCTCATCGATTGCAATAACATCCAGCTCTTCTGTAATATGTTCAAATATATCCTTTGAAGCTGAAACAGGAACTGCTTTTACCTTTAATCCATTATGTGATACTACATCTTCTTCACTATATCGATTATCAATACATGGTTTAAATACAATTGCATGTTGTTTTGCAAATTGCGTACGGCGCACACGGCGGATTAGCTCTTCTGACTTGCCAGAAAACATACTACCGCAAATCACTTCAATCCAGCCATTTTGATTTATTAAGTACATGAAGCTCTCCTTTCATCTACTTTTCAGTTAAAAGTAGGGTAAAGGTATAATATTTTCGCAAAAAAAACAGACAAGCGAATACATACACTTGCCTGTTTTATGTTTTTATTACTTAAGACCGTATTTCTTATTGAAGCGGTCAACGCGTCCGTCTGCAGTAGCAAACTTCTGACGTCCAGTGTAGAATGGGTGAGAATCAGAACTGATCTCAACTTTTAGTAATGGATAAGTGTTACCATCTTCCCACTCAACAGTTTCGTTAGATCCTTTAGTAGATCCGCTTAAGAATTTGAAGCCTGTGTTTGTGTCCATGAATACAACTTTCTTGTAATCTGGGTGAATTCCTGCTTTCATTCTTTTCATCTCCTTCCGCCCTGAATCATTTTCGAAACAGAGTTTTTCATCTTCAGCTGCATACACAACTATATTGATGAAACACATATGATGAAATTATAACAAGGCTAACTTCATTTTGCAACTACCTGTTTTTGTCTTTTTAATTTTAAAAGCGCAAGCGGCTCGTTCAAAATGGGAGGGGGATGGAGCTTCTGACGTAGAGGCGCTTTTTGCCTCGTAGGAAGACGCGAAGCCACCGACCATTCTAGCCGCTGAAGCTGGATATTAAATTTAAAGTGGAGGTGGCTCGCTCAGCTCTGACCAGCTAAGGTTCTTTCGCCCTAAAGGTGCTTTTTACCTTTCGGGCAGAAGGTTCTTAGATGCGAAGAGCTAGCCACCGGAACTGGATATTATCTTAAAGTGGAGACGGCTCGTTTAGCTCTGACTGGCTAAGTTTCTCTCACTTCTCTCTCTCTTTAATATCACCTAAACAGCATAAAAAACTCGCTTACTATAAAATAAGCGAGTCCTGATTTTTTCCCTTTACTTAGTTGTTACATACCTTTTTGAGTCTGCAACAATGTTTTGTAAAAACTCTTCATTTGTCTTCGTTTGACGAAGCTTACGTAAGAAACTTTCAACGAAGTCTGGTGTATCACGCATTGTTTTACGAATGCCCCATAACTTGTCTAAATGTTCTTTTGGAATTAATAGATCTTCTTTACGTGTACCAGAGCGACGAATATCGATCGCCGGGAAGATACGACGTTCAGCTAATGAACGATCTAAGTGAAGTTCCATATTTCCAGTTCCTTTAAATTCCTCGTAAATAACATCGTCCATACGGGATCCTGTATCAACAAGGGCTGTTGCTAAAATTGTTAAGCTACCGCCTTCTTCAATATTACGCGCAGCTCCAAAGAAACGCTTCGGTCTATGGAAGGCAGCTGGATCGATACCACCTGATAATGTTCTACCACTTGGTGGAATAACGAGGTTGTAAGCTCGAGCTAAACGGGTAATACTATCCATTAAAATGATAACATCTTTCTTGTGCTCTACAAGACGCATCGCACGTTCTAACACAAGCTCAGCTACTTTAATATGATTTTCTGGTACTTCATCAAAAGTAGAACTTACAACATCTCCTTTAACAGAACGTTCAATGTCTGTTACTTCCTCTGGACGCTCATCAATTAAAAGTACAATTAATTCTGCTTCCGGATGATTTGTTGTAACACTATGTGCAATTTCTTTTAATAGACTTGTTTTACCAGCCTTTGGAGGCGCAACAATTAAACCACGTTGTCCAAATCCAACTGGTGCGATTAAATCCATGATGCGTGTCGGTAACTTTTTAGGTTCCGTTTCCAATTTCATTTGGCGATCTGGGTATAATGGTGTTAATGCAGGGAAATGCACACGCTCTTTTGCTGAATCTGGATCATCTCCGTTTACAGCTTCAACTTGTAATAACCCAAAATAGCGTTCATTTTCTTTCGGAGGTCGTACTTTACCAGAAACCTTATCTCCATTACGTAAATCGAAACGACGAATTTGCGAAGCTGAGATATAAATATCTTCTGAGCTTGGAGAATAGTTGATAGGACGTAGGAATCCAAATCCTTCTGATTGAATAATTTCTAATACGCCTTCCATGAAAAAGAAACCTTCTTTTTCTGCTCGAGCTTTCAAAATAGAAAAAATTAACTCTTTTTTCGTTAACTTGCTATAATACGAAATCTTAAATTCTTTCGCAAGCTCGTATAACTCTTTTAATTTCATGTTTTCTAATGCTGCAATTGACAAATTCATTCAGACACCACACTTTAACGTTATTCTCTTTTTTCATGGGTAAAGGGAAAAAATACGGAAGGCAAATAATTAATAATGAAAGGCAATAAGTTCAAGTAGGGTAATATTCACTATTGTAACCCTTTTATCTAGTTTTAATCAATACGTTGGAACACAAATACAAGAAGCGAAGACAAGAAAATTTGTCTTCGCTTCTTATTTAATTTAGTTCCAGCTCCGATAGTTAGAAAAGTCGACCATTTCACTCTCTCACTCGAAGCAAAGAGCGCTTCAAGGTCGAGAGCTCCAAATAGCCTGCGATTCTGAACGAGCCGCTTGCACTTTTTATTTAATCCAGCTCCGGTGTCTAGAAGGATCAGTCATTTCACCCCTTCCTGCGAGGCACAAAACGCCTCTTCGTCAGGAGTTCCAATGCCTTCCCCTTCTGAGCAAGCCACCTCCGCTTTTTACTTAATCCAGCTTCAGCAGCTAGAATGGTCGGTGGCTTCACTTCTTCCTACGAGGCAAAAAGCGCCTCTACGTCAGAAGCTCCATCCCCCTCCCATTCTGAACGAGCTGCTTACGCTTTTTATTTAATAACCAAGTTTGGTTTTTTATTCAAGCTATGACGTCCATCCACGAAGCGTACTGTGCCTGATTTTGCGCGCATAACAAGGGATTGCGTTGTTCCTACGCTACCTTTAAATTGAACACCGCGTAATAGTTCTCCATCTGTTACGCCTGTTGCTGCAAAGATTGCATCGTCACCTTTTACTAAGTCCTCCATACGAAGGATACGATTAATGTCTTCTATACCCATTTTTTTACAACGCGCTAATTCAGCTTCGTTTTGTGGCAATAGTTTTCCGTGAATTTCTCCACCTAAACATTTTAAAGCAACTGCTGCTAATACACCTTCAGGTGCTCCACCAGATCCAAATAAAATATCTACACCTGTACGATCAAACGCTGTATTAATCGCTCCAGCTACATCTCCATCATTAATCAATTTAATGCGAGCACCAGCTTTACGAATTTCTTCGATAATTTCTTGATGACGTGGACGATTTAAAACTGTCGCTACAACATCTTCAATATCTTTATTTTTCGCTTTCGCAACTGCACGTAAGTTATCAATAATAGGCGCATCAATGTCGACCGCCCCAACTGCTTCTGGGCCAACCGCGATTTTATCCATGTACATGTCAGGGGCATGTAACAAATTACCGTGGTCTGCAATTGCAATAACAGCAAGAGCATTCCAGCCACCAGCTGCTACGATGTTTGTCCCTTCTAAAGGATCAACCGCAACGTCTACACGTGGTCCATATCCTGTACCTAATTTCTCTCCGATATATAGCATTGGTGCTTCATCCATCTCACCTTCACCAATTACAACTGTCCCTTTCATCGGAATTGTATCAAATACATCACGCATAGCTGATGTTGCTGCACCGTCTGCCTCATCCTTTTTCCCGCGCCCCATCCAACGCGCTGATGATAAAGCTGCAGCCTCTGTTACACGTACTAACTCCATAGATAAACTTCTCTCCACGATAATCCCTCTCCTTTAAGTCTTTATATTTCTGCCGTATTTTGTGAACCGTGTTTTTCTATAAAGTGTACTTCCGCAAGTAGTGATGCTTCACTTCCCCTTGCGGAAGTATCACTTATGCGTTCTTCATTTCTTCAATTTCTTGCTTTGTCATTTGTTCTCGCCAAATGTTTGCTCCAAGCCCTTTAAGCTTGTCCACTATATTCTCATAACCTCGATCAATATGCTCCAGTCCTGTTACTTCTGTAATTCCATCTGCCATTAATCCTGCAATAACAAGTGCCGCTCCCGCTCGTAAATCACTCGCCTTCACTTTTGCACCTTGCAGTAACACAGGACCAGTTACAATTGCCGAACGACCCTCTACTTTAATTTGAGCATTCATACGACGTAATTCATCAATGTGTTTGAAACGGGCACCGTAAATCGTATCTGTTACAACTCCCGTTCCGTGCGCCTTTGTTAAAAGCGTCGTAAACGGCTGTTGTAAATCTGTTGGAAAACCTGGATATACAAGCGTTTTGATATCAACTACTTTTAATTTTCTATTACCGTTCACCGTAATTTGATCATCGTTCGTTTCAACTTGAACACCAGCTTCTCTTAGCTTTGCAGTAACTGATTCTAAATGCTGAGGAATAACATTATCAACCGTTACTTCTCCTCCTGATGCAGCTCCTAGAATCATATACGTACCAGCTTCAATACGATCTGGGATGATAGTATGGTGACAACCATGTAAAGAGTCCACACCATCTATTCGGATTACATCTGTACCAGCACCTTTAATACGTGCCCCCATGCTTGTTAACAATGTAGCTACATCAATAATCTCAGGCTCTTTCGCTGCATTTTCAATAACAGTTCTACCTTTTGCTCGTACAGCTGCTAGCATAATATTAATCGTAGCTCCTACACTAACAACATCTAAATAAATACGTGCCCCGCGTAGCTCATCTGCTCTTAAATAGATGGCACCTTGTTCATTCGTAACATGTGCACCTAGCGCTTCAAACCCTTTAATATGCTGATCAATCGGCCTCGGTCCTAAATGACATCCACCCGGAAGCCCAATAACAGCTTTTTTAAAACGGCCAAGCATTGCACCCATTAAATAATAAGAAGCGCGCAATTTTTTCACTTTTCCATTTGGCAAAGGCATTGCAACCATGTTAGAAGGATCGACTACCATCTCCTCCTCCTGTCCATAAGTTACTTTCCCTCCAATTTCCTCTAGTAAGTCTCCTAACATTTTCACGTCCGAAATATTAGGGACACCACCAATAGTTACTGGAGTATCTGCTAAAATTGTCGCTGGAATTAATGCAACGGCACTGTTCTTTGCACCACTTACTCGAATTGTTCCATTTAAAGCTCTTCCGCCTTCAATTAGCAATTTTTCCATATTGAGCTCCCTTCTTGTGAATGTATTTACTTTCTATCTTTTTATAGAAAGCTCCCCTTAAGAATCTCAATTACTCTTTCCATCCCAAAACTCAATAAATAGGAAACCATTATCTTCATTTCTCCTGTAGCACGAATAGATAAAGATCAACTATTCATCGAATGCACTTTATCAATTTAGATACGTTATCACATTTATTAATAGGACTATGCACATTATTTTCTATTTAAAAACAAAAATGATAAAATCTTTAGACTTGTTCACGCTTTCATTATACAACGAAAGGAAACCGTCTAAAAGACTAGACGGTTTCCAAAACGGAATTTTATTCTTACGCTTTACCGTTAGAACCGAATTCGCGAATTTTACCAATAACAGTTGCTTTGATAGCGTCGCGGCCAGGTCCGATAAATTTACGAGGATCGTAAACTTCTTGGTCTTTGTTTAATACTTCACGAACAGCTTTTGTAAACTCGATTTGGTTCTCAGTGTTTACGTTGATTTTTGAAGTACCTAAAGAGATAGCTTTTTCGATATCAGCAGTTGGGATACCAGTACCACCATGTAATACTAAAGGTACGCCAGTGAAGTCACGAACTTGTTCCATTTCAGCGAATCCTAAGTTAGGCTCACCTTTGTAAGGACCGTGTACAGAACCTAAAGCTGGAGCTAGGCAATCGATACCTGTTGCTTCAACAAGGTGCTTACACTCTGCTGGGTCAGCGTAAATTACGCCTTCAGCGATTACGTCGTCTTCTTGTCCGCCAACTGTTCCAAGCTCAGCTTCAACAGATACGTTACGAGCGTGTGCGTATTCTACTACTTGTTTAGTAGTTTCAACGTTTTCTTCGAATGGGTGGTGAGAAGCGTCGATCATTACAGATGTGAAACCTGCATCGATTGCTTCTTTACATTTTTCGAAGCTTGAACCATGATCAAGGTGAATCGCTACAGGAACAGTGATGTTCATTTCTTCGATTAAAGCTTTAACCATAGCTACAACTGTTTTGAAACCAGTCATATGACGAGCTGCACCCTCAGATACACCTAGGATTACAGGAGATTTTTCTTCTTCCGCAGCAGCTAAGATAGCTTGAGTCCACTCTAAGTTGTTCATGTTGAATTGACCAACTGCGTATTTTCCTTCTAGTGCTTTGTTTAGCATTTCTTTCATAGAAACTAAAGGCATGGTGAATCCTCCTAAAAAACGTTTTTTGTATCCGATAAGTTCTTATCGCTGGTAGTATGACCAGAATAAGGTAAAATATGTATATATACATACCGGACTTTTTTCTACACTCAATAGGATAACAACTTGTACTCAAAAACTCAACCGTATTCACCTGCACAATAGTCCATGTAAACGCTTTTTTCCATATTTTTTATAAAAAATTCATTTTTACGCCTCTACAGCGAGCTCATTTCTCACAGCTTGACGAATTTCATCAATATCAAATGGTTTAGCAAAATGCATTAAAGCACCTAAATCTTTTGCTTCTTGGATCATATCAAGCTCTCCATAAGCAGTCATTAAAATTACTTTAATACTCTCATCAATTTCTTTTACATGCTTTAAAATCTCTATACCATCCATACCTGGAATCTTCATATCTAACACAACTAAATCTGGATTATCTTTTTTCACGATATCTAAAGCTTGAAATCCATTTGCTGCTTGGAATGTCTGATAACCTTCTTTTTGGAACACTTCATGTAATAACACACGAATGCCATATTGATCATCAACGATTAAAATTTTCCCTTCCATAACTCCCAACCTTTCTGTGTAAGTACAAGATTTAAAGCTTCTTATATCTTAACGATTAATTTTCGCTATTCTTTGGCAAATTCCTTCCTATTCTTTCTTATTTTACCGTTTCCTATTTTGTTATGCCACCATTCAATTTCACCTTTCTAAAAAAATAAACTATAATGAAAGCCGGTAAACACGTACGAAGGGAGTAACATTATGTTAAAAATTTTTTCAACTCAATTAAGTGGTTATTTCTCCAGAGTTTCTCAAAAAGAGGAAATGAATATAGAAGATAGCGCCCGTCTACTTGCTCAAGCATTAATTGGCGAAGGTTTCATTTATTTACATGGTACAAATGAAATGGAGGGTGTCGTTGCTGAAGCACTATTCGGTGCTGAACCAATGAAGCAAGCAAAACGATTATTTGAAAATGGTAAAGAAGTAGAAGTAACTTCTGCAGATCGTGTACTTCTTATTAGCCGTTTTTCAACAGATGAAGCGATTGTAGAAATTGCAAAAAAACTACAAGAAGAGGGACACTCTATTGTCGGCATTTCTGCTCTTCAAGAAGGTACGGAATCACTCGAACGATATACAGACGTACATATTGATACAAAACTGTTAAAAGGTCTTATTCCAGACGATGAAGGTAATCGCTACGGATTCCCAAGTTTAATAGTAGCTTTATTTGCTTATCACGGAATCAAATTTACAATCGATGAAATGTTAAATGAATATTAAAAAAAGCGCCTTATTTCAGGCGCTTTTTTTATTACTTGCTCTCTTTATTCGTAATAGAAGCTCTTACGAAGTCATGGAACAATGGTTGTGGACGGTTTGGACGAGAAACAAGTTCTGGGTGGAACTGTGCTGCCACGAACCAAGGGTGGTCTTTTAATTCAATGATTTCAACTAGACGGCCGTCTGGGCTTGTACCAGAGAATACAAATCCTTCTTTTTCCATATCCGGACGGAACTGATTGTTGAACTCATAACGATGACGATGACGCTCATATACAACCGGCTCATTATAAGCATTGTAAGCATTTGTTTCTTCAGCAAGCTTACATGGGTATAGACCAAGACGAAGTGTACCACCTAGGTCCTCTACATCTTTTTGTTCTGGTAATAAGTCGATGATTGCATATGGTGTGTCAGGGTTGATTTCAGAAGAGTTAGCACCTTCTAAACCTAATACATTACGTGCGAATTCGATTGATGCAAGTTGCATACCTAAGCAAATTCCTAAGAATGGAACTTTGTTTTCACGAGCATATTGAATCGCAACGATTTTACCTTCTACACCACGATCGCCGAAGCCACCTGGTACAAGGATACCATCTGTATCGCCAACTAATTCTTTTACGTTTTCTGCTGTTACATGCTCAGCATTTACCCATTTTACTTCTACATCTGTGTCGAATGAGTAACCAGCATGACGAAGTGCTTCTACAACAGAAATATAAGCATCTTGAAGTTCTACATATTTACCAACAAGAGCGATTTTTGTTTTCTTAGAAAGATTACGCACTTTGTTAACTAGCGCAGTCCACTCTGTCATATCTGCAGCTGGATTGTCTAATTTTAAGTGATCACAAACGATTTGGTCCATGTTTTGTTCTTGAAGAGATAATGGAACCGCATATAAAGTATCTGCATCGCGAGCTTCGATAACTGCTTTTGTATCGATGTCACAGAATAATGCAAGCTTGTCTTTCATATCTTGAGAAACAGGCATTTCTGTACGAACAACGATAATGTTTGGTTGAATACCTAAGCTACGAAGTTCTTTAACACTATGTTGTGTTGGTTTTGTCTTCATTTCACCCGCTGCTTTTAAGTATGGGATTAACGTACAGTGAATGTACATTACATTGTCACGACCGATGTCGCTCTTAATTTGACGGATTGCTTCTAAGAATGGTAGAGACTCGATATCACCAACAGTTCCACCGATTTCTGTAATAACAACATCCGCATTTGTTTCACGGCCAGAACGATATACGCGCTCTTTAATTTCGTTAGTAATGTGAGGAATAACTTGAACTGTTCCTCCTAAATATTCACCGCGACGCTCTTTTTGAAGAACTGAAGAGTAAATTTTACCTGTTGTTACGTTGCTGTATTTGTTTAAGTTAATGTCGATGAAACGCTCATAGTGACCAAGGTCTAAGTCAGTTTCAGCGCCATCATCTGTTACGAATACCTCACCGTGTTGGTATGGGCTCATAGTCCCTGGGTCTACGTTAATGTATGGATCAAACTTTTGAATCGTTACGTTTAAACCACGATTTTTTAAAAGTCTTCCAAGAGATGCTGCTGTAATACCTTTTCCTAAAGACGATACTACACCGCCTGTTACAAAAATATACTTAGTCATGAAAAAGCTCCCTTCTACTCTGTTGTTATATAATCACCGTTGCAAAGCGCAACGTATGTAGATAACACTGTATCCATCTTATTGTTAGACTCTTTTTATTTTCTAAACAAAAAACAAAAAAGAAAATTGCTCCCCTCATCACAAAAAGTAATAAGTAGGGAGCAATTTTCTTTTATATTTACACTTTAAAAGTATTATCGTCCTTTTTTAAAGAGCCCAAAAATGATTCTACATGGACGATAATGAAAAGTCAAGAACTACAGTTCTTCCTCTTCTTCTTCTTCAGTTTCATCATACTCAAGTTCTTCTTCAGCGAAGTCGTCGTCATCTTCGTCTAAATCATCAAGATCGTCGTCATCTCCGTCTTCTTCTTCAAGAACCTTGTCCAAATCTTCTACATCGTCTTCATCTTCACTTACGTCTGCATCGTCGAAGTCATCTTCGTCTTCTTCAATGTAGTCGTCAAAACCGTCTTCTTCAACTTTACGTTTCTTCTTCGGTTTTGGTTGAGGCAAGATTTCTTCATCAATTTGCTCATATGGGTACCAGCTGCGTAGTCCCCAACGATTTTCTCCTAAATTAATGAAACGTCCATCGATGTTTAAGTCTGTATAAAATTGTGCGATTTTCGCATTAACTTGCTCTTGAGATAGTCCCAGCACTTGAGCGATTTCTTGAACCAACTCGTTGAATGTCGTTGCTTGTTTTTTATCCCCTAAAACGCTATGTACAACTTCAATCATTGAACATTCTTTTAGCTCTTCTGGTGAATATTGCTTAAAATCCACTTATGCGGCACTTCCTTTCATCAAATATAACCTTATATATAACGGCCTGCTTAAAAAAATCCATACTATTCATTATAAACAAAAGTCGCACAAATATGCTACAAAAAAAACGGGAAACTTTTATAGGGTAGTAAAATTATAATTTGTCTGTTCCTTATTTCGGAAGCATATGGGCCCCTTGCAATACATACCTAATTTGCATTTCTGTATATTCTTCGAGCGTATACAGTTTTTGCAGCGCCCAGCGTCTAAATCCCCACATCTGTCCTTGTATAAAAATATTATGCGCAAGAAGCTGTATTTCTTTTTTATTTAATGTAAATGTTCCATTTTCCGTACACTGTTCTAAAATATTCTCGAACATTCCTACCATTTGAAACTCCTTTTCTAATACATACGGAAGTGATTCTTTCGGTAAAAAGCGTACCTCTTGATACATTATCAATACTTCTTCCTGTAATTCGTCCATCACTTTAAAGTAATTCGTTATTGCTATCTTTAAACTTTCTATACTCCCTTTTTCTGTACACACTACTTCCTCTAATCTTTCTTTTACATGTTCATATATACTATCACAAACTAAATATAAAACATCATCTTTGGTACGAATGTACTCATAAAGTGTCCCTATACTAAACCCAGCCGCTTTTGCAATCTCTCTCGTTGTTGTACGCGGAAATCCTTTTTGTTTAAACAGTTGCACCGCACCTTTAATCATTTGTTCACGTCTTAACGCAACTAATTTTTCATCTTTCACCGATGCATGCACATTATGTTTAACCATTCCCTTCACCTCTCTCTATTATTTTTTGGAAGGAAAAAGCGTAGGAAAATACCTACGCTTTCGTTCCTACTTCGTTAACATACGAGAAATTACAAGCCTCTGAATCTCTTGTGTTCCTTCATATATTTGTGTAATCTTTGCATCTCGCATATAACGCTCTACTGGATAATCTTTCGTATAACCGTAACCACCAAATACTTGCACCGCTTCAGTCGTCACCTTCATCGCTGCATCGCCTGCAAATACTTTTGACATCGCTGATTCTTTTCCATACGGAAGCCCTTCTGATTCAAGCCAAGCCGCTTGATATGTTAAAAGGCGTGCTGCTTCTACATCTGTTGCCATATCCGCAAGTTTAAAGCCAATCCCTTGCTGCGCCGCAATTGGTTTTCCAAACTGATGGCGCTCCCTTGCATATTCTACAGAAGCATCTAAAGCCCCTTGTGCAATACCAACAGCTTGCGCCGCAATACCGTTACGACCTCCATCTAATGTTTGCATCGCAACTTTAAACCCTTGCCCCTCTCCTCCAAGTAGATTCTCTACAGGAATACGGCAATCTTCAAACATAATTTCAGTCGTTGGTGAAGAGCGAATCCCTAGCTTGCTCTCCTTCTTCCCAACTGAAAATCCCGGTGTATCACTTTCTACAATAAATGCACTCGTACCGCGCTGCTTCGATTCAGGATCAGTTAGCGCAAAAACAACATAAATATCAGCAATACCACCATTAGTGATAAATATTTTTGATCCATTTAATACATAATGGTCTCCATCTCTTTTAGCAATCGTCTTCATTCCACCAGCATCCGATCCAGATCCTGGTTCCGTTAAGCCGTATGCACCAATTTTCTTCCCTTCAGCCATCGGTCGTAAAAACTTTTGCTTTTGCTCTTCCGTCCCAAATTTAAAAATTGGCCATCCCGCAAGTGAAGTATGCGCAGACAGTGTTACACCTGTTGAAGCACAAACGCGAGATAATTCTTCAATAGCGATTACGTATGCTAAGTAATCGCTTCCAATTCCGCCGTACTCTTCAGGCCATGGAATACCAGTTAAACCAAGCTCTGCCATTTGATCAAATAACTCTCGATCAAATCGCTCTTCTTCGTCACGCTCAGCTGCTGTTGGTGCCACTTCATTTTTAGCAAAATCTCGAACCATTTTTCTTATCATTTCATGCTCTTCTGATAGTTTAAAATGCATCTCCGTCTCCCCCTCGCCCTTTTATAAAGCACGGCTAATAACAAGTTTCTGTATTTCACTTGTTCCTTCATATATTTGCGTAATTTTCGCATCACGGAAAAATCGTTCTACTGGATAGTCTTTCGTATAACCGTAACCACCAAATACTTGCACCGCCTCAATCGCGACTTCAACCGCTGTCTTAGAAGCAAATAATTTCGCAATAGATGCTTCTTTACCGCATGGTAATCCTTGTGCCCTAAGAGATGCCGCTCTATATACGAGTAACCTTGCTGCCTCGACACTTGTTGCCATATCTGCAAGCTTGAAGCCAATCCCTTGCTGCGCCGCAATTGGTTTTCCGAATTGCTCACGTTCTTTCGCATAATCAATTGCACAGCCAAGCGCCGCTTCAGCAATTCCTAACGCCTGCGCACCGATTCCAATTCGCCCAACATCTAAATTCGCCATCGCCACTTTGAATCCTTGTCCTTCTTCCCCAAGTAAATTCTCAGCTGGCACTTTCATATCTTCAAAAGTAAGTTGTACTGTACGAGAACCGAGAAGTCCCATCTTATGTTCATCTTTTCCAATGATTAAACCAGGTGTATCTTTCTCTACTATAAATGCAGAAATACCACTTTTTCCTGCCTCTGGATTTGTAGAAGCGAATACAATGTATGTACTTGCTTCACCACCATTTGTAATAAACACTTTCGATCCATTAATAATATAATGATCACCTTTTTTCACAGCTCTTGATTTCAAACTCCCTGCATCTGATCCTGCATTTGGCTCTGTTAAAGCAAATGCACCTAAATATTCCCCGGTTGCAAGTTTAGAAACATATTTTTTCTTCTGTTCTTCTGTTCCGAAATATAAAATCGGATTCATTCCAACTGACGTATGTACAGCTAAAATTACACCAACTGTTGCACTTACCTTTGAGATTTCCTCAATTGCTAGAATGTAAGAAATAAAGTCCATTTCTGCCCCGCCGTATTTTGCAGGCGCTGGAATACCCATTAATCCAAGCTCACCCATCTTTTGCAAAATCGCTTTCGGGAACACCCCTTGTTCCATACTAGGAACAAAGGGGGCTATTTCCTTCTGTGCAAAATCCCGAACCATTTTCCTCATCATTTGCTGCTCTTCATTAAAACGAAAGTTCATATATTCCGCCTCCATTTGCTATATATCCTTTAAATAATTTGGTAAGACCACTATGTTGTAACAAAGGGGGCATTTATTCGTAAACGTAGAATCCACGACCTGTTTTACGCCCTAACCATCCTGCATTCACATACTTACGTAATAATGGACATGGGCGATATTTACTATCTCCTAACCCTTCATGCAACACTTCCATAATGTATAAACACGTATCTAAACCGATAAAATCAGCGAGTGTCAAAGGCCCCATCGGATGGTTCATACCAAGCTTCATGACTTCATCAATTGCTTCTTTCGTCGCTACACCTTCATATAACGTATAAATTGCTTCGTTAATCATCGGTAGTAAAATGCGGTTTGATACAAAACCTGGGAAATCATTCACTTCAACTGGTACTTTCCCAATTTTTTTCGTAATATCTTCAATTGCTTCATATACCGCATCATCGGTAGCCAAACCACGAATAATCTCAACAAGCTTCATAACTGGAACTGGATTCATAAAGTGCATACCGATTACTTTTTCCGGACGCTTCGTTACCGCTGCAATTTCTGTAATTGGCAGAGATGACGTATTCGTCGCTAAAATTGCGTGTTCTGGAGCAATTTCATCTAGATTCGCAAAGATTTTCTTTTTAATATCCATTTTCTCAACAGCTGCTTCAATAATAAGATCCGCTTCTTTCACACAATCTAAATCAAGCGTTACTGTAAGACGATTTAATGTCGCTTCCTTCTCTTCTTCCTTCATGCGTCCTTTTTCTACTTGGCGCGCTAAGTTTTTCGTAATGATAGCCATTCCTCTATCTAATTGCTCTTGCTTTAAATCTTGTACCTTCACGTCATATCCTGCCATTGCACATACTTGTGCAATTCCTGATCCCATTTGCCCTGCACCAATTACAACAATGTTTTGTACACCCATTTTTTCTTCCCCCTTAATTGTTAATAAATTTTATACCCTCGAACTTTAATTAATGGACTTCAATCATCACTGCGTCCCCTTGACCGCCACCGCTACAAATCGAAGCAATTCCAATTCCGCCGCCGCGCTGCTTAAGTGCATGGATTAGTGTAACGATAATGCGCGCTCCGCTTGCTCCAATTGGATGTCCCATCGCTACCGCGCCGCCATTTACATTCAATTTTTCCGGATCAATTCCTGCGATTTCTGTACTTGCAATTGCTACCGCTGCAAATGCTTCATTAATCTCGAATAAATCGATGTCTTCAATTTTCTTGCCTGTTTTTTCAAGCAATGCGTTAATTGCATAACCTGGCGTTCTTGGGAAATCTTTAGATTCCACTGCAATTGCTGTATGCGCCAAAATTGTCGCTAATGGCTTTCTTCCTTCTTGCTTCGCTCTGTCTTCGCTCATTAATACAAGTGCGGCACCACCATCATTTAGTCCCGGCGCATTACCAGCTGTCACCGTCGCTGTCTTATCAAATACAGGTTTTAACTTTGCTAACTTTTCAATCGTTGTATCTTCACGTGGCGCCTCATCCTTTGCAACGACAATAGGATCGCCTTTTCTTTGCGGAATCGTTACTGGCACGATTTCCTCTTCAAAACGCCCTTCTTTATGCGCTGAAACCGCACGCTGATGGCTACGATATGCCCATTCATCTTGCGCTTCGCGAGAAATTCCATCTTCCTTCGCAACTTCTCCGCCATAAACGCCCATGTGTGTACCTGAAAATGCGCATGTTAAACCGTCAGCAACGTTTAAATCAACAACTTCGTTGTTACCCATTCTGTATCCCCATCTTGCTTCGCGTAAAATGTAAGGACTGTTACTCATCGACTCCATACCGCCGGCTACAATCAGTGATTGATCGCCAGTACGAATAATCTGATCCGCTAACGTAACCGCACGAAGTCCTGATGCACAAACTTTATTCACTGTTTCCGTCTGCACTTCCCAAGGGATTCCAGCAGCCCTCGCAGCTTGGCGCGATGGAATTTGCCCCTGTCCACCTTGAATAACCGTTCCAAATATAACTTCTTCAACATCACTAGCCGCAACATTTGCTCTTTCAAGCGCTGCTTTAATTGCAATTCCTCCAAGTTCCGTCGCTTTTACATCTTTTAAAGATCCTCCAAATTTTCCAACTGGTGTTCTTGCAGCACTTAAAATAACTGTTTTACTCATGTTTCTTTCCCCCATTTCATTTTTTAACACTGAGCGCTCGCTCGGTATCCCTACGTTGAGAAGAGGTGCAATCATTGCACCTCTTTCTAAAGTTGTATACATTCTTACAAATTACATCGCTTCTTTTTTCTGTCCGATAACAGATCGTTCTAAAATCTCTGTCACATCAAGAGTTTGAACTTTCTCTTCTACCTCTTTCGCCTTCGTTCCATCACTGATCATCGTTAAGCAATATGGACAACCTGTACCAATAATCGATGGCTGTACAGCTAATGCTTGTTCTGTACGAGCAACGTTAATACGTGAACCTGTTGTTTCTTCCATCCACATTAAGCCACCACCTGCGCCACAGCACATTCCCGTTTCACGGTTACGTGCCATTTCTACAAGATTCACTCCAGGAATCGCTTTCAAAATGTCACGTGGCGCTTCATACACTTCGTTGTATCTTCCTAAATAACAGGAATCATGGTACGTAACTGTTTCTTCAATAGCGTGAACAGGCTTTAAGCGCCCTTCTTTCACCCACTGAGCTAACAATTCTGTATGATGATAGACTTCTGCTTGCAAGCCAAAGTCCGGATACTCATTTTTAAATGTGTTATAAGCATGAGGATCAATCGTAACGATTTTCTTCACTCCTGCCTTTTCAAATTCTTCGATATTCTTTGTCGCCATCTCTTGGAATACAAATTCATTTCCAAGGCGGCGTGGTGTATCTCCAGAATTCTTTTCTTTATTACCGAGAATTGCGAATGAAATGCCTGCTTCGTTCATTAACTTCGCAAACGATATCGCAATCTTCTGACTACGATTGTCGTATGATCCCATTGAACCAACCCAGAATAAATACTCGAATTCCTCCCCAGCTTTTGATTTTTCTTTTACAGTTGGAACTGTTACTTCGTCATCACCTTGGCGCCATGTTTCACGCTCTTTACGGTTCAGCCCCCACGGATTTCCTTGACGCTCGATATTTGTCATCGCGCGTTGTGCTTCCGCGTCCATTTTCCCTTCAGTCAAAACGAGATATCGACGTAAGTCAATAATTTTGTCAACATGCTCATTCATAACTGGGCATTGATCTTCACAGTTACGACACGTTGTACATGCCCAAATCTCTTCTTCTGTAATAACATCTCCGATTAAACTCGGATCGTAAGCGAGCGTTGTAGACGCTGATTCTTGTTGCCCTTTTCCAGCTGCCATCATCGCTAACTGATTTCCTTGTGTATTATTGAAGGCAACTACTGGAACCCAAGGTGCTTTTGATGTTACCGCAGCTCCTTTATCAGTTAAATGATCGCGAAGTTTTAAAATTAAGTCCATCGGTGATAACATTTTTCCTGTTCCTGTTGCCGGACACATATTTGTACAACGGCCACACTCTACACAAGCGTATAAATCAATAAGTTGATTTTGTCTAAAGTCTTCAATTTTACCAACACCAAATGTTTCTTGCGTTTCATCTTCAAAATCAATCTTTTCAAGCTTCCCTGGGTTTGAAAGACGACCGAAGAATACATTAGCGGGTCCTGCAATTAAATGCGCATGTTTTGATTGTGGAACATACACTAAAAACGTTAACAAAATTAGTAAATGCACCCACCAAGAAAAATAGAACACTGAAATGGCTACGGTTTCATTTATCCCGCTAAAAACGTAAGCGATTGCAGAAGCAATTGGTTCACTCCATGAAAGCTCCTCGCCATGCCATATAAGTCCCATACCGTTACCAAGTAGCACAGAAATCATTAAACCACCGATAAAAATAAGAACAAGACCTGATTTGAAGTTACGTTTTAAACGAACAAGCTTTTCTACATAACGTCTATGAAAAGCCCAAAATACTGCAATTAAAATAACAAGTGTGACAATTTCCTGGAAGAATGTAAATGCAGGGTATAGTGGTCCAAGTGGAAGATGTGATCCTGGTGCGAGTCCTTTCCAAACGAAGTCAATTGCTCCAAATTGGACAAGAATAAACCCGTAAAAGAACATAACGTGAATGATGCCGCTTTTCTTATCTTTCAGCAGCTTTTTCTGACCGAAAACATTGACCTTAAGGAGATCCCAACGCTCTTTAAAACGACGGTCAAACTCAATTTTTTTTCCTAATTGTATGTAGGCCATTCTCGTCCGTATAAGATATACAAACAAATATCCTGCATAAGCAATAACAGCAATGGCAGCCAGCCAATTAATAATCAGTAAGCTATTCATTTTTATGCTACCCCTCTCTTTGTAAGCCCTCTTTCTTTTTGAATCTTCGAAAATATATAATTTTCTGAATTATATCCCCTATCCCCATTATATAATGAGTGAGCATTCAGTCAACAGTTTTTTGTTATAGAACAACACATTTTTTCATAAAGCTGTTTATTTCGGTGAAACTATAAAGTGAAACTTTAATCAGTAGGGGCGGTTCTTCCCCCGCTGATTATTAGTTGAACCAATCGGGCTTTTACGGGCAGTTGATTTCCAAACTAACTTCTACTTATCCAACAGTTTTTGAGGTGGGAAGCTTACTGCCCGTTAAAGCGGGATAAAGTGAAACTTTAATCAGTGCAACATACTATCCTCTGATGAAGTTTATAATAACAACCGTGCTACCCGTATCATTTGTAACACACTGAAGGTGTAAAGAATGCGAAGGAGGGAATTCACTGATGCTCTACTTATCTCTTTTGTTAATATCCGTTGCTCTTTGGATTACAATTGACCTTTCATACGGGAGACTTCTTCATTTAAAACGGGTAAGCTCTCGCACTTTCCCTTTACGTCAAAGTGATTTTCGCCTTTATACATACGGGAAAGATTTATATGACGCTTTATTTACTGACATAAAACAAGCACAGCACCACATTCATATTTTATTCTTCATTGTAAAAAACGATAAAATCAGTCGTGAATTTTTAAAATTGTTGATTGATAAGGCTCAGGAAGGAATTGAAGTACGACTTTTACTTGATCGATTTGGCAGCCATTCTTTATCAAACGAAGCTATTCGCTCCCTGCAAAAACATGGTGTATCTTTTTCATTTTGTCATAAGGTAAAATTTCCTCTTCCTTTCTTTTCTGCCAATCAAAGAAATCATAGAAAAATTACAGTGATTGATGGGAAAACCGGCTATATCGGGGGATTTAATATTGGCGAAGAGTATCTAGGGCATAATGAACACTTAGGATTATGGCGAGACTATCATTTACGTCTTACAGGAGAAGGGGTTCAAGATTTACAAAAGCAATTTTTACATGATTGGTTTGATGATACGAAACAGAATTTATTGGATGCTTCTCTTTATTTTCCAAAACAACAACCAGGTACCATCCTGCATCAATTTATTCCGACTGATGGTGCTTATTTACAGCATACTTTTTTACATTTAATTAACGCGGCAAAAAAAGAAATCTGTATCGGTACACCATATTTCATTCCTGGAAAAAAAATTATGAATGCCTTATTAAAAGCAAGAGAAAGAGGGGTTCAAATCACAATTCTTGTTCCAGAAAAAGCTGATCACCCTCTCGTTCGGGAAGCAAAATTCCCGTACTGCCGAAAATTAATACAGGCTGGTTGCAATATTTATGCATTTCAACAAGGTTTTTTTCACGCCAAAATTATTATAGTGGACGATGATATTTGTGATATCGGAACGGCAAACTTTGATATGAGAAGTTTATATATTAATCATGAAATAAACTGCCTGTTATATAATAAACATTTCATTCAAACAGTAAAAAATAAATTCCATGAAGATCTAGAGAATGCATCCGTACTTTCCTATAGCGATGTAAACCCGCCTTCTCTTATCGATAGAGGAAAGGAATGGATTGGAACAATGTTTGCTTTCTTTTTATAGGAAAGACAATGAATAAAAGAGGTGTATCTCATATGATTATACGGTTTGGATATGTCTCACATGCAATGGCACTCTGGGACTGTTCTCCTGCCAAAACAATGACGTTTACAAGCTTTAAGAAACTTAGCAAGCAAGAACGAGAAGACAAACTGTACCATATTATAAGGCAAAATTTAGAGCACACAATACGTATCCTTCATTACAATATAGCACATGAAATCCCACTATATCGCCTATCGTCTTCCATCGTCCCACTTGCAACACATCCCGAAGTCGAGTTTGACTATATTGGGGTATTCACACCACTTTGGCATAAAATAGGGGCTTTAATTAAAGAACACAATTTACGAATAAGTTTTCATCCGAATCAATTTACGCTATTTACAAGCGACAAACCACATATTACTACTAACGCTATTACGGATATGACTTATCATTATAAAATATTGGATGCTATAGGCATTGCAGATTCTTCTTACATTAATATTCATGTAGGTGGAGCCTATGGAAATAAAGAAAAGGCAATTGAGCGCTTCCATGAAAACATAAAAAAACTTCCTACACATATAAAAAAACAAATGACTCTTGAAAACGATGATAAAACCTATACAACCGCTGAAACTTTATCAATTTGCAAAAAAGAAAATATCCCATTTGTATTTGATTATCATCATCATATGGCCAATCTTTGCGAAGAACCACTAGAAGAGTTGCTTCCTGCAATTTTTGAAACTTGGTCACATACAAATATCTCTCCTAAAGTTCACATTTCCTCCCCGAGATCGGAAAAAGAATTTAGGGCCCATGCTGAATATATCGATTTAGAGTTTATTAAGCCTTTCTTACACATTGCGAAAAAAAACAATCATAATTTCGATATTATGATTGAAAGTAAACAAAAAGACTTAGCACTATTCCAATTAATAGATGAACTTTCTGCTATAAGAGGAATGAAAAGAATAGGTGGTGCAAAGTTACAGTGGTAAATTGTAACTTTGCACCATTTTTTCAAAAAAGTAATTTTTATAGTAAAAAATATTCTATTTTATATGCTATTATTTAAATTAGCATTTTCTCCCCGAGATTCAACTTTATTGAAACGGAGTCACAATATGATTAATCAAAAAAAGTATATACAATCTGTCATAATATACATATTTATATTTGCTCTTTGGATATTCCTTATACCAAATGAGACGAATATAAAAGAAATCGGGATTCTTTTCTTATTCTGTTTCGCTGCACTTTTTTCTTGCTATTGCTTATGTAAAGCGATTAGAAAAATGACGCATGGTGATAAATTATTTTGGATTTTATTATTATGTACTTGTCTATGTGGGTTAGCTATGGAGATAACTTTATTTCTTCCTTCACTTTCTATTCATAAGCAAGTTATATTCTCATATAAAGCATTACCTTTTTTTATCATACAATATGTTTTACTCTTTGTTGGATTTGCTATAAAGTTTATAAAAATTTACTCTATTAAGGGTCTTGCTCAATTTTCATTCGATAGCATCTTTATTGTTATTATGAACATTTATTTCACTTTAACTTTTATCTTGGACCTTTCAAACTTCCGTATGTTAACAAAGGAAACTTGGATTTTAATTGGCTATTTCATTGCACAATCATTAGTAATTTACGCCGTTATTAGTCTATATAGAAGAGAACAATATTCTTCGAGTAGAATCGCATTAATTATCGGTTTCACTATTATACTCGTATACGGTTACATTCATCTGTTTCAATTAAATTTTGGGATGAAAACTTCTCCTGAATTTAATTATTTAATACACACTGCTTCTATTTTATTAATTGGACTTTCTTCCATACTATATATCTTGGATAAACCAATGCAACATGAAACGAAAGCAAAATATTATCGATTCGATTATGTACGTTTTATACTACCTTATTTTAGTATAATTATTACTTTTTCCTTTATTATCATTCAACCTTGGGATGATAAATTTATGTTAATTGGTCTCGTATTATCACTTATTTTGTTATTCTTGCGGCAACTTTACATGTGGAAAGATAATCAAGCACTAATCCTTACATATGAACAGTTGACTACACAACTAGAGGACGAAGTTGAAGAAGGTGCATTTGCATTATCAAAAAGTGAACAACGCTATAAGTCTTTATTCGAAGATCATCCCGATGCCGTTTTCTCTTTAAATATGAATGGCATTTTTCAACAATCTAATAAGGCATGCGAAAGCTTATTTACTGCCTATTATTGCGAAGTGGCAAGCTATTCTCTGCTACACTTCATTGATTCAAAAGACCACGAACTACTGAAGAAGGCTTTACAAATAACAAAGGAAGGTAGGCCACAAACGTTAGAAGTTCGTACAAAAGAACAAGAAGGCTATTATTATTATCTTCATATTACACTTATCCCTACTTTTATAAACAAAGAAGTGGTCGGAATGTTTGGGATAGCGCGTGATATTACAACTTTATATGAAAAACAAAAACAAGTAGAGCATTTAGCCTTTCACGATGCACTTACTGGATTACCAAATCGCCGAAAGTTCGAAAAAGATTTAAAAGCCATTTTAAATACAGCCCAAACTAACGCAAATGATGTTGCCGTCATATTCCTTGATTTAGATCGATTTAAAAAAATTAACGATAGACTTGGTCATGACGTCGGAGATTTATTATTAATTGAAGTAGCAAAAAGATTACGCGGTTGCTTGCGTTCAAAAGATATCGTCGCTCGCCAAGGTGGAGATGAGTTTACAATTCTATTACCAGAAATGTACTCAGAAAAAAGTGCAATTTTTATAGCTGAACAGATTTTAACTATTTTAAACAAACCATTCTTCATTCAAGGCGAAGAACTCTCTATTACACCAAGTATCGGAATTGCGATGTACCCTGATTATGGAACTAATGTAAATGAGTTAATGAAAAATGCTGATATGGCTATGTACCGTGCGAAAGCAAATGGAAAAAACAGATTTGTTTTCTTCTCAAAAGAAATGAGTATCGCTCAAAATGAAATTCAATTCTTAGAAGGTGAACTTTCAAAAGCATTACAACAAAATGAATTTTTCCTTGAATACCAGCCACAAGTAAGCACAAAAACAAAACAAATTATCGGTTTTGAAGCATTAATACGTTGGAAGCATCCAAAACTCGGTATCGTATCTCCTGCCCAATTTATCCCTCTAGCAGAGGAAACTGGTTTTATTATTGAACTTGGCAATTGGATTTTACGTACTGCCTGCTTAGAGGCAAAAAGATGGCATAATCAAGGTTTTTCTCACTTAAAAGTTGGTGTAAATTTATCTGTTGTTCAATTTAACCATGCAGATTTAATCCCAACTATTTCAAAGGTGTTGGAAGAAACAGAACTGAAACCAGAAGCACTAGATATTGAAATTACGGAAAGCATCGCAATTAATCAAAATCAATCTGTAGTTGCAAAACTAGAACAACTTCAAAATCTCGGTATTCAAATTTCAATCGACGACTTTGGAACTGGTTATAGTTCTTTAGCTTATTTAACAAAATATCCAATCAACACATTAAAAATCGCTCGAGAGTTTATTTGTGGAATTACAACTAGCCCTTTAGAAGAAGCAATTGTCTCTTCCATTATTACACTATCAAAAGAACTAAATTTAGAAGTGATTGCAGAAGGTGTAGAAACAGAAGAAGAATGGAAATTTTTACATAAACAAAATTGTGATCACATTCAAGGATTCTTTATTAGCAAACCTGTTTCTAGTAAAGACGTTTGGATGTTACTCCATAAAAAAACAACCGTCTAAGTAAGACGGTTGTTTTTTAGAACTCAAAAGGTACTTCATTAGCTAATTGTATCTCTTGATTATTATGAGAAATTATTTGGTTTTTCTCTAATGCTGTATCTCCTAATGAAATACCCCATGCCATCGCTAACGTTAGTAAACTACCAATAAGTAGTTTTTTCATATTCCATCACCCGCATTTTTTCTTTAAATATATCATGAAAAATTATCCAGACTTTATGCAATTATGCATATTTGTTCTTTATGTCTTTTTTATTTCTTCATTTTTTTTATAAGTGATTCTTTTAATTCATGGTTTCCTAATATATCAAAAAAGAAGCATGCTTTTTCGTAAGCATCTTCAATTTCTGCTCTATCACACCCAAGTTTTGCTAAGCATTCACCTTTTCGAAAGTATAACTGTCCAATCAATGTCATACTGTTAATTCGACACGATAGGTCAATGGCTTTATTTGCGTGACAAAGCGCTTCTTCGTATTGATTGTCTATGTATAATGCTTTTGCATGATTATGTCTCACCTTCACATCAAACTCTTTATTATCATGCAATGCCTCTAATTGTTTTAATATATTTTCAAACAAATCAATACCCTGCTTCAAATAGCCGTTTTCAGCATAAATGTTTGCAATTGCGTTTTCAATATAAAGGTTCTGATATACATCTATTCCTACCAGTTGTTGATTGAGCAATTTCTTTAATTCTAAAATGCAATATTCGTAATCGATTTTTTTCAATACGTAAGCAGCTACATAATATTGCCATTGAAGAAATTGCTGAAGCTCGGGATGATATTCTTCCTTTTTCAATTCATTGCATACTCTATTATAAATTTCTTTATATTTTTTTTGCTTACAAAGCAGAATAATTTGATCTTTTAACTGCTTATTCCTCTCAATATCAGAATAAATAAGTACCTCATAAAAATGAATGATGGGAACTTGTAATTTTGCTGCAATACCTTGCAATATATCCATACTTGGGTATACCGCGCCCGATTCAATTCGACTTACTTCCGATTGATGACATATGTTCTCGGATAACTGTTTTTGTGTTAATCCTCTCATCACCCTAATTTTCTTAATTTCACTTCCTAATTTTTCTGCGTGCATACTTACTCACCATCCCATTATAACAATCTAATTTTTTAAGTTGTCATACCACTACAATAATGTGAATTCGACAATTTTTGATATGAAATAATGCATAATATATATATAATTCGGCAAATTTTTCATACAATTCATCTCACATACAATAATAGATTAGGAGTGTTATAGATGAATTATAGAAAACTTGCTAGTGCTTTCGTTACATTCGGTCTTCTTTGCCCTTTATCAACAGAAGCTATTCATGCTCAAGAGTTAGACAAAAGTGCAGTCAAAGTTGAAATTGCTCAGCCTGGTTTAACAATCGGGAAATTAACACAACCTCAAAATGATACGAAAGAAAATATTGCTAAAAAGTATTTAAAAGGTGAGGTAAATGGGGCGAAAGCTCAACAAGAACAAGTCACTACTGAAAAAAATGTAGATTTCCAACCTACAAATAAAGAAACTAAAGAAAATCAAACCGAAGTTCGCCTTGCACAAACATATAAAAACTATAAAGTATATGGCCAAGATCTCATTGTAAAAGTAGATAAAAATGGAGTGATCACAACTGTTAGTGGTAAAGTTGTTCAGAATTTAAATCAACAACCTAATCTTACTATAACAAATTTTTTGTCGAAAAATGAAGTAAAATCTAAATTACGCGATATAGTTCAAATTCCAAGTGATGCAGTTGAGACAGAATTCTCTAGCGAAACCGTTGTTTATAAGAAAAAAGATGGCTATTATACATTCGCAACTGTTATTACATTTACTTATGAAAACAATGAACAAATCATAAACGGCAATGCTATCGTTGATCTAAAAACTGGCGAAGTACTTTTCCAAGAAAAGTTCATTAAAAACAAAGAGAATAAGACTATAAATCAAGTAACATCACCTAGATTATCCCCTGCAAGTGAGCAAGGAACTGGGAAAAATGCACTTCAAGAAAACATCTCTTTCAATATTGCCAAAGGAACTGATGGGAAATTTTATTTAGCGGATTTATCACGCGGAAATGGTATTTATATTTATAATGCAAACTACGCCGATTCCCTCGGAGGATATAGTCAAGCTGGTTATCCAGGGACACTAATTTCAAGTAGTACTCCTAATTTTGCAGATAAAGAAGCCGCGGGCGCTATGAAGAATATGAGTGATATTTACGATTACTTTAAGAAAGAACATAATCTAAAAAGTTACGACAATAAAGATTCAAAAGTTGTTGCTAGTGTACACGGTTTTGATTCTACTGAAGTTAGTGATGGTGTAAAAGAAGACTATGTAAATGCATTTTGGCATCCCGCTTGGAACCAAATGGTATTTGGTGATGGTTTAGGCGGAAAACTAACATCCGCTCTTGATGTAACAGCTCATGAATTTGGACATGCTGTATTCAGTGGCACGACGAAAAATAAAGTCGTGAGATATCCAAGCGCTGAAACATCTGCACTAAACGAGGGATTAGCGGATTTCTGGGGTACACAAATCGAATATTACGTAAAGAAAGATAAAGGAAACTGGATTATGGGCGATACATTAGGTGACCTAACAATTCGTGATATCCCAAGGGAAATTGGTGACGGCGGTCATAAATTATATACAAATTTACAAGATTTCTATAACGATGGTAATAATCAAGAATCACACGTGAATTCTGGTATTATCAGTCACGTATTATATCAATTAGCTGAAGGTAAAACATATAACGGTGTTGCTGTTCAAAAGCAAGGAAATGAAAAAGTAAGTAAAGTTGTTATGCGTGCATTGCAAAATTATGCAACTTCCGCTGAAGACTTTGAATCACTTCAATCTCATATCGTACAAGCTGCAAAAGATTTATATGACACTGCCGTATCAAATGAATTTGCAAAAGCATTTGAAGCACACGGTTACAAACCGTTACAAAAAGTAAATAAAGTAATAGAAGTACAATAATTATAAAAAGAAGGTTACCTCTCATAGGTAACCTTCTTTTTATATCCAACCCTTTTCTTCCGCAATTGTAATTGCCTCAATTCTATTTTTCGCATCGAGCTTCGTTAATACTTCAGAAATATAATTACGTACTGTGCCCGGCGAAAGATAAAGTGCCTTCGCAATTTCGTTTGCCGTCTTTCCTTCTTTCGCAAGCAACAATACTTCCTTTTCGCGATCTGACAACGGATTTTGCTCCTGCCATAAGCCAAACATTAAATCTTGGGAGACCTCTCGTTTCCCCTTCATTACATTACGAATTGCTGCCGCTAAATCTTCACTTGGGCTATCCTTTAATAAATAGCCGTGCACACCAGCTTTCATTGCTCTTTCAAAATATCCCGGCCGTGCAAATGTTGTTAAAATCATTACTTTGCATGATGATTTTTCTTTCTTTAACGCTTCAGCAACATCTAATCCACTTTGAATCGGCATTTCAATATCCATAATACTTATATCCGGTTTTAACGATTCAATTAATTTTAGCGCCTCTTCCCCGTTTGCCGCTTGTCCAATTACTTCGATATCATCTTCTAGATCAAGCAGAGCCCCTAACGCACCACGAAGCATCCGCTGATCTTCTGCAATAATAATTCGGATCATGCCCTCACCTCATCTTTTCCTGTTCTAATAACAACTGGAACTTTTACTGTTAACAACGTCCCTGGATTGATTGTACCTAGTTCAACAAATCCATCAATAAGAGCAATTCGTTCTTTCATGCCACGAATACCATTTCCATCATGATTTTGATCTGTTAAACCAATTCCGTTATCTTCTACTTTCAAAATTAGTTCACCTTGTGATTCTAATACAGAAACTGCGCACCGCGTCGCCTTACTATGTTTTACAACATTTGTAACGGCCTCACGTAAACACATCCCGACAATATTTTGTTCAATTGGTGATAACGAGCTCGATCTTGCTTCTTGCCTCACTTCTAATTCAATATTAGCTGCTTGTAAGATTGCTTTTATTTGCTCTAGCTCTTCTTCTACCGTAATCATACGCATATCAGAAATTAATTCTCTCAGCTGTTTTAAGGCTGTACGAGACGTTTGTGTAATTTCCTTCGCTTCCACACTTGCACGCTCCGGATTTTTCACAATTAACTTCTCTACAAGCTGGCTTTTCAAAGTAATAAGAGATAGCGTATGTCCTAATGTGTCATGAAGATCTCTTGCAATCCGCTGCCGTTCTTCACGTTTTACTAAGTCTTTAATTTGCTCGTTCGCCTCATCTAATTGATTTCTTAACATCTTTTTCTGATTAAAATTACGCATACCAAATGGCGTAAGAAGCATTAAAATAAACATCGGGACGATATTTACTAAACTTGTTGGTGTTAGTTGATTCATATTTACAAATACAAATGCTCCAAGCATTATAACTAACGAGCATAACAGCACTTGAAATACTTTCTTATTCGGCGCAAATCCCATCGCACTTGCTGTGAAAAAGCCAAAAAATATCATAAAAGGATTATAAAATAAAGCAAATAAAAAAATGAGTATCATTTGAATGCATGCCCATAAAATAAACGTCTTCTGAACAAAATAAAGCTGACGGTATGTGATAATAAAAAGTATCAACATACCGCTCCCTAGCACAAGCTTCCATCCTGATGCTTGTGCTAAGTGATAAATTGGAAATAATAGATAAACAAACCACATGTACGGAAAGAATCCCATATGTTTCGGAAAAATCTCAATCCTCTTCTTCTCTATCATTTATACCGCTTCCTGTCTTTTTCTTATATATATTGATACTACAACAAATATAAGGAAATAACCTCCTAATACCGCGATATTTTCCCATCCAATTGATTTTCCAGCTACAATATCCCACGCACCACTTCCGAAATGGTATGTTGGTGTCCATTCACCAATCGTTCTTAATATTTTTGGGAATACTTCAATCGGCATCCATAACCCGCCAACTATAGCTAAACTCATATTTAAAATATTAGCTAAGCCAGCAGCTGCGTCCGCCTTCTTAATGGAACCTATTACTGTTCCTAACGCTAAAAATGGTGTTACCCCTAACAATAACCATAACCCCGCACCAATCCATTGCCCTACCGTTAACTCAACATGATTAATTAGTATCCCTGCAATAAAGATAACTAATATTGAAAAAGCATTTACTACTGTTTGAGCGATAATTTTTGCTGTTAAATATGCTCCCTCTGGAAGCGGTGTAATTTTTAGAAGATGTGTCCATCCTTGCCCTCTTTCCTGAGAAAGCCTTACACCGAAACTAAAGAGTGCAGTCCCTACAATACTGAAAGTTGCCATCGAAATTAAATAATGTGCTTTCCACGCATCTCCGTTTTGTGGTACTTGAACAACATTTGTGAAAATGTAGTAAAACATAACAGGCATTAATAATGAGAAAAAGATAAATAATTTATTGCGGAATGTACGTAAAATTTCTATTTTGCACTGCATCCATAACGCTCTCATGCGATTTCCTCCTTCTGATTTGCAACGAATTGTTCAAATGCCTCATCAAGACTTCCACGTTCAACTGAAACATCTGTTACAGGTAAACTCCCTTGATAAATGGCTTTTAAAGTTGCATCCGTATCCTCCGTTGTTAAAATGAAGCGGCCTTCGTTTGACTTTACTTCTATTACATTTGGTAATTCCTTTAGTAATTTTGTAGGAATGCTTTCCTTTGAGTAAAATGTGATTGTTTTTCTCGAAATCGTTGCTTTCATTTCGTCTGGTGTACCATCTGAGATAATCTTTCCGTTCGCAAATAATAAGATACGATTTGCTAAAGCATCTGCTTCTTCTAAATAATGCGTCGTTAAAATAATCGTTTTCCCTTCACTTGCTAACTTTCGAATCGTTTCCCAAAACGTTCTTCGAGACGTAATATCCATTCCGACTGTCGGCTCATCTAAAAATAACAAATCCGGATTTCCCGCAAGTGCAAGCGCAAAGTTTAACCTTCTTTTTTGCCCACCTGATAATTTCTCACATCTTTGCTTTCGCTCTGATTCTAAATTTGATAACTGCAGTAACGTTTCTTTCTCTATAGGATTCGTATAATAACTACGGAATAACTCAATTGCCTCTTCCACCGTAATACTATCAATGACACTTACTTCTTGCAGCATCGCACCGAGGCTATTACGAACATCTCTATGCTTTGGACTCTTTCCAAATATAGAGACCTTACCTTCCGTTGGTTCCTTTAATCCAAGCATCATCGACATCGTCGTTGTTTTCCCCGCACCATTTGGACCAAGCAACGCTACTATTTCCCCTTTATTTACATGAAATGAAACATTATTTACTGCGTTTTTATGTTTAAATGTTTTAGAAACATCATTTACTTCAATAATCTTTTCCATCTCTCCACCCCCGCTGTTTCTTATATTTACATTGTATTCCTTGGAAAACTTAGGAAACAGTATGATGCGTCATGACATCGATATGACAATTGTCATGTATTCTTTATGAGAGGAATCAACCTGCATACCGCAAGCGAGTAGCAGGACGAAAATAAACATGATACAATCGGATAAGATATATATTCGAGGAAGGACAGTGGTTTTCATGATTATTCGTAATGAACAAGATTTAGAAGGCTTACGAAAAATCGGCCGCATCGTTGCGCTTGCACGTGAAGAAATGAAAAAACAAGCGAAGCCAGGTATGACAACGAAAGAGCTTGATTTGATCGGTAAAAAAGTATTAGATGAGCATGGTGCTATTTCTGCACCTGAAAAAGAATATGATTTTCCAGGTGTAACTTGCATTAGTGTAAATGAAGAAGTTGCTCATGGTATTCCAGGAGATCGTGTATTAAAAGATGGCGACTTAGTAAACGTCGATGTATCCGCTGCACTTGATGGCTATTATGCAGATACAGGCATTTCATTTGTTCTTGGAGAAGACGAGGCAAAAGAAAAACTTTGCCAAGCAGCGGTTGATGCATTTTGGGCAGCAATGAAAAGGGTTAGAGCTGGCTCAAAACAAAATCAAATTGGTCGTGCTGTTTCAAACTTCGCACATAAAAGTGGATACAATGTTATCCAAAACTTAACTGGTCACGGCATTGGTCTTAGCTTACATGAAGCACCAAATCACATTTTAAGTTACTATGACCCAATGGATAATGCGCTTCTAAAAGACGGTCTTGTTATCGCTGTAGAACCGTTCATCTCTATGAAAGCTGATCATATTATTGAACGTGGTGACGATGGTTGGACATTCGTTACACCAGATAAAAGTCTTGTTGCACAATGTGAACATACCGTTGTCGTAACACGCGGTGAACCAATAATCTTAACAGAAATCTAATACCAAAAACGGCTGTTTTGTAGATTTATTCCACATAAAACAGCCGTTTTTTATTTTTGGGAAAATATGTGAACTAGTGTTGAACTCTTTATCATTTAAGTATATAATCTTTAGCGGAGGTTACTTAAGCTTATCTTTACTAAAAAGATATTGTAACTAAGGAGTAAAACACCTTCTTTCCTATTGTTTAAACAGGCTCAAAAATGACCGTAGTAACGTGTTAGTCGAATATTCTGTAATCCTTATATTTCTCTAACAATGTAAGAAACTATCACCTTTCAACTTCGGTCCACTAATCGCACAACTCTCTTTAGACAAAATAAATGACTATTTTCAAAGTACATATTGTCTTCATTCTGACCAAAACCAACCCTATCTAGATTTTTATTTCCACATAACTTTAAGGCAAAAATAAGCCTTCACAAAGGGATACACTACATTGGTTAGTATGTATCGTAAAACTTACCTTTATAACCATTCTTTTTTACTAGATATACATGAAAACTATCTCACATATAAAGGTCTGATATCATTATTTATATCAGTATTTTTTTCGACATTTTTTGTCGAATTGTGTATATTTCCATAGAACTGTGTAAATATACATTTTGTTTTACGTTAAATAATATTGCTTTGAACATAATTCTGTTTGTCTGAGAACGCGTATAGAAACGGAGGGATAACAAAAATAAATAGCTTATAACAAATACTTTTAATATTCCATTTGTTCATGTGGAATAAGTCCCCAATGGACAAATGAATGTTCAGAGGAGGAAAAATGAAAAAACTTTTTAATGTATGTTTAATTGTATTCGTACTATTTTCGCAACTTGCTAGTTTTCCATACAATCAAGTAAAAGCGGAAACCTTAACAGGAGATTCCTTATTTGACACTGTTGAAATGAAAGATGCGACGAATCATATTATTGACGAAGCAAAAAATCCTAACAATTTAATAAAGATAGGATCAACCATTCAAGTAGAATACGCTTGGTCAATAAAGGATCAACAAGTTGCACACGCAAATGATACAGCAGTAGTTCAAATACCACTTGCATTAAAAGTATCTAAAGATTTGCAAGGGGATTTAGTAACAGATCAAAAAAATATTGGTCAATATTTTATAACAGCTAAAGATAATAAACTAAAATTAATATTTAATGATCAAGTAGAAAATTTGAAAGACGCTAAAGGAAAAATTAAAGTTGATACCGTGTTTAACTCAACTTTAAAACCTGGGGAAAAATCTGTTCAAATCGCTTTTCCTTTAGGAACAATGGTTCAGCCTATATCAGTTCCTGTTCAAGTAGAAAACTCTAAAGAAGATGGCACCAAACAGGATACTAATAAACAAGCGCAAGATCCAGTAGCTAAACCTGTTACTGACAATCCGGAGCAAGATCCAGCAACTAAAACTGTTACTGATAATCCGGAACAAAACCCAGCAGCTAAAACTGTTACCGATAATCCGGAACAAAACCCAGCAGCTAAAACTGCCACTGATAATCCGGAACAAAACCCAGCAGCTAAAACTGCCACTGATAATCCGGAACAAAACCTAGCAGCTAAAATTGCTACTGACAATCCAGAACAAAAGCTATCAAGCGACCCTGCTGAGAATACAAATTCAGGTCCAAAGCAAATAACAACAAACATTTTAACCGGTGTAAAGTTGACGGATAAAGACGGAAAACCATTTACAGAGGATAACCGTCCAAGTACAGATTCCCCTGCCAATATTGAGTTTACATGGGAACTTTTAAAGTCAATGAATGTGAAAAATGGAGATTACTATATTTTTGATCTTCCTAAACATTTTAAGATTTACAATACAATTAACAGTCCTTTATATGATAGTGAAAACCATCAAATTGGTAATTTTACTGTTACAAAAGATGGAAAAGTCACGATGACATTCAACGATTATGTTGAAGAGCATCCAGATGTTGCTGGTAACCTACAATTAAAGACAGAATTTAATAAAGCTGAAATTAAAGGTACAACAACACAAGAAATTCCTTTCCCGATTAAAGATAAGGATGTTTCTATTACAGTTGACTTTAAGCCTAATGTACAAACAGCTACGAATAAAAAAGGATTACCTGATAGACCAATTAATACAAATGAAATTAATTGGAAAGTAGAGATGAACAAAACGCAAGACACCCTTAAAAACGCTATTTTTAAAGATAACATTCCACAAGGTACAAACTTAAATAAAGATTCTATTAAAGTTTATTATTTAGAAGTTGATGTTAATGGGAATGTAACGCGTGGTGCAGAAGCTGAGCCAACAGATTACAATATTATTTCATCAGATGGCTCAAAATTGGAGATTGCTTTTAAAGATTCTATCAATAAAGCATATCAAATCGAATATGCCACAAAAATTACTGATGAAAATATTAAAAGTTTCCGAAATAACGTTACGATAACGAGTGATAATCAAAAGCAACAAAACGCAAGCTCTACTGTAACGGTTTCTCGTGGTACACACTTAAATAAAACAAGTAAATATGATCCAAAGACGCAAACAATTGAGTGGACAATTACTTACAATGGTGATCAAAGAGAGATCAAAAAAGCAGATGCGATTTTAAAAGATATTTTTGACGATACACACGAACTAGATGCAAATTCTATTGTTGTAAAAAACGCTTCATATAATGAACAAGGAACGCTTGTAACAGGAGACGCTGTTAATAATTACACTGTAAGTAACAAGAAGAATGGCTTCGATTTACAGTTTAATGATGATATTAATAGTGCTTATGTGATTACCTATAAAACCAAGCCAACTAATAAAGTTATAGAAGATGGAAAAGTAAAAAATAAAGTTACAGCTGATAATGATTCAAGTAAAGAAAATGAAGCTAGCTTCAAGCAGCAAAATATTATTAAATCTAATAATAAAGCTGAAACAAATTATAAAGACAAAACAACAACTTGGACAATTATAGTAAATAATAACAACTATCCATTAAACAACGCGATCATTACGGACACCTTTGATCATGGTGGATTACAATTAAAAGATAAGAAACTAGAAATTAAAGACGGAAATTATACCCTTCAGGCTGGGACTGACTATATTTTAGATACAACAGATAAAGGCTTCAAAATTACTCTTATAGGTACGTATCAGTCTAATATGACAAAGACATTAGTCGTAAAATATACGACAGACTTTGATTATACAAAGCTAGAAAGTGGTAAAACTTCATTTAAAAATACAGGTAACCTATCTTGGATAGATACGGATTCTAATCCACAATCAAATAAGGTTGAAGCTAATTTTGATCCTGATACTTTCACAAAAGCAAATGGTTATAAATACGGTTCTTATAACGCCCAAACGAAGGAAATTACTTGGATAATAGGCTTTAACTATAATAATGTTGAGATTAAAGATCCTTATGTTATAGACGTCATACAAGATAAACAAAAGTTAGTGCCTGGATCCATTGAAGTGCGCGATATGATTTTAAATGGAAATCCTAATAATGCACAACCTGGTAATGCTGTACCAACTGAGCAATATGAACTTGAAGAACCTACAGAGAACAATAAAAACACCCTAAAGGTTCATTTCAAACAATCAATTAATTCACCTTACTATATTATCTTTAAAACAAGCCTTGATGGTGAACTTATCCAAGGTACCTACAAAAACGAGGCAGATTTAAAAGATGGCTCTAAAATTGTAAACACCCTTACAGGTGACACTCAAGTAAATAAAGGTGGCAGCTTCGTTACTAAAAAAGCTGTGCAAGACGACAACTATATTAATTGGAGTATCGCAATTAACGAAAGCCAATCAACCATTGCAGATGCCGTTGTAACAGATGACCCAACCGAAAATCAGGTAATTGTGGAAGATTCATTCCACTTATATCCTACAACTGTTGATCCATATGGAAATTTAACAAAAGATACAGTAAACGAATTAAAAGAAGGAACAGACTATAAACTCAAAATAACAACAGACAATAATACCGGAAAGCAACATTTCGAAATTGCCTTCTTGAAAAAAATTGATCGAGCTTATATTTTAGAATATCGCTCACTTATTAATGCAGACGATAAAGAAAAAGTAAGTAATAAAGCGAAAATCACAGGCAATAAGTTGACAGTTAAAAACACAGAAACTACTGAAACGATTGAAGTGAGAATGTCTTCTGGTTCAGGCGGAGGATCTGCTACTAAAGGCCGTGGAAACCTTGAAATTATAAAGGTAGATAACGACAATAAAAACGCACTATTAGCTGGGGCAGAATTTACTTTATACGATCGTACAGGTAAAACTGTTATCCGTAAAATTACAACAGACAAAGACGGTATCGCTAAATTTAATAATTTAAAACGCGATAAATATTTATTAAAAGAAACAAAGGCTCCTGAAGGCTATGTAATTAGCTGGGATTTAAAACAAGGGAAAATTGTTGAACTTGGTACACAAGAGACTACAACATATAAACTTGCAAATAAGAAGTTTGTCGGTAAAGTAGTTTTAACAAAGTCTGATGACCTGAATAAAAACGTCACACTGCAAGGTGCCGTTTTCACACTACTTGATAAAGATAAAAAAATAATTTCAGAACACGAAAAATTAACAACAAATGATAAAGGGCAAATTACTGTAGATAATTTAAAACCAGGAACTTACTATTTAAAAGAAATAAAGGCTCCTGAGCATTATCAATTAGATGATCGACTTATTGAATTTACAATCGAGGAAGATCAAACAACAGTAATCAATAAAACGGCCCAAAACAGCTTAATTAGAGGCTCAGCTATCCTAACAAAAGTTGATAAAGAGGGTAATACTTTAGAAGGTGCTGTATTTAGTGTACGGGACCAAAATAACAAAAGAATTCCTGGTTATACCAAATTAACGACAAATGGTAACGGACAAATCGAAGCGAAAAATTTACTTCCTGGAGAGTACCAGTTTGTTGAAGAGAAAGCACCTGAACATTATGAAATAGATAAAAAACCGCTTAAATTTACAATTGAAAAAAGCCAACAGAAAGCACTTACTGTTACCGCGACAAATCACCTCCTTAAAGGTGGTGTCACTTTAACGAAAGTCGATGATGTCGATGGCACTGCCCTTGAAGGTGCTGTATTTAAAATTGTCGATGCGAATGACGAGAAACAAGTAATTCGTGAAAATATAAAAACAGGTTCAGATGGAAAAGTTACCATTAAAGATCTAGAGCCTGGTGTTTATAAATTTATCGAAACAGAAGCTCCTAAGGATTATACGTTAAGTACAAACCCTATCGAGTTTACAATTGATAAAAGCCAACAAGCTCTTGCTACTGTTACGGCAAATAACAGCTTAAAAACGGGCGAAGTTGAATTATTAAAAGTTGATGAGTTTGGTGAGAAAAAACCACTTGAAGGTGCAGTATTCAAGCTTGTCGATACAAATAATAATGACGTTTCCCCTTACACTAACTTAACTACTGATAAACACGGTAAAGTTAAAGTTAGTAACCTACGTCCTGGTACGTATAAATTCATTGAAATAGCTGCTCCTGAACATTACGTTTTACGAGCAGAACCTATTGAATTTACAATCGATAGAAGTCAGAAAGAAACTCTACTTGTGAAAGCTGAAAATGCTTTAAAACCAGGAGATGTTGAATTAACAAAAGTTGATGATATCGATGGTACAGCTCTTGAAGGTGCTGTATTTAAAATTGTTGATGCAAATGATGAAAAGAAAGTCATTCGCGAAAATGTAAAAACTGGTGCGGATGGTAAAGCTATCGCTACTGGCTTACGCCCTGGCGATTATAAATTTATCGAAGTAACAGCACCGAAGTATTACGACAAAAATACAAAACCAATTAAATTTACGATTACAGAAAGTCAAACAACTCAGGCTACTGTTACCGCTAAAAACAGCTTAACAAAAGGCGGTATTGAGTTAACAAAAGTGAATGCTGCAGATGAAAAGGAAACACTTGAAGGTGCAGTATTTAAAATCGTTAATAGAGATACTAATGAAGATGTTCGTACGGACCTTGTTACGAATAATAAAGGAATGCTAGTTGTAGATGACTTACGTCCTGGTAACTATAAACTTATCGAAACAAAGGCTCCAACTTATTACGATGTAAATGTAGAACCAATTGAATTTACAATCGAAAAAGGACAACAAAAACTCCTTCCACTTACATTTAAAAATAGTTTAACGAAAGGAAAAGTTAAACTTATTAAAGAAGATGATGTGGAAAGTAGTAAAGCTCTTGCCGGCGCTGTATTCACATTGCAAGACCCAACTGGCAAAGAAATTATGAAAGATTTAACAACAGATGATCACGGAGTATTAGTTATTCCTGATTTAGCACCAGGGGATTATCAATTTATCGAAACAAAAGCCCCTGAACATTATAAATTAGACAAAACACCTATTAAGTTCACAATTAAAAAAGGTAGTAAGGAAGATCTTCCTATCCCTGTTACTGTAAAAAATAGTTTACTTACAGGTGGCGTCACTTTAACAAAAGTTGATGATGTTGATGGCACTACTCTTGAAGGTGCAGAATTTATAATCGTTGACGCTCATGATACTAAAAAGGTAATTCGCAAAGGTTTAACGACTGATAAAAACGGTAAAATTACTGCTTCTGATTTACGTCCTGGAGACTATCAATTTATTGAAGTAAAAGCTCCAAAAGACTATACCTTAAGCAAAGACCCTATTCCGTTCACTATCGAAAAAAGTCAAAAAGAGAATATTACTGTTACCGCTACTAACAGTTTAAGGAAAGGTGCAGTAACATTAACAAAAATTGATGACATCGATCGTACGATGCTCGAAGGTGCAATCTTTAAGATTGTGGATATGAATGGTAAGGAAGTTCATACGAATCTTGTTACAGATAAAAACGGAAAAATTTCTGTTTCTGATTTACGCCCTGGAGACTATCAGTTCATTGAAACAAAAGCTCCTGAGCACTATGTATTAGATGAAACAACGATTCCATTTACAATTGAAAGAAGTCAAACGAAAGAGATCAATGTTACAGGCAAAAATGCTTTAAAAAAAGGTAGCGTTGAACTAACAAAGATTGACGATATTGATATAAATACAAAACTTTCTAACGCCGTATTTAATTTATTAGATGCAGACGGTGAGCTAGTGGAAGAAGGCTTAAAAACAAATGCTGAAGGTAAAATTGTTGTTGAAAATCTACGTCCTGGTACGTATCAATTCGTTGAAACAATTGCTCCTGAACATTACGATTTAGATAAAAAACCTATCGTATTTACAATTAAAAAGAGCCAAACTGAAACTCTTCATATCACTGCTACAAATGCTTTAACAAAGGGTGCAGTTAAACTTTCTAAAGTAGACGATATTGATGGCACTGTTCTTAAAGATGCAGTATTTAAAATTGTTAATATGAACGGTGATGTAGTTCATAAAGACCTTGTTACAAATGAACAAGGAATAATCGAAATTAACGACCTACGTCCTGGTGATTACCAATTTATCGAAACGAAAGCTCCTAAGCATTACGTTTTAGATGAAACACCAATCAAATTCACTATTGAAAAAGGACAGAAGAAAGTTATTTCTTTAACTGCTACAAATAGCTTAAAACAAGGTAGTATCGAATTACTTAAAGTTGATGATTTAACCACTCAAACAAAACTTGCCGATGCGGTATTTAATTTACTAGATCAAGATGGCAAAGTACTTAAAACAGATTTAAAAACAAACAGTGAAGGTAAAATCGTTATCGAAAACTTACGTCCTGGTACGTATCAATTCGTTGAAATAACGGCCCCTGAACACTATGATTTAGACAAAAAACCAATTATATTTACAATTGAAAAAAGCCAAAAAGATATTGCTACCGTTACTATGAAAAATAGTTTAACAAAAGGCGGCGTGGAACTTTCTAAAGTGGATGACGTCGATGGCACTACTCTTGAAGGCGCAGTATTTAAAATTGTGGATATGAATGGCACTGTAATTCGCAAAGATCTTGTTACGAATCAACAAGGTAAAATTAGCGTTTCTGACCTACGTCCTGGTGATTATCAATTCATCGAGACAACGGCTCCGAAACACTACGATTTAAACAAAGAGCCAATTCCATTCACAATTACAAAGAGCCAAGCTGATCCTATCTCCGTTACAGCTACAAATAGCTTAACGAAAGGCGCTGTGGAACTTTCTAAAGTGGATGATGTAGATGGTACTGCTCTTAAAGATGCGGTATTTAAAATTACTGATATGAATGGTAAAGACATTCGTACTGAGCTTACAACAGATGTACACGGAAAAATTTCTGTTTCTGATTTACGTCCTGGGGACTATCAGTTTGTTGAAACGAAAGCTCCTAAACACTATAAATTAGATAGTACACCTATTAAGTTTACAATTAAGAAAAGCCAAAAAGAAAAGCTCCAAGTTACTGCTACAAATAGCTTAACTGAGGGTGCTGTAGAATTAATAAAAGTGGATGATATAAATTCAGATACAAAACTTTCTGATGCAGTGTTTAACATCATCGATGCGAAAGGTAAAATTGTTCGCACTGATTTAACTACTGATAAAGATGGGAAGATTTCAGTTTCTGATTTACGTCCAGGAGATTATCAGTTCATTGAAACGAAAGCTCCAACTGGCTATGATTTAAACGTTAAACCAATTCCTTTCACAATTACGAAAGGACAATCTCAGGTTACCTCTGTTACAGCCTTAAATAGTTTAACAACAGGTTCAATTGAGTTAACTAAAGTTGATATTGATCACCACGGAACACTTGAAGGTGCCATTTTCAATATTTTAGACCAAGATGGAAAAGTCATCCGAGAAGGTTTAAAAACAGACCAACACGGAAAAGTAATCGTAAATGATTTGAAACCTGGTAATTATCAATTAGTAGAAACACAGGCTCCTAAAGGCTATCAATTAGATGCATCACCAGTAAACTTTACAATTGATAAAGCCCAAGCTACACCACTACAAATTACAGTTTCAAATAAAAAGATTGAATCTTCGTCAGGTGGAGATGACAAGCCAGTTACTCCTCCAAATAAAGAAGAAAACAAAGGCAATGAAACATCTGAGAAACACAAAAACGGAACTTCTGAAGAAACATCAAATGAAACAGATAACAAACAGCAAGATGATCGAAATACGGATAAACACCTTCCAAATACAGGTCATAAAGAAGACCCTACACAAACATTAGGTATCGTCCTTCTACTAGCTGGATTATTAAGTATTTTAGCTACAAAACGCAAAAAACATTATTAATAAAGTTTTTACATCCAATCAATCTCTCAATTGATTGGATGTTTTTTTATACAAAAAGGACGATACATAAAGTATCGTCCTTTTAACGGGGTGAGGCTGCCCAAAAGTACGGAAAACCTTTGAACAGCCTCTTATTTTCATATGGATGCCTTACATATATCACTGATAATAATTATGAAATGCGGAAACATAATTACCATCAACTGATTCAAACATGAGAAATGAAACCCTACAGTGGTTCCATTCCTCTACATAATCTAAAGTTTGGGTACACTAGATTCATGCAATGTAGGAGCTTTCAGAGTAGAAAGCGAACCTTCGTTTAAAATGATAGCATACATATCTCCCTCAAAAATATGCAAATATGCATATATCGTTTTTTTATTTCTCAATGTCAGAATATTGAAAAATAAAAGGTGTGAAGGTAAAATAAAGTCATTATCCGTCTTCTTTTGTCAGTCAGAGAGAATAGAAGAATAGGAGAGGAAAAAATGAGAAAATCATTGAAACAAAAAATAGTAAGCTCTTTGCTTGCTGTATCACTTGCTGTTAGCTTAGCTCCAATTGGGCAAGCAAAAGCGGATTCCACGTCAGAGGTTACACAAACTCCATCTATTACAAAACAGATTGATCCAAACCGCGCGATTGAACATGTTCGTTTCTTATCTGAAACAATTGGTCCTCGCCCCGGTGGAACAAAATCCGAAGAATGGGCTTCTCGTTACATTGGTATGCAGCTTAAATCAATGGGCTATGAAGTAGAATATCAACCATTTCAGGTGCCCGATCAATACGTTGGATTCATTGAATCACCCCTATCAACAAAACGTAATTGGCAAGCTGGTGCTGCTCCTAATGCACTAATTTCTACAGAAGCTGTTACAGCTCCCCTTATCTTTGTTCAAGGTGGGACAAAATTAGAAGATATTCCAAATGAAGTAAACGGTAAAATTGTTTTATTTGAAAGAGGAACGACAGTTACCGACTATAATAAACAAGTTGAAAATGCTGTTAGCAAAGGTGCAAAAGGTGTTCTTTTATACAGTTTAATTGGCGGACGCGGAAATTATGGGCAAACTTTCAATCCTCGTTTAACGAAAAAACAATCTGTACCTGTATTTGGCCTTGCTTATGCGCAAGGAAATGCATTTAAAGAAGAAATTGCGAAAAAAGGAACTACAATCCTTTCTCTAAAGGCAAGACATGAATCTAAATTAACATCTCAAAATGTTATCGCAAAAAAGAAACCAAAAAAGAGTACAGGTAATGAAAAAGCAGTCGTTGTAAGTTCGCACTATGATAGTGTTATCGGAGCACCTGGCGCAAATGATAATGCTTCTGGAACTGGATTAGTATTAGAACTAGCTCGTGCTTTTCAAAATGTAGAAACTGATAAAGAAATTCGCTTTATTACCTTTGGTTCTGAAGAAACTGGATTACTTGGTTCGGATTATTACGTGAATAGTCTATCCCAAAAAGAACGCGACCGTATTTTAGGTGTCTTTAACGCCGACATGGTTGCAACAAATTATGATAAAGCAAAGAATTTATACGCTATGACACCTGATGGCTCTACAAACTTTGTAACAGATGCTGCCTTGCAAGCAGGTAAACAACTAAATAATGACCTCGTCCTACAAGGTAAATTCGGTTCTAGTGATCATGTTCCATTTGCTGAAGCTGGTATTCCTGCTGCTCTATTTATTTGGATGGGTGTCGATAGTTGGAATCCATTAATCTATCATATTGAGAAGGTATACCATACACCTCAAGATAACGTATTAGAAAACATTTCACCTGAACGAATGAAAATGGCATTAGACGTTATCGGAACAGGTGTTTATAACTCGCTTCAAAAACCTGTTACTCAAACTGAACAGAAAGCTGCTTAATCAATAAAAGACCACTGATTTTTATCAGTGGTCTTTTATTGAGAAAAAATATATATGCATAAAAGCATATTTTATCCTACTCATTATCGTATACAATATTAACTGTAACAATACCGATTACAACTTATAAGGAGGCTTTTTCTATTATGAAAAAAATGATTTTAGCAGGTGCGTTAACTTTAGCAGGAATTACCGGCGCTACCGCGTTTATTCCTGAAACAAAAGTCGCTGCTGCCGCTCAAGAACAAAGCTTTACAAAATTTTATTCTTTGCAAACTGGAGGTAGTTCTGAACAAGAACCTGTTTTCCTTCAAAAGGGACAAGAGTTAACAATTCAACCTAACAGCAAAACTCCTAGTTACAGTGTTTATGACTCAAATCATAACCTTATTGGACGTTATTCTGATGGTTACGGCCGAATTTTCACTGCAAAAACAGATGGAAATATGTACGTTCAATTTCATGCACCTTACGTTTACTATAGTCCTGTTAGTTTTTCTGTTACTTATACTATTCAATAGAAAAGAGGTCCTTTATAGGACCCTTTTATTTCTCTTCCCAATTCACTTTTACAAATCCATCTTTTACTTTTAATCCGCTTATATTCAATACATATTCCTCATTTGCTTTTAAAGTAACTGTAAAAGTACCTTTTTTCGATTCACAAATTTCCTTTAACTCTTTTATACCTTCTCCTTGTCTTTCATACACACTAAAACATAAGTTTCCTCGTTTTGCATCTGTCTCATAAGAAAATGTCACTTCTGTATCCTTTTCATACTGAAATTCAATATCCTTACCGGCAATATCCCATGATGAGAATTTTGCCTCGTAACTTGTTTTCCCTTGCTTCTCATTTGCTAAATATATATCTCCGGCTCTCCACGCATCATCTAACGTTTGTGCAAAAGTAAAACCACTAAGTAATACAAACATTGTGCTTGCCAATATCGCAACTAATGTTACTTTCTGTTTTTTAACAAAATTCACCTTACGTTCTCCTTCAACCTTCTTTTTACTTCTTCTTGCCATATATAATAAAAACCCAATAAAGAATGGTAATATAACTGCTAAAATACTCCATCCTTTGCTCATTTGATGTGCTTTAGCATCTGTATATACCCATGACCCAACACATATTAAAAGTGCTATAAAAGCCAAAAACATTGTAATCCCAGCTATCTCAAATACTACAAATGGATTAGCGAACTCTATCATGTAATTTATACTCCTTCTTTAAAAACGACTGTATTACAACATATATCGGAATGTATACGTGCATCGTAATCACACTTGCTATCAGCATAGGAATTTTATGATCCAAATGAGTGATAAATTGTTCTATAACAATTGTTAACAAAACAATCCAAATGGTGTGAATACAAATCATCCATTTCCTCTCTAACTTCTGAGCCTTTCGCACGCCCTGCTTCGTGTTATTTATTAGCTCTTCGCTTGGAGTTATCTCTTCTGCTAAGCTACTCTTTACCTTCTGTTCAAATTTATCTTCTGTCATAAACGAACCCCTCCAAATGTTCTCGCATTTGCTTCTTCGCATAATTAAGGCGATATTTCACTGTACCAATCGGTATATTTAATATTTCGCTCATTTCTTTATAAGAGTATTGTTCATAATAGTAGAGTACGAGCACGGTTTTATATTTTTCATTCAATAGCTGTATAACTTCCCGTATCATTTCCGCTTCCACTTTTTGAATAAATTCTTCTGATATATTCACATCATCTGCGAAATCTATTTCTCCACCATCTTCTTTATGAAATAAATCTAAGACGCGATCTTTCCATCTTTTCTTCTTGCGGTAAAAGTCATAAAATGTACGAACGCAAATTGTAGTAATCCACTTTTTATAATTATCCACATAAGAAAGTTGGTGCCTTGATGAAAAAACCTTTATCCACGTCTCTTGAAAAATATCTTCCGCATCTTCTTTCGTTTTCGCTAACTTATAGCATAAGGAATATATTTGCTGCTTATATATATCAATTAATTCTTCTATCTTTTCTTCCATCATAAGCCTCCTGTCATTTATATAAGACGACGCAAATTCCCCTTTTGTTTGATAAATTTTTTTTATTATCTCCACATAAAAAAGCAATCACAACATCGTGTGATTGCCTTTTATTTAAAAACGAAAGTCCGCTTCCGCTTTTCTTTATGTCCAGCTCTGCCTCCTAGCCCCTTCTGTCTAAGAACCTTCCTCACGAGAAGATAAAATGCATCTTCTGTTGGAAAGAACCTTAGCCTTCGGGACTAAACAATCGGCTCCGCTTTTCTTTATTGTCCAGTTCCAGCGGCTAGAATACTCGGTGGCTTCGCGCCTTCCTCCGAGGCAAAGTACACCTCTCTGTCAGGAGCTCCATCCCCCTCCTATTCTAAACGAGCCGCTTCCGCTTTTCTTCATTACATTTTTTCTGGTGCAGATACTCCTACGATTGCTAATGCATTTTGAAGTGTAGTGCGTACTGCTTTCATTAACTCATAACGAGCTTTACTTAATTCTAAGTTATCTTGGTTTAATACTTTTTCTGCATTGTAGAAGCTGTGTAATGTTGCTGCTAATTCAAATGCATAGTTTGTAATACGGTGTGGCAGACGTTTTTGTGCTGCATCCGCAACTACAGCTGGGAATTCACCAAGTTTTTTCAGTAACTCTACTTCTTTCTCAGAAGTAACAAGTTTATAGTTCACATCTCCATCTACAGCTAATCCTAATTCTTCGCCTTGACGAAGGATACTGCATACGCGAGCATGAGCATATTGTGCATAGTATACTGGGTTTTCATTAGATTTTGATACAGCTAAGTCCATATCGAAGTCTAAATGAGAATCACCGCTACGCATTGCGAAGAAGTAACGCATTGCGTCCACGCCTACTTCTTCCATAAGCTCACGAAGTGTAACTGCTTTACCCGTACGCTTACTCATCTTCATTTTTTCACCATTTTGGTATAGTTGTACCATTTGGATGATTTCTACTTCAAGCGTGTCTTTATCGTAACCAAGTGCTTGAATAGCAGCCTTCATACGAGGAATGTAACCGTGGTGGTCAGCACCCCAAATGTTGATTAACTTATCAAAACCACGCTCTAATTTATCACGGTGATACGCGATATCTGGCGTTAAGTATGTGTAAGAACCGTCGTTTTTAATTAATACACGATTTTTGTCATCGCCGTAAGTCATTGAACGGAACCAAGTTGCGCCGTCTTCTTCAAAGATCTCTTCACGCTCTTTTAATACAGCAAGAGCTTGATCGATTTTTCCGTTTTTGTATAGTGATGTTTCTGAGAACCATACATCAAATTTAACGCGGAAGCTTTCTAAGTCTTTTTGAAGTTTTGCTAATTCATATTTTAAACCGTACTCACGGTAGAATTCATAGCTTTCTTTTTCATCAGCTTTCGCATAACGATCGCCGAATTCTTCTGCTAAACGTTTACCAATTCCAATGATATCCGCACCATGGTAACCGTCTTCTGGCATTTCTTTATCTAAGCCTAAAGCTTGCATGTAACGAGCTTCAACAGAAAGAGCTAAGTTATGAATTTGGTTACCAGCATCATTAATGTAGTACTCACGAGATACATCGTAGCCTGCTTTTGCTAATAGGTTACATAAAGTGTCACCTACTGCCGCACCACGTGCATGTCCTAAGTGAAGGTCACCTGTTGGATTAGCAGATACGAACTCAACTTGTACTTTTTCACCTTTACCAGTATTCGTTTCACCGTAAGCTTCACCAGCGTTTACGATTGTTGGAATTAAATCTGTTAAGTAGCTATTATCCATATAGAAGTTAATAAAACCAGGACCAGCGATTTCGATTTTTTCAATAGAAGCTTTTGCTTTATCGAAGTTTGCAACTAGTTCTTCTGCAATCATACGAGGTGCTTTTTTCGCAACGCGTGCAAGTTGCATTGCCATATTTGTAGAGAAGTCACCATTTGTTTTATCTTTTGGAGATTCTAATACAACGTTTGGAATCTGTTCTTCTGTCGCTAATTCTGCCTTTAATACAGCAGCCTGAATTTCTTCTTTAATCAATCCTTTTACTTGTTCTAAGGAATTCATTATTTTGCCTCCTTCAAATTAATTGTAATAGTATATCTGCCAGCTTCTTGTTCACTTAGAAGCAATGCGTAAGTTAAGAAGAGTTGTCCTTTTTTCTTTTCATCCGACCATTTAAAAAGAACGTTATCAGTCTTTGTTTGCAATGCAAACGTACCAAGTTCACTCGTATACGTACCAGTTGTCCATTCACCTTTCACATGCGTCTGACGCATAGAAACAGCACCTGAACGCATAATGAGAACTTGTTCATCTTGAATTTTAATAATTGTTTTCACTTCGCCTTGTTCGTTCGGCTCCTGGAATGTTACATATGTACCTTGACCTTTTACATAGTATTGACCATTTGCTTCAAAAGCAACGGTTTCCTTCCTCGCCCCTTCACGGATTTCTGTTACGAAATGAACGTGTACCGGCAAGCCTGCAAGTTGTTTCTCCACGTCTTGCACACCTTTCAAATGTTATAGATATTAAATACTACTTATAATAAATCACTTTTCCTATCATATCAAAAAAAGACTCTGTCTGTCTGCTGAAAAATCAGGAAAACTCCATTTCAAAAAATAATTCACTTCTACTTTATTTTATATGATAAAATATTTTTTAAATCTAAATATTCTTTCAATTAAAGAGGTGAATATAGTGATACCAACAAAGTTAAAAAAGGGTGATGAAATACGGGTGATTTCACCATCGTGTAGTTTAAGTATTGTTTCAAATGAAAATAAAAAATTTGCTATAAAAAGATTAACCGACATGGGCTTTCAAGTTACATTCTCAAAATATGCCGATGAGATAGATCGATTTGCTTCCTCTTCTATTTCTTCCCGCATTCAAGACCTCCATAAAGCATTTAGAGACCCTAATGTAAAAGCTATTTTGACGACACTTGGCGGATACAACTCCAATGGTTTATTGAAACATCTCGATTATGATCTAATTCGTAAAAATCCGAAATTTTTCTGTGGTTATTCAGATATTACTGCTTTAAATAATGCAATTTACGCAAAAACAGGTCTCGTTACATATTCAGGACCCCATTTCTCTTCCTTTGGAATGGAGAAAGGGCTCGAGTATACAACCGATTACTTTTTAAAGTGCTTAACTTCTAATGAGCCTATTGAAGTCCTGCCATCTGAAACATGGAGCGATGATTCTTGGTATATAGATCAGAAAAATCGAGAATTTATTAAAAATAAAGGATACGTTTCAATTCAGGAAGGAGAAGCTACGGGAGATATTATCGGTGGCAATATGAGCACATTTAACTTACTGCAAGGTACACCATATATGCCAAATTTAAAGGACAAAATTTTATTTATTGAAGAAGATAGTTTAACTGGAACATCTACTCTTAAAACTTTTGATCGTTATTTACATTCCCTTATGCAGCAGCAAGATTTTGAATACATAAAGGGAATCGTTATAGGAAAGATGCAAAAAGGTGCAGAATGTACGATAGAAGACATTCAAGAAATGATTGCTTCAAAACCTGAACTTGCACATATTCCTATCATTGCAAACGCAAGTTTCGGGCATACAACCCCGATTTTCACTTTCCCAATTGGTGGACGTGCAAAAATTATTTCTAACAAGGAAAAAACATCTATCACTATTTTAACGCACTAAAAAGGAGCGAATGAGTCGCTCCTTTTATGGTTTTTCTATTTTTTCCAACGCTTTTTGTGGAATAGATTCTTTCGGGATTTCAGCCCATCCTTTTCCTTGCATACCTTTTGCATAAATTTTTATAAACGCCCCCGTATGCAATTCACGGTTCATCATTCTTTTAATGATCTGTAACTTTCCGTCTTCTGTATACCCTTTAAAAGTATACAAGTATTCTCCGTCTTTTTTCTCACCTTTATCTATAACCGCATAATAATCTTGTATTTCTTTATTTGAAAAGAAGTTGTCTACAAAAGCATGTACACCTTCTGTTTTTGTGTTCAAATAATACGCTGTTCCACCTAGAATAATGGCGAATACAGCTAAAACTTTAATTACCAATTTCATACATGAACCTCCTGTTTGCACTTCTTTCTCACTAGTATTATATCTATACTTGTATTATACGGAAAAGAGCATACTATACTCTATCTAAAAGTCTTACACTTTCCTTACATTATTGTAAGGGATTTTTCTTACAGCAAGTTCCCAAGAAAAAATTTTTCCGTTTCATACACTTTTATATTATTATTGAATGATACGAATTTTTATTACAAAAATCAAAGGAGACAGTTTTCAAATGGCTATCTTGCAAGGTTTAGCACTATTACTTGTTGTACTTTGTCTATTTACACTTTTTAGTTACCGTGCGCCTTATGGAATGAAGGCGATGGGTGCTTTAGCTAATGCAGCAATCGCAAGTTTTCTTATTGAAGCATTTCACCGTTATATAGGTGGGGAAATGTTTCATAATGACTTTTTACAATCAGTAGGAGAAGCTTCCGGTAGTATGAGCGGTGTCGCAGCAGCGATTTTAGTCGCATTAGCAATCGGTGTTTCCCCCGTATACGCTGTTTTAATTGGTATCGCTACTAGTGGATTCGGTATTTTACCAGGATTTTTCGCTGGATACGTTTGTGCTTTCGTCGTGAAATTTCTCGAAAAGAAATTACCAGCTGGCGTGGAATTTTTAGCAATCCTATTTATCGCTGCACCAATCTCACGCGGAATGGCAATGCTTATGGATCCGCTTGTTAACGCAACACTCGGTAAAATCGGTTCTATGATTTCAGTTGCAACTACAGAAAGCCCTATCATTATGGGTATTATGCTTGGTGGATTAATAACAGTTATTTCTACCTCTCCACTGAGTTCTATGGCACTAACTGCAATGCTTGGATTAACAGGTTTACCTATGGCGATTGGTAGTCTTGCCGTTGCGGCCTCAGCCCCGATGAACTTTATTTTCTTTAAACGATTAAAAATTTGTTCAAAGAAAGATACAATTGCTGTAGCAATCGAACCTTTAACACAAGCCGATGTTGTCTCAGCAAATCCAATTCCAATCTATATGACAAATTTCGTTGGCGGTGCACTTGCCGGTATTATTACATCGCTATTCCAGCTTGTTAATAATGCACCAGGAACAGCATCACCAATTCCAGGTCTTCTTGTCCTATTCGGATTTAATGATGTTGTAAAAGTAACAATTGCTGCTATATTATGTGGAATCGTTACCACTATTGTCGGATACATTGGATCTATTGTGTTCCGTAAATATCCAATCCGCTCTGCTGATGAAATTCGCGGAGTTACTTCGGAAGAGAAGGTTGCATAAGAAAAAGAGCTATTCCCATCGTTTGAGAATAGCTTTTTTTGTGTTGCGTAACGGTAATTGAAATTATATCAGCGGTTTTTTCAATATATCAGCGCAACTCGAATTATATCGGCGATTTTTTTAATATATCGGCGCAACTCGAATTATATCGGCGATTTTTTCAATATATCGACTTACCGACACATAACGACAAAATAAGAGCCCTCTAATCATATAGAGGGCTCTTATTTTATCTAGCTGCAGCGGCTAGAATGATTGGTGGCTTCGCTTCTTCCTTCGAGGCAAAAAGCGCCTCTACGTCTGAAGCTCCATCCCCCCCACATTCTGAGCGAGCCGCTTCCGCTTTTATTTTATCCAGTTACGTCTCCTAGCCCCTTGCGTCTAAGAACCTTCCCTGCCAAAAGGTAAAAAGCACCTTTTGCAAGAAAGAACCTTAGTCACCGGGTCTAAACAGTCGGCTTCACTTTTATTTCACCCAACCCAGCAGCATTTCCCGCACGAATTTGCTTGCTGCGACTGGTGTTTGATCACTATGGTCGTAGACTGGAGCTACTTCTACTAAGTCTGCTCCAACTACATTTATATTTGAATTTGCAATTGCTACGATGGAATCTAATAATTCTTTAGATGTGATACCTCCAGCTTCTAACGTTCCTGTTCCAGGAGCGTGAGCTGGGTCTAATACGTCAATGTCAATTGTGACATAAACTGGGCGTCCTGCCAGTTTCGGTAATACTTCTTTTAACGGTTCTAATACGTCAAATTTATATAAGTTCATACCTACTTCTTTTGCCCATTCGAATTCTTCCTTCATTCCAGAACGAATACCGAAAGAATATACGTTTTCCGGACCAATTAAATCGCACACCTTACGAATAGGTGTAGAGTGGGATAAAGGCTCCCCTTCATACGACTCACGTAAATCAGTATGAGCATCCATATGGATGATTGCTAAATCCGGATATTTTTTTGCCATTGCCTTAAAAATTGGCCAAGACACTAGGTGCTCACCGCCGAGACCTAGTGGAAACTTATCGGCATCTAAAAGTTTTGATACATACTCTTCAATCATGTCTAAGCTGCGTTGTGCGTTTCCGAATGGTAATGGGATATCACCCGCATCAAAATATTTTACCTCTTCTAGTTCACGATCTAAATACGGGCTATATTCTTCAAGACCGATTGATACTTCACGAATACGTGCAGGGCCAAAACGAGATCCCGGACGGTAACTTACTGTCCAATCCATAGGCATCCCATAAATAACTACCTTTGACTCTTCAAAACTTGGATGACTTTTAATAAATACTTTACCTGAATAAGCTTCATCAAAACGCATATTCTTTTCCTCCTTATGTGGAACTTAAGGTATCCCAACCTTTCACTATTTCTCAAATTTGGAGCGAATTGCTCCTCTTTCTCGATTTACCGGGTCTTCTGTTTCATAACAAGAAGACGATTTTCTTTACAGGAGTGTAAGTAGCTAGCATGTTCAAGTCTTCTGGACAAACACCTTAAATGAGCTACTTACACTTTATTTATTTGATACGATTTTCTTACTTAATTAAATCACCAACAAATTTCGGTAATGCGAATGCTGCATTGTGTAATTCTTTTGTGTAGTATTTCGTTTCGATTTCGTGGAAACGCTCTTCACTTACTTGTAATGGATCATGTTTTTTAGATCCAATTGTGAACGTCCAAAGACCACTTGGGTAAGTTGGAATGTTCGCTGTGTATAAACGAGTAATAGGGAAGATCTCTTTTACGTCTTTAAACACAGTTGTAATTAATTCTGGTGTAAACCAAGGGTTGTCCGTTTGTGCAACGAAAATACCGTCTTCTTTTAACGCTTTAGAGATTCCAGCGTAGAAACCTTTCGTAAATAAGTTTACTGCTGGTCCTACTGGCTCAGTAGAATCTACCATAATTACGTCATATTCATTTTCGCTCTCTGCGATGTGTAGGAAGCCATCTCCTACTTTTACTTCTACACGCTCATTATCTAATGCGCCTGCAATTGATGGTAAGTATTGTTTAGAGTACTCAATTACCTTTCCATCGATTTCAACAAGAGTTGCTTTCTTTACACTTGGGTGTTTTAATACTTCACGAATAACACCGCCATCACCGCCGCCAACAACTAATACGTTTTCAGGGTTTGGATGTGTAAATAAAGGTACGTGCGCTACCATTTCATGATAAACGAACTCATCTTTTTCTGTTGTCATAACCATGCCATCTAAAATAAGCATGTTTCCGAACTCTTCCGTTTCAACCATATCTAATTTTTGGAATTCTGTTTGCTCCGTATGTAATGTGCGGTTAATACGCGCCGTAATCCCAAAATGTTTTGTTTGTTTTTCAGTGAACCATAGTTCCATCATACAATCACGCCTTTCAATGCAAATTTATAATAGGGACATCATTAATGTCCCCTAACAAAAATAAAACAAAACATCCAAAAAGTATAGTTAAAAGTAAAAAAATAGCGAAAATATATTTTAGTCAGAGGGCTCCAATATCTATGCATAAAAAAAGCCCTTTCTTAAGAAAGGGCTTTTTTCTCTACTTCTACCGGTTTTTGAATCGGAATTAAAAGCATTACGCAACCAACTAATACAACAATTCCACCGACTAAAAACGGACTTTGCGGTGAAACAGTATGACCGATGACCCCTGATAAGATTGGCGCAATTGCACCACCTAACCAACGAACGAAATTATAAACACCTGATGTAACAGATCTTTCATAAGGTGAAATATCCATTACATAACTTGTAAATAATGCATTATTTAATCCAGATGCTAATCCTGATAGAACAATTAATACAATTTGTAACCACATAATTTTTACAAAGAATAGCGCGATTAAGAAAAGCGCAAATACGAGTAAACTTCCTTTCAACAATGTTTTCGGCTCATATTTACCTTCTAGCTTATGGGCTAAAATTGCAGAACCGTAAGCTAACGCTAATCCCCATCCGCAAAACACAAACCCTAATTGAATAGCAGATAAATGCATAATAAGTGGTGAATATGCTAACACAACGAAAAATCCGTAGTAGTATAACATTCCTGAAATCGCACCTTGCATAAACGGTTTATATTTAACTAAGTTAAGTAATTCTCCTACGCCTGCCGCTTTACGCTTCACTTTTCGCTCCGGTTCTTTTACAAAAAAGAAAACTAAAATAAATGCTAAGAAGATTAAAATACTCGTCGCAAAAAATGGGTAACGCCAAGAATGTCCACCTAATATCCCGCCTAATAACGGTCCGCCTGCCATCCCTAAACCGATAGCTGCTTCATACAATCCTACTGCTTCATGAACTTCTTTACTTAATGCTATTAATAGCGTCATTGCTGTAGCAAAAAACATCGCATTTCCTAATCCCCATCCAGCGCGGAAAAGAGATAATTGAGCAATCGTTTGCGATATACCGCATATAAACGCAAATATAGTCACGATCGCAAGACCAATCGTCATCATTCGTTTATCACCAAATCTCGATGCGAATATTCCAGCTGGTAACATCATAATTGCCATCGTTAAAATATATGCTGTAAATAACATCTCTACTTGCCAATGCGATGCACCAATTTGTTCAGCAATGCTTGGTAAAATTGGGTCGACTACCCCTATACCCGAAAAGGCAAGGAAGGTAGCCACCACTGTAATCAATCTCCCTAATTTTTGTTTGCTCTCCATTTTGATTACTCTCCTTTTGTGTTCTCTAAAAATGTTACTGCACGATGTAAGCTATCTTCAAGCTCTGTCTTTACACGCTGCATTTGCTCCATTTTCTCGTCTAACGTTTGCACTTGTTGTTCAAGCATCTCTTTAATTTCTTGAATCACTTCACGGTCACGAGGATTTTCACTACTTCTTCTTTGCTCCATTCTTTCTTTTAATGATAAAAAATGCTGCATTTCTTGAAGTGTGATTCCTAGCACTTCTTTCGCTTCTACAATTTTTTTAATTCTGGCAATATCCTCATCCGTATACAGACGAATATTTCCCTCACTACGTTCTGGGGGATGAATTAAACCAATTTCCTCATAATAACGAAGTGTACGTTTTGTTAAACCGACTTGCTTTGTTACTTCATCAATTTTATACATGTTTATTCCTCCCTTCACTTAATTATTACATTTTACGTTAACGTTAACTTTTCTGCAACTGTTAGACTTTTGTAAATGTTTGTCATATTCAATTGTATTTTCTCTAAAGCAGTTTCATAATGAAAGAAAAGAGATAATAAGGAGAATTTCACATGAGTAAACCACTTATTTTCGCTCACCGCGGAGTAAAAGGAACACATCCCGAAAATACGATGATTGCCTTCCAAGAAGCAGAACGCATTGGCGCTCACGGAATTGAACTCGATGTCCACTTATCAAAAGATGGTGAACTTGTCGTAATTCACGATGAAACCGTCGATCGTACAACAAATGGCGTTGGACTTGTTTCGGAAAAAACGGTAGAGGAACTACAATCATTGGACGCTGGTAGCTATAAAGACCCTTCTTTCCATGAAGCAAAAATCCCAACGTTGCGTGAGGTTTTCATTTGGCTTTCCACAACGAACTTACAACTAAATATTGAATTAAAGACAGATGTTATTCATTACCCAAATATTGAGGAAAAAGCTGTTGCACTTGTGCGTGAATATCATCTTTCTAATCAAATTGTATTTTCATCATTTAACCATGACTCTGTTTCATTATTAGCAGAAATTGCTCCTGAAATCCCAAGAGCAATTTTATATGATACACCACTTTCTGATCCAATTGCCGAAGCAAAACATAGAGAAGCAAATGGATTACATCCAAACTTCCAGTTATTAACGAAAGAATTTGTGCAGTTAGCACAAGAGCAAGGGTATGTTTTCCGTCCATATACAATTAATGAATACAAAGATTTACAAACTATGATTGATTATGGTGTAGATGTCATCATTACTGATTGGCCAGCACGTGCCTTTGAGCTCCTTTCTTAATGGAAGGGGCTTTTTTATTTTCGAAATTTCATTGTTTAAAATAAATGAAAACCCTCAATACTAATACAATAACGCTTGTATTAATGAGGGGCTGAAAAAAGATGGATCAAACTATGAATCCAAAACTTAAAAAATATAAACGTCTTTTCTTCACCGCAATGTTTTCTTGCGTCCTTTTCTTCGTTTTTTCTTTTTTTGTTATTATTATAGTTGCAAAAATTATGGGACCTCCTCCTGTTGCGGTCCCGCAAACAAGCGTCTTTTACGCAAATGATGACACTGTTATAGGACAAAGTAATGAAATGCAAAAACGTTACAATGTATCTCTTAATGAAATTTCACCTTATGTAAAAGAGGCGACACTATCTATTGAAGATCAACGATTCTACAAACATCATGGCTTTGATATGAAACGTATTGCTGGTGCCATTGTTGCCGATTTAAAAGCGATGGCAAAAGTCCAAGGTGCTAGTACGATTACACAACAGTATGCTCGTAACCTTTACTTAGATCATGATAAAACGTGGAAACGTAAACTATTAGAAGCAATGTACACAATTCGCCTTGAGGTGAATTATAATAAAAATCATATTTTAGAAGGATATTTAAATACAATTTATTACGGACATGGCGCTTATGGCATCGAAGCTGCATCCCGTCTATATTTCGATAAAACGGCAAAAGAGTTAACATTAGCAGAAGCTAGTATGCTCGCAGGTATCCCGAAAGGGCCAAGTGTCTATTCTCCCTTTTTGAAAGAGGATCGTGCGAAAGGACGACAAGCTCTCATATTAGATGAAATGGTAGAACAAGGATATATTACGAAGCAACAAGCAGCCTTAGCGAAGAAAGAGCCACTAACTTTTGCCTCATTAGATACGAAAAAAGTAGCAGAGGTCGCACCATATTTCCAAGATGCTGTACAAGCTTCGCTCCTTCGTGATGTTGGATTAGACGAACAAGCTTTACAACGGGGTGGCTTGCGAATTTATACAACGCTAGACCCTAAACTACAAGCTGTAGCAGAACAAGCTGTAAAAGATCACATACCTGACACAACAAACATACAAACTGCTCTCGTCTCTATGAATCCAAAGACAGGTGAAGTGGCTGCTCTTGTTGGTGGAACTGATTATACTACGAGTCAATTTAACAGGGCTACACAAGCCATTCGTCAGCCTGGTTCTACATTTAAGCCATTTCTATATTATGCGGCATTAGAACGAGGATTCACGCCTGCTACGCGCTTAAAAAGCGAATATACTGTATTCACCTTAGGTGACGGCGTTTCAAAGTATAAACCGAAGAACTATAAAGATTATTATGCAGATGATTTCGTAACGATGGCACAAGCTCTCGCAGTCTCTGATAACATATATGCTGTGAAAACGAATTTGTTTTTAGGCGATGACGCGCTTGCAAAAACAGCGAAACAATTTGGAATTAAAAGTGCATTAAAAGATGTGCCTTCTCTAGCTCTCGGTACGTCACCAGTAAAACCAATTGAAATGGTTAACGCTTATAGCATGTTCGCAAACGGTGGAAAAGAAGTAAAACCTACTTTCATTCGCCGCATTATGGATCATGAAGGAAATATATTATACGATGCTCATTTAGAGAGTAAACAAGTTCTCGACAAGAGCAAAGCGTTTGTAATGGAAGAAATGATGACTGGTATGTTTAATAAGAAACTAAGCAGCTATGCTGCTGTAACTGGTCAATCGATGTTATCCAAACTATCAAGAACATATGCCGGCAAATCTGGTTCTACTGAAACGGATAGTTGGATGATCGGATTTACTCCGCAAATCGTAACTGGTGTGTGGGTCGGATATGATCAACCTAAATCTATTTCAAACGTAGCAGAACAAGGATATGCGAAGAAAATATGGACTGATACGATGGAGAAAGGGTTAGAGGGACAACCAAAAAAAGAATTTAAACAACCAAGTGACGTCGTAGCGGTTAATATCAATCCAGAGAACGGTAAAATTGCTACAAAAAATTGTCCTATTTCTGTGAAAATGTATTTCGCTAAAGGTACCGAACCGACTGAATATTGTATGGATCACGTCGATGATAAAGAAGAATTTGAAAAAACGACTGAAGAAAAGAAAAAAGCAAGTTGGTGGAAAAAATATCTTCCTTGGTAAAAAAAATAGCTGACGGGCATCCGTCAGCTATTTTTTATTCACTTAATAATGCACGGCGCAATTCTTCACTAGATTCGTTCCAAATAGCTTCATTATGTTCTTTCAAGAACGTACCAAGTACCTTTTTAGATGATTCATCCATATGGTCAACCATAATGTGACGCTTCAATGATTTATCCATTTTATTTACGTGCTCTGGAAGTGATTTATATCCGCGGCGAATTTCACGGTCTACTGTCATTTCACAAGCTGTTACACCTGCATAATACGCACCTGTCGCAGTTCTTTCAATCGTTACCCAAACAAGCCAAAATGGTTTTCCGTTTGGAACTTCATCTTTATTTGTTAAAAACTTAATACCTTTTTCTACTGTACTACGCGCGTGCATCGCACCAATATCAACGAATGCAGTTTTCTCTAGTACATCAACAAATACAGGTGAAATGTTTTCTAAGCTTAATGCCCCAACACCAAATCCACCATGTCCATCTGTTGAATCATTTTTCACGATATTAAAACCGATTTTTTTCTTTTTCTCTGTCATATGTAAAATCCTCCTCACTTAAAAATTATAAAAGGCCAAAAATAGGCGCAATGATGCTATCTAAAAATACAAATACATGCGGAATAACTACCTGGAAAATAGGTTGAATTGTGTAATTACTAAGCGGTGTAATAACGAGAATTAATAACGCAATTGCCCCGTATTTTTCATACTGTATCATTTTCGCGCGAATATTTGCTGGCGCTAAATCTTCCACAACTCGATACCCATCAAGTGGCGGGATCGGTAATAAGTTAAATACAAGTAAAACGATATTCAGCATAATAAAAATCTGGAAAAATTGAGCTAACGTATCTGCTACTGCAGATGGAATTGAGTATAATACACCAAATTTTACTAAGCTATACCAAATAATTAAACCAATTGCGCTTAAAATTAAGTTACTAATCGGCCCTGCAATTGAAACTAATATACCTGCAAGACGCGGTCTTTTAAAGTTATATGGGTTAACAGGAACCGGTCTTGCCCAACCGAATCCAAGAATTAATACTGCAATCAAACCTATAGGATCTAAGTGTGCCATCGGTGATAACGTTAAACGGCCTTGTCTCTTTGCTGTATCGTCTCCAAATTTATATGCTACATATGCATGTGCAAATTCATGAACTGATAATGCGATAATAATGGCCATTGCTACCAAAGGAATTTGGTGCAACGGGTATCTAAATAACTGATCCATGCTTCATCTCCTCTTCCATATGTCAAAAAAAGAAATTATTTGTTTTTTCGATTGTTCTTCCCCATAATCCGCTATAATAAGAGTGTAACTTACATAAAAGGAGCGATTGTACATGCCATACGTAACAGTGAAAATGCTAGAAGGACGCACAGAAGAACAAAAGAAAGCTCTTGCTGAGAAAGTAACAGCAGCAGTAAGCGAAACAACTGGTGCTCCTGAAGAAAACATCGTTGTTTTCATCGAAGAAATGTCTAAAAACCATTATGCAGTTGGCGGAAAACGCTTAAGTGACAAATAATTTCAAGTTTTTTCATAAGAAGCAGCCATTAGCTGCTTCTTATTTCTTTCCTTCTAACAACTCAATAATTCTCTCTTTATATTTTCCTTTTCTTCCATCTTCATAGATTAAATCATGTGGATAGAATAGCTTTTGATCCGTTCTTTTCTTACCTGTAATCGCCTCAACAATATCCGACTCACGTGAAAGCTCTCTAAGCTCTCCGTTTGGCATAAGAAGTAGGATTGGTAGACGCTCTTCTTCTTCTCCTGCACGATAAAAGTCATACGGTAAGTCTGATGTTGAATCAACTACTAAATAATACTCCGGATCAAGTCCAATCTTTTTAAATAAACTACTTAATTCCATCCAATTATCTAAACCGTGTTTATCTGTAAACTCTACATATTTAAATAGATTTCGATTCATAAAACGGCGGCATAAATCGCTTAAAATTGAATCTTCTTCTTCCTGCCATACTTGGAAGTAGTAATACATAACGTTCTCGTCTAACTTTAAATAATCCTCTACTGTTACTTCTTCTTCAAATAAAGAATAGAAATGAACAGGATGATTTTTAAATGTATAATACTTCTCGTGCAGTGATTTCGCACGGTGTAAAATCTTCGTTAAAATAACTTCTGCACTTCGCGTTACCGGGTGGAAATATACTTGCCAATACATTTGATAACGACTCATAATGTAATGCTCAACAGCATGCATACCACTATTTTTAATGACTACTTGATTCCCATACGGACGCATTACACGCAGTATACGTTCCATATCGAAGTTTCCGTACTTTACGCCTGTAAAATAAGCATCTCTTAATAAATAATCCATACGATCCGCATCAATTTGGCTCGAAATCATACTAATCGCTAATTTATTAGTAGATGTTTTTGCAATTACATCTGCTACCTTTTGTGGAAACTCCTTATCAACACGACTTAATACATCATTAATCTCCGTATCGCCTACGATAATCTTTTGCGTAAATTTCTCATGATCTAATGAAAATACTTTTTCAAACGAGTGAGAAAATGGGCCGTGACCGACATCATGAAGTAATGCCGCACATAAACATAACAATCTATCTTCAGCATTCCAATTTGGTCTGCCATCAAACACATCATCAATCATACGACGAATAATTTCGTATACACCTAACGAATGAGTAAAGCGACTATGCTCTGCACCGTGAAATGTAAAAAATGTCGTTCCAAGCTGCTTAATACGGCGCAAGCGTTGAAATTCTTTCGTTCCGATTAAATCCCAAATAACACGATCACGCACGTGCACATATTTATGTACTGGGTCTTTAAACACTTTTGTTTCGCTGAGTTTGTCGTTTAAATATACCACTTTCCGACATCCCCCTTTCTTTACTACATTCTTACTTTATATTATAAACGAAATGAGAAACAGAAAGAAATGAAAGACTGTATTAATTCCCTTTATAAAAAGAAAAAATCACCTTTACCGAAGTAAAAGTGATTTCCTTTATACATTATTTACCTAAAACGAATTCAGCAACTTCGTCTAAGATCATATCTTTCCCTAGTGGGAAGTAACCTTTGTTTAAGTCTTCATTTTTAATTGTAAATACGTGGTTATTTTTAACAGCGTTCATGTTTTTCCAAATTGATTCTTCTTGGAATTCTTTTAAGCGCTGAGAACCGTCACCAGTTGTAAATACGAATAAGTAATCTGGGTTGTAATCGATTAAAGCTTCTTTTTGTACTTGTACTAACGGTTTATCAGTTGGTGTACCTTTAACTGCTGGTAGTTTTAAATCATTAAAGATTACGCTACCGTAACCGTAATCACCATATACGCGGAAAGCATTTGGATATGCAGCCATTTTCATAAATGTTGCTTCACCAGTTTTAGCGACGATTTTGTCATGTAATTTGCTTGCTTTTTCATCATACTTTTTGAACCATTCTTTTGTTTCTTTTTCTTTACCGAAGATTTGACCTACTTCTTCGAATTTTGGACGCCATTGATCTAATGGAGTGTTTAACATAACTGTTGGTGCAATTTTAGATAATTGATCATAAATCTTTTCTTGACGATTATTTACAAGAATTAAATCTGGTTTTGCAGCAGCTACTGCTTCAATGTTAATTTTATCGCCCCAAGCAGAACCAACTGGTTTAACGTCTTTTAGTTTCTTTTCAATATGTGCATCAATTTTTTCTTGAGATGTATTAGCAGTAATAACCGGTTTCATACCGAAAATTAATAATTCTTCTGTTGAACCACTAAGGTCAGCAATTTTCTTTGGGTTTGCAGGAATTTTAATTTCCCCTTTTGCATGTTTTACAGTGCGCTCTTCAGTCTTTGCATCTGCTTTCTTTTCTTCTTCTTTGTTAGAACAAGCTGCAAATAGTACAGAAGTCACAACTAGTACCATTGCTAATAGTGCCATTTTAAAATTCTTCATGTTCCCACTCCTTCTAGCTGTATTTATCTTATAAGTTACAATGAACTATAAGAAACAAATATAACAATTAATTAATATATATTTATTAATTGTTGTTAACAACCCATTCTAACGGGCGTTCAACTTCCCATTCTTATATAAGAAGCTCAACGTCCATTAGAATTCCCCCTCTTTACGAGGGGGTTCTACTTATGCTTTTTTACGCAATTGATTACTAATCATCGCTAAATCATATGTTAAACAAATTGGCTTACAGTTTACTGGACATGGAACGATTTGAGCTTCAATCTCAAATACGTTACGAAGTGTTTCACTTGTCATAACTTCATCTGGCGTTCCTTGTTTCATTAACTTACCTGCTTTTAATGCAATCATATGATCAGAGAAACGAGAAGCGTGGTTTAAGTCATGGATAACCATAACAATCGTTCTACCTTCTTCTTCATTTAACTTTTTCAATAAGTTTAATACTTCTAATTGATGAGCCATATCTAAGTACGTTGTTGGTTCATCCAATACAAGTAATTCTGTTCCTTGTGCAAGAGCCATTGCGATCCAAACACGTTGACGTTGGCCACCTGATAGCGCTTCTGCTGGACGATTCGCAAATTCTTTCATTCCTGTCACTTCAAGTGCCCAGTTAATGTAGCGATAATCCTCTTCTTTCAACGTGCCAAACCCTTTTTGATGAGGGAATCTTCCATATGACACAAGCTCAAATACAGTAAGACCCGTTGGCACTTCTGCAGTTTGTGGTAAAATCGCCATTTTCTTTGCAATTTCTTTCGTTGGCTGTTTCTCAATTGCTTTTCCGTCGAGATAAACAGTACCTTGCTTTGCCTTCAAAATACGAGACGCCGTTTTTAATAATGTGGACTTCCCACAACCATTTGGTCCAATAATTGTTGTAATTTTCCCTTCCGGAATTTCAACTGTTAACCCGTCAATAATTAAACCTTCATTATAGCCAACAGATACCGCATCCACCGCTAAAGTTGCCATACGAAAAGCCTCCCTTTATTTTGTCCTCATAAGTAAATAAATGAAATATGGTGCACCAATTACAGAAATAACAAGACCGACTGGTATTTCTGAAGTTGTTAATACACTTCTTGAAATTACGTCTGCGAATAAAAGTAAAAACGTTCCTATTAGCGCAGCGGTGGGCAACATAATTTGATGTTTACCACCAACAAGGCGCCTTGCTAAATGCGGGGCCATTAAACCGATAAAGCCAATTCCGCCCGCAACAGCAACAGATGCACCTGCTAAACAAACTGCAATAAATAATAATTTACGTCTTTCTTTTTCTACGTTTACACCAAGGCCAACTGCTGTAGAATCGCCTAGGTTCATTACATTTAATATGTGTGCTTTACTTATAGCAAGCGGTAAGAAAATAACCATCCATGGAAGTACACTTAATACGAATTTCCAATCTGTACCCCATAGACTTCCCGCCAGCCAAATCGTAGCAAAACGAAAATCGTTAGATGTCATCTTCATAGAGAAAATTAAACTAACAGCTCCAAATCCAGCTGCAACGGCAATACCGACAAGTATTAATCGAGTCGATGAAACGCCGTCTTTCCATGCTAGTAAATAAATAATTACCGCTGCTAATATCGCTCCAACTAGTGCAAAGAATGGAAGAATGAATACAGATAAAAATGTACCAGTCCCTACTTTCCCGAAGAAGAAGTAGACGAATATAACAACTGTTAATCCCGCTCCAGCATTAATACCTATAATACCTGGATCAGCAAGCGGATTTCGTGATAAACCTTGCAAAATCGCACCTGACATAGCTAAAGCAGATCCGACTAGTATAGCAATTACCATACGCGGCATACGGAATTCAAATAAAATAACAGACTGATCTTCAGCCCCTAGTCCAACCAATGACTTTAATACGTCCATTGGCGGGATTTTAAAAGTTCCTGTATTTAAACTAATAAGAAATATAGAAACGATTAGTCCTACTAAAATCGTTAATATAGAAATGTTCTTTTTTGTTAAGACACTCGTCCTCACATCTTTCCTCTCCCTTCATTACGTGCTAAGTAGAGGAAGAATGGAACCCCAATTAGCGCTGTAATTGCTCCAATTGGCGTTTCAAATGGCGGGTTAATAACGCGAGATAACATATCTGCACATTCAATTAACAGCCCGCCTAAGACCGCAGAACATGGAATAACCCATCTATAGTCCGAGCCTACAAGAAAACGAGTCATATGCGGAATTACAAGACCAACAAATCCAACTGATCCTGCCATGGAAACTGCGGAACCCGTTAAAACAAGAACAAGTACTGTTCCGATAAATTTAATTAATGTCGTATTTTGACCAAGTCCAATTGCAATTTCTTCACCGAAGCTCAAAATTGTAATATATCTCGACATCATAATTGCGATAAAAAGACAAACAAGGCCAATTGGCACTAACATATTAATACTTTGCCATTTCACTCCAGCAACTCCGCCTGCATTCCACATGCTTACCTCTTGGGCAAGATTGAAATACAATGCGATTCCAGATGAAATCGCCCCTAATAAAGCGCTAATAGCTGCACCTGCTAAAGCTAATTTCACAGGTGTTAATCCACCTGGTGAAGAAGACCCAATTCCATATACAATACTTGCACCAAACGCAGCTCCAATAAAAGATGCGATAACAAACATTAAATAAGGTGAATTAGGAAAAAATGCATACATAATTGCAATTCCAAATACAGCCCCATCTGTAATCCCCATTAACGATGGCGAAGCAAGTGGATTTCGCGTCATACCTTGCATAATTGCTCCTGATACCGCTAAAAAGGCACCTGCAACTACGCCCCCTATTGCTCTAGGCATGCGAAGCTCTTGAATTACATTATGATGTGTAATAGATCCATCAAACTGAAATACAGCTTGCCATACAGTCTTTAAACTAATATCTGCAGCCCCAAAAGAAATAGAAACTGCCATGCTTAAAGCTAACAAAACTGTACCCGCTACTAAAATAATAGAAGCGATAAGCGGTCTGCTCTTAATCTCTTTAACATTCTCTTCTTGCTGTTCTATACTGCTTGCGCTCGCTTCCATCCCTCAACCATCCTAACTAACAACATATATTTATTGAAATGAAATTTATTCTCAAATAGTAATAAAAAAATTAGGTGAATTGTTATTTTCCTGATAATGATTATCAGAATCAGACACTTCTATTCTACCTATCGCTTTAAAAGACTGTCAACCATTATTTTGAAATATAAATTTATACAAATTGGAATTTTAATACAAAAGTTGTGTCTATCCTTTAGAAAACGTTCGTCCATACAAGAGTACTTTCGCAGAATAAATTATTCCTCTTATGGGCATAAAAAAGAAGAGTAATCTTTTCACTCTTCTTTTTCTTACTTATTTAACTTTGCTTCAATTTTTGCGATTAACTCATCTTCTGTTGGAGCCGCAACTGGACGGTTATTTACAAATGCGAATGATTTTTTACGACCAGGACCACAGTAAGACTGACATCCAACTTCAATCGTTGCACATGAATCTACTTTTTTTAACTTCGGAACTAACGTTTTAACGTTCGTTGCCTGACAGTCATCGCACACGCGAAACTCGTTTCCCATTATATAACACTTCCTCTATTTTAAACTTTTCTCAAGTACGTTTAAAAATAAACACTAAATGGTATTTTACCGCTCTTTGAAGCTCGTTGCAAGTTTCCCTACAAAGCCTATTCTCTACATAATGCTACATATTTTATATGCTCTCCTACAGAAGCGCTCACCATTCATGGGAAAATTTTTACCTTTCATCGAAATCTACCATATTTTTAAAAGCTTTGTATAAAAGTTTATTTTTTTGCCCATTATAAAAATAGGAAGTTCATAAAAAGAAAGGGAGTTGAATCTATGAAAGTAAGACAAGATGCTTGGACAGATGAGGATGATTTATTACTTGCTGAAACGGTACTTCGTCATGTTAGAGAAGGAAGTACGCAATTAAATGCATTTGAGGAAGTAGGGGATCAGTTAAATCGTACATCTGCTGCTTGTGGTTTCCGCTGGAATGCTGTTGTTCGCTATAGCTATGAACAAGCTCTTCAACTAGCAAAAAAACATCGTAAAGATAAAATGCGTGCTGCAAGCGGTGAACAAGCGAAAAAACGTTTACTTTATACACCACCAGCTTCAGATTCGATAACTGATTATGAAGAATTAGTACAAGAAGAATCAATCGTACAATATAAAGAAGCTATTCCATATCAAGAATCTACTGCTCCTGCTGCAAGAAGCTCTATGACAATGCAAGATGTTATTTATTTTTTACAAACAGTCGGATCTTCAAATATAAAAGTGACAGCTCTTGAAAACGAGAATACGAGATTGAAACAAGAAATTAAAGCACAAATCCTTCGGAATGAGGAACTAGAAAAGAAACTAGAAAAATTAGAAAAGCAATCTCATACTGTACAAGAAGATTACGAAACACTTATGAACATTATGAACCGAGCTCGTAAATTGGCAGTCATGGATGACGAAGAACGTTCTCAAACATCTTTCCGAATGGACCGAAACGGTAATTTAGAAAAAATTGCAGAATAAAAAGGATGCATGTAATGCATCCTTTTTATTATTTCACCTATAAGCTCCCCCTTTATATGTGAGAAAACTCCATTCTTCATTTTTTGCTATAATAGAGATTGTCATTTTAAAGATAAGGGGTTAGTTATATGAGCAATTCCCGTTCCATTTTATCTCAGCCAGAGTGGCGCATTGTAGATCAATCTAGTTTAGGACCAACATTCCATGCACTTCAGTCATTCGCAATGGATGACACATTATGCACAAGCATTGGAAATGGCAAGTCAGCGGCAACAATGCGTTCATGGGTTCATCACAATACAATTGTCCTTGGCATTCAAGATTCACGCCTTCCGCATTTAGAAGAAGGTATTTCTTTTTTAAAACAAAACAACTTCAATGTTATTGTCCGTAATTCTGGCGGGCTTGCGGTCGTGCTTGATGAAGGTGTTTTAAACGTATCACTTTTATTCCAAGAAACAGAAAAAGGTATCGATATTGACCTTGGATACGATACAATGTGGCATTTGATTAAGGAGATGTTAAAGGATTACGACGTTACTATCGAGGCAAAAGAAATTGTCGGCTCTTACTGTCCTGGTAGTTATGACTTAAGTATTCGCGATCAAAAATTCGCTGGTATTTCACAACGTCGTATTCGCGGAGGTGTCGCTGTCCAAATCTATCTTTGCGCTACCGGAAGTGGCTCTGAGCGTGCCGCACTCGTTCGTGATTTCTACAACCTAGCAATTCAAGGGGAAGAAACACGCTTTACGTACCCTGAAATTGTACCAAGTACGATGGCCTCACTCTCAGAATTACTTGGTGAAACCATTACAGTACAAGATTTAATGATGCGTCTTTTAAAAACATTGCAGCAATTCGCTCCAAAGTTAACACCATCTCAATTAACAATAGATGAGATTCCTTTATATGAGACGAATTTACAACGTATTATTGATCGTAATAATAAAGCACTTGGTTTAGAAAAATAAAGACCGTCGCTATAATAGCGACGGTCTTTATTTCAATTCATTATAGAATTAAAGTGCTTGAGCTGCTGTAATTAAAGCTAACTTGTACACTTCTTCCTCGTTACATCCACGAGATAGGTCATTTACAGGCATGTTTAAGCCTTGTAAGATTGGTCCTACTGCTTCGAAGTTACCTAAACGTTGAGCGATTTTGTAGCCGATATTACCAGCTTCTAAGCTTGGGAATACGAATACGTTAGCATCACCTTTAATTGTAGAACCTGGAGCTTTTTTCTCAGCTACAGATGGTACGAATGCAGCATCGAATTGGAATTCTCCATCTAAAGTTAACTCAGGAGCCATTTCTTTTGCAATGCGAGTTGCTTCTACAACTTTTTCTGTTTCTGGAGATTTCGCAGAACCTTTTGTAGAGAAGCTTAACATAGCAACGCGTGGATCAATGCCGAATAACTCAGCAGTTTTCGCACTTTCGATACCGATTTCAGCTAAATCTTGGCTGTTTGGTGCAATGTTAATTGCGCAATCAGCGAATACATATTTCTCTTCTTCACGTACCATGATGAATACGCCAGAAGTTTTTGTAACGCCTGGTTTTGTTTTAATAATTTGAAGTGCTGGACGAACTGTATCAGCTGTAGAGTGAGCTGCACCACTTACTAGACCGTGTGCTTTGCCCATGTATACAAGCATTGTACCGAAGTAGTTTTCGTCTTTAAGGATTTTGCGAGCGTCTTCTTCAGTTGCTTTACCTTTACGGCGTTCAACGAAAGATGCTACCATTGCATCCATTTCTTCGTATGTAGCTGGGTCGTAAATATCAACGCCTGCTAATGTTAAATTCATGCTAGCAGCTTTTGCGCTAATTTCTTCTCTATTACCAACTAAGATTGGTTTTACTAACTCTTCTTTTGCTAAACGCTCTGCAGCGCCTAAAATTCTTTCATCAGTTCCTTCAGGAAGTACGATAGAAATGCCTTTTCCTTGAACTTTTTCTTTTACTGTTGTAAATAAGTTGCTCACGAATAAACCCTCCTACATATGTTAAAAAAACTCTATCTTTAAGAATACTGCTTTTCTTCTATATTTTAAACTTATAGCTCCCAAAAAATAGATAAAATAAAAATGATTATATTTTCATAAAATTCAGCCGTTAAATTCACCTTGCTTAAACACTTAAATGTGACAATTTTATGCGCCAAGGTTTTATATAGATGATTTTAAAACTATATATGCTATAGTTAACGTGTAAAACTATCATTAACTGAGGTGAATAGAATGAGTGAAGCAACAACAACGTTAGATGGCTGGTATTGTTTACATGATTTACGTTCTATTGATTGGGCTGCATGGAAAACATTATCTAGCGACGAACGCGGACAAGCAGTGTCTGAATTTTTAAATGTCGTTGAAAAATGGAACGAAGTAGCTACTGCGAAAAAAGGTAGTCACGCAATGTATACAGTTGTTGGCCAAAAAGCTGATATTATGCTTATGATTTTACGTCCAACAATGGAAGAGTTAAATGAAATTGAGACAGAATTGAATAAAACAACTTTAGCTGAATATATGGTTCCTGCATATTCTTACGTATCTGTTGTTGAATTAAGCAACTATCTTCCAGCTGATGAGGATCCATACCAAAACCCGCAAATTTTAGCTCGCTTATATCCTGAATTGCCGAAAGCAAATCATATTTGCTTCTATCCAATGGATAAGCGTCGCCAAGGTGATGACAACTGGTACATGCTTCCTATGGAAGAGCGTAAAAAAATGATGTACAGTCATAGTAAAATTGGCCGTCAATACGCAGGTAAAGTACGCCAAGTGATTTCAGGATCTGTTGGATTCGACGATTTCGAATGGGGCGTAACATTATTCGCTGACGATGTTCTTCAATTTAAAAAACTTATATATGAAATGCGCTTCGATGAAGTAAGTGCTCGTTATGGTGAATTTGGAACATTCTTCGTTGGAAACATTTTACCAGACGAAAAAGTAGAGAAATTTTTACACATATAAATGGTGAAAAGGAACGAAATTCGTTCCTTTTTTTATTCTTCTCTATATTTATCCTCAAAAATCCCCTTTTTTCTGCACTTTTGAAGAAAAACCGACATTTTTTCAAATTTATTGTAAAATTGTAACCTTTTTATATGTAAAGATATGCTAAAATGATACGAGCTATATGCTAAATAACGATGCGAAGGTGATAATCTATATGAAAAAAATTTTGTCTATTTTACTATTGCTTGTATTGTCAATTTCTTCCTTGGGAGTAACAACATCCCATGCGGAAGAAAAAATACATATTGAGGCAGCCGCTGCACTTTTATTTGATGCAGATACAGGAAAAATACTTCACGAGCAAAATCCCGATGAATTGCTAGCTATTGCTAGTATGTCGAAATTAATTGTTGTTTACGCTGTTTTAGAAGCAATTAAAGAAGGAAAAATCACATGGGATACGAAAGTAAATATTTCTGATTACGCTTATGAAGTCTCTCGTAATAATGAATTCTCTAATGTACCGTTCGAAAAAGGACGTCAATATACTGTAAAAGAATTATATCATTCTATTGTTATATTCTCTGCAAATGGATCTAGTATCGCTTTAGCAGAACTTCTTGCAGGAAGTGAGAAAAACTTCTTAAATCTTGCAAATGAACATGCTAAAAAGCTAGGATTAAAGAAATATAAATTTGTAAACGCTACGGGCTTAAATAACGCTGACTTAAAAGGAAAACATCCTGAGGGTACTGATCCAAATGCAGAAAACTCTATGTCAGCTCGTGATATGGGTATGCTTTCAAAAGCAATGATTACAAAGTATCCAGAAATGCTAGAGGATACAAAACAAAGATTTAGAAACTTCCCAGACAATCACCCAAAACCAATTCGTATGGAAAACTGGAATTGGATGTTACCAGGAGCTGCTTTCGCTTATGAAGGTACTGATGGTTTAAAAACTGGAAGTTCTGATACAGCTGGATACGGATTTACTATTACTGCTAAACGTGGTGATGTACGTCTTATCTCGGTTATTATTAAAACAAAATCAATGGATGAACGTTTCACAGAATCTCGTGAATTAATCGAATACGGATTTAATAACTTTGAAAAACAAAAACTAAAAGTTAATAAGAACAATACAATCTCTGTAGTAAAAGGGAAAGAAGACCAAGTAACTGTTGCACCCGAAAAAGAAATAACAGTAATTGCGAAAAAAGGTAGCAAAGAACCTTATAAAATTGGGACTGAATTAGATAAATCTCTTGCTGAAGATGGACATTTAGTTGCTCCTATTAAGAAAGATGCCAAAGTAGGCTCAATTACTTTAGAATCAACTGATAAATATGGTTTCTTAGACGGTAGTAAAAGTATGAAAGTTACTGCAAAAACGACAGAGGAAGTTGAAAAAGCAAATTGGTTTGTGTTAACAATGCGCTCTATTGGTGATTTCTTCTCAAACTTATGGTCTAAAGTTTTTTAATAAAAAAGCTGGCTCACGCTAGCTTTTTTTATTTTCCGCTCTCAATGTAAAACTTCGTTTGGTTGTCATATCTGAGCCCTTTTCCTCATACGTATGAACTAGTAATTGTTACACACTTCATCTAGAGATAAACCTCTTTCCAAAAGGTATTCCAAAAAGAGAGGTGACACATAATGGGAGTTATTGCTTATAACGAAGAAGATGTAAAGTTGTTAGCTAGACTGATGCGTGCTGAAGCCGAAGGAGAAGGACAACAAGGAATGTTAATGGTCGGAAACGTTGGGGTAAATCGTGTCCGCGGAAATTGTTTAGACTTTAAAAGCATTCGTAATTTACGTCAAATGGTTTATCAAAACCCCGGCGGTTTTGAAGCAACGCAAAAAGGATACTTTTATCAACGGGCACGTGAACAAGATATTGCCCTAGCGAGACGGACCATTCAAGGGCAACGTTTTTGGCCTGCCAACTTTGCCTTATGGTTCTTTAGACCTGAAGGGGCATGTCCACCGACTTGGTATAACCAACAAAACTCTGGTCGCTTTAAAAAGCACTGCTTCTTCCAGCCATCTGCTGGAGACTGCCCTAGCGTATATTAAGGAATAAAAATGAGGAGGGATTTTTGAATGGCACAGCAACAAAATCCGTACTATGGAACAGGTTTTTATCAACCATCTGGAACTTATGTACAACCGCAACAAATGACTCAACAACAGCAGCAAGCGATGCAACAACAAACAGCTCAAGCTGCGCAAGCTCAATATGCAATTTCTCAAGGCATGTTACCTCTAGAGCAATCCTATATTGAAAATATCCTTCGTTTAAACAAAGGTAAGCAAGCTACGGTTGTAATGACTTATGAACGTGGCAGTTCCCTTGGTACACAATCTTATACAGGTATTATTGAAGCAGCTGGCCGTGACCATATTGTTATTAGTGAACCGCAATCAGGAAAACGCTATTTACTACTAATGATCTACTTAGATTACGTAGAGTTTCCAGAAGAAATTACGTATTTACCTAGTCAACAAGCAACTTATACTCCAAGACCATAAAAAAAGCTGGCAAATGCCAGCTTTTGTTTTTTTATAATCCTTTTACAACTGCAGTCCCTACTAGAATCCACGCCACTATAAACGCTACACCACCAAGAGGTGTAATTGGACCAAAGAACTTAATGCCTGTCGTACTTAATGCATACAAACTACCTGAGAACATAATAATTCCAGCTACCATTAGCCAACCAGCAGTAGTTAAAAGTGATGATTGAACCTTATCCATCAATAAAGCAACTACGAATAGTCCACCTGCATGAAACATTTGATATGTAACGCCTGTTTTCCAAACTTCTAACATTTTTGCAGAAATTTTATTTTCTAAACCGTGTGCTCCAAAGGCCCCTAACGCAACAGATAGCCCCGCTGCAATACAACCTAGTAAAAAGAAAATTTTCATCTTAATTCCCCTTTTTTACCTTTATCATAAGCAATTTTTGCATATAAGCCAAACGATTTATCTTCTAAAAATCAAATAAAGAATTACCGTTTGCATCACTTTCTTTTATATATACTGGCTCCCCAGAAACAGGTGCAATTGGTTGCATAGTTGTTACTGGTTGTGATCCAATTACTTGCGATTGAATTTTCGGTTCTCTATATGTAGATGTTTCAACTTGTTCATCTAATAATAAGTCACATAAAGCACGCACAACTAATAAATGTTCTTTTGACTTTTGTCCTTCACTACTTTTTGCCTTCGCAATTTCATTCGCCATTTTATTTAAAATCTTGTCGCTAGATATTTGCATTCCTTATCACCTCGTACTTTGTAATTCTTTCTCGAATTGTCCCAATTTTTCTACTGAACCAAATACTATTATCATATCACGTTCTTTCAATTTTTCCTGCCCTGTCGGATTATGTATAATATTCCCATTTCTTGAAATCGCTAATATTGTTACATCAAACTGATTCCTTACATTACTCTCTAGTAACGATTTACCAACCAATATTGAATCTTTTCCAACTAGAATTTCTTCAATGACAAATGACTGTTCTACTCCATACAACACTGTATCAATATAATGAACAGTTAATGGATTTGCAATACCTTTTGCGATATGAATACCCGCCATACTAGATGGATTAATAACCTTATTTGCACCAGCACGCCTTAATTTCTCTTCAGTTTCTGGCTTTTCAGATCTCGCCACAATTTTAATCGTATCGTTTAACCCTCTTGCTGTTAATGTAATAAATACATTTTCGGCATCATTTGCAACAATAGCAACTAAACCAGCTGCTTTTAAAATTCCGGCATTATGTAATACTTGATCTTCCGTTGCATCTCCATGTACAAATAAAAGCTTTTCCTGCTCCAATATACTTTCATCTTTATCAACAACGACAAATGGAATATTCTTTTCTTGCAATTCATGTACAACTTGAAGCCCCACTCTACCGCAACCACACACTATAATATGATTTTTCAACTGCGCTATTTGTTTATCCATCTTCTTCCTCCGTACTGCATGAAATAAATTCCCTTCAATAATCATAGCTGCCACTACCCCAATTGCATACGTAACAATACCTACGCCAACAGGAATAATAAGAAGCGCAAATACTTTCCCCGCTTGCGTTACAGGAACGGCATCTCCGTATCCAACAGTCAATACAGTAATCATTGTCATCCAAAATGCTTGAAACAAACTAATCTCTTCAATCGTCATAAATCCTATCGTTCCTAGAATTACAACAAAAGTCATACATATAACTGCTATCCATAATTGCTTACGTGCATTCATACTGTGTTTCAACTCTTTTCTCTATCTACAATCTTTGCCAGTGGAAATAAAATACGTATATACTAGATACGGAATCTATGAAAGAGGTTGATATAATGAAGACATTTCTTTCCGCCTTACAATGGGCACTATTTATTTTAGCTGGAAGCCTTATTGTACCAATTAGTGTCGCAACTAGTTATGGTCTTAATGGCGCTGAAGCCATCGCATTTGTACAAAGAACATTATTTGTTCTAGGTTTTGCTGGTCTCTTGCAAGCTATATTTGGGCATAAACTTCCTATTCAAGAAGGTCCTGCTGGCCTTTGGTGGGGAATTTTCTCTCTTTACGCAAGTTTAGGCGTCGTACTATTTGGATCAAATAATGAGACACTTAAAGTTCTTCAATATGCTTTCTTATTAAGTGGTATTATTTGTATTATTCTTAGCGTTTTTGGACTTATTGATAAACTCGTTCGCTATTTTACACCGACAGTCATTGGAACGTATTTATTTCTTCTTGTCGCGCAGCTTAGTGGCTCCTTCTTAAAGGGAATGTTTGGCCTTGATGGAAAACATACAGAAGTACAACCTAACGTATTTATTCTTTCACTCATTGTTATTTTACTATCCTTTTTCATCATGAAGCTACCTATTATTGGACAATATTCCGTTCTTTTCAGTATCGTATGCGGCTGGATATTATTCGCATGCTTCGGATTATCTAATCCAATAACACCAGTGACAGACATAATCCGTTTTCCATCCTTATTTGTTTTCGGAATGCCTCGTGTTGAATGGAACATGGTAATTACGGTCATTTTCGTTACGCTCTTACTTCTAACAAATATGTTAGCAAGTATTCGCGTTGTACAAAAGGTTGTCTCTAAATATGAAGAAAACGCTGCATCAGATCGTTTTAAACAAGCTGGCATTATAACAGGAATCAACCAATTGCTAGGCGGCCTATTTTCAGCTATTGGGCCTGTCGCTATTTCTGGATCAGCAGGTTTTATTGCAACGACTAATATTTATAAACGTCTCCCGTTTATATTAGGGTCAAGCTTTATTATTGTCGTTAGTATATTTCCAAAGATTACTTCATTCTTTGCAGCAATCCCTGTTGCAGTTGGTTATGCCGCTATTTATCCTGTATTCGCAAGCATGATTGGCCTCGCCTTTCGAGAATACGAAACTGTCCAGGATAAAGAACGATTATTTAAAGTAGCCGGTCTTTCAATCTTTACAGGAGTCGGAGTTATGTTTGTTCCAGCAGGAGCATATTCCACACTTCCACCATTTCTAGCATCGTTTTTAAGTAATGGTCTCGTTCTTGGATCTGTAATGGCAATCTTGCTAGAAATACTATTTTCTCGTTCCACAGCAAAACAAATATCTTAAATTGGAAAACTTCCATTATTGCACTCTACCTTTAGAGTTGTTACGATAAAATCAAACTTTAATCATTGGGGTTTTATTCATCCCCAATGATTATTAACCAATATTATGAGCAACACACTCATAATAATTTATCTACTTCTTTTCAAAGAGGTTTGATGTCTTACTATTATTCCTCAATCTCTTCATGAACATGTATTTTGATTTCAATTAAAGAAAGGAATTTTCTATATGACTTATAAAATGATTGTTTTAGATTTAGATGATACTTTATTACGTGATGACCATACTATTTCACCTCGTACGAAAGAAGCGTTAATGACTGCACAAGAGCAAGGCGTAAAGGTTGTACTTGCTTCTGGACGTCCAACGTTCGGTATGCGCAATGTAGCGAAAGAACTTCGTTTAGAAGAATACGGCAGTTTCATTCTATCTTTTAATGGTGCAAAAATTATTAACTGTAAAACAAACGAAGAAATCTTTAGTAGTACACTATCTCCTGAAATCGTTCACAACCTATTTGAAATTAGTAAAACTGAAGATGTATGGATTCATACTTATATGGGCGATGATATCGTAACGGAAGAAAATAATCCTTATACTGAAATTGAGGGCGATATTACTGGTATGCCAATTGTTGTAGTAGATGACTTTAAAGCTGCAGTTAAAGAGCCCGTAGTAAAAGTATTAATGAATAAAGAAGCTGAACGCCTTGTTGAAGTTGAAAAGAAACTACAAAAACAGCTAGAAGGCCAATTAAGCGTGATGCGTTCGAAACCATTCTTCTTAGAATTTACTGAAGCTGGTGTTACAAAAGGAACGAGCTTAAACAAACTGATCCAAAAGCTTGGCATTAAGCGTGAAGAAGTTATCGCAATGGGCGATAGCTATAACGACCAAGCGATGATTGAATTTGCTGGTCTTGGCGTTGCAATGGGCAATGCACCTGATGATATTAAAGAAATTGCAAACTACGTAACAGATACAAATATGAACGATGGTGTTGCAAAAGTTGTAGAGAAATTCGTTTTAAAAACGGATGTACTTGTTTAATATTTTCATTCACAAAACCTATTTGAAGTCAAATACTTCAAATAGGTTTTTATTTAAATTCTCATGCTTTTGTGACTATATTTTGAACTTTGCACTATTCTCGTAGTGTAAACTTTCTTTTTGTATATAATGAAACAAAATAGACTATTTTATTTTGAAAAAGAATACAAATTTACTATATACAAGCATACGTTAAAGGAGGCTACTTTATGTTATCTACACCAATCGGACGATTAAGAGCAATTGGACTAGTTGAGGGTATTTCTTTCCTATTACTATTATTTGTAGCAATGCCATTGAAATATTTCGCAGGATTTGCAACAGCTGTTAAAATTACAGGCATGGCTCATGGTGTTCTATTTATTCTATTCATCTTTGCAGTAATTCAAGTAACAATCGTACACCGTAAATCAATTTTATGGGCACTTGGAGCATTTGTTTCATCAGTTATCCCATTTGGCACTTTTGTACTAGATGCAAAATTAAAGAACGAGCAACAATAATAATAAAAAGGTAGTTAACGACTGTTAACTACCTTTTCTATTTATAAATTTGGAATTTCCCAATCAATTTCTCTTTCGCCCATATTAGCTAAAATCGTATTTACTTTAGAATATGGCTTACTACCAAAGAAACCACGTCTTGCCGATAGTGGGCTTGGATGTACAGATTCGATAATATGATGATTCGGATTCGTAATTAACTTCTTCTTCGCCTGCGCATGGCGCCCCCACAATATGAAAATAACTGGCTTTTCACGTTCATTCAATAGTTCAATTACACGATCTGTGAAGTGCTCCCATCCTTTTCCCTTATGAGAATTTGCTTCGCCTTGACGAACTGTTAATACGGTATTTAGTAATAATACTCCTTGTTCCGCCCATTTTACTAAATAACCGTTATTCGGGATTTCATAACCATATTCATCTCGAAGTTCTTTATACATATTTAACAATGACGGTGGTGTTTTAACACCAGGTTGCACAGAAAAGCTTAAACCATGCGCTTGATTCGGTCCATGATATGGATCTTGTCCTAAAATAACAACCTTTGTATTTTCATAACTTGTATACTGAAGAGCGTTAAAAATATCTTCTACCTTCGGATAAACAACATGCGTGCTATATTCTTCTGTCAAAAAACTGGATAGAGTAAGATAATACTCTTTCTCGAATTCTGGTGCCAATAGTGGCTCCCAATCATTCTTTAAAACATTTTCCATACTGTCACTTCCTGTCTAATTAATTCACCATATCCTGTCTTGTAAATACTACGAACGAAATAACAAGAGAAACAACTGCCCAAACAGTTAAATTCATCAAAGAAAATCCCATCGATAAACCTTGTAATGCAGGTAATTTTCCTGATAAATAATCCGTTAATGATAAATTCACACTAAAAATATATTTGGCGCCTTCCCAAGATGTTGCGAACGAGCTTAAAATACCGCCTGCAATTAATGCAGCTAGCATAACGCCCATACCAGCTGGTGTATTACGAATTAAAACAGAGACCATAAATGATATAGTTCCGACAACGATAGCAACAAACCATGCTAGTCCATACGCCATTAAGATGTATTGCCACTGCGGAATAAGATGCACAAAGTTCGTATTTAGCGTTTCCTTATCAATAACAAATCCTGTTAAAACAGGTAAATTCCATCCCGAGTATCCAAATACAAGCCCTGATAATATGTAAGCAAACAAACCTACAAGAAACAGTATGAGCGAAATGAAAAATAACATCGTCACGTATTTACTAAGGAGTATTTTCCAGCGCCGAATTGGCCGCGTAAGTAACATCTTCATCGTCCCATCACTTCGTTCTCCTGAAACGATATCAATGGCGACAATCATTACGAGAAGCGGAATAAATAATGTAATTCCTTGTTCAATAAATGATCTGACAAAAGTCGGTGCACCCGGTGCCATCGGATTAATATCATGATCTAAATAATATTGTTGTTGCTCAACTCTTACCTTTAACCAATCACGCCATTCTTCTGGCAACCTAGAATTGTTCAACCGGTTCTGAGAATCAACAATTTGCTGTTGCAATGAAACCTTCCAATCAGTTGTACCGAGTCTTTTTTGTGTCGTTTCTATTTCACGATACTGCGCATACACAAAAAGCGGGATCAAGATTGCTAAAATAAGCATGACAACAAAAATACGTTTCTTACGGTAAATCTTTTCTGATTCATTTAAAACTAGATTCGCAAATTCACGCATGCTGCTCACCCCTTGTGAGTTCAATAAATAAATCTTCTAGCGTAAATACAAGCTCCTTAACGCTATGTACATCTATTTCATTTTCGACAAAGTGTTTATTCCAACTACTTATAGATGCAATATCCATGCGGCATAGTAATCGATCGCCTTCTACACTCACTTCCCTTACTTCTTCGGCCGCTTCTAGCATATCTTTCGCCTTAGAAATTGGTGTAACAATCCATTCTACACGATCACTTGCTGTTTTAATTAATTCTTCAACCTTGGCAACTGTTATCATTTTTCCTTTATGAATAATAGCAACGCGATCACATATCATTTGCACTTCACTTAGCAAGTGACTTGAAATAAACACGCTCATATTTTCTTCTTTTACAAGCTTATGTATAAATTCCCTAAGTTCTCTAATCCCTGCTGGATCTAAACCATTCGTTGGCTCATCTAATATGAGCAATTTTGGATTCCCAAGGAGCGCCTGCGCAATTCCAAGGCGTTGTTTCATACCAAGTGAGTACGTTTTTACCTTGTCATGAATTCTTTCATCTAAATGAACCATTTCAGCAATTTCAATAATACGTTCATCTGATATATCACCTAACATACGAGCAAATTGCTTTAAATTTTCCCATCCCGTTAAATATGTATACAACTCTGGGTTTTCAACGATACTCCCAATTTGACGCATCGCTTCTCTGAAATTTTCCTTAATCGAATAACCACCGATAGAAATCGTACCTTCTGTCGCCTTAATCAATCCGACTAACATTCGAATGGTAGTCGTCTTTCCAGCACCATTTGGTCCTAAGAACCCGAACACTTCTCCTTGCTTTACATCAAAGGAAATATTCTCTACAAGAGTCTTCTTTCCAATTACCTTCTTCAAATCTCGTACGGAAAGTATCGTCGTCATTTTACCCCTCCTTGTTCTAGTTTTAATTTACTTACAACATTTTGAACTAAACGTTCTGCCATATACGTATAACCTACTTCGTTCGGATGAAAATGATCAGAGTATAATAAATCTTTCCCGCGGTTTTGGAATAAATCAAATGTCGGTGTAATATACACATTTTTATCGTTTAGCGCTAACTTCTCTAAAGATGCATTCCAGTTCACAACAATGTTTGAAGACCCTTTTAAATCTTCTACATCTTCAAAAGGATTGTATAAACCAAGCCAAAAAATCGGACTATCTGTATTTAATTTACGAATTTCTTCTATAATTTTCTTTGCTTCATTTTGAAACGTTTCTGTGTCAGGACGATACGTCTCTAAATCTATTTTCCCAAGCGATTCCCAGCCTGGGAACAAATCATTCCCACCAATCGTTAACACGATTACATCTGCTTGCTTAATTGAATATTGAGCGCCATTACTTTCAATTTGTTTTAATAAATCGGGCATTTTTGCACCACTAACTGCTAAATTTGTTAATGCAATTTTTTGCTTATAATCTTTTTGTAAATCCTCTTTCATTCGCCCAACATAGCCAATTCCTTCTTTATCACCAACGCCACGCGTTAATGAATCACCTAAACTAACGATTTGTAACGTTCCCGTTTTCTTTTTCTCTTTTGCCACTACATCGGTCTTTTTAATTAAATTTGAAGCTTTCGGATTTAATACATCATTTACACCTGAAACAAAGCCATATGCAAATAAACAGAAAGATGCAATTGTAATGAGTAGAATTACTTTTACTACTTTTGATCTCATATCAAAACCCCTTTTAGCCCTCATAGATTGTCCATAATTATACCAAACGAAATTTTGAAAAGCGATTTTCACACCTTCTCAATTACGTCGTTTCTCTATTTACTAACTCTGGTAATAACTCTATATGCTTCACATCTAATTTCTCTTCATTAATCTTTTCATATAATAATTCAAACGCTTTTACTCCAACGTTTTTACTAGAATGCGAAATCGTCGTTATACCCAATATATCTGCCACCTCTTGATCATCACACCCGATAATCGTAATATCCTCTGGAATACAAATTCCTTGTTTTTTTGCTTCTGTAACCATCCCCGCTGCAATATGGTTACAAGATACAAGGAACGCCGTCGGTTTTACTGACATATGAGCCCATTCTCTAATTACATTGCGTCCATCTTCCACTGTAAAACAACCCTCAAATTTCCAGGTCTCTAACGGTGTTACGATACTCTGTTGAAGCGAATCTTCATATGCCTTCTTTCGTCTTTGGCTATTAACACTATTACTTCTTCCAATACAATATCCAATATGTGTATGACCGGCATCTATTAAGCTTTTCATCCCAAGTGAAAATACTTTGTAGTAATCGATATGGACACTTGAAATGTATTTTGAATCTATTTCTTCACACATAACAATCGGGCCGAATTTTGTATATTCTTCAAGCTTCTCCTTACTATTTGCCCGAGAACAAATAATAACCCCATCAAGCTTTTTCATTTTTAACATATTTAAAATTTCTAGTTCTCTTTCTTCGCTATAATTCGTCTGGCAAAGCATCATATTATAATTATTCTTTGCTGTCTCTTTTGATATCCCCTCGATAATAGCGCTATAATATTGATCATTTACGTGTGGCAATAAAACGCCAATTACATTCGTTTTTCCTTTCACTAAATGAATTGCATTCACATTTTGCGTGTAATTTAATTCTTCTATAATCGCTAAAATTTCTTTTCGTTTCTGTTCATTTACGTACGGATGATTATTTAGTACACGTGAAACAGTTGAAACAGATACTCCAGCAAGTTCAGCAATCTTTCTTATATTTGTCATCTCATTTTCCCCTTCTCACAAAAATTCTCCCTTGACCTGGTAAGCTTTCCACAATATATCCTTTCCTAGCAAATACATTTAGAAAGGATATACAACTATGCTTCGATTCAAATTAGAATATATATTTTTCATTGGCGGTTTACTCATTCTTGCCATCGGTATTAATATGATGACGACAATTACTTCCTTTGGACTTAGCCCTTATGATTCCTTCTTTATTGCACTATATCAAAATTTTGGCATAAGTATTGGTTTTTGGATTTTTATGATTAACTTTGCCTTTACACTTATCGTACTCTTTTGGAATAAAAAACAAATTACAATCGGTACAATTGTAACGATGGTTCTTATTTCTCTTTTTGTTGATTGGATTGGTTCCATTACAACTATTATGGACGCTATCCGCTCTCTTCCAAAATATATAACACTTATTTGCGGAAATCTATTCGTTGGAGCTGGAATTGGTCTTTACGTCTCTACAAACCTTTGCGCAGCGCCTCAAGAAGCTTTCGTTTTAACGGTTGCTGAGAAGAAAAAATGGACGTTTAGAAGAACAGAGATTTCATTAGCCTTTTTATTTTTAACGTTAAGCTTTTTATTAGACGGACCTATCTATTTTGGAACAATCATCTTATCCTTTACAACAGGCTGGATTATCCAAGCATTTATTCAAGTTGGTACGCAGATTTTAAATAGAAAAGAGCCTATTAAGCAAGCTGCTTAATAGGCTCTTTCTGTTTTATGGTAAGGATACTACTTAGCATCCCCTTCAATTCGATAGTTCGCTTTCAAACAATCTATTTCTTCATACCCTTGCAACGTATGTAGAATATAATCATAATCAGCAAGAGACGCACGATGCGTTACAATTACAATTTCAGCCTTTCCTTTCTCTTCAAGCGGCATTTGAATAATTTTCTCAAAGCTAACTCCGCGCTCAGAGAACAATGAAGTAATTTTTGCAAATACACCAATTTCGTCTTTTACATGCAGTCTTAAAAACTTTTTCACGACAATTTCGTCGGGCTCTTTTAATACTTTTTGATATTGTGGGACTACAGCACTATTTCCTGTTACCCCTAATCTAATATTTTGCATTACAGCAACTAAATCCGAAACAACAGCTGTCGCTGTTGGTAAACTTCCTGCGCCTGGTCCATAAAACATCGTTTCCCCAACTGCTTCACCGTAAACATACACAGCGTTATATTCATTTTGTACTGCCGCAAGAGGATGTGTATTTGGAAGTAAAGTTGGTTCAACTGTAACCTCCAATTTTTCACCATCTCGTTTTGCAAGACCGATTAATTTAATTGTATAACCTAAGCTCTTACTATATTCAATATCTTCCTCTGTAATAGAGGTAATCCCTTTTACTTTCACGTCTCCAAGCTCTACATTTGTAGAGAAACCGAGAGTAGCTAAAATCGTCATTTTTCTTGCTGCATCTAAACCTTCTACATCTGATGTTGGATCTGCTTCTGCAAATCCAAGTTGTTGGGCTTCTTTTAACACGTCGTTATATGCTCTCCCTTCGTCTGACATTTTCGTCAAAATAAAATTTGTCGTTCCATTTACAATTCCCATTACTTTCGTAATAAGATCTGAGGAAAGTCCTTCTACGATACTGCGTAAAATTGGAATTCCCCCTGCCACACTCGCCTCATAGAATAAATCAGCCTTATTATCTTTTGCTGTCGCTAATAGTTCCGCCCCATGTAATGCCATTAAGTCTTTATTTGCAGTTACAACATGCTTTCCGCTTTTTAAAGCTTGTAAAATATATGATTTTGCATCATCAATGCCACCCATCACTTCAATGACAACATCAATATTTGGATTATCTAAAATTTCATTTGCATCTTGTGTTAATAGAGTAGAAGGTACCTCTACCTCTCTCTCTTTCTCAATGTTTTGCACTAATACTTTCGTTACCTTCACTGGACAACCTACTTGGTGTATGAGTCGTTCTTGATGATCCGTAATAATACGAACCACACCACTGCCAACTGTCCCAAGACCTAATAACCCAACTTGAATTTCTTTCATAGTACTGTCCACCCCTCAAAAATTGTGTTTAGATGAAATTATATGAGTAAAAAATCTGAAAAACAATGTATTTTGAACATTCGGAAAAATAAAGGTTAACCTTTACAAGGAAAACGTTGCCACGTGTTACACAATCTTTCTTTACAATATATAAGGGGTTTCTTGATACACGTAATAATTCAACCAATTAGAAAAAAATAAATTACCATGACTCCTCCACCTAACAAGCGGCTTTTCATCTGGATTATTATGTTTAAAATAGTTTTTTGGCACATCAATATTTAATCCCTTGTCACGATCTCGTTCGTATTCTTGTTTTAACGTCTCACAACTATATTCGCTATGTCCAAGGGCAAACACTTGCCTTCCTTCTGGCCCAATAACAAGGTGAACACCTGCTTCTTCAGAGTTTGCTAACAATGTTAAGTCTTTCACTCCTCTAATATCATTCTCTCGTACTTCTGTATGACGAGAATGCGGAGCAAAAAACAATTCATCAAATCCTTGTAACAATTTCACATGTTGCTCGCAAACTTCATGTTCAAATACACCGAACATTTTTTCCTTAAGGGGATACTTTGGAACACCATAATGATAGTACAAGCCAGCCTGTGCTCCCCAGCAAATATGGAGCGTAGATGTTACATTCGTTTTTGAATACTCCATAATATGTTTAAGCTCTTCCCAATAATCTACCTCTTCAAAAGCGAGGGTCTCCACTGGCGCTCCTGTAATAATGAGCCCATCAAACTTTTCATTTTCAATATCACGAAACGTTTTATAAAAGCTTGTTAAATGTTCTTGCGTTACATTACGAGATAGATGTGATTCCATATGAAGCAAATGAACATCTAATTGTAACGGTGTGTTTCCAATTAAGCGAAGTAATTGCGCCTCTGTGTCTTGCTTCGTTGGCATTAAATTTAATATAGCAATTTTTAAAGCGCGTATATCTTGTGTTTCCGCTCGCTCCTTCGTCATTACAAAAATATTTTCTTTTTGTAACACTTTGCGAGCCGGTAAATCTTTATCAATTATGATCGGCATGTGTTTTGCCCCCAACTAGAGCTGCTTCCAAATCTGCAATAATATCAGAAACATCTTCTATACCAACTGATAAACGAATTAAATCAGATGTAACACCAGCTAAACGCTGATCTTCAGCATTTAATTGTCTATGCGTCGTACTAGCAGGATGTATAACGCAAGTTCGTGCATCAGCTACGTGCGTTACAAGAGTTGCTAGTTTTACATTTGCGATAAATTCTTTTGCTGCTTCTAATCCGCCTTTAATACCGAAAGTTAAAACACCACTAGCGCCTTTTTTCAAGTACTGTTGTGCCAATGAGTAATTTTCATTACTATCTAAGCCCGGATAATTCACCCATTCAATACGTTCATGGCTAGCAAGCCACTTAGCAACTGCAAGAGCATTTTCACTATGACGTTCCATTCGTAAATGCAATGTTTCTAAGCCAATATTGCTAATATATGCATTGAATGGGCTCATACAATTTCCATAATCTCTTAATAGCTGAACACGTGCTTTCACAATATACGCTGCTGCACCAAAGTTTTGAACGTAACTTACACCGTGATAACTTGGATCTGGTTCAACAAGTTCAGGATACTTTCCATTTGTCCAATCAAAGTTTCCACCGTCAATTACAATACCGCCTAAGGAGCTCGCATGCCCATCGATATACTTCGTCGTAGAATGAACAATAATATTTGCCCCATGTTCAAACGCCTGGCATAAATAAGGAGTTGCTAATGTATTATCAACGATAAAAGGTACCTCTAATTCTTTAGCAGCAGCTGAAAATTCTTTAAAATTTAAAACATTCATCGCTGGATTTCCTAACGATTCTGCATAGATAAGTTTCGTCTTGTCATTAGCAAGCGCCGTAATTTCATCTGCCGTTAAATTTGGATTAAAGAACGTAACATCAATACCCAGTTTACGCAAACTCACTCCAAATAAATTAAACGTTCCCCCGTAAACCGTTGAAGAACAAAGTAAATGATCCCCACTACTACAAATATTTAAAACTGCGAGCATAATAGCTGCTTGCCCAGAAGCCGTTGCAACAGCTCCTACACCGCCTTCTAAATCTGATAACTTCTGCTCAAATGCGGCTAGAGTAGGGTTTCCAATACGTGTATAAATATATCCTTCTGCCTCTAAGTTAAATAGGGCTGCTAAATCATCTGAAGTATCGTATTTATATGTTGTACTTTGATAAAGTGGTAAAACACGTGGTTCACCATTTTTTGGCGTATAGCCACCTTGCACACAAATTGTTCCTTTTCCCCATGATTCTCCCATCTCTCATTCTCCTTTCTTTTATACAAAATAAAAAACTGCCCCTTTCCTGAAAACAAGAAAGGAGCAGTTTGAAAACACGCTCTAAAGGCTCTTTCTTATCTCTCAGGATTACTACCTGCAGGATTTGGCACAATTCCGTTATACGGCTGTTGCCAAGGTTTCATCGGGCCTGTCCCTCCACCTTTTCTTGATAAGACTATGCAATTACCGTTGATTTTATAGCAATAATTTCCTAATGTCAAACAGTTTTTCTGAATGTTCTAAAATAAATGTTAACAGTTTCATATAAAGCAACAAAAGAAATATATTCTAGTCTATTTCAAAAAAGACCTTTAAAAACCTCAAATCAGTCTATAAAATTAAATAAGTAATTTAACCTATAAATTCAAATTCCCCTAAAGTTAGCCTATATGTTGAATAGGCCATCTTCTCAAAAAGATACTATATATATTCAATCCATTTTTCACTAGTATATTTCACTTTTTTACCTACTAAGATTTACATAACGGAGGTATAACATGACAAATAAAAAAGATATGCAGTACATACTTGCTCTATATGGCATTCTTCTAGGATCTATAGTAGGAGCTACAGTCTGGTTATTTTTAGTCACAATAAATATTGGAATCCACTTTATTTGGGGATACTTGCCTGAAGTTCTCTCTTTTCCCTCTTATTACACCCTTTGCGTAACAATAATTGGCGGGGTCCTTGTTGGTCTATCACAAAAACATTTCGGTACATACCCACGCCTTATGCCTGAAGTGATGGCTGAATATAAAAAAACTGGTCGAATCGAATATCGCTTTGTCCATCAGGCTACTTTAACAGCGATTATTGTTTTAATTTTCGGAGCTAGTCTTGGTCCAGAAGCCGCACTAGTTGGAATTATAGGCGGACTGTGCACATGGGTAGGGGATCGCTTTAAATTTGCCTTAAAGGGTATGAATGAGCTAACCGAGATCGGAATTGGAGCTACTTTAAGTGTCATTTTTAACGCACCATTATTCGGTTATTTAGCACCAAATGAAAATGAGGGGGAACAAATTGCTGCTTTTTCTAAAGGAAAAAAGGCGATTGTATACTTAACTACTACTTTCGCAGGTTTTTCTGTTTATTTACTACTGAGTAAACTCGATAATCGTGGATCCTTTATTGTTGATTTCGGGGAAGGTGCACTTTCTTTCAATGAATGGATCGCATTTCTTCCACTTGCTAGTATCGGTGCTATAGTTGGTTTCTTTTATTTCAAGTTAGAATTCACATTAGAGAAGTTAATTCACCCTTTTAGGGAATACAAACTGACACTCGGAATTATCGGTGGTATTTTATTAGGAATTGCGGGAACTTTTCTTCCGTACACATTATTTTCAGGGGAACATCAATTAAAAGAATTAGTTGTTGAATGGAGCCATTTATCTTTTTGGATACTACTTCTTTCAGGGATTTTAAAGTTGTGCATTACTGCCGTTTGTTTGAACACAGGGTGGCGAGGTGGACATATCTTCCCAATTATATTTTCCGGGTCAAGTATCGGATACGCTGTAGCATCTATTCTTCCTATAGATCCAGTAGCATCTGTTGCCATCGTAACGACAGCAATTTCAAGCTATGCGTTACGAAAGCCAATAGCTATAACATTACTATTACTTATGTTTTTCCCGCTTAATTTACTATTGCCCATGCTTGGTGCAGCTGCTATCGGGAATGCCTTTCCGCTCCCAAAACATAACGAAAATAAAAATTAATAAAAATAGGCAGTGGGGATAAAAGCTCCACTGCCTATTTTTTTATTACACATGCTGCTTTAATAACGCTTCTAACTCCTCAAAATTATGCACTTCATATGTCGGTATAATCCCACTATCATTTAATTTCCTTTCTGGATTAAACCAACAAGTATCAATTCCCGCTACATATCCACCTTTCATATCAGCGCTTAATGAATCCCCAATAATCAGCCCTGCTTCAGGTGCAAAGTTAGGAATCCGTTCAAAAACATAATCAAAATACTCTTTCATCGGCTTTTGAAAACCTGTATCTTCCGAAACAAAAACATCTTTAAATAATGAATGTAAACCTGCATTACGCAAACGTTTATCTTGCGTCTTAGAAACACCATTTGTCACTATATACAATTCATACTCTCCTTGAATTTGATTTATAAATTCAAACGCACCTTGCATGAGTTGATTTCCTTCTTCTAAGTAGTTACGATAATTATTTTCCAATAATATTCCATCTACTTCTTCTCCATACTCTTTAAACAACAGAGAAAATCTTGTATTTACAACTTCATTGCGTGATAGTTCCCCTTTTTCAAAAGCATCCCAAAGACCTTTATTTATTTTTTTATAACGAGCCTCTATCTCGTCTGTTAAAGGGATTCCCTTCTCTTCAAAAAGCACCCGTAAAGCCACTTTTTCAGCCTTTTGGAAGTCTAGTAATGTATCATCTACATCAAATAACAACGTTTTATATTTTTTCATAAATTCATCACACTCTCTTTTCTACAAAAACAAATTTACATAAATCGTATCATTCCTTCTTGTAAAGATAATAGGAGATATCTCATACTATACATAGGGGTGAAAATATGAAAATCAGCAAAAATGAGGAAGAAATTTATCAATACATGCGAATCCATCAATTCCATACCCTATTTTCATTTCATGTCTTGCCATATGTAGAGCTGCATTCTTTTCAAACGAAAGAGATGATATGTAGCGAAGGAAATGCTCTCCCTTATCTCTATTACTTAATTTCTGGGAAAGCAAAAATATATATGAGTCATAAAAACGGGAAGGTTTCATTAATTAATTTTATTCAAGCACCATCTTTTATCGGGGAATTAGGATTAATAGGAGTAGAAAATATTACTAAGTCCGTTGAAGTACTAGAAGATTGTGTGTGTTTGGCACTTCCTCTTAAAGATTGTCAGCAACTTTTATTACAAGATGCAACGTTTTTACAGCACTTATGTAAATTTATTGGAGAAAAGACAATTACTCGCACTGAAAATTACGCAAAAAACTATAGTTATCCTTTTGAAAATCGATTAGCTGCTTTTATTTTATTAACAGAGCAAAATAATTGTTATATAGAAAAGCATACCGAGGCCTCGGAATATTTAAATGTCAGCTACCGTCATCTTTTATATATATTAAATCAGTTTTGCCAACAAAATTATTTAAGAAAAGAAGGCCGAACATATTATATACAAGATCGAAATACATTAGAAAAACTTGCTGATGAACTAAAAATATAAAAAACAGCATTAACATGTAAACGTTAATACTGTTTTTTCGAGTGACGATTATAATTTTAATTAAAATTCACTTGCTACTTTAGCTGCTTCTTCAAGACCTGCAGCGATGATTTCTTCTGCTTTATCTGGGAATTGGTTATGTCCTTCAATAACTACTGTTTTCATGTTTGTTGCGCCGAAGAAGCCCATCATACTTGCTACATATTTAACAGCCATTTCTACCTCAGCTGCTGGACCTTCTGAATATACGCCGCCTCTTGCATTTAATAATGCAATCTTCTTATCTCCGATTAGGCCAACTGGACCCTCTGGCGTATATTTGAACGTTTTACCAGCACGGTTTAAATAATCAATATATGTGTGCAATACTGCTGGAATCGTTAAGTTCCATAATGGGAAGCCGAAAACAACTTTATCAGCTTCTAGGAATTGATTTAAATACTTATCAGCAACTGCTACTGCTTTTGCTTCTTCTTCTGTTAAATCAAAGCCTTTACCTGCCTTGAATGTACCATTAATCATGTCTACGCCTACATATGGTAATTCTTCTTTATATAAATCAAGTTCTACTACTGTATCATTTGGGTGTGCTTCTTTATAGTTTGCTAAAAATGCCTCATATAATTTTACACTAACCGCTTGTTCCGCTGGACGGTTATTTGCTTTAACGAATAAAACTGTTGCCATTATTTATTCCTCCTAGTACTCACTCTTATGTTGTTATATGCTTTCAAAAAAGGTATCCCTTGTAATTGTTGTTTTGTTGCTTACAAACATATTTTATCTTTATATAAAGACAATTTCGTCCTCACATAGACGTATTTTTTCATAAAAAAAGTCCACCTTCCAAAGGCGAACTTGGTCTTACGACTTTCGTCTTATACAATTCCATTTTTCACTGCATATAATGCCGCTTGCGTACGATCAGATAAATTCAACTTACTCAAAATGCTACTTACATGCGCCTTAACTGTCTTTTCTGTAATAACTAAAACCGATGCAATTTCCTTATTGCTCATCCCTTTTGCTAATAGCTGCAATACTTCATTTTCTCTCGCTGTTAGCACATCCACTTGAATAGAAGGTTCTTCTTCCTTTTCTTCTACAGGTAATGTTTGAGAGAGAAGAGCATTTGCTATATCCGGATGTAATTGAATATTACCTTTATATGCGCTTCGAATAGCCTCAACAAGCTGATCTGGTTCTACATCTTTTAAAATATACCCACTTGCTCCAGCCCTTAATGCAGGTAACACATGCGCCTGATCAGAAAAGCTAGTTAATACAATTACTTTCACATTTGGATACTCTTTTTTAATATATGCCGTCGCCTCAACACCATCCATTTCAGGCATGTATAAATCCATTAATATAACATCGGGAGTTGTTTCTCCTACTTTCACTAACGCTTCTTTCCCATTATTCGCTTCTCCAACTAACTCTAAATCTTCCTGTGTACTTAAGAAAAATGCTAATCCTTTTAAAACGACTGTATGATCATCAACTAACAATACTTTTATTTTCACAAACTTCCCTCATTTTCACATCATAATGGTACGTTTACTTTTACGCTCGTTCGTTTATTACTACTTACAATTTTAATTGTTCCACCAACTAATTCTACTCTTTCACGCATCGTAGTCATACCTAGTGATTTCTTTTCTTTTATATTCTTTTCCACAAATCCCTTTCCTTGATCAACTATTTCTAATGATACATTTTTCTCATTCACTGTAAAATAAATCGTCGCTTCTTTTACACCTGCATGCTTACTTACATTGTTCAGTGCTTCTTGGCCTATGCGCCACAAAGCTTCTTCTACTACACGAGGTAAATCACGAACACCCGTAACTTGCTCCCTAATTTTCAGTCCCAAATTTTCACCGTACTGCTTTAGAGCTGGCAATAATCCTTTTTCTAATCCCGCCGGACGAAGCTGCCAAATTAATGTCCTCATTTCTTTCAAAGCTCCTTGCGCAAGTTCACGCATCTCATGCAAAGATTGATCTACCTTTTCATTTTTACCTTTTAAAACTGCCTCGGCGCCTTTTGTCATGAAGGTTAATGAAAATAATTTTTGCGAAACAGAATCATGTAAATCTCTTGCTAACCGATTTCTTTCTTCCATTCGTACAAGTTCACGGCGCTGCTCGTTTAACCTCAAATTCTCTATTATTAACGAAACATGGTTCGATAATGCTTGAATTACGTCTATTGTATTAGCATCAAACTCTCCATTATTCAAGCTAACACATAAAACACCAAATATATGGTTTTGAATATGTATTGGTGTAGCAATAACAGCTCGATTTAGATGTACATTATGTCCTATTTGATGTTTTATTAGAACTGGTTCATCTTGTTCTAACGCCCTCTTGGCCGCCTCTTTTACATCCTCTTGTAACTCTTCCTGAACGTAAGACGCTCGCAGAGATAATTCTTTTTCCTCCCTAATAAAAAGCGCTACTTGATTCCATTGAAATACTTCACCTACGTGATTTACCACTTTTTCAGGTAGTACATTAAACTTATGAATCGTTTTTAAATCTTGAATGAAACGCTCTAATTTCACATAATAATGTGCTCTTCTCTTTTCATTTTCATATAATTTTGTTCGCTTTAAAGCCGTACCAATTTGGAAAGCAACCGATTGGAGTAATACTAATTCTTCTTCTGAAAAATGTGTTTTACCCGGACTTGCAACATTTAACACCCCAAATTTTTCTCCCCCAGCTTTTAAAGGAACCGTAGCATGATGAAGAATGCCCTCCGTATCCCCCCAATTATATTCAATTGCATTATTAATTCTTTTACATTCAATAATATTAACGGCTCTCTCTAATTTTCCATCTACAAAACCTCGTAAACACCAACATTCACCTTCGCACATCGGGCGTTTATTTTCATATGTAAGTGCCTCTGGTAATTGATAATCAATTAACTTCGTATACTTCCCATTTTCATCCGCAAGAAAAATCCATCCTGTCGTTAAACCTGTTACACTTAGTAATTTCTCTAGGACAGCTTGCAATACATGATATGTATCATTTGATGTATTTAATGTTTCTGCAATTTCCTTTAATATAACTAATTCATTTGTACGATTATCTCGAAACATACTCAGTCTCCTGCATACAAGATTTTAAATAGCTCTTAAAATAAATCATCTACTTTTCACTTTGTACTTATTCGTAACATTGATATAATGGTGAGAACATAGTTTTCATTATATCACTCGAGGGGGCTTTCATAATGACATTAAATAAAGCACTTACTATCGCTGGTTCTGACACAAGTGGCGGTGCTGGTATACAAGCAGATTTAAAAACATTCCAAGAACTGGGCGTATACGGAATGACATCTCTTACAACAATCGTAACGATGGATCCACATAACGGTTGGGCACATAACGTATTTCCAATCCCAGCTTCTACATTAAAACCACAATTAGAAACAACAATTGAAGGTGTTGGCGTAGACGCTTTAAAAACAGGTATGCTTGGATCAGTAGAAATTATTGAAATGGTTGCAGAAACAATCGAAAAGCACAATTTCAATAATGTAGTAGTTGACCCTGTTATGGTATGTAAAGGTGCTGATGAAGCATTACATCCTGAAACGAATGACTGCTTACGTGACGTTCTTGTTCCAAAGGCATTAGTTGTAACACCAAACTTATTTGAAGCTTACCAATTAAGTGGCGTAAAGATTAATTCTCTTGAAGACATGAAAGAAGCAGCGAAAAAGATCCATGCTTTAGGTGCAAAATACGTCCTAATTAAAGGCGGTAGCAAACTTGGTACGGAAACTGCAATCGACGTCCTATATGATGGAGAAACATTCGACCTTCTAGAATCAGAAAAAATTGATACGACAAATACACACGGCGCAGGTTGCACATATTCTGCTGCAATTACAGCAGAACTTGCAAAAGGAAAACCTGTGAAAGAAGCAGTAAAAACTGCTAAAGAATTCATCACAGCTGCTATTCGTTACTCATTCAAAATTAACGAATACGTAGGTCCAACTCACCATGGTGCATATCGTAAATTTGTTGTATCAAAAGAACTTGTCTAATATATAAATAAAAAACACTCACAAAGTTCATACATTGCCTCTGTGAGTGTTTTTTATAAGCTTTATGTCTTCTGGTCATCTTATCTTTAAGATACAGAGCTGACCTTATTTCTACCATTTCGTTTCGAGTAGTATAACGCATCATCTGCCGCTTGAATAAATTGCTCCGGTGATCCTTCATATTCTGAAACCCCCACCGAAACTGTAATTTTTATTTTCGTTTCATCTAACAATTGAAATGAGTGACTTTCAACAGCTGTACGAATTTGCTCGCCCGTAAGAATTCCGTAAGCTAATCCCTTATTCGGTATCAAAAGCGCAAACTCCTCTCCACCCTTTCGAAAAGCCAAATCTGGAAATTGTGAAGTTTCTCGTAAAATACATCCTACTTGTTTTAGCACTTCGTCTCCTGCAGGATGCCCGTACGTATCATTTACATACTTAAAGTGGTCAATATCTATAAGTAGTAAACAAAACGAATCATTTTTCATGTTCTTATTACTAATATGACGATTCATCTCTAAATCAAACTGTCTTACGTTTCCTAAACCTGTCAATGCATCTATCGTTGCGTATTGTTTCATCTTTTGAAATAACTCATTGGATTGTAAAACATAATTTGCACTTATGAATGTTATGTAACCTGTAATAATACTAGAAATTAAATATAATCCCACTATGTGGATCTCTTTAATTAACCATATATATAACGCTGGGATTAGAATAGATAAAATATATGTGTGTAACCATACCCACTTTCCCCCTAAAGAAAGCTTCATGCGCGAAATAAAGATACTCCCTATTCCTATCGCAATGATTGTATAAAAAGCCACTTGAGAAGCTAATGAATAATCCATAAACAACAGCCTAGTTACTAAAATCATACCAATTGTTATGGTACTCGCTATCGGTCCTCCAATAATAACAGCTAGAATAACAGCTAAGTAGCGTAAATCCAATAGAATGGTACCAACACGAACACTGAAATACATTAATACTATACCTAGTATCCCAGTAAAAATGCCTACTACACATTTCTGCCCAAAAGAGAATCCTTCTTTTAACGGCTTATCCCTTAAAAGCTGACCTCCAATAAAAATAAAGGAAAGAATAATTGTTGTATTTACAAATAAGTCCCTTAACATAAAATAATCTCCCTACTTTTCCATCTATCCCCTTCCTCACCTTATTGTATACGAAATACCTTTAATTCCCAAATATTTTGTTTATTTTTGCTGTTCCACGTGAAACAGCAAAAAAATAAAAAGAGCGAAAACTCGCCCTTTTTCATTAACAACAGCGTGATATTTTTCCACCCTTTGCATTAAATCTTGCTTCTTGTGCCTCAGCAAAAAATTGCTTTTGACATACAACCTCTTCTTCAGGATGATGCTTTTTCATATGCTCCACATATACTTCATAACTTGGTACTCCAACGAGCAAACTAATAAAGCGTTTTCTTTCACCCCATACTTGCCACAACTTTTTAAGCATAGTTCCTCGACTCACTTTCATCTCTAGGAATATATGGTGCCTCTTTTAACGGCATTGGCTTATTTCTTAATACTTGGATCCAAATTCGAAGTGCTGAAATTAACACAGCGATTACAACTATCATAAAAATTCCGCAAAGCGCTGCATCGATATAATCATTGAAAATAATTTGCTTCATTTGAGCGACATTTTTAGCTGGCGCTAACACTTTTCCCTCATCTAATGCTCCCTGAAATACCTTTGCATGCGATAGAAATCCAATTTTAGGATTTTCATGAAATAGCTTTTGATATCCCGCCGTCATCGTTACAATCAGCAACCCGATAGTTGGAATAAGTGTTACCCAAACGTACGCCTTTTTTCCCATTTTAAACAAAATTGTCGTTCCAAGTAATAATGCAATACCTGCTAGCATTTGATTTGCAATACCGAAAAGTGGCCATAATGTATTAATTCCACCGAGCGGATCTATTACCCCTTGGTATAAGAAATATCCCCACCCTAATACACATAATGTTGTAGCGATTACATTCGCTAATGTAGAATCCGTTTTCCCAAATGGCTTATATACATGTCCTAAAATATCTTGAATCATAAATCGGCCGACACGCGTTCCGGCATCAATTGTTGTTAAAATGAATAGAGCTTCAAAGAGAATCGCAAAATGATACCAAAATGCCATCATGGCTGTTCCACCTATTACTTGTGAGAAAATATATGCCATACCTATCGCTAATGTTGGCGCACCACCTGTACGTGATAAAATTGTTTGCTCTCCAACATTTACAGCGAGATCTTTTAGTTCATTTGGTGTAATAGCAAATCCCCATGAGGAAATAACTTGAGCTGCCTGCGAAACATCTGTACCGATAAGTGCTGCGGGGCTATTAATTGCAAAATACGTTCCCGGTGTTAATACACAAGCTGCAATCATCGCCATCGCTGCTACAAACGACTCCATTAACATTGCTCCATAACCGATTGGCTGTGCGTGTCCCTCTTGCTCGATCATCTTCGGCGTCGTACCTGATGAAACGAGAGCATGGAATCCAGACACTGCACCACAAGCAATAGTAATAAATAAGAACGGGAATAAGTTTCCAGAAAACACAGGACCAGTTCCATCAATAAATTTCGAAACTGCTGGCATTTGTAAATCTGGTGCTACAATTAAGATACCGATTGCTAACCCTACAATTGTTCCGACTTTTAAAAATGTACTTAAATAATCACGTGGTGCTAAAAGCATCCAAACTGGTAATGCCGATGCGATAAATCCATATACAATAAGCATAATAGCAATTGTTTCACCACTAAATGTGAACATACTTGCAAGTGTTGGATTTTCTGCTACATACTGTCCTCCAACAAGAGATAAAATAAGTAGGATAATACCAATTACTGATCCTTCTCCAACACGACCAGGCCTAATATAGCGCATATAAACTCCCATTAAAATAGCGATAGGAATCGTTGCTGCTATCGTAAACATTCCCCAAGGACTTCCGATTAGTGCCTTTACTACGACTAACGCTAATACTGCTAATAAAATAATCATAATTCCTAAAATACCTATCATTGCAATTAGTCCTGTAACAGGTCCAATCTCATCTTTAATCATTTCTCCTAACGATTTACCATTACGTCTCATCGAAGCAAATAAAATGACAAAATCTTGGACAGCCCCCGCAACAACTACCCCAACAATAATCCAAATGGTTCCTGGTAAATATCCCATTTGTGCTGCTAAAATCGGTCCTACTAAAGGTCCCGCCCCAGCAATCGCTGCAAAGTGATGTCCAAACAATACCCACTTATTTGTTGGAACATAGTCTTTCCCATCGTTTAATGTATGGGCTGGTGTTTGCCGATTATCATCTAAATTAAAAACCTTTCTCGCTATAAATCTACTATAAAAGCGGTAAGCAACTGCATATACACATACGGCAGCTACTAAGAGCCATACAGCATTAATGGTTTCACCTTGTGATAAAGCTATTACCCCAAAAGCACCTGCTCCTACTGCTGTAATAACGCCCCAAAGTAAGATCGATTTCAATGTCTTCACATACAATTCCCCCAATACTATTTCTTAGTGGAGATTGTACTAAATTTTCTGAATATTTAACTTGAATCCTCCCTATCATGAAGGATTTTCAGTTTATCATGTTAAATTACTCTCATTACCTACTATAATTCAATGTTATTTCGAAGGCGTTTTACATAATTACGACTGACTGGAATCGGTTGCTCATCATACCTATCTAAATACAAATTATACGTGCCATTATAATACGGTTTCAGTTCTTTTACATATGACATATTAATTAAATAGCTTTTATGTACACGTAAAAAATCATATGCATTTAGCTTATTTTCTAATTCCTGAAGTGTATATGTTGAAATATACTGATTATTCGTTGTGTAAATTGAAACAGTTTTATTTTCTTTATTTTTACTTACATATACGATATCTTCTGGAAGAATATATCGTATACCCTCTTGACTTTCTATCGGTAGTTTTCGCAAATAACTCTTTGCTTTCTCACCTTGTTCTTTACCTATTTTATATAAAAGAAATTGTAAATCTTCTTCACGAAATGGTCGCAATAAATAATAAAATGCTTGGAAACGAAAGGCTGTAATAGATTCTTCTATGTTTTCACCTACAAAAATAAATTTTGTATAGCAATTTATTTCTCGTAATAAACTTGCATATTCAAAACCAGTACCATCTAGTAATTTGGAACTTAAAAAAACAAAGTCTGGTATATGTTTTTTCATCATAAATAAAGATTCTGTTCCTGTCTTTGCTTCAAAACATTCTACATTTCTCATATTTTCAGTGAAATTTTCAGCTAACTCTCTTCTCTCTTCTGCCTCTTCCATGATTAGTAAAATTTTCATTTCTTCAACCACCTAATTCTTTGTCCATATGTCCTGTTGTATACATTCGCTTTTATAAGAAATAATCCCTTTTTCTTACTATACCATTATTTATCTAAAAAAACAGAAAAAAGGAAACCACTTCGGTTTCCTCTCCCCTTTTATCCCGCACTAACTGCCTATAAAGAGCCGAGTAGTGTAGGATAATAAACGGTCAGGGATACGTTTAAATTTTCACTTTATACTAATTCTCGTTGCTTCGTTTCCTGTCCAAGTATTATTACAGCGAATACACCAATTAAAATTGATCCACAGAAAATCGTAAATATTAATGATAGTGAAGCTTCTGAAGCAACTAAATATCCCACTAATAGTGGCCCAAGAATACCACCAATACGACCAAATGCTGCTGCCATTCCTGCACCTGTACCACGAATAACCGTTGGATACTGCTCAGGTGTATAGGCGTATAATGCTCCCCAAGCACCTAAGTTAAAGAAGGATAGTAACATACCTGCCACGATTAATACTGTTAATGAATCCGCAACCCCAAACAAATAAGCACTGCAAGCTGTCCCGATTAAATACGTAACCAAAACAAATTTACGACCGAGACGTTCAATAAACCAAGCAGCTGTGAAATATCCTGGAAGTTGAGCTAATGTCATAATAAGTACGTATTGGAAACTTTTTATTAAACTAAATCCTTTTAGCACCATTACACTCGGTAACCAAAGAAACATTCCATAATAGGAAAAAACAACACAAAACCATAGAATCCATAGCATAATTGTTGCTTTACGATATTCCCCAGACCAAACTGATTTTATATTTTCAATAACAGATGGCCTTTTTTCAACTTTTTGGAACCTTGGGGAATCCGGTAAATTCCATCTTAAATATAAAGCATATAATGCTGGAACTGCACTCAATACCATCGCAACTTCCCAACCATATTTAGGAATAACAAAATACGAGATAAGAGCTGCAATTAGCCATCCACCTGCCCAAAAACTTTCTAATAACACAACAATTTTCCCACGCTCATGCGCTTCAACACTCTCTGATACTAGTGTAGAGGCAACCGGAAGCTCTCCGCCAAGCCCCATACCAATTAAAAAGCGTAAAACGAGAAACATCGCAAGTGTCGTTGTTAATGCAGTTAAACCACTACCGATAGAAAATAATAATAATGTAATAATAAAGACTGATTTTCGCCCTATTTTATCTGATAGTATCCCAAAAATAAGCGCTCCTACTGCCATGCCGATTGAGTTAATACTGCCTATCCAGCCCATTTCTTGCGTACTTAATCCCCAATCCTTTTGCAAGGCTACCATTACAAATGAAAGCATTCCAACATCCATTGCATCAAATAGCCATCCAAGCCCAGCTATACCAAGCAGTTTGCGCTTCGAAATTTCTTTTACCTTGCCCACTAGAAGTCCTCCTCACACAGGTGTCTTTACACATCATTTTACATGTGTGAATTGTATAAGTAAAATACTTTTGTGTAAAAAATTCTCCTTCATCATTCCCAAAAAGTAAAACGTCTATCCCGATTGGTGAGAGCTAATAATCAGTGGGGATGCCTCACTGATTAAAGTTTCAATTTATTAAAAATGAACAAATAAAAAAAGCAGCGATATTTCGCTACTTTTTCGAACGCATTACTTCTTTTAAAAATTCCGCTAATACTAACTGACGACGCCAGCGTGTTGGATTACTGCATAATCTATAAAACCACTCTAAATGAATCGCTTGAATCCATTTTGGTGCGCGTTTTACCTCTCCAGCCCATACGTCTAAACTTCCACCCACTCCAACAGCCATTTTCGTTTCTAAACGATGCTTATTGTTTTGGATAAAGTTCTCTTGTCTCGGGAAACCAAGTGCAACAAGTAATAAATCTGGTTTTGCTTCTTGAATGCGAGAAATAATATTCTCTTCGTCTTCTTGTTTAAAATAACCATCTTGTATACCAGCGATGGATACAGCTGAATATGTCTTTGTTAAATGATCTGCTGCAGCTTGTACAACATGCGGCTTTGCACCTAATAAGAAAACAGATACCGGCTTACTATCTTCTGATAACTTCGCAAGTAAATTACACATTAAATCAAAACCTGCTACACGTTCTTTTAAAGGTGTACCAAGCATCCCGCTTGCCTTTACAACCCCAATACCATCAGGTGTAATTAAATCTGTATTCAATAATGTTTGATAGAACTTTTCATCCTTTTTTGCGCACATAACAATTTCAGGGTTTGCTGTTACTACCTGAAACGTATGAGTTCGCTCCGCTTCTAGTTGTTCTTTTAAATATTGGACCGTTTCATCCATTGTCATTGTAGAAAAAGGAACGCCTAGAATATCAACTGTTTGTACTGCCATAGTTAACTATCCTCTCTATCATTACAAGTTTTTCGCTATTAATTGCTTATATGTTTCCTTTGTATCTTCATATAGTTTTTGAAGTGAGAAGTTCATAGTAGCATGCTCATAAATATGTTTACCCATTGCTGCTAACTCTCCAGTTTTCCACTTATCATACGCTTCTTCTAAAGCTAATGCTAATGCCTTTCCATCACCTGTCGGCACAATCCATCCGTAAGTTTCATCTACGATTAATGGTTCAATTTCTCCAGCCCTAGTCACAATTGATGGTACGCGCTGATTTGCCGCTTCTAATAAAACTAGTGGGAACCCTTCACTATGGGAAGTTAATAAATTTACATGTGACGACGCAAATAATTGTTTTACATCTTGACGATGTCCTAAAAACTCTACTTTATCGTTAATCCCTTTTTCAGTAGCTAATGACTTTAGATTTTCTTCTAATGGGCCATCGCCAACTAATAATACTTTAATTTTCTCTAATTTTGTTTGTTGTAACGCATCGAATAAAACTTCATGTCCTTTGACAGGATGTAATCGTGCTACTTGAATTGCCGTAAATACATCTTCATCAATATTGAACATTTCTTTTTTATTATAGCCTTCTGCTTTTTCCTTATCGTATTCAATTCCATTATAAATAACATGCATCTTTTCATTTGAAATACCTAATGCTGCCAGGCTTTTTTTCAATCTATTTGTTACAACGAAAAATAAGTCTATATTTTTTAAGGCTTTCAAATTTAATTTCGTAAAAATCCAACCTTTTAAGCCCTGTTTAGTAAAGTCTTGAAATGGATCACTATGAATAGTCGTTACCCATTTTGCCTTTATTCTCTTTTTCATTAAAGAAACATAGAAATTAGCCCTAGGGCCATGTGTATGAACTACATCAAATTTTTCTTTATTAATAAATTCACTTATATTCTTTAAAATGGATAAATCATAGCGCGATTTTTGTGAAAACACATGGACTTTTATCCCTAACTCCCTTGCTTCCTTCGCAACAATTCCATCTTCAAATACTGCTAATTCTACTTCACCAGCTGAAAACTGATCGAGAAGTGAAATAATATGTGTTTTCCCTCCCCCATCTTCTGCTCCTGCATTCATATGCAATATTCTCATATTTTTTCCTCCTTTAAATCCTCGCTACGTTTCCATCTATTTTTATTTTACTGTACTAAAAAATAAAAGCTAACAAAAGTTAGCTTTTATTTTTATCATTCAATTTCTAGGTCTACTATTAGATAAGCTAACACCACTACAAAGTAAATACCAACTCCTGGTGCTGTTAAAATATGTCCTGCAATATAAGCAATACCTAACGCTAACAATAAGCTTGCTGAAATCATTCCATATTTTATATTAAATATGTCCTTAAATCTCGTAGCAAATGCTAGTAGAATTCTTAGCCCGTAATAAATAAATGGAATCATTAGTAATACAAAGCCAATAATCCCGAAATCATAAAACCAATCATGGAAGTCCATTTCAATTAGTTTTGGATCTGGCTGCTTTTGTTCATTGTATTTAAAGTTACCTGCATAACCCATTCCTAATAACTTTTGTGACATTGGCGCTTCTTTAAAGAACTGCTTATGTCTTTCTTCATATACTTGACGTCCACTGAAAATAAGATTTTCTTGATTTTCTTTCTTTTGCTCTTTCTCAAGCTCTTTCTTAACTTCCTCTTCTATCTTCGCCTTTTCTTCTGGCTTTTCAACTTTATGGTGATTTTCTTCTTTTTCTTTAAGTTCTTGCTCTTTTTTCAGCTTCTCTTTAATTTCTTTTTCTTTTTGACCTTGCTGCGCCACATTTTGCTCTGATAAATAATTATTGTGAATACCCATATTTTGTGCTAATGGCGTTTGTTTAAACGTTCCAACTACACCAGCTAATAGGACAATAGCAATTACTGCATTAAGCGCAAGGGATTTTTTGTTCGGATTTTTTCTATCAAATAATAATTGTAGTACAATGATTCCGATTGCTGCCGCTAACGTAGCACCAATTGAGCCCATCCCTACTTTTGTACCAACTTGAATTAGCGAATAAATCATTAAAAGTGATGGAATCCAATATAAAATGTGTTTCCAGCTCTTTGTTTTTTGAATAGAATATAGTACCACAATAGGGAAAATAATAGCTAAGATTGAACCTAGTTCATTCCCTGCATAGAACCAACCTCGAGAACCAACCTTCATCCATTCATAACTACCAAAGTCAGTAGATGTTGAAATAGAAATAACCATAATTGCGTTAATGATTAATGTAGAATATACAATACTATTTCGAACCTTATCACTAATATTAACTGTCTTTTTCAATGATTTTAAAGCTAAAATGTATGATCCCAGCATGATATATATATATAATGCTTTTGCAACGAATTTAACTTCTTCACTAAGTACAATAGGATCCTTAACTAGTTTGTTATTAATAAATCCTATTCCTAAAACTCCGGCTAATAATATAAGATAAATTAAAAACTTTCTATTTTCCTTCTCTTTTGCCTGAATTAAAATATAAATGCCACCAACAGCCATAATAAGGAATCTTACTAAAATTCCAACGGTAGCATTTGACTTTAATAAAGTGATGCTAAGAGACGTTAATAAATCTAAAACAGGCTGTAAAATAATAAAAAAGAGCAAAAAACGCTCAAATCTAACCCTAGCTTGATTTGCTAACATTCCAAGACCTCCATACAAAATCTTAACATTATCTTTTAATCATAATTTATTATCGTTAAAACACACCTAGCAATTATAACATAACTCATATTTAAATTGAGAACTATTTTTATACCGAAACTAGCCACTCTACCTTAAGTAGTACTAGAAAATATTATCCTTTAGCTATCCTTCCCTATCTCTATAAAAACTATCTAACACTCTTCTACTTATTATCAGCATTATAGTAACATTCATTAATTATTATATTAATATATATAATTTAATAATTACAAAATGACATCTACTCAGCTATCCCACAACTAAAGGTTAACCTTGCTTCATTTTTCCCTAAACATTTTCAAACGCTTTCTTTATGTATTTTATCCGTTTTTCTACATGTAACGAAAAGTAATTGTTATTTCCAATACTTTAGTGTATATTTTTTCTCTGGAACATCTTTAAGAGGAAGGGATTAAGGCCATGTTATTAATCGATATATTTACGTTTCTTGGCATTATCGCCGCTGCCATTTCTGGTACATTAGTTGGTTTAAAAAAAGATTTAGATTTATTTGGTGTCCTTTGTTTAGCTGTAGCTACTGCGCTCGGCGGCGGTATTATTCGTGATATTATGATCGGTAACCTGCCCCCTGTCGCATTTGTAAAACCCATTTACTTTTTCGTAAGTGTATTATCAGCATTATTTACTTGTATGTTTTTTGAACGCATCAATAAACTTCAAGTCGTTATTATGCTTTCTGATGCTGTTGGCTTAGGCGTTTTTACAGCTATTGGTGCAAATGCGGCAATGTCACATCATGTTGACGCCTCATTTCTAGTTGTTTCAATGGGAGTCATTACAGGTATTGGAGGCGGTATTTTGCGTGACATTTGTGCTCAAGATATCCCTTACGTATTCCGAAAAGAAATTTACGCAATCGCTTCTATCTTAGGAGCAATTAGCTTCCTAATCACACACGCTATGGGGGCGCACGTATTAGCTTTCTATGTTTGTTTATTAGTAACATTCGTTATTCGTGTCGTCACTGTAATATATAATGTGCATTTCCCTGTTTTCTTTAAAACACATGCTAAAATTAATAAAGGCCATTAAGAGAATTCTATCTAGAATTCTCTTAATTTATGTACTATTCAACAAACTAATATAGAGTAATTATATATAAGCATATATAATTACTCTATATTAGTTTTAAAATTGAAAACGTTTTATATACAGGGGGAAGAATGATGCTTGGGGTTTTCAAAAAAAATATTAATAAAACAAACGCCAGTATAATCGAATTAAGTAAAGAGCAACAAATAACTTTTAATGTACCTACTAATTCTGAATTGAAAATTCAAATGGATATGCTACATATTTCAAAAGAAGATTTACAAGTTGTAAAAATACTACAGCCTTTTATTTATGCAGAAATTGATTGGATTACTGAAAAATTCTATGCCAACATTACAAAACAACCTAATTTAATTACTATTATTGAACGTTACAGCTCTATTCCAAAACTAAAACAAACTTTAAAAACACATATTAAAGAATTATTCAGCGGCAATATGCATGAAGATTTTATTGAACAGCGTGTTAGGATTGCCAAAAGGCATGTACAAATTGGTTTACATCGAAAATGGTATACTGCTGCTTATCAAGAATTATTCCGCTCTATCATGAAGATTTTGCAAACAAAAATAACAACAATCGATGATTTTTCCTATTCTATAAATGTCATAAATAAATTATTCACTCTTGAACAAGAACTTGTTCTTGCAGCTTATGAATCTGAATATGAAAGAATGCAAAAAGAGCATGAGAAAGAAAAAGAATTAACTGCTATGACAATTACGCATATCGCAACAGAACTAGCTGCTGTATCTGAAAAAACAAGCTCTTCTATTCAAAAACTAACCGCCAAATCTGAAACTATTGTAGAGATTGCTAAAACAGGTACATCATTAGCTACAACATCTGAAGAAAAAGCAAATAAAGGGAAAGAACAATTAAACCAGCAGAATAAACGAATGGGATCTATTCAAATGAATATGGAAACGATTATTACAGATACTCATGAACTTCTCAATATTTCTAACAAAATTAATGAAATCATAGATATTGTTAAATCGATTGCGGAGCAAACAAATTTACTCGCACTAAACGCTGCTATCGAGTCTGCACGTGCTGGAGAATTTGGGAAGGGGTTTTCTGTTGTTGCTGGTGAAATTCGAAAATTATCAGAGCAAACGAAAGAATCTATATTTAACGTTACAAAGCTCGTCGAAAAAACAAATGAACAAATTACTCGTGTCTCGTCTTCCGTGAAACAAATTAGCTCTCTCGTATCGGAAGGAACGGATAGTATGTCGGCAACAGATCGATACTTCCAAGAAATTGTAAAAGATATGTCTAACTCAAAAGAACAGAATAAGAAAATTGAACACGAACTACAAGCTATTTCACAAGTAATGAAAGGAATTCAAGATGATTCCTCACAAATGGCTCTAACAGCCGATAATTTGCAACTAGAACTAAATCGATAAGATAAAGTAAAACTTTAATCAGTGGGGGGTTGTTCATTTCCCACTGATTATTAGCCCTCACTAATCAGGCTTTTACGGGCAGCAGGGCCCCACCTAATTTCTTTGTTTTCGCTGAATTTTAAGATGGGGGTCTTACTTCCTGGAAAATAGCGGCATAAAATTCAGGTCAGGCATACTTTTCATCTGCACTGACTATTAAATTTCATCTTCCATCAAAAAAAGAATCCAGAATGGATTCTTTTTATTTTCTGAAAAATATTTTTTGACAATACACATAACCCATATAAACACCAAAGCTCTGCAAAATAAACAATGCCGGCATAATTACATTGTAATATACCATATCTACTTGGAAGAGCCTTAGCAATACGTAGCCACTAATTAAAAATAAGAACAACATATATCCCTCATTTTGTTGTTTCTTAATAAGGAAGTGTAATAGAGCTATAGTCATAAACAATGTTACGGCTATATATATCAGTTTTTCACATTTGAAAAGAATAGAATTTATCCCCTCATCTGAAAACTGATTTATCATCGGTTCTAAAAGTTTAAATCTTTCTCCCTCAATCTCTTTTAACTTTTGATCAATATGCTCTGTTACACTTTGATTTTTCGATATTTTTTCCCCATGTTTCGTTTTTCCAATTAAGACAGATTGAACATATGTCTCATTCGCAATCGTATATTGTGATAATCCCATTGTCTTAATTCCATAATTCACACCAAAATGAGCACTATAAAACAGAATAAGTATCCCTATCATCTTTAGTAACACTTTCTGTTTCGTTGCTGATTGAAATACTTCAATTAATAATACATATACCGTGATAAAAATAGGAATAAATAGTCCCATTGGGAAAATCATATTACTAAATGCAAATAAAATCGCTGAAAACACCCACATATAAAGATGATCTAATCCTTTATATAAAAGTATGTAACAAGCAAAATAAAATAAAAATATTGCAAGTGACTCAGGAGTTAATACGGAACTCATGAATATGTTTGGAATATACAGAGCATAAAATATAGAAGCAATACGACCGCATTCTTCTCCAAAAACCATTACCGCAATACGATAAATAAAAAATGTGGTTCCTGCGCAAAATAACACATTAAATAGTTGTAAAGCGAATAATGTATCACCAAATATACGAATAATTACTGACTCATATATAATAAAAGGCAAATGAGTTACAGTCCCTATATTATTACCAATTGCAATCTGCTTTGCAGACTCATACATCACTTTCATATCACCTATTATTGGAGCGTCTACAAATAACAGCATACTAAGCCTCACAACTATAGATATACTTATAAGAAAAATAAGAAATTGTTTATCTGTAAAACGATATTGTAGAATTGATGCCACTAACAAAATGAGTATGACGAAAATTGCCAATATGATTGTTACACTTGTTGTACTTCCTCCAAAGAATTGCTTACTTGTCTCAAATGCTGCCCAACAACTATAAACAAAAAATGCGAGCATCGCACCGATCATAATTTTATTGAAGAAAGATGAAAAATTTGTTTGTATATGATTCATATGTCCATTGCACCTCTATTTCCATTCATAACAAAACGATTCTATCATGAATGGGTACACGGCTGATAGAGAATTTCTATGACAAATACATAGTCATTACTTTTTACTTGCAATGTAAGCGAATCCTCTTTTAAACTACATTTTAGATAAAATAAATTTTCTTTCAGTTACATGAATACAAATACAGAAATTTAAATAATCCTCTTTTGGAATACACTTTACTTCATTAAATATCTAATATGAGTAATCCGCTTACACATATTATTCTGATTGAAAACAGACTATAGGGGCTGAATATATGGAAAAGAAATTCATGCGAGAATCTAAAGCAATTAAGACAACACGTGTCTTTCCTAACGATTTAAATAATCACCAAACACTTTTTGGAGGGAAATTATTAGCAGAAATTGATAGTATTGCTTCGATTGCGGCTGCAAGACATAGTCGTAAACATTGCGTAACAGCATCTATTGATTCAGTTGATTTTTTAACTCCAATTCACCAAGCTGATTCTGTTTGTTATGAAGCATTTGTATGTTATACAGGGAAATCTTCAATGGAAGTTTTCGTAAAAGTAATCGCAGAAAATTTATTAGCAGGCGAGCGTAGAATTGCTGCTACTTGCTTCATTACATTTGTGGCTATAAAAGATGGAAAACCTTCGTCCGTACCACAAGTACTACCTGAAACAGAAGAAGAGCACTGGCTACACCAAACTGGATCAGAACGCGCAGAAAACCGAAAAAAAGGGCGTTTGAAAAGTAAGGAAATGGCTGAAGTATTAACCTTAAGTAAGCCATGGAGCATATAACACTATGTAACACAGGTAAACATTCCTTTATGTTTACCTGCTTTTTTATTTCAATTTTAATTATAAACACCTATCACTACCTAAATATGCTTCCTAGTTTACAAAACAACCCACTAACTTGTCCTTTATTTTGTTATACTATTAATGGTATAGTATATGATGTTTAATAAAAGTAATGATGCCGATTATATGAAGGATGGTGCAATATGTCTGTTGAGGTACCAATTGTAATACCTAAAACTTTGATTATTATTCCTGCTTACAACGAAGAAGAAGCGATTGCAGATACATTAACAAGACTTTTAGAACTAAAAGAACATTTTGTAGGATTAGATATTTGTGTAATTAACGATGGTTCAATGGATAAAACACCTGAGATTGTTACAACATTCCCAGTCCATCTTGTAAATCTACCTTATAATTTAGGAATTGGGTCAGCTGTACAAACTGGATATAAGTATGCTTATGAGAATGACTATGATATCGCTATTCAATTTGATGCCGATGGACAACATAACCCAGAGGATTTATATAAAATCATCCAACCTATTGCTGAAAATCAATGCGATATGGTGCTAGGGTCTCGATTTACGGAAAAAACTGCATATAAGGGAAGTCTTTCAAGGCGAATTGGAATATTTTACTTCACTGCCTTATTAAAGTTACTAACGAAACAAACATTTATGGATCCAACATCTGGATACCGTGCTATTAATCGCGAAGTAATTCAGATTTTCGCACACAATTATCCAAAAGATTATCCAGAACCAGAAGTACTTATTCACTTAAAAAAGAAAAATCTTCGCATTAATGAAATATCAGTTAATATGCAAGAAAGACAAGGTGGACAATCTTCTATTACACCATTGAAATCTGCATATTACATGATTAAAGTAAGTTTAGCTATATTAATGCAAAAAATTGTGAAAGGTTGATAATCCATGCCTATAATTACCTTTTCATTTATCTTTATTCTATTATTATTTTTCCTGATTATTAACTCGATACGTAAAGGAGCTTTGGAAACAAAATATTCCATTCTTTGGATTTTTGTTTGTATCGCAATGGCGATTTTAAGCTCTACAGATAAGATTATAAATTGGATTGGGAAGCTATTACACGTAGAATACCCACCATCTGTTTTATTCCTGTTCGGACTTTTATTCTGTTTTATTTTAATTTTTGATTTAACTCGTAAGGTTTCTAAACAGCATCACCAACTTGTAACATTGACACAAGATTATGCGTTGCTAAAACAAAAATTAAATAATAAAGAGCAAAATGATTCTTTACACGATGCATAATTAAAAATGACCTACTTTCTATTTTAGAAAGTAGGTCATTTTTATATACCATTTAAATGTAATTTTTTTGATAGGCTTAATGAAATCATTTACCTATTTTAAAAATGGTCTGCTAACCCTCATAACAGTTGCGACAATACCTACACCTATCATTATAAAAAGCATTGGCATCAATGGAAGCGCATAGCGATCATACGCAAGGTATAAACTATTGAAAAAGGTTTGGAATAAAATGTTTATCCATAAAAATGAATACTCTCTCCACCTTCTCCAACAGAATACAAATGCTAGGATCGAGCAAATTATGAAACCTGTTTTAATTGGATCATAAATTTTCTTCATATCTTCCCCAGATATATCAAAAATACTAATTGGAGTGCCTGGATAATAATATGCTTTTTCCCAGAAAATTTGTGGTTTTAAAATTAAATAACTTTTCAACATTGATTTTTTATCTGTATGCCACCATTCCTTAATACGGTCCATCGCTATTTCTTGTTGCTTCGCCATTAATTCATGCGCTTCTATACCCGGATATTTCGCAAGAAGTTCCGCATCAATTTCTTCCACACTTTTTCCAGGGGGATAACCTTCACCCTGATATGTGCCCAGTAATAACGGATTACCTGAACCTGCTGTAAGCGGGATAAACTTGTGAAATTGAACGTAATTACGTGCCCACCAAGGACCAAGCACAACAAATAATACCAATACACTAATAAGGGCTTGCTTTACCATTAGACGTACTGGATAACGTTTTAATACAAGATATATAAATAATAAAATTGGATATAAAGCGATTTGTACCCTAAAATATAGTGCTACAAAGTAGAATAATAAAATAATATAAAAATCTTTCATTGAATGCGTATCTGCTAATTTCAAGCTCCAATATAATAGCCCTAATGATAGAAATAGATACGGACTTTCTGTCAACGTCAAGTTCTCTACTACTACTTCAGGAGGGTATAATGCTAATAACAATGCGGCAATTAATCCTACTGCTGGATTTAAGATATATGTACCAATCTTATAAGTCATATAAATACTTAAGACACCAAAAGTTATCATAACTAATTTTGCACATAAAACACCAAGGCTTCCATGCCCAAATATGGCGAATATGCCTGCTAATAAAAATACTTGTCCAGGCATAATATGAATAGTTGGTTTTGTCGGATCATGATAAGTCAACATACCTGTTTCTAAAAAATTGACAGCATTTTTTTGATACATTAAGTCATCGCTACCAAGCGTCAAATCACTACCATATGTTTTTAAAGTCATTAACCGAAAGATTAGGCCAATAACTAGAATGATACCTAATATTATTAATTCAGGTCTTCGCATATACTTTTGTAACATTCTAAAGTTTCCTCCCTTTTATTACAATACATTTTTCTATTATAACCATCTTTCATATCTAACTTCTATACCTTTAATAATTATTATTATATACATTAAGTTGATTTACAAAGTTTATATGCGGTAAACTTATACAGATATTCTTTTCATTTTATTCCTTATAAAAGGAGTTAATTTAAAAACATAAAAATTTGAGGAGTTAAAATTCTATGATGGAACAAAACCAGCTTGTCTCAGTTGTTATTCCTCTATACAATGCAGAGAAATATATTGAAGAGACAATGCAGTCAATACTGGATCAAACATATAAAAATATCGAAATTGTAATTGTAGATGATGGAAGTAAAGATCGGTCACCTTCTATCGTAAAAAATCTTGCTGAAAAATACCCAGGGCAAGTAAAATACGTTCATCAAAAAAACCAAGGCGTTTCGGTAGCTCGTAATACAGGAATTGAAAACGCTAGTGGAGAATATATTGCTTTCCTTGATAGTGATGACTTATGGCATCCAACTAAAATTGAGAAGCAAGTCGACAGTATACATAAAAACAACATGGATGCGTGCTATTGTGGTTATATGAATTTCTACGAAGAAACAGGCGAAAAGGTTGAACATACAACAAACTTTATTAAAGGTGATATGGCAAAAGCATTCCTAACACATCAAGTTGTTGCTCAAACAAGTACTTGGATTTTCAAACGATCCATCGTAATGAATCATAACATTCGTTTTACACCAGGATGTAGTTGGGGAGAGGATTTGGAGTTTTTATTTAAACTTATGAGTGTGACAAATGTATGTTATGTCGATGAATACTTAACTTACTATAGAATCTTATCAGAAGGGAATCTTTCTTCTAAGTATAAAGATTATGAATTAAAAACGACAAAAGAGTTGGAAGTATTCAATCGTATGAAAGATTGGGTACATAATAAATCTCAAGATTTCATTACAAAAGACCCTCAGTCACTTATTGAGATTCTTGAGACTTATTTATTCCCTTATACAGTCATCAATAACGCTTGTATATATATTAAGGGAAACTCTCAATTAGATAAATCACAAGTTCAATTAATCAAAAAAGATATAAAGAAATATTGCCGTAAAATCTATTCAAAGAATGGAAAACGTAGTAAAAAACTATATGCAATGCTTTGGTTTGTACGAATTAAATTTCTGTTTTCTTAAACTGAAAATATAACGATACTCTCTCTTTCTGTGAACAAATCAAATTTACAAATAGGACAAGCTAACCGGGTCCTAAAGAATAGAAAGGTCTTTTCCCATGAAAACAAATAAAATTCTAAAAAACGCATCCTACCTCTTTGTAGGAAACATTACTGTCCGTTTTGTACTGGCTATTGCAACAATTTTCTTTGCAAGATATGTTTCTCCAAGTGATTACGGTATGTTTACAACTGCGTTAGCAGTTTCAGCTGTTATTTGTTACTTTACAGATGCAGGTTTGACACATACGTTTATGCGTGAAGGAACGAGAAGCGATGCTAATATTAGCGTGCTAATAAGTAGTTATTTACGTATTCGTTTAATATTAGCTATCGTAATTTCTGTACTTTTCGCTATTTGTGCCCAGTTCTTCTATCCCGATGCTTACTTACGTGCGATGGTATATTGGGTTGTTCTGCCAACAATGTTTGGAGCAACTTTACAAGGTGTTGGAATGGCTTACTTCCAAGTAACAGAACGCATGCAATTTACAGCTATTATTTCTGTACTACAAGGTGTAACAGCTGCTGCTGCCCTATTACTAGGGATGTCTTTCCAATGGTCACTTATGATGGTTGCTGCCATGTATGGGGTATCTAGTCTTGTAACAGGTGTTATCGCCTTTATAATGACAATACGTTACACGAAAGTCCATAAGGGTTGGGATAAAGGCATTTTAGATCAACTACTTATTTTCACAATCAATGGAATCATCATTATGCTCTTACCACAATTGGGCCCTATTATATTAGAAAAGGTTTCAACGTATAATCAAGTTGGATTCTTTGGTGCTGCATCTAAAATACCTGCTGTACTATATCAAATACCTGGGGTAATTGCAGCTGCCTTTTATCCAAGGCTGTTTGCTTTTGGTAATGAGAAAAATATTGAAGAACATAGAAAATTATCAAGTTTTGAATTAAAACTTATGTCTTTTTTAGGAATGGGAATTTCTATCCCCTTTATTGCTGATCCAAGTTTCTGGATTGTTAGTTTATTAGGAGAAGAATACGCTCCCGCCGGTGACGCTCTTGCTATTCTAGCGTTTATGGTTATTTTACAATCAATTAACTATCCACTAGCCGATAATTTAACAACGATTGGCCAGCAATGGAAACGTGCAACAACAATGACTATTGGATTAGTTGTTGCCATCATAGGTTATATTGTATTAGGTAGTAAATATGGAATGATGGGGGCAGCTGTCGCAGCTATCCTTACCGAAATTACACTATTAATCGGATTTACCCTCTTTATTCGTAAAGGCATGCAATTATTAGTTAAAGGAATTATATTTAATTCCTTAGCCTTTATTATTAGTTACGGTTTATACCGAATTGCATTAATTAACTTACCACCACTAATTGCTTTAACTCTTACTGGTATACTATACGGTATAATCGGAATTGTAATTGATCCTCAAATACGTGGATTCGTTTTAGGGTTTATAAAACAAAAATCAGGTGAAAAGGTAGTATAAAGTTAAGTTCCTTTTCAAAATCATGAAAAGGAACTTAACTTCTTTATTTACATCTGTTTTTCATATACATAATTGTTTCTTTTAACCCATCATAATAAGAAGTTTTTGGTAACTCTCCAATACATTTCTCGTATTTCTCTCCACTTAATACAACTGGTTTTTCCGTCAAATATAGCATTTCCACAAATTCTTTCATCTGCTTATCAAACAGACCAATGAACTGGATCATTCCTCTTTTTACAGTTATTATTCGTTTGGTATATCCCGCTAATTCCCGTATGTGTTGAATCATTTCCTCACCTGTAATGACACCATAATCTGTTATGTTCCAATTTTGTCCATAAGCCTCATCATGTGAAGCTAATTTAACCATTGCTTTTGCACCATCTGGTGTGAAAATATATTCACGGGCAATCTTTTTATCTCCAACAAAGCTAGACATTTTATTTGTAAGTATTGCCTTTAATGTATGATGGACAAGTGTGCTTTTTGCATTTGGACCATAAAAGTCTGGGAAATGAGCAATAAACATTTGTACATTAGCTTGTTTTGAAAATATATACATTTTGAAATGATGGCATTATATGAAAGAATTTAGTATCATGATTCAAGGTACTATTTCAAGTTGGACGGAGGATACTATGAGCTTATTAACAGTTGAAAAATTAGGACATACATTTGGTGATCGTACATTATTTAAAGATGTATCTATGCGATTATTAGCAGGTGAGCACGTTGGATTAGTTGGTGCAAACGGTGTTGGTAAATCAACATTCATGAATATCATTACTGGTCAGCTTATTCATGACCAAGGTCGTGTAGAATGGACACCGGGCACACATTACGGCTACTTAGATCAGCATACTGTTTTAACGCCTGGACGTACAATCCGTGACGTACTAGCGGATGCATTTTTACCGTTATTCGAAAAGGAAAAAGCTTTAAATGAAGTTACAGAAAAAATGGGAACTGCTACACCAGAAGAACTAGAAGAACTTCTTGAACAAATGGCAGAAATACAAGATGCACTTGAAGCAGGTGGTTTCTATTTACTAGATATGAAAATTGAAGAGGCTGCACGTGGTCTTGGAATTGATGCTATTGGTTTAGATCGTGATGTTTCAGCACTAAGTGGTGGACAACGTACAAAGGTATTGCTTGCAAAGCTATTACTTGAACAGCCAGAAGTGTTATTGCTTGATGAACCTACTAACTATTTAGACGTTGAACATATTCATTGGTTAACAAATTATTTGAAAGAATACCCACATGCATTCTTATTAATTTCTCATGATACAGAATTTATGAACAAATGTGTTGATGTTATTTTCCATCTAGAATTCACAAAAATGACACGCTATACAGCGACATATGAAAAATTCCTAGAACTAGCAGAAATCAATAAAAATCAACATATAAACGCTTATGAAAAGCAGCGCGAGTTTATCAAAAAGCAAGAAGACTTCATTGCAAAAAACAAGGCTCGTTATTCAACGACAGGTCGTGCAAAGAGTCGTCAAAAGCAACTTGATCGCATGGAACTTATTGATCGCCCAGAAACAGCAATTAAACCTGAATTCTCATTTAAAGAAAGTCGCGCAAGTAGTCGCTTCGTCTTTGAAGGTGAAAATGTAGAAATCGGATATACACATCCGCTACTACCAAAGCTATCAATGACGATCGAACGTGGTGAAAAAATTGCTATTGTTGGATGTAACGGTGTTGGTAAATCAACGTTACTAAAAACAATCTTAGGTAAAATTAAGCCTTTAAGCGGTAAAACAAGCCTTGGTGACTTCTTAGAGCCTGCATACTTTGAGCAAGAAGTTAAAGCTGACAATATAACACCAATTGATGATGTATGGAATACATTCCCTGGTTTAGACCAGCATCAAATTCGTGCGATGTTAGCAAAATGCGGATTAAAAAATGAACATATTTCTCGCCCATTAAGTCAATTAAGTGGTGGAGAACAAGCAAAAGTTCGTTTATGTAAGCTAATGGGTGAGGAAAGTAACTGGCTACTATTTGATGAGCCGACAAACCATCTTGATGTTACAGCAAAAGCGGAACTTAAGAAGGCTATGAAAGCATATAAAGGAACAATCCTCCTTGTATGTCACGAACCAGACTTCTATGAAGATTGGATTACAAAAGTTTGGGATGTTGAAGAATGGTCTCAAAATAGTAAATAGTCTTTAAGAAAAAACTCCTTGTGTAGACAAGGAGTTTTTTACTTATTTTTATTAAGAATTTTTTATATTGTAGTATCCTATAAGTCGTAATCGAAATTCTTTTAATTCCGGATACGCCTCTAAATTTGCTAACATACCTCTAATTACTGGAATTCTTGGATTAAGCAATCGTATTTCCGCCTCTAAAACATCTAACGTTACTAACAACTCATCATCCTCTAATTGATCAGCTAAACTACGCTTAAATACAATAATTTCTTTTAAAAAATGCTCTTTAACTTGTTCCTTAATAAGCTCTGATTTACAAAGGAATTCTCCAAGCTTTTCTTCATGTAAAATAGGTTCTTCCGAAGATTCTACCAAACCATCTACTAAATGATCTACTCTTTTTAAAATAAAAGCAGCGACATACGATAAATCAATTTCTGGTGCTTGTAAAATAATTAATTCTAAATAACCACGGCATATGCCTTCTACTATAATTACTAAATCCAATAAATATGGCATAACCTTTTCACCATAAATGGACAATAAACTATTCCGATAAAATGCATGAGACTCTAACTTCATCCGCATCATAAATTCTTCTACTTCTTTATTAAACGGAATTGCATTTTCTCTCGCATGCATAATAATAAATTCTTTATGCTTTTGTATATCATTAAACTGACAATGTAATTGTTTTGCAAATTTTTCACGTGGTAATAAAGACTCTTGTTCAATATCCAGCATTTTCTTTTGGATTTTGTCATAATAATATCGAAGTGTCGCTAATAAAAGCTCATCTTTCGATTTAAAATATAAGTAAAAAGCTCCCTTAGATATACCACTAGCTGTCACAATTTCCTGCACTGATGTCGCATTTACACCCTTAGTAGCAAATAACTTCATAGCCGATTCTATAATCAAACGCTCTTTTTCTTTCATATCTTCTCTCCTAAATTTAATCTCGCATCTTATTATAAATGTATTATACCATCTCTTTTTATTGACGATTGACCGAACGGTCAGTTATATTATGTATTAGACTGACCAGTTGGTCAATATAATAAAAAGGGAGCGCAAACATGAACAAAATCATCAATTTCTCGTTAAAAAATAAGTTCGCAGTTTGGCTACTAACCATTATTGTTACTATTGCCGGGATCTACTCTGGACTCAATATGAAGCTGGAAACAATTCCTGATATTACAACACCGATTGTGACAGTAACTACGGTCTATCCTGGTGCTACACCAGAAGAAGTAGCTGATAAAGTTTCAAAGCCGATGGAAGAACAACTACAAAATTTAAGTGGTGTTAACGTTGTGAGCTCATCATCTTTTCAAAACGCATCTTCTATTCAAGTAGAATACGATTTTGATAAAAATATGGAAAAAGCAGAAACAGAAATTAAAGAAGCTCTCACAAATGTAAAGCTCCCAGAAGGTGTTAAAGATCCTAAAGTTTCACGAGTAAACTTCAATGCCTTTCCTGTTATTTCGTTAAGCGTAGCAAGCAAGAATGAATCTTTAGCTACCTTAACTGAAAATGTAGAAAAGAATGTTGTACCAGGATTAAAAGGACTTGATGGTGTTGCATCTGTCCAAATTGCTGGCCAACAAGTAGATGAAGTACAGCTTGTCTTCAAGAAAGATAAAATGAAAGAACTAGGACTAAGTGAAGATACTGTAAAAAATGTTATTAAGGGATCGGATGTATCTTTACCACTTGGCTTATACACATTTAAAGACACGGAAAAATCAGTTGTTGTAGATGGCAATATTACAACGATTAAAGCATTAAAAGAACTTAAAATCCCAGCTATACCTTCCTCACCTAACGGTCAAGGTAGTCAAAATGCTGGCGCTGGTTCACAAACGCCGCAAATGAATCCAGCTGCTATGAACGGGATTCCAACAGTTACATTAGAAGAAATTGCTGACATTAAAGAAGTTGGGAAAGCAGAATCTATTTCTCGAACAAATGGAAAAGAAGCAATTGGAATTCAAATTGTGAAGGCCTCTGATGCAAATACAGTTGATGTTGTAAATGCAGTAAAAGATAAAGTAAAAGATCTTGAGAAAAAATATAAAGATTTAGAGATCATTTCAACATTCGACCAAGGTGCACCTATTGAAAAATCAGTTGAAACAATGCTAAGCAAAGCAATTTTCGGTGCTATCTTTGCGATCGTTATTATCATGCTGTTCCTACGAAATATTCGAACAACGTTAATCTCTGTCGTTTCAATACCACTTTCTTTATTAATTGCTGTTTTAGTCATAAAGCAAATGGATATTACGCTTAACATTATGACACTTGGAGCAATGACCGTTGCTATAGGCCGCGTTGTCGATGACTCAATTGTTGTTATTGAAAATATTTACCGACGTATGTCGTTATCAGAAGAGAAATTGCGCGGAAAAGATTTAATTCGTGAAGCTACGAAAGAAATGTTTATCCCAATTATGTCTTCTACCATCGTAACAATTGCTGTATTTTTACCACTTGGACTAGTAAAAGGTATGATTGGTGAAATGTTCTTACCATTTGCCTTAACTATCGTCTTCGCTTTATTAGCATCATTACTAGTAGCAGTTACAATCGTACCGATGCTAGCTCATTCCTTATTTAAGAAAGAGAGCATGAGGGAAAAAGAAGTACATCATGAAGAAAAACCAAGTAAATTAGCAAATGGGTATAAACGCATACTTGCATGGGCTTTAAATCACAAAATTATTACATCAAGTATCGCTGTCCTTCTATTAGTTGGTAGTCTTGCACTTGTACCAGTTATCGGTGTAAGTTTCTTACCTTCTGAAGAAGAAAAAATGATTATCGCAACATACAACCCTGAACCAGGTCAAACGTTAGAAGACGTTGAAAAAATTGCAACAAAAGCTGAGAAGCACTTCCAAAATAATAAAGACGTCAAAACAATTCAATTCTCATTAGGTGGCGAAAACCCAATGAGTCCTGGTCAATCAAACCAAGCAATGTTCTTCGTGCAATATGATAACGACACGAAAAACTTTGAAAAAGAGAAAGAACAAGTCGTTAAAGATTTACAGAAGATGTCTGGCAAAGGCGAATGGAAAAACCAAGACTTCGGAGCAAGTGGCGGTAGTAACGAAATTAAACTATACGTTTACGGAGATAGCTCAGAAGACATTAAGCCTGTTGTAAAAGATATTCAAAATATCATGAAGAAAAATAAAGACTTAAAAGATATAGATTCTAGTATTGCAAAAACGTATGCAGAGTACACTTTAGTCGCAGATCAAGAAAAGCTGAGTAAAATGGGCTTAACGGCTGCTCAAATTGGAATGGGACTTTCTAATCAACATGATCGCCCTGTTCTGACAACAATTAAAAAAGACGGTAAAGATATCAATGTATATGTAGAAGCTGAAAAACAAAATTATGAAACAATCGATGACTTAACAAATCGTAAAATTACAACACCACTTGGTAATGAAGTGGCTGTGAAAGATGTTATGACTGTAAAAGAAGGTGAAACTTCGAATACAGTGAAACACCGCGATGGCCGTGTTTATGCAGAAGTAAGTGCAAAACTAACATCTGATGACGTTTCAAAAGCATCTGCCGCTGTTCAAAAAGAAGTAGATAAAATGGATCTTCCTTCTGGCGTAGATGTTTCTATGGGCGGCGTTACAAAAGATATTGAAGAATCATTTAAGCAACTTGGCTTAGCGATGTTAGCTGCGATTGCCATTGTATACTTCGTTCTTGTCGTTACATTTGGCGGTGCCCTTGCACCATTCGCAATTTTATTCTCGCTACCATTTACAATTATCGGAGCTCTTGTTGCCTTATTAATCTCCGGTGAAACATTAAGTGTGTCTGCAATGATTGGTGCGCTTATGTTAATCGGTATCGTTGTAACAAACGCAATCGTGCTTATCGACCGCGTTATTCATAAAGAAAATGAAGGACTATCAACACGTGAAGCTTTATTAGAAGCTGGTGCAACACGCCTTCGTCCAATTTTAATGACTGCAATTGCAACAATCGGTGCTCTTATCCCGCTTGCATTAGGATTTGAAGGTAGTGGCTTAATTTCTAAAGGACTTGGTGTAACGGTAATTGGTGGATTAACAAGTTCAACGTTATTAACACTTCTTATTGTTCCAATCGTTTATGAAGTATTAAGCAAATTTAAAAAGAAAAAAACAAAATAACAAAAAATAACCTCGCTAACTGCGAGGTTATTTTTTATTTCCAAACAAGATTAGGAAATCACCATAGCCTTCTTTCTCTAATTCCTCTTTTGGAATAAATCGAAGAGCTGCGGAATTAATACAGTAACGAAGGCCATTTGGTCCTGGACCGTCTGGAAATACGTGCCCAAGATGTGAGTCTCCTTCTTTACTTCTCACTTCTGTACGTGTCATATTATGACTCACATCCATCTTTTCTTTCACACTTGCTGACATAACTGGTTTTGTAAAACTAGGCCATCCACATCCACTATCAAATTTGTCTAGAGAAGTAAATAGCGGCTCACCTGAAACGATGTCTACATAAAGACCTTCCTCTTTATGGTTCCAATACTCATTTCGAAATGGTGGTTCTGTACCATTTTCCTGCGTTACATAAAACTGCATCTCATTGAGTTTTTCTTTTAAATGGGCATTATCCTTTGGCCAATGTTGCTTAATAAAAGCATCTCGTCCTGAGCCTTTACGATATAACTCATAGCGGAATGTGTTTTTCTTATGATATCCTTGGTGATATTCTTCAGCTGGATAAAATGTAGCTGCTGGTAGTATTTTTGTCGCAATTGGTTTTGAAAAGCGCCCACTCTGCTCAAGTTCTTCTTTTGAGGCTTCTGCTTTTTTATGTTGTTCTTCATTATGATAAAAAATCACTGTTTCATAAGACTGTCCGCGGTCGTGGAATTGTCCTCCAATATCGGTCGGATCAATTTGTCTCCAATATATATTTAACAATTCCTCATACGACATTTTATTTGCATCAAATGTAATTTGTACCGCTTCATAATGTCCTGTTGTTTCTGAGCACACTTCTTTATACGTTGGGTCCTCTTTATGACCGCCTGTATAACCTGAAATAACCTGTATAATGCCCTCCATCTCTTCAAATGGAGAAACCATACACCAGAAACACCCTCCAGCAAATGTAGCTAACTCTACCTTTTCATTTACAGCCATTCTTTCACCCCTATTCTATGTTCTTCTTACAGTATGGCATAAGGAACATCATGTTATAAAAGAAAAAGCATCGAACATCGATGCTTTTTCTTACTTCACTTTATTTTTTCCAACATCCTTCTCCATTTCATCACTTGTCACGTCTAAAACATCTAGTAAGAAAATGAAGATTGGAATACCGATAATCAGTCCCCATACACCTAAGAAGTGCTCTGAGAAAATTAATACCATAAAAGTATAGAAAATCGGTAAATTTGTTTTTTGCGACATAAACTTCGGATTTAATACGTAACTTTCAAGCGCATGAATCACTGTTACGATAACTAAAATATAAACAACGTACATAATACCGCCAATATTGTAAGCAATCATACAAAGTGGGAATAACGAAATGATAACCCCCGCTACTGGAATTAATCCAAGCAAGAAAATCATTAATGCTAAACCTAATAATTGCGGGAATCCTAATATCCATAATGCGATAACTGAAAGAACACAGTTAACAACAGCAATTAAAAATTGTGCTTCGATTACCTTTCCAAATGAACGTGCAAATTTCTTTCCGAAGTACTCAATTTCAGTATAGAAAATTGCAAGCCTGCTTTCTTTAAACTTTGCAGTAAAACCAACAATACGAGATTTTTCTAATAAGAAAAACAAACTCAAAATTAAAGAAAGTAAAACCTGAAGGCCAAATTTACCAACATTCGTAATCGATTTATACAAAATGTCTACGCCTTGTCCTACATATTTAGAAAGTTCCATATGATTGACAGCATTAACTGCATACTTAATTAGTTCACTATCTGGTGGGTTTCTTAAAAATACATTGAATTGGTAAATCAGTTGTGAAATTTGTATCGTCAATACTGGTAAATATTTAAATAGCGTAATAGCAATTCCACCAATTAACATTACATATAGAAATGCTATAATAATTTTTCGATTAATAGGCATGAAATGATCTAATTTGCGGGAAATAAACTTTTGGAATCGATCCATTAAATACGTGAGAATAAACGTAATTAATATTAAATTCAACATACTTTGCAGCCCGTATAACACGAGAGCAAGTATTACTAATACGAGTAACCTCTGAAATCCTTTACTTTGAAACAGGTTTTTTATTTGCATAATCGACGAATACTCTCTCCTGTCCTATAAACTAAAACGTTACTAAGTAGATTTCTCTCTCTTTTCTACTTTTAATTATTCATTCATATTAAGATTTTTATAAACTCATTATATGCCTACCTTAACAGGTATACAGTAGCTTACTTCTTATTTTACAATACAATGACCTAATTCAAAACGTATTCTACATAGTATTAATGAAGATTTAAGGAAACTTACATTTTTTTAAATAGGTCTTACCACTACTGTAACATAAAAAGCAAGCTATCAGTAGAAATCTGTCCTACAAATAGCTTGCTTTTCTTGTTTTTTAAGTAAGTTTTACTATCCAATGAATGGTATGAACATTGGGATGACAACTACTGTTACAACCCCAACTACCGTTACAGCAATACTTGCCATTGCTGCCTCTACCTCACCCATTTCAATTCCTACCGCAACTCCTAATGCATGACCCGCTGTTCCAAGTGCTAAACCTTTTGCAATCGGATGTTTCACTCTAAATGTTTTTAAGAATAATGCTCCTAATGCGTATACGATAACTGCGTTGAAAATAACTGCAAACGATGTAATTGCTGGAATACCACCAATACTTTCTGAAATTGGTAACGCAATTGCTGTTGTTGCTGCTTGTGGTAGCATTGAATTCATTACTGCTGTATCTAAACCGATTGCTTTTGCAACAATGAACACGACAATTACTGAGCAAATAGATCCAACCACGATAGCTGATAAAATTTGCCACCAATATTTTTTCAACTTATCAACTTGTTTATAGAGTGGGATAGCAAATGCAATGGTTGCTGGCTCTAAGAAGAAACTAATCATTTTTCCGCCAGTATTATATTCTTCAAAAGTAAAGTTACCTACCTTTAGAAAGACAATCCCTAATACCATCGCTACGAATAATGGCGTAAATAGGAAGAACCCTTTTGAATGCTTGAATAATAATGTTCCGATTCCGTATGCGATTAATGAAACGACGATTCCGAAATATGGAGTCATTGTGCTTGCCATGTTCATTACCTCCTAACAATATATAAATGCAATGGTTACGCAACCTTTCCGTGCTTGCGTCCTTTATTTACTACTTTCAATTCTTTTGTATCTTCTGTTTCTTTTTCATCTTTTCCTAAAATAAATTGTGCAAATAACCCTGTTACAGCGAGTAAAATAACTGTTGCTACAACAATTACAGTTAAAATTTGTACAAAGTATTGCCCCATTACACCAAGAGAATTAATAACTGAAATACCTGATGGGACGAATAAGAATCCAATAATACCTGTTAAAGCTGTTCCGAGTGATTCAACTTGCTCCAATTTAATAACTTTTAAACATAATAGACTAAATAAAATAACTAACCCGATTACCGATGAAGGCATTGGAATTGGTAAATGTGTTGCAATAATATTAGAAATTAACATAATAGCTGAGAATATGAATGCTTGTGATAAGAAACTATATACTTTTTTCGTACTCATTTTGGCCACCTCTTTCGATTTGGTACCTTTATTGTATAGGATACAAACGCATAAGTAAGCGTTTACATAACAGAACGTCAAATATACAGAATCAGTTACAAATATAAAAGGATGAAATACAAAAGCTGCTTCTTAAATACGAAGCAGCTTCTTGAGTTCTTTTGCATATGTACGGCTAACAGGTACTTTCGATCCTTCTTTCATGATTAAATTATAAGTAGAATTAAACCATGGCTGAATTTCAGTAATATGATTAATATTCGCAATAAAGCTACGGTGTACGCGCATGAAGCTTGCTTGTGGTAACTTCTTCTCTAAAATTACAAGTGTATCATGTGTTACATACGTTTCCCTCATTGTTTTTACTGTTACTTTCCCATCTACAAGCCCTACATATATAATATCTTCAATATTCACAAGTACGATTGATTCTTCAATTGGTAATGCTAATTTATGCATCTCTGCTGTTACATCTGTCCCCTTTATTTCGTGCTTCGTTTCTATTTGCGCTTGTTTTTGTTTTTTATACTTCTTTAATGTCTGCACAATACGCTCTTCATCAAATGGTTTTAAAATGTAGTCTAACGCATCTACTTCAAATGCTTGCAGCGCATATTGATCATAGGCAGTAGCAAATACAATTGCAGGTGGATTTTTCATCTTCTTTAATATATTCGCGATTTCAAATCCGTTATCATCGGATAATTGAATATCTAAAAACACAATATCTGGTCTACTTTGCATTAGTTCTTCTAATGCGTCTTCCACACAATCAGCCTCACCAATTATCTCAACTTCTTTCGTTCTCTCTAATAAATACTTTAGTTCATCACGTGCTAACATTTCATCGTCAACTACTAGTACTTTTAACAATCTGCTCTTCCTCCCCTACTTTTTTTGGAATAACAAAAGTAATCTCTGTCCCCTCATTTAATTCACTTTCGATATGAAGCATCGTTTCTTTTCCAAATAATCCAATAAGACGTTCATTAATATTATATAAAGCTGTTCCAGTCCCTTTCTTTGACGAAACTACCATCTTTCCTAATTGTTCTAAACGTTCTTCCTCAATTCCCTGTCCATTATCTTTTACTTCAAAGTGAACCATACCCTCTTTTTCAAAAACATGCACTTCCACTTCGCATACTGGTTGCTTCTTCGGAAAAGCATGTCGCAATGCATTTTCAACCAATAGTTGAAGAACAAATGGTGGTACTAAAGTTGTCTTTAGCTCATCTTCAATATACATCTTTACCTCATACTTATTTGGGAACCTTGCTTGTTCTAGGGATAAGTATGCCTGTACATGGTTTAATTCTTGTTCTAGTGGAATCAATAACTGACGTGCCCCTTGCAAATTACAACGGAAATATACGCTAAGCTGTAATAATAACTTCCTTGCTTTTTCTACATCTGTTCGGCATAAAGCTGATACTGTATTAATCGCATTAAATAAAAAGTGCGGGTTAATTTGCGCTTGTAATGCTTTTATCTCCGCATCTTGAAGTAATTTACTTTGCAACTCAGCTTCTCCTAACTCTAACTGCGTGGAGAATATTTTTGCTAACCCTTCTGCTAATTCCTCTTCCACACGACTTAACTGGTTAGGATTTTTGAAATAGAGTTTTAATGTCCCTATCGTATTTCCATGCGAAGTTAGTGGAATTACAATCGCCGCTTGCAAAGGGCAGCCTTCATGTTGACAATTAATAACCTCACGTGATTTCGCTTTCATTATTTTCCCTGTGTTTAACACTTCTTTCGACAAACCGGTTATTAAACTATGTGAAGGAATATGGTGATCTGATGCTAATCCAACATGAGCTAATATTTTCTCTGTATCTGTTAAGGATACCGCATCTGTTCCTGTAAAACGGTGAATAATTTGTGCCACATGCTTACATGATTCTTCTGTTAAGCCTTGGCGGAAATACGGTAACGTTTTATCTGCAATACGTAATACTTTATGAGTCTGCAGTGCCTTTGCATTCTCCTCCTGACGCAAAATAGCTTGTATCATAGAAAGTAAAATAAAACTTCCAAAACTATTTACAAGAATCATTGGTATCGCTATTGTTTTCACAACGCTAATTCCATCCTCTATAATTAATAAAATCATAAGCATTTCTAAAGATACGATAAAAACACTTAAAACTGCTGAAAATTTAGGAGTAATTGTACGATTATATTTTTTGAAAATATATCCGATATAACCAGTTATAATCCCAGCTAAAATAGAAGAGATTGCGCAGCTTAGCGCTGTCGTACCACCAAGCATATAACGATGAATACCAGCAATAAATCCTACTCCAACCCCTACAATAGGGCCACCAAGTAAGCCGCTAATACCGACACCCATAATACGCGTATTCGCAATTGTACTTGACGAAGAAACACCTTGTAACCAGTTTTCATTCATAATCGTATTTCCTGCTATTTCAATCCCAGTGTAATTGCTTACAATTGTAAATACCGAAAAAATACAAATAAGCTTCAGCTTATCTACATAGCCATCCTGTTTATGAAGGAGGCGTCTGAAAGTTTTAATATGAGAGAGTAAAAATCCTAAAATAACTATAAGTCCGACTCGTTCAATCATCATGAGTACTAAATTTAGCATCTTTGATTCATTCCTTTTTATTTAGTTAGTTTTATTATGGGAAAATAATGAAGTCGGCGTCAAGAAGAACGAAATATTTTTTGAAATATTTTACACATAATAACTTCCTCTTTATTTGACAATACAATAGAAGAGTGCTAAAAATAAAGTAATATAATACAGTCCTTTAACCCAACCCCGTGAGGTTGAGAAGGAAGTCGGAATATAATATACGTATGTTCTTTTTGGGGGATACGTATGCTTTTTTGGCCTTCTCATCATATCAGGTGAGAAGGCCTTTTGTTATTCTTCCATAGCGACTGTAGAAAATAAGGAGGAGTAATAATGAACGTCACTACTGATGTACAACAAATAACAGAGGAGACGAAAGCGAAAAGATATAAAACATTATTTGGTTCTGCGCTAGGATATGCAGCAGAAGGTTTAGATATGTTGCTATTATCTTTCGTACTTGTCTATATTTTAAAAGAGTTTCACTTAAGTCCTGTTGAAGGTGGAAACTTAACATTAGCTACCACAATAGGGATGTTAATTGGTTCTTATTTATTTGGATTTATTGCTGATTTATTTGGCCGTATTCGTACAATGGCCTTCACAATCTTACTGTTTTCACTAGCAACCGCACTCATTTATTTCGCAACAGACTACTGGCAATTATTAATTCTGCGCTTTTTAGTTGGAATGGGTGTTGGTGGTGAATTCGGAATCGGAATGGCCATTGTAACAGAAACATGGTCTAAAGAAATGCGCGCTAAAGCGACATCTGTTGTTGCACTTGGATGGCAATTTGGTGTACTGGTTGCTTCACTCCTTCCAGCATTTATTGTCCCGCACTTTGGATGGAGAGCCGTTTTCTTATTTGGATTAATTCCAGCTTTACTAGCTGTCTATGTCCGTAAAAGTTTAAGTGAACCGAAAATATGGGAGCAAAAACAACGCTACAAAAAGGAACTGTTGCAAAAAGAAGCTACAGGTAAATTAACAACTACTGAAGCAGAACAACTAAAACATATAAAAAAATTCCCACTTCGAAAGTTATTTGCCAATAAAAAAGTAACAATTACAACAATCGGTCTCATTATTATGTCGTTTATCCAAAACTTCGGATATTACGGAATCTTCACATGGATGCCCACTATTTTAGCAAATAAATATAACTATACATTAGCAAAAGCAAGTGGCTGGATGTTCATTTCTACCATCGGTATGCTAATTGGAATTGCAATCTTTGGTATTCTAGCTGATAAAATTGGTCGCCGTAAAACTTTTGCAATCTATTATATTGGCGGTACAGTATACTGTCTCATTTACTTCTTCTTATTCACAGATTCAACATTATTATTATGGGGAAGTGCATTGCTTGGATTCTTTGCAAATGGAATGATGGGAGGATTTGGGGCAATTTTAGCTGAAAACTATCCTGCTGAAGCTCGCTCTACCGCTGAAAACTTTATTTTCGGAACAGGACGTGGGTTAGCTGGATTTGGGCCTGTTATTATTGGCTTACTCGCTACAGGTGGCAACTTACTTGGAGCATTGTCCTTGATTTTTATCATCTACCCAATCGGGTTAATTACAATGCTACTATGTGTACCAGAAACAAAGGGAAAAGTATTAGATTAAACGTAAAAGAGGAAGCATCTCATTTAAGATGCTTCCTCTTTTATGTTTTTATTTATTTTGATTTACTAGCCTTCTGAAATAAGAATGCAGTTTTATCTTCTTCTTTTACAATACCTTGTTTTAATGCTAATTCTCCCGCAACTTTAGGTGCTAACCATAGCATTGGGAATAACAAAATTGATACCGGAACTGCCGTCACCACGATAAACGATTGTAGCGCATTAATACTTCCTTCACCCATATATAAAAGAATTGCTGCAACTGCGCCCATAATAAGCGACCAAAAAATTCGCAAACTAATTCTAGGATCTCCGTCTCCAGTCACTGCCATGGAAATGGAATACGCCATTGAATCTCCTGTTGTCACTACAAATAAAATTGTTAATAAAAGAAATGCTGGTCCAATAATATTAGAAAGTGGCAATTGTCCTGTAATTGCAATCATAGCTGCCGGCATACCAGATTCACTTAATGCGTCCGAGATAGACCCAGGATTCATCAACTCATAAAACACGCCTGATCCACCTAATATAGTAAACCAAAACGTTGTAATAATAGGTGCGATAATTCCAATTGCAACGATGATTTCTCGAATCGTTCTCCCTCTTGAAATTCGACTCACTAAAATTGCCATCATTGGTCCGTATCCAATAAACCATCCCCAGAAAAAGATTGTCCAAGATCCTAACCAACTTGTATCACCACGGTATGTGCTCATCGGTATAAACTCATTTACATAAAATCCAAACGAAGAAACAAACGAATCAATAATAAATCCACCTGGCCCAAATAGTAATATGAATGCCATTAATACAATTGCTAATCTAACATTTAAATTACTTATAATTTGAATCCCTTTATCAATACCTGTTACTGCCGATATGGTAGACACGGCCACCACACAAACAATAATTGCTAATTGAGTAGTAAACACATCAGAAATTCCAAATAATTCTTGTAATCCATAACTTGCTTGTAAACCTAAAAATCCAATTGGGCCAATTGTACCTGCAGCTACTGCAATAATTGCAGCTGCATCAATTATCGTTCCAAGCAGGCTCTTTCTTAATTTTTCCCCAAAAATAGGATATAAAAGCGTTCGAGGTTTTAGCGGCATATCTTTATGATAATGTCCATACATCATAACTACCGCACTAATTGTACCTAAAATCGTCCATGCTAAAAATCCCCAATGCATATAACTTTGTGCTAAAGCAGGCATGACTGCTTCTTTCGTTCCAGCAGATATACCATCATGTATTGGTGGCACCGTCATCAAATGATACATTGGCTCTGCTGCTGCCCAAAAAACGCCACCTCCGGCAAGTAATGTAGACATAATAATAGCAAGCCATTTTGCCGTACTAATCTCAGGTTTTTCTAATCCTCCAAGCTTAACTCTCCCATATTTGGAGAACGCCATACACATCGCAACAATAAATGTACCTAATAATAAAACTTGCCAGAAGGCACCGAAATATTTAATTGAAAAAGCGAAACTTTTATTAATCGCACTCTCTACATAATCCTTGTTCAAAAAAACTGCAATTACAAATAATAAAAGTGAACCACCACTAATAATAAATACAGGCCAATCAGTTTTTCGACTCTTCATCCTCATTTACACTTCCTCCTTCCTCAGCAATCTAAAAAAACAACTTTATTATGTTTTATTGTTTAAAACCAAAACACAATAATTATATATGCATAACATTTTATCGACTTCCCACATACTTATGTTGTCCCTAAAAATATGCCAAATCCCTTATTAAAAAGAAAGAATCTCTTCCTCTTACATAAAAAAGCAAAACAAAAGACCTTATATTTCTATAAGGTCTTCGAAACAGAAATTTGATTATAACATAAGGAACTCCTTGGTTCAAAAAGCCTCTTCCAAAAATAACCGAGAGTAAAGGCTTCCATTTGCTACATAACAGTAATTTAAAAAAATTATATTTCACAGAAAAAACCTACACTAAATATCATTTATGAAAGAAATTTGGCTTCAAAATTTCATTCGGATACGGTTTATGATAAATGTGGGTGGTAGCTGGAGATAATGGTGGAATAAGCCATACCCAATTACCTGTTACAACACGACCACAAGCAGCTTCTTGCTTCTCAAATTGCTGAAATTGTTGTGCAGCAGTATGGTGATCAACAATACTAACTCCTTGTTTTTTGAAGGAGTGTAGTACGGCAATATTCAACTCAATTAGCGCCTTATCTTTCCATAAGGTACCGTTTCTCGATGTATCTAAATCCATCATCTCCGCAACAGCCGGAAGTAAATTATAACGATCATGATCTGCTAAGTTGCGCGCCCCAATTTCTGTTCCCATATACCATCCATTGAACGGAGCGGCTGTATAAGAAATACCGCCAATTTCTAAACGCATATCTGAAATCATTGGAACACCATACCATTTTACTCCAAGTGATGAAATAGGGTATTCTGGGTGTTCAATTGGCACTTCTTTTACTTCTTCTCTCGGAATTTCTTTATATATAGGCGCTTTTCCATCTATAGAAAACACAAGTGGCAATACATCGTAATTCGTACCTTCTCCTTGCCAACCAAGCTCCTGACAAAAGTCCGTAAATATAGCGGAATGAGCATCACCAATCACTCCCGTTTCTGTTTTATATCCTGCATATCGAATCAATTGGTGATTATAAATTCTTATATTATTTTCCTCACCTTGATATTGCTTAAAAATCGTAATGGTTGGTTTAACTTTCCCGTCGTTCGTTGCATATTTAATATGATGAATTAATGCATTATATACACCCTCTTCATCATTTACTTCGCGCGCATCTAATATATGCATCTTACTCCAAAATAGTCTCCCAATACATCTATTACTGTTACGCCATGCCATTCGTGAACCATGAACAAGTTCTTCAAATGTATGCTCATATGTCCCTGTCTTCTCTATCTCAATTTGAATTTCTTTTATACGTTCTTCTATCAATTTTTCTTTATGAAGCTCCTTATAACAAATCGTAATAAAATTACTTGCTTCCTCTATTAATTGTTTCGTTTTACTCATAAACAATCTCCTTCTATTTCAACAAAACCCTGCTACTTTACAGTATAAGCAAAAAGGATAGGAGTCACAAATGAAAGTGAGAGTGTTACTTTTATTGTAATATTTTTCAGAAAATTAATAGAATTACTATTGACTTATATGGAAAATGGGTGTATTTTTGACTCAGGTAAAGTATTTTTACCTAGACCAACTTTTTTAAGTCGAAAGGAGGGAATGTTATGTCTTCATTTCAATTGCCAAAGCTTTTATATGACTATGATGAACTAGAGCCACATATTGATAGCAATACACTTGCCATTCATCATGGAAAGCACCATGCGACATACGTAAACAATTTAAATGCTACTTTAGAAAATTATACTGAATTACATAATAAATCTTTAGAAGAATTGCTATGTAATTTAGATGCTTTACCGAAGGAAATTGTTACAGCTGTACGAAATAACGGTGGTGGTCACTATTGTCATAGTCTTTTTTGGGAAGTGATGAGCCCACGAGGTGGCGGTGAGCCTAATGGAGACGTTGCAAAAGTAATTGATTATTATTTCAATACCTTTGACAACTTAAAAGATCAACTTTCCAAAGCAGCTATTAGTCGTTTTGGAAGTGGCTATGGATGGCTTGTTCTTGACGGTGAGGAACTCTCTGTTATGAGTACACCAAATCAAGATACGCCTTTGCAAGAAGGGAAAATCCCCTTACTCGTAATTGATGTATGGGAACATGCTTATTATCTAAAGTATCAAAATAGGCGCCCAGAGTTTGTTACCAACTGGTGGCATACAGTAAACTGGGACCAAGTAAACGAGAAGTATTTACAAGCAATTCAATCACAAAAACATTAGTCGTACGTATAAGGTAAATTTGGTAATGTAAAATCAGTATTGTCGAAATCCTCCCGAATCCCCCGGATTGCCACCGGGGGATTTATGATTACTTCATTGTATTTATATAATGTTTTAAAATATTTTTTATTTCTAGTTTCAGCTCTCGGAACAAAAATCCGAATTCACGAGCCTTTCCATTATATAACGTACAGTTAGTTACCTCATTATAAGGAGCTATATTTCCCCCAGCTTTCTGAATGAGTGCTTTTATTCCTGTCTTCTCTTCTATGAAATGAATAATTTCTTCCATAGAAACTACTCCGTTACTACAGGCGTTAATTGGTCCTCTCACATTTGCCATTCCGCACCAAGCTAGAAACTCTCCTGCCTCTTTTTCATGTATAAATGACAAAGTTCCATCTACATGATCCACAACGATAGGTTTTTGGTTCACAGTACATTCAACGTAAAATTGTAACCTTTTCGTATAATCATTTTCTCCAATAACAACTGGAAAACGCACTGCAACGACTGGGAATGTTGCATGTTGAAATACAACGGCTTCAGCTAATCTCTTTCCTTCACCATAATTGAAGTCATTCCTATCTCCATACGCGATTGCATACTCGTACGGATTAAAGTCTTCTTCTGATAAGCTTAGGGCAGGTTCATAGACGGCCATTGAAGATGTCATAACATATTTCTTCGTTTTCCCTCGTAACACTTCACATATTACTTTCGCTGCATTCGAGCTATAGCATAAATTATCGTATACAATATCATAACTTTTATCTTCTAGACGCTCTGCTAGTTGTTTTTCATCTTCCCTATCTACAATAAGTCTTTTTACTCTACTGCCAAAAGAATCTTCCGTAATTCCTCTCGTCGCAATCGTTACATCGTGCCCCTCTTGCAAAAGTGCTTCTACTAAATGTTTACCAAAAAATCTTGTTCCCCCTAGCACCAATACTTTTTTCAACTTCATCATCCCCACTTTAGCAAATTGTAAAATACTACCTCTCTATTATAAGTGCTAACATATAAAAAGCATGGAATTCGTTTAACGATTCCATGCCTTTATACAGATAATATATTAACGTACTCGATATTTATAAATACAATAACAGAAGTATAAAATAGAAATTACAGATACATAAACCCATAATTCATATACGAATCCCTCTCCCCACACTCCCATAAAATAAAAGAGTGAAGGTAAAGTCAATGTTACCCATGATTGTACGAAGGCAATCCTTCCAAGATATTGATTAATGTTCTTCTTTTGTGTATTTAATACAAAGAATAAATACCAAAGTAATGCCCACATAAACCACGTTAACGCATTAACAACATCATGGAATTGAACAAATGAAACAACCATATAGAATAAGGCAATAATTGCTACCCAAATACAAAACCATCCTAGGCCACTACTATCCATTCCTTTTATAAAAGTAACACCTACATATAAATAAGTTAATCCAAATAAGAAAGTAGCCGCATATGAATACACTGTCCAATTGCTTTGGTCAGAAATCATAATCAAATAAAACGGAATAATAATTTGTAGTGCACCCACAAATAAATTAAAAACACCCGCACTTTTCATCTCTGCTTTCCCTAATATAACAAGACTATTTAAAAATAAAGCTGCCCCTGAAAGTAATAATCCTACATAACCCATATATATTCGTGTGAAAATCTTTACCTTTCACACTTTTAACCTCCCCACACTATAAAATGATACTTATATTATTTTTCTTCCCATTTAAAACTACATACATAATTTTTTATCTAAATAAGTCAGACCTCCTACCTCAAAAAAGGAGTGAACTTAAAACGCTTTCAATAATAAATAATCCTATCAAAACATGAACTAGGATTCCTTGATTATAAACGGACTCTAGCAATGATACAAGTGTTGGAATACATTTCAATAATACGCTTTCAATTCCCATAAAAAATTAATAAAATAATACATTACTCTATCTCATTCTACTACCTTCTAGCATAAGATATTGTAAAATCATATCATTTAAAACAGCGAACGTTCTTTTCTAGGTTCGCTAATAAACTTAGTAGAAAATGAATATAAAAAATGACCTCTTGCTTTTATGCAAAGGTCATTTTTTATATTCATCATTAAACTTCTAAATAGCCATTTTTATTATTTGATTGCCATTTCCAAGAGTCAGCACACATTTCTTCTAATCCGCGTGTTGCCTCCCAGCCTAATTCACGCTTTGCTTTCGATGCATCAGCAAAACATACTGCCACATCACCTGGGCGACGCTCTGTAATTTTATAAGGAACTTTCTTGCCCGAAACTTTTTCAAATGCTTCAACCATCTCTAGTACACTATAGCCCATGCCTGTGCCCAGGTTATAAGCATCTACTCCTGTTGTACTCAGTACTTTCTCAAGCGCCTTTACGTGACCATTTGCTAAGTCCACAACATGGATGTAATCACGGACTCCTGTTCCATCTTTCGTTGGATAGTCATTTCCGAATACGCTTAATTCTTTTAACTTACCTACCGCTACTTGCGTTACATATGGCATTAAGTTATTTGGGATTCCATTTGGATCTTCTCCGATACGCCCACTTTCGTGTGCACCAAATGGATTGAAATAGCGAAGTAATGCGATACTCCATTCTGCATCTGCAAATGCTACATCACGCATAATTTGCTCAATCATTAATTTCGTTTGACCATATGGATTTGTTGCACTTAATGGAAACTCCTCGGTAATCGGTGACGTTTCCGGGATACCATATACAGTTGCAGATGAACTAAAGATTATCTTCTTTACATTATGTTTCTGCATTACTTCACATAGCACTAACGTGCTTGTAATGTTGTTATGATAATATGTTAATGGAATCGCTACTGACTCCCCTACAGCTTTAAATCCTGCAAAGTGAATAACTGCTTCAATTGAATTTTCTTCAAAAATTGCGTCAAGCGCTTCGCGATTTAAAACATCTTCTTTATAAAACTTAAATTGTTTTCCTGTTATTTCTTTTACTCGATTTATAGATTCTACCGAGCTATTCGAAAGATTATCCACTACTATAACTTCGTAACCGCTATTTAGTAATTCTACACATGTATGACTACCAATATATCCTGCTCCACCTGTTACAAGTATTGCCATAATTATAGTCCTCCATATTTCATTCATTATAAACTTCTCAAAGTATATCACATATTTCTTATCCTATGTTTAACATGCGAACACAGAAACTTACATTTTATCCCATAATAATTTTATAACATATACGATTCTAATCAGGTAATAAAAAAATGCCACATAATTTTTATTATGTGGCGTTTTTTTATTAAATTACGTAACAATATACACTTAGAAAATGCGCAAGACTACCTAATAATACAAAAACATGAAAAATTTCATGATGCCCCATATATTTAAACTCTAACCATTTTGGCTTTGTTCCATAAATAAATCCACCAATTGTATAAAAAATGCCACCAAGTACTAAGAAAATAATGCCTCCTGTACTTAAATTCTCAGCTAACGGTGCAAAGAATAAAACAATTAACCAACCCATCGTAATATAAATTGCTGTCGATAACCACCTTGGACAATTAAACCAAAACATTTTAAATACAATGCCACAAATCGCAGTTGCATAGACTAAACAAAATAATAGCAAACCACTTGCTGAATTTAATGTAATTAAGCAAAAGGGTGCATATGTACCTGCAATTAATATAAAAATCATAGAATGATCTAGCTTCCTAAAGAAGTATATAACACGTTCATTGGCCACAACACTATGATATACAGCTGACGCCGTATAAAGGACCATCATTCCAATACCAAACAAAATAACAGCTGTAATTGCAGCAAATGATGGCATCTTGATAGAAACTTTCACAAGCATAGCTAATAACGCAATAAATGATAATATCGCTCCACCTAAGTGAGTAAATGCATTAACTGGTTCCCTTACATAAGTATTCATAATAACACCCCTCATATAATTACATGTAGTTTTGATAACTACATGTAATTATATACACATTTCTTTTTAAGGTCAACATTTACAATTCATTTGTTTCGTAATACCATATTTAAAGATATATTAAACATTAAGTTCCACTAAGTTATAAAAGTGAGGGATTCTACGTGGAAAATATAAATGAATTACTTAAGACATTACATTTAGAAAAAAACATTAAACTTGAGGATATTCCAAATGTTGACTTATATGTAGACCAAGTTGTCCAACTATTTGAGAATACTTATGCAGATACAACGAGAACTGATGATGAAAAAGTATTAACAAAAACGATGATTAATAATTACGCAAAAGGGAAACTATTCATCCCTATCAAAAATAAAAAGTATTCAAAAGAGCATATGATTTTAATTAGCCTAATTTATCAATTAAAGGGAGCTCTCTCCATTAACGACATAAAAAGTTCATTAGAAACTATAAATGACTCCTTATTAAATGATGATTCATTCGAATTAAATACGTTATACAAAAATTATCTTGCTCTTACTGAAAGCAATGTCGAAAGCTTTAAACAAGACGTAAATAACCGTGTTACAGAAGTAAATGAGATTTCTTCCTTAGAAGATACAAAGCTAGAAAAATTTCTACTACTAACATCCTTCGTGACTATGAGTAATATGTATAGACGTTTAGCGGAGCAACTAGTGGATGATTTAAAAGAATCATAAATAAAAAACTATCCACCTATTAAAGTGGATAGTTTTTTATTTACTTAATTGCTTCATGAACTTTTAGTTGTTTCCCTTTAATCGTTGTAGTCTTCATGACTTTCAAGACAAGTGGTCCTTTTCCATTTAATATTTCAACGTAAGAAACATTATCTTGTATCGTAATAATACCTATATCTTCTGCTGTAACACCTTTAATTTTAGCAATTGTACCGACGAAATCTACCGCCCTAATTTTCTTTTTCTTCCCGCCATTAAAGTACAGCTTCATAATGCCTTTGTTGATATCTGCATTTTTATCTTTCTTTATAATTGGTTTAGCATGTATCTTTTCTTCAAATGCAGCTTTCTCTTTCATAACTTCTTCTTTTGAAGGTCCAATTGCCTTTGGAATTTCAAATCCAATATACTCCTCAATCTCTTCTAAAAATCTATTTTCATATGGTGTTATAAATGTAATAGCTTTTCCACTATTTCCAGCTCGTCCCGTTCTTCCAGTACGATGTACGTAGCTTTCTTTTTCAAGTGGAATATCATAATTAATAACATGTGTAATATTATCAATATCAATTCCTCTCGCAGCTACATCTGTTGCTACTAAATAACGGAATTTTCCTTTTCTAAAATCATCCATGACTTCAAAACGATCTTCTTGTACCATACCACCATGTATTTTGTCACAAGGATAGTTAGCTCGTTTTAATTGTCTATATACATGATCTACATTTTCTTGTGTACGGCAGAAAATAATACAGCTATCAGGATTCTCAATCGTTGTTACATCTTTAAGTAGTGAAAGCTTCTCGTCTTCTATCACCTCAAAAAGAGTATGTTCAATTTTATCCGTCGTAATCCCAGCTGCTTTAATTTCAATATGAATTGGTGAATTCATATATGTACGAGACAATTTCTCAACATCTTCTGGAAGTGTTGCTGAAAATAACATCGTCATTCTTTTTGTAGGTAATTCATCAATAATTGCCTCTACTTGATCGATAAAGCCCATATTTAGCATCTCATCTGCTTCATCAATAACTAAATACTTCAAACACTCTAAAGAAAGGGTACCCTTCTCAATATGATCCAACACACGACCAGGAGTCCCAACTACAATATGTGTCTTTTGCTTTAATTCTAATTTTTGACGTGCAAATGGAGATTTCCCATAAACTGCCGCAGCCTTAATCCTTTTGAATCGACCTATATTTGTAATATCTTCTTTTACCTGTACCGCAAGCTCTCTCGTTGGTGTTAAAACTAATGCTTGTGGTTTATTCTCTTCCCACTCCACCATTTCACAAAGTGGAATACCAAATGAAGCTGTTTTTCCACTTCCAGTCTGGGACTTCACAACAAGATCCTTCTTTTGTAATGCGACTGGAATAACCTCACCTTGTACTTCTGTTGGATGATTATAACCTAAACCATTAAGTGCTCTTATAATTTCTTTACTTAATGTATACTCAGCAAAGCTTCTTTTACTCATGTACTAACCTCATTTTATTCTTTATTTAATAATTATATTTTTTATTCTCCTACACTTAATTATACTAAGATGATATATCAAACTAATATTTGCAATTCGTTGAAATATCATCTTAACCTAAGTATAACTCTTTTTATATTATTTTTTAAAACAACATAGAAAAGGGCAGTCTTAATAATAAGCCTGCCCACCTACATAATGAAAAATATATTTTTTTAGATAAAATATATTTACGGAACTAACCTTTTTACAAATGGTATTCGTTGCAATACTAAAGTTATTATCATACTCAGAAAAAGTGTAATCATTACATTTATAGGTATTGCCAGTATTGCATGTACATGGGCATCTACCTTTGGAATAACTATGTATAGATAGTTATTTAATAAGAAAAAGTGAAGAATATAAATTCCAAGACTTGCTTGGTTTATACCACGTAATAAAAATGGTAATTGTCTTTCCGAATTTTGGAAAGTGTATTTAAAAAAGACAAATAATCCAATTGCCATAAGTACAACACCTGGCGCAAAATATTCATACCAATATTGGTCCAATTGCCCATTAGCTTTGACTGTATAATAGTATGTAATAAAGAACGTACCAATAAACCCTAAAATTCCCCCAATATAAGATAGGTTTCTCCATTTTTTTGCAATATCATAATTAGATAAGTAATAACCTAGTAGAAAATATCCTACATAGTTTGTCACATAAAATAGTTCGATATTAAAGTTGATAGGATAATAATAATTTACTAGTTTGACTATAACAGATGCATATAACCATAAAATTAAAAAATATTCTATCTCTCTCTTTTTAGCATTTTTCACGAATACTTTCAGTAAAGGGGCGATTAGGTATATTCCTACAATCATGTATAAGAACCATAGATGTAAACCAATACTATTTGTTAAAAAATACTTTACCCCCTGTTTTAAAGAAGCCGGAAAATATCCTACGCAAGCTCCATAGATGTAAAATATAGCACTCCAACCTATAAAAGGTATGATTACTTTACTTGCACGTTTCTTTAAAAATTCCCCAATAGAACTATCTTTTGCTCCCCTTAACAATAAAGCTCCGCTAATCATTACAAATATCGGAACACTAGCACGTGAAAATGAATCATAAAAATTACCAGCCATCCAACGCGATACGTTACTTGCATCTAACATAGAAACATAACCAGCAGAAACGTGAATTGTAACGACCGCAATTGTTGCTAATACGCGTAGCCAATCCATATAAACTAAACGTCCCATAAAACCTCTCCCATAATTAATATATATATCTACTATTTTCCAAATATAATTCTACAGTAAACCAATAAACATTAAAATACATTATAGACATTTAAATACAAAAAACATTAAATAAAATTTAAATTCCAAATTAATAATTAAACCTTTGACTTCTTAATAAAAATAATGTAAATTATCCTATGGACGAACATTTTTAATTAATAAAAATAAAATATTCGTATTTTAGGGGTGTAAATGATGGAAAACGTATTCGACTATGAAGATATTCAATTAATTCCTGCAAAATGTATTGTAAATAGCCGCTCTGAATGTGATACAACTGTCACTTTAGGAAAACATAAATTTAAATTACCTGTCGTACCTGCAAATATGCAAACGATTATTGATGAAAGAATTGCAACTTATTTAGCTGAGAACAACTACTTTTATATCATGCATCGTTTCCAACCAGAGAAACGAATCTCATTCATTAGAGATATGCAATCACGTGGATTAATCGCTTCTATCAGCGTTGGTGTAAAAGAGGACGAATATGAATTCGTACAACAATTAGCTGCTGAGCAACTGACACCTGAATATATCACGATTGATATCGCACACGGTCATTCTAATGCTGTGATCAACATGATTCAACATATTAAAAAACATTTACCAGAGAGCTTCGTTATCGCTGGAAACGTTGGAACTCCAGAAGCGGTAAGAGAATTAGAAAATGCTGGTGCCGATGCAACAAAAGTTGGTATTGGACCTGGTAAAGTTTGTATTACTAAAATTAAAACAGGCTTCGGAACTGGTGGTTGGCAGCTAGCTGCACTTCGCTGGTGTGCAAAAGCTGCAAGCAAGCCAATTATCGCTGATGGTGGTATTCGTACACACGGCGACGTAGCTAAATCTATTCGATTTGGGGCAACTATGGTCATGATCGGTTCTCTATTCGCTGGTCACGAAGAGTCTCCAGGGGAAACAATTGAAAGAGATGGAAAACTTTATAAAGAATACTTCGGTTCTGCTTCTGAATTCCAAAAGGGTGAGAAGAAAAACGTTGAAGGTAAGAAAATGTTCGTTGAGCATAAAGGTTCTTTAGAAGATACGTTAATCGAAATGGAACAAGATCTTCAATCTTCTATCTCTTACGCTGGTGGAACAAAATTAGATGCTATTCGTACTGTAGATTATGTTGTCGTGAAAAACTCGATTTTCAATGGTGACAAAGTATATTAATTCTTAAATTAACTTGAAGGACAAGTATTTTCATGCTTGTCCTTCTTTTTTGTATATAAAAATGAAAAACATTTTAATTTAACAGAATTTTCTATCGTTATATTTTTAGATAGTCTTAAGAAGGAGGATATACGACTTGAAAAATGTAATAGAAAATCGTCTTAATTGCGCAGAGGTACCTGCTGAACTAACATGGGATTTATCCGATTTGTATAATTCTGATGCCGAATAGCATACTGCATTAAACGCATTGGAAAATGATATAAAGAAACTTGATTCATTTAAAGGACATTTACATACTAGCTCCCACACTTTATTAAATTGCCTACTTTTAGAAGAAGAACTTTTAATGACGTTAACAAAACTGTACTCATATGCAAGTTTAAAAGAATCTACTGATCGTACAAATCCAAGTATTCAAGCGAACTCTTCCAAAATTTCTGCTTTATGGACGAAAGTACATACTGCACTATCCTTTATTCATAATGAAATCCTCATATTCGGCGAAGGAACAATTGAAAAATATTTAACTGAAGAAACAAAACTTGAACCTTTCCGTAAATCGTTACTAGAAATACTACAAAAAAGGCAGCACACACTGCATCCACTGCAGTAGCTCAAATGATTAAAGAGGAAGTACAACCTGCTATTGATCGCTGGTGGTACAATGAAACATGCCGGAGTAGATATGTCAAAACCAGATGCAATCCGTAAAGCTGTTTCTTACGTTGGTTCATTAATTGATAAATTAGAGCATTCTTATCAAGTATAAAAAATAAGCCCTCGCTTTATGAGGGCTTATTTCATATTTACTTCCCAAACCGTTTGCGATATCCACATTTCCTGCAAAGTTCTTCAACCGCAACTCTTTTCGAAAATCCATCGACAATGTTTGTTGCTCTTTCACCTTCGATAATGTTAGAAAATGAATCATTATTAATATTCCCAAGGTTAATAATCCCTTCACCGTCTAAACAACAAGGAATAACTGTTCCATTCGCTAAAATACCCGCTTGATTACGAAGTCCATGACAGAATCCTTTCCCATCATCCTCTTCTTCATGTAATGCTGGCCACTGGAATTCATAGTCTTGATTAATAAAGACACGTTCTGCAATTTTTATACCTTTTCCTGGTGTAAGCTTCTCTTCAATTTGATAAGATAGATCAAATTCATTTTCAATTATAGATAATAACTCTCTATTTTTCTGGATTTCAGCATTCGTTTTATTATCCTGAGTTAAATTCCATAACCTTAACGATACAATTAAATCTGATTGACTTGTCGCTTCCCTAATGAAGGAAAGTATACTCCTTACATAGCCCTCTTTATCTTGCGAACCTGGATGTCCATCAAAACTATGCAGTGAAAAATTCATTTGTCTTAACGCAGGCTTATTTAACAGCCTATGTCTTCTCTTATTAATTAACGTTCCGTTCGTTGTAATATTAACTTTAAACCCTTTTTCATGACTTAAGTCTAATAGTTGATCTATTTTCGGGTGGAGCAACGGCTCACCCTTCACGTGCAAATAAATGTAGTCTGTGTGAGGTTTAATTTGGTCTAATCTTTTAGCAAAATCCTCCACAGAAATGAATTGCTTCTGCCTTTCCGTCGGCGGACAAAAGCTACACGCAAGATTACATACACTCGTAATCTCCAAGTAAAACTTCTTAAACTTCTTCACCTTTAATTCCTCACTTCTCTAACTACTTATACTTTTTCCTCTTCATATTACAGCATATTTTTATGGAAATAGAAACATACTTATTTTAGGAAATCTACATACCATCTAATAATATTTAAAAGACCATCGGTAATTTTTGTCCAATGGTCTTTTTATCCTTTTATATGCAAAGAATAAATTTATTTATGATACGGTTCATCGTAACTATTCTAAATAAGGTTATTTTTTATTATTTTCATAATTAAATTTAACAAAAAAGGTAGTGCCTTCCGATCCTGTTTGAATTTCTATTTTTGCATTATGGCGGGCAGCAATGGCATAACATACACCTAACCCCAATCCAGTTCCATTATCTTTGGTCGTGTAAAACGGCGTACCCAGTTTCTCTAATACTTCAGGCCTGATACCTTTTCCTTGATCCCGCACTGCAAGCACCACACAATTTTGACCTTCCTTGTAAGTGCTAATGGTTAGAACTTTCCCTGTATTCATCGCTTCTAAGCCATTACGATATAGATTCATTAATAATTGCCGTATTTCATTACGATTTAAAAGTAATTCTGGAATGTCATTTGTATCGACTTGAATATATTTATTTTGATTGTACGTATCAATCTTTATTAAAGGAATAATATCGTGGATAATTGAATTTAAATCTAACATCTGCAAATCCGATTTCCTTGTATTACCCATTGAGAGAAATTCAGTAATAATAGAATTGGCACGGTTAAGTTCTTCAATCATTAAATGAAAGTACTTATTATGTTTCTCATAGGTATTCTCTTCTTTTAATAACTGTAAAAATCCTAGTACTGTTGTCATTGGATTTCTAATTTCATGGCTGATACCTGCTGCCATTTGCCCTATTAAATCTATGTTGGATAATCTTTTCAATTCCTGTTCATATTTCTTTTTTTCCGTTATGTTTTTAAAAATACAACAAATACCATCATCATACGGGTATGCAATAACTTCGTGCCAATATTCATCTGCAGTAGAAAGAAATTCGAAATGAACTGTAGTTCGCTCTGACATCGCACGATGAAATTCCTTATACATAACTGTGTCGATTTCACTCGGGAAAACATCCCATATATTCTTTCCTAATACATCTTTTGCTGTTTTTCTTTTCGGAAAATATTGGTGCTTATTTACGTACGTAAATTCCCATTTATTATTTAAAATAAAAAATCCATCCGTAATACATTCAATCACACTTGTAACTTTTTCATTAGCAGCAGCTAGCTCTCTCGTTCGCTCTTCCACTATGCTTTCTAGTTGATCCATATATGACAAATTCGAAAACGTAGGGGCTGTGGCATCAACGATAGATTTTGCTAGTTGAAGTTGAGAATGATCATAATTGTGAGCTTTTCCTTCTTTGCCAACGACGATTACCCCTAATACTTCTCCAATTGAAACCAATGGAATCATCAATAGACCCTTACTATCTATATTTTTTGTTTGAATAACTTCTTGAATCTTGGCTTCATAGCTTTTCTCTGTCCAATCCGCTTCTGTCCAATGACAGCCCTTACTTAATTTCGTTGTTTTAATTGTTGTTTTATCTAGCGGATCTAGAAGATGGGCAGTCATATTTTTACTCTCTAAAATCTGTTCTAGGTAAAAAAAGCATTTATCAAAACTCTCCTGTATCGAGGAACACATTGATAAATCACGTGTAACATTTAGTAACAGCTGCTTCTCAGCAATAAGGTTTTCCTTTTGTTTTAAATTATTTGTGTTTTGAATTGCAACCGCAGCCATATTTACATAAGCTTCAACACTTTGAATTTCTGAATCTGTTAAATTCATCGGAATTCCATAATCAAATAAAAAAACTAGACCAAATAACTCTTGCCCAAATGAGATAGGCAGAGCTAATAAGGACTTAATTTTGAATGCATTAACCGGTCTCGGATCTGGTCGATGATCCTTTGAGGTATCAGGAATATAGATGGTTTTTTTCGTTTCAATAACCTCTTTTGCCAGTAAGTCTATTTCAGGATCAATTACTTGAGTATCGAGCGTTACGCCATTTATAGTCTCTGGTTTTCCTGCAAACCCTCTAAATGTTCCATCTTCCTGGGGTAAATAAATTCCAACAGCATCGCACCTAACAATTTCCTCTGATATCGCCATTGTCACACGCTGCAATACGTCACGTAGTTCTAATTTCGTATTTATTATTTTTGTTATATTTGCGAGTCTAGAATATCTCGTCTGATCACTTACCATTCACATAGCCTCCAATTATAGGCATAATAAAATAAATATGATAATATCAGTGTTTTACATAGAATACATTACTTATGATACGGTTCTCCACGATTAATCCGAAAAGCTCTATACACTTGCTCAAGCAACACTAATCGCATTAATTGATGTGGCAATGTCATCTTTGAAAAAGAAAGTGATTCATTTGAACGCTTCATCACTTCTGAGCTTAGTCCCAGTGATCCACCAATTACAAATGCGACTTTACTCTTTCCGTATGTAGCAAGGCGATCTAGACTTACCGCAAATTCTTCTGATGACTTTTGCTTTCCTTCTATAGCTAATGCAATCACATGCGTGTCATCAGAAATTTTATCGAGTATACGTATACCTTCTTTTTCCTTTACAATTAACATTTCTGCTTCACTTAAATTTTCTGGCGCCTTTTCATCAGGTAATTCAATTACTTCTACTTTTGCGTATGCAGATAATCGTTTTAAGTATTCTGCTATACCTTGTTTCAAATATTTTTCTTTTAATTTCCCAATTGAAATAATCGAGATATTCACACGTATCCTCCACCTTACAAACATGTTATCCACAAAACTTATCCACATATCCACAAATACTACCCACATATTGTGTGAGAATCTGTGTTCGATACAACATATGTCGCCTCATTTTGACAAAATTCACATGTTTTTTTCTCTTTTCCTGAGTTATCCACATTGTTGATAACTGGTGCAACTTCACACTCATCCACAATAATATCTAACGCTAATTCAACATGTTCTAAACAACAAGGTAAATTCATTTTCTACACCTCACTTTTCTACAATAGAAAACAGGAGGTAGGCCCTCCTGTTTTTAATACTTTTGAATGCCTAATTTCACTGTTGTTGTTACTCTTTTTGTACCACGATAAAACGTAAGAGTCATTTTATCATTAATTTCCTTATCATATAAGGCCGTACGGAATCCAATAATATCGCGAATCGGTTTTCCATCTACTGCCACAATAACATCATGTTCTCTTAAACCAGCATCCGCACCTGGCGAAGGACTTTTCACATCCAAAATACAAACGCCCTCTGTTACAGTACCTGGTAAATGTAATGTTTTTGACCAATAATAGTTTGGGATTTCATTTAATGACCTAAGTTCAATCCCAACATACGGTCTTCTTACTTTTCCATACTTCTCAAGTTCATTCATAATCGGAACAGCTCTAGTCACCGGAATAGCAAGGCCGATTCCTTCTACTTCTTTTGCAGCAATTTTCATTGAATTAATACCAATTAATTGTCCTGCTGCATTTACAAGCGCACCACCACTATTCCCCGGATTAATCGCTGCATCTGTTTGTAACACTTCTACTTGCCAATCATAATGTCCATCTTGATCTAAATCTACAGGGACAATACGTTCATTAGCTGAAATAATACCTTGTGTAACTGTTCCAGAAAATTGCAGTCCAAGTGGGTTTCCAATCGCAATAACTGGTTCTCCTCTGCGAACAGTATTAGAATCGCCAATTTCAATTATTTTTTTCACATGCTTTGCATCTATTTCTAATACAGCTAAATCTGTGACTACATCGGTTCCTAATACTTTTCCAGGAACCTTCTTACCATCACTTAGACTTACTTCAATACGATTCGCTCCAGCTACAACATGATTATTCGTTACAATATAAGCTTGACCATCTGTCTTTTTATAAATTACTCCTGATCCTGTACCGGCCTCTGAATCTGCCTCTGAAAAATTATCTCGTTGAATGTTAATAACACCCACAACAGCTTCAGATGCACGATCAACAGCATCTACAAAGCTAATCTGTTTAATCCCTTGAGCTTCAGCCATATTACTTCCGCTTGCTTCAGCTTGCGGAAGCGTATCAGCAGAATTCGAAAATAAAGGCGCTCCAAACGCAAATAAAGAAGCTCCTACAATTGTTCCCGCTATACTCGAAAGAACTATACCTTTGTGCTTCTTTTTTCCTGCACGTTTCATACGATAACTTTCTTCATCAATAAAGGACATATTTGTTCACCTATCTTCCTGAAAACAACTATATTCACCTTTATTGTTTACTAAAATGAAGAATTATACGTATTGAATTTTTGTAGGCATTTTTGGATCTGTATCGTGAATTTCAAAGGATTCACCCACTCCAAATCCTTTTTCCTCTAGTACTTGTGATACTGACATACGCGCTAGTTCTTTCATGTTATTATCTAAGCTTAAATGAGCTAAATAAATATGCTTTGTCTCATCTGTAATTACATCTGCCATCGCTAATGCAGCATCCTCATTACAAACATGCCCAACGTCACTTAAAATACGTCGTTTAATGCTCCATGGATAACGTCCCATACGAAGCATTTCTACATCATGATTACTTTCAAATACAAAAGCATTAGCTCCCTTAATAACGCCCTTCATACGGTCACTTACGTATCCCGTATCTGTAATAAGCGCTAATTTCCTATTATTGTTATGGAAAGCATAAAACATCGGTTCTGCCGCATCATGAGAAACTCCAAATGACTCGACTTCAATATCACCAAATGTTTTCACATCACCAACTGAGAAAATAAACTTTTGTTCAGTTGGGATATTTCCTATTAAATGTTCCATTGCATTCCATGTTTTCTCATTCGCATAAACAGGTAAATCATATTTACGTGCCAATACACCTAATCCTTTAATATGATCACTATGCTCATGCGTTACAAGAATACCTGATACATCATTTATATTTAGTTCTGCTTGTTTAAATAAAGCCTCTGTTGCTTTACCACTTAAACCTGCGTCAACTAGTAATTTTTTTTCATCGGTTCCTACGTATAGCATATTTCCTGTACTTCCACTTGCAAGTACGCTAAAATGCAACCCCATTCTTTCTCACTCCAGTATGTTCATCAACCACTTGATTTTCCTTTTCTCCTAATTCCATAACTTGTCCTTCAATTGCATTCACAAAGAAGTCCTGCTTCTGCTCCGTTTTTAAATTCCACGTTGGAGCAAGTACTTGGTTATTAGAAGTAGATGCGGTAAGAGTGGCATAACCAATTTGCGCTTCTTTAACATGCGTATTTCCATGAATTTTATTTTTTAAATACAAATTTTCTAAAGCTGTTTGAGCCGTAATAATTTCTTGCTCTTTCGTTTTTTCACCTTCGCCCATTTCTTTTAAATCAGTTAGCATTGTCTGCGTATATGAAACAAGTTCATTTTTTTCATTTAATTCCACAACAATCATCGCCTGATTATTATAGAAAATAGGCTTATCTTTATATTTTTGGAAGAAATAAATTTTAGAGTCTTTCACCGCTCCAAATTCATACTTTTGTCCATCCAATACATAGTTCTTCAAAAATTCATTATACTTATCTTTTGATAATGATTTCGTATTTAAAAAAGGCTCTTTTAGCTTACTTTCTATCTTGTACATATTTTGTATATGCACCGTTTGATTTTTCAAAGACTGTATATCTTCTTCTTTAAAGGCTTTATTTTCCGCTCTAATAAATGACTCTTTTTTCGGTTCTTTAGGGATATTTCCCATCGTAATTTTATTTGCTTTTAATTCTTGATCTATCTTTGTTTCTGCAATAAGCTCCAATTGATTACTATCTTGCTTTTGAATGAATTGGAAAATGAGAAAGAGATCCAAAACAAAAAAGGTCACAATAAATATGGTTTTAATCCGATCCCAATCCATTTAGTCCTCCCTCACTCCACTCATAGATTTTCTGTTTACCTGTTTCATCTTCAACAAGCTTTACATACCAAATTGGTTGTAGTCGAACCACTTGCCCATCTAGTGATAACTTGTATCCAATGCCAATATCCTTAATTACTTGTTTCTTTATCTCTGGATTATTTTCTAGGGATGCTATTACAACATGCCCTGACGGAAGAGTAACCTTCTGTTCTATACCTTTAGTATTTAAAGATAGCAACGGTCTTTCATATTCCATTACTTCTTCTGATCCCCATACTTGTCTTAATTCCGCTAATCCATCTGCATTGAATACTGGATATCCATCTTCATTTAAGCGAAATACTGTCTCTCCTTTATTCATATAGTCCAAACGATATGAATCCAAACTCCCACTGTGACCACTTACAAATTCAAAGCTTTTTTGTAAAAGCATTAAATTATCTATCGTTTTCTCAGTTAAGACAGAAGAGTTTTTATACTTTAGCATGTGACGATCGTTTTCAATTTCCATGGATCTAATACCATCTGTAAATGTTTCTTTCGACATCTCGGTAATCGGACTTAAATAACGAGGATCACTAAACAGAGCATTCTTAAACGTATCAACTGCTAAATTAGATGAAATATATGTTATATTGCTTAACTCTGTCGTTCCATCTGGTAAAAATAATTTTTTCATATCATTGAGTTGATAATCAAAATAAGGTTTTGCTGATACTATAAATTGATTTTGGGCATTTACAATATCTTTTAAATACAAGCCACTTAATTTTGCCTCGTATATTTTAAAGTTATCACCATCAGAAACAAAGTTAATTTTAATTTCTTGATCCTTACTTCTAGAAGGATCAAGGAGAATACGATTAAAATGTTTAGGCTTATCTGTACTTTTCTCTTTCATGTTAAACATGGATTTAACTGCATCAAATGGGATATCGGTAGGGAAAACAAGTTCAACTTTCCCTTCACCATGCACATATGAAAGGAAATCACCCTTAGTGATTGATATCTCTCTAAAATCATGTAGTTCCCCTACTTCCAGGGGCTTATAGATTGATTCTATATCTGCCTCTCTTCTGCTCCCATAATGATTTTTATCTTTATGCACGATAATAGAAGTAGGACGGACAACATCGGAAATTTTAGTTTGGTTCATTCCTTCATTCCCCTGTACAAATTTCGCGTTTTGCATGGATGTAGAATCTGGCACATACGTCCATAGATTAAAAGTAAGAAATAGGCTAATTACAACTAGGTTAATTAAAACTATTGTTTTAAAGTTTTCCATACTCATTCCCAATCGTCCTCTTCATCTGCTGCCATTGGTAACGTGAAATAAATAGTTGTCCCTTTTCCTTCTTCACTCTTCGCCCAAATAGAGCCACCATGTGCCTCAATCATTTCTTTTGCAATTGCTAATCCAAGTCCCGTACCACCCATTTGTCTTGAACGAGCTTTATCTACGCGATAAAAACGTTCAAAGATTTTATCAACGTTTTCTTTTGGAATACCCATTCCTTGGTCACTTACACTAATTTCTAATAAATCACCGCGATCACGTAAACGATATGTTACTGTTCCACCTTCTGGTGAATACTTTAATGCGTTAGAAATAATGTTATACAGCACTTGAGTAATTTTGTCAGTATCCATATCAATAAATCTAGATTTCTTAGAGAAAGATCGTTTGAAACTTACATTTTGCTCTTTAGACATTTCAAAGCGATCAATAATATTATTAAAGAAATCAGTAAAGTCGACCCATTCTTTCATTAAACGATGCTCTGTACTATCCAGTTTAGATAGCTGTAACAACGCATTGACAAGTCTAATCATTCTTTCTGTTTCTTCTTGTGTAACCGTTAAAAATTGTGGTGCAATATTTGGATCCTGCCATGCTCCATCTGTAAGTGCCTCTAAATAACTGCGCATCGTCGTTAATGGCGTCCTTAATTCATGAGAGACATTTGCCACAAACTCACGGCGTTCCCGTTCTATACGTTCCTGCTCTGTTACATCATATAGTACAGCAATTAAGCCGTTTGCCTTCCCTGTTTCTTTTTGAATAACAGAGAAACTAGCACGTAAAATATATGGTTCATTTCTCGTACTAAAATCTAATAAAACAGAATCTGGCTCTTCATATAAATGATCGAGCGTAAATTCTTCCTGTATCCCTAATACCTCTAAAACAGATTGATCGAGCGCTGTTTCACGAGAAACATTTAACATCTTTTCCGCAGGGTCATTTAGTAAAATAATATCCCCTTTTCGATCAGTAGCAATTACTCCATCTGTCATATGTGATAAAACAGATGATAATTTACGCCTTTCACTTTCTGTAGAAGAACGAGCTTGTTGTAATTTTTTCGATAAATTATTGAAGGATAATGCCAGTTGTCCAATTTCATCATGGCTATGCACTTTTACTTTTCTGGAATAATTTCCTTTTGCCATTTCGATTGCTTGTCTCCGCATATCTGAAATTGGTCTTGTAATTGTTTGAGCCAATAAAATCCCAAGTACGGCCGTTACTAATAAAGCAATTACTGTTCCCGTAGCAAAAATTTGATTTATATCCTTCATTTGTTTATATACATCTTCCATAGATGCCACAATGTAAATAACACCAAGCGCATCCTTACCGTTATCATCTAGAATCGGAGTAAGCATAACTTGAACACGATGACCTGTACTACCATCCTTCTCAATTTTCACTTCTGGCTTTTTTTGTACTAACACTCGCTGAACAGCTATATCAGTTGATGTTCGATTCACCTTATTCTGCTTTGATTCATCTGAAATAGCCAGTAACTTTCTGTGCGAATCAAATACACTTACCTCTTGTATAACTTTCTTCTGATCAGAGGCAAATTTTCGAATTGACGTTTTAATCGTTTCATCTGTTGACTCTGTTTCTGCTTTTGTATAACTTTTTTTAAACTCTTGCTTCAAATTATATGATAATAAGTTTGTTTGCTGTGTTAAAGAATCCCTAAAACCTTGTACTAAGCTCTTCTCTAATTCCCTTACGAAATATACTCCAATAACTTGCATCGCTATTAATATTAATAGCATATATATAAGCACAAATTTTAAATGAATAGATTGAAAAAAACCAACTTTCTTCATATACTATTCCTGCTCTGGGTCACGCAAGTAATACCCTACTCCACGTCTAGTTACAATTAAAGTAGGATGGCTTGGATTATCTTCAATTTTTTCACGTAAACGACGTACTGTAACGTCTACTGTGCGCACATCTCCAAAATAGTCATAACCCCAAACTGTTTGTAATAAATGTTCGCGTGTCATAACTTGTCCTAAATGTTTCGCTAAATAATGTAGCAACTCAAATTCACGATGTGTAAGCTCGATATTTTCCTCGCGCTTCGTTACACTATATGCATTTGGATTAATCACAATTGGTCCAATAACCATTTCTGTATTTTCTTCTTTTTCCGCAGCACCACCTTGTTGATGGCGGCGTAAATTCGCCTTCACACGAGCAAGTAATTCCCTTGTACTAAATGGCTTCGTTACATAATCATCTGCCCCAAGCTCAAGCCCTAATACTTTATCAATCTCAGAGTCCTTTGCTGTAAGCATAATAATCGGCATTTCTGAGCTTTTACGTATTTCACGGCAAACCTCTAAGCCGTCTTTACCTGGTAGCATAATATCTAATAAAACCATATCTGGTTGCTCTTCATTAGCCTTTTCAATTGCTTCATCACCATCATGTGCCATTACTATTTCAAAACCTTCTTTTTCTAAGTTAAACTTCAAAATATCTGCAATCGGCTTTTCATCATCAACTACTAAAATTTTCTTTCCCATCATCGTCTATTTCCTCCTTATAAAAATATGGTCAATAATCCCTAAACATATTGATGTTTACATAGTATGTCCTATATGACCGCATCCTTTGTTTAAGTATTTTCTCCTCTATTCTCATAGACTCATGTATGATCCACTTTTACACGGCATCTTATACGATCTATAGAAAAACCTCTAGCTTCAACTGCTAGAGGCTCCTCGTTCTATTTTAAAATAACTACTCAGTTTTGTAAAATTACATAAATAAAAAGGATATTAAGTGGGCCCACTTAATATCCTGAGAGTGGCTCGGGACGGAATCGAACCGCCGACACGAGGATTTTCAGTCCTCTGCTCTACCGACTGAGCTACCGAGCCAAAACTATATATAAAACCACTAATGGTGGTATAAACAAAAGTGGCGGTCCCGACCGGGGTCGAACCGGCGATCTCCTGCGTGACAGGCAGGCATGTTAACCACTACACCACGGGACCAAAAATAAGCAAAAAAAAACATGACCCGTACGGGATTCGAACCCGTGTTACCGCCGTGAAAGGGCGGTGTCTTAACCACTTGACCAACGGGCCACGAAAAATAAAATGGTGAGCCATGAAGGACTCGAACCTTCGACCCTCTGATTAAAAGTCAGATGCTCTACCAACTGAGCTAATGGCTCATACTCACCAACGTCATATTTTCGTGACGACAAGATGTATCATAACATGTATTCTGTATTTATTGCAATACTTTTTTCGTTTTTTTATAAAAGAATAAGAAAAAACTCATGCGGACATGAGTTTTTTCTAAACACTATTAATTAAGCTTCGTATACGTTACGAACAATATTTGTTTGGTTACGATCTGGTCCAACTGAGAACATAGATATTTGAATTCCTGTTAACTCAGAAACACGTTCTACGTATTTTCGTGCATTTTCAGGAAGTTCATCTAATGATTTTACACCAGTAATATCTTCTTCCCAACCAGGAAGCTCTTCATATACAGGCTCACATTTTGCTAAAATGTTTAAGTTAGCTGGAACTTCATCAATAACTTCACCATTGTATTTGTAAGCAACACAAATTTTAAGAGTTGGAATACCTGTTAAAACGTCGATAGAATTTAATGATAGATCCGTTAAACCACTAACACGACGTGCATGTCTTACAACAACGCTATCGAACCAACCTACGCGGCGTGGACGACCAGTTGTCGTTCCATACTCGCGACCAACTTCACGAATTTGATGACCAATTTCATCATGAAGCTCAGTAGGGAATGGACCATCACCAACGCGGCTTGTATATGCTTTACATACACCTACAACGCGAGTAACTTTCGCAGGACCAACTCCAGTTCCAACTGTTACACCACCAGCAATTGGGTTAGAAGATGTAACGAACGGGTACGTACCGTGGTCAATATCAAGCATAACACCTTGCGCACCTTCAAATAATACACGGTGATTATTATCTAATGCATCATTTAATACAACAGATGTATCACATACATATTGCGCGATTTGTTGCCCGTACTCGAAGTACTCTTCGAAAATTTCTTCTACAGTGAAACCTTCTGTATCGTACATTTTTTCAAATAAACGATTTTTTTCTACTAAATTGCGCTCAAGCTTCTCTTTAAATGCTTCACGGTCTAAAAGATCAGCCATACGAATACCAATACGAGCAGCTTTATCCATATATGCAGGACCGATACCTTTTTTCGTTGTACCGATTTTGTTATCACCTTTACTTGCTTCTTCTAACTCATCTTGCTTTAAGTGGTAAGGTAAAATAACATGTGCACGGTTACTTACACGTAAATTATCAGTACTTACACCACGATCGTGTAAGTATTTTAACTCTTCAAGTAATGCTTTTGGATCTACTACTAATCCGTTTCCGATTACACAAATTTTCTCTTTATAGAAAATACCAGATGGAATTAAGTGTAATTTATATTTAACTCCGCCGAAAACAATTGTATGTCCCGCGTTATTTCCACCTTGATATCTTGCAACTACTTCCGCATGCTCAGAAAGAAAATCAGTGATTTTACCTTTTCCTTCATCGCCCCATTGTGTTCCTACAACTACTACTGAAGACATTATTAAAGCACCTCCGCAATTTTCAAACGATCTATTCAAACAATATAATTGTACCAAAACCGAAAGAGAAGTCAACCGAAAAGCGAACATTTTTTCACAAAAAAACATTTTCGTTCGTAAGAATTATATATTTAACTTATGAAAGCCTTATCTTTCTTATAAAAAAAAAAGAAACACATCTTATTATAAGAAATGTGTTTCTTTTTTATACTGCCTTTATGCCGGTGGAGCATGTCCATCCTCAAAACGACGTTCTAAGTTAACGAACTTATTGAACTCTTTGACGAATGCAAGTTCCACTGAACCTACTGGACCGTTACGTTGTTTTGCAATAATAATTTCAATTGTATTTTTGTTTTCCGTTTCTCGATCATAGTAGTCTTCACGATATAGGAAAGCTACAATATCAGCATCCTGCTCAATACTTCCAGATTCACGAATATCAGACATCATCGGGCGTTTATCTTGACGAGATTCTACACCACGAGATAACTGTGATAAAGCAATAACAGGCACTTGCAATTCACGTGCAATCCCTTTTAAGGTACGAGAAATCTCAGATACTTCCTGCTGACGGTTTTCTCCTGATTTCCCACTTCCTTGAATAAGCTGCAAATAGTCAATCAAAATCATACCAAGACCTTGTTCTTGCTTTAATCTACGACATTTTGCTCGAATCTCATTTACTTTAATACCTGGCGTATCATCAATATATATACCAGCATTTGAGAGACTCCCCATTGCCATTGTTAATTTTGCCCAATCATCGGAAGTTAATGAGCCAGTACGAAGTCTTTGTGCATCAATATTCCCTTCTGCACAAAGCATACGCATAACAAGCTGATCAGCACCCATCTCCAAACTAAAAATCGCTACATTTTCATCCGTTTTCGTCGCTACGTTTTGTGCAATATTTAATGAAAATGCCGTTTTCCCTACTGATGGACGTGCTGCCACGATAATTAAATCATTTCGTTGGAAACCTGCTGTCATCTTATCTAATTCAGTAAACCCAGTTGGTATCCCAGTAACTTCACCCTTTTGATTATGCAAAAGTTCAATTTTGTCATAAGCATCTACAAGAACATCTTTAATGTTTTGGAATGCTTTTGCATTCGTTTGATGGGATACTTCTAATATTTTTTTCTCAGCCTCATTTAAAAGACCATCCACATCATCTTCTCTCTCGTATCCATCCGATACAATATGAGTCGCCGTGCGAATTAAACGACGTAAAAGCGCCTTTTCAGCGATGATGCGTGCGTAATATTCTACGTTAGCTGCAGTTGGCACCACTTCTGCTAACTCTGCTAAGTAAGAAACCCCACCAACTTCTTCTAGTAATCCTTGATCAGCCATTGCTGATGTCATCATTACTAAGTCGATCGGCTCTCCCTTATCAGATAGCCCAAGCATGACTTCAAAAATCTTTTGATGTTTCGTTCGATAGAACGAATCAGGTACCAATAACTCTGATGCTGAAGTTAACGCATCTTGATCAATCAATATGGCCCCTAAAACCGCCTGCTCAGCCTCTATATTATGCGGAGGGGTACGATCAGCAAGTACATCACTCATACGCAATCCTCCTTGCTTAATTTATTTTTATTGTTCACTAACATGAACTTTTACTGTTGCTGTTACTTGTGGATGCAATTTCACAGTAACGTTTGTATAACCTAACGCGCGGATTGCATCGTCCATTTCAAATTTACGTTTATCAAGCTTAATCTTGTGTGATTTTTGCATTGCATCTACGATTTGTTTACTTGTGATAGAACCAAATAAACGGCCACCTTCTCCAGATTTCGCCTTTAATTCTACAGTTAATTTCTCTAAAGTCTCTTTTAACTCTTTTGCATTTTCAAGCTCTGCTGCTGCATCTTTTTCTTCTTTACGCTTTTGAGCTTCTAAAGTTTTCATACTGCTATTTGTTGCTTCAGCAGCTAATCCTTGTTTTAATAAGAAGTTATTTGCATAGCCATCTGGTACGTTTTTTACTTCTCCTTTTTTACCTTTACCTTTTACGTCTTTTAGAAAAATTACTTTCATGATTGTGTGCCTCCCTGTAAATAGTCATCAATAACAAATCGAAGCTTCTCCTCAGCTTCATCTACTGTAACATTTTTCATCTGTGTGGCTGCATTCGTCAAATGCCCGCCACCGCCTAAGTTTTCCATAATTAGCTGCACATTCACTTCACCTAAAGACCTGCTGCTAATTCCAATGAGGTTCTCGCCACGTTTCGCAACAACAAATGATGCAATAATCCCTGTCATCGTTAATAACGTGTCTGCCGATTGCGCAATAAGCACTTGATCGTAGTAATCATCACTATCAACTTTAGCAATCGCAATTCCATTTTTATAAATGTACGCATTTTTTATAGCTTTTGCAACCCGTAAATACTGATCCATATCTTCCTTTAAAAGTTCTTGTACAAGTACAGTATCTGCACCATGTGAGCGTAAATAAGAAGCAGCATCAAATGTACGAGCCCCTGTCCGGAATGTGAAACTTTTCGTGTCGACAATAATACCCGCTAACAATGCCGTCGCTTCTAACATTGTCATCTTTAAATTTTTAGGTTGATACTCAAGTAATTCTGTAACCAATTCTGCTGTTGAAGAAGCATATGGTTCCATATAAACTAGCAATGGGTCTTCAATAAAATCTTCTCCACGGCGATGATGATCAATAACTACTACATTTTCAATTTTATGTAACAGTTTTTGCTCCATCACCATAGAAGGTTTATGCGTATCGACAACAACAAGTAACGACTCATCATTTGCAAATTCCATCGCTTGCTCTGGAGTAATAAAACGAGACCATAACTCCTCATTTTGTTTCACTTTGTCCATCAAACGCTTAATTCCTTTATCGGAATCATTTTCATCTAACACAATATATCCTTTACGCTCATTTAATTGAGCCACTTTTAAAATACCAATCGCAGCACCAATTGCGTCCATATCGGGAGCCCTATGCCCCATAATAATGACATTACTACTTTCTAATACTAAATCCTTTAACGCATGCGAAATGACCCTAGCGCGTACACGGGTACGTTTTTCAACCGGATTTGTCTTACCTCCATAGAACTTAACTTTACCTGTCGCTTGTTTAATAGCTACTTGGTCTCCCCCACGCCCAAGCGCAAGATCTAAACCAGATTGAGCCATTGCTCCAAGCTCTGATAAAGGTAAATCACCTGATCCGACACCCACACTTAATGTAAGTGGTATATTCCTTTTAGATGTTTCTTCACGCACCTGATCTAAAATACTAAATTTCCCTTTTTCCATCTGCGTCAAAATACTTTCATTTAGCACAACGAAGAATCTTTCTGAAGATGCACGTTTTAAATACGCCCCATACTTAAGCGCCCATTCATTTAGTCGCGATGTCACAAGACTTGTTATATTCGTACGTAATTGATCATCTAATCCTTGTGTAACTTCATCATAATTATCCAAATAGATGACAGCCAAAACAGTCCTTTGATCCTCGTACATCTTTTCGATTTCTGTTTGTTCCGTTACATCAAAGAAATAAATTAACTTTTCTTCTTTCCTTACAAAAACGCGAAACTTTCGATTATTTAAAGAGACTATATCATCAGAAGTTTCTCCTTTAATGAAAAGAAGTAATGTTTCTGATACATCGTAAAGGTGCCATCCAGCTAATGCATGCTGTCCCAGACATGAAGATAAATAAGGATTTGCCCAATCAATCCCATAATCCTTATTGTATAACAAAATACCAATCGGCATTTGGTTAAATGCTTCATTACTTACTTTCTTTACTCTTGTAATCATATCTGTCGTATGCTTTTCGAAATTCCTTTGAAAATTAAGTTCAAATCGTATAACGATAAAGAATACGATACAAAAAATGACAAAAGCAGCTATCCCCATAATTAAATGAAAATAACAGAGAATTGAAATGAGCACAAACACAAAAAATGCCAATACATAAACAGGATATAAAAACCACTGTTTCTTATCAAATTCAGGCATGTATACAACTCCTATAAAGTAAAACTAACTCACCTTCCAGTTAGTTAAACAGATTAAAATAGTATAAGGAATATTATTTTATCCCCCTATTTTAGAACGCAATGAAATCCCTAAGTCAATTATACCTAAGATTGTCACAAGAGGAAACAGCATCGGAATAAACATGCATGCAATAAAACTAATAATAGGAACCCCTTTAGTAAAACCTTTTCTATACGCTAAAAAGGCGATAAATGTCAGACCTTGCAGTACAAGCAATAGTGCAAATATGACATTTAGGTTAGAAAATACCATATGTAAATATGATGTTGGTTCTACTTTTATAAAAGTTGCTAACAAAATAAATATAACGTAATACCAAATGATACTCTTTGGTAATTGTATATCTTTAAATTTAGGCCAAGATATAACGTCATGTTTTAACTTTTTCAAAACACTATCTGATATTATCACTGTCATCCAAGAAAAACATACTGAAACTAGCACAAGTATACTCGGAAGTAACGATTGTAATATATCGTTCATTTGTGCAAGTAACTCTTTTTGTTCCTTACTAATCGGCATACCTGTAGCACTTACTATCTTTTCGCTTTTCGCCATACTTTCACTAAATATACTTTGCATTTGCTTCATTATATCTATGTTGAAAAACTTTATACTCGCAACATAAATAAGTACAAAACCAATTAAGTATGCAAGCGTCCCAGCTATTAAGATTTCCACTGGCTTTTTTCTTGTTTTATACATATATCCTAAAACAATCCCTATCAATCCAAACATAATTGTCTTCACTAAATTCATCGGTTGACTCACAATAACAGTAACAAAAAGTGCCGCTACAAAAACCACGAGCACATTAGATAGTTTATGTCTTATCATTAATAGTATAAATGGTAACGGCAACGCAAAAGTTACAACTGTACCCAAAATCGGAACATACATAGATATAAGCAATAACATTGCATATATAGCCAACAACGCGGCACCTTCAGTAATAAATCTTGCTTGTTTCACATTTTAACCTCTCTTTCAAAAAAGAAAAGCATAGCAAAATGCACAGTAGAGTCCGACTCTACTGTGCATTTCATACGCTATTATTCACCAACATATGGTAAAAGTGCCATTTGACGAGCACGTTTAATTGCAACTGTAAGTTTGCGTTGGTATTTCGCGCTTGTTCCTGTTACACGACGAGGTAAAATTTTACCACGCTCAGAAACGAAACGTTTTAATAAATCAACATCTTTATAGTCAATGCGAGTGATGCCGTTAGCTGTGAAGAAACACACCTTACGACGTTTCGCACGTCCACCTTTGCGTCCTGCCATGTCTATTTCCCTCCATTCTTTGTTAAAACTAACAAATTTACTGTATTAGAACGGTAAATCGTCGTCGGAAATGTCGATCGGTTGACCTACATTTGAAAATGGATCGTCATTCTTCGTAAATCCAGAGTTACCTTGGTTACCTGAATTACTAGATTGACCAAATGGGTTAGAGCCTTGGTTACCGAAACCAGCTCCTGATGGTTGCTGATTAAATGAACCACGTTGCTCCCCACCGCCATTACGCGGCTCTAAAAATTGCACGCTTTCCGCAAGAACTTCTGTTACGTATACACGTTTACCATCTTGTCCCTCGTAATTACGAGTTTGAAGACGTCCATCTACGCCTGCTAAGCTACCTTTTTTCAAATAATTTGCTACGTTTTCTGCTTGTTTACGCCATATTACACAATTAATAAAGTCAGCTTCACGCTCACCTTGTTGATTGGCAAATGCGCGATTCACAGCTAACGTAAAAGTAGCTACTGCAACACCATTGGGCGTGTAACGTAAGTCAGGGTCCTTAGTTAAACGACCAACGAGGATAACACGATTCATCAATCGAACCACTCTCCCTTATATATCAATTATTTTTCTTCTTCTTTAACAACGATATGACGAAGGATGTCTTCGTTGATCTTAGCTAAACGGTCGAATTCATTAATCGCTTCTGCGTTAGATTTCACGTTTAAGATCATGTAGAAACCTTCACGTAAGTCGTTGATTTCGTAAGCTAAACGACGCTTACCCCACTCTTTCGTGTTAATGATTTCTGCACCATTGTTTGTTAAAACACCTGCAAAACGTTCAACTAAAGCTTTTTGAGCTTCTTCTTCAACGCCAGGACGAATGATGTACATAATTTCGTACTTTCTCATTACACTTTCACCTCCTTTTGGTCTAAACGGCCCGTAATGGGCAAGGAGCAATTAATTTATAGTAATTACTCACGAGTTTAGATTATATCATAGTAAGTTATATGAATCAACTCACCAATACATAAAAAACTTGGCAAACATATAATATATTTGCCAAGCTCATATCTTTATTTTTCCTAGGAAATATTAAATTAAACGTTAAAACGGAAGTGCATAACATCTCCGTCTTTTACGATATATTCTTTTCCTTCTAAACGTACTTTTCCAGCTTCTTTTGCAGCTGTCATAGAACCGTTTGTCATTAAGTCATCGTAAGAAACTGTTTCTGCACGAATAAATCCACGCTCAAAGTCTGTATGAATAACACCAGCACATTGCGGTGCCTTCATTCCTTGTTTAAATGTCCAAGCACGTACTTCTTGAACGCCAGCTGTAAAGTAAGTAGCAAGTCCTAATAGGTCATATGCTGCACGAATTAATTGATCTAAACCAGACTCTTCAATTCCTAATTCTTCAAGGAATACTTTTTTCTCTTCTTCGTCTAATTCAGCGATTTCTGATTCGATTTTTGCACATACAACGATTACTTGAGAATTTTCATTTGCTGCAAATTCTTTTACCATTTGTACGTATTTATTTTCCGAAGGATCGATAACATCGTCTTCACTTACATTCGCTACGTATAACATTTCTTTTGTTGTAAGTAAATGAAGGCCTTTAACAACCTTCATCTGCTCTTCTGTAAATTCAACAGTACGAGCTGGTTTTCCCTCTTCAAAAGCTTCTTTTAAACGAACTAAAATTTCATGCTCATATACTGCTTCTTTATCTTTTTGTCTTGCTAATTTCGCAACACGCTCGATACGCTTATCAACAGACTCTAAGTCCGCTAAAATTAGCTCTAAATTGATTGTTTCAATATCATCAATTGGATCTACTTTCCCTGAAACGTGCGTAATATTTTCGTCTTCAAAACAACGAACAACTTGGCAAATTGCATCTACTTGACGAATGTGAGATAAGAATTTATTTCCTAAACCTTCACCTTTACTAGCACCTTTTACAATACCTGCAATATCAGTAAACTCGAATACAGTCGGAACAGTCTTTTTCGGTTCTACTAATTCCGTTAATTTATTTAAACGCTCATCTGGTACTTCTACAATCCCTACGTTTGGATCAATTGTACAGAATGGATAGTTCGCAGATTCTGCTCCTGCTTGTGTAATTGCATTAAATAAAGTGGACTTCCCTACGTTAGGTAATCCAACAATCCCAGCCGTTAATCCCATATTTTTCACTCCTATGTCTCAATCTTTCATCATTATAGATAGTAACGAAAAAAATGACAAGTTTCCGCCAAACGAAAAAAAGTAACAGTTACCTACTGTAACTGTTACTCTCCCTCTATTCTTCGTGCTTCACAAGTATTTTTTTCACCTTACGATCAAACTCTCTTCGAGGAATCATTACTGAATGGTCACACCCCTCGCACTTAATGCGGATATCCATTCCCATACGAATAATTTTCCAACGATTCTCGCCACATGGATGGGCTTTCTTCATTTCCACAACATCATACAAGTTATATTCCTTTTGCTCCACTCTCCAAACTCCTCTCCATACTAAATTGCTTTTCCACTAACTAATTCTTCACGATTATATAAAACCATACGTGGATATGGAATTTCAATTCCATGTAAATCAAGACGATTTTTAATCTCTTTACGAAGTGCCCTTGCAATAACTGCATGTTGCATCGGTTCTACTTCAGCAATAACACGTAATATAACTTCTGATGCAGCTAATGTTTGCACACCTAATAATTGAGGTGTTGTTACCATTTTTTCGTACTTTGAAGGTAATTCTACTAATAAATCTTCAATAACTTGCTCTGCTTTCGCAATATCAGCCTCATATGAAATAGATACATCAACAAACGCTACACTATTACTAACTGAGTAGTTAGTAACTTGAACAATACTTCCATTTGGTAAAGTATGAATTTCACCTGTCCAACTCTTTACTTTCGTTGTACGAAGTCCAATTTCTAAAACGACTCCTTCAAATTGACCGATTTTAACATAATCGCCAACCGAAAACTGATCTTCTAACAAAATAAATAAACCTGTAATAACATCTTTCACTAAACTTTGAGCACCAAATCCGACTGCTAAACCAATTACCCCAGCACCCGCTAATAAACCTGATGCATTAATATCAAACACACCTAAAATAGCAATTAGCATAATGAACATAACAACGTACGCTACAATATTTTCAAGTAATTTCGCTACTGTAACTGTACGACGTTCTGAAATTTGAATTGGAGAACGACTTCCCATGCGAAACGCATTTCGTACAACCGCTCTTGCAATTCGCACAACAACTGCACCAATTGTTAAAATAATACATATTTTTAATGTCGCAACTCCAATATGAGCCCAACGATCAGCATCTAATAAATACTGTTTCATAGAATTAAACCACTTCGCTAATAAATCCATGTACCTCTACCTCTCTAGCTAAAATTTCTTTTTAGTTACCCTTATTATTGTATCAGAAGTCCCCTAATTGCTGAAAAAATTTTATGATTTTAATCCTATTTTATCCCCGACATCCAGGTATAAAATGGAACGAATATATATATACTAGTACTATTATTTCCGTTTTCATTCACATTTTGCAAAAATTATGCACTTATAACTTTCCATTTTCCTCACCATATAACATATATTGAAAATTTATTAAAAGGATGGGTGCTTCATGAATATTGGAAGTTTTCGCTTACCATTTTTTGAGAAAGAAACTCAAAACGTTATGCACCAAGATCTAGAAGCCTCCGAGATAATCAGTAATTTCTTACTTACCCATATTCCTATTAAAACTAATATACCACTCATTCTCGTTTGTATCGGCACAGATCGCTCTACAGGTGACGCACTCGGCCCATTAGTTGGTACAAAACTTGAACAAATAGACATCCAAAACCTCCAAGTATTCGGTACACTAGATGAGCCAGTACATGCGCTAAATTTAGAAGAGAAAATTCAGAATATACAGAAAGAATATCCTACTGCATTTATAATTGCTGTTGATGCATGTTTAGGAAAGTCCCAAAATATCGGATCGATCACTACTGGAAAGGGACCTAGTAAACCTGGAGCTGCTATGAATAAGAAATTACCTGCAGTTGGTGATTTGCACATACACGGTATCGTCAATCTAAATGGGTTTATGGAGTTTTTCGTTCTTCAAAATACAAGATTAAGTTTAGTCATGAAAATGGCTGATGTAATCGCACAAAGTATAAAAGAGACGGATCAAAAATTATCCGCATTAAAAAAAGCAAACCATCTATAAATAATAAGATGGTTTGCTTTTTAATTTTTCTGTGCTAATAGTTCTAAAATACGATTTAAATCTTCTTTATTAAAAAATTCAATTTCGATTTTACCTTTTTCTTTTTTCGTCTCTTTAATTTTCACATCTGTGCCAAACTTTTCTCTTAAGAACGTTTCACGTTCTACGAAAAATATATTTCGCTCTTTTTTCACTTTTTTTGTTTCACGTGAAACGTGTTGATTAATCTCTTGGACGATTTTCTCTAATTGACGAACATTTAATCCTTCTTTTTCAATGCGTTTCAATAAGGACTTCAATTGTTCTTCATCTTTTATCGTAAGTAAAGTTCTCCCATGAGCCATTGAAAGTTGACCATTTGCAATCATATCTTGTACGAAAGAAGGTAGGCTTAATAACCTAGTATAATTTGCAATGTAAGGTCTGCTTTTACCAAGACGTTTCGCTAATTGTTCTTGCGTTACATTTAGCTCATTCATTAACATCTGGTATGCCATTGCCTCTTCCATAGGATTTAAATCTTCTCGTTGTAAGTTTTCTAACAAAGCAAATTCCATCATTTGCTGTTCATTTAATTGTCTTACAACCGCAGGTACTTTTTCTAAACCAGCCTCTTTCGCAGCACGAAATCGTCTTTCACCTGCAACAATTTCATATCCTTTAATGCTCTTCCTAGCAATTAATGGTTGTAGAATACCGTGTTCCTTAATCGAAATTGCTAATTCCTGAATCGCCTCTTTATTAAAGTGTTTACGCGGTTGATATGGATTCGGCCTTAATTCAGTTACAAGAATCTCCTGAATTGTTTCCTCTTCTTTCACATCTAAATCAGGAAAAAACACATTAATTCCTCTTCCTAATCCTTTAGCCACCTGCAATCACTTCCTCTGCTAAATCTATATATACTTCTGCTCCTCTTGATTTAGCGTCATACTGCATAATAGGTTTCCCATGACTTGGAGCCTCGCTCAAGCGTACATTACGCGGAATAATCGAGCGATATACTTTATCCCTAAAATACTTTTTCACTTCATCTATAACTTGGATTCCTAAATTTGTACGGGCATCCAACATTGTTAACAATACACCTTGAATTGCTAAATTTTTATTTAAATGTTTTTGTACAAGTCGAACTGTATTTAATAGCTGACTTAACCCTTCTAGTGCGTAATATTCACACTGTACAGGAATAATAACAGAATCCGCTGCTGTTAATGCATTAATCGTTAATAACCCTAAAGATGGGGGACAGTCGATAATAATATAGTCATATTTATCACGAACTGGCTGTAATGCTCTTTGCAAACGTACTTCCCGGGAAATAGTCGGTACCAATTCAATTTCAGCACCAGCTAATTGAATTGTAGCGGGTAGAACATCTAAGTTTTCAGTTGCGGTTTTCTGTATAACCCCTTGAACATCTGCATCTTCCACAAGAACGTTGTAAATACATTGATCTAATTCAGATTTTTCAATTCCCACACCAGTCGTTGCATTTCCTTGAGCATCAATATCTACAAGAAGGACTTTTTTACCTACTTGCGCCAATCCAGCCCCTAAATTAACAGATGTTGTTGTTTTTCCAACACCGCCTTTTTGATTAGCAATAGCAATGATTTTTCCCATGATGTCACCTACTTTCAACCTTTCTATCTTATTCTAGTAACAATTACGTTTATTGTAACATGAAATAAAACTTTTTCTTTTACGTCCTTTATTAAACTTCAAAATTTATTTCTAAACTCCTTCTTCATTTAACAAGAAAATATAGTAAAAGAGACCTCTCCAATAGGATAAGGTCTCTAGCACGTCATTATTATTTTTTCTTTGGAATTTTAATTGTAATTTGATAGTACTCATCAAATTCTTCTTCCTCAGAATTAACATTCAAACCACTTTCAGTAACCATTTGTAAAGATTGTCTAATTGTATTCATAGCAATCCTCGTATCTCGACTTACTGCTTTTTGCTTTGCCTTACGCTTCGGTTTCGCTTCCTCTAGTAACTTCGCAATTCGTTCTTCTGTTTGCTTTACATTTAGTTGTTTCTCCACAATTTCCTGTAAAACTTTCAGTTGTAATTCCTCATTTTTTAAAGGAATGAGAGCGCGGGCATGACGTTCTGTAATGCTTTTTTCTAATAATGCACTTTTTATTTCTTCAGGCAACTTTAACAATCGCAACTTATTTGCGATTGTAGATTGTCCTTTTCCAAGTCGTTGTGCCAATGCTTCTTGTGTTAAATTATGTAACTCAATCAGCTTTTGATATGCCACAGCTTCCTCGATTGCCGTTAGTTCCTCACGTTGCAAGTTTTCAATTAAAGCTACAGAAGCTGTCTCTGTATCATTTAAGTTCTTTATAATTGCAGGAACCTTTTCCCAACCTAACTTTGTTGCCGCGCGAAAACGTCTTTCTCCAGCAATAATCTCGTACTTATCATCCTCATATTGCCTTACAACAATCGGCTGAATAAGTCCATGTGTACGAATTGTTAATGCTAGCTCATCAATACGCGCATCATCAAAAACTGTTCTTGGTTGATAACGGTTAGGGGTAATATTTACTATCGGAATTTCTTGTATTTCTTCATATACCTTTTTATCTATCTCTTCATGGCTTTCGTCTTGTAATTCGAATTCGCTCTCTTTATCTCCAAAGCCAAATAAACGAGAAAACGTATTTTTCATACATATTCCACCACCTTTTAGGCCTATTGACTATTCTCCATAAAATGTTTCCTATGAAACATTTACGTTTTCATTTATATAATTTAATCTTACGTCTAATAAGATTTATTTTTCAATAGGTAATTTATTGGGTGTTCCCGGTTTGCGTGGATATTTCTTTGGTGTCTTGCGCTTTTTCTCGATTAATAAAATATTACGTTCACTCTCTTCAAACGGTAATTGGAACGTAGACATCTCTTTTAACTCTCCGCCTAGCACCTCTAAAGCATACTTGCCATTTTCAATTTCTTCGTTTGCTGCTGCACCTTTCATTGCAATGAATGTTCCTCCAACTTTTACAAGCGGTAAACATAGCTCACTTAATACAGAAAGACGCGCAACTGCACGTGCCATTACAATATCGTATGATTCACGTACACCTTCTTTTTTCCCAAACGTTTCAGCACGATCGTGACAAAATGCAACATCACTTAATTCTAACTTTTGTGCTAAGTGATTTAAGAAATTAATACGTTTTTGCAACGAATCTACAATTGTTACTTTTAAATGCGGGAAACAAATTTTTAAAGGAATACTTGGGAATCCAGCCCCTGCACCAACATCGCAAATTGAGAATGGTTTTGAAAAATCATAATAAAAAGCAGCTGTAATGGAATCAAAAAAGTGTTTTAAATATACTTCTTCTTTTTCTGTAATAGCCGTTAAGTTCATTTTTTCATTCCACTCTACTAATGTTTCAAAGTAGATTTTGAACTGCTCTAACTGTCTAGAAGAGAGGGTGATTCCCTTCTCTTCTAGCATAGATTGAAATTGTTCTATGTTCATCTAGCAATATCTCCTTACTATTTATTGGTTCGATACGCGTGCAATTTTTCCTTGTTCTATATACACAAGTAAAATGGAAATATCCGCTGGATTTACGCCAGAAATACGTGAAGCCTGCCCCATTGAAAGTGGACGAACATCTTTCAATTTCTGTCTAGCTTCTGAAGCAATGCTAGAAATCGCATCATAATCAATATCTACAGGGATTTTTTTATTCTCCATTTTCTTCATACGCTCTACTTGCTGTAAAGATTTTTCAATATATCCTTCATACTTAATCTGAATTTCAACTTGTTCTTTAACTTCATCACTTAATTCTACTTCACTTGGTACTAAAAGATGAATATGCTCATATGTCATCTCTGGACGACGTAATAAGTCACTTGCACGTATTCCATCTTTCAATTCACTTCCGCCAATATTGCGAATTAATTCTTGAACTTCAGGGCGTGGTTTAATAATAATGCTGCTTAAACGTTCCTTTTCCTGTTCAATTTGTAATTTTTTATTTGTAAATCGCTCATAGCGCTCTTCTTTAATTAATCCAATTTTACGACCAACTTCAGTTAAACGAAGATCAGCATTATCGTGGCGTAATAATAGACGGTATTCTGCACGAGACGTTAATAAACGATATGGTTCATTTGTACCTTTCGTTACAAGATCATCAATTAAGACGCCAATATAAGCATCCTCGCGACCTAAAACAACTTCTTCTTTACCTAAAGAACGGCATGCTGCATTAATTCCAGCCATAAGCCCTTGTCCGGCCGCCTCTTCGTAACCAGAAGTTCCATTAATTTGTCCTGCTGTATATAAATTTTTAATCTTTTTCGTTTCAAGTGTTGGCCATAGTTGTGTTGGCACAATTGCATCATATTCAATTGCATAACCTGTACGCATCATTTCAACATTTTCTAGGCCTGGAATTGTTCTAAGCATGTCACGTTGTACATCTTCTGGCAAGCTTGTGGATAAACCTTGTACATATACTTCTTGTGTATTACGCCCTTCTGGCTCTAAGAAAATTTGATGACGTGGTTTATCATTAAATCTTACTACTTTGTCTTCAATAGAAGGACAGTATCTAGGACCTGTTCCTTTAATCATACCAGAATACATAGCTGAACGATGTAAATTTTCATCTATTAAACGGTGTGTTTCTGTACTTGTATATGTCAACCAACATGGAATTTGATCCATAATAAATTTCGTTGTTTCAAAAGAGAATGCACGTGGCTTATCATCACCTGGTTGAATTTCTGTTTTACTGTAGTCAATTGTATTACTGTTTACACGAGGAGGTGTCCCTGTTTTAAATCTCACAAGATCAAATCCAAGCTCCTCTAAATGCTCAGATAATGTAATAGACGGTTGCTGATTATTTGGACCACTTGAATATTTTAAGTCTCCCATGATAATCTCGCCGCGTAAAAATGTTCCAGTTGTAATTACAACTGTCTTTGCTGTATATTCTGCACCAGCTTGTGTAACTACCCCTTTACATACACCTTCTTCAACGATTAAACGCTCTACCATTCCTTGGAACAACGTTAAGTTTGGTGTTTCTTCAATTGTTTTCTTTAATTCATGTTGGTAAGAGAATTTATCAGCTTGCGCTCGAAGTGCACGTACGGCTGGTCCCTTACCTGTATTTAGCATACGCATTTGAATATGAGTTTTATCAATATTACGTCCCATTTCTCCGCCTAATGCATCAATTTCACGAACAACAATCCCTTTTGCTGGTCCACCAACAGAAGGGTTACATGGCATGAATGCTACCATATCCAAGTTAATTGTTAACATTAATGTTTTTGAGCCCATTCGTGCTGCCGCAAGACCAGCTTCACATCCTGCATGACCTGCACCGATTACTATGACATCGTATGAACCGGCATTGTATCCCATTGTTTATTCCTCCTAATAATCTCTATCTTTCTACAACTTCACTATATTATTTTCCTAAACAAAATTGAGAGAACAACTGGTCAATTAAGCTTTCATGCACTGTGTCCCCAGTAATTTCACCAAGTATTTCCCACGTTCTTGTTAAATCAATTTGTACCATATCAATTGGTACACCATTTTCAATCGCCTCAACTGCATCACCGATTGTTTTTCCTGCTTGTGTTAATAATCCAATATGTCTCGCATTAGAAACATATGTCATATCTGCAGAATCGATTGTTCCTTCAAAGAATAAATCAGCTATTGCCTTTTCGAGTTCATCTATTCCTTGTTCTTCAATTAAGGATGTTGTAATAACACGATTTCCCGCGGCTAACTCTGTAACACGTTCCATATCAATCGCTTGCGGTAAATCAGTCTTATTCACAATAACAATAAATTCTTTTCCTTGTACCGCACGGAATAGATCTTCATCCTCATTTGTTAAAGCCTCGCTATAGTTTACAACAACTAATACTAAATCCGCTTGGCTCATCATTTCTTTTGAACGTTCCACACCAATTCGTTCAACAACATCTTCTGTCTCCCGAATACCGGCTGTATCTATAAGTTTAAGAGGTACACCACGCACGTTAACGTACTCTTCAATAACATCACGAGTTGTTCCTGCAATATCAGTTACAATTGCCTTTTTCTCCTGAACAAGACTATTTAATAACGATGATTTCCCAACGTTAGGTCTACCGATAATTGCCGTAGCAATACCTTCACGTAAAATTTTCCCTTGTTTTGATGTTTCTAATATTTTTTCGATTTCCGAACGAACATGCGTCGCTTTCTCAATTAAAATATTATGTGTCATCTCTTCTACATCATCGTATTCTGGATAATCTATATTTACCTCAACATGAGCTAATGTTTCTAATATTTCTTGACGCAAAAGACCAATTAATTTAGATAATCGCCCTTCCATTTGATTAATTGCTACATTCATCGCACGATCTGTTTTTGCTCGAATCAAATCCATAACAGCTTCTGCTTGTGATAAATCGATACGTCCATTTAAAAAAGCACGTTTTGTAAATTCGCCCGGTTCTGCCAATCGTACTCCTTGTGCTAGAATAAGTTGCAATACTTTATTTACTGAAACAAGTCCACCGTGACAGTTAATTTCCACTATATTTTCACGTGTAAAAGTCCTTGGTGCGCGCATAATAGACACCATAACTTCTTCAATAACTTGATTTGTATCTAAATCAACAATATGACCATAATGAATAGTGTGAGAAGGAACCTCTGTTAAATCCTTCCCCTTAAAAATACGATTAACTTTCTCAACCGCATCATCCCCACTTACTCGAACAATGGCAATTGCACCCTCTCCAAGCGCTGTGGAAATCGCAGCAATTGTATCAAATTCCATGTCCTTTCACCTCACTTGCTTATTTATCTCTATTTCAACATGATTATTTCTTTCACTAAATTATTAGGATACCATAACGAACCTATCTACAAAAGAAGAATAACTCATTTTATTATATCCCCATGTAAAAAACACTAAACTTATTCACAGTGGATAAGTTTAGTGTTTTTTAGTTATCCACATCTATTTTCCGCTCAAAAAAACCGGCACTCATTTGAGCAACCGGTCATTTAGGAGATATTACAACATGCCGATGTGGTTCATTTCCTTCAGAAGTTGTATTGATACCTTGATGATTTGATAATGCCTGATGAATAATCTTTCGTTCAAAAGATGGCATCGGTTCTAAAATAACTCTTTTTTTCGTATTAAATACTTGTTTCGCTAATCGATAAGAAAGTGATTCTAACGTACTTTTTCTTTTACTACGATAATTTTCAGCATCTAGTGTAATACCGATATACTGCTTCGTGTTACGATTCGCGACAAGTTTTGTTAAATACTGTAAAGAGTTCAATGTATTACCTCTTTTCCCAATTAAAACACCTACATTATCACCAGAAATTGTAAATTCAATTTCGCGTCCTTTTACAATTTTACTAATCTCAACTTCCACACCCATATCGTGAATAACATTTCTTAAATATTCTTCACATTCTTGAATTGGATCTTTCTTCAATACAACTTCTACTACTGCAGGACGATTCCCAAATAAACCTAAGAATCCTCTTTTACCCTCATCGACAATATTTATATCTACTCGATCTTTTGATGTATTTAATTGCCTTAAAGCATCCTCTACTGCCAGCTCGACTGTTTGTCCTTTAGCAGTAATTACACTCACTTGCTTGAGCCTCCAGCTTTGCTAGCCTTAATTTCTGGCCCTTTGATAAAGTACATTTGAGCAATACCAAAGATATTACCAACAACCCAGTAAAGTGATAATGCGGCTGGGAAGTTAATTGCAAAGATTAAAATCATAATCGGCATAAGCCAAAGCATCATTGCCATTTGCGGATTTTGACCAGCTGTTCCTGCCATTGCAAGCTTTTGCTGAATAAATGTCGTAATTGCTGCAACGACCGGTAAGATATAGAACGGGTCTGCATGTCCTAAATCGAACCATAAGAAACTATGTTGTTTAATTTCAGCTGTTCTCATAATTGCATGATAAAAAGCGAACAGAATTGGCATTTGAATAAAGATTGGTAAACAACCAGCTAATGGATTTACACCATTTTTTTGATATAACTGCATCATTTCTTGCTGCAGTTTTTGCTGTGTCGCTTGATCTTTAGAGCTATATTTCTCTTTTAACTTCACCATTTCCGGTTGTAACGCTTGCATCGCTTTCGTACTCTTCGTTTGTTTAATCATTAGTGGTAATAATGCAAAACGAATGATAAGAGTTGTAATAACAATTGCTAAACCGTAATTACTGTTAAATAAGTCGGCAAAATACGTGATTAACTGAGAAAGCGGATATACGAAATATTCATTCCAAATCCCAGTACTTTTCGATGTAATCGGCTGACCCGTTTCACTACAACCGGTGGCAATCGCCATTAATGCAACGACCATGGCTAGTAAACCTAATTTCTTTTTCAAAGCCTACTCCTCCTTGTATCGGTATGTATATAGTGTAATTCATTTCCTTACGCTACCTTTTTATTCTTTTCATACCAGAGCGTTTAAAGACATGAATTAAGCTTTTCTTTACTTCTTCATATGTCATCTCTGCACAAGGCTTCCTTGCTATTATAACAAAATCCTTCCCAGAATCTATCTCATCTTTTAACTCTGTAATAGCCTGACGGACCATGCGCTTAATTCGATTACGAACTACTGCATTTCCAATTTTCTTGCTAACAGAAAGGCCGATGCGAAAGTTTGGCTGTTCTTCTTTATCTAATTGGTATACAACAAACTGACGATTCGCATTTGATTTTCCTTTTTGAAAAACCGCCTGGAATTCATCATTCTTCTTTATACGATGTTTTTTCTTCATATCAATTGACACTCCTGTATTTCATCAGCGGAAATTCACTATTATTAGAAAAAAAGACCACTGAACGATCAGTGGTCTACGCAGATAATACTTTTCTTCCTTTACGACGACGAGCTGCTAGCACTTTACGTCCGTTCGCTGTGCTCATACGGCTGCGGAAACCATGTACTTTGCTGCGCTTACGTTTATTTGGTTGGTAAGTTCTTTTCATTATATGACACCTCCCTGAGGAATATCTGTTAAAGACAGTCCTATAAATTATAGTTAATCAACTAGGAAAATGTCAATGGTTCTAGAAATTTTCATCAAATATTCATTTTGAACCTATTCACATACTTTTACACAGCACCTATATTTCCTTGTGGATAAATGTTTTTTCACGTTTTTTATATCCACAAACTTTTTTCGCACTTTTACACAGTATATCGTGTTGTGGACAAGTTTATTCCACAAGGTATTGATTTTGTGGATAACTTTCTTAAATTCATTGCTATAGCCACTTTTTTTTGATATTATAGTTGTGTTTTCACTTTGAATAAGTTTTCCACACCTTTATTTTATCCACAGTTTGTGTATAACATGTGGACAGTTTTAATCACATGTGGGTAAATAGTTGTCCACATTTGCTTTTTTTGTCGAAAACCCTATCTCATATACAAACGACGTTTTTAGGTTTTAAAATACGTTTCGTATAAATATACATTTTATATTTATTGGGTTGTACATTTGTTGCGCAACCTTATTCTTTTACCATCTTAGTAAAGGAGGGACACCTTTGGAAAATATCTCTGATTTATGGAATAGTGCCTTAAAAGAATTAGAAAAAAAGGTAAGCAAGCCTAGTTATGAGACATGGTTAAAATCAACAACGGCTCATAACTTGAAGAAAGACGTATTAACGATTACAGCTCCAAATGAATTTGCTCGTGACTGGCTAGAATCTCATTACTCCGAACTAATTTCAGAAACACTATACGATTTAACAGGGGCAAAATTAGCAATTCGCTTTATTATTCCCCAAAGTCAAGCTGAAGAGGATATTGATCTGCCTCCAGTTAAGCCGAATCCAGCACAAGATGATTCAGCTCATTTACCACAGAGCATGTTAAATCCAAAATATACATTTGATACATTTGTTATCGGCTCTGGTAACCGTTTTGCCCATGCAGCTTCATTAGCTGTAGCCGAGGCGCCAGCTAAAGCGTATAACCCACTCTTTATTTACGGGGGAGTTGGGCTTGGAAAGACGCATTTAATGCACGCAATTGGTCATTATGTAATTGAACATAATCCAAATGCAAAAGTTGTATATTTATCATCAGAAAAATTTACAAATGAATTTATTAACTCTATTCGTGATAATAAGGCTGTTGATTTTCGTAATAAATATCGCAACGTAGATGTTTTATTGATAGATGATATTCAATTTCTTGCTGGAAAAGAACAAACTCAAGAAGAGTTTTTCCATACATTTAATGCATTACACGAAGAAAGTAAACAAATTGTAATTTCTAGTGATCGACCACCAAAAGAAATTCCGACTTTAGAAGATCGTCTTCGTTCCCGCTTTGAATGGGGGCTTATTACAGATATTACGCCGCCAGATTTAGAGACACGAATTGCGATTTTACGCAAAAAAGCAAAAGCTGAAGGGCTTGATATACCAAATGAAGTTATGCTTTATATCGCAAATCAAATTGATTCAAATATTCGTGAATTAGAAGGTGCACTTATCCGAGTTGTAGCTTATTCATCTTTAATTAATAAAGATATTAATGCTGATTTAGCAGCTGAAGCACTTAAAGATATTATTCCAAATTCTAAGCCAAAAATTATCTCTATTTATGATATTCAAAAAGCTGTCGGGGATGTTTATCAAGTGAAATTAGAAGATTTTAAAGCGAAAAAACGTACCAAATCAGTTGCGTTTCCTCGCCAAATTGCAATGTATTTATCGCGCGAGCTTACAGATTCCTCTTTACCAAAAATAGGTGAAGAATTTGGTGGACGTGATCATACAACAGTTATCCATGCCCATGAAAAAATCTCTAAACTACTAAAAACCGATACGCAATTACAAAAGCAAGTTGAAGAAATTAATGGTATTTTAAAGTAGTAGCTGAATAGTGTGAATAACTTACCTTGTTTTACGCACAGTCTATCCACATGTAGATAGACTGTTTTTACATCCTTTATAGGGGTTATCCACATATCCACAAGCCCTATTACTATTACTACTATTTTTTTATCTTTATTAATTAAATAAAATCTTATACTTACCGGAGGTTTTTCTTTATGCGTTTTACAATACAAAAAGACTATCTTGTAAGAGGTGTACAAGATGTAATGAAGGCAGTTTCTTCTCGTACAACAATCCCCATCCTTACGGGAATTAAAGTTGTAGCTACTGAAGAAGGGGTTACATTAACAGGAAGCGATGCTGATATTTCTATTGAATCGTTTATTCCAGTCGAAGAAGATGGAAAAGAAATCGTAGAAATTGTTCAATCAGGAAGCATTGTTTTACAGGCAAAATATTTTAGTGAGATTGTAAAAAAACTACCTAAAGACACTGTCGAAATTTCTGTAGAAAATCATTTTATGACAAAAATAAAATCTGGAAAATCAGAGTTTAACTTAAATGGTTTAGATTCTGCAGAATATCCGTTATTGCCACAGATTGAAGAACATCATGTATTTAAGATACCAACAGATTTACTTAAGCATATGATCAGACAAACTGTATTTGCAGTTTCTACTTCTGAAACAAGACCGATCTTGACAGGTGTAAACTGGAAGGTATATAACAGCGAGTTAACTTGTATTGCAACAGATAGTCATAGACTGGCACTTCGAAAAGCAAAAATTGAAGGACATAACATTGCAGATGAATTCCAAGCTAATGTTGTTATTCCAGGTAAGAGCTTAAATGAATTAAGTAAAATTTTAGATGAGTCTGAAGAAATGGTAGATATCGTTATTACGGAGTATCAAGTATTATTCCGTACAAAACATTTATTATTCTTCTCAAGATTGTTAGAAGGAAATTATCCTGATACGACACGTTTAATTCCAGCAGAGAGTAAAACGGATATTTTTGTAAATACAAAAGAATTCCTACAAGCAATTGATCGTGCTTCACTATTAGCAAGAGATGGCCGCAATAACGTTGTTAAATTATCAACTTTAGAGCAAGAAATGCTAGAGATTTCTTCGAATTCACCAGAAATCGGAAAAGTTGTCGAAGAAGTACAATGCGAAAAAGTAGATGGAGAAGAGTTAAAAATATCTTTTAGTGCAAAATATATGATGGATGCATTAAAAGCTTTGGATAGTACAGAGATTAAAGTTAGCTTTACTGGGGCAATGAGACCGTTCTTAATTCGTACAGTAAATGATGATTCAATTATTCAATTAATTTTACCGGTTCGTACTTACTAGGTAAGGAATAAGGGTTGCTAGTTTAAAGATGCTAGTGGCCCTTATTTGATTTTTGGGTATTACTTTCCTAATGCTAGTTTATTTAGTACAATGAAAGAATGAACACTTTCAGAAAGTGAGCGATTTTATGAAACGTATTAAAATTTCAACAGAGTATATTACACTAGGACAATTTTTAAAGTTAGCTGATGTAATTGATACAGGTGGCGCTGTAAAATGGTTTTTACAAGAATATGAAGTGTACGTGAACAACGAACTTGAAAATAGAAGAGGTCGCAAACTATATGCGAATGATGTTATTGAAATTCCAGGAAGCGGAACTTTCCAAGTTCAGGCATAAAGGGGGAGCCCTTTGTTTATTTCAGAAATACAATTAAAAAACTATCGCAATTATGAAAAATTAGAGCTTTCCTTTGAAGATAAGGTAAATGTAATTATCGGCGAAAATGCACAAGGGAAAACAAATTTGATGGAAGCTATTTATGTTTTAGCGATGGCGAAATCTCATAGAACCTCTAATGATCGCGAACTTATCCGCTGGGATGAAGATTTTGGTCAAATAAAGGGGAAATTACAAAAAAGAAACAGTTCTTTGTCTTTGGAATTAAATATTTCGAAAAAAGGTAAAAAGGCAAAATTAAATCAACTTGAACAACAAAAGTTAAGTCAATATATTGGCGTGATGAACGTTGTCATGTTTGCCCCAGAAGATTTAAATCTTGTAAAAGGAAGCCCTCAAGTAAGAAGACGCTTTTTAGATATGGAATTAGGACAAATAGCTCCTGTATATTTGTATGAATTAAGTCAATATCAAAAGGTGCTCACGCAACGAAATCACTTGTTGAAAAAAATGCAAGGGAATAGTAAGAATGAGGAAACGATGTTGGATGTATTTACACTTCAACTAATTGAGCATGGTGCGAAAATACTGCAAAAACGTTTTGAATTTTTGCATTTGCTACAGGAATGGGCAGCTCCAATTCATCGAGGTATAAGCCGTGGATTAGAAGAGTTAGAAATTGTCTATAAACCAAGTGTAGATGTATCAGAATCAATGGATTTGTCGAAAATAAAAGAAGTATACTATGAAAGTTTTCAATCTGTGAAACAACGTGAAATTTTCCGTGGTACGACTTTAATTGGTCCTCATCGTGACGATTTACAATTCTTCGTTAATAGTAAAAATGTTCAAGTCTTTGGTTCGCAAGGACAACAACGAACGACCGCACTATCCCTAAAATTAGCTGAAATTGAATTGATTTATTCAGAGGTTAAAGAATATCCAATCCTTTTGTTGGATGATGTTTTATCAGAATTAGATGATTATCGTCAATCACATCTTTTAAATACAATTCAAGGAAAAGTGCAAACATTTGTTACAACGACGAGTGTCGACGGAATTGAACACGAAACATTAAAAGAAGCGAAAACAATTCATGTAACGAACGGCACTGTAGATTGTGAAATAGATAGGGAATAACCCCTGTTTAAATGGAAAAGTAGGTGATCTTTGTGTCAATGGAACAAAAGCAAATGCAAGAAAATGCATATGATGAAAGTCAGATACAGGTGCTTGAAGGACTAGAGGCAGTTCGGAAACGCCCTGGTATGTATATTGGATCTACAAGTGGAAAAGGGCTTCACCATCTTGTGTGGGAAATCGTAGATAATAGTATTGATGAAGCACTTGCAGGTTATTGTGATGAAATTAATGTTAGTATCGAAGAAGATAATAGTATTCGTGTAACGGATAATGGGCGTGGTATTCCGGTTGGTATACAAGAAAAAATGGGACGTCCAGCTGTAGAAGTTATTATGACTGTTCTCCACGCCGGTGGTAAATTTGGCGGTGGCGGTTATAAAGTTTCTGGTGGTTTACATGGTGTTGGGGCATCGGTTGTAAATGCTCTATCAACAGAATTAGAAGTATTTGTACATCGTGAAGGTAAAATCCATTACCAAAAATACGAAAGAGGTATTCCGGTTGCGGATTTAAAAGTCATTGGTGACACAGATCAAACAGGAACAATAACTCGATTTAAACCAGATCCAGAAATTTTCCAAGAAACAACAGTATACGATTTTGATACGCTAGCAACTCGTATGCGTGAATTAGCGTTTTTAAATCGTAATATTAAATTAACAATTGAAGATAAACGTGAACATAAGCAAAAGAAAGAATTCCATTACGAAGGTGGAATTAAATCATACGTTGAGCATTTAAATCGCTCAAAACAACCGATTCATGAAGAGCCTGTGTACGTAGAAGGTTCAAAAGATGGTATTCAGGTTGAGGTTTCTCTTCAATATAACGAGGGATACACAAATAATATTTACTCATTTACGAATAACATCCATACGTATGAAGGTGGTACACATGAGGTAGGTTTTAAAACAGCTTTAACTCGTGTAATCAACGACTATGGTCGTAAAAATAGCATTTTAAAAGATGCGGACAGTAATTTAACTGGTGAGGATGTTCGTGAAGGTTTAACAGCAATTGTATCAATCAAGCATCCAAATCCACAATTTGAAGGACAAACGAAGACAAAACTTGGGAATAGTGAAGCGAGAACAATTACAGAGTCTGTATTCTCAGAGGCGTTTGAAAAGTTCTTACTAGAAAATCCTAATGTAGCGCGAAAAATTGTAGAAAAAGGTACGATGGCTGCACGTGCACGTGTAGCTGCGAAAAAAGCGCGTGAATTGACACGTCGAAAGAGTGCGTTAGAAGTTTCAAGTTTACCTGGTAAATTAGCTGATTGCTCTTCGAAAGATCCAGCAATTAGTGAAATTTACATCGTAGAGGGTGACTCTGCGGGTGGATCTGCAAAACAAGGACGCGATCGTCATTTCCAAGCAATTTTACCGCTGAAGGGTAAAATTATTAATGTGGAAAAGGCACGCTTAGATAAGATTTTATCAAATGATGAAGTTCGTACAATTATTACGGCGATTGGTACAAATATTGGTGGAGACTTCGATATTGAAAAAGCACGCTATCATAAGGTTATTATTATGACCGATGCCGATGTTGATGGTGCACATATTCGTACCCTATTATTAACGTTCTTCTATCGTTATATGCGTCAAATAATTGAGTGTGGTTATATCTATATTGCACAGCCGCCGTTGTTTAAAATACAACAAGGTAAAAAAATTCAATATGCTTACAACGATAAGGAACTTGAAAAAATCTTAGCAGAATTACCGGCCCAACCTAAGCCAGGGATTCAGCGTTATAAAGGTCTAGGGGAAATGAATCCAACTCAGCTATGGGAGACGACAATGGACCCAGAAGTACGTTCATTACTTCAAGTTTCCCTTCAAGATGCAATTGAAGCAGACGAAACATTTGAAATTTTAATGGGAGATAAAGTAGAGCCACGTCGTAACTTTATCCAAGAGAATGCAAAATACGTGAAGAACCTTGATATTTAAATGAGTAATGACAGGAATCTAAGTATTCCTGTCTTCTACATATAAATCAATGTATGTGTAACGGAAATGTAAGAGGAGGTGCTCGTTGATGTCAGACAATCAACAACAAGCACGAATTCGAGAAATTAATATTAGTCATGAAATGCGTACCTCATTTTTAGATTACGCAATGAGTGTTATCGTATCTCGTGCATTACCAGATGTTCGTGATGGATTAAAACCTGTGCATCGTAGGGTTTTATATGCGATGAATGATTTAGGAATTACAGCTGATAAAGCGTATAAGAAATCAGCACGTATTGTCGGTGAAGTAATCGGTAAGTATCACCCTCATGGTGATTCAGCCGTTTATGAAACAATGGTACGTATGGCGCAAGATTTTAGTCAACGTTATATGCTTGTAGATGGGCATGGTAACTTCGGTTCTGTAGATGGAGATTCAGCAGCTGCAATGCGTTATACAGAGGCAAGAATGTCTAAGATTTCTATGGAATTAATACGTGATATTTCAAAAAATACAATTGATTATCAAGATAACTATGATGGTTCCGAAAGAGAACCGATAGTACTACCAGCGCGTTTCCCTAATTTATTAGTAAACGGTACAACAGGTATTGCTGTTGGTATGGCAACAAATATACCGCCGCATCAGCTTGGCGAAGTAATTGATGGTGTGCTGGCATTAAGTCATAATCCTGATATTACTATCGCAGAATTAATGGAATATATTCCCGGTCCAGACTTTCCGACGGCAGGTTTAATTTTAGGAAGAAGTGGAATTCGAAGAGCTTATGAAACAGGTCGCGGTTCCATTATGCTTCGTGCTAAGGTTGAAATTGAAGAGAAGTCAAACGGTAAACAATCTATTATCGTAACTGAACTACCTTATCAAGTTAATAAGGCACGATTAATTGAAAAAATCGCAGAATTAGTTCGCGATAAGAAAATTGAAGGTATTACAGATTTACGTGATGAATCAGATCGTAATGGTATGCGTATTGTCATGGAAGTACGTCGTGATGCTAATGCAAACGTACTATTAAACAATCTATATAAACATACAGCGCTTCAAACAAGTTTCGGTATTAATATGTTGTCTCTTGTAAATGGGGAGCCACAAGTACTAAATTTAAAACAAAATCTATATCATTATTTAGAGCATCAGAAGGTAGTAATTCGTAGACGTACTGCTTATGAATTAGAAAAAGCAGAAGCACGTGCTCATATTTTAGAAGGATTACGAATTGCTTTAGATCATCTTGATGAAGTTATTACGTTAATTCGTAGTTCAAAAACGGCAGATATTGCCAAGCAAGGCTTAATGGAACGTTTTGGTTTAAGTGAGAAACAGGCGCAAGCAATTTTAGATATGCGTCTGCAACGCTTAACTGGATTAGAACGTGAAAAAATTGAGCAAGAATATCAAGACTTAATGAAGTTAATTGCTGAATTAAAAGCGATTTTAGCAGATGAAGAAAAAGTTCTTGAGATTATTCGTGAAGAATTAACAGAAGTAAAAGAGCGTTTCAATGATAAGAGACGAACAGAAATTACAATTGGCGGTATGGAATTTATTGAAGATGAAGATTTAATTCCTGAACAAAACATTGCGATTACGTTAACTCATAACGGTTATATTAAGAGGTTACCAGCTTCTACGTACAAAACACAGAACCGTGGGGGACGTGGTGTGCAAGGAATGGGTACGAATGATGATGACTTTGTTGAACATTTATTAACAACGTCTACTCATGATCATATTTTATTCTTTACAAACAAGGGTAAAGTATACCGTACGAAAGGATATGAAATTCCAGAGTATAGTCGTACTGCAAAAGGACTACCAATTATTAACCTATTAGGGGTAGATAAGGGTGAGTGGATTAACGCTATTATTCCGATTCGCGAATTTGGTGACGATCAGTTCTTATTCTTTACGACAAAACAAGGGGTTTCTAAGAGAACGCCACTTTCATCATTTGCAAATATACGTACAAATGGTTTAATTGCAATTTCTCTTCGTGAAGAGGATGAGGTAATATCTGTACGTTTAACATCGGGTGATAAGGATATTATTGTCGGGACAAGTAACGGTATGCTAATTCGTTTCAATGAACAAGATGTTCGTTCTATGGGACGTAATGCTGCAGGTGTTAAAGCTATTACGTTGGGCGATGAAGACCAAGTTGTAGGTATGGAAATTGTCGAAGAGGATGTAAATGTTCTAATTGTAACGAAAAATGGTTACGGAAAGCGTACACCGATTGATGAATACCGTCTGCAAAGCCGCGGTGGTAAAGGTCTGAAAACTTGTAACATTACAGATAAGAACGGTAAATTAGTAGCTGTTAAATCTGTTACAGGTGAAGAAGATATTATGTTAATTACAGCGGCAGGCGTTATTATTCGTATGCCAGTTGATCAAATCTCTCAAATGGGACGTAATACACAAGGTGTTCGTCTAATTCGATTAGAGGAAGACCAAGAGGTAGCGACGGTAGCAAAAGCACAAAAAGATGAAGAGGAAGAAACGAGTGAAGAGGTTTCTTCAGAAGAATAAGAGAGGGGATTTTCCCTCTCTTTATTTTTTTATAATAATACTTGCATAGGGAAGAGAAAGCCTATATAATAGGCAGAGTCAGCAAATGAGAGATACAATTTATCGAAAAAACTTGTTGACGAAAATAATATACTATGATATATTATAAAAGTCGCTGAAACGCGATATTGAACTTTGAAAACTAAACGAAACAAACAACGTGAAACGTCAATTTTTATTTTAGATGCTAGACAAACTAACTTTATTGGAGAGTTTGATCCTGGCTCAGGATGAACGCTGGCGGCGTGCCTAATACATGCAAGTCGAGCGAA
>NZ_LPUS01000010.1:0-1651 GCF_001563515.1 Bacillus sp. JH7 | reverse complement strand
TACGAGTAGCGATAGCTAAACCAGCCGCATCGTCAGCTGCACTGTTAATAGATTTACCGCTAGATAAACGATTCATCGCAGTATTCATTTTGTCTTGGTTTTGTCGCATGTACTCTTGCGTACGCATACTATTAATATTTGTATTAATTCTCATTTTAAGAACCTCCATTGTTATCTTGAGTTTTTAGTTATATATAAATCTCTTTGTAGACAAAGAGATTTATATAATCAAATGGCTTATTGTAATAATTTAGAAACCATTTGTGGTGTTTGGTTAGCTTGAGAAAGCATGCTGATACCAGCTTCGTTTAAAATTTTGAACTTAGTCATTTCAGACATCTCTTTTGCCATATCAGCATCTTCGATTTGAGAAGCAGCTGCTGCCATGTTAGTAGCTTGGCTCGTTACGTTGTTTAAGTTATGGTCTAAACGGTTTAATTGAGAACCGAAAGTTGCTCTTTCATCAGCAATTTTTTGAATTGCAGTGTCCAGTTTTGTTATTTCAGTTTCAGCAGTGGCTCTATCTTTTAAATTAGTTAAAGTGCCAGTTGTCAATGATTTTGTATCAATGGCTTTGATTGTCATTGTATCACCAGAAGCATCAGAAAGTTGAATCTCGATATCTTTTCCGGGAGGAGTGGCAGTTGTATCTAAGAAAGAATTACCGTTAAAATTCGTTTTTCCAGCAATGTGATCAATTTCATCTTTTAAGGCAACATACTCTTTGTCTAAAGAGGCAGTATCTTCAGCGTTATTCGTACCGTTTGCAGCTTGTGTAGCAAGGTCACGCATACGAAGTAAGATGTTAGAAATAGATCCTAAAGCAGCGTCACCAGTACGTAAAGCAGACATAGCGTCTTGCGTGTTACGTGCTCCGACGTTTAATCCGCCTTCTTTTGCACGCATACGAGTAGCGATAGCTAAACCAGCCGCATCGTCAGCCGCACTGTTAATAGATTTACCGCTAGATAAACGATTCATCGCAGTATTCATTTTGTCTTGGTTTTGTCGCATGTACTCTTGCGTACGCATACTATTAATATTTGTATTAATTCTCATTTTAAGAACCTCCATTGTTATCTTGAGTTTTTAGTTATATATAAATCTCTTTGTAGACAAAGAGATTTATATAATCAAATGGCTTATTGTAATAATTTAGAAACCATTTGTGGTGTTTGGTTAGCTTGAGAAAGCATGCTGATACCAGCTTCGTTTAAAATTTTGAACTTAGTCATTTCAGACATCTCTTTTGCCATATCAGCATCTTCGATTTGAGAAGCAGCTGCTGCCATGTTAGTAGCTTGGCTCGTTACGTTGTTTAAGTTATGGTCTAAACGGTTTAATTGAGAACCGAAAGTTGCTCTAGCGTCAGCTAGTTCTTGGATAGCAGTGTCAAGAGCTTTTATTTCAGTCTCAGCAGTTCCTCTGTCTGCTAAAGTAGTTAGATTAGCTGTTGTAATTTTCTTTGCATCTAGAGAGTCAATTGTCATTGTATCGCCAGAAGCATCAGAAAGTTGAACTTTAATATCAGCCGCACCACCCTTATCAGTACTTAAGAATTTAATACCATTGAAAGATGTTTTGTCAGCGATATGATCAATTTCACTTTTTAATGCTTCGTATTCTTTGTTTAAAGAAGCAGTATCTTCAG
>NZ_LPUS01000009.1:0-2563 GCF_001563515.1 Bacillus sp. JH7 | reverse complement strand
TTCGCTCGACTTGCATGTATTAGGCACGCCGCCAGCGTTCATCCTGAGCCAGGATCAAACTCTCCAATAAAGTTAGTTTGTCTAGCATCTAAAATAAAAATTGACGTTTCACGTTGTTTGTTTCGTTCAGTTTTCAAAGAACTACTTGGTCGCTCATTCGCGACTTCCTTATGTTAACATCTTCGTTAGTTAATGTCAACTAAGTTTTTTTATTTCATTTGTCGCTTGCGACGTTATTGTCATCGGCGACTTGTCCTATATTACACCTCTATATAATAATAGTCAATATTAATCTTTCATTTTTTTTAAAAGATGAAAAAGACTCTCATACCCCCCTTTTATTTCTCATACATATCAATAAGATAACTGAAAGGAGTGTAGAACTTGTTCAATCCTTCTTTATTACACATCATAGGCTCCCATTCAAGAAGCCCACACTATCATAGGAAGTTTCCAATCATTCTATTTTGGAGTCAAAAAAGCGGTTGTACTTCTCTTGCTAAGTGGTTCTTTTACCAGATTGATTTATTACAAACCGCCCTAAGCTATAGTCCTTTCATTCATAATTATGAATATGATATATACAAAAGTACACCTGCCTATAGTGTACGACTAGGAGTAGCTTTACGAGAAAAACAAAAAGAAACTTTTAAACTTGTTCGTAACCCTTATAGGAGAGCAGTCAGTTCTTTCGTATCCTTAATTGGACCTCCTTATATGGAACATCCCGAATGGAAACCCATCCGAAAGTTTTTATATCAAGATGAAAATTCCTCCAAAGGGATCTCATTTAAACAATTTCTATACTATCTATTTATGAAAGGGGCTCACGCAAGTGATATTAACCCACATTTCACACAACAATATATAGCTGGTGAAGAAGAATATGTGACCAATTATATATACTTAGAAAACTTCGATCAGGAAATGAAAGAATTAGAAAAGCGTTTCGAATTAAAAACCGCACCAATAAATGAGTTCTCAACATCATGGCATCATCAAACTCCCGCCATGATTTATAAAGGGGATTTTAGCGAAGGCGATATTACTGACCCTTTATTTCCCCGTCATCCGACTTTTGAAAGCTTTTATGATACTGAATGTATACAACTTGTCCAAACAATATTTCAAAATGATTTCGACACATATAAATACAGCAAAAAATATCCATACTAACTTTAGTCTATTATCTTTGCTAAATAAAAAAGATACCTCATATATAAGGTATCTTTTTAACATTTCAATTATATAAATCATACTGTTTAACAGTCTCTATTCTCCACCTTGTTACCTTTTAATAGATTACATAACTTTTGCTTATCCGCCCATCCTACTCCGATTAAAACTAAACTCGCTCCCATTATTACTCTCCATGTCAGAGATTCATTTAATAGAATAATTGAAGTAACAATACTTATTAATGGTAATGCATTTAAATATAATCCGCTTACTGATGCTGAAACTCTCTCTAGCGCTTTATTCCAAAACCAATATGCTAAAATTGTTGCTCCAATAACAAGGTATATTACACTAAGTCCCGTTTTCCAAGTTTCAACCTTTGGGAGACCGTAATAAAAAATTTCTACCAGTGCAAACGGTAAGAGAATAACAGCTCCAATAATTAAAGTTAATGTTGTAAAAACCTCGTTTGATAAATACTGTTCTTGTTTTGGCCGTTTTAGCAAAACTGTGTAGAAAGCAAATAGAAAAGTACTTAATAATATCAGTATATCTCCTATTAAAGACACTTCTTGATTAGCATTTTTAGATGGAATCGTAATAAAGAGTACTCCTATAGCACCCAATATAATTCCTATCCAATAATTCAATCGAATTTTCTCTTTCAAAAAGAGTGCTGAAAAAAGAATTGTAACTAATGGTAATGCAGCATCTATAATACTCACATGTAATCCACTGGTTAAAGAAATACCGTAGGATGTAAACATAAAATAACCAGCTACACCGGTAAAAGCTAACAAACTCATTCTTTTCCATGGAACTTTTTTATGTACAACTGATTTTTGTAGTTGCTTAAATGAGAATAGCATACAAATTCCACCTGCAAAGAAAAGACGAATAAACAACAAAGTAAACGGCTGAATAGATTCTAACGCCCATTTTGTTGGCGCAATGGCTGTGCCCCATAATATAACAGCCACTAATAACATGCATATTTCTTTCATAATCCCCCACACCCATCAAAAATATATGTTAACTACCTTAATTATAGATTTTTTCTAATGTAAAATCCTTTAAAAACACAAAAGGTTATGTTAAAAGAGCTAGATTGCTACTTTTCATATAACCTTTTTATATAAGATCACAAACATTCTTGTTACATCTGGACTATATTCTTATAAAGGTAATTCTTACCTTTAAATTTAAAATAATAAAAATAAACACAAAAAAACCTAAGTCGAAACGACTTAGGTTTTTGCTTGGCGACGTCCTACTCTCACAGGGACAAGGTCCCAACTACCATCGGCGCTAGAGAGCTTAACTTCCGTGTTCGGTATGGGAACGGGTGTGACCTCTCTGCCATCATCACCAAACTATGAAGGCA
>NZ_LPUS01000008.1:0-2683 GCF_001563515.1 Bacillus sp. JH7 | reverse complement strand
TTCGCTCGACTTGCATGTATTAGGCACGCCGCCAGCGTTCATCCTGAGCCAGGATCAAACTCTCCAATAAAGTTAGTTTGTCTAGCATCTAAAATAAAAATTGACGTTTCACGTTGTTTGTTTCGTTCAGTTTTCAAAGAACTACTTGGTCGCTCATTCGCGACTTCCTTATGTTAACATTTTCATCTTTCAATGTCAACTAAGTTTTTCATTTCGTTTGTCGCTTGCGATGTTAATGTCATCGGCGACTTGTTCTATATTACACCTCTAAAGTATAATCGTCAATACGTTTTTTTAAAAACTTTATATTTTATAGATTTCACTTATGTATTTCTTCTATAGTTATATACAAGCACCCCACAGAACTATCTATGGGGTACTACTCTACTATAAAAACTATTGCTCTTTCGATGGCGCCGAACAACTTCCATCAGTACAAGAAAGATCGCTTCCACCCTCTGAAGAAAGTTCTTGTAACTTAGGTGCAGGATTCTCTTCTTCCCACACTTGCTGAAGTGCACCAACAAAAGTTTCAAGTGGTTGTGCACCTGAAATAGCATACTTTTGATTAATAATAAAATAAGGTACTCCCGAAATTTGATATTGCTGAGCAATCGCTTCATCAATTCTAACATCATTTGCATACGCATTTTTATCATTAATAACATTTAAAGCCTCTTGCTTATCTAAACCTGAAACTTCAGCGATAGTAGCAAGTGTATCCACATCACTTAAATTTCTCGATTCAGTGAAGTATGCGAAAAGTAGATTTTCCGTAATCTCTTTTTCTTTTCCTTGATCCTTTGCAAACTTCGCAAGACGATGCGCATCAAACGTGTTCGTCGGCTTCATCTCATCAAAATTAAAACTTAAACCCATACTAGCTGCATGATTTCCTAGCTGTACGTTATTACGCTTAGCTTCTTCAATACTAATTCCATACTTTGATGCAAGTACTTCATTAATACTTGTCCCAGAATAGATTGGAGCATTTTGGTCTAATTCAAAACTTTTAAACTCAACTTCAACATCCTTCTTATGCGGAAATTGCTCTAAAGCTATCTCTAATCTACGTTTCCCAATATAGCAAAATGGGCATACAAAATCTGACCAAACTTCAATTTTCATAGAAACACCTCATTAACTTTTAATTTTCAATCATTGTAGCACTGAGATTAAGGAATTCAAAAGTTTTTGCTCTACCTCCCTCATATAGTACATACAAAAATACACTTATAGCAGAATACCTAATTAACAAAAAAACGATAATCAAAAGGATTAACTATTATCCCTCCGATTATCGTCTATATAAATGCAACAACTTTAATTATGCCGGAATATACTTCCCTACGAACTTCCATACAGTATTCCAATATTTATTCGAATCTACTTTCTCCGCTTCCCCATGTCCAGCACCTGGAACAATTAATTTCTCTTTTTCTACTTTTGCAGCATTATATACTTCATCTAACATTTCAAAAGGAACGAATGTATCAGCATCCCCATGAATGAACAGCATAGGTGTTTTACTTTTCGCTACTTGTTTTACAGCTGAGGCCTCTTCTAAATCATACCCAGCTCTTAATTTAGTAACCGTATTTGCCGCATTCATAACAGGAAACTTCGGTAAGTGGAATAAATCTTTTAGTTGATAAGTAAATTCATCCATAACAGTTGAGTATCCACAATCTTCAATAATAACTTTAACATTAGAAGGTAAATCTTCTCCTGAAGTCATCATTACAGTTGCCCCGCCCATTGAAACACCAAATAGAGCTATTTCAGCATTAGGGTCTTTCTTTAAGATTTGTTGAATCCAAATTAACACATCTTTACGATCATGCCAGCCCATACCAACATAATCCCCTTCACTATTTCCGTGCCCACGAAGGTCTGGTGCTATGACATTATAGCCTTGTTCATAAAAGTTACGAACATATTTCGTCATTTCTGATGCTCTACCACTATATCCATGAACTACAATTGCCCATTTATGACTAGATGGTTCATTCATATATTCATAACCTTTTAAATTTAATTTATCGAAAGAACGTATAGTTAATGTGTTAGGTTTATACTTCGATACGAAGTTTGCATTCTTTTCTTCATTTGCAGCCAATACATCTCCCGACGCATTTACCGTTTCCACTAAATGAGGATTATCTTGCAAAAATTCCTTTTCTTGTTTCGCATTTAATGCATAGTTATAAAAATAATTTCCAACTAACATATACACGATTACTAGCAGGACTAAGACTACTATAGTAATTATACTTATCTTTTTCATATTATCTCCTTTTCTAACTTAAATCTTCTTATATTAAAGTACATCAAAAACAACTGTACTATTTTAACATACCAATGAATTCTATCTTTAAGAAATAAAATAGAAAATCTTAAATTACCTGTCAAAAATCACGAAAGAAATTGAATAAAACTTATATAGCTACGTACTCAAAAATCTTTAAAAAAATGAGCAGCACTTCAAAATATTTAGCTTTGAAAAGAAGTTATAAAACACAAAAAAGACGAGTCATTCTGACTCGTCTTAAGCTTGCTTGGCGACGTCCTACTCTCACAGGGACAAGGTCCCAACTACCATCGGCGCTAGAGAGCTTAACTTCCGTGTTCGGTATGGGAACGGGTGTGACCTCTCTGCCATCATCACCAAACTATGAAGGCA
>NZ_LPUS01000007.1:2098-5041 GCF_001563515.1 Bacillus sp. JH7 | reverse complement strand
GCTACATATTATATGGTTAAGTCCTCGATCTATTAGTATTCGTCAGCTCCACATGTCACCATGCTTCCACCTCGAACCTATCAACCTGATCATCTTTCAGGGATCTTACTAGCTTACGCTATGGGAAATCTCATCTTGAGGGGGGCTTCATGCTTAGATGCTTTCAGCACTTATCCCTTCCGCACATAGCTACCCAGCTATGCCCTTGGCAGAACAACTGGTACACCAGCGGTGCGTCCATCCCGGTCCTCTCGTACTAAGGACAGCTCCTCTCAAATTTCCTACGCCCACGACGGATAGGGACCGAACTGTCTCACGACGTTCTGAACCCAGCTCGCGTACCGCTTTAATGGGCGAACAGCCCAACCCTTGGGACCGACTACAGCCCCAGGATGCGATGAGCCGACATCGAGGTGCCAAACCTCCCCGTCGATGTGGACTCTTGGGGGAGATAAGCCTGTTATCCCCGGGGTAGCTTTTATCCGTTGAGCGATGGCCCTTCCATGCGGAACCACCGGATCACTAAGCCCGACTTTCGTCCCTGCTCGACTTGTAGGTCTCGCAGTCAAGCTCCCTTATGCCTTTGCACTCTACGAATGATTTCCAACCATTCTGAGGGAACCTTTGGGCGCCTCCGTTACACTTTAGGAGGCGACCGCCCCAGTCAAACTGCCCACCTGACACTGTCTCCCGGGTCGATAAGACCCGTAGGTTAGAATTTCAATACAGTCAGGGCGGTATCCCACCAGCGCCTCCACCGAAGCTAGCGCTCCGGTTTCAATGGCTCCCGCCTATCCTGTACAAACTGTACCAAAATTCAATATCAGGCTACAGTAAAGCTCCACGGGGTCTTTCCGTCCTGTCGCGGGTAACCTGCATCTTCACAGGTACTATAATTTCACCGAGTCTCTGGTTGAGACAGTGCCCAAATCGTTACACCTTTCGTGCGGGTCGGAACTTACCCGACAAGGAATTTCGCTACCTTAGGACCGTTATAGTTACGGCCGCCGTTTACTGGGGCTTCAGTTCAGAGCTTCGCTTACGCTAACCCCTCTCCTTAACCTTCCAGCACCGGGCAGGTGTCACCCCCTATACTTCGCCTTACGGCTTCGCAGAGAGCTGTGTTTTTGCTAAACAGTCGCTTGGGCCTATTCACTGCGGCTTTCCGTTAAGAAAGCACCCCTTCTCCCGAAGTTACGGGGTCATTTTGCCGAGTTCCTTAACCAGAGTTCTCTCGCACACCTTAGGATTCTCTCCTCGCCTACCTGTGTCGGTTTGCGGTACAGGCACCTTTTATCTCGCTAGAAGCTTTTCTTGGCAGCGGGGAATCAAAGACTTCGCTCCATAAGGAGCTTCCCCATCACAGCTCAGCCTTTACGATAAGCGGATTTGCCTACTTATCAGCCTAACTGCTTGGACGTGCACAACCAATCGCACGCTTCTTCTATCCTTCTGCGTCCCTCCATTGCTCAAACGATAAAGAGGTGGTACAGGAATATCAACCTGTTGTCCATCGCCTACGCCTGTCGGCCTCGGCTTAGGTCCTGACTAACCCTGAGCGGACGAGCCTTCCTCAGGAAACCTTAGGCATTCGGTGGACGGGATTCTCACCCGTCTTTCGCTACTCATACCGGCATTCTCACTTCTAAGCACTCCACCAGTCCTTACGGTCTGACTTCACTGTCCTTAGAACGCTCCCCTACCACTGATACCATTGGTATCAATCCGCAGCTTCGGTGGTGTATTTAGCCCCGGTACATTTTCGGCGCAGAGTCACTCGACTAGTGAGCTATTACGCACTCTTTAAATGGTGGCTGCTTCTAAGCCAACATCCTAGTTGTCTAAGCAACTCCACATCCTTTTCCACTTAATACACACTTTGGGACCTTAGCTGGCGGTCTGGGCTGTTTCCCTTTTGACTACGGATCTTATCACTCGCAGTCTGACTCCTAAGGATAAGTCATTGGCATTCGGAGTTTGACTGAATTCGGTAATCCGATGAGGACCCCTAGTCCAATCAGTGCTCTACCTCCAAGACTCTTACACTTAAGGCTAGCCCTAAAGCTATTTCGGGGAGAACCAGCTATCTCCAGGTTCGATTGGAATTTCTCCGCTACCCACACCTCATCCCCGCACTTTTCAACGTGCGTGGGTTCGGGCCTCCATTCAGTGTTACCTGAACTTCACCCTGGACATGGGTAGATCACCTGGTTTCGGGTCTACGACCACGTACTAAACGCCCTATTCAGACTCGCTTTCGCTGCGGCTCCGCCTCTTCAGCTTAACCTCGCACGGGATCGTAACTCGCCGGTTCATTCTACAAAAGGCACGCCATCACCCGTTAACGGGCTCTGACTATTTGTAGGCACACGGTTTCAGGATCTCTTTCACTCCCCTTCCGGGGTGCTTTTCACCTTTCCCTCACGGTACTGGTTCACTATCGATCACTAGGGAGTATTTAGCCTTGGGAGATGGTCCTCCCAGATTCCGACGGAATTTCACGTGTTCCGCCGTACTCAGGATACATTCAAGAGAGAACGAAGTTTCGACTACGGGGTTGTTACCCTCTACGACGGACCTTTCCAGGTCGCTTCGTCTACCTCGTTCCTTTGTAACTCCGTATAGAATGTCCTACAACCCCAAGAGGCAAGCCTCTTGGTTTGGGCTATGTTCCGTTTCGCTCGCCGCTACTCAGGAAATCGCATTTGCTTTCTCTTCCTCCAGGTACTTAGATGTTTCAGTTCCCTGGGTCTGTCTTCCTTACCCTATGTATTCAGATAAGGATACCATACCATTACGTATGGTGGGTTTCCCCATTCGGAAATCTTCGGATCAAAGCTTACTTACAGCTCCCCGAAGCATATCGGCGTTAGTCCCGTCCTTCATCGACTCCTAGTGTCAAGGCATCCACCGTGCGCCCTTTCTAACTTAACCAAACTAAAA
>NZ_LPUS01000006.1:0-5828 GCF_001563515.1 Bacillus sp. JH7 | reverse complement strand
TTCGCTCGACTTGCATGTATTAGGCACGCCGCCAGCGTTCATCCTGAGCCAGGATCAAACTCTCCAATAAAGTTAGTTTGTCTAGCATCTAAAATAAAAATTGACGTTTCACGTTGTTTGTTTCGTTCAGTTTTCAAAGAACTACTTAGCCGCTCATTTGCGACTTCCTTATGTTAACATTTTCATCTTTCAATGTCAACTAAGTTTTTTATTTCGTTTGTCGCTTTCGACGTTATTGTCATCGGCGACTTGTTCTATATTACACCTCTAAAGTATAATCGTCAACACCTTTTTATAAATAATTTCAATTTAATATTTTTATGCTCTTTTAGCTAGATACGTCTCTATAGGATTTCATTATCGGAGCACACCTTCTGCTTCTCTTTAATTTATTTTTCCAAATATATTCAAGTTAATTTGAACTCTAGACTTAACTTGTGTGGACGTTTTCCTCCAACAAAACTAGCAACCTTATTTTAACAAATACTAGTATATAATTAGAAAGTTGTTGTACTATCAATAAAACTCTATTAGAAGCAGGTGAAGATATGAAAGATATACGTATCCTTATAGCAGACGACGATAAAGAAATCCGAAATTTATTAAAAATATATTTAGAACGAGAATTATACATGGTAGACACTGCAATCAACGGCGAAGAAGCCTTGCATTTATTTAATCAAAATAAATATAACCTCGTTATATTAGATCTTATGATGCCCAAAATAGATGGAATCGAGGTATGTAAAAAACTTAGAGATAAAACTAACGTACCTATATTAATGCTCACAGCTAAAGATCACGAAGTTGATAAAATTTTAGGTTTAAGCATTGGTGCTGATGATTATATTACGAAACCTTTCAGCATTCACGAAGTAATTGCACGAGTAAAAGCTCTTATGCGGCGTTTTTTAGTTCTCGGAAGTAACAATACTGCTCAAGAAAAAACAACTTTATCTTTTAAAGGACTAACTATCAATTTAAATACATACACAGTTCATACAAACAAAGAAGAAATTAGCTTAACCGGAAAAGAATTGGAACTGTTAAAATTCTTTACTTCAAACCCAGGGCAAGTATTTACAAAAACACAGCTCTTCCGAAATGTGTGGGACGATAATTATATAGAAGATGACAATACCGTTATGGTACATATTCGAAAACTTAGAAAGAAAATAGAAATTGACCCTTCCAATCCAAAATTCATTCAGACTATATGGGGAATTGGTTATAAGTTTGTAGGTGAAAAGCTTGAAGACTGATAAAACCCTCTTCCTTATTTCATTACAACTTATCATTTGCGGGATTTTAAACATACAAATGGGCCCAAGATTAAAAATGTCTTTATTTATTATCCTTATCTTAATTACAATTTATCTCTTCTTTTCAAGAATACAATTCATTCAACATCGTAAAGCAATGGATACTAAATTAAGTCGTGTACTAAAAGGAAACTTACAAACGAGATTATTCACAAGCAATGACCACTCATTACATAATATCGTTTTTTCAATAAACGAGCTAATAGCTAAATTAGAGCAGGTTCAGATTGAAGCCAAAAGATCCGAGGAATCCAGAAAACAACTTTTGTCTAGTATCTCCCACGATATACGAACACCACTCACCTCCATTATCGGATATATAGATGCTTTGAAAGACGGAGTTGCTGCTTCTGAAATAGAAAAACAAGAATATCTTAAAATACTCTATATGAAATCAAATAACTTAAAGCACCTAGTTGATGAAATATTCAATATGGCGAAGCTAGACGCTAATGAATTTCCACTAAAAGAAGAAGAACTCGACTTTTCTGAAGTTACTAGAGAAGTTTTGATTGAATTTTTACCTGAGCTCTCAAAACATAACATCGAACTGCAAATTCGCATACCAGAGTCTACTTGTCCTATCATCGCAGATCATCTAAGCATTATGCGGATTATCGGTAATTTAATGAAAAATGCAATTTATTACGGAAAGGATGGGAAAACAATAGGAGTCGAATTGCTAGAAGCTGATGCAGAATACGAACTTCATATTTGGGATCAAGGCCCTGGTATTCCAAAACATGATTTACAAAACGTATTTGAGCGAATGTACCGAAGCGAACAATCAAGAAACTCTTCATTTGGTGGTAGCGGTCTCGGACTCTCTATTTCTAAAGCACTCGTTGAAAAAAATGGTGGGCATATATGGGTTGAAAGTACTCCATGGAAACGAACTACTTTTGGCTTTTCTATTCCAAAACACAATACTTTTAAGAAATAGTTAAGAAATGATTAATATGCAGTTAAGCCTTCCTTTTTATGATGTAAGTAAGAACTTATAGAAAGCAGGTGTCTCCTATAAATACAATTATAAAAACGACTAACCTTACTAAAGTATATGGCAATCAAAAATCCGTAGATAATTTAAATATTAATGTTCAACAAGGAGAGATTTATGGCTTCATAGGCCGCAACGGTGCTGGTAAAACAACAACCATTCGTATGCTGCTTAGTCTTATAAAACCTACAAGTGGAACGATTGAAATATTCGGAGAGAACTTATTCCAAAATCAAAAAGATATTTTAAGCAGAATTGGTTCTATAGTTGAAGTTCCAGGATTTTATGAAAACTTAACTGCAAAAGAAAACCTACTAATTAATGCAAAGATAATTGGGGTTCACAAAAAGAATGCTATCGAAGAAGCATTAGAAATAGTAGGCTTGCAGCATGAGACAAAAAAGTTAGTAGGAAAGTATTCTTTAGGAATGAAGCAACGCTTAGGAATTGCACGCGCTCTTCTCCATTATCCTGAGCTACTCATATTAGATGAACCAACTAACGGACTAGACCCTATTGGTATTAAAGAAATGCGAAAACTTATTCATTCTTTAGCTCAAGAAAGAAATATAACAATACTCATTTCTAGTCACATATTAGCCGAGATAGAACAGTTGGTCGATCGTATCGGAATTATTCATGAAGGAAAGTTACTAGAAGAAGTTTCTCTTGATACGCTGCGCAAAGCAAACCGTAAGTACATAGAGTTTCAAGTGAATAATGACGATAAAGCTGTGATGTTATTAGAAAATCATCTTCAAATTTTTGATTATGAAGTACATGATGAAGGAAATATTCGTATTTACTCTCATTTTGGGCAACAAGGATACATAAACAGAACATTTGTTCTTAATGGTATTGAAGTATTAAAAATGATGATAAGCGAAGATAGACTAGAAGATTATTTCACCAAACTAGTTGGAGGTGGAACAATTGGTTAATCTACTCTATACAGAACTCTTAAAACTAAAACGCTCTAATATGTTTTTAATTAGCATTATTGGTGCTGGTGTCGCACCTTTCTTAGTTGTAGTAGCCTCTTATATACATATAAAAACAAAACAGCCTACTCCAACTATTTGGTTCCATCAATTATTCACTGACGTTAACTTATATACTACTTTAGTTATAGGATTCCCCTTATATGGAGTAGTGGTTGCATATTTGCTTACCCGCGAATATGCAGAAGATACACTGAAAAATTTACTAACTATCCCCGTGTCGCGCATTAGCTTTATTATAAGTAAATTCATCATTCTCTTTCTTTGGATTATGATGCTAACTTTAGTCGCTTGGGCACTTACTTTAATATTAGGGCTATTGGGGAACTTCCCTGGCTTTAACATTTCTTTACTTTTAGGTTCTTTCCTAGAATTTTTAATATGTGGTGGACTTCTCTTTCTATTGTCTTCACCTATTGTGCTACTAACTCTTGTAATGAAGAGCTATGTACCGCCCATTATATTAACAGTCATTATTACAATGACTAATCTTATGCTCGTAAACTCCAAGCATAAAGATTTATTTCCGTGGACCGCTACTCTAGATATCGCAAATAACGAATTACAACCGACATATCCACCAGAGTATTCTTATATCATCATTGCAGTAACGACAATTTCCGGATTTATTGCAACACTATTCTATTTTAAAAAAGTAGACATTCATTAATTTGTAGGAGTGAAACTATGAGCGATATCATTATTGCCTTCATACTCGGTATTGTAGAAGGATTAGCTGAATTTTTACCTATATCCTCTACTGGCCATCTTATATTAGTCGGGCATTTATTAGGCTTTGAGGGAGAAAGAGCGAAAACGTTTGAAATTGTTATTCAGCTAGGCGCAATTTTAGCCATTGCAATTTTATATCATAAACGTCTCGTTTCTTTATGTAATATTAAGCCACTTCTACAGAAAGAAAAAAAATTCAACGCGTTCCATGTATTTCTTGGCGTATTTCCGGCAGTGGTTGCTGGTTTGCTATTACATGATATTATTAAAACATACTTATTCCAGCCATACACTGTTGTGATTGGACTTGTAGCAGGTGCAATTCTTATGCTCTTTGCAGAAGTAAAAAAGAAAGAGGCAGCAGCCTATTCACTGGACGATTTAACATACCGCCAAGCTTTAACAATCGGATTATTTCAGTGCTTAGCAGTATACCCTGGCTTCTCTAGAGCTGGCTCTACTATCTCTGGAGGTCTATTAGCAAAAGTAAATTATAAGACTGCATCTGAATTCTCTTTTCTAATAGCTCTTCCTGTAATGATTGGGGCTACAGGCTTAGACTTACTAAAAAGTTGGAAGTATTTAAGTGTCGATGACATCCCTATGTTTGCGGTAGGATTCATTACCTCTTTTATAGTAGCGATGCTAGCGGTAGTAACTTTTCTAAAGCTTTTAGAGAAGATAGGTTTAAAACCTTTTGCGTACTATCGTATTTTGTTGGCTATCTTATTTACGCTTTTCGTATTGCTATAGATGCATATAAGTCACATATTATTAAACTGATATTCAATTTAGAATATCAGTTTTTTCATCTATTTTAACTCTAGTATTACTCACTTCAATATGGCATAGTGATAATAAACTACCATTCATAATCTGAACGTTCTTTAAGTAACTACATCCTTTATCATAAAATGCAATTGGAAAATTAAAGATTCCATATATGTACAGAACATATTTACAAACTATATTCACTCCACATAGTATCTTTTTAATTTGCAACACACCGCTACAACTTTTAAATGAGTACAAAGACATACTAAATAAGTAAGTAAATTTCCTAGGAATTATAAAGAGACTAAATATGAATTAGAGTGAGGTAACGATAAAAATGAATCAATTAGCACAAACATATTGGGATACTTATTGGGGAAACAACAAAAAACCAGAATCTGTTACAGCTTGGCAATTTGGGGATGCCCCTAATTATCTTGCACAACTAGTAATTGACGGTATTAAAACCGCTACATGCTCCGGTCACATTTTTTATGAATTAGAACATGAATCACTACCGACTACTATTGATTATAGTATTATACTCAATAGTAATGATGAACCTGTAGCTATTATTAAGACAATAGAAGTAACTGTAACACCAATGAATGAAGTAAGCGAAGAATTCGCTATCGCTGAAGGCGAAGGAGATCGTACTTATAATTACTGGAGAGACACCCATGTTCGTTTTTTTACAAAGGAACTAAATGAGCTTGGTCTTAATTTCTCTGAAGATATGTTACTCGTCTGTGAGCGTTTTGAACTTGTTGATGTGAACAATAAAGTGAAATTTTAATAAACTGAGATTTACCAGCCATTCTTATTTTTATAAAACACAAAAAAGACGAGTCATTCTGACTCGTCTTAAAGTTGCTTGGCGACGTCCTACTCTCACAGGGACAAGGTCCCAACTACCATCGGCGCTAGAGAGCTTAACTTCCGTGTTCGGTATGGGAACGGGTGTGACCTCTCTGCCATCATCACCAAACTATGAAGGCA
>NZ_LPUS01000005.1:0-8722 GCF_001563515.1 Bacillus sp. JH7 | reverse complement strand
TGCCTTCATAGTTTGGTGATGATGGCAGAGAGGTCACACCCGTTCCCATACCGAACACGGAAGTTAAGCTCTCTAGCGCCGATGGTAGTTGGGACCTTGTCCCTGTGAGAGTAGGACGTCGCCAAGCAAATTTAAGACGAGTCAGAATGACTCGTCTTTTTTGTATGCTTTCATACCTCTATCAATTGCATTTTTAACCCCTTCTAAATAAGAAAATCCATATTTTTTATCTGGCTCTAAGTAAGTTCCTTCCGCCCACTCGTTCCATGCGTTAATAAATAAAAACTCGCTGTTATAAAAAGAGTAAGTCCGATGAATTTGCTTGCTTAAATATATGGTGAACTTTTCAGGGGTAGAACCTACAAAGATGCTGCTATTCGCGTTTTTACGTCGTGCAGTATTATCCCAATCAACAAAAGCCCCGGGAAATGTTTTTTTCTTTGGGAGCGATCGTTGTAATATATACATCCATACTTTATCGTAGTCCCAAACATTTAATTGCATATCAGAATCATATATTACCTTATTTATGTCTGAAGAGCTATCATGGGCAATTGTATAGAAAGGTTCAAACTGAATGCTAGCATCGAATCCATTTATATTAGGTAGTGGAAAACTGTTTAATGTTTCAGCAAAGTATATACCTTTTAAACCATTTTCTCGCGCTAATGCATTCCAGTAATTAAGCATTTTTTCACAATCAGGAATATGTCCTGGACGATAAATAATGAATAGAGGTTTATCATCTATATAAATATATCTCTCATCTTGGAAAGCCTGTAATAAATAATCAAAGTGTTCCTTCCAATCAGATATATCTCCGTAGTCTTGAGGCATTAATATATGTTTATCGAGACCATCCCAAGATTTTGTCCATGGTTCATTTGCCCAAGAAAGACAAAAAGGGAAGTCAGGTTCTTTCATCTTTAGTACCTCATTAAAGGGTGTTTCTAATAGTCTTTTTCCCTTAAACCAGTAATGATAATAACAAAAACCATATATACCGTATGCTTTAGCGATTTTTGCTTGCCACTTTCTTACGGAGGGGGTAGTTAAGTCGTAATAAAAATCTTGATAAGGTTCCCTAGGTTGATAATGTCCTGAAAATAAAGGTCGTGCACTTTTAGTATTTGTCCATTCAGTAAATCCTTTCCCCCACCATCGATCATTTTCTTTAATTTGATGGAATTGTGGTAAGTAAAAAGCGATTATTTTCAAGTTATATCCCCCTCGTGTTTTTCGTAGTTCAAGTGTTGGGAAGTTATTCTTGATTTGGTGAAGCAATTTTAAAATAAGAGATATGTTATCTGTTTACTGTTTTTTTTATGGTATGTATTGGATTTTTTAAGCTTACTTAATAAGAGAGTATTAGGTAATTTGATATATATCTGAAATAGAAAGTACTTTTCGTCATGAAATTTATTATGTTGAATGAAAGGAATTAAATTTTTTGAAGGACAAAGAGGGCCTGTGGTAATCGATTTACATCATCAAAAAAGTCTTGTAGCTTTAAATATTTCTCATAATGATTTTCAATATAAGTCCTAGGTATAACGGTTTCTCCGTAAAAACTACTATTTCTAACATCCCCTGCACCAGTAGGACTATGAACAAATTTGCCGTTTTCATAATCCGAGATGGCGCGATGTATATCTGGAAAAGCTTGAGATAAAGTTTTATGCCATCCTGTTTGAATTAATTCAGGATGTTCTTGGAATTGTTGACAAAAATCAAGAAAATAGCGCGCTTGTGTTGTTGCGATGAAGATTCCACCAGGGCGAAGAACTCTTGAAAATTCTTTTACCCAATTTTCGGCAGTTGCTTCGGATAAATGTGAGAATACAGAATAAGCGAATATAATATCTAATGAATTGTCGCTAATAAAATCTACAGGGGGATGTGGGCTTGCTGTTTTATATATCCCTCTTCCTAGTGTTTCATTACAAAGTGTGATCATCGCAGGATCGACATCAATGCCAAGTAAATTTTGATCAGAGGCATCTTTAAATAAGAAGCGTATAATTCTTCCCCATCCGCATCCGAAGTCTAAAACTTTACTTTCTTTATTCAAGGGAACTCCTAAATTTTGGGCGTATTCTTTTATATGGCTATAAAACAAATATGCTTCGTAAAGAGCATGTTCATAGGAAGCACCTACAAATTGTTTTTGAATTTCTTCAGGAGGAAACCTAGGTACGGGAACCCCATTTATCGTTGTTTGTGAACAACTTTGTATAAATAAATTTAGAAGTTCGGCATCAGATAGTGAATTAACAAGATGATCAAAATCACTTCCTAACTTAAAGTTATTCATTTGTTAAACCTCCGAATTATATAGTGATTAAACTTTATTTTCTTGCTTTTTACTAATGAAAACATGTAAAAATTCAGCATCTAACCCTAGTGATCTATCCTTTTGTAAAAAAACAATTGTATACATGTTTGCATGTGTATAAATATATTCAATCATATCCTGCCCCCAATCGAACGTTACTAAAGATCCATTCTCATCAATAGGGTTTCCATGATAAATGGGCTCTTCAATATATTCAATCACCTCTTGATTCATTCTTGCTCTTTGCACAGTTTTTGTGAGTGTATGATACCAAGGGACAGTAAATACATGAGCACCGCCAGGTTTTAATACTCGTTCTATTTCTTTAAAGGCTTTGTTTGGCGTCATTACATGCTCAAAAACGTCTTGAGTAATGAATAAATCAAAAGATTCATTTTCAAAAGTCATGTCTTCTAAGTTCTCACATCTAATACCTTGAAAGTATTGGCCAAGAGGATAATTTCTAAAGTATTGAGAATAAGTATAGTTTTTACAGTTTTTTAATAGTAGCTGAGTCGTAATTCCTCCAGGAGAGGATTCGTGGATACTATAGGAATCCCATTTTGGAAAAAATGTATGTAAAGCATGGATTAAAGCTCGCTGCCTTGGTATAGAGTTACATGTAGAACATAAATAATGATCTCTAAGCCAATCATTATGCTCTATAAATGTAGCTTTCTTTTCGCAAATAACGCAGTACCCATTATTGTGTTTCAAATTGATTTCCACACGATATCCCTCCTATGTTAATAAATGCAATCTATGTATGGAAAGTATGATACACGTCAACAATCGGCGAAATTAAAGGAAATGGGTGAAAGTTAGGTATCTCTTAAAATTACGATTAGGAGAAGGGAATAATTAGTTGGAGAGAACTCCCACTCGAATTAAAGTTTCACTTTATGCTATGCGATGTATCAGCTTTTATTCATGGGAAAATGTATAGACTTAAAATATCCCTTTCGTGTATGGGTACATTTCAAAATCCTGTGCGTATATTTCTGTAACTAAATCCATAGTTTCTTTATCATAAAAGCTTTCGTATGTTGGAAAGCGGGGAAAGCCTGGATCTGTAATGCTAAGTTCTGCATAGCTTCCTGCATAAATCATCTTGTGAGCGCGATGATGATCTGAATTTGTAAGAAGTGCTAAAGGGGATTTTATCAAATCGTACGTGTGTTCTAGTTTGGTGATTTGTGTATTAAAATCTTCTAAAGGAATATAACATTGGATGAAGTTTTCTTCACCAGGGACGTATTGTTGACTAAAATGTATATCTAACGCTAGAGAATTGGAGCTGAATGCCTGAACGTAATATAAAAATTGTTTAAATGATATTCCTTGATTACTATATTTGTCATTATAAAAATAATGACGGATACTTTCCCATTGAGGGCTAGCATATGGGTTGTCAGCAAGTAATAGAAATGAGCTGACAGCCCTTGTATAGGGATTTCGCACAAGTTTACAAACATCCTTTTTACCCTCTAGAAGATCATTTTGTAACTCTGGTATGTAATTTGTATTGTTCTTATACACCCAGAACTCATAGTAATGAATAAAGTCATTGTATTTCTTTGCTTCAGTAAATAATCCAATTTGAAAAAAGAACCAATTAGCTAACGCGGTGCATCCGCTTCTATGACTCCAAAATAGTATAAGGGGAAAGTCTTTATGGTAATGTGGAATTCGATCTTTATGTAGAATTACATGATTTAAAAGTTCTTGATTTATATTTTTCATGAGTTTCGCACTCCTTTTTTGAAAACCTTGTGTATTTAGAAGTTTTTTTATGGGTTAAACAAGTGAGGATTGTTTATTAAATATATTCATGGGGATGAGTAAATATTATGAGTGTTTTTGCAGTCAACCTGAATAAGGAAGCTATTCTAAAATGAAAATAGAAAATAAAGATAATGAAAATTTATAACAAACATACAATGATAAGAAGATGAATAATCGAAATGATCCAGTTTATTTGTGTATATTTTTAGGTTTGAAGACGGGAAAAATTTATTACTAGAGAGATGATATTATGAGGAAGAATAATTATTTAATAGTAGGTGGAAATAGTTTCATTGGTATCAACCTCGCATTGGGTTTATTGAAACAGGGGCAAAATGTAAAAGTATTTTCCAGACATATAAATAATTTTCCTCAAAATATTGTAAGTGAAGTTGAATTTATTAAAGGTGATTTAAAAAATGTTGAGGATATATATAAGGCTTTAGTGAATATAGATATTATTATTTATTTAGCTGCGACGTCTAACGTAGCAACTTCAATTGAAGATGTTTTCGGTGATATTAATAGCAGTCTATTTTTTCTTAATTTCATGGAAAGTGTTAAAGATTTTCGTATTAAAAAAATTATATTAGCTTCTTCGGGAGGCACAGTTTATGGTGAACCTGAATATTTGCCTATTGATGAGAAACATCCATTAAGACCACTTTCCCCGTATGGAATAACAAAAGTTTCGCTGGAGAATTATTTGTATTTTTATAAGAGAAAATATGGAATAGATTATGTTGTATGTAGATATTCTAATCCGTATGGAAAATACCAAAACCCCTTAAAAAAAGTAGGGGCGATAAATTGTTTTTTGTACCAGCATCTCAGTAATGAAAGGATTCATATATATGGGAATCCAGAGGAGATTATTAGAGATTATATTTATATCGATGATTTAGTTGAAATTACTATACAACTAGCACAATTAAATCAATTGAAATCTTGCGTATACAACATAGGGAGTGGCAAAGGTCTTTCTTTAAAACGAATTATAGTGGAATTAGAGAAAATAACAGAAAGAAAAGTGGATTTTATCTGTTACAAACAAAAACAAGAGAACGTTCAAAAAATCATTTTAAATATTGATAAGGTAAAACAAGAATTGAATTGGGAACCTAAAATAGATTTTAAACATGGGATTAGATTAAATAAGCTATGGATTGAAGAGTTCTTATATAGTAAAAAATAATAACCCACACTCTACTTGTATATAAGCAGAGCGTGGGTTATTAATTTACTTCTTTTTCTATAACCCAAAGGTCTTGATGTTCCCACCAAAATCCTTCAGTATACTTTTTGATAATTGGGTTATGGGGTAATAATTTAATTTTGTCACACACGTAAGAGGGACTAACTATCGTTTGTCCGTATTGATTCACATCTAAATCGAATTGTTCACTAGAAGAGAGAAACCAATAGCCCTTTTCATTTAAATTTGGAAACCCGAAGTATTTTTTGCTTTGATAGCCATGGGTTGTGAAAATGAATAAACCACCAGGTGAAACAGCGTTATACAATGTTTGCAGCCAACGAAACCAAGTTGTATCAGGTATATGAGAGAAAAAGGATAGACAAAAAACGATATCGTACGTAGAGGAGTCCAATTTTAACTGTTCAGGCTCAGGATGAGATAATATAGAAGAATTATTTAATTTGTTTTCAATAAAGGAAATAGCCTCTTCGTGTATATCGCAAGCGGTTATACTCAAATTTGCTTGTAGATTTAATAAATGACGTGTTACGCAGCCGTATCCGGATGCAAATTCTAACAATTTAATTGGATTGCCTGTAGGAGGATAAAGGGAAGTAATTAAGTTTAAGAGTATTTGTGCTGAGTTTTGCCCATCTTTAAAGTAGTAATCTATCGCTTCTTTTTTTGATGGGAAGACGGGATTAGTGACGATGAACTGAAAGATATGATCCTCAGGATGGATACTTGCATTTACATTATAGCTGTGTGCGATTTGAGAAATTAAATCTTTATGTTCCTCTATAAAGTCTTTCAAAGAGTATTCCCCCTTAAATAATAGTAGCGCCTTACAAGAGATATTGATGGCATAGAAAGTACACGTTTAAATTTTTAAGTATGTTTTAAGATACTTTCTATATGTATACATTTTCATTTTAGAAATGTCGTCGATAGTAAATCTTTCTTTAATGAAATTTTGCATTTGCACAACTTCATTGTAATGGGAGTATGAATCTTCTGTTCTCGTTACGCTATTTAAATGTCGTCTATGATAGTTTAAGGAGGCTGGATTGAAGTAAATATCTCCCTCTGTAAGAAGAGAAACATAGAAGAACCAGTCACCGGCTATTTTGAACTTCTCTAACTGTTTTTCTATTTTCTTCATATCTATATTTTTAAAAACTACACTTGAAACATTAGGTATAGTGTTTTTGATAAGTAACGTATCTTGTATTTCTTCGACGCCTTTTCGAAAATAGGGGGCTTTCCATTTTTCTTTATCAATATCATTTGTGTAATTTAAATAATGATTAGCCAATACATTTCCTTGTTCATCTATTTGTTTTGATTGTGTGTAGCTTAAGGTAATATTGTTATTTATATAAAACCCCTGTATCACCTCTTGTAAAAATGTCTTATCGCATAAGTCATCGGCCTCTGCGATCCAAATATAATCACCAGTTGCTGCAGAGACTCCTTTTATCCATTGTTTAAATACAGAACCGGAGTTTTTATCATTAATAATCTGTTGAATCTTCAGGTGGGTCTTATTTTCTTTTGAGAGCAGCTTTTTAAAAGTTGATACGCTATGATCAGTGGAGGCATCGTCTAAGAAAATTAGTTCGTAAAGAGGGTAGGTTTGGTTTAATATTGATTTGATTCGATCAGGTAAGTATTTTTCATAATTATAGTTCGGTATGATTACACTTATCTTTTTGTAATTATGTTCGAGAAGATCTAGTAATTCATAAATGTAATTAAGAAAATTGAAGTTTTTTTCGATAAGTTCTTGGCCAAAGCTTCCCTTTTGTAATCGTAATCCCTCATCATGAATAAATTCATATATTTTTTCTAGCATTTTGGGTAAATTTAAAAAGTCTACTAAGGCACCAGTTTTTTCTGTAACAACATCTTCAAAACCTCCAGCATTTTTAAAACCTATAACAGGAAGTTTTGCATCTAATGCTTCTAAAACAACATTTGGAAAAGGATCTTCCCTTGAAGTTAATAAGTATAAGTCAGCCCCAGCGTTATATAATCCGATATCGGGAGTAGGATCGACTAATGTGAAATGTGCTTTATATTTAGGGGGCAGTGTATTCAGGAATTGAACATCCGTTCTCCCTACCCAAATGAAATGAATATCCTTGTAAGTCTTTCTTACTGAGTAAGAGATAAGTGAGAATAGATCTATTCCTTTTCGATAATCTGCGAAGCCTACACCCAAGATGATTTTGCTATCTAGAGGCAGGTTAAGCTTCTTACGTAACTCATTTCTAGCTTTTGCAATATTGTTCTTATAAGGATTGTGGTTAAACAAACCTTGAGGGAGAATGTGACATTTTTGAGGATCCAATTCAGTGATTGTACGAAATTTTTCATATACGTATTGTGAAGGGAAGACAACTTTGTAAGCAAATTCAGCGATGTTTTTAGCTTTCCCTTCAGCAGAGTACTGTTGTATTAAATGCGGTAATTCATGTATTAATGAAACAACTTTTATATTGTGTCTAGCTAGTAATGCGACGATATCGCCACTTATGACAGTGCTACATATGGCGAGGGTAAAATTCTGTGATAATAAATCCTTTATTAATAATTCAACCTTTTCTTCTGTTTGATAACCTTGCTCGAGACAATAAACAGGACCGTACTTTTGAAAATCGGGAATTAAAATACCGGATCCAATAGAAATAATTGCGACAGAGTAATCAAAGTTTTCTTTAAGAGCTTTAATAGTATGTAAAGAGAGTAGCTGTGCTCCGTGGAAATGGGCATCATGGGATACATAAATTATCTTTTTATTAACATGCATTTCATAACGCCTCCTAAGTGTAGTAGATTTCTTTCCCTTTTTTAAAGGTAAAGAAGAGAAGTGTTTTATTTATAATCCCCCTAGAGATGAGTAGGGGGGAGTACGTACTGAAAGAAAAAATACTATCCTTAATATATATTTACCTGGTCTCACATTCATTCTTTAGAAAAGTATTAGTATTAGGTTAGAGAGTGTAGGCTGCAGCTTGTTAATTTGAATACATAAGTTTAAGAAGTTCTGAGGATGTGTTAGAAATTAAGAGAGGGCAAAGCTTTTATGATTTATAAAATAAAAAAGATAAAAGGTATTGACGATTGATCTACAGAGGTGTAATATAGAACAAGTCGCCGATGACATTAACGTCGCAAGCGACAAACGAAATGAAAAACTTAGTTGACATTAAATAACGAAGGTGTTAACATAAGGAAGTCGCAAATGAGCGACTAAGTAGTTCTTTGAAAACTGAACGAAACAAACAACGTGAAACGTCAATTTTTATTTTAGATGCTAGACAAACTAACTTTATTGGAGAGTTTGATCCTGGCTCAGGATGAACGCTGGCGGCGTGCCTAATACATGCAAGTCGAGCGAA
>NZ_LPUS01000004.1:0-14911 GCF_001563515.1 Bacillus sp. JH7 | reverse complement strand
TGCCTTCATAGTTTGGTGATGATGGCAGAGAGGTCACACCCGTTCCCATACCGAACACGGAAGTTAAGCTCTCTAGCGCCGATGGTAGTTGGGACCTTGTCCCTGTGAGAGTAGGACGTCGCCAAGCAACTAAAAACACAAGTCATTTGACTTGTGTTTTTTTATTTCCCATGAAATAGATTTGGTTCCATTAATAAAAAATTTGAAATATAGTAAGGGATTTTTTGAGCAGAAATACTTAGAAATTGATAAATAAATGGATAATCTTCAGAACTATAACTGCCAAGTAAGTCATACCACCAATCTGTTTCATACCTAGAAATCATGCTTAAATTATAGAGCAATAAATAATGAATGAGGAGTTCAGGTAATATTGGCTTAGGATTTCTAGGATCAGTCGTAAGTGGCAAATAATAAGTATTAGTAAGATGTTCATAGTATAAAGGAGTACTATACATAGGATTCCATGATTGAATGGGCGCTGTAAAAAGTAAATTCGATTGATTAGTCTTCTCAGGTACGTGCTGTATTGATAAATGCTTACAAGATGTTTCAATGTAACGAGAAAATCTCTCTTTAGTCATATGTAATCGATCTAGTAGGTTGACTGAAAAGGAGAGCTCATTTTTAATTGTTGAATCGATTTTATATAAAGTTGATCCTTTTTGACTATAACGAAATAAATTTTGTAATTCTGGAATATTTCCCATTAATTCTAACATGTTAAATTTTTCTGCTTCTAAGTGTTTCATGTGAAACAGTTGTTCTGCAACATGAGTAAATAATCCGTTTTTTTGTACCTTCACCTCATCTTCTAAAAATTGATACCCTTGTTTTTTTCGTTTGCGAGTTGTAACGCCATGAGCTAAAACAGTAGTGGATTCAGGATAGTTAGGGTCAATAGTTAGTAGGCATGCTTTAAAAAGTTGACTAATTCCATAAAATAACAACATTGGTTGAATGGAAAATGGAGCTGTCTTATATAATTCATAATAATTTTTTCCGTGTTCTAAGTAATAAATAAAGGGATAACAATTTTCAAAACTTTTTTTTTCGGCATCCTGAATAGAGGATTTTTCGTAACAACGGGCAAGATAACGTTGTACGTTTTGAGATGAAAAAAAGAAACTTAACTGCTGCCAAGTACAAGATGTTTGATGCATATATTACGCTCCTTTTATTATCTAAAAATTCTAACATATATATACGTCCTTGACAGTATTTTAACCAATTGATAAGCTACTAATAATAATTTCTGGTATCATAGGGGGAACAATTATGTGGGAATCTAAATTTGTTAAAGAAGGTTTGACTTTTGATGATGTATTACTTGTACCAGCTAGGTCAGATATATTACCAAGAGAAGTAAGTGTTAAAACAGTTTTATCTGAAAGCTTACAGCTAAACATCCCGTTAATTAGTGCAGGAATGGATACAGTAACAGAAGCTGACATGGCTATTGCAATGGCTCGCCAGGGTGGTTTAGGAATTATTCATAAGAATATGTCTATTGAGCAACAAGCAGAGCAAGTTGATAAAGTAAAGCGCTCTGAAAGCGGCGTTATTTCAGATCCTTTCTTCTTAACTCCAGAACATCAAGTATATGATGCAGAACATCTTATGGGAAAATATCGTATCTCAGGTGTACCGGTTGTAAATAATTTAGATGAGCGAAAATTAGTTGGTATTATTACAAACCGTGATATGCGCTTCATCCAAGACTACTCAATCAAAATTTCTGACGTAATGACAAAAGAACAATTAATTACAGCTCCAGTTGGTACTACACTGGAAGAAGCTGAAAAGATCCTACAAAAGTATAAAATTGAAAAACTCCCTCTTGTTGATAATAACGGTGTATTACAAGGGCTTATTACAATAAAAGATATTGAAAAAGTAATTGAATTCCCAAACTCTGCTAAAGATAAGCAAGGACGCTTATTAGTTGGAGCAGCAGTTGGTGTAACAGCGGATGCTATGCTTCGCATCGATGCATTGGTAAAAGCTAGTGTAGATGCAATTGTACTTGATACAGCACATGGGCATTCTAAAGGTGTTATTGATAAGGTAAAAGAAGTTCGTGCTAAATATCCATCACTAAATATTATCGCTGGAAATGTTGCTACTGCTGAAGCAACGAAAGCACTAATTGAAGCTGGTGCAAACGTAGTTAAAGTTGGTATTGGACCTGGTTCTATTTGTACAACACGCGTTGTAGCCGGTGTTGGTGTACCACAATTAACTGCGGTTTATGATTGTGCAACAGAAGCTCGTAAACACGGCATTCCAGTTATTGCTGATGGCGGTATTAAGTACTCTGGTGATATGGTGAAAGCCTTAGCGGCAGGAGCACATGTTGTTATGCTAGGTAGCATGTTTGCAGGTGTTGCAGAAAGCCCTGGAGAAACTGAAATTTACCAAGGTCGTCAATTTAAAGTGTATCGTGGTATGGGTTCTGTCGGTGCGATGGAAAAAGGAAGTAAAGATCGTTACTTCCAAGAAGGCAATAAAAAACTTGTCCCAGAAGGTATTGAAGGACGAGTACCATATAAAGGACCTTTAGCAGATACAGTTCACCAATTAGTTGGTGGCTTACGTGCAGGTATGGGATATTGCGGAGCACAGGATTTAGAATTCTTACGCGAAAACGCACAATTCATTCGTATGTCAGGTGCTGGCTTACGTGAAAGTCATCCTCATCACGTACAAATTACAAAAGAGGCTCCAAACTACTCATTATAATGTCTTATATACAAATAGACAGAGATTTGATATCTCTGTCTATTTTTTTTTGATTATGTTAGAATAACGGTTATGTGAGTACATAGATATTGGGGGTAGCAAAAGTGAAAGGTATGTTTTGCAAAAGATTCATTGCTTTGGTAACAGTGCTTACACTAGCTTGTAGCATTTTTATGCCATATAGCAATGCATCAGCTGAAACAGGAGCCGCTTTAAACATTGAAGCAGGTGCGGCAATTTTAGTAGAAGCGAATTCTGGGAAAATTTTATATCAAAAGAATGCAGATGAATTATTATCCATTGCTAGTATGACAAAGATGATGAGTGAATATTTAGTTCACGAAGCAGTGGATAAAGGAAAACTTAAGTGGGACCAGAAAATTAAGGTTTCTGAATATGCATATAAGGTTTCACAAGATGCTTCATTATCAAATGTTGCATTAGAAAATGGTGGCTCTTATACAGTAAAAGAGTTATACGAGGCAATGGCAATCTTTTCTGCAAATGGTGCAACAATTGCATTAGCAGAAGCAATTGCAGGTAAAGAAGTAGACTTCGTAAAAATGATGAATGATAAATCGAAAGAACTAGGGTTGAAAAATTATAAATTTGTCAATTCTACAGGTTTAACGAATAAAGATTTAAAGGGAATGCATCCTGAAGGAACAACAGCGGATGAAGAAAATAAAATGTCTGCAAAGGATGTTGCAACTTTAGCACAACATTTAATTAAAGATTATCCAAAAGTGTTAGATACAGCAAAAATCCCTAAAAAAGAATTCCGTCCAGAAAAAGAGAAGTTTGCAATGTCGAACTGGAACTGGATGTTAAAGGGCTTAGTTAAAGAATATGCTGGCGTAGACGGCCTAAAAACAGGCTCAACTCCAGAGGCAGGAGATTGCTTCACTGGTACGGTTGAAAGAAACGGAATGCGTTTTATTTCTGTAGTTATTAAAACAAGTTCTCATACAGCACGTTTTGATGAAACAAAGAAGCTATATGATTATGGATTTGCTAACTTTGAAGTAAAACAAATGTATAAAAAAGGTTCTTCAGTAAAAGGACAAGAAACAGTACGAGTAGAAAATGCGAAAGATAAAGATGTAGCAGTTCAAACGAAACAAGCTATTTCACTTCCAGTGCCAAAAGGAAGTAAAGATGTTTATAAAACGGAATTAAAAGAATCAAGCAAGGGACAAGAAGCACCTATTAAAAAGGGAGCTGCGCTTGGTCAAATGGTAATTACGCCAAAAGATACAAACGACCCTGGATTTTTAACTGGTAAGTCACTGCAAGTGGATCTTGTAACAACATCTGAAGTAGAAGAAGCAAACTGGTTTACTCGTGCTATGCGCGGAATTGGTTCATTCTTTAGTGGCATGTGGAATAGTGCTGTTGATACAGTAAAAGGTTGGTTTTAAAAGCTCCTCATGATAGGAGCTTTTTTTTATTCCTATTTTTCATACCGACTTTATGAAAAAGTAGTAGACAAGCATCTGATAGTTAGTGGTAGAATGTAAGAGTATTCTTAATTTTCGCCTTTAACGGGGGAAAGCAATTCACCTAGGGGGGTTTTTGTACATGACAAATGTAACAGGGACAGAACGTGTAAAACGTGGAATGGCAGAAATGCAAAAAGGCGGCGTTATTATGGACGTAGTTAACGCTGAACAAGCAAAAATTGCAGAAGAGGCAGGCGCAGTTGCCGTTATGGCATTAGAGCGTGTACCAGCAGATATTCGTGCAGCAGGTGGCGTTTCTCGTATGGCAGACCCAACAATTGTTGAAGAAGTTATGGGTGCGGTGTCAATTCCGGTTATGGCAAAATGCCGTATCGGTCACCTTGTAGAAGCACGTGTATTAGAATCATTAGGGGTAGACTATATCGATGAGAGTGAAGTATTAACTCCTGCTGATGAAGTATACCATTTAAATAAACGTGATTACACAGTTCCATTTGTATGTGGTTGCCGTGATATCGGAGAAGCTGCACGTCGTATTGCAGAAGGTGCATCTATGCTTCGTACAAAAGGTGAACCAGGAACAGGAAACATTGTAGAGGCAGTGCGTCATATGCGCCAAGTCAATGCAGAAATCCGTCAAGTTGCGAGTCTACGTGAAGATGAGTTAATGACATATGCAAAAAATACTGGCGCTCCTTACGAAGTATTACTTGAAATTAAACGTCTTGGTCGCTTACCAGTTGTAAACTTTGCGGCAGGTGGTGTAGCAACACCAGCAGATGCAGCATTAATGATGCAACTTGGTGCTGATGGGGTATTTGTTGGATCTGGTATCTTCAAATCAGAAAACCCAGAGAAATTTGCACGTGCAATCGTTGAAGCAACGACTCATTATGAAGATTACGAACTAATTGCAAGCCTTTCTAAAGGATTAGGTAATGCAATGAAGGGTGTCGAAATTTCAACGTTATTACCAGAACAACGCATGCAAGAGCGTGGATGGTAATTAAAGGAGAACTTTAAAATGGTGAAAATCGGTGTACTAGGTCTTCAAGGTGCAGTTCGTGAGCATGTAAAATCAGTTGAAGCAAGTGGTGCAGAAGCTGTTGTTGTAAAGCGTATAGAGCAACTTGAAGAGATTGATGGTCTTATTTTACCAGGCGGTGAAAGTACAACAATGCGCCGTCTTATTGATAAGTATGCTTTCATGGAACCACTTCGTACATTTGCAAAGTCTGGTAAACCAATGTTTGGTACATGTGCAGGGATGATTCTTCTTGCGAAAACACTTATTGGCTATGAAGAAGCACATATTGGTGCTATGGATATTACAGTTGAGCGCAATGCGTTCGGACGCCAAAAGGATAGTTTTGAAGCTGCGCTTTCAATTGAAGGCGTGGGTGAAGACTTCATTGGTGTATTTATCCGTGCGCCGTATGTTGTAGAAGTAGCTGATAATGTTGAAGTGCTTTCTAAGCATGGTGACCGAATGGTAGCGGTAAGACAAGATCAGTTTTTAGCTGCTTCATTCCATCCGGAATTAACAGATGATCATCGTGTGACAGCATACTTTGTTGAAATGGTAAAAGAAGCGAAAATGAAAAAAGTTGTATAAGTAACTTGCAACTTGTATAAGATTATAGTAAATTGATGGTAACAATTTTATAAAATAAGCGTGTTGATAGGAAATAGTAACAAATGTCGTTTCTTATAGAGAGTCGATGGTTGGTGGAAATCGATAGAAACAGTTTGCGAATCCATCCTGGAATGGAATGTGGAATATCTTTTGGATTAGTAAGCATTCCCGGTGAAGAGCCGTTATTTCTACTTGAGAGGAAAGCGGTAATGCTTTCAACTAGGGTGGCAACGCGGGTTAACTCCCGTCCCTTTATATAGGGACGGGAGTTTTTTGTGTTTTATAAAATAAAAGGAGGAGTATATAATGCTTGATATTAAATTTTTACGTACAAACTTTGAAGAAGTAAAAGCGAAATTACAGCATAGAGGCGAAGATTTAACTGATTTCGGCCGTTTTGAAGAACTTGATACGAGAAGAAGAGAACTACTTGTTCAGACAGAAGAATTAAAAAGTAAACGTAACGAAGTATCTCAACAAATTTCTGTATTAAAGCGCGAAAAGAAAGATGCAGAGGCTCTAATTTTAGAAATGCGTGAGGTTGGAGAAAAAGTAAAGGATCTTGATAACGAACTTCGTACAGTTGAAGAAGACTTAGAAAGATTAATGTTATCTATTCCAAATATCCCTCATGAATCTGCTCCAGTTGGTGAAACAGAGGATGATAATGTAGTAGCACGTACTTGGGGAGAAGTGAAAGAATTTACTTTTGAGCCAAAACCACATTGGGATCTTGCTACTGATTTAGGAATTTTAGATTTTGAACGCGCTGGGAAAGTAACAGGAAGCCGCTTCGTATTTTACAAAGGTGCTGGTGCAAGATTAGAGCGTGCTTTAATTAGCTTTATGCTTGATCTTCATACTGATGAGCATGGATATGAAGAAGTATTACCTCCATATATGGTAAACCGTGCAAGTATGACGGGAACAGGACAACTTCCAAAGTTTGAAGAAGATGCATTCCGTATTGAAAGTGAAGATTACTTCTTAATTCCAACAGCTGAAGTACCTGTAACGAATATGCATCGTGATGAGATTTTAAATAAAGAGCAATTGCCTATAAGATATGCTGCATTTAGCTCTTGCTTCCGTTCTGAAGCAGGTTCAGCTGGTCGTGATACACGTGGTTTAATTCGCCAGCATCAGTTCAATAAAGTAGAGCTTGTGAAGTTCGTAAAACCAGAAGATTCTTATGAAGAATTAGAAAAATTAACAAATGATGCAGAACGCGTGTTACAATTATTAGAGTTGCCATATCGCGTTATGAGCATGTGCACAGGCGATTTAGGATTTACAGCAGCGAAGAAATACGATATTGAAGTATGGATTCCAAGCTATGGCACATATCGTGAAATTTCTTCTTGTAGTAATTTTGAAGCTTTCCAAGCGAGACGTGCAAATATCCGTTTCCGCCGTGAGCCAAATGGAAAACCAGAACATGTTCATACATTAAATGGATCTGGTCTTGCAATCGGACGTACGGTTGCAGCTATTTTAGAGAACTACCAACAAGAAGATGGTACAATTATAATTCCAGAAGTTCTTCGCCCTTATATGGGAGGAAAAACAGTTATTAAGTAAATTTAAACATTCATCGGTATGAGTGATTGGTAATTATGAGCGTTGTCAGTACTGTAATGTAGGAAGGGGAAAGTAAAATTTTCCTTTCCTCATAATTTATTTTAGTAGGGTTGACTAACTGTTTTTCTTTTGATATTATATTTGATGTCAATATGGAGGTATACCCAAGTCTGGCTGAAGGGATCGGTCTTGAAAACCGACAGGCGGCGAGAGTCGCGCGGGGGTTCGAATCCCTCTACCTCCTCCAGATATAATTGACAACAGCGCATATAAGTGGAGATTGGAGAACTCGTTACCAACACGTAACGAGTTTTTATTTTAAAACCAATCATAAAGTATGGTGTAAGGTAATTTTGTCCTTATTACACACTCATATTCCGATGATTATCTTCATAGATATGAAAGGAGTCAACATGGATCTTATTATACAAACGTTTCCTTTAGATGGAAAAACTTTATATTATGTACAATGTCCTGTCTGTAAGAACAATAGAATTTTAAACAGTGGTGCAAACGTATCACGCATTATTAGTGATGATACATTCCGTAAACTTTGTGGTTGTACTTGTGATGTAAAACAAGCTACGAGTAAAGTAGAGGCGCCAAAACAAGTTAAAAAAGCAGCTGTAAAGAAAGCGGCGGCTCCAAAACGTACAGGTAAAGTATTAACGGCAGTAATTAACGGGAAAGAAATGACTGTTAAAGAGATTGCTGAAGCATACGATATTAGTACAAGTACTGTTCGTCAGCGCATTAACGCAGGAAAACCTGAGAGTGAAATTATTGCTCCAACAAAGAAGAAGTAATTTAATAGGAAAACCCGTGCATATGCACGGGTTTTTTATTTTACAAGTTTACGTGTTTGTTTTAAAAAATGGCCAATTTTTTTAATGATTGGTTCGATTGAATCACCATCTTTTAAAATATCGTACTCATTAATATTTAAGCGTAATACAGGGCATGAATTAAAGTTGTTAATCCAGTTTTCATAACGTCCATGCATTTCTTTCCAGTACTCAATTGGTGTTTGCTGTTCCATTGGGCGCCCGCGTTCTTGAATACGATCGACAATATCATCGAAAGAACCTTCTAAGTAAATTAATAAGTCTGGATGAGGGAAGTAAGGAGTCATGACCATAGCGTCAAATAAACCTTTGTATGTTTCATAATCAGTTTCCGTCATTGTTCCTTTTTCATGATGCATCTTTGCGAAAATTCCAGTGTCTTCGTAAATGGAACGATCTTGAACAAAACCGCCACCATATTCAAAAATTCTTTTTTGTTCCTTAAATCGTTCTGCTAAAAAGTACACTTGTAGGTGGAAGCTCCAGCGAGTGAAGTCCGCATAGAACTTGTCCAAATATGGATTGGAATCTACTTTTTCAAATGATGTGCGATAACCTAAAGCATTAGCTAATGCAGTTGTCATAGTTGATTTACCCACACCTACCGTTCCGGCGATAGTGATTACTGCGTCATTGGGTATATCATATTTTTGCCTTAAATTCATTATTATTTCGACTCCTTTAAGAGAGTATTTTGAAGGGCAGATAGGATGACGTTTAAATCATCAGGATTTTTTACAAAATCCATATCGTCTCCATTAAATTTCAATACTGGTATTTCCGGATGATCTTTTTTAAAAGCATCCATTGCTGTTTCATAATCTTTTGTGAGCTGTAGTAAGTAATTTGGATCCATGTTTTTTTCAAATTCTCTTCCGCGCATGGCGATTCGTTTTTGCAATGTTTCTAGGCTAGCTGTTAAATAAACAATGACATTTGGCACAGGCATATCTTGTGTAAGGATACGATAAATTTGCATGTATTTGTCATATTGGGAGTCTTTTAATGTGCGGGATGCAAAAATTAAATTTTTAAAGATATGGTAATCCGCTACTACTGGTTTCCTTTGATTCAAATACTTTATGTTAATGTCTTCTAATTGTTTGTATCTATTACAAAGAAAGAACATCTCTGTTTGAAAACTCCATTCGTCGATGTCTTCATAGAACTTTCCTAAAAAGGGATTTTCATCAACAATCTCTTTTAGTAAGTGGAGTTGCATGTGAGTTGAAATTTCCTTCGCAAGTGAAGTTTTTCCAACACCAATTGGTCCTTCAACCGTGATAAATGGTACTCCGGTCACGCTGTTTCCTCCTTTCAATCAGTGATTTACCGTGACTACTAAAAACACAAAACAGAATTATTGTAGCACAAGAGGGAAGCGAGCGGGTTAATTTGATATAAAAAGTTAGAAAATAGATATATGTATTAATTAAATTTTATTTTGGTTGATGATGTTATAGTTGCTTTCAATGTAGTTTCCATTATTTTTAAAGCATGTATATTATCTTGGTCGTTGTTAGAGGCGATACAATCCTCTGGTACATACAATGTATAATTTCTCATATGAGCATCATTAGCTGTAAATAGAATACATATATTTCCGGCAACCCCTGTTAATATTAGATTTTCTATTTTTAAATAACCTAGTAATGAATTTAAAGGTGTTTCATAAAAAGCGGAATAATGTGGTTTAATAAAAATGTAATCATCAGAACTTGGAGCAATCTTATGGATTATGTTTTCGCTATATTCATTTGTACAATGAGTAATAAGTTGGTCGATATCAGATCTCCACAGTTGATAATGGTCATTAACGTAAATTATAGGACAGCCGAAGGATTTCATTTTTTTCTTTAATTGTAAAATAGGGTTTGTTATAATTTCACATTTTTTAGCTAGAATGGGTCCGTGGGAAAATTGAAAGTCATTAATCATATCGATAATGAGCAAGGCGGTATTTTTCATATGTAATCCCCTCTCTTTTTTCTTTTAGGGTGGATTGAATTTGTAAAAGTTATCCCCTGTGTAGTAAATGGAAATAAGTGTACTTTATTTGTAATGAAAGGACTATGTTATGGAACAAGATCAAGATATTTATTTTATGCAATTAGCGATAGAAGAAGCTAAAAAGGCAGAGGAAATACAGGAAGTACCAATTGGAGCAGTTATGGTGTTAGATGGTGAGGTAATTAGTGTTGCCCATAATTTAAGGGAAACTGAGCAGAGATCAATAGCTCATGCTGAGTTGCTAGCGATAGATGAGGCGTGTAAAAAATTAGGGACATGGCGTTTAGAAGATGCAACATTGTATGTAACATTAGAACCTTGTCCAATGTGTGCAGGTGGAATTGTTTTATCACGAGTGAAGCGAGTTGTATATGGTGCAAGTGATCCGAAGGGCGGATGTGCAGGGACATTGATGAATCTTTTAACGGATGAACGCTTCAATCATCAATGTGAAGTAGTATCTGGTGTACTAGAGGAAGAATGCGGTACGTTGTTAACAAGCTTTTTTAGAGAGCTTCGTAAAAAAAGAAAAGCAATAAAAAAATTAGAGAAGAATACTGGGAACTAACGTATTTGCATTTTATAAAGAAACAAGTTATACTGATAATGCCTTTAATGAAGGCAACCGAATATTGGTTTTAACTTTGCCGTGCTAAGCGGGGAGGTAGCGGTGCCCTATACTCGCAATCCGCTCTAGCGAGGCCGAATCCCCTCTCGAGGTTATGTTGCTGTAAGGTCTGCCTTAAGTAAGTGGTGTTGACGTTTGGGTCCTGCGCAACGGGACCCCGTGAACCTTGTCAGGTCCGGAAGGAAGCAGCAATAAGCGGGTCTTCTCGTGTGCCGCAGGAGTGCCTGAACCGAGCTAACTGCTTGAGTAACGCTTATGGTACGTAATCGACGGAGGGTGCACGGCAGTTATATATGTATACAAAACTCACCTTAATACAAAGGTGAGTTTTTTGTATAGAAAATAACTTTTGGAATCTATAAACAGAATGGGTTATAATAAATGAGATAATAACCTTTGAGGGAGGCCGTATTTTCGTGTCATACCAAGCGTTATACCGAACATGGAGACCGCAAAAGTTCGAAGATGTAGTCGGTCAAAAGCACGTGACAAAAACGTTGCAAAATGCCCTTCTTCAAGAGAAAGTTTCACATGCTTATTTATTTTCTGGCCCGAGGGGAACAGGAAAAACGACAATTGCAAAAGTATTTGCAAAAGTAATTAACTGTGAACATGCTCCGGTAGCTGAACCTTGTAATGAATGTCCTTCTTGTTTAGGAATTACACAAGGATCCATTTCAGATGTATTAGAAATTGATGCGGCTTCAAATAACGGTGTAGATGAAATTCGAGATATTAGAGATAAAGTAAAATATGCTCCAAGTGCTGTAGAATATAAAGTATACATTATTGATGAAGTTCACATGCTTTCTATGGGTGCATTCAATGCGCTTTTAAAAACCTTAGAAGAGCCGCCAGGACATGTTATCTTTATTTTGGCGACAACAGAACCTCATAAGATCCCGCCTACAATTATTTCACGTTGTCAGCGTTTTGAATTCCGAAAAATATCAGTGAATGATATTGTTGAGAGATTATCAACGGTCGTGACAAATGAAGGTACGCAAGTGGAAGATGAGGCATTACAAATTGTTGCGCGTGCTGCTGAAGGTGGTATGCGTGACGCACTTAGTCTTATTGATCAGGCTATATCTTATAGTGATGAGACCGTTACGACAGAAGATGTATTGGCCGTAACAGGATCTGTTTCTCAGCAATACTTAGGCAATTTAGTAGAATGCATACGTGAAAATGATGTATCAAGAGCATTGCAAATCATAGATGAAATGATGAGTAAAGGGAAGGATCCAGTTCGTTTTATGGAGGATTTCATTTACTATTATCGTGATATGCTTTTATATCAGACTTCACCGCAACTAGAACATATGTTGGAACGAGTAATTGTAGATGATCAATTCCGTAAGTTGAGTGAAGAAATGCAACCGGAAGTGATCTATGAGATTATTCATACCCTTAGTAAGGGACAACAGGAAATGAAGTGGACAAATCATCCGCGTATTTTCTTAGAAGTTGTTATGGTGCAATTGTGTCAACAGTTTATGATGCAAGCAAATGGTACAGATCGTTTGCAAGCAATTATGAACAGGATGCAGCAACTGGAGAAAGAGTTAGAGCAAGTTAAAAAGAACGGTGTGCCAGCTGGTGTAAAACAGGAAGTAAGAGAGACACGTGCAACACCAAGACCGGTAAGAACAGGAAGTATGAAGATTCCTGTCGGACGTGTAAATGAAGTATTAAAACAAGCGAAGCGTCAAGATTTAGAACAATTAAAAGCTGTATGGGGTGAGTTGTTAGGAAGACTCAAATCATATAACAAAGTAGCGTTTGCTGTTTTACTAGAAAATAGCGAACCAGTGGCAGCTTCAGATGACACTTACGTTTTAGCATTTCAATATGAGATTCACTGTAAGATGGCGAGCGAAAATCGAGAAGCTATGGATACAGTAGAACAAGCTTTATTTGAATTGCTAAGTAAAAGGTTAAATATGATTGCCATTCCAAAAAGTGAATGGGGTAAAATCCGTGAAGACTTTTTACAACGTGAAGGTGGAGAGTCTGAAGAAAGCCCAGAGAAAAAGGGAGATCCTCTTATAGAAGAGGCAGTGAAATTAGTAGGGCAAGAACTCATTGAAATAAAAGAGTAATAATAATTAGGAGGAATTAATTATGATGCGTGGCGGAATGGGAAATATGAATAACATGATGAAACAAATGCAAAAGATGCAAAAGGACATGGCGAAAGCACAAGAAGAGCTTGGTGAAAAAACAGTTGAAGGTACAGCTGGCGGCGGAATGATTACAGTTATCGCAAATGGTCACAAGCAAATTCTTGAGGTGAAGATTAAAGAAGAAGTTGTAGATCCAGAAGATATCGAAATGCTACAAGACTTAGTATTAGCTGCAACAAATGATGCACTTAAAAAGGCTGATGAGCTTTCAAACTCTACAATGGGTAAATTTACAAAAGGCTTAAACTTACCAGGTGGAATGTTCTAGGAGGATATTGATACATGCATTATCCAGAACCAATATCAAAACTAATCGATAGTTTTATGAAGTTGCCAGGTATCGGACCGAAAACAGCGGTTCGATTGGCATTTTTCGTATTAGATATGAAAGAAGATGATGTGTTAGGTTTCGCGAAAGCACTTGTAAATGCGAAGCGAGATTTAGCGTACTGTTCTGTATGCGGACATATTACTGATCGTGATCCTTGTTATATTTGTAATGATTCACATCGAGATCAATCAGTTGTTTGTGTCGTACAAGAACCGAAAGATGTAATCGCGATGGAAAAAATGAAAGAGTACCAAGGTGTATATCATGTGTTACGTGGTGCGATTTCTCCTATGGAGGGAATTGGACCGGAAGACATTAATATCCCGCAACTCTTAAAGCGACTACATGATGAAACGGTACAAGAAGTGATATTAGCAACAAACCCTAATATTGAAGGGGAAGCTACAGCGATGTATATCTCCCGCCTCTTAAAACCTACAGGCATTAAAGTAACTCGTATTGCACATGGTCTGCCAGTTGGTGGAGATTTAGAATATGCAGATGAAGTGACATTATCCAAAGCGTTAGAAGGTCGCAGAGAAGTATAAGAGGAGAAACGAAAATGTTCTTTCAAAAAAAGGGTAAATTGCGTAAAGAGTATGACGATAAGTTAATTGTACTTTTGGAAAAAGTGAAGAATGAGTGGTTACGTCAGAAGAGAATGGTCGAACAAAGTGTAGAACCGTCTCAAGATGTCATTTGTTCTTTGAAAATAGCAGAGGCGAAATATTTCTTTTTGTTGAAAGAAGCAAAGCGTCGTCCTGTAAAAATGGAACAATGGTAAAAGGTTCTGCTTTCTAAGCAGGCCTTTTTATTTTGTTTTTTAAATGCTGAGGTATTGTTTTATTTAGTTTATATAAAAGAGATGCTGCATATGATAACTGTTCTTTTTTATTGTCTTGTCCCATACAAATAGATGTATAGGTCATTCATAAGGAGGAAAAAATGAATTCTACAATTATTATTGTTGGCATTCTTACTTTAGTATTTATTTTTCTTGTTTTTGGTGTTGCCTCTAAGCCGTTACGTTTTATAGGTAAGGTGATTTTTCATGTTACTTTAGGAATAGCATTGCTTTTTATCGTAAATGTTGTAGGGACATATTTTGATTTTCATATCCCGATTAACATGGGGACAGCAGCAATAACGAGTTTGTTAGGCTTACCGGGTGTGGCAGCATTAGTGATTATTAAGCTTTATATCATGCCAAGATAAAATTATTTTGGCATTTTTTTAAAAAGTGTTGACTATTAAATGATTAATATGGTAAATTAATAAGCGTCGTCAGCAACGAAAGAAAAAAGCTGTTGACAGATTTAACGAGAAGTGTTAAATTATAAAAGTCGCTGAAACGCGATGTTGAACTTTGAAAACTAAACGAAACAAACAACGTGAAACGTCAATTTTTATTTTAGATGCTAGACAAACTAACTTTATTGGAGAGTTTGATCCTGGCTCAGGATGAACGCTGGCGGCGTGCCTAATA
>NZ_LPUS01000003.1:0-15816 GCF_001563515.1 Bacillus sp. JH7 | reverse complement strand
CTCATAACCCGAAGGTCGCAGGTTCAAATCCTGTCCCCGCAACCAAATGGTCCCGTGGTGTAGTGGTTAACATGCCTGCCTGTCACGCAGGAGATCGCCGGTTCGACCCCGGTCGGGACCGCCATTTCATATAAAGAAAAGAACGAAACAAGTTGTTTCGTATTTTTTTATTTGTTTTAACAAAAAACTAATAAAGACAGTCAAACTATCCTTAGGACAACTCCTAAGGACTTTTTTATATATTCAAAACCTGTATAATAAAGAGCAGAGAACATTGTGAGTAAAGTAGGTGAAGTCTGTGAGTAAATATGAAGTAACAACAAAATCTTCTGAGGAAACACAAAGGTTATCAGAAAAACTAGGTGAGCTCGTAGAGGCACAAGATGTAATTATTTTAGAAGGAGATCTTGGAGCTGGTAAGACGACTTTTACAAAGGGACTAGCAAAAGGTCTTGGAGTGAAAAGAGTTGTAAATAGTCCTACCTTTAATATCATTAAAGAATATAAAGGTAGGTTACCGCTATATCATATGGACGTGTATCGCTTAGCAGAAAGTGAAGAGGACTTAGGCTTTGATGAATATTTCTACGGTGAAGGAATTACGGTAGTAGAATGGGCTCATTTAATAGAGGCATATTTACCAAATGAAAAGTTACAAATTAGTTTATTCCATGCTGGAGATGACACAAGAAAAATTATACTCGAGCCAATTGGAGATCGCTATATTAGATTATGTGAGGAGCTATTACAAGATGAAAGTACTAGCAATTGATACTTCAAATTACGTAATGGGTGTATCCCTTATTGAGGAAGGAAACGTAATTGGGGAAATCATTACAAATTTAACAAAAAACCATTCTGTACGTCTTATGCCAGCTGTAGAGAAACTGTTAAAAGAGTGTGGCGTAAAACCGAAGGAATTAACTAAAATCGTTGTAGCTGCTGGACCTGGATCCTATACAGGTGTTCGCATAGGCGTGACAGCGGCGAAAACATTAGCTTGGTCACTTCAAATACCAATTGTAGGTGTATCAAGTTTAGAGGTAGTAGCTGCAAACGGTGCTAACTTTAACGGGTTAATTTGTCCTTTATTTGATGGAAGACGTGGGCAAATTTATACTGGGTTATATACATATGAAGGAGAGCAGTTAACTTCAATAGAAGAAGACCGAATTATTCTTATTGTGGACTGGTTGCAAATGTTAAAAGATAAAGGACAGCCTGTTTTATTTATCGGTAACGATGTTAAATTGCATAAAGAAACAATTATAGAACATTTAGGTGATCAAGCTGTATTCGCTCCATTTACTAAAAATAACCCAAGACCAAGTGAGCTAGCATTCTTAGGATTACAAAAAGAAGAACAAGATGTGCATACGTTTGTTCCAAGCTATCTTCGTTTAGCTGAAGCTGAAACAAAGTGGTTAGAAAGTCAAAACAAGTAGGAGCTTGCAGAAGATGGATATGATATTTAGAAAGATGGAGCTTGATGATATTGCTCAAATTGTAGCTATTGAAGAAGCGTCTTTTTCAACTCCTTGGACTGCAGATGCCTTTCACCGTGAATTAACGATGAATGAACATGCACATTATATTGTGTTAGAAAAAGATGGTCGTGTAGTCGGGTATTGTGGATTGTGGATAATTATTGATGAATCACATATAACAAATATAGCTATTTTGCCAGAATACCGAGGTCAAAAGTTAGGAGATGCCCTATTGAAAGCAGTTATTTCTGAAGCGAAAGAACTAGGGGTAAAAACAATGACACTTGAAGTACGTGTATCAAATGAAGTAGCAAAGCAGTTATACAGAAAATACGGATTTCAAAATGGTGGGATTCGTAAACGATACTATGCAGACAATCAGGAAGATGGTCTCGTAATGTGGGTGAATATATAATGGAAAAAAATACGATTATACTTGGTATTGAAACAAGTTGTGATGAAACAGCAGTAGCAGTTGTTAAAAATGGAACGGAAATTATTGCGAATGTCGTTGCATCACAAATTGAAAGTCATAAACGTTTTGGCGGCGTTGTACCAGAGATTGCATCCCGTCATCATGTAGAAGAAATTACAGTTGTGTTAGAAGAAGCTTTAAAGGAAGCAAACATCACATTTGATGATATTGATGCAATTGCTGTAACAGAAGGTCCTGGTTTAGTAGGAGCACTTCTAATTGGAGTAAATGCAGCGAAGGCAGTAGCGTTTGCACATGATATTCCGTTAGTCGGTGTTCATCATATTGCTGGTCATATTTATGCGAACCGTTTAGTAAAAGAAGTTCAATTCCCGTTATTATCACTTGTTGTATCTGGTGGGCATACAGAACTTGTTTATATGAAAGAACATGGTTCATTCGAAGTAATTGGTGAAACACGAGACGATGCAGCTGGAGAAGCATATGATAAAGTAGCTCGTACGTTATCTATGCCATATCCAGGTGGTCCTCATATTGATCGCCTTGCACATGAAGGAGAACCGACAATTGATTTGCCTCGTGCATGGCTAGAACCGGATTCATATGATTTTAGCTTTAGTGGATTGAAATCAGCAGTTATCAACACTGTGCATAACGCAAAACAGCGCGGTATAGAAATTGCGCCAGAAGATTTAGCGGCAAGTTTCCAAGAAAGTGTAATAGATGTACTTGTAACGAAAGCAGCTCGTGCAGCAGAAGCTTATAATGTAAAGCAATTACTTCTTGCTGGTGGAGTAGCTGCTAATAAAGGACTTCGTGCGCGATTAGAAGAGGAATTTGCACAAAAAGAAAACATTGAATTAATTATTCCGCCGCTATCTTTATGCACAGATAATGCAGCGATGATTGCAGCGGCAGGGACAATTGCTTATGAACAAGGTAAGCGTGCAACATTAGCCTTAAATGCAAATCCAGGATTAGATATTGAAGCATAGTTATGCACATAATTAACCACAGGTTGTGGATAAAACCCATATTGTCTGTTGATAATGTGGGTTTTATTGTGTATATAAAATGTTGATAACTTTTTTGTTGATTGTGGATAATGTGGAAAAGTTATTTTAAGGTTTATTTTATAAAGGTGGATATGTGTATAAACTTGTGGATAAATAGGATGATGTCAGACCTTTAAATTTGTTCTTTTTCGGGAAATAAAAAGTAAGAAGATATCTCCGAAAAACATTTTGAAACATCCCCCTATTATAGAAGATGCTAATATTGTCAATTTTTGTCGTTAAATCGATATTTTGTGTCGAATTGTTAATATATATAGGGTTACAATAGATATATTTGAAAAATCGTTGGTATATTCTAAGTTACGATTGATATACTCAAAAATTGTTTCTGTATTAAAAGAAAAAAAGATGTCGCATAGTCAAAAATCCTGACTTATGAGACATCTTCCTTATTTAAATATGCTTATACATGCAGCTCTTCCCATTCTGCCATACAAGTTTCAAGTTGTTCTTGTAGCGTTTGCTTTTTAGTTGTAATTTCACTAGCTTTTTCATAATCTGCATATATTTCTGGTAAGCAAAGTTGATCTTCTAGCGTAGCAATTTCTTCTTCTAATTCTAATATACTTTGTTCTAGCTCTTCAATTTTTCTAGTGCGTTGACGCTCTAGTTTTTTACGCTCTTTTTCTTCTAAATAATTTAATTTCTCTTGTGCAACCACTTTTTGAACAGGAATGTCACTTTCTTGCTGTTCAAGTTCTGCACGTTCAATCATTTCATTTTTCTTTTCAACGTAGTAATCGTAATCCCCTAAATATTCCTGTGCACCTTCTGTTGATAACTCAACCACAGTCGTTGTTACACGGTTAATAAAGTAGCGGTCATGTGAGACGAATAGAAGAGTCCCTGGGTAATCAATTAAAGCATTCTCCAAAATCTCTTTACTATTTAAATCAAGGTGGTTCGTAGGCTCATCTAGAATTAACAAATTCGACTTTTGCATCATAAGTTTTGCAAGAGCTAATCGAGCTTTTTGTCCACCACTAAGAGAAGATACTGGTTTCAGTACATCATCTCCTGTGAATAAAAAATTCCCGAGTATAGTACGGATTTCTTTTTCAGGTTGCAGTGGATATTCATCCCATAATTCATTTAAAACCCGTTTAGAAGATGTTAAGTTTGCTTGTTCTTGATCATAATAACCAACAGATACATTTGATCCGAAAGAAACATCACCATTTAATAGTGGTAACTTATTCACAATAGACTTTAACAATGTGGATTTCCCAATTCCGTTTGGACCAACTAAAGCAACACTATCTCCGCGAGTTAAGCGCATAGTTACATGTTCAATTATAGGGTTCTCATCATAGCCGATGGTTGCATCATTTACTTGTAAAACATCATTTCCACTTTGCTTTTCAATATCGAAGTGGAATGATGCTGACTTAGAATCCCCTAATGGTCTCGTTAATAATTCCATTCTGTCTAGTTGTTTACGACGACTTTGAGCACGTTTCGTTGTAGAAGCGCGAGCTATATTCTTTTGAACGAAGTCCTCAAGTTTTGCGATTTCATCTTGTTGTTTTTCGTAACGTTTCATTTCTTGCTCATATAATGCTGATTTTAAGTCTAAATATTTACTGTAGTTACCAACAAATCGTCTGCTTTCTTTATTCGAAATTTCATATACTTGTGTAACGAGTTTGTCTAAGAAATAACGGTCATGTGAAACGATTAATATTGCGCCAGGATAACCTTGTAAATATTGCTCAAGCCACGTTAATGTTTCGATGTCTAAATGGTTTGTAGGCTCGTCCAAAATAAGTAAGTCTGGTTTTGTTAATAATAATTTCCCGAGAGCTAATCTTGTTTTTTGCCCGCCGCTTAAAGTAGAGATCGTCGTCTGGTGCGTTTCAACTGGGAAGCCAAGGCCGCTTAAAATGGAGCGAATATCCGCTTCATATTGATATCCACCTTGATCTTTATAATTGAGTTGCAATTGGTCATAATCAGCTAACAATCTTTCATATGTAGCTTCGTTTGAAAAGTTTTCTTCTTTTCCCATTTCTTGCTCAAGCCTTCGAAGTTTTGTCTCCATTTGCTGTAAGTGAGTAAAGACGGTTAGCATTTCATCCCAAATTGTTAAAGACGTTTCTAGTCCAGTATTTTGAGCTAAATATCCGATTGAGACATCTTTCGGTTTTATAATTTCGCCACCATCATGAGATAATTCACCAGCGATAATTTTTAATAATGTAGATTTGCCTGCTCCATTCCTTCCAACTAATGCGATACGATCTTTTGTTTGTACTTCCAATTTTATGTTTGCAAGAATCGTTTCTGCACCGTATAATTTCGAAAGCGCGTTTACTTGTAATAAAATCAATGTTTTCACCTCAAATAATTTCTTAACTTTGCCATGTTTATATTTCTCAATCATACTAAAAATAGTGTATAGTTTAAAATAAAGAGAGAATACTTCTTCTCTTTATTATACAAGGAATTTAATGAGTGCTAAACTTCTGTATTTGATTAAAGTATATGAATAAAGATAGGAAGAGAGGAGAGGTCATATGGATCAGCAAAAGATTCCACAAGCCACTGCTAAAAGATTGCCTCTATACTATCGATTTATCCAAAACTTATCTCTTTCTGGTAAGCAGCGTGTTTCATCGGCCGAATTGAGTGAGGCAGTAAAAGTAGATTCCGCAACAATACGAAGAGATTTTTCGTATTTTGGAGCGTTAGGGAAAAAGGGATATGGATATAACGTAAATTATTTATTATCATTTTTCCGCGAAACACTTGATCAAGATGATATAACACGTGTAGCACTTATTGGAGTAGGTAATTTAGGGACCGCTTTCTTACATTATAATTTCACGAAAAACAATAATACAAAAATTGAAATGGCATTTGATGTTAGTGAAGAGAAAGTTGGAACAGAAATCGGGGGCATTCCTGTATATCATTTAGATGAATTAGAAGAGAGATTATCAAATGATATACAAGTGGCAATATTAACAGTACCGGCTACAGTAGCACAAGCTGTAGCAGATAGATTAGCTGAAACGAGCGTGCATGGTATTTTGAATTTCACACCAGCGCGATTAAACGTATCAGAGAATATTAGAATTCATCATATTGACTTAGCTGTAGAGTTACAAACATTAGTTTACTTTTTGAAAAACTATCCACAATAAAACGCAGAGGAAGCGACCTCTGCGTTTTATTATTGTTTCTTCTTTGTGAATTTAATTAATATAAGGCGAAGTGCCAAATTAAAATCAATTGTTGCCATAACTGCAAATAGTATTGTCCACATATTCCAGATTGTATCTGTCACGTTCGTAATGGCGAAGCGTGTAAAGATACATCCAAGAAGGAAGTATAGTGCAGCCATGAACAATGGTGAGTTTCTCATACAAAAAATCCTCCGATAAAGCCTTGCATTTTTTCAGCTTCTTTAATCATTTCTTGAATTTGTTCATTGCTCATAAAAATTTGCCCAATAGCGACCAATGTATTCATCGCAACATGAGCTGCAATCGGAACGATAATCCGTTTCGTCTTCACATATAAGAAGGCGAATACGAGCCCCATAGCAGTGTATACCAATAAATGAGTAAAATCAAAATGAATTGCTGCAAATACAAGCGAACTAATGATAGCTGCGATAAAGAAGTTAAACTTCTTATAAAGCGTGCCGAATAGAATTTTTCTAAATACGATTTCTTCTAAGATAGGTCCAATTATAGATACAACAATAAGGAACCAAGGTATCGTTCTTGCGATGTCCATCAGTCTGTCTGTATTCTCAGATCCACGTGGAACCCCAAATACATACATTTCAATCATACCTGCAATGGATTGTGAGATGATTGCTAAGAAGAACCCGATGAAAATCCATCCAATAGTAGCTGGGACAGAAGAGCGCATTGGATCTAAATGCCTGTCACGAATATCTGTTCTAAGTAACCAAAGTACGATACATAATGCAACAAAGAAGCTAATAATTGCCCAGTGTCCCGTTATGATTTGTCCTTTTTCCTCAATGGTAAATCCTCTATTATCGTAGAGTCCTGTTTTTAGGAGAAGTGGTAATCCAACAACGCCGGATAACTGCATTAAAATGTATGTAACGATAATCCACCAGTATTGTTTCTTCAAATGGTTTAACCATCCTTTCTAACTATAGTGTATGAGATAAGTTAGGATAACATGTAAATATGCTACCTACGATATAAACCTCACTTGAATTATGTTTTTTTCGTAAATCCTTATTTGAAATTATAATAGAAGACAGGAGAAAGTTGTGTGTGTAGCGAAAACAACTTAGGGTGTCCTTTCATATTGTAACATACGAGCAGTGGAAACAACGATTCATATAGTAAAGGCAGTATTCTATATAGAAAGTTTATATAGTGATTTGCGAAAAAATTATGATTTTTTTACTTGCAAAAGAAATTGAGATTATTTATTATTATAAGTGTGTTAGCACTCGGGTGACTTGAGTGCTAATAAAAGAAATTTACATAACAAAATGAGGAGGTTATTGTTCATGCTAAAGCCATTAGGTGATCGCGTTGTAATTGAGCTTGTTCAAGCAGAAGAAAAAACAGCAAGTGGTATCGTATTACCAGATACTGCAAAAGAAAAACCACAAGAGGGTAAAGTTGTTGCAGTAGGTACTGGTCGAGTGCTTGAGAATGGTGAGCGTGTTGCTTTAGAGGTAGCAGCAGGTGATCTTATCATCTTCTCAAAATATGCAGGTACTGAAGTGAAATATGAAGGTACAGACTACTTGATTTTACGTGAAAGTGACATTTTAGCAGTTATCGGTTAATTATATAAATCTTAAAAAATCCAAGGGGGTCAATTATTATGGCAAAAGATATTAAATTTAGTGAAGAAGCACGTCGTTCGATGCTTCGCGGTGTCGACACTCTTGCAAATGCAGTAAAAGTAACGCTTGGACCAAAAGGTCGTAACGTTGTACTTGAGAAAAAATTTGGTTCACCACTTATTACAAATGATGGTGTAACAATCGCAAAAGAAATCGAATTAGAAGATGCATTCGAAAACATGGGTGCGAAATTAGTAGCAGAAGTTGCTAGCAAAACAAATGACGTAGCTGGTGACGGAACAACAACTGCAACTGTATTAGCGCAAGCTATGATTCGTGAAGGTCTTAAAAACGTAACAGCTGGTGCGAACCCAATGGGTCTTCGTAAAGGTATCGAAAAAGCTGTTACTGCTGCAATTGAAGAATTAAAAACGATTTCTAAACCAATCGAAGGTAAATCTTCTATCGCACAAGTAGCTGCTATTTCTGCTGCTGACGAAGAAGTAGGTCAATTAATCGCTGAAGCAATGGAGCGCGTTGGTAACGACGGCGTTATTACTTTAGAAGAATCTAAAGGCTTCACAACAGAATTAGACGTAGTAGAAGGTATGCAATTTGATCGTGGATATGCATCTCCTTACATGATTACTGATTCTGACAAAATGGAAGCAGTTCTTGATAACCCATACATCTTAATCACTGATAAAAAGATTTCTAACATTCAAGAAATCTTACCAGTATTAGAGCAAGTGGTACAACAAGGTAAACCACTTCTTATCATTGCTGAAGATGTAGAAGGCGAAGCGTTAGCTACATTAGTAGTGAACAAACTTCGTGGTACATTCAATGTAGTAGCTGTTAAAGCTCCTGGATTTGGTGACCGTCGTAAAGCAATGCTAGAAGATATCGCGATCTTAACTGGTGGCGAAGTAATCACTGAAGAATTAGGCCGTGACTTAAAATCTGCTACAGTTGAATCTTTAGGACGCGCTGGTAAAGTTGTTGTAACGAAAGAAAACACAACTGTAGTTGAAGGTGTAGGAAGCACAGAACAAATCGAAGCTCGCATCGGTCAAATCCGTGCGCAATTAGAAGAAACAACTTCTGAATTCGATCGTGAAAAATTACAAGAGCGTCTTGCAAAACTTGCAGGTGGCGTAGCGGTAATTAAAGTAGGTGCAGCAACTGAAACTGAGTTGAAAGAACGCAAACTTCGCATTGAAGATGCACTTAACTCAACTCGTGCAGCAGTAGAAGAAGGTATCGTTGCAGGTGGTGGTACTTCACTTATGAACGTATACACGAAAGTAGCTTCTATCGTAGCTGAAGGCGACGAAGCAACAGGTATCAACATCGTACTTCGCGCACTAGAAGAGCCAGTTCGTCAAATCGCAATCAACGCTGGTCTAGAAGGATCTGTAGTTGTAGAGCGTCTAAAAGGCGAAAAAGTAGGCGTTGGTTTCAACGCAGCTACTGGCGAATGGGTTAACATGCTTGAGTCTGGTATCGTAGATCCAGCTAAAGTAACTCGTTCTGCACTTCAAAACGCAGCATCTGTTGCAGCTATGTTCTTAACAACTGAAGCTGTAGTAGCTGACAAGCCAGAACCAAATGCACCAGCAATGCCTGACATGGGCGGCATGGGCATGGGCGGTATGGGCGGAATGATGTAATTCCGTTTGTCCTAAAAAACATCCATTTCTATATAGAAATGGATGTTTTTTTATGTTTTTTAGAAAAGGAAATGAATTTCTGTAGAATTTTGTCGCTTTCTCTCTTGACCATATTGATACTTCATTGTTAGAATCTAGGAAGATAATATAAAACGATCCTTCATATATCCTCAATGATATGGTTTGAGAGTCTCTACCGGGTTACCGTAAACAACCTGACTATGAAGGCAGTGTGTCTTATATTTATAAAGAGCGGAGACTATCTTTCTTTATAAAGCCAGACCCCTGCCTTTTCTTTGTTATGAGACTAGAGGCGGAGGACTGGCTTTTTTTATTATATTGGTAATGCTTTTCGCCAAATTGGTGAAAATATTTATATACGAGAACTAACGTTGGGGTGATTATTTTGAAGAAACAACACGATACAATTATCGTTTTAGATTTTGGAAGTCAATACAATCAGTTAATAGCACGTCGAATTCGTGAGTTCGGTGTATACAGTGAACTTCATCCACATACAATTACTGCGGAAGAAATTAAAGCAATGAATCCAAAAGGGATTATTTTCTCTGGTGGACCAAATAGCGTATACGGTGAAGGTGCATTACATTGTGATGAAAAAATCTTTGAACTAGGTTTACCAATCTTCGGTATTTGTTACGGTATGCAGCTTATGACGCAACACTTCGGTGGTAAAGTAGAGCGTGCAAATCACCGTGAGTACGGAAAAGCTGTTCTTAAAGTAGAGAACGAATCAAAATTATATGCGAACCTTCCAGAAGAGCAAGTTGTATGGATGAGCCATGGTGACTTAGTAACTGGTTTACCTGAAGGATTCGTAGTAGACGCAACAAGTGAGTCTTGTCCAATTGCTGGTATGAGCAATGAAGACAAAAACTTATACGGTGTACAATTCCACCCAGAAGTACGTCACTCTGAGCACGGTAACGATTTAATTAAAAACTTCGTATTCGGCGTATGTGGTTGTTCTGAAGGATGGAACATGGAGAACTTTATCGAAGTAGAATTAGAAAAGATTCGTGAAACTGTTGGAGACAAAAAAGTACTATGCGCACTTAGTGGCGGTGTAGACTCTTCTGTTGTAGCAGTATTAATTCATAAAGCAATCGGCGACCAATTAACATGTATTTTCGTTGATCACGGTTTACTTCGTAAAGGCGAAGCAGAAGGCGTTATGAAAACATTTAGCGAAGGCTTCCATATGAACGTTATTAAAGTAGATGCAAAAGATCGCTTCATGGACAAGTTAAAAGGTGTAGAAGATCCAGAACAAAAACGTAAAATCATCGGTAACGAATTCATTTACGTATTTGATGATGAAGCGTCAAAATTACAAGGTATGGACTTCTTAGCGCAAGGTACACTTTACACAGATATCGTTGAGAGTGGTACAGCAACTGCGCAAACAATTAAATCTCACCATAACGTTGGTGGACTTCCAGAAGACATGCAGTTCAAATTAATTGAGCCTTTAAACACGTTATTTAAAGACGAAGTACGTGTATTAGGATCTGAATTAGGAATTCCTGATGAAATCGTATGGCGTCAACCATTCCCAGGACCTGGTCTTGGTATTCGTGTATTAGGTGAAATCACAGAAGAGAAATTAGAAATCGTTCGTGAATCTGATGCGATTTTACGTGAAGAAATTATTAAAGCGGGCTTAGACCGCGAAATCTGGCAATACTTCACTGCACTTCCTGGTATGCGTAGCGTAGGTGTTATGGGTGACGAGCGTACTTACGATTACACAGTAGGTATCCGTGCAGTAACATCTATCGACGGTATGACAGCTGACTGGGCACGTATCCCTTGGGACGTATTAGAGAAAATCTCTGTACGTATCGTAAACGAAGTAAAACACGTTAACCGTATCGTGTATGATGTAACGAGTAAGCCACCAGCAACTATTGAGTGGGAATAGTATTTATAAAAAGGTCCATCTATTGCTTATGCATAGATGGATCTTTTTTATTTTGGCATTAATACGAACGAAACTATAAAAGTTTATGAAAATGTTCGTTTTTAAATTGACAAAACTACTTCGTCGAGTTAATATGATTATGTAATTCAAACGAAAAGTGAATATTATAGCCGTCGTATAATATCGGGGATATGGCCCGAAAGTTTCTACCTAGCTACCGTAAATGGCTTGACTACGAGGCGTTTGTATAAAGATGAGGGGAAACTTGTCTTTGTTTATAGAACGCTTCCATGTATATATGCAATGGAAGCCTTTTTTATTTCTCGGGATAAAAGAGGGCTAGGGTGAAATACGGCGAGTAATCATATAACGGGGGAAACATAGGATGAAACGCTATTTTCAGTTTGATGAGCTCGGTACGAATTATAAGACTGAGTTCATAGCAGGGTTAACGACATTTCTATCTATGGCTTACGTACTATTTGTCAATCCTGCTACGCTGTCGCTTGGAAATGTTAAAGGGTTACCAGCAGGTACAGGGATGGATCCAGGTGCAGTATTCGTTGCTACGGCATTAGCGGCAGCGATCGGTTCGTTAATTATGGGTATTTTCGCGAAGTATCCAATTGCTTTAGCGCCAGGTATGGGAATTAACGCGTTCTTTGCTTATACAGCAGTGTTAACGATGGGTATTCCGTGGCAAACGGCCATTGCCGGAACATTAATGTCAGGTATTATCTTTATTATTCTTACTGCTTCAGGTATTCGTGAAAAAATCATTAATGCAATTCCATCGGAGTTAAAGTTTGCAGTAGCAGCAGGTATTGGATTATTCATTGCTTTCCTTGGATTCCAAAATGCCGGAATTATCGTGAAAAACGATGCGGTTCTTGTTGGGTTGGGGGACTTAACAAAGGGCACAACGTTACTAGCAATCTTCGGGGTTGTTACTACGATCATCTTCATGATTAAGAAAGTTAATGGTGCAGTATTCTACGGTATGATTCTTACAGCGATCTTAGGAGTTGCAACAGGATTAATTGATACTCCGAAAGCTGTGGTGGGAGCAATACCGAGTCTAGAACCAACGTTCGGCGTGGCGTTAACGCACTTCGGAGATATTTTCACAGTTCAAATGGGGATTGTTATTATAACGTTCTTCTTTATCGATTTCTTTGATACAGCAGGTACGCTTGTAGCGGTTGCGAATCAAGCAGGATTAATGAAGAACAATAAATTACCACGTGCAGGAAAAGCGTTATTTGCAGATGCGATTGCAACTGTAATTGGTGCGATCTTGGGTACATCAACAACAACGTCTTACATTGAATCGTCTGCAGGGGTAGCAGCGGGAGGACGTTCTGGATTTACAGCAGTTGTAACAGCAGGATTCTTCTTACTGGCACTATTCTTCTCGCCATTATTAAGTGTTGTAACGCCAGCTGTAACGGCACCGGCTTTAATTATTGTAGGAATCTTGATGGTTTCTTCCTTAGGGGAAATTGATTGGAAAAAATTCGAGATTGCAGTACCAGCATTCTTTACAATTATCTCTATGCCACTTACGTATAGTATCGCAACTGGGATTGCCATTGGATTTATCTTCTATCCAATTACAATGGTTGTGAGTGGTCGTCGTAAAGAGGTTCATCCGATTATGTATGTTATGGGAGTTTTATTCGTACTATATTTCATTTATGTTCGTAAATAAAAGGGGTTTTTTAAAGGTCTAGACTTAAGGGGAGTCTAGACCTTTTTTGCGTCTTCAGAAAATCTTAAGGATTTCCGAGCGTTTTTCTTCAGAAGTTTTCCTATAATAGAAGTTAGGGATTAAAAAAGTGATGGGGGAGATATTGTGGCACACGAAACAATACTTGTCGTAGATGATGAAAAAGAAATTCGGAATTTAATTACAATCTATTTAAAGAATGAAGGATATAAAGTATTACAAGCAGGAGACGGAGAAGAAGGATTACGTCTATTGGAAGAAAATGAAGTACATCTAGTCGTATTAGATATTATGATGCCGAAAGTGGATGGTATTCATATGTGTATGAAGGTAAGGGAAGCGAAAGAAATGCCTATTATTATGCTTTCTGCGAAAACGCAAGATATGGATAAGATTTTAGGGTTAACAACGGGTGCAGATGATTATGTAACGAAACCATTTAATCCGTTAGAGTTAATCGCAAGAATTAAATCTCAGTTACGCCGTTATATGAAAATGAATGGTTTCGCTATACAAAATGAGGACGAGCTAGAAATTGGAGAGATGAAAATAAACATCTCGACCCATAAAGTTATTGTGGACGGAGAAGAAGTGAAACTGACCCCAAGGGAATTTTCAATTCTAGAATTACTAGCTCGTAATCCGGGTATGGTCTTTAGCGCGGAACAAATTTATGAAAAGGTTTGGAACGAAAGATCTTTCCAGTCTGATAATACGGTAATGGTGCATATTCGAAAAGTACGTGAAAAGATTGAGGAGAATCCAAGGAAACCTAGATATATAAAAACAGTATGGGGAGTGGGGTATAAGATTGAAAAAGATATTTAATCCGTTTACTTATATAAGGAAAATAAGAGAATTAATTGAGAAATTAGTAAAGAGCGTACGAAAGAGTATAAGGATTCAATTGATTACTACTTTTGCTGCTTGTGCGTTATTAGGAGTTTTGTCAGCGAAGGGAGCTGCGCCATTTTTTGAGAATGCGAATCGTCAAGCAACTATCGATTATCGGGCTGGTATGGAACAAATTAATCACCAAGCTCAAGGAGCGGCAAATAGTTCGGTTCATGAAAATAAATTAGAAGCTATATCAAATATGATCGAAATGGAGAACCAAAATTTAGAGCAAGGGTCTAGAGCTTTAAAGATATTGGTTACTGATGAAAGTGGTAAAGTTTTATATAAAACAAAGCAAGCGCAAGAAGAGCAAATCGATTTGCATAATACGATTCGTAATGCAGCATCATTTGCGATTAATTATACAGATGGTAGAAATGTATTTGAAAGTACAAGAAAAGAGTTTATATCTTTTTCACCTATTACTATTGAAGGAAAGAATTTGTACATGTTTGTTAGCGGAATTCCAGAGGGAGAGGTAATGTATGATACGAAAGAAGGGCCATTCCCGTTTTTAATTGGTGTTCTTGTATTCATTTTCTCTTTCTTCTATATAACAAAGAGAAAGATGAAGCAGATTGAAGCAATGGCGCAAGGTGTAAAGGAAATAGAAAGAGGCAACTTAGCGTACCGCATTGAGAAAAAAGGTGAAGATGAGATTGCAGCTTTAACTGAGAATATTAATAATATGGCAGAAGAGCTTATGAATAATATAGAAAAGGAACGTAAATTAGAGAAGCAAAAGAATGAGCTTATTACGAATGTATCTCACGATTTACGCACACCGCTGACTTCTATTATGGGCTACTTACGATTACTTCGAGATTCTAAATATGAAAATAAAGAACAACACGATGAGTATACGAGAATTGCTTTTGCAAAGTCGGAGCAGTTAAAAAATTTAATAGAAGATTTATTTGAGTATACGAAGTTAACAAATGAACAAGTTGTATTAGAAAAACAGGAAGTTTGTATGAATGAGCTACTCGAGCAATTAATAGAAGAGTTAGTACCGCAGGCGGAAGAACATGGACTTACGTTTGTTAAGAAGTTTCCTGAGGAACGTGCTTATGCATCGATTGATTCGGAAAAGATGGTTCGTGTATTTGATAATTTACTAATGAATGCGATTAAGTATAGTAAAGATGATGGAGAGATAAAAGTTTCTCTTCAAAGGCAGCGTAGGGATATACAAATTGTAATTGCGAATCATAGTGAAGAGTTTACGAGAGAAGAGTTAGCGAATTTGTTTGAACGTTTCTATAAGAAGGATCAATCTAGAAGTAGAGTAACGGAAGGCTCGGGACTCGGTTTAGCGATTGCGAAAAGTATTGTTGAGTTACAAGGTGGTAGTATTCGAGCGGAATATAGGGAAGGTACTATTCAATTTATCGTTTCGTTACCAACTATAGAAAAATAATAAATGAATAGAATGATATGTGATAAAAAAGGCTTATTTTAAAAGAAATAAGCCTTTTTATATTTTTTATAAAAACATATTGACGATTAGAGCTTAGAGGTGTAATATAGAACAAGTCGCCGATGACAATAGCGTCGTAAGCGACAAACGAAATAAAAAACTTAGTTGACATTGAAAGATGAAAATGTTAACATAAGGAAGTCGCAAATGAGCGACCAAGTAGTTCTTTGAAAACTGAACGAAACAAACAACGTGAAACGTCAATTTTTATTTTAGATGCTAGACAAACTAACTTTATTGGAGAGTTTGATCCTGGCTCAGGATGAACGCTGGCGGCGTGCCTAATACATGCAAGTCGAGCGAA
>NZ_LPUS01000002.1:0-43325 GCF_001563515.1 Bacillus sp. JH7 | reverse complement strand
TAGGAACACAAAATGCATCCGATTATCAATCAGAAAACAAAGAGGTTGCAAATGTGGGTATGAAGTTCTGTTTTGCACTGAAATACGATAAGGAAGCGGAAGAAATGTTGCGTTACTATAACTTACCGGTCACAGAAGAAAATATCTTGATGTTACGCCAATTACGACGCGGCGAAGCCTTATTCCAGGATATTTTCGGCCGAACTGCGGTTGTAGAAATTGATCCTGTTTTCCAAGAATTAAAGACTGCATTTGATTCCTCTACGAAAACAGACGAAGAACGCGCACAACAATTGGCGTAATTCGTATTACAATACAGATAAGAGTATTCTAAATTATCTGTATATGGAGGATGGAACAATGAAAAAATTACGAATGTTATCTGGATTATGTCTAGCAGGAATGTTGATGGTAACGGGGATTGCGGGTTGCTCAAATGAAACGAAAAGTAATGCGAATCAACAAGAAAATCAGAAAGAACGTGACATGAAAGAAGCGGATAAAGCCGCGATGGAGTATGTAAGAGCTTATATTGAAATGGATTCAAATAAAATTAATGATTTGTCCTATAAGAAATATGATTTAGGTAAAGATGAAATTATGCATCCTGGTGCTAGCAAAGGAATGAAAGAACGATACGACTTATATCGATATGATTTAAAAGAAAGTGAAAATGAGTATTACTATCGTGTGAAATATTTTGATCCTGTAGAAAACGCTCAAATGGGAATAAAGTTAAAAATGATAAAAGACAAAAAGGATGGAAAATGGAAAAATTACGAATGGAACTGGGATGGTCATAATAGTTTAGATTCTATTGTGGGAAGTATAGAACCAGTTCATGTTCATAAATGGGGGCAAAAGGAATGAAAAAACTTTTCTCTATTTGTATGATTCTTGTATTCTTTTTACTACCGTTAGGGCCTCATGTGGCCCTAGCGGAAGATCAAAAAACGGAAGAAAAACAGGAACAAAAAGGGGCACGAATTTCCGAAAATTTATTTAGTGGGTACACAGATGGAATTTACAAGGATAAGTATTATGAGATTGATACGTACCAACCAAAAGAAGATGAAAAAAATGTGTTTCAAAAGGTTGGCGGGTATTTATTTGGTGATGATAGTGTAGGGAAAGATTTGCAAAGAATGTTATATACAACCTGTCAATGGTTTGCGAATATGGCCTTTCAGTTAAATGTGATTCTGGGCCAATTAACCATCTTTTTAGTCGATCAAGCGTTGAATTTGGATATTGTAGATACGGTTGCGGATAAATTAGGAGCGGCTATGCAAAATATTGCTGGTATTGGAAAAGGCGGCTTTTTATCTTCTGGACTATTCCCAGCAATTATCGGTATTGCATGTGTGTTATCGGCTTGTTATGCGGGGTATATCTTCTTTATTAAGCGCCAGCCTTCAAAAGGTTTAAGTGAGTTAGTAAAAACGGTATTTGTCATTGCTTTTATTGTTACGTACATTGGGAATGCAAGTACAATTTTAAAGAGTGCGAATACAATTAGTTCTGAAATTAGTGTAACAGTGTTAGCAAAAGCGACAGGAACGGTTGCGGGTGATCCAGGACGTTCCAAAGCAGACGCAATCTTTTCAGTGAAAAAGCAGATTTGGGATTTGTTAGTTGAACGACCATATTTGTTTCTACAGTATGGAGAGGATTCAAAAGAAAAATTAGGTGCTCAACGAGTGGATGAGTTGTTATCGAAACCACTAGGAAAAGATCGTGATGACTTGGTACAAAAAGAAGTGAAAAAAGGAAATCAAATGATGGTGATTTCTTCTGTAGGAGAGCGCCTTGTATTTACAGTTATGTACTATGTCGTGAATACATTCGCAGGTGTTCCAGTAATCGCATTCTGTTTACTGATTGTAGCATTCCAATTATGGTTCCTTGTCATGAGTATTATCTCACCAATCGTCATGGCGGTGGCTCTATTGCCAGGACATCGTAGAGTTATTGAAAGCTGGGCTTCACAATGGATTCGCCCATTGGCATTAAAAATCTTTATGTCAGTTATGCTTGTTATCATCTTTACAGTGGCAGAACTACTATATGTGTTACCAGAAGCGGGCGTTGCAGGATATGTGTCTACAATGATTTTCCAAATTCTTGTTTTTGTTCTTTGCTACCTGTTTAGAGGAAATATTGTTGCGGCCTTTAGTCGAGCACGTGGCGTCTATGAAACAGTCACAAATATATCTCTTATGACAGAAAACTTTGTAGATAAGGGGAAAGAATACGCTGGAAATACAATGTCTTATATTGGAGACAAAATGGGAGCACATTTTAACAACGCGGCTGAATTGGCGGCGGCAGGTAGTCAGATAGAAAATGCAGGAACAGACGATGAAAAGACAAAAGCCAACCCATTAGTGCAAGCAAATATACCGAATGATTTACCAAATAATCAAGCGGAACAAGAAAAAGAAGAGAATCAAAAGAAAGGAAACCTTATTTCTTTACAAGATCGTGATAAAGAAGGGAATTTACCACAGCAAGAAGAGGAAGGAAAAGAACAACCGACACCAGGTGAAGAAGAAGCACCAATGCAACAAGACCTTATCAGCTTAGATAAAGAAGCATTAGAACAAGAAGTAGAAGGGCAACAAGAAGGAACAGAAGTAGAAGAATCAGAAATGGAGGTTCAACCAGAGCTAGTATCTTTACAAGACGAGGAAATTCCAACAGGAGAAGAAATGCCAACTGATATAGAGGGATATGAAGAAATTCAACCAGGAGTACCAGAACAAGAGGTACCATTAGAAGATATTCCGACTGATATAGAAGTATATGAAGAGGTACAGCCCGAAGTACCAGAACGAGAGGTGCCATTAGAAGAGGTTTCAACTGATATGGAAGCATATGAAGAAATCCAAACAGAGGTGCCAGAACAAGAAATACCACTAGAAGAGGTTTCAAGCGATATGGAGGCATATGAAGAGATTCAAACAGAAGTACCAACACAAGAACTTCCATTAGAGGAAGTGTCACCAGATCATGAAACATTTGAAGAAATCCCATCCGATATCCCACAACAAGACATTCCAACAGAAGAAATTCCGATGGATATTTCAAGAGAAGAAATACAACCAGAACAGGAAACTTCAACAAACATTCCACAACAAGAAATCTCAACGCCAATTGAAACAGATGCAAATGAACCTTTAATACCAGATACAATTCGTGCAGATGTAAATGAAGAAGGTGTCATTGTCCCTCATACACCAGAAACAACAAGTGCAGATATTCCAGATGCTATACCTGCAGAAGTGACCGAAGCGGGGGAGATTGTTGCAAAAAAACCTGATATAGATGTCGAGTCAACTGTACAAAATACAAATTCTTCTGACTCATTTATCCCAACGGAACCTATTTCTTCTGATTTGGCACCAGTAAATGAGAAAGAAGTAAGCAAAAATGAGCCAATTCAAGAAAAAGCAGAAACAATTGATACGCCAGATATACAATATGGAGCTGTAGCCGCGGGAAGTGAAAACTGGATGCCTTCTACTGATCCGCAAAACTTAGATAATTTAGATGATTTGGAGCCACCAAAAAAAGATGAGTAGAGTCCTAGTCTTTTAGGACTTTACTATTTTTTTACGCAAAAAGGAGCGATTTATCTATGAAACACTGGGGATTAACTTGTATGAAAATGGTGAATATCAGTATTTTTCTTTGCATTGGGTGTTTAGGATGGATGAACATAATTATTCTTTTCATACAAAGAGAATGGGCGACAGATTTATTAGGATGGATTGGTTTAGGATTACTTATCTGGTATACACTCATTCTTCTAACACTTCAAATTATCCATAGTGAGTTACGTTGTCGTATAGATGATAGAGCGAAACTAGCCTTTTTCATTTGGTTTGTAGGAATCGGTCATTTTGGATTACTACAATTTATACAAGACCAGCAATCTACTGTTTTAACGCTACTATTTCATGTTTTTGCGATTATACCCATTCTTTTAGCCCTTATATATGGGCTGATTGTTCGAAAGTATTTCAATCAATCTTGATACATGTTGTAAGGGGGGAGGGATGATATGAGACCAGAAATAAAAGAAGTTGTAGATAAAACGGTACAAGAAGAGATTGCACAAGAACAAAAAAAGAAGAAGAAAAAGAAATCCTGGTTACTGACATTTCTTTTTGGGAGTTCTACTTTCACAATAGGATTGTTCGTCTGTATTGGATTTCTTTTATTTATTGTTTTGGGGCAAGGCATTGGTAAAAAAGAAGAGGAAGCACCAGCAACCATCCCAAGTAATGGAATGACGGTTTGTCGGCCAGGTGGAAAAACAGTGGCACCAGAAGAACTACAACCCCACCTGGGCGGCGTTTTTACAGGGAAAGCACAAGCCTTTTTAAATGCAGGAACACAAAACCAAATCGATCCCGTTTTATTAGCGGCCATTGCAAGATTGGAAACGGGTAATGGTACTTCTAATGCAGTAAAGAACTATAACAACCCTGGTGGCCTCATGGACCCTGGTAGTTCACAAATGAAAGGATTCATGAAGTTTGCCACTTTAGATGAAGGAATCAACGCTATGGCGCGAAACCTATATAAAAATTATATCGGTATGGGGATTACAACTATAGAAGCAATTGGAGCGAAATATGCACCGCCAGGAGCCGCAAATGATCCGCATGGCACAAATGGTTTATGGCCAGTATTAGTAACAAAGTTTGTGGCGCAAATGGGCGGCCTTACTTTTAATTGTGAAGCGGGAAAGCCAGGCGGCGTTGTAGATACGGGATCAGCAAGCTCACAAGGCTTTATTCGTCCAATCGCTCAAACAACGATTACAAGTCCGTTTGGGCCACGCTGGGGCACTATTCATAAAGGTATTGATTATTCTTGCCAAGACGGTGTCACACCAATTGCCGCGTCGAAAGGTGGCGTTGTAGAGTGGGCGAAATTTGGCGCTTCCGGTTCGGGGTTTGGTGGCTATGGAAACGTAGTTGTAATCAATCATGGGAATGGATATTGGAGTTTATACGGTCATATGTCGTCCATTACTGTACAGGAAGGACAAAACATTGGAGTCGGTCAACAGGTGGGTGTTTGCGGAAGAACAGGGCAAGTAACAGGGCCACATCTTCACTTTGAGATCAAAACATCTTTGACGTTTGGTCAAGTAGACCCAGCACCTTATTTGCCGAAATAAGCGGAAAGAAAGGGAGGATTAGGGATGAAACAGGGAATCGTTGCTTTAATCATAGTTGTACTAGTGGGTATCAGTGTATGGTTATGGAATCAAAATCGCACCTTACAGCATAAAGTCGAGCAAACAGAAAAGAAATGGACGGAACAAGTAAAAGAGCTAAAAACAGAGAATCGAGCATTGGAAAAGCGCGTGACAGTTTTAACAGAAAATACCCAAGATAAAGGGCAAGAAGTAGCAAAACAATTTGTAGAGTTGTTAATACAGAATGATAACAAACAAAAAGAAAAGCTAGGATTTGAGAAAATCAAAGAAATGATAACAGGAGAAGCACGAAACAAATTATTAAACGCGCCAGATGATGGACATAACCATATACAAGATGATGGCTCTATGCATATTCAAACGAAAGCGAAGATAACAGATATGTACTACATCAAAACCGCTGATAATAAAGCGGATGTAACGGTTAAATATGATTATCTTGTAACGGTTGATGGAACAGAACAACAAGAAAAACACACCATGAAATTAAATTTACTATTAGAAGGTGAGAAATGGTTTGTAGAAAATTATGAGTTCCAGATCAATACAGGAATTGAAGGGCCATAGAGAAAGGAATGAGGTGAGTTGGTGAATCAAAATGTATTGCATCATATCGGGTATGAAATATTGCAAGAAACGTTTGTATTGATTCGAAATGTATTTTCCTATTCAAACGAAGATAAATACAGCGTGACATATGTACGAGAAATTGCGGATGCCTTGCATAATATTCCGCATTCAATTCAGAAACAACATGATAAATTCCTAGAATTTGAGTTCAAACTGTTAGAAGAAACATTAATGCAAATGGACTTTGGAAAGGTTGCCGCGCAAAACATTCCCTATTTTAAAATGTATGCGGCACGTGTACAGCAATTGTTACAGAAGCGCTATAAAGAGGTGTAATCGAGTGGAAATGGGGCGATAAAAAATGATCGTATTGGGAATTGGGCTGTCAGTTTTGCTGATAGCCTTTTTATTTATCCAGGTATATCCGTTCCAGGAACAAAAGTTAGAACAGAGAAAATATGATGAATATGGAATCTGGATCATTATTTGTACAGGGGTATGTCTCTATGTTTCGCACCATTTTTTACAGGAAAACACATGGCAATGGGGATTAAAAATCATAGGTGCAACTTTTTTTACAGGGTTTTCAATTGGATGTGTTGGAAAACAAAGTATATATGATTTTCAACATAAAAAGTTTCCTTTTCAGAAAAAATGACGCTTCAAATTCGCTTGTAATTGATTTTAAAGAAACTGTTAATACATTTGGTATCGAATGAGATTATGCTCTTTATTCGGCTTTTTAAGTGCTTTAAATGAGTTTTTAGAGAGAAAGGGGTGTGAGGATGCTTTTTTTAAAAGTTATTGCATATATTTTGCTAAGTATAGGGGTTTGTACAGTTGTTTTAGCGGGGATAGCCGCGATTGTAAAGAAACAAATGCTAATTGCAAATATAAATCTATTATTGGCCATGTATTATTTTTGTTCGGGAAGTCTTCTTTATTTGTGCACGTTGTGGGAAACACAAGATATTTTCCTACAAGTCTTTTTGATTTTAATTGTAGGAATTACGATTATCCGATTAAGAAAAAGCTGGTATGTACCGCAAATGCGTACTCTACAAAAACTACAAGAAGAAGCAACAAGTAAGAATAATCTGTGAGGAAATGTAAGAGGAAAAGGAGTGGAGGAATCTTGATACATCAATATGAATTGAACTTTTCAGTGATGTACAGTGGCAAAGTAACAGACTCACAATCTACGATTATTCCAGCACAATCTTTAGAGGAAGCAAGTGAGAAATTACAATCAGAAGTAAAGCGGCGGTTAGGAAAATGTAGTATAAAAGTGAACTCCGCCAGTTTATGTATTTCAGAAGAAGTTCGATATACAGTCTTAAAAAAGTGAAAATCAACATCGTGCGTAAAAAGGAGGGAATGAATATGATATGTCCAGTATGTGTCAAAAGAGAAAAAAGGGAAGTTGAAATGATCCCAATGTATGACGAATACCCAAATTGGATTCTTTTTTGCAGAAAATGCGATCATCGACATGAAAATGAAGAAGTAAGCCCTCTTCCTTACTGAAAGCAATAAATTAAAAAGTCCTGTTTTTACAGCAGGACTTTTTTCTTTTATGTAAATAACTGTTATTGATTATTCCATTTATCATAAAACGTTTTTTCTTACGATTCAATCAAACGAGAGTTCTCTAAATCGTTCCATTTTAAAAGTTTAGTTAGTATTTCGTCCTTTTGTTTTTCTAAATGTTCCATTTTATCTAGGATAATTTTTTGGGCTTGCTGCCATTCTTTGGAGTGCTTTAGAGAATCATCAAATTTAGCCAATTGTGACACATTCATATAATCTGAATGTTTAGAGTTATGCCATATATGCTCTTGTTGTAACCTGAAAATTGGAGCAAATTCGAGAGTATCTACATTTTCTACGTGCTGATTATATTCTGTAAATAGTAGATGTCTAACAAAAGATACATTTTTAGACTCTTGATTACTAGCGTTATTGAGTAATCGATATTTTTGGTCTTTTATAAGTGCGTAATATTCATCATTTGTTGTATTTTTGACCTTCTCTAAAGAAATGTGATCTGTAATTTTAATTGAATCATTACTCATAGACATTCTGAATTTGAAGGGATGGAAATGACAATCACCATGTATATGAGCTTGGAGAGCATTGATGTTAGAGTTGTGAACTAAATCAATTAATACATTACCTGTTCCGTTCCCTTTTTTCATCGTACGAAAAACGAAAATGAATCCATAAATATAATCGTTCTGATAATCAATCCCTACAAAATCATATCGGTATCTTGGACTTAAATCTAAAGCCCTGTCATATTCTAGCCCTATTGTTAAATCGTACATAGTGACCTCCTATAAATAGTTTTTACCCCTTATTAGAACCATTGTATCAATTAGGAATTGCAATTGACTAATTTTATTTGGAGTGGCACCAGCATTTTACGAATTTTGTATGCTAAAGTTATATATGTTTTTTTATCAGTTGAATTTGAAAAATGTCATTATCCGTAATACCAAGCACCCTCATTTCCTCTTTAAAAGAGCGCCAGGGTTCAACCCTAATGGATTTGGTGCTTTTATCTCGTAATGTGTATTCTCTTATATAATATGATTTTTGTTTCTCATGTTCTTTCATTGTTAATCCTCAATCATAATAAGGAGATAAAGCACTTGAACAAGTGCTTTATCTCTGTTGACCTACAGTTACTCTTCACCTAAAAGTATACTTGATAAATTTAAGATTTACTAAAAGCATGACCCTATAAGTGTAATAATTGTTAACAATGTGTCCTTATCAATGTCAATTTCAAATTTGATCTTCATTTACGTTGTCCCTCCTTTGTTTTAAAAATAGCTTAGTTTTTCATGTTACCTCCCAGCAAAAAATAAACTGTGTAACATTCTTACCTTTAATATAAGAGAAGCTAAACTAAATTTTTGTTTTTCTTAAAAAATTTGAAATGGATTTTTCCATTTAGTATGTATTACTGCTATCAGGTACACTTTCACTATCAGGTACACTTTTACTATCAGGTCACTTTCACTAACAGGTGCACACCTAATAACAGACCTTTTTTAATTTGGGTGTTTTTGCCCAAATCCCCGAAAAGGGGGAATAAGCTTATGCTATTTAGACGTTATATCCCGTGTCAAAAAGTACACTTTATGACATAGCAAAAAACATAGTGTTTTTCGTTTCAAAAGTACAACTTAAAAACATTTGAAACATATCAATAAAACTGTATATGTTTTGAAATACCTATTTTTAAAAGTAATCAAAAAGCCTATTTATGGTAATATAAAACATAGGGAATAAATGCATAAGTATGAATTTTTAGAAATATATAGAGGGGGATTTTACAATTTATGGTGCAGTCAATTAAAAAAATCGTTTTAACTGTAGTTCTTATCGGTATGGTTGTTGGAATGGTCATTTTATATCTTTACATTAATGCTCTTCAGGAGACAGTGCAGAAAGTTACTGAAGATCCGATATATGGTAGTGTAATGAGTCAAGATTTTGCTATGTTATCTGAAAAAGATGGCAGTTATGTATACACTATTATGAATGATAATGAGAAAAGGTCATTGGATCAAGCGAATACGGAAAACAAATTTAAATCTTACCCTTTTCAAACAGGGAAAATTGCAACAACACAAGCGATGACAATTAAGAAAAATAATGTATTGTATCATATAGTTTCTAAAGATGAAGATTCAGATAAACCATATTTAGTACAGTATCAAGAAGAAAATGGTGTATTAAAAGTTGTAAAGGTAGATGAATATCAAGAAAAATTAAGTCAAGAATTAGAAATTCCAGCATTTCATTTTCTTGAAGCAAAAGAAATGAAGAGGTAATCAATAAGTTTTACAAAAGATACAAAATGTTAAACTCATTAAAACCAGTGATATCATGCGTTTTTCTATGGTATTACTGGTTTTTTTCGCTATAAAATGAAAAGAAAAAGATTGTCAGTTTAACAAAATATAGTTATAGTTAAACTAAGTTTTACATATTATAGCTTACAACAGAGAATTAGGAGGTCATTTTTTATGGCGAAAGGGGGACGAAAACCTGGGGCAAAAGAGCCAATCCGTTCAATAGAAAAAATTGAAGAAATGAAAGATTGGCTGTTGCAAAATTCCTCATATCGAAATTACTTTTTATTTTATTTTGGAATTAACACAGGTTTACGCATTAGTGACATTTTACGATTGCGCGTGAAGGATGTTCGAGGGAAGCATGTTATAAAGATTAAAATGGAAAAAACAGATACAACTGTAGAAGTATACTTCAATACGGTTTTACAACAAGAGATAGCGAAATATACAAGTAACATGGCAGATTCCGATTGGTTATTCCCAAGTCGTCAAGGAGATAAGCCAATCACAAGACAAATGGCTCATACGTTTTTGCATAAAGCGGCACAGGCTTGTGGGATTGATTCGGAGCATTGGGGAACACATAGCATGCGGAAAACGTTTGGCTATCAGTATTATAAAAAAATGAAAGATGTGTATTATTTGATGAAGTTATTTGGTCATGCGACACAAAGACAAACACTACAATACATTGGTGTAGAAGCTGATGAAATCCGTAAAACAATGGAGGATTTCACACTATAGAGTAAGGGGGATAACAAATGGAGTGTGTTGAGTTTGAAGTATTAAAGCAATGTGGATCACCAACGGTTTATTTTTGTGAACATGAAATGAAACATAGTTGTTTGATAGCAATTCCGTCCTGGAATTGGAGTTTCTTAATGGATTACACGATTAATTTTATAGATGAAAAGCCTATGTTAATGAAAGCATTAGAGAAGTATGTTTCTTATCATCTCGTGGAAAATGTTGCAGATGCATTTTATGACTATGTTTTTAGCAAATTTAATTAAGATTTTCATAAGGGGGAGCATAATGAATTTTAAAGGGGCTGTAAGTAGTTTTTTAGTAATGGGATTACTATTTTCGGGATGTTCAGCAATTCAAAATCCAAATCATGCAAAACAAACAAGTGGATCACAAGATATTGCACAAGTTATAGAGTTTCCATCAAATAAGTATCCAGAAACTGCGGCACATATTAAAGATGCGATTGCAAATGGCAAAACAGATATTTGTACAATTGATCGGGATGGAGCCGCTGAAAGAAGAAAACAATCTTTAGCAAATGTTCCAACGAAAAAAGGATATGATCGGGATGAATACCCTATGGCAATGTGTAGAGAAGGCGGGAAAGGTGCTGATATTAGGCATATAAAACCAGCTGATAATCGTGGTGCTGGTTCGTATATAGGGAACAAGGTGGAAAAATTACCAGACGGTACTAAAGTGAAAATTGTAGTGAAATAAAAAAATGTGGATGATTTTCCGTCAATCAAATTCTGAATTATGGTAAAATTTAAAATGTAACTTTTAGGAAATCTTAATTATGTTAGGTAAAAAAGATATTCCATATAAACATAATGATATCCGAGGGTATAGACTGTAGATTTATTTTTATTGTTAGAGATACTATATAAAATAATAAAAGGTTGTGATTTCATGAATCAATGTAGAGTAGTCGTATTAACTGAAAAGGAAATAATAAAAGATAAAAACTTGATTTTAAACGATGTTAAAAAAGCGATTAAAAAACTTGAATCATTCAACATTGTTACCACAACGATTACTAATCAGATAAGAGTGTCTGCCAACAAATACAAACAGATTGTTCAAGAACAAAAAACTGTAATAACAGATTTAATTCTACCAAGAAATGAATTTCCCATTAATGAATTGGAATATGAAGGTAATATTTATCCGTTTCTAAAGACGCGTCTTGCTGTTGGTGAGGAAAATTCAAATAGTGCATTTATCACATATATATTTGACGGTGGAAAAGAAAAATTAGATTTAGATTCATTATTTGTAGAATTCAAAGAAATTCTTAAAAAAGACAAAGAGTTCTTAGAGATCAAAGAAAGAAATTGGCCTGACGGCTTTACGAATGAATCGGATAAAGAGAGTTTTGAGGAATGCAAAGTTAAATCATAAAAAGTAAAAGAAATAAGGTGTGAAAACACCTTTATTTTTTGTTTACTTCCCTAAAAACTATGTCAAAAAACAACTTCCAAAAATAACGAATGTTTATGTTACAGAATCGATTAGTAAGGTTAATACTTCAAGTGGACTAAGAAAAGTTGTTGTTATCATACATATGATTGTTTTACCAGCACCAAATAGCCCAGGTAATCATCATCAATTCGGAATAATTTGTATTGATTCCCCTTTTCGGGGGATGAGCAAAGAAACCCAATAAATAGTATGACAAATAAAAAGGCTTAGTTTAATATCGCTAGGCCTTTTTCATTTGTCGAAAAAAAACGAACAAAAATAAATAAAAACACTTGATTTAAGTAACTTAAAATATTAAAATAAAAGTAACTTAAATCAAGAAAGGAGCTACAATGCAAAAACATGGAGGTAAAAGAGAAGGCGCTGGTCGCCCATCTCTTGGAATTACTAAAAAAGTTTCCATCACTTTACCAGAAGAATCCTGGAAACGTATTGAAGATAGCGAAAAATCCTATTCACAGTTCTTTAGGGATGTAACGCTAAAAGAATTGAAAAAGTAAAAGTGCATAAGAAAAAGCCCTTCCCAGGTCTGCCAACTTAGTAAGGACTTTTTCAAAACCTATAAACTTTGATTCAAGAAAGGATGAATTGTGTTGACAAAACCCTTTTTAAAAATCAAAAGTGGTGAGTTAATTTTAACACAACCCCACCACAAATTTAAATCCTCCAAAAAATTTTACTCTCTTATTTCAGAAAATTACAAAAAGTTAAATCGTTATTTTGGTATTGAAGAAAATGTTTCGGATCAAATTTGGTTTTATGGCTTCTTTGCAACCTCAATTTTTATGATGCTTTTCACCTACTTATTTTCGGGTATCCTATATGGATTTTAGAGGGAAGCCATATGGAAGAACGCTTATTTTTAAAATCATCCCTCTAGAAAGGAGAGAAATCATTGATCCAATCATTAAAAAGTACCATGCAATTTATTGGTTTGATCTTAATTAGTGCGTTGATTGCTGTCAGCTTAGTGAATTAGTCCTTTAAGAAAGAAAGGAGCAATCACATGGAAGATTACAAATGTAGAGCGTGTGGAAAAATTGCCGCGGAAGGATTTGCGTTAGGAAGACTATGTTATTACTGCATTGAAGAAGTTGTAATTTACATGAAAAAACAGATAGAAGACAAAGAGAATTCTTGTAAGCATGGAGATAATCAAACAATCGAAATCCAGGGAACAGATGAATCTATAACAGTTTGTCATGAGTGTGGAGAAGAAGTATAAAAGGGAGGCAAGAAAATGAAAATCGGTGTATCTGTATGGAGAGTTCTTTGCAAAGAAACAAAGTTGAAATTGCTTCAAAATGCTATGCAAGAGAGTAAAAGCCGCTTTACAAAACAAGCCCTTTCCATTGCTATAAAGCAACAGAAAGGGGAAGTGTGATGAGTGATCGTATTGGTGAAGGGCACAAGAAATAAGATGCCTTCAAAAATATTTTAGCATGTTCATTTGAGAAATAAAGGGGGAATTTAATGTGATGAAAACAGTCCAATTATTGAAAAGTGAAGAATTTGAAATTGGTACAACAGATAAAAACGGGCACAAATTAAGACAGTCCGATTTTGTTGTCACACAAGATGACTTTGAAGGTATTAGTATCTGTCAAATCCTATACAACAGTATTGCAAAAGAGTTTGTGGCCATGAGTGATTCTAATTGGTGGATACCGTATCATGATTTATCTGTTGCAACAGAAAGGCTAGATTATGTCATTGCAAAAGAGTTTTTGGGGCTAGAAACATGCGGTACATATTGGGGTAAAAATCGTACACCATTTATTAGAATGCCGATTGAATATTTCAATCCTGTTGAGGAATCCACTTTTATTTTAGAAAAATTAGGGAGGCAATATGACGATCTATTGAGCGTAAAAGAAAATGGGTGCTGGTACCTAACAGTGAACAAGAAAATATATAGTGAAAAGCGTCTAGGGATAGCCGCCTGTTTAGCCGCTGTTGATACTGTAAGAAACAATAAGTAGGGATTTGATTTTAAGGGAGAAATACAAATTTAAATTATAAATAGGGGGAATCAAAATGTTACATGCAGTTATGCAAGAGCAACAATATTGGAAAGGTCAAAAACAGAAGTTTCGAAAAGAAAATAAAAAGATATTAATTTCTTTAGAACCACATTTGTATGAAAGATTGGAAGAGTTCGCATTGTATAACGAAAATTTAGATCAAATTGCATCGGAGTTAGTAACAGAGGGCTTAGACTACATCTATATGGAAGATGTACCTGTAAGGCAATCTCATGCTTTTCAGCATTTTGTAGAACTTGAATTATCACCATTTCAGCAAAAACTCTTACAACAATTGGCACTCAAACGCGGATGCTCAACAAGAAAAATGGCATATACAGTATTACATTTCATGCTCAAAATAAAGTAAAAGAATCCAATCATAAAAGAAGGATTCTTTCACCAGGTATTCGTTGGCAAATGACTTCACCAGAAGAATTGAGTCTCGACCACTCAATTCTTTTTTATGTTATAAAAAAGAATATAATTTGTCAAAAAGCATTTGCTATAGAATAACAAATGCTTTTTGTAGAACTTGAATTGAACACTTTCAGAAAGTATTTATATTGTTTGCCTTTTTCTCTTGAAAAAATTCACCCTCAATTACTAATTATACCATAAAGTATAGAGTTTCAATCTATAAAACCTATTGGTTTTATATGGATTTCTTCTTTACAATAATGAAGAATTTCACTTATATTCTTTTAACCATTCTTTTAAATTATTAAAATCTCTTAAGCTCATATCATATTTAAGCGGTGTAGCAAAGTCTATGGCATCTTTAGTAAAAGAAGATGTAGTAACTAACATACCTACATTTGCCCTTTCAGCCTGTTTGACTCCATATAACCCTCTAACCAAATCGACACCGACCTTATTAGTTTTGCTGTATCGTTTTGTTTCTATTACAAATAACGTAGAAGAGAATGAATCTTTTTTTAGAGCATAAATATCTTTTCCACCGTCTCTTGTTTTTGGGGTTAGTGTCACTTCATATCCTTTTTTATTAAATAGCTCAGCAACTAATTCTTCGAACTTTCTTGAATCTAGTTGATACATTAATTCGGGATTTCTAGCTAAATATTGGATTAGTTGGCTATTAATATCAGAAAAATCCACTCTTAGTGAAGGCGCAGTAACAGGTAGTCCCTCATGAAAAATTTGAGGGTATACTTCTAATATCGGTTGATATCTGGTGTATCCTTGTGCACCACCTTTGTTTGTATAAGGATAACGTACAACTCTTCTAGGTTTCCTTTCACCAACAGCATCCTTTTCATTTATTTGCATGTGTTTCTCGCAAATAAATGGGCAAGTATAATCCTGTTCAAAAAATTCTTCGTTCATAAAATCATAATAATCGTACAAGTATACTTCATAATCAGGTCTATTTTCACAGCCATCTACCGTACATTTAGTTGTGTTGTCATATTTTGCGTATCTTTTTACAGTATTCATATTTACCACCTTTGCAAATTCATCATATTAATCTTAAATAAGTAAAAGCCCCTTGTTATGTAATTTATTTTATGCAGTATTTAATCTATATTATTAGAAGTACCTTTACCTCCTGGGATTACTTCTAAAAATGTATCATTTTCTTCCTCTTCATCATCATCAACAAATGCATCTTCTCCATACAATGCATAAGCAAAAACACCAATTACTTTTATTTCATCTTCAATTGTGATATCTATAAATTCACCTTGTCGATGTTCTTCATTGCCCTCATAAACTTTACACAAAATCATTGATCCCCTAAAGCCAAACGGATTTTCTTGTAAATCTTTTGATTTTGCTTGAGCGTCACAGACTCCCACAAATCCGCCACCTAATGAATTAAACTCAATCCATTCACATTTCAAAATTTCTTTGAAATTCTCATGAAGTGGAACGATTTCAAGATTTTCTATATCAATTCCACCTTTGTTTAGTAAAACTTTGACTTTTTTTCGGCTTTCTCCCACACGTGACACCCCTTGCTGTTTTATGAAATAACAGTATGATTATACCATTTTGTGTAGTATAGAAATGGTATTAGAGCGGTAAATGTCTATAAATTTCGAAATTTTAAATTGTACTTGCACAAAGGTAATACCTCATACATATAGCTAATAGCGTAAAGCACGCTGATAGCTAATGATCGAAAATGTGGCCTAAAAGGGTCATTTTTTTATGGGGAAAGTGATATTACCGCTTATATCGATTAAATAAAAAAGAAGAGAGTTTTTTTGTATAAAAAGGTGAATAACGTACAAACAGCAAGGAATACGTTTTAGTAATACCGATATTATCGGTCACATCAGGGAGGGTGAGCAGAATGGAAAGATCAAAGTTTAGTAAACCTGTAGCATTCAATAAGAAGAATGAAAAGGATCGGATCATGTTACAACATGTGAAGCGTAAAAATTTTTCGGGTTATGTAAAGAAATTGATTTGGAACGATATACCCGATAAACATAAAAAAATGCCATGCGAAGAGGATAGAAAACAAGTACCGTCACCAATTCAACAAGACGAACAGAATGTAACAGAAAAGAAGAAATTAAGTGCCGCGGAACGTATTGAACAAATTAAGGCGCAAACAAAAAGACAGGAGCCTTCAAAAAGCTCACTGCCTGTATTTTTACCCAACAAAAATATTTACAAGTGATCCAATAATCGCGCCTACAGCGACAGCAATTGCAACATGCATATCGTTAGACCTCCTACTTTTCATTTATAGGTAGTATGTGTAGTTCTTTTAAAATTATACGAGGGGTGTTACAACATGACTAAGACAGAAACGATTTCTTTTCGCTCTTTTATGGACCAAAGTTATAAAAAGAAAGCACATAAAGAAACAAATAATAAGAACGTACTTAAAAAGGTTTTTACCGCTACAGGGAGTTCATTAATATTAATACTTCCAAAGGTAGCATTTGCCGCGGGAGTTAACGGGACGTTTGGCAATGTTCATAGTGCAATTATGAACGGGTTTGATGCGGGCGTAGTTTTAGTTATTATCTTTTCGGGTGCGGCCTGGGCGTTGGGCCACCGTACAAAGGCAATAGAAATTTTAATTGGTGCATGTTGCGGATATGTTTTAGCTAGGCACAGCGTTGACATAAGAGACTTTTTAAAGGGAATTTAAAAGGAGGGGTCCTTGTGAAATTCATTTTAGAAGGTGGCAAAATGATTGCGGCTAATACAGCTGGGTATATTGGAGAAAAGGCAAAAGAAGGTTCTTTTCTAGATCAATTAAATAACTTTAGTGATGCTATTGTAGGGAAGGAATTGGAATGGGTTTTCAAGCCACTTGGTGAATTTATGGTTGATATATTAAGTCAATTAGGCCATTGGTTTGTTTTAAATTTGCCCGATATTATGGGATATGGTGCATTAGTGACAGCTGGATTCATTATGATAGGTTCAATGACACACAAAGGCGGAATGATGAAGCCGCTTGCCTATTTCGCAGGCGGACTTATCTTGGCAATATGTATATTAGGAGGGGCCTAAAAATGATACAGGGAGAAGGCTTTGTGATATGCGATAAGGAAAATTCGAACCTTCCTGTTTTGGTGCAAAATGAATATTTACCAGTGTTATATGAACCTAAGAAAATTAAAAAATCCTGGTTTAAAAGAAAAGAGATATATTCTTTGAAACAATTTTTACAAGTAGAAAAAAATAAAATGGTTGTATATCGGATTATTCCTCATGCTGATGTATCTAATAATACAAAACGTTTATGGCGGGCGATCCATAAGATGTATGAAATGTACGAAAGTATGGGAAGTCGTATAGAAAGAAAAGGGATTACATTTCATTATCGGGAGAAGGATTATTTCTGGTTTGATGTCATTTTCAAACAGGAAAATGGCCAGAAGAAAATTGAATTTTATGTAGCAACTAGCGAATATCAAGCATTAAAGCTCAAAAGAAAATTAGAGAACAAAATGAGTGTGACAATTAAGGAAGCGGAAATATCAGATTTGCAAATTTCTGATGAAAATACAATCGTACAAGAAATGCGATATTTGAAACATGACATCTTTTCCTTAAATACAAATAGCAACGATACAAAAACGCCTATTGGTAATATTTTAAGTGTTATTGATGAACTAAGTTATGATGGAGACATTTGCCGATTGAGTATCTGTAATGAAGCGGAAAACCGTCAGAAATGGGTGAAAAACGCTTCCTGGGCCATTGAAAAGTTAAAGAAGGGGAAACCACCCCAACGGGTTAATATGAGCGGCAAACGACTTGTAACAGGGGCTAAAATTGGTGTTGCGGCTGTTATTAATGAAATAAATGATTTATTAACTGACACATTCCAGGCGTTCTCGAACGCTTTTTTTAAATCAGATAAAAAATTTAACAAAGAGCACATCATTAAAAAGGCACATACAACCGCTGATGAAGTTGGAACAAATCGTGTGAGTTATGACAAAGGAAATCAGCCTGTTTTTAAAACTCGTATACGGGTGGCCTCACATTCCCATGATCGGTTAACCAGGGAGACAATGGGGGAAACCTTAGCACTTTCTATGATGGATTTATCAGAAACGAATGAACTACATGGCGTAAAAATAAGAATGAGAAAACGCCAAACAGAAATATTACAGGAATTAAATACATTCGAACTATCAAGCAAGACAAAGTTTGATCCAAATGTAAATTTGATGAGTACCGATGAAATGAGCAAATTAGCTTTGCAAATGCCTGTAAAAGAGTTGCAACGAAAATATGCTGATGCATTGAGTGTAAAAAAGAAAGTTGAAATTGAGATACCAGCGATTATGCGGGATGAGAAAGGAATATTTTTAGGACATTCGGAATTGAAAGATCAAAAAATACCAATCTATATGCCAATAGATAATCCAGATAATTTTTATAGAGGTTACGTCTTTATAGGAGGACAGGGGGCTGGTAAAGATACAGCAATTAAGAATTTTGTTATTGAGGGAAATACAAAACATAAGATTAGTTTTATCATACCAGATGCAATTGTAGAAGAAGGTGGGCGGGGTATGGCAGACGGGATTCGTGATGCCATACCACCAGAAAACATTATTGATCTGGATTTAAACGACAGTGATTATATCCCACCTCTAGATTTAACAGAAGTAATTACAAAGCTAGGGCGGAACGGTGCTTCAAGATTTGCGGATGAAATGATTGATTTCATGCAAATTGAAGGATTAAGCCGAAGTGAAAAATATTTAACGGATGCGGCCAAAGCAAGTAAAGGAAGTTTATTTAATATTAAACGTATTATAGAAGATGAGGATTTTCGGGTAAATCGCATTCAAGAATTAGTGAATGAAGGGAATTTGCGTCTTGCGAATGAGCTGATACAGTGGGGAGATAATGAACAATTAGGGAATAAGTGTGATCCCATCATAACCAGATTAAACCGCTTTTTTGGGAATGAAAGATTGTATGATATCTTTGCACAAGACCCATTGAAAGAACTTGATTTTGGTAAATGGATGCAAGAAGGAAAAGTTATTATTTTAAGGGTTCCAAATGCTAGGGGATTAGGGGAACATGCAGTAAAAACCCTGGTTCACTGGATCACACTAAAAACCTTCATGACCAGGTTATTAATGTCTAAAAAAGAGCAAGAAAATGGGGCGTTTATCATTTTTAATGAACCCGAGCAATATGAAAGTGAAGGATTAACTAAATTGATGGGTAGAGTGGGTACAGAGGGCAGAAAAGAGAGACTAGGAAGCATCTATGCATTTCACCATTGGAACAAATTGAAACCGTCATTACAAGAGAATTTACAAGGTGGCGGCGTACAGCAATTCCTATTTATGAACGATCATACAAAGACATTTGAATTATCTAAGTATCGATTTGAGGATACAATTTCACTAGAACAAGCATATAAAATACCAGCACATCACGCAATTATCAGTGTAAGAGCTGGTGGGGAAATGCAACCATCGTTCATTTGTAAAATGGCGGCACCGGTTAAACCAAAATATGATAATAGCTTTCTAACAAAAAGGCATTCTCGTATGTATGGCCGATCCTGGACCGATCTACAAAAACGGTACGGATAAAGCAAAGGCACAAGGGCAATAGTTCTTGTGCCTATTTACATTTTCCAAAAGTCATGTGGTTGTGCGTAGGGGTCTATTTTTCTAATAGCTTTCAAGAGCTTTTTCATTACAAGGGGTGTTGGGATATACGTTTTGTCGCGACAAGCCTTTGTTAAAGTTGCGCTAGATATTTTTGTAGCTTTCAGTATCTCTTTTTGCTCAATCCCATGACGATCTAGCCATTTTTTTAAAAGAGTCTTATTATCTTTAAAAAACATATAACACATCTCCTAAACTTGTTAATTTATTTACAAGTTTGGACATATATTTCAGAAAATATTCTACCCATTATTTTAAAAACTTAAATTTCCGATTAGAATTTCATAAATTCATAGAGTAATCAGACGAACGATTTTGTTAATTTTATGCTTGGAATCTGGTATACATATAATGCAAAGATTTGACTTAGGCATCATACAACAAATCTTTGCAAGGCGGTTTCCAAAAACATTTTGACATTTACACGCAAGAAAATATAAAAAAAGATTTAAATTGCAAACAGCAAATTAGAATTTAGTTTTGAAGAAAAATAATTTGTGTAGTGGAACAAAAATAAAGACGCATGATGTAGTTTTTCATCATGCGTCTTTATTTTTTGAAAAGAGCCTAGACCAGAATCCTTGTTTTTGCTCTTGGGTAGATGCTATGAGTTTTTGTGATTCACGCATTTCATCAAAATCTCGTTTCAATTGTTCATATTGCAATAATAGGTTTTTATTTAGCTCGTTAGCAGACTGTAATTCTTGAAGAATTTGTTGATTCGTTTTCTCTTGCTCTTGAAGTTGTCTCATGAAAGTTTCTAACGTTTGAGCGACTTGCGAGCTAGTCGAAGCTAGTTCATTTTCTTGGTGAGCGGGGGGCGCCCAATCGCTCGTTTTTTCTTTAAACTCTTCTACAACAGCTGTTGCGGCCTCTTCTTTTTTTACTTTTTGTTTTTTGGTCAAATACCTATACTTTTCTAATGCTTGTATATCATGAGCGGTAAATGCACGACTGTCATTTGCGCCTTTTGCGAATTTATACCCGCTCACTTCTAGTTCATTCGCCCAGCGCTTTAAAGTGCTATCAGATATTTGTAGTTTTTCAGATACTTCATGTGTCCAGTAAGCGCGTTCTTGTGATGTTGTATCATTCATATGTTTATCCTCCCTCGCTCAAAGGTCGTTCAATTCCAATTTTGAAGTGTAATCTTTGTTTAATCAAGTCTTTGTAAGTATTTTCTTTAATAATCTTCATGACTTTCAAATCAATACAAAGATAACCCTAATAAAAAAAGAGTTGCTCTTATAAAAGAACAACTCTTTCTTTGCATTATGCATATGGATCATCTTCTAAATCATTTAGTTTATTCCATGATGTATTTTCTTCTTTATCATTGGATTCCCCAGGATTCGTTATTTCTTGACTTGTTTCGATATGAGTTTGATCTGAAACAGGTGTATGAACAGCTTTTGAACCTTCATCATGTTTAATTGGTAAAGGTTGTGTTTCATTATCCAATGCAAATGTATATTTACGTGGTAAAATTTCCGCTACATCCGTATTACCAATTTGTTTATGAAGTTGTTGCGCCGCATACAAAAAGAACATTGTAAGATCACTTTGTTTGTTAATAAAATCGATCATTTCTGGTGAAATGTCTTTTTTAATATAGACATTTGCTCTATCACCAGCTTTGTATATTTTACGAGCCATTATTTTTCACCGACAGGAGCAAGCGCTTTTTCTTTTAATTCTTCAAATCTTGGAGAGCATGTGTACACAAGTAATCCGCGTGCATTTACGAAAAGTGGGTCTTTTAAGAAAATAACATTTGTTAAACGTCCTTTTTGTTCTAAAATTTGCTGTAGGCTTTCTTTTACAATTGCGGCACCGCCACCATAAATGAATACATACGGATCATCTTTCATATCATCAATTTTATTAATAATATCAGTTGCAATTCGATTTGCTAAACCTAATAACGCGCCACGTGATGCCTCTTTTAAACGAATATGACGAGGGTGTTCAGAATCAAGATAAATCGCATTAAATTCAGCAATACTGTCTATTGTCTTTTGTTTATTGTTTAAGTTCCAAACCTTGATAATATCAAGTAAAGTTTCTTTAACTCCATATGGTAAACCACGACTCATTTTATGTTTAAAGCTAACACCATGAGAAACAACTTCTTCTGTCGTACCAGCACCAATATCGAAAGATAATATTGTTTTGTCAACAAAGTCTATTTCTGTGGTTTTATCTTCTGTAGTTTCTACTTTTCTTTTAATTGTTTTACCTTTTTCATCATAAACGATTCCCCATGAACCCGCCGCGCCTTCTGGTAAACACTTGCAAAATTCAACTTGAATATTAACTACTACTTCACGTCCGCTTGGGTGGTGGAATTTCACCGTATGATGATTCATATAACGTTCTACAAACTCTTGTGCTGTTTGAGGTGTGATTGTTGCGACAGGTAATGCAACAGATAGATCATAAGTCACATCAATTTTATTTTTATTTGGGTGTTTCTTCATAGCACTAATTGCTAAACCAGCTAATGTAACAAGTAGCACAAGATCATCTTTCGATTTATCCGATTTCTTTTCCATTTCAATACCTTTAATGTTTTCATCAATCACTTTTTGACCAATGATATAACGCATATTGTTTGCTTTTAAGGTAGGTGATGAAATTGTAACATCAATGTTGTTTTCTAATTCTTCAATAGAAATATCCTCATCACTCAAAATGTTCGTTGCTTCTCCAATGTGATGTGAATAAATACTTGGTATGAATAAAGGATCAAGACCTAATACATTTAACTTTAAACCACTGTTTCCCGCGTCTGCACCAGCTTTAAGAATTGCCATATATAAAAACCTCCTAAAGATTATTTTTTATTGATTAACTTAATTCCATTATATGCTAAACTCTCCTAAAAAGTCAATACAATTACACACAAATTAATACAATTTAATACAAGTCAATACAAAATTATCAGTAAAAATCCATAAAAATCATTAAAATACAAGTATTTTTCATATTGATTCGTGTTCACTTGTATTCATTTGTATTGACTTTTATTGATTTTCATATAATTTAATTATTTTTAGATCGTGGGGCCGATTGTCTTTTTGAAATAATCCACCTGTTACCTATTTTTTTTGCTTTTACTTCTCCCGCGGCACATAAATTTTTAATTGTTCCTGGTGGCATATCCCACTTTTCGGCGGCTTCTTCAACGCCCATGACTTCTTCTAATGGGTCGCTATCATCATTATTGTAATTAATCACTAATAAACGTAAGGTTTCGCCAGGGGCACTTGTTTTTTTTAGAAATTGCTCCCAGACATCGTCTGGAAGCCTAAATTTTCTTTGCATAAAATCCCTTCCTTTCAACTTCACAATGATATTGCTTTGCAAGCTCATCCGCATATTTTAAAGCCAGGTGACGTTCTCTACCTGTAAACATTTTTTCATGTTTGTAAAAACCGTACACCCGTTCACTTTCTATATAATCTGTACTGACGTTTGGTCGCATTTCTAGTTGTACATGATATTTCACATGATTTGTAGAATAATCTCTTCTTCTAACGAGTGTCACAACGCTTTTAAATTCAGTATTTGCAACATTTTGAGCATGTTCATATATATCCATTTGATAATTTTTAAGTTTTTTTATTATTTCTTCTAATCTTTCTATATCTCGATCAACCATGTCACTATAACTTTTTAATCTTTTCATATCGTATATGTGCTTAAATTTTTCACAATTTGCATTTACATACATGCGGGCATCTCCTTTTTTGAGAAAGATAAGAGGGGAAATCCCCTCTTATGCTTCAAGTTTTGGCTTGTTTTTCTTGATACGTTTCACTTCGTGCATTGTGCGAATTTCATCGAGTGAGAAGTCTTTGCTATGAAACTTCTTATACTCTCCTTCATACCAGTACCAAGCCTTTTTCTTAGATGCCCATTTAAACCCTAACTCTTTTAATTCAGTTTTCAAAGAATAAGTGTTTCCTGTTACCCAAATCCAAGTCCCGATGATTTCAATTTCAATATCGTATTTGATAAGTTCGTCTATGATGTTTTGGTATGCTCCATTGTTTTGTGTTCCAGAGTTACTATGTAGTTGCTCAAAAAGTCTGTCATACTCTTTCTTTAATGCAATAAAATCTTCATGTTTCCCGCCACAATCGGGATGGTGTTTCTTTGCTAGTTTTTTATATTGCTTTTTCAGTTCCTCTAAGGTAGTGACGCTTTGAAAGAATTTCATGGTCAACAGCTCCTTTTTAGTATTTCAATGCGCTAGCGCATTTCTTAATTATATTTTATCATGCGCTAACGCACAAAACAAGCATTTTTTTACTTATTTTGAATTTTTTAGAAACTATTTTTAGTGTTAAAAAACAGCATAAAAAAAGCCCTAGTTTTGCTGGAACCAGTGCTTTTTTATGCTTATATAAAACTCTTTTCATTGCTGTTTATTCCAGAATTGAACGTATCTATGTAGGGCCTCAACGCTTTTTAATCCCAAAAACGCTTTAATTTCAATGGGTTTCATGTCATTTTGTAGCCCATTTAATATAAAACGGTTCCGTAGCATAGTAGGGGTTATATGGATTTCAGCGCGTTTCGCTTCTTTCTGTAACATACGTTGTACAGCGATTCTAGTTAAAGCGGCGGGTTGATCTTTTTCATAGTCCCATCGGAATGTTTGCGGGCCAAAATCAAACGCCACAAAAAAGGGATCGCCCGTTTGTTGGCGTGGTCTTACAAGGTTAGGAATCTTGTTGTAATACGATAAGGCAAGTTTTACATGTTCTTTTGAAAGGGTAATGGATCGTTTGTGGGCGTGTAGCCCTCCTGGGGTAATCGTATTCGTCCCAAAGTGTATATCATGCATGGATAGTGTGAGAATGTCCTGGATAGATAGCCCATAATCTAACATGAAGTGGATCAATAAAAGGTTACGTTCTAGAATAAACTTTCGTCCTGACGCCTGGTAGTCGGTTAACCCGTTATAACTACGCATGACGCGGAATAGCTTTGTAATTTCTTTGTCTGATGCAAAGTGTTTAGAAGTCAGTCCAGGAGGGGAGACATCACTTTTTAAATCCTGGGCGGCGCCATGAAATTGTAAAAAGTTTATTAGAATGCCTCGTACACGCTTCACATTAGAAATCGACGCTCTACGTTCCTTTTTAAGCGCTTTTAAATATCTATCTAATGTATTTGTATCAAAAGAACGAAAAAACGCTTCTGGAGTCAATTTGACGCATTTCTGTACCCAAGATGTAAAAAGTGTGAGATCGTAGCGATATTGTTTAACTGTGGATGATTTACGGCCATGTTTTAACAGATCAGAAAGGAAAACATCAACAGAAAGTTCCCAAGTCATTTTTATATACTCCTTTGTCCTAAAAATTGTGTACCGCAATTATATGCGAAAACCACATAAACAAGCAATAGGGGATTCTAGGGCGTGAGGTTTTTTTGAGGGGGCTTGTGTGGGATGCCATAGCCGAGACATTGCGGGGCTATGCGGAGACATATGAGCCTGGCTAGACAGGTCGTGAGGTTGTGATATAGGGGGATATACAGATGTGTTGGAATGAGCGGAAGGCGAATGATGGGCCGATGTTGAGGGAGGACAATATGCGAGGAATGGGAATGGCCGCCGCCCCGCCTACGTAGTTTTTTGAAAATCTGCCTGTCAACGGAATCTGATTCATAGCTGAATCAAGATACCCTTAACAGGAGAGCTTCGTTTTTCTTTTTCTTTATGTATGTAGAATAAAGCTAGTGTTTGTGTACATTAACCTTAATTTGCACTTATGCCGAAATGATGCCGCGTTTCATCATGTATACATTACATAGACATCATATTCGCATCACTTTGGCATAACATAAACATCAGTATTATTGCAGTATGCATGGATAGAATTAGGATTGATAATAGATACACAATTATCATGATATGCAGGAAAAGAAACGAATAAAGATACTAATTATTAATGTGTTTGTTCGGAAATAGGATGAGCAACTGAAATACTGTAGATTTATATATTAAGTGAAGAGAAGATTTTTATTTTGATATTTTGATCAATTTTTGAATGATATGTAGAAGTTTATAAAAAAAAGAAACTCCCGATATAGGAAACTCCTTATAATTAAATCTTGTTTTTTAAAAATTAAAAGCATTAAATACATTAGGATTTGTTTTTGCTCAATGAGCCTTACTCTTACAAGGGATTAGAGAATTCTTCTTATTTAATTACTGATTTAAAAGCAGGTTCAATTTGAGTTTAAATTTATAGTGGATTTGTTGTGAAAAACGCCCTTAATTTATAAAAGTATAATAGATTGATAATATGTTTAATCTATTAAAATAAAGAATGGCATGACAAAAAGCCTTGTTAGATATGAATTTTTTGAACAAGGCTATAAAACAATTATTTTTTTGTGAAAAACGAGATTTACGCGTTTGGATCAAGCATCTTTTTGAATAAATCTAACGGGATTGTACTCTTATTTGATTTTCTCAATCCTATATTTCTTATGTTTTCTTGCGCTTGTTGCTGTCTACGCTTCCTATTTGCAGTTAACTGTTTTGTATAGATTGTTACGAAATGTGCAGGCGTACTTTCTTGTGATTTGTTTATCTCAAAAAACTGTACACAATCCTCAAAAGTCTTTCTTGCTTCCCAATCTACGTCTGGCGGCATACGCAATGCGATTGTATAAGCATCTTTTTCAGTAATATTTGTATCTTTACTTATGATATACATATAGAGTTTCTTTTGATCTTCACTCATAAACTCATCCATTTCGCGGAATCGTAGTTCTAACTTTTCACCCAAATCAGGGGGATTCATTGGCTGTTTTTCTTCTACTTCTTCATTTGAAGGAGCAACAGAATCCAATATGTCTATTCCCTGGCATGTAGGCACAATTGGCTTTTCGGCTTGTTCTGTAGATTGCTCCTGTTTTTTACTTAGTTTTTTAGATAGAAACTTTGTAAATGTAGAAAACATATCAATTGAAAACGCCCATTTTTGCTTAAAGTATTCAATGATTTTTAAATAATTGGTATTGAGGCTTAATATGTAAATAGATGGTGCATTCTTACCATGACGTCTTGTTTTGATTTGATGGCATACCTCGAGGTCCTCTAACCACTTCAGAATAAAGTTGATAATTGGTACAGAGATACCCGATTTTTCACTAATTTGAGTTTGTCGCATTTGAGAGTATCCTTCTTGTACTAGGTAAGATAAAACAACTTCCAATGCCTGATAGCGGCGTGGTGTTTGTATGAAGAAATCTTTAGTGGTTTTACCTTCTGTCTCTTTAAGAATCAGATCAATAGCTTTAATTACTTTTTGTACTGTTTTATTAATAGCACCTCGCGGAACATGAACCAGGTGTGGACTTAATTCTCGTTTTGCTCTACTCAGCAAAAAGTTATTTAGTAGCATGAAAAAACCTCCTATTTTTCCCACCTAAAATAAACAGAAAAATGCTGGAAAAACAGAGGTTCTATATTCACATTACATATACAATATGGTATAATTTCAGTATCAAGTATGATACTAAAAAAAATCATATAAATTTTTTATGTGAATGAACCCTGTTAGGGAGCTTTTATCTGGTGTCGTCGCCAAACTTCAGCCAGATAAAAGCTCGAGGTGGGTTTATTTTTTTTGTTGTTATATTTGTATTGTAAAACGTTCCTCACAAAATATCAATAAAAGATGAATAAAACCTATTCGAAATTCCAATAAAAATTTAAAGAATTTTCAGAATTTTCAGTATATATTTTTTCAACCAGGTTGACGAAGATTCGTAATATTCTAAAATAAAAAACATGAAGATATGTTAAAATTTTGTAAAGGGCTAATAGGGTTTAGTGAGGAGGAATTGTCACTATGAACGAGATCATTACAAAAGAATTTACAATGAAACATCTTATGGATGAAATATCGCAAAAAATAAACGAAAAATATACATTACGTAAAATAGCTAAATTATCGGGGGTAAGTAGAGAGAAAATAACTAGGGCAATAGAATGTAAAAATAAATATGAAATGAAATTAGACAGCTTTTTAAAAGTTGTTAGTATTTTATATGATAATTTAGAAGTAAGGCGTCAAAAAATTAATACCTTTATACTCTTAGTAAAAAGCCCTTTGAACATTAGGAAAGCCTTGTGTTATTCGCATGTTTCTGGTGATTATGAGATTATAGATGGATTAATAAAAAAACATATTAATACCGATAGTGTGAGTCAGTACCTGTTAATCTATGATTTATTTAATCGAAGAAATAAAAATGAAATTAAGGGGCAAAAAATAGTTGATGAAATTAAAACTTTAAAAATTTCTTCTAACGCAGAGTGTCAAGCGTTATCAAATTTGCTTTATACTGTGGCTATGTATGATGAGGATGAATCAAATGCAGTTGCTCCCTTTGCAAAAGACGCGGAAAAATTTATAAAAGACATTAAACAGACATATATAAAAGATCATTTATATATGCAATATAGAGAAAGGCTTGCTTATATATATTTATTGAGTGACAAAATTGATAAATGTAGAGAAGTCTGTGAATCGATCATAAAATCAGACTTAGAAATTCCGATGATTAAGGCTGTTGCAAAAGGGTGTTTAGGAGAGAGTTACATATATGAGGACCCTTTGAGGGCAGAAATGCACATGGAATCAGCTTTGGAGCTTCTTGATAATATCCATGTCCCTAGAAAGTCTCAAAAATATTTTGCTTTTAAAACAACATTGGCACATCTGTATATCGAAAATAATTTTAATCTTCATAAGATTGATTTTGATTATATTCATATTGGTGAACACGCTCATTATGAATGTATACATGGAGATCGAGAAAAAGGGCTTGCAATGTATAAAATTTTGGAACAAAATGGATTTAGTGCACATCAATTATATTCTTATTCAAAAGTAGTTGGAGACATACAAGGTTTAAAAGAGGCATTAATATCTTTTGAAAGATCTGGAAACTTGTTTTATGCTAGAGGTGTGAAACAAGCGCTATTGAAAAGCGAGGTGAATTTAGTTGACTAAATATTTAATGTGCATGTTACTTATCTTAGGGATTTCAGTAACTTCTTTACATGACGAACCTGTTCAAAAGTTTGCTAAGGTTCAAGATAATCCCTCTTTAACTACATCTTATATGATGGTAGACCCTGGGACTGGTTGAGTTTAAATTTAAAAAACTGAATTTTGAAATGATTAGACGCTACTTATTGTAGCGTCTTTCGTACTTTTTAGGGGGTGGTGCGATTTTTGATTCTGTAAAAAAAATACACCACCTTGACGCTGATTCTTAAATTATAAGAAAAGGACGTGGCATTGTCATGGAATTAAATATTCAATGGTTAGAGCAAAATGTTAAGAATAATTGTGGTACAACTGATGTATACACTATTTTCAACCTATATATGGATTTAATCCAAATATGTAAACAAGAAAGTACAAGGGAAAATATAGAAAAGACAGGCTAATTTAAACATAATTATTTTAACTAAACTTATTTGATCTTTTTTTGAGATTTAAATTCATTCATATAGGCGATCAATTTTTTCTCTAATTCGGCTCTATGCTCATCTGGAACACTTATGTATGTTTCAAATAAATTTTTAGATAAGCGCGAAATGAGCTTTAATGTATCTTCATCCCTAACGGCCGCTTCTGGATTCAATAAATCATTTATACTTACTTTATAGTATGAAGCTATATTATTGAGCGTGGAAATATCAGGTTCTCTAAATCCATTTTCCCAGCCAGCATAGGTACTATAGGGAGTATTTAATTCTTCGGCGATTTTTTTGCGACTTAGTCCCTTTAATGATCTTAGTCTTTTTAAGTTTTCTTCAAGTGGTTTTAGTATATCTTTTTTTTCTAGATTTTTTATCATATCTAGTTTTTGATTTTGTATCTCTATAGAATCTGATGAAATTATTTGTGTATTAACTAATTCATCAATAAGAAGGTCATAGTAAATAGAAAACTTTTTTAAAGATAGCAAATCGGGTTCCCTTAAATCATTTTCCCAATTGTTATAAGCATAATAAGAGATATTAATTTTGGAAGCTAGCTCTTTTTGAGTTAGCTTTTGTGAGTTTCTGAGATGTTTAAGGTTTTGTCCTAGAAATGTATTGGTCATAATTAAACTCCTTTGCATGGATTTTAAAACAAAATTGCGTTTTTGAATAAAATTTATTCGTTTTGTGTTGACTTTCGGCTTTAAGCCGAATACAATGTAATTAAGGGAAGGGAGGGTGAAAAAATGCTAGCGTCACATGAAAACAAAACCGTTGTACGAGAATACAGGGAATCCAAAGGTTTAAGTATTAAGGAAGTTTCCAAAGGCGCTAAGATTCCGATCGGCACATTATATGATGTTGAAATTGGAAGAAGGAGTCTGAAAGACAATAAAGCTAAAAAAATAGCTGATTTCCTTGAAGTTCCGATCGAGAAACTTTTCAGACCAACATATTATCGTGCAATACCCATCACAGAATGAATAAAAATCATGTTATTGATTACATCTATCTAAGTGTATTGTAAATGAAATTCGGCTAAAAGACGAAATAATTATGACTAAAGTATATTGTTCTATATTTAGAAAATTAAAATTCTAAATATTCTGTCCTTTGAAAACTGAATAATCCTAAAGGAGCTGTAAAAAATGGTTTTGAAACGATCGCATCAAACACTACTACTCTTTACGAGTGTACTTTTATTCGTTATGAGCTTCTTGATTCCACTGAATCAAGCCAGTGCGGAGGTAATCAATCGAGAAAGGTATCAGATGGATTGGGCCTATAGTCCGCAGTATGGGAAAGATGTTCGTACAGAGTTTCTAAAGAACGCGAGTGGTCAAATTGCGTATTGCCTAGTATACGGTTTAAAATCCCCAAATGGAGAGGATTTACCCGAAGCGGGCAAAACAGATGATGTATCCTATCGCGTCTTAATGAATGGGTACCCACAGAAAACACCAGAAAATTTAGGTGTTGCCAATTGGAAAGAGGCCCATTATGCAACGCAATTAGCTCTTTGGAATGCACTTGGCCAAATTTCCGTTGATGAATTACAGTTCAAGAATGCGGCTGTTGAAAAAGCGGCAAAGAACATTATTCATGCGGCAAATCAAAGCCAGGATACACAAGATGTCTGGATGAATGTCATTCCAACGGATAAACAAGAAGCACAATTAAACGGTGAATATTTTGAAACAACAACATACAACGTTCAAACAAATGCAAAAAAAGGTACATTCCACGTAGAAATGAACAATGCACCACAAGGCACACGTATTGTCACAGAACAAGGTGAAGCAAAAGAAACGTTCCAACTAGGAGAAAAGTTCCGTATTCAAGTACCAAAATCCTCTAAGAGTAGTGAACTATCTCTAAAAGTCGTTTCAAATCTAACAAATGTTCATGCAGTCGTATATAAAGGAACAAGTACGATTCAAGATGCAACTGTACTATTAGAGCGCAGTACAGAACAGGTAAGCACAGACTTACAAGTATTCTGGAAAGCAAATGGCGCCTTAAAAGTGATGAAAGTGGATGAAAACAAAAAGCCGCTACCAGGCGCAGTATTTGAAATCGCAAACAGCAATCAACAAGTTATGGGAACGATTACAGCTGATAAAAACGGTATCGCTGAAATGGGTAACTTAGAACTTGGCACATACACTGTAAAAGAAGTGAAAGCACCTGTTGGATATGTGTTAGACGCTACACCAAAGCCTTTTGAAGTAAAAACAGGTGAAGTTGCTGTTGTAGAAATGAAAAATGTACAAATCAAAGGAAATATTGAAATTAAAAAGATCAGTGACACAGGCAAGATTCTCCCAGGCGTTGAATTTACAGTATTTACGCCAGAAGGAAAGGCAGTCACAAAAGTAACAACAGATCAAGAAGGAATTGCGAAAGTACATTCTCTTCCGTTTGGAAAGTATTACTTCCAGGAAACGAAAGGATTAGAAGGTTACTTATTAAATCAAACAAAGTATCCATTTGAAGTAAAAGAGCATAATCAAACACTTACGTTTGAAGTGAAAAACGATCAAGTAAAAGGAAATGTACAGCTCTTAAAAGTAGATGAAGACGGAAAAACGAAATTAGAAGGTGCTGTTTTTATCCTAGCTGATGAAAAAGGTAAGAAAATCAGTGAGCATAAGACAGACAAAAACGGGTTAATCAAAATTGATAATATCCCATTCGGAAAGTACCAATTCATTGAAAAGACATCACCAGCGGGCTATGTACTGGTAAAAGAGCCGATTCCGTTTAGCATCACTGAAAAAGGGAAAACAATTGAGCTAGTTGCAAAGAATACGAAGATTAGAGGATCAATTGAAATTACAAAAGTAGACGTAGCCGATGGAAACAACAAGTTACCAGGTGCAGAGTTTACAATCTATAACGAGCAAGGCCAGGAAGTCGTGAAAGGGAAAACGAACGAACAAGGCGTTGCGAAGTTCGATAAACTACCAGCAGGAAAGTACACATACAAAGAAACACTTGCACCACAAGGTTATGTGTCACATGAAGAAACATTCTCTTTTGAAATTAAAACGGATGGTGAAATTATTAAACACACCGTAAAAAACAAAAAGATTGAAGGTAGCTTAGAAATTACAAAAGTAGACGTAGCCGATGGAAACAACAAGTTACCAGGTGCAGAGTTTACAATCTATAACGAGCAAGGCCAGGAAGTTGTAAAAGGAAAAACAAATGAACAAGGCATTGCAAAGTTTGAAAAATTACCAGCTGGTAAATACACATATAAAGAGACATTTGCACCAGAGGGATACTTAATCAATGAAGAAACATTCTCCTTTGAAATTAAAACAGATGGTGAGATTATCAAACATGTTGTAGCAGATCAGAAAAAAGAAGTTCCACCAACACCAGAAACGCCACAACCAGAGCAACCGGAACAACCACAGCCAGAACAACCAAAACCACAACCAGAGAAGCCACAAACGCCACAGGTCATTGAAAAACCTGTACCAACACCAGAGAAACCACAACACATTGTAAAACAACCACAACCGATGAAAGAACAACCTAAGAAAGTAGAAAGCCATTTACCAACAACAGGCGGCAAAGCTGAAAATCCATATTGGAAATGGATTGGTGTTACATTTGTCGTTCTTGGAAGCATCCTAGCTGTTTACGCATTTAGAAAACGTAAGAATCAAGAAGTGTAAAACACTCTCAACTGATAAGGGAGGGCGGGATCATGTGCATATTTGATGTACATTATCAAATCAATAATAGGAAATATACGAAATCATATTTACTTGCATTGGTGGAAGATGGGTTTCAGTTGCGAAAAAATATCCAACATGTTCTATTCAAAGAGCACCAACAAGAAATTAAGATTCTTTCTACAGATTTAGAGGAATTAGATTTAATAGCTTGATAAAAAATTGATACGAATGGAAAGGTGAGATTGCTATGTGTGGAACATTTATTGGAAGAAGTGCACAAATCCCAGCATTTATAAAACCAAAATGGTATGACATGAGTAAGTCAAATTCCATTGTCATAGAGAATGAAGGGAACAAAATGAATCCTCAATTTGTATTTGGGGAAGAAAATAGAAATATCCTGGTACGAGGTGGAACAGGAAAAGGAAAAACAGGTTTGATGAAGCAACTTCTTACCCTTGTCATGGCGGATAATCAACAAGCGACTGTCTTAGATGGGGATGGAGAGTATAAAGAATACGAAAAAATGGGTGCTCAGATTATCACCTTTACATCAAAAGATTCTTTTCTAAGCAAAACCGAGATAGAAACATGCAAACAATCGGATGTCGTTATCATAGATGAAGGATTAAGGTTGTATTCCAATAATCCAGAGGGATTCATCAATCTTTTAGAAGAGCTAGAGGAACTGAATGTAAGAGTTTTTGTGAGTTTTCAAGCGATACCAGAAGAGTTATTGCACAGATTTGATGTGTATTTAGAATTAGACCCACTCATCGCTTAAAACTATACAATATTTCTATTTAACGATATAGAATGATAAAACAATACAGGAGGTTTTCTAATGAAACCAATTAAGCATATGCGAAGTAAACGCGGTTTTTATATTGGTCGAGTTCCACATACAACACATACACCTTCAACAAATAAGCGTACAGAAGAATGGACGGGAAGAATGGGAAAGAGCATGATTTTCTCTTCCCTCTTAGTCACATTAGACCCCTATAAAAAAGCGCACAAATCATAATATTCATGGGAGGACATTCTTTCACTGAATATCCTCCCCACTTAAAAGGAGGAAGCAAGATGGGAAAACAAGCGTATCAAAATCGTCAAGAATGCTGGGAAACGTTCTGGAAAGAACAAGTAACGGTAGATGGTGAATTAGATATCGAACAAGTGAAGCAAGAACTCTTCAACTATAAAACACTCTTAGATCAAATTAATCAACCTCAAAACGGGATCATGCAACCTCAAATCTTGATTCAATTAGCCGCAGAAGAACACACAGAAAAGCATCGTGAAAAGTTATTCGCCCTTGCATAAGGCCATTTCAAGGATAGAAAGGAAGTGAAGAAGTGGCGCACAGCAAGCTCGACAAAGAAATTGAAAATTTCATAGAAAAGAACTGGAAAATGCTTTTAGGTATAGGAGCTGTTGCATTTGTCTGGTTTTCTAAAGAAAAAATCCTCACAGAATTGATGAAGCTGGTGCCAACTGTAGTCGGTGTGTTTCGTGGGATTGCTTTATTGATCCTGTTGGGAATTGTCATACGGATTGTCTTACATGGCATCTATTTATATCTAGAAAAGAAGCGGTATCGATACGTATTATTCATTCCGCACATAGATGATGAAGTCACACCAGATAAACTAGGACAAATGATTCGGCATGTACATGGTTCGGGCCGAAAGCCTTTAGAACGCCTGTTAAAAGGGCGCGATTGGTACCGCATGACGATGTATCGTCCAGAGGGAGAAAACGAGCGTGTTCGCTTTTATGTAGGTGGTCCAGAAGATAAAATCAAACAGGTTGTGCAAGCGATACAAAGCGCCTATACCCACAGTGAAATTTATACTGTCCCAAAGGAAGAAATGCCATTTCCAACAAGGAAAGCGGTAGGAGGACGGATGGTATTAAAGAGAAAGCGGCTAGATGCCACGTTATCACTAGCACGCTATACACGTGATGTATTACCGATGTTAGGAAGTGCAATGGAAGAAAAGACATGGGTTGATGTTGCTTTTACACCAGATAACGGGTATCAGCTGACAAAAGGGATTCGAAAAGCAGAAAAAGCCATTCGAAAGAAGAAAAAGCATGGGCTAGATGCCTTTGAAAAAGAAGAGATTCGCGCATTAAATAAACGGTTTGCAAAAAATGAAGTAGCGTTTCAAGTATCTGTTTCATTTGCAAGTGACCACTATCCTGGTGTACCTGTCATCAAGAACTTAGGGCATATGGTAGCAAGTATTATGGCCGATGTGAATGAGCTGAGATACAGAAGGCTCCGACGCAGCATGCCAGCTGTACCACATCCCGTATACGGGAAAATGATCTGGACGGGATCAGAGCTATTAAACTTGTTTCATCTTCCTAACGTAACAGGGGATAAAAACAGCAAGACAGAGCGCAACATTTTGTATCTAGATAAAGGGGAAAACATGATACCAAATGATTTATTGGCCGAAGGCATTTCAATTGGCCATGTGATGCATCCCTATATTAAGGATCGATTAGTAAAAATTCGAGAAGACTTTTTCAAAAATCATGGTTACATTACGGGGAAAGTTGGGTCTGGTAAAAGCACCATTGCCATGAGGTTGATGCAAAGTGTCATTGATAAATGGTTAGAAAATCCGAATGAAGCGGGCGGATTGTCTCTATTTGATCCAACAGAAGATTTAGCGTATGTAGCAATGAATCGACTCTTAAAAGCGGAAAAGGATGGGAAACAAGTTGATTGGAGTAAAGTTCATTTTATCCGTTTTCGAAATACAGATCATCCACCAGCCTTGAATTTGTTTCATCGCTTTCCAAATGAAGATATCCAAACAGTGGTTGAATCCATTATGGAAATGATTAAGTTAATGATTCAAGGGCAAGCACAACAAACCGAAAGATTACTAAGAGCGATTATTGGGACGTTACTTTGTGATAAGAGTCAAATTCACACGATTTTAAGTATCCCACTCTTCATATCTGACGAACTGTTTCGAGCAAATGTAATTGCCAATTTACAAGGGCCGGAACAAAAATATTACTCTCACTTTTGGAAATATGAAGTGGGAAGCGCGTTAGAAGACAGCACACAAGCGATTTTAAACCGATTAGATATCTTCCGTAATACGTTGTATTTAAAGCGTATGTACGGGCAAACAGGCTTCTCCTTAGAAATTCGGAAGTGGATGGATGAAGGACACCTTATCTTTTATGATTTAGCGGGCATGGGAAAAGAAGATACATTGCTTACAGTCGGTTACATTTGTAACCAATATCACCGTATCGCTCAACAGCGGCCGCATGGTTCAAAACTACATTTAGGCGTGATAGATGAAGCCCATGACGTGCCAGTACCCGTTCTACCGAAAATCATCGCAAAGGATCGGAAGCATGGATTTGGATTATGGGTGATTACCCAGCAAGTGTCGGGACAGTTAGACAGAGAGCTAACAGACATGTTAACAGAGGCGGGCGGAAATTACTTTGTATGTAGGCAAGGTCATAATTCCGCAAAAACGTTAGAAGGCATTATGCAAAAGCAATTCCGTACAGAGTATTTGCAAAACCTTCCTAACTTAGTTGTAGCGATTCAAACACAAGATTATATCAGAGGTGAAGCAAAAAATGTATGGTGTACCATACGAGTTCCACCATTAGACCGATATCTACCAAATGGAAAAGCGGCGAATTATAAAAACGAAAAAGAAATTCATGCATCAAATGAATGGACCAGAGCAAAGATTCATTCTTTAGAGCAACAAAATGGGAAAGCAGGATTAGAAATCGACAAGGAAATTGATGAGTTTCTATATGGAAAAGGCAAGTATCAACAAGCCGAAAAAGTCAATTTAACCAAAGAAGAACCTGTTGTGACATCGGGGTTTGATGAGTTAGAAAAGAAATTATCTTCTAATGAAGAGGTGAAAGAACCTGTTTTAGAAACAGAGCCAGTCGAACCCGCACACCAAGCGCAAATTATCCCATTCCGAAAACAAGCTACGACAACAATAGAAGTAAAGAAAGAAGATAAGACAGTAAAAGAGCCTGTTACAACAATCGAAATAGAAAATGTAGAAATAAAAGAGGATACACCGCAAGAAGTGAGCATTTTCGATAGTTGGGAAAAGGAGTAAGGGGCATGGGAAACATTTTATTTCAAATTTCAGATGAACAACTACTCATGAGCTTGCATACACACATCTACTTGGATATTGAGTACATTCATCAAAAGGTGTATGTGGATTATACAAAAAAATCTGTAACAAATCGTTTATATAAGCTAGAGCAAGCGGGCTATATCCGTTACGAGTATTTACCTGTTACATCATCGAGAAATCAGAAACGAAAAGTTGCGAAACCTCAACGCATTTATACATTAACACCAAAAGGAGTTGAAATGGTTCGTGGATTTCGAGGGGAAGTGCATTGGAAAAATAGTTGGTCCAAACGCTCGGCATCCTTTGTATATCACAGTTTAATGTTAGCGAAAATTGAATGTGCCATGACATTAATATCGAAGCAAGAAGAAAGATTGGAACTAAAGGAATGGATCAACGAACCGCGGGCCACATTTCAATATGCAAAAGGAAAAAGTCGTGTCATACGCCCAGATGGAGTTGCAGTGATTGGGTTAAAAGAAGAGATCGATAAAAACATTGGTGTATTTATGGAAATGGAACGTTCTTACGGATCAAAAGAAGTATTAGAAAAAAAGATTATCCGTTATAACGATTTCATGGCACAAGAAGGAAAAGCGGCAGAGTATCGGACGCATATTGGTATGGGTTATGAAATATTACAATGGCGCCTGGTATTTATCGCGGGTAGTGAAAGTAGAGAAAAAGAATTGATTCGATATTTAAAAGGGGTAAGTAGTCCAGAAATACCAGTGTTTATCACACTGTTTCAAGATATATTGCAAGACCCATTCGGTAACATTTATCGCAATATTCAGAATCCGAATAAGAAAGTGAGGCTGTAAAAATGTGTTTCGGTTTATTTTATCGATAAGCGCCAGTATTTTTCTGTTAATTGTCTTTTCAGATTGGTTATTTGAAAGAGTACCAGGATCAAGAGAAGCCTGGGAAGTGGTGAAAAGTAAAGTGGTGGAAATTTACTATACGCAAGGATGGGAAGGCGTGTTACTTCTCTTCCTGGTGGTAGTGGGAATATGGAAGATGGCCGATAGTCGATCATAAGGGGGAGATAAACGATGTTTACACATAAAAACACTTATGAAAGAGGAAGTTTAGAAGAAACTGAAGTTCAATTTCTAGCAGAAATCTATGAGGGAATGGGTTGTGAGGAAATACATGAGATTTGTTTATCTCAAACAGATGTATATATGCAAAAGTTTTATCTGATGGAAAATGGAAAAATTATCGAAATAGAAATCGGATTAGATACAAATGAATTGGAATGGAAGTGCGATGGGATAGAGCTTACAAAAGAAAAAGCAATGTTAGAAATTGAACATGAAATCAGCTGTTATGACATGTTCCAGCAAGCACGGATAGACAAAGGGTGGATGTTTAAAGAAAAGGCAAACAAGTTTCTTACAGTTTTAAGAGAAAAGGAGAGTGCATGATGGACGAATTGGAAGGTTTAGAGTTTGTAAGGGCGTTTCGGGCTACAGATGGGGCGTCCTTTGAAGTGGGGAAGCATGAAGACAAACGGTATGTGGTGCATGCTAGATTCCCATATATCACAGGCAGTCAAACGAAACTCAACAATTTTATCAATTATGCAAGAAATGAAATACAAGATGAATCAACCGCGGTTGGCATGGCTTCATTCGCTTGTGATTGCTACGAACGATCTTTACGCCAGTACCGAAATTGAAAGGGGGATGAATATGCTTCAAAAGGTGAAACAGTGGTTTGCAAAAACATTTGAAAGTAAACAAGGGAAGGCAAGGAAAGCAAAAAGGCTTCCTTCATATAAAGGCCGCTTAATTGGGAAATGGACCTTTTGGCTCCTGTTTTGTTGGATGCTGATTGTATCCATTACAACCGTAGTAAAAGGAAAGGGAGATACACAAGCAAAAGCCAGTACCATTCCAAAAGAAGTCACGCAAAAACAAAACCTTGCCTCGCGTCCAGAAGCGATTGAATTTGCGCGCGGATTTGCAAAAGAATACTTTACATGGCAAAGAGGGGATGAAGGCAAGAAGAAGCGTTCAGAGCGCTTACAACTCTATATACCGAAAACACTTGATCCACAAGTCGGTTTGGATTTTGCAAGTATCCAATGGGATTCCCATTTTCTATACGCAACTGTATTAAAAGTAGATGAGATCACAGATAAAGAAGCAAACGTAATTTTTAAAGTGAGATACAAATTAAGCCGCATGAAGGCAGATAATAGCGGTCCAGAGGATAAGGAGGTGATCCAGCAAGTGTCGGTTCCTGTTCAATCAGATGGAAAGGCTTTTGTCATTAGTGGATTCCCTCAAATTGTCAAGGTAAATGAAAAAGCAGAAGTACCAGAAGGAAAAGAAGAGAAAGACCGAGAGGAAGTCCATGAACTCGCTGTCAAAGAAGATATTCGAGAATTTCTACCCACTTTCTTTAAATCCTATACCACCGCAACACAAAAAGAACTCGCGTATGTGTTAGCTAATACGGATATTAAAGGGTTAGAAGGAGCCATGAAATTTGAAAATGTACTTTCCTCTAAGATTTATCCAGGAAAAACAAAAGGCACGTATGAGGTACAAACAGAGGTATCTATGATTGATCCGCATTCTGAAACGAAAATGAAAACAGGTTACACGTTGTTTGTCAAACAAGATGGAAAGCAATGGATTGTAAAAGATTTAAAAACAAAATAGGAGAGGGGCATGTATATGTTTAGTATAAATCATTTTGTGTTAGGAATCGGTCTGGAAGGATTTTTCGAAATGATGAAGACACAAGGAACATACGCGTTATATTGTGCGTTTATCATTGTTATCTTGATCGTAGCGGCAAAGCGCGCATGGGGAAAAGCGATCACGTTAATTGTTGGCGGCGGGATTGTCGTATTCTTCATTAACAAACCAGATGCATTAAAAACAATCGGAACGTGGTTAGGCGGATTGTTTGGCGTCTAAGTAAGGGATGGAAAGGAAGGGAGCTACATGAAGGAAAAAGAATCAAAATCTATCATTGTCTATTGTTTCGGAAGCTATATGAACTATATGCGAAGACAGTACGAAATTATGGGGTATCGTCTTCCGCGTGCGGTTACATGGAGGGCACTTGGTTATTTTGCGGCGGTAGAAGCGGGGCTTGTAGCCTTCCGCTTCCTTCCTCCCTTTAAATGGATATTTGGGGATATGATCGATCAAGTTTGGCTCATGTATTATGGTGTGATTCCTCTTTTCCTCGTATGGGGTGCAGATAAATATAAAACAGATGGAAAATCACTTTTCTCTTTTGTTCGGTCCTGGATCACATTTCGTTTACGTAAACATCAAAGCAGTCGATTAGTGAATTTGCCCAAATTTAAAAAACATGTGTTTTATGGTCATGTATGTGTACAACATGATGTAAAAGATTTACCAATCGTACATGTATCCAGTGAAGAAGAAGAGAACGACATACACGCTTATGATTTAACATTTTTACCCCAAAAGGAGGAAGTTGAATATGTTGAAAACGATGAACAGACCACCATTAAAGCACGTTGAAAAGAATTTAGCGTTTAGTATAGATGGAAAAGTATCCGCAGTATATGAAATAGACGGTTTTGAATACGATCATCAAGACGAAAGTACGAAAAAAGTATACTATCGTAATCAACTCGGTCTTTTTACCCATCAAGAATATGATATCCACTTGCTTGTGATTCCTCGTACAACAAATTCAGATGAAATTCTGGATGAACATATTTCCACTTTAAAAGGGCCAATGGCACCAACAGGACGCTTTCTTTTCAAAAAGGTAAAAGAATACTTACGAAATGCGGCCATTGCGAAAGAGAACATGGAATATCGCTTTTTCGTTTTAGTACAACTGAACATGGAACAGAAAGAAAGACAAATTCGTAACCCTGTCGTAGAAACATGGAAGTTTATGAAGAAGGTAAGAGAAGGCTTTGCAGAGACAGCTCAAAATATATCGGGTATGAATGTGACGGATATTTTAGAAGAAGAAATCGAAAATTATTTGGAAATAGAGGATGTACTATTTGGTCAAGTCAGAGGGGCGTTTCCGAATACACGTCGTGCGAAACCAGCTACGACTCGCTTTGTATTCCATCATAATTTCACACGTGGTATGAAAGAACTGAATCGGAATCAAAACTGGAAAGTAGGTTCTACGGTTACGTTGCAAAATGAAGAAGGAAAGGCGGTAAAAGTACGCCGTCCAGATTTACAAGAAATGGTCCAATTAACAGATACGGTAATCGATGAAAGCCCAGGGCGTTCTCTTATCCTTGAAAGACAAAATGAAGAAGGAGAAATCGAAACCTCTCATGTTGCTTTTCTTGCGGTGAAAGATATGCCCGAAATATCAGCCTTTCCTGGTGGAGAGTGGATTTATCGCATTCAATCTCATTCGTTAAAGTTTCCTGTTGAAATGAGTATTCGAGCGTATCACTTAGAAAATCAGATGGTCACACAAAAACTTTCAAACAGTGAACTGGAATTAAACGATCAACGTCAACAAGCAATGGTGGGCGGTCGTACAACAGATTTAACAATTGATCGTAAAGCAAGGGGCGTCAAAATTGTAAAAGATCGATTTGAAACAACGGGGGCACCTGGATATGAACTAAGTGTACTGTTTTGCGTATATGCCGAAGATGCGAAAACATTAAAATCACGTGTTAATACGCTCATTACAGAATATCGCAAAATGAAAATTGAATTGGTCAATCCATATGGAGAACAGTTATCGTACTTCTACGAGTTCTTGCCAGGTTCAAAGCGTTATAATACGGATTTCAAATTGTTTGTGGAGCCAGGTGTACTTGCAATGGGCATGTTCGGGGCCACAACGCAAATTGGTGACAATCAAGGGTTTTACATTGGAAAGACAAAGAAATTAAATCGTCCTGTTTTTGTTCGTCCAGAACTCGCGGCGAAAGCATTAGATAACATTGTAACAGCGTTTGAGAGTTTATCAGTTATGTTTGCGGGGCAAACAGGGAAAGGAAAATCCTTCTTAATGAATTTACTCGCTTTCTGGATTGTGATGAGTGGGGGAAGGGCATTTATAATCGACCCCAAAGGGGACCGCACACGATGGCCAGAATTATTGCCAGGGTTCAATGAGGATACCTTGCAAGTATGGACGCTTGGGAAGGATAAAAAGGATGCGGGCTGTTTAGACCCATTCCGAATAAGCGCAACAATAGAGGATGCGAAGAGTTTAGCACTTGAAATTTTAACGTTCCTATCGGATGTAGGGTTAGAGGATATCCGATATGACTATTTATATAAAGCTATTGAACGAGTGGCAGAAAAAGAAGATGCATGTTTAACTTTGGTTCGTAAAGAGCTAGAGGAAATGAAGAAAGAACCTAACTTATTGCCAACTGAATTAGAACGGTTAAACGCTCTTACAAATCGTTTAGCAACCTTAGAAGGCATCCAGTTAGGAGATTTATTGTTTGGTAAACAAGGTCAAGATTACCGTGTATTAAGCCTAGAACGTCCATTACAAGTATTACAAATTCAACATTTACGCATTCCGAAATCAGAGGAAAAGAATGAAAGTGTTACAGACAAATTATCTCGTAGTATCTTAATTGCATTAGCGGCATTTGGTAAATCCTTAATGCATTCCGATCGTAGTATTTTCAAAGTGTACCTACAAGATGAAGCATCAAGTATTTTGAAAAATAAAGAGGGTGCGGCGTCTTCTGACAAAATCATTCGAGAAGGACGTTATCACAATATCGGCTTGTATTTAGGAACACAAAATGCATCCGATTATCAATCAGAAAACAAAGAGGTTGCAAATGTGGGTATGAAGTTCTGTTTTGCACTGAAATACGATAAGGAAGCGGAAGAAATGTTGCGTTACTATAACTTACC